>NZ_KI543237.1:180325-183968 GCF_000496835.1 Thalassobacillus devorans MSP14
TAGAGGGATGGATCCTGGAATCCATCCCTCTTTTGCATTTTTCTCTGCTACCTAATATAAGATATTTTTTCCGGCAAGCATAACGATATTTCAACCGGAAAAATAGAGATAATCTATCCCTTAATTAGTTTCTTATTCCGGACTATTCTTCTTCCTCACGTAATATCAGGAAATACACCTTTCATTATTCAGAATATTTAAGTAAAATAGTACTAAAAGCTATTGGGACTCGTGGCCTTTTTACAGACAAGTTTGAGGAACAAAAATTTGCAGGAGGAAATGCCTTTGAAAAAATACACGGTGCCCATGTTGTGTATCATCATCAGTCTGGCAGTTATCGGACATCATTCTTATCGTGCCTCCGGGCAATCGATGTATATGTATCCGAATTTGCCCGCCCCAATTGGAAAAGAACCAATCCTAATCACTTCAGCAGGTCAAACAGTTGAAGGCGGTATAGTCCATAAACTTTCCCAACAGCTCCATTTGGAAGCCGAATACCGCCCGAGAGCTTTAGCAACAGATTTATATGAATATCAAACATTAGTGATTGTAACCGGCTATAGCTATAATGGAATGTTACATAAGAAGAAAAAATTCAAGCAAGAGCAGGAACGGATTCGAAAATTAATGAATGAAGCGGAAGCAGACCGCGTCCCTGTTATCATTTTCGATCTTGATCTTCAGTACCGCGATTACGAGGAAACATGGACTATATTAGAACATACCATTCCCTATTCAGATTATTTTATCGGTAAACGGCATGATGAAACTCCGGAGAAATTATTGGAATTGATACGTGAACATAAAGTTAAATCTACTTTCGTCAATGAAATCGAAGATATGAAAACACCATTCAATTCGGTGTTCAGATAGGGGGCGACAGCATGAATCAGCCTACTCACCCATTCTGGGGAACCATTGGAATTGTGCTTGTTTTCTATGGCATGCTTATTCCGGCATTGACGATGGATGTGTCCATGTATATCTATGAAGAAATCGAACGCAGTCTCTATGAAGAAGACAGCGGAAAGTTATTAGTAACCGCCTTTGCCTATATTTCCCGAAATGTCATTATGTTTTCTATGATTTTTTTCGGTACTTTGTGTTTGACGAGATTCCTGGGAGTAAGGATCACCACGGTACGATTTCAATTAATTTTTACCGCACTTTCCTTAACAGCGGTTTTTGTCTTAAATATGTTATATACCGAGTATTATGCTTACCTGCCTCATATCTTTACAATCGGCGTACTTTTATTTTTCAGCAACTATCTCCCTAAACAACGGTATTTTGCCTGGACTTTTTTGATACTGTTGATTTTGACTACCATTTCAGTTCAATGGCTCAACTTGATCCCTGCTTTGAGCGCTTATGGTTTTGGAACAAATGACCTTGCTGTCAGTTTGAAAACAGTGGATGAATTTTTGACCGATCATAACCTGTTCAGCACCATCACCCTGGTGTTTTTCCTAATATTTTTTATTATTGCTATCATTTTTACTACCTTGATTCATTTGTTCAATAAACAAATCACTACCCTAAAGCTATACCAGGCGCAAGGGAAGGAGCTGCAAAGAACAAGGAATGACTTAATCGAATCTAAAGTCTACCAGGAAATGCATACGCTGGTGCATGATTTGAAAACCCCACTGGTGGCCATCGAAGGATTATTATCTTTAATGGAAATGAAAGTCAAAGCGGATGACCATAAATCAAAGAGTTATTTCAACAGAATCAATCAATCGGTGGTTAAAATGAAAGAAATGATTTCAGATATACTTTACGAGGATATCCGCAAGCGGATACCTGCCGGGGAATTGCTGGATTATGTCATGAGCCACTTGAATACGGATGACCTGCCCATCGATTTTGAAATTCATATTTCCGATGACGTCCCTCCTCTCTATATCAATAAAATCCGCTTCTCCAGAGCTATTTCCAATGTATTGGAGAACTCGATGATTTATTTACATGAACGAGGAGGAAAGATCACTATTGAAATTTTCACTGACAACGATAACTGCTGCATTCGGATCAAAGATAATGGGCCTGGAATCGAGCGGGCCAACCTTGTTCATATTTGGCAGGAAGGATTTAGTACGAAAAACTCTTCCGGGATAGGACTGCCCTTTGTGAAACGCGTAGTAGAGAGCCACTCCGGAACCATTGAAGTTGCCAGTGAACCCGGCTCTCATACTATTACCACGATTACACTGCCTCAGAACTCCAGAAAGGAAGCGATAGGATGATTTTGATCATCGACGACAACGAAGATATACGTTTTACTTTAAAAGAAATGTGTGAATTCTGTGAATGGCCCTCTATTGAGGCTTCCAACGGTAAAGAAGGGATCACATTATTTCGAAAGCTGGATCCAGACCTGGTATTAGTCGATTTTCACATGCCTGAATGGGATGGTTTAAAAACTGTAAAAGCGATCAGAAACGAAAATAAACACATTCCGATCATTGTCCTGACGGTTGACGACAGGCAGGACATCGCTAACTCTTTCCTTGAGGCCGGCGCTACAGATTTTGCGATGAAGCCAATAAAAGCCCCCGATTTGATTTCACGGATAAAATTGAATATGAAGTACGCTAAACTTTCCAATACAGATAAGGATATTTATGTAGATAAAGGAATAAACAAAGAGACACGGAAGTCCATCAAACATTTTCTATACCACCAAAAGCAGCCAGTCACCATTAATGATATCCAGGCACAGCTCCCGATTGCTTACCAAACAGTGCATCGCTATCTCCATCATATGGCAGAAAAAGGTGAAATTGAAGTTATCTCCGATTACGGCAGTCGCGGAAGACCTAAAAATAAATACCAACTGCTGTAACCAACTGGAAAAATCCATGGAAGACAGGTTTATTCTGCCTGATTTAGGGAAACATGGTAGAAGGAATTTTGCCTGATAAAGTCGAAGTATTTTGTTTGACCTTTATTGACCTTGGATGTATGATAAAACTATCACATCATCCATTGATAATAAGTGATGAAGGAGGAATTTACATTGAATCTAGTCCCTACAGTAATTGAACAAACTAACCGCGGAGAACGTGCATACGATATTTATTCACGCTTGTTGAAAGACCGTATCATTATGCTTGGAAGCCCGATCGATGACAACGTATCCAATTCAATCGTATCTCAGCTTCTATTCCTTGCAGCAGATGACCCGGATAAAGACATTTCTCTTTATATCAACTCACCTGGCGGGTCCATTACTGCCGGTATGGCTATTTATGATACGATGCAATTCATCAAACCACATGTATCCACTATTTGTATCGGTATGGCAGCATCTATGGGTGCCTTTCTTTTGGCAGCTGGTGAAAAAGGAAAACGTTATGCGCTTCCTAACAGTGAAGTAATGATTCACCAGCCATTGGGTGGAACACAAGGACAGGCGGCAGATATCGAAATCCACGCTCGCCGTATCCTTGAAATGCGCGAGAAGTTGAATAAAATTCTTTCTGAGCGTACTGGTCAGCCTATGGAAATCATTGAGCGTGATACTGACCGTGATAACTTCATGCCAGCACACAAAGCCAAAGAATATGGCTTGATTGATAAAGTAATGGAAAAGAAACCTACGGAATAAAAGCTTTAAAAAACCCTGATCCAAGCT
>NZ_KI543237.1:185520-293655 GCF_000496835.1 Thalassobacillus devorans MSP14
TCCAAGCTGATCAGGGTTTTTTACATTATTTTTATACATTCACGAAAAAAGGCCAGAGACAGTGTCTTGTCTCTGGCCTTTTCAGATTTATTGTTACTGATTCTAAACACAATCATTGTTCATTTATTCACATACGAACGACTAAGTAATTTATACCTTTACGACAAAAGCCTGCAATTCTTCCATAGCAGGTTCTTCATCAGAGCCGTCTATAATCAGAATGACTTCTTCTTCAGTTCCGATTGCAAGACTCATCAATCCCATGATGCTTTTGGCATTGACTCTTTTTCCGTCCTTTTCAATAAATATATCTGATGAAAAACGATTAGCTAATTGTACGAATTGTGCTGCTGGTCTTGCTTGCAGACCAGTATCCAATTCTATCTTCAATGACCGTTCAACCACCTGAATTCTCCTCTCTTTCATACTTCTGGATGGGGAAGCGCTATCATAGTTGGTGATAGAAAAAACGCCCTCGTTGAAAGCGTTTTTTAATTGCATTAATTATAGCATGAATCAACTGCATATGACACGGATTTAAATTAAGAAGTGATCATCTTCATCCCTTTGGAGTTGGATGTATTTCTCCTTTACGTAACTTTTCTGCAAATTCATCAATTTTTCTCAACCGGTGATTGACACCAGACTTACTGATCTTTCCGGTGGAAACCAGTTCTCCCAGCTCTTTCAAAGATACATCCTGATGAAGCAGACGCAGCATCGCGACCTCCTGCAGCTTTTCTGGTAAAGCTTCAATCCCTACTGTATTTTTAATAAGCTTGATGTTTTCGACCTGACGGAATGCCGCTCCAATGGTTTTGTTCAAGTTGGCTGTTTCACAATTGACCAGTCGATTGACTGAATTTCTCATATCACGAACAATACGTACATCTTCAAACTTGAATAATGCCTGATGAGCCCCGATGTTACTCAGGAATTCAGTGATCTTTTCGGCTTCTTTGATATAAGTGATAAAACCTTTTTTCCGTTCAAGGGTACGGGCGTGTAAATCAAACTCATTCATAAGTTCGCACAATGCTTCATTATGTTCCTGGTAAGAGTTATAGATTTCCAGATGGTAGGAAGAGGTTTCCGGATTATTGACAGACCCGCCTGCTAAGAACGCTCCACGTAAGTAGGCGCGTTTACAGCAAATGTCTTTCTTATGGCTTTCCGAAATCGACCGATTAAATGAAAAAGGGCCACCGTTCATGATCTCGAGTTTTTCTAAAAATACTTTAACTTCCTCTTTCATACGGACAATATAAACATTATTCTTTTTCAGTCGCATTTTTTTCCGTACAAGCAGTTCCACTGGCGAATGATAAACCTTTTTGATCAATGTATAAATTCGCCGTGCGATGGCTGCGTTTTCTGTTTGCACATCCAAAGCGTAACTCTTATTGGAATTCAAAGAAACGGATCCATTCATGCGGATTAATGCTGCTAACTCTGCCTCTACGCAGCACGGCTTCTCTGCCTGGGCATTGGTTAATTCTTTTTTTATTTCCGAAGCAAAAGACACGACGTTCACCTCCCTGCAAAAACTCCTTGCTTTCTACAGCATACTGTAGAGCAGGTTCGCAATTTTTTTCGTATCGTGGCGCAACATCGCTTTAGAATGATCGATGATATCTTCCTCAATAACTTCCAAATTCATGTTTCGAATTCTCTCATTATCGTACACGACCGGCTCGGCCTGTTCTTCGGCATATATCTTTCTTACATCATGTTCAATCGGTTGATTGTGTACAATGATGGAATGGACACAACCCTGGCCGACATGATCCAATATCGCTTTAACATGATCTCCTGCTGAGTAACCATCGGTTTCCCCATGCTGTGTCATTACATTACATACATACGTTACTTTCCCGGAAGTTTCTCTTAATGCTTTAGAAATCTCCGGAATAATTATATTTGGAAGCGTGCTTGTATAAAGGCTTCCGGGTGCGATGACAACCAAATCCGCACTTTCTATTTCTTCTACCGCTTCAGGTAGCGGCTTTACCGGGTCAGGCTCAAGAAATACCCGTTTGATCCTGCCCGGATGTTTAGGGATGTTTGATTCACCGGAGACTAACTTTCCATCCTCCATTTCAGCATGTAAATACATATTCTGGTTGGCAATCGGATAGATCTTCCCTTTCACATTGAGGACACGGGAAATTTCTTTTATTCCCGTGAAAAAATCCCCTTTCATCGAGGTCAATGCGGCTAACAATAGGTTACCCATGGAGTGTCCCGATAATCCATTCCCATTTTCAAAGCGGTGCTGGAACAATTCTAACAGCATCGGCTCTGCATCAGACAGAGCAGCAATGACATTCCGTATATCTCCTGGTGCCGGAATAGACATTTCACTACGCAAACGTCCCGAACTTCCTCCATCATCAGCTACCGTTACAATTGCAGAAAGGTCGATAGGAAGATCTTTCAATCCACGAAGCAGAACTGGCATCCCAGTCCCGCCTCCTAATACGACCACTTTGGGCAATACTTTTTTTGTCATATCAATGGCCCTTTCTTTTATCAATATCACGGTGACTGGCATGGGTTACGTAGTCCGTGGAAAAATGCCTGCGTAAATGTTCGGCAATAGCGACAGAACGATGTTGTCCTCCAGTACAGCCGATTCCGATTATCAACTGGCTTTTCCCTTCCCGTTTATACTGCGGCAGCATGAATTGTAATAAATCAATCAATTTCTCCAGGAACTTCTGGGTATCAGACCATTTAAAAACATAAGAAGATACTTCGCTATTCAGTCCGGTCAACGGCTGCATATGTTCAACATAGTGAGGATTAGGCAAGAAACGTACATCGAATATCAGATCCGCATCGATCGGCACACCATATTTGAAACCGAACGATACCATTTGAACAGAGAAAATCTCCCGTTTCTTTTGGGTATTCGCATAGGTCTGAATTATTTGTTCCCGTAACTCTCTTGGCTTCAAATCTGTTGTTTCAATGATTGTTTGCGCCCTTCCTCGTAACTCATCCAGCATCCGGCGTTCTTGTTTGATGCCATCCAGAGGCAAACCGTCTTTTGCCAATGGATGCGAGCGGCGTGTCTCTTTATAACGGGAAACAAGTGCCTTATCCTGGGCATCTAAGAATAAAATATGCTCCTGAAGCCATGGTTCATCCACGAGCTTATCGAGGACTTCAAACAGCGCATCAAAAAACTCCCGGCCTCTCAAGTCCATGACAAGCGCTACATTTTCTATATTATTAGATGAATCTTTCATCAATTCAAGGAACTTCGGCAGCAAGGCAGGAGGAAGATTATCGACGCAAAAAAATCCTAAGTCTTCAAAGCTTTGGACTGCCACCGTCTTACCAGCTCCTGACATTCCTGTGATGATTACCAATTGTGTTTCCTGGTCTTTTTTCGCCATATGAGAACCCTCTCCTTATTAAGCAGCAATCTTCTATCTAACGAAAGTTATTCAGGTTCAGTCGGATCCAGATCAATGTCTAGCAGCTGATAGTCGGGGGTATACACGAATGTCCCGTAAACTTGCTCATCAGTTGTCAGGATATGTTTGAAAATATGGCGATCACCTTCCGCCATCGGCTTACCCAATACATCATCGATATACACCCATTCCAGTTCTCCTTCTTCACTTTCTTCTAAAAGCGATCCGCTATAGTCTCTGCAATAAAAAGTGAACATCATCCACTCTTGCACTGTTTCTTCCCCATCACGGATGATAAAAGTAAAAGAGCCTTTCATTTCAGGGTTCTGAATGGATAGTCCTGTTTCTTCTTTGAACTCTCTGACAGCTGAATCTTTGATTGATTCTCCTGGTTCCATCTTGCCGCCAGGGGCTACATACCAGCCTCTTCTCGGCTTTTTTAACATTAAAATTTTATCGTCTATGTGTAAAATACAATTCGTCACTCGTTGCAATTACGTCACCTCATCCTTATTCGAGGACATCTTCTACTATTATACAATGAATGGGATTCGTCCCACAATGCTGCAGGCTTTATTAACAAACCAAAAGATTCTTTTGCATGTATCTGGTGATTTTTCATATAATCTTTCTTCAACAATATGGCCGGATTATGGAAGACTTGATTTCGAGATGTTTGGTCGAGTTTAGGGGCGTTGGGGAAGGATTCGCTTTCCGCGGGGAAGCCGGCAAGCCTCCTCGAGCTAAAGCTCTGCGGGGTCTTGCCAGTCTATCCTTTCCCGCAGGAGTCTCAACCTTCCCCTACGCCCCTTGCCACATGAGATTATCGAAATCGCTTTTGAATTTCCTTACCTGAATTTGAGAAAAACCCTGTCTCTATGCCGAATTGGTCATATTTTCTGCTTCGTAAGCACACCATTCTTGATAGGTGTTTCGAGATTCTTACAATCATATGGCGGCCGGGAAAACGGTGAGACTCCTGTGGGATGAACATGAGCGGTGAGATCCCGCAAGGCGAAGCCTGAGGAAGCTCACCACATGCCCACGGAAAGCGATCCGTTTTCCCAGCCGCCATAATCGCTACCTATAATCTCGAAACTGAGTCTTCAGGAAAAGCTTTAACTGAAGTTCAATAATGATGTTTAGCATGACCACAAAAAAATGCACAGGCGGCTAGGCACCTGTGCTTAATAGATCTATCTATTAAAAGGGGGTCAATTATTAATAATAGTGTACCCCACAATTGTTTCATGCGTGTTACAGGAGAATTAAGATGCAATTACTATTTTTAATACCCTGTATACACGCCTGCACATCAACCATTACAGCTTATTTATTGGCAACTTTCAATTCTTCCATCAAGTTTTCGATATAATGCTGTGCAGATTGAGCAGCGATACTGCCATCGCCGGTTGCAGTTACAATTTGCCGCAATGTTTTTTCACGGATATCTCCAGCTGCAAAAATTCCAGGAATCTTTGTTTCCATATTATCATCGGTTGGAATATATCCTTGCTCATTTGTAATGCCAAGGCTGGCGAATGGTTCGCTTAGAGGAATCATTCCGATATAGATGAACACCCCATCTGTATCGAATTCGTACTCTTCTTCTGTTTTTTTGTTATAAAGCGTGACACTTCCTACTTTTCCATCCTTTTCATTGATGGATTTCAGCACAGTATCCCACACAAATTCCACTTTTTCGTTATCAAATGCACGCTGTTGCAAAATCGGCTGCGCCCTCAGTTCATCACGACGGTGCACAATGGTCACTTTGCTTGCGAATCGAGTGAGGTAAACACCTTCTTCAACAGCAGAGTCCCCGCCGCCGATTACGACAAGCTCTTTATCGCGGAAAAACGCACCATCACATACAGCACAATAGGATACTCCGCGTCCGCCCAGTTCTTTTTCACCGGGTACGCCGATTTCCTTATATTTAGCACCAGTTCCTATGATTACAGCGCGTGCTTTATATTCTTTATTGCCTGCTACAACGGTTTTATATTCTTTTCCATCTATGATTTCTTTGATATCGCCATAGGCATACTCAGCGCCAAATTTCTTCGCATGTTCAAACATTTTGTTAGAAAGATCCGGCCCAAGGATACTTTCATAGCCCGGATAGTTCTCTACATCTTCTGTATTCGCCATCTGACCGCCCGGGATTCCCCGCTCAATCATCAGCGTATCTAAATTCGCACGTGAAGTGTAAACGGCAGCTGTCATACCAGCCGGTCCTGCACCTGCGATGATTACATCATAAATATGCTCTTCCATTTTTATTCAGCCCCCTAATATACATTGACTCGAACTGTCAGTATTCATACTATCATCCTATAAAATTGAGTCTCCTGCGTCTATTAATATGCTCACCAGGGTATATGCGGAACGTCATCTCCCCAGAAACACTTCAAGAAGCATTCCAGGGGCCACCTTCCTCGCTCAATTCCGGATACTTTTTACATCCCTCTTCCCATAAATGCAGAGCCTTTGCAGGTTTTCCGGTATGATAGGATGCTATGCTGTGCCATTTGTAAAAGGTTTTCGTCCGCTTAACATCCTTCGATCGGATCGATTGGAAACGCTCGCATGCTTCATGGTAATGGCCTGTTCGTGTCAATGCCTGGGCAATATAAAGCTTTTGATGATCATGGATCGGGAAAATCTTTCTTACCATCTGGATATGGTCATCACTACGAGCATCATTACGTACTTTATAAAATATTGCTAAATTGACATGGCTGTGCAGATTATCAGGCTTCTGCTCTAACCATTGCAGTTCTAATTCGATCGCCCCTTCTTCATCTCCATGATGAAATAAGGCGTAGGTATATTCATGCTTTGCTGCCGTATAATCTGGAAACATCTGCATCATTTCTTCCAGCAGGACAAGTGCTTCTTCCCATTCCTGATGCTGGATATGGTGAAGAGCTGTCTCCTGGTAGATAAGCAATTCATCTTCATCTTCCAGCGTCCACTCGTCCTCATCATCTTCTTCTAAGGAAGTGACCAATTCTAATAATTGCTCGGCAGCTTCTTTAAAATCTCCCTGCTGCGTCTTCGCCAAATATGTTTCCGCGTATTTCTTAGCATCTTTGAATAATCCAAGGTGCGCATAGTTATTGGCTATCAAATAATAACAATCCACATATTCTTTGCCGAACACTGATAATACCTCGGTCAATAATTGGTTCGCTTTATGATA
This sequence comes from Thalassobacillus devorans MSP14, assembly GCF_000496835.1. GTDB lineage: Bacteria > Bacillota > Bacilli > Bacillales > Halobacillaceae > Thalassobacillus > Thalassobacillus devorans_B. The sequence continues at coordinate 192,154 of NZ_KI543237.1, forward strand.
GGAGCCTTGCTCTGTGTGGACCACGGCTAATTGACAAGCGTAGAGTGGCTCACGCGGGGACTTTTCTATCGCTTTCTTCAGCCATTTGACAGCCATCTCAAAATTTCTTTTTTGAAACGCCTGTACACCATAACTAAAATAAAACTCCCCGTCTGCTACAAAAGGAATCACGTTTTTATTCAAATTTTCTGTGGCTGCATTCCTGGAAGTAGGCATCCATATCCTCCTATCACCGTTTCAGTACGTATGACAGTATAACACAGATGATTCTGGGGATATAGAGGTTTTTTTGACAAAAACAGTAAATTTGACACTTGAATTATTTACTATGCCGTTCCTCTAAGACACCAAGCACCTGGTCAATAGAGACGTTACGGTCCGTAAGCAGAATTAACAAGTGAAACAGTAAGTCTGCGGACTCCATTGAAAGTTCTTCAGGATCATCATTTTTGGCCGCAATAATCACTTCTCCTGCTTCTTCACCGATTTTCTTTGCAATCCTGTCGACACCTTCCTGGAATAGCTTACTTGTATACGATCCTTCCGGCCTGGTGGCTTTTCTGTCAGCAAGTAAGGTTACCAGCCGGTCGAGAATTTCATACCGGTTCTCTTTAGGAGCTGCTTCTTCAATGGTCAATGATTCAGAAAAGCAACTGTAGTCTCCTTTATGGCAAGCTGGTCCATCCGGCACTACTTGCACGAGTAGTGCATCCTGATCGCAGTCATAATGGATACTGGTAACTGTCTGAGTGTTGCCCGAAGTTTCTCCTTTATGCCATAACTCCTCACGGGATCGACTGTAAAATACGGTTTCTCCCATTTCCAATGTTTTTTTCAGTGACTCTTTATTCATATAGGCAAGGGTCAGCACTGATTTACTGCGTACATCCTGAACAATTGCCGGAACCAGGCCTTTATCGTCAAATTCAATCTCTTCGATATTCATCGCACAACCACTCCTTTTTCTGAAAGGTAATCCTTCACCCGCTGCACGGATGTCTCTTTATAATGAAAAATCGACGCAGCTAATGCTGCATCTACATCTGATTCCTGAAAGACTTGATTAAAATGTTCGGCAGAACCTGCACCTCCGGAAGCAATAACCGGAACATTGACTACTTTTTGGACCGCCTTCAACATTGGCAGATCAAAGCCTGTCTTTTCTCCATCCTGGTTCATGGAAGTCAGTAAAATTTCTCCGGCACCCAGCCGAACCGCCTCTTTGACCCAATCTACCAATAGCCATTCGGTCGGTTTACGGCCTCCATGTGTATAAACACGCCATGTATCCACTTCGACATCAAATCTGGCATCAATGGCAACTACGATGCACTGGGTTCCGAAATAATCCGAACTTTCTTTGATTAAGTCCGGCCTTCGGACAGCAGCTGAATTGAGCGACACTTTATCGGCGCCAGCTCGAAGTATCGCCCGGATGTCCTCTAATGAACCAATGCCCCCTCCCACGGTGAAGGGGATAGCTAACTCGGAAGCAACCTGGCGGACCACATCTATCATGGTTTTACGTCCCTCATGACTGGCGGAAATATCTAAAAATACGAGTTCGTCCGCCCCTTGTTCATCGTATACCTTCGCCAGTTCAACCGGATCACCAGCATCACGGATTTCTACAAACTGAATACCTTTTACAACTCTTCCTTCTTTAACATCAAGACAAGGGATGATTCGTTTCGCAAGCATCTATTCTTCCTCCTTCAGCGCTTCTTCGAGGGAGAATTGATTTGTGTAAAGAGCTTTCCCGACGATCGAGCCAACAACCTGGCTGGACTGATATTTTTTCAACTCCCGTAAGTCCTCCAGCCCTTTGATACCGCCTGAAGCAATAACATTTGTATTCGTCTCTTCAGCCAGACGGACAATTTCTTTTGTATTTGGTCCGGAAAGCATCCCGTCTTTCGCGATATCTGTATAAATGAATGTGGATGCTCCTGCATCTGCAAGCTCTTTCCCAAGTGAAACAGCAGTTACTTCTGAACGCTCCAGCCATCCATCGGTTGCCACATAACCATCGCGGGCGTCAAGACCGATAGCGATTTTGTCCTTGTGCTTGGCAAGCAGTTCTTTTGTCAACTTTAAATCACGTATGGCCAGTGAACCAATAATTACCCGATCGACACCCTGGTCCAAGTAAAAACGGACATCCGCTTCGGTACGGATACCACCGCCTATTTGTACAGAACAGGATAGTTCCTTAGCCACCCGTATCACATGCTCTGCATTTTGTCTGCTTCCTTCTTTAGCTCCATCAAGATCAACCATATGAATCCAGCTCGCACCAGCTTTTGCAAAGCTTTTCGCTACCTCGAACGGGTTTTCTCCATACACCGTTTCTCTATCAAAATCCCCTTGTTCCAAGCGGACACATTTACCATTACGCATATCAATGGCCGGGTAAACTGTAAAGCTCATGCTTGTACTCCTCCTTGAGCAGGTACTACCTTCCTGCAAAAATTCTCTAACAGCTGCATACCTGCCTTGCTGCTTTTTTCCGGGTGGAATTGGCTTGCATATAACGAGCCTTTTCCGACTATTCCAGGTACTTCCACTTGATAATCAGCTGTAGCTAATAATATGGATTTGTCATTGGAATAAACGTAATACGAATGTACGAAATAGACGTAATCATTGCCAATCCCTTCCAACAGCGGATGATCCTTTTGCTTGATATCAAGCCGGTTCCAGCCCATATGAGGGACTTTATAGGAATGACCAGCTTCATCGATACCTGGAAACCTCACGATCCGGCCCGGGAGAAGTCCAAGTCCTTTCGTCAATTGATTTTCTTCACTTTCCTCAAATAACAACTGCATCCCAAGACAGATACCATAAAGCGGCACGCCTTCAGATGCTTTTTCTTTAATGAATTCAACAAATCCATGCTTTTGCAGCGCTTTGACAGCATCAGGAAAAGCACCGACACCAGGAAGGATATAACCATCGCAGTCTGCAATCTGCCCGGGACGCTCTCCGAACTTATAAGGAACACCCAAACGCTCCAATGCTTTGGAAACACTGAATAGATTCCCCATACCATAATCGATGATACCAATCATAATCATAGACTTCCTTTCGTACTTGGTACGCCTTGTATTCTCGGATCAATTTGTGTCGCTTCATCTAATGCACGGGCCAGCGCCTTGAACATCGCCTCGACAATGTGATGGCTGTTATGACCATGATGGACGATGATATGTAAATTGATCCTGGCTTCCAGGGCAAATTTCCAGAAAAATTCGTGAACATTTTCCGTATCGAATGTCCCTATTTTTTCAGAAGGAATCTCCGCTTTCCATTCCAAATGCGGCCGATCGCTTAAATCGACAGCTACAGTAACCAGAGTTTCGTCCATTGGCAAAGTCATCGAGCCATAACGTTTGATACCGGCTTTATCGCCTACTGCTTCACGAAAAGCCTGGCCGAGACAGATTCCGATATCCTCTGTCGTATGGTGATCATCAACCTCAGTATCGCCATGCCCTCTGATCTCTAAATCAAACAACCCATGCTTAGAAAACAATTCCAGCATATGAGAAAGAAATGGGACCTGAACATCGAGCTCTTGCTGACCGGTCCCGTCCAGGCTGATAGTCAGACTGATGTCCGTTTCTCTTGTTTTTCGTTCAATTGCTGCGGTACGTTTGTTGCTCATCATTTGTTCTCCTTCCGTGCCTCGACTGCTCGTGCATGAGCTTCTAACCCTTCCAGCCGGGCAAAACGGGCAATTTTCTCATGGTTATCCTGCCAGGCTTGCTTACTATAAGATATCACACTGGATTTCTTTACAAAATCATCGACATTCAATGGACTGGAAAACCGGGCTGTTCCGTTTGTGGGTAAAACATGATTCGGGCCGGCAAAGTAATCACCGATTGGTTCACTACTATATTTACCGAGGAATATTGCTCCGGCATGTTTTATTTTGGCCAACTGTTCAAATGGTGAACCAGTTACTATTTCCAGGTGTTCAGGGGCGATCAGATTGATAACTTCTTCTGCTTCGGCCATCGTATCGCATGTAATGATTGCTCCATAGTCTTCTATGCTTCTTCTTGCAATTTCTTCCCGCGGCAAAGTTTGGAGCTGCTGATCCACGGCTGTATGGACTGCTTCGGCCAATGAGTCACTGGTCGTCACCAGAACGCTGGACGAACGGGCATCATGTTCTGCCTGGGAAAGCAGGTCAGCTGCTACCTCATTTGCTTCAGCAGTTTCATCGGCAAGAATCGCGATTTCACTCGGACCTGCAATCATATCGATAGCCACATCACCAAATACTTCCCGTTTGGCAAGGGCTACGAATACATTGCCTGGGCCCACGATTTTATCGACAGGTGATATTGTTTCCGTGCCATAAGCAAGGCCTGCCACTGCCTGGGCCCCTCCGACTTTATAAATCTCATCGATACCAAGGATATCAGCAGCTACCAATACGCCGGCCGGCACCTCCCCATTTGGTCCTGGAGGAGTCGTCATTGCAATTCTTTCCACACCCGCCACCTGAGCGGGAATGACATTCATGAATACAGAAGATGGATACGCCGCTGTCCCCCCTGGCACATAAACACCGGCAGCATCGATTGGAGTGATCTTTTGGCCAAGAATCGTCCCATCAGCCTGGGCGTCAAACCAGGAAGTTGATTTTTGTTTGGCATGAAAACTTCGGATGTTTTCAGCCGCTTCTTTTAAGATCGTAACCAAATCAGCTTCGATTTGTTCGTATGCCTGTTTGATTTCAACCTTGTCTACCTTCAGACTGTCTAACTGAACCCCATCAAATTTTTCAGTATAGTGACGGATTGCTTCATCGCCTCGTTGTTTGACATCGGCTATAATCGATTTGACTGCGGCTCTTTGTTCCTCTGTACCTGCATCGACACTGCGCTTGAAGGAGGTAACTTTATCTTTTTTTATAATTTTCATGCGAAGTCCTCCCCTACCACTTCACTCAGCTGATTGACCATCTCATCGATTTCTTTACTTTTCAAGCGGTAACTTACCGGGTTGACGATCATTCGTGACGTAATCCCGACAATTTTTTCATATTCGACGAGTCCATTTTCCTTCAATGTCCTTCCTGTCGATACGATATCCACAATACGGTCAGCAAGACCAATCAACGGAGCTATTTCAATGGAACCGTTCAGAGGAATAATTTCAATCTGCTCCCCTTGTTCCCTAAAGTAGTCAGATGCCACTTTGGGATACTTCGTAGCTATTTTCGGTGCGATTTTACTAAGCGGCTGATCCGGCAGTCCGGCTACGGCAATATAGCAAGGGCTGATTCCAAGATCCAGCACCTCATATACATCCCTGTCCTGTTCTAATAAAACATCTTTTCCTGCAATTCCGATATCGGCTGTACCATATTCAACATAGGTGACGACATCCATCGGCTTGGCCATCATGATCCGTATATTCTGTTCGGGAAATTCAAGGATCAGTTTTCTTGATTCTTCCTGTTCACCTAGCAGATCATACCCTGCTTTTTTCATCAATTCTGCCGCTTCTTCAAAAATCCGACCTTTTGGCATGGCGATCGTCAATGGCTTACGCATCCCGACCACCTCCTGTCGTCAAATCGATCGCTTCAGCCAGATCTGCTTTGAATTGCTGCAGATCCGGTACTTGATCGACATGCTGAAGTATTACCTTTTTTCCTTCTGAGCGCAGATCCTGCGCCTGTTTTAACCCATCTGAAAATGTATCATCATCGACCAGAATACCAATGCGCTGTTCTTTTTCGGTCTGTGCCGCCAGTGCCTCTACCAGGCGCTCGAGACGGATTGCGAAACCTGTCGCAGATGCGTTGAGCTGGAATGAAGGGAGCAATTTATCATAACGTCCTCCATTGCATAACAGTGAACCCAGATTAGGAGCATATCCTTCAAAGAGAATGCCTGTATAATAATCCATATGACTGATCAAGTTAAGGTCGAAACTGACATACTGCTCAACCTCATACTGCTTCAGCATCTTATACAATTGTTTCAATTCGTTGATCGCCTGCAGACATTCCTGATTGCGGGCGAGAGATTTACTTTGATCGAACACTTCATCTTCTCCGCGAAGCTTCATCAATCCCATCAAAGACCTTTTTGCCTCATCACTAACTGCCAGTGCTTTTACTGCTTCCTGGTATCCCACGTGATTTTTCCGATATAAATAACTCATTAATTCTTCTGTAATAGCAGGGTCGTCTCCTAGAATTTCTTTAAAAAAGCAGCGGACATATCCGACGTGGCCGATTGTGATTTGAAAATCATCTAAACCAGCGCGCTGCAACGAACGGATCAATAAGGCGATCACTTCTGCATCACCATAAGAAGAATGATCACCGATCAGTTCCGTACCGACCTGCTCAAATTGCGCCGGCTTGCCTCCTTCTGTCTGCTGAGCACGGAAAACCGGACCGTCATATGCCAGCCGCAGCGGAAATTCCGCATTTTTCAATTGGGACGCTGCGACCCGTGCAATCGGTGCCGTCATATCCGGGCGTAAAACAAGCGAATGACCTTGCTGATCGAGCAATTTGAATAATTGCTGATCCAAGGTCGCGCTGGCTTCTCCGACTGTCTCGTAATATTCAAGAAATGGGGTGTCCATAAACAAATAACCGAACCTGCTGATCTCTTCCGTCAGCAATTCCCGGGCTTTTTTCTTCTGGTTATAAAAAAAGGGAAGCGTGTCCCGCATTCCCAGTGGCTTTTCAAACATTAATCGCTTTGCCATGGAGTGCATCCTTTCTGTATGAGAATATGCCAACAATCCTTTAGCTTGCTAATATGATAACGTAATAAAGGTAGAGCGTCAAACATAATCGGCTTATCATTATGTTCCCCATTCGCAATATTTTAGAACAACGTCATTATCTCTATCTTCATTTCTTCCCTTAGATTAGCCGATTTTAAATATGCTTGGAAATTTTAACTGCTCAGCTATCTTTTTGACTATAGTATAAATTTAAATCCAAATCTCCTGAAAAAAACCTTAGGAAAGCCAGTTGCTTTCCTAAGGTCTTACAAAAACTATGCCATCACAGCTTCGGTGGGCTCCACAGCTTCTTTCAGAAGCTGTTCTAATTCTTCGATATAAGCTTTTTTCTGTGCTTCAGTCCATTGCAATTCATTGGCCATATACTCTATAACAGCATATTTATGCGCGTGTACCCATTCAATTGCAAAGAATAAGGCTCCTGTACGGCGGACGAAAAAGTCGACTGGTCGATAGGCAAGCTCGTATGCCAATGCATATTGAAGCATGGCGAAGACAACCCGATCGACACCTGCTTTTTCAGCGGCTTCTTTTCCTGTTTTATAATACTCAAAGACGGTATCTGTATTGGAGCCATATAAGTCTGCAAGTTCTCTTGCGTCGTCTTCGGAGAGGCCGAGGCTGACCCCTTGCTTTGTTTTTTCGACCAGGAACTTTTCAAATCCTTCGGAACCGCCGACATCTCCGCCTGAAATCGGCATGTGCTTCGTTTCGGAATCCGAATAGCGGATACCTTCTTCTTCCATCAGCATATCGCGCACCTGGTCGATAACGTTTTGTGCCATTTTGCGATATCCCGTAAGTTTTCCTCCAGCCATTGATATCAAACCGGAATCAGAAATAAAAACTTCATCCTTACGTGAAATTTCAGAAGGGTCCTTGCCTTCTTCATGAACCAGCGGGCGCAGGCCGGCCCAGCTGGATTCCACATCCTCCACTGTAATATTGACTGTCGGGAACATATAGTTGATCGACTCAATCAAGTAAGTCCGGTCTGCTTCAGTCATCGTCGGGTGAGCGATATCGCCTTCATAATCCGTATCTGTCGTACCCACATAGGTCTTACCATCACGCGGAATAGCGAAAACCATCCGGCCATCTGGCGTATCATAGTAAATCGCCTGTTTCAGCGGGAATCGCTCTCCATCAAAAACAAGGTGCACTCCCTTTGTTAAGTGCAGGGTTTTTCCTTTTTTCGATCCATCGATCTCACGCAATCGATCCACCCAGGGACCGCCCGCATTAATTACTTTTTTTGCGTAAATATGATAGTGTTTCCCATCTGTTTGATCCTCGACAACAGCTCCATCGATTTTGCCTTCCTTGTTATATAGAAAATCAACCACTTTAGCGTAATTGGCAGACAATGCCCCATGCTCGACAGCCTTTTTCATGACTTCCAACGTCAACCTGGCATCGTCTGTTTTATATTCGACGTAAAATCCAGCACCTCTCAAGTTTTCCCGTTTAATCAACGGTTCCCGTTCAATAGCTTCCTCTGGTGAAAACATCGTCCGACGTTCTTTCTTTTTAACCCCGGCAAGGTAATCATAGACCCGAAGACCGAGGCTGGTAGAGAACGGACCAAAGTTTCCACCTTTATGGAACGGCAGCATCATCCATTCAGGTGTAGTCACATGTGGACCATTTTCATACACGATCTCACGCTCTTTTCCGACCTCTGCTACCATCTTCACCTCAAACTGCTTCAGATATCGAAGGCCGCCATGTACCAATTTTGTCGACCTGCTTGAAGTACCTGCAGCAAAATCCTGCATTTCAACTACCGCTGTCTTCATTCCACGGGAGGCAGCATCAAGAGCAATACCAGAGCCGGTGATTCCTCCACCGATGATTAAGACATCCATCCGTCCTTCGGCCATAGCTGATAGTGTTTCCTGACGTTTATAACTTGAAAATTGATTCATTTTGCACTCTCCTTCTGACGATACTGTAGGATCCGGTCGGAATCATCCTGTACTTCCTTTACCCATAAAACCAATATTTCATGTATTACCGAGAGAAAAGGATAAACAAAAAAAGAGACCACGAACTAACTTTATAGATAACTCTATAAAGAAGTGTGGTCTCTCCGTTTCTCCAACCGAATCTTATTAACTTATCTTTATTATAGCAACGGTACAGCAATTATACAACTAATATGTGATACTAAAAGTTTACTGCATAAGCCGCTTCAGAAATGCCATAAATCGCTGCGTGAAGTAGATATAGCTGTCGCTCCTGCTTCAATGGCCTGATCGACTTCCTGATGATTGCGTATTAACCCGCCGGCAATGATGGGAACCCCTATTGCTTCTTTAATTGCCGTTATTTGCCCGGGCAGGATACCGGGAAGAAGTTCTACATAATCAGGTTTCGTTTTCCGAAGAAGTTTCAGATTGTGATCGATTGCATGACTATCAATCAGGAACATCCGCTGGATAGCTGTCATTTTATACTTTTTAGCCTGTTGGATCACACTTGTCCGAGTGGAGATGACACCGTCCGGTTTGACCTCCTGTCCCAGGTACTCCATACCATATTCATCTGTCTTAAGGCCCTGAATCAAGTCCGTGTGAACAAACACTTTTTTTCCTGTTTTCTTACTGTAACGAACCAGACTTTTCAACAGAGCAATCCGCGTATCTAATAAGACGATATAATTGGTGTCGCTTTCCAGCAATTTCTCGAAGTCCTTCATATTTTTGACTGCCGGAAGAATTCTCTGTTCAATCATTCTGCCGGCTCCTTTCCTCCATGAAAAACTCGTCACTCTGTATACGCTCTTGTACCTCTTTTTCAGTATAAATGACCCGCATGGGGTTTCCCCCCACAAAACAGCCGGCTGGTACATCCTTGTGCACCAGTGTGCCAGCTGAAACAATAGCACCGTCACCGATTTCCACACCTGGAAGTATCGTAGAATTAGCGCCTATCATGACCTTATCACCGATACGGACATCACCCAGCCGGTATTCCCTGATTAAATATTCATGAGCAAGTATCGTTGTATTGTAGCCTATGATGCTGTTTTTTCCTACTGAAACTCTCTCCGGAAACATGACATCCGGCATGACCATCAGCGCGAAAGCCGTGTGCTCTCCTACTTCCATACGTAAGAACATGCGGTAGAGCCGGTTTTTCATACCGAGAAATGGAATGTATCTGGCAATTTGGATGACAAGGAAGTTTTTCACTACCTTCCAAAATGGTACCGTTTTAAAGATATGCCACAGCGAATTAGCATGGTCTATCCGGTATCGTTCAGTCCTGCGCATGGGATCATCCCCCTAAGATTTCGATCAGTTCACGCATTTCAGCTAACATATAATCCGGTTCTAATGCTTCCAGTACTTCTTTTCCTTTGATCGTCCAGGCAACCCCCGCTGTTTTGGTTCCTGCATTTTGTCCAGCAAGAATGTCATGGGTGTTATCACCAACCATCAGGGCCTCTGAAGCGGTCGATTCAAGAGCGCTCAATGCCTGGTTAATCGGTTCGGGATGGGGTTTTGCATTGGTCACATCATCTAACGTAATGACGACAGGGAAAAATTCCTTTAAACCTGTCAGCTTAAGGCCCATTTCCACAGTCTGACGCATTTTGGTTGTAACAATGCCTAATTTGTAGCCCTTATCCTTTAAGGTTTCCATCGTTTCGACGACCGTTGGATATGCTTCCACAAATTCATCATGATGCTTCATATTGTGTTCGCGATAAGTGACAATCATTTCTTCCACACGGTTTTTATCGACTTGTGCCAGACTCTCCCGAAGCGGCGGCCCAATGAAATTCATAATTTCTTCCCGTGAATATGCCCTGTCACCATATTGTTCTGTCGTATGCAAAAATGATGCGATGATTAATTCGTTTGTGTCAATCAGCGTCCCATCTAAATCAAAGAGTATTGTATTTATGCTCATGTATGTGTTCCTCTCTTTTCTGTTCTACTCTGTTCCATATAAACCCTATTGCTGCTGTCAACAGGACGGCTGTAACCAGGCGGAATACAAGCAGCGGCCAAACCGGGATACCTAATGGGAGAAAGATTAAGGTATCCTCCACGACTGCATGGCATGCTACCAGAAATATCATTGCCAGGTACATATCTTTTTTAGATACCCCGTCTTCTTTCACGGCCTGGATCATCATTCCTGCCCCGTAAGCTAATCCAATGGTCAGCCCTGCAACCAATGTCATAGAGGTATTTCGTTCCATTCCCAGAAATTTGGTGGCCGGTGCTACCCATCCAGAAAAAATATCAAGCCAGCCTTTTTCTCTTAAATACTGCATAAAAATCATCAACGGCAGGACGATAAGAATCAATTGCAAGATGCCCATAGAGGCTGTCTGCAGCCCTTGAAACAGGATTTCAGCCCAGCCCTCTGGAGCAGTTTGCTGCTGTGGTGCAAGTCCATAGTCAGCTGATTCACTGCCGCCCTTCCATACCAGGTTGATCACCACGGCAGCTAAAAGTGCAAGAGTTATACGGAAGCCGATGACGAACCACCAGCTGACACCCACCCTGGACGCAACGGTGGATTCAATCAGCAAATTGTGGGAAAAAGACATCATGACAGCAAGAATGAAGACTTCTTTGACCGTGAAATCAAAGGAAAGGATTGCTGCAATGCCAGCATATAAATTCAAAAAGTTACCAAGCACAAGCGGCACTGCCGCTTCTCCTGACAATCCCAGCCACGCCATGTATGGAGCGATCTTTTCCATGGCCCATGGCAGTGCCGGGGTGAACCGGAGGATAGTGACAATCAATGTCACAGGAAAAATCACTTTTCCCAACGTCCATGACACAGATACCCCTTGTTTAAAACCTCTCGTGATGATGCCTGTCACTTTTCCTCCTCCTCACTTAAACTTTCTTTCCGTTATAATGCTTATCTGCCATATTCGTTTTGCGGCGATAAATGATTGCCGCAACGCTGGCAATTACGAGTACGATGGATATAGCCTGAGCTGTCCGGATATCTCCCACCAGGTAAAGGCTATCTGTACGTAGACCTTCGATAAAGAAACGTCCTACAGAATACCAAATCACATAGCTTAAGAATACTTCACCACGAAGCGGGTTATAACGACGTAACACGAGCAATAGAACGAAACCGAGAATGTTCCATGTGGATTCGTATAAAAATGTCGGGTGGTACATCGTGCCCCCGATACACATTTGGTTCGTAATAAAATCAGGCAGGTATTGCATGAAGTTGTTATAAAAACTTTCCGATACCGGTCCTCCATGAGCTTCCTGGTTCATGAAATTGCCCCAGCGCCCAATCGCTTGCCCCAGAATTATGCTTGGGGCTGCAATATCCAATAGCATCCATACTGATACTTTTTTCACCCGGGCATAAACGATTGCTGTGATTACAGACCCTATTAAAGCACCGTGTATGGCAATGCCGCCTTCCCAAATAGCAAGTATGTTCAATAATGAACTTCCGGCATAACGTTCCCATTCAAAAATAACATAATAGATTCTAGCAGAAATAATAGCAACCGGGATAGCGATGACGACTGCGTCGATCATCAAATCCTTTTTCAATCCCAGCCGCTCCGTTTCCCGGACAGCCAGCCAGAGACCTAAATACGCACCAGCTGCTATAATGACGCCATACCAGTAGATCGATAAAGGTCCCAGCTGTAAAAACACCCTGTCCAGGGCTTCAGCGCTACATGACACGAGAACTCCTCCTTACTCTTCCATATGCTTATCGCGATCAATGACATTCGTCAAACGCTGTGAAAATTCTTCTGCGGCATTGACTCCCATCCGCTTTAACCGGAAGTTCATCGCTGCCACTTCGATGATGACAGCCAGATTCCGTCCAGGGCGTACAGGAATAGTCGCTTTCGGTAATTCCACATCCATTATTTTCATTGTTTCTTCATCCAGTCCCAATCGGTCATACTGTTTTTTCGGATCCCACAATTCCAGATTGATGACCAAGGTAATGCGTTTATAACTGCGTACTGCACCAGCACCAAATAAGGTCATCACATTGATGATACCCAGTCCTCGAATTTCCAGCAGGTGTTCGATCAGCGGCGGGCTGTTTCCAATCAATGTATCAAAATCTTCCTGGCGTATTTCTACACTGTCGTCAGCCACAAGGCGATGCCCGCGTTTTACCAGCTCAAGCGCAGTCTCACTTTTACCCACCCCGCTTTGACCGGTAATCAGCACACCGATACCGTAAATATCAACCAGGACACCGTGGATAGCTGTGAATGGCGCAAACTTCGTCTCAAGAAAATTAGTCAGCCTGCTGATGACCCTTGTCGTCTTATAAGGGGAACGCATTAGTGGCACACCAGCTTCACGTGCTGATTCAATCAATTCAGGGGGAATATCCATTCCCCTGGTTATCACAATCCCCGGTGTTACATCCGTACAAAGCTTATCTGTACGGTCTTTACGTTCTTCTGTATTCAGTTCATTGAAATAGGATAATTCCGTTTTTCCAAGCAACTGCAGCCGGTCCTTAGGGTAAAACTTGAAATAACCGGTCATCTCGACCCCCGGCCTGGAGATATCACTCGTATGTATTTCACGATGGACGCCGTCCTCGCCCGTCACCAATTCTAGTTCGAATCTGTCTAATAGGTCCTGGGTGCGAACTTTCGACATATCGTAGCCTCCTCTTATATCATCTCAATCACTGTACCTTATTGTAGCATTTTTTCCAAATAACTTGGACAAAAACAAGTTATTTAAGGATGGCGTAATATTTTACCATGAGTAATCATTCATAATAGAGGTCCTGGGAGGGATAATGAAAAAAAGACGGAAAAGGCTGGTGTAACTTAATGGAAATTTATAATCCGCAGCAAACGCTGGGTGCAGGTGAAATTGTTTATGTCATCTATCGCAATCCACATACACAAAACGTAGCGAATATTCAGGAAGCAGCCGTGGTTCATGATCCGGAAGAACCGGAACAGCTTGCTCTCTTTTTATACGAAACCTATTATCCACTGACGGAGGAAATAGCTGTATATCGTACGGAAGCTGAAGCGGAACAGGCATATGCTGATCATTTTGGCGGGAGTGACCTCCAGTGGTGAAACCATTCATACCACAACTTGTTTATATCGAGCCAAGAGCATTGGAATACCCTCTTGGAAGAGAGCTTCAGGAAAAGTTCGAGAATATGGGAATCGAAATAAGAGAAACCACCTCCCATAACCATGTCAGAAATCTCCCAGGAGACAATCACTTTCAGCAATACCGCGTGGCCAAATCCACCCTTGTCGTAGGAGTAAGAAAAACCTTAAAGTTCGACACTTCCAAACCATCGGCTGAATATGCCATTCCATTAGCAACCGGATGTATGGGGCACTGTCACTATTGTTATCTTCAGACAACGATGGGCAGCAAGCCATACATCCGTACTTACGTTAATGTAGAAGAAGTGTTTGAATCAGCAAACAAGTATATGGAAGAGCGAGCTCCGGAACCGACAAGGTTTGAAGCCTCCTGTACTTCCGATATCGTAGGAGTCGATCATTTAACCCACTCACTAAAAAGGGCGATTGAATTTTTCGGAGAGTCTGAATATGGAAAGCTTCGTTTTGTAACTAAATTCGCCCACGTCGATCATTTATTAGATGCTAAGCATAACGGTAAGACGCGCTTCCGCTTCAGTATGAATGCTGACTATGTCATTAAGTTCCTGGAGCCCGGAACCTCCAGGCTGGATGAACGGATTGAAGCCGCCGTAAAAGTAGCAAACGCCGGCTACCCTCTAGGCTTCATTATTGCACCCATTTATTTGTATGACGATTGGAAAGAAGGCTACCGTGAATTATTTGAAAAGCTGGAGGCCAAATTGCCTGCCTTCGCCAAAAAGGACCTTACCTTCGAACTCATCCAGCATCGCTTTACGCAACCTGCTAAAAAGACGATACAAAAGAACTACCCCATGACCAAACTGGAGATGGATGAATCTAAACGACAATATAAATGGGGGAAATATGGTATTGGGAAATACGTGTATAAAAAAGAAGAACAGCAGGATATGAAAGATACGCTTACAGAATACATTGAAAAATATCTTCCTGAAGGCAAATTTGAATATTTCACTTAAAGAACAAAAGCGCAAGCGCCTTGCTCACCCCCGACAAGCTTAAGACAAGCCTCGCCGTGACGTTCTTTGTACTTTTAGTCAAATCAAGTTTAATAAAGGTTTAAAGTATAAGTAAAACTAAGGCTTTCGCCATACACCTTTGGCGATAAGCCAAGTTTTTCTAATCACAGAGAGGATAGTCTTAAGACCTCGAGGGGGGTAGGAGCTGGATGACACCCACAACCTAAGTTACCCACAAAAAGAAAAATTTTATGATTTCCTAGACAACAAAAAATGGAGTATAAAATCCTGTGATTTTATACTCCATTTTTGTACGGACCTCTGAACTTTTAATCATTTTTTAACAAAAGAATTCAGAATCAAGTTAAGCAGGGAAATGACGATTGCAGCGAGAATCGCCATGAAAAAACCGTCGATCTCGAACATGGTGCCGAGAATCGCATCGGTCAACAATAAAGTTATAGCGTTCACGATAAATAAGAAAAAGCCAAGAGTCAAAATGGTAATCGGCAGTGTTAAAATCACCAAAACCGGCCGGACAATCGCATTTAAGATGGATAATATAAATGCAGCCAGCAATGCGCCGCCTGCACCATCGATATGGACCGCTTGAAATAATGCAGCAACAACAAAGATCGCTATAGCATTTAAGATTATATGGAGCAACCAGTTTTTCATGAATCCATTCTCCTTTCATTCGGCATGATAAATATGGCCGCAAGGTAGACGAGAATCAAAGGAGAAACAGGGATGGTCAACACGACAAAAACAATCCGAAGCAGTGTAACGTCTATCTTAAAATATTCTGATAATCCACCCAACACCCCTGCGAGCATTCGATTGGATTTTGACCTTGTTAATTTCCCTTCCATCCTTCCTGACCTCCTTCTTATTCCACTGTAACCGAACCTGTTTTGGTCTCTGCCTCTAAATGATATTCCTTTTCTTTCTGCTCATTAATCACAAATAACAACTCTTTGCGTACGACTTCTTTCTTCTCTTTATAAATTTTGGCATGATCCAGATTACACTTTAAACTGCCCATATTAGTTTGCAGTTTGCCATCAACTTTCACATCATGTGGTAAATGAACTTTAATACTACCGGTTGTCGTCTGGAAAAAACCGGTATGGGCTTTTTCCCCGAAGTATTCACACGTGACACTGCCAGTCACTGTAGATGCATCTAGCTTGCCAAAATCGCCGCTCAGCTTCACCGACCCGTTGATCGTGTCAGCTTCCAGCTCATCAAAAGCACTCCCTTTAACATGAAGGGTGCCATTCGATGTTTCGATATCCCCCATCCCGGCTTTTATCCGATTTAAATGAATCGATCCGTTGGAAGTTTTGAGCTCCAATTCATTAAGTTCCATATGCTCAAAGGAAATTGATCCATTGAACAGCTTAGCATGAACCTTTTCGTAGATTTGTTCCGGAACATAAAGTGTAAAATCAGCTTTAATTTTTTTCTCATCGAGGACAAGGGAGAGTTTTTCATCGGCTACCAGGAAGTTTACTTTATCCAGCAATTGTTGCTTAGCCGCTGCATGGTCTTCAGCTTGATAGACCTTGGCTTCACATTCAACCCTTGTCGCTGATTCCTTCCACGATTTTAATGTCAGCGAGCCATTGGTAACCGAAATATCCATTGAATTGTAAGCATCTCCGACATTTTGATAAATATGAGAGACTTCTACATAATCACCAAAATTAAAATCTAAATCAGCATTTTTTATTTTTAGAATCGCCTGTTCCACATAGTTCATGAAATTCTTTTTCTTTTTATCAGGTTTCTGTTTCTCAGACTGCTTACTGCTGCTGTCCCAGTCTACCTGCTTAGAAACAGTATTGGACTGTTTTTCAGGTGCAGTTAAGGCATCCAGAAGTTTGGATCCTTCTTCAGCAGAAATTGTACCTTTTTCGATCATTTTAAGTATCCGTAAACGTTCCTCTTCCATCTATACTCTCCCCTTTCTTATACCTCTCTTTCTTACCTCCAATTATACGCTAATTCATCTCTGATTTTATGTTAATTCCCTAAAATGATGTACAAAAAAAGCACTATTAAATTTCAGTGTTGATGTTATAGTAAAGCTCCCAATTGCTGAAGACTCAGTTTCGAGATGGTTGGGTCCGTTACCATGAGCGGAATGGGGAATGGTTCGGGAAACAACTCGCTTTCCTGCGGGGGACCTGGCAAGCTTCCTCGGGCTAAAGCCCTGTGGGATCTCGCCTAGCCCCTTCTCCCGCGGGAGTCTCGCCGTTTCCCTTCCCATCCAGCCAGTTTTGTATTAAACGGACCTTTCAAAAAGAGAAAGAATGTAGCTGAAACTTTCAACTTGAGGCATTTTACAAAGGATGTAAAGCACTAAAGTCTTCAATCATAGGGCAGTTTTCTTAGGCTGATTTCGAGAACTTCCCATGACAAGGGGCGTAGGGAAACGGTGAGACTCCTGTGGGAGCTGAGTGATAGATGAGGCCCCGCAAGGCGAAGCCTGAGGAGACTCAGCACACGCCCACGGAAAGCGAATCGTTTCCTGAAGCCCCTCAACTCCAACAATATCTCGAAATCAAGTCTTCCACAATTCGGCCATATTGTTGAATAAGGATTTTCATGAAAAATCAACCACACATTCCAGGGAGCAACAAAAAAAGCACCTCGATATACCAATTATGCGAGGTGCTTATTCTGGAAGTATTCAGTTGTTGTAATTCCAACGGTAGAACCGTTCATAACGCAAGTGCTCAAGCTCTTCATTTTCATTGAAATCCGGTTTTTCTTTAATCAGACTCATCATCCCGGATGCCTGGGAAAGATGGGTTTCGATGGCAGCCATTTTTTTGTCCCAGTATGGTTTAATATCATGCCTGATATCTGGTTCACCGAGTTCTTTTTCATAGTTGGTTGCAATAGCCTGGGCCCATAATTCCGGGCGGCGGGAATCTTCAATATTTCGGACTGCCTCAATTACCGCTTCTCCTAGCGCATCATGGTCAGGATGGACCGCATAACCAGGGTAATGGGTAATGACCAATGTCGGATTGATTTCTTCCAGTATCGACTGAAGATGCCCGGCTACCTGCTCGACTTGTTCAAACTCGAGTGTCTTATCCCGGTACCCAAGCATGCGGACATCAATATCCAATGCCTGGCATGCTTTCACTAATTCTTCCTTACGGTAACTGGACAGTGTCTCCCTGTTTGCAAACACAGGATTTCCCATATTCCTGCCCATTTCGCCTAATGTGCCGCAAAGATAGGTGACTGGCACACCTTTTTCCCGGTAGCTTGCAATTGTGCCGGCCGCTCCGAATGACTCATCATCCGGATGTGGGTATATCACTACTACATGTTCCTGGGTCATGATTGTCCCACACTTTCATGGGAAAAGGGCGTCTCACTGATTTCAAGTGCAACCATCAACCGGCCTTCACGATCGTGCCCAGCCATCAGAAGCCTGTTCTGATCATCCAATTCATAATCGGTGACACCCTCTGCGTATAGCCAGCCCAAATCCAGCTTTAAACCGACGCGATAAGCATTACCGCTTCCGACAATTTTTCCGTGTTCATATTTAACTTTGGCATTACGAATGAATGCACCCACATTATAAGCATTTTCGTCAAAGTGACTGGCATAAGCGCCATTGGTTGTCTCTAAATGTACATAGACATCTTTACCAGCGAATTGATCGATTATCTGCTGTACTTTTTCTTTAACAATTACTTCCATTAGACAAGACTCCTCCCGTCAGACTCTCTCTTGTTCAACGATACTGAATAACGCTGGTCGCGTCAAAAGATGTACTTACTTAGCTACTTTCTCTTTTTCCTTGAGCTTGTTTTCCATCCTTTCACGATCACGCTCCAGGATTGGCTTCAAGTATCGGCCCGTATGGGATTTTTCATTATCAGCCACCTGTTCCGGCGTACCTGTGGCAACGATCTGACCACCTTTGTCTCCGCCTTCTGGACCTAAATCCAGGATGTAGTCAGCTGCTTTAATGACATCCAGATTATGTTCGATAATCAGCACGGAGTCCCCATTATCAACCAGTCGTTGCAACACATCCAATAACCGTGCGATATCATCGACATGCAGACCAGTTGTCGGTTCATCCAGGATGTAGAAAGACTTCCCGGTAGATCGGCGGTGAAGTTCACTCGCGAGCTTGACTCTTTGCGCTTCCCCTCCGGACAACGTTGTCGCCGGCTGGCCAAGCTTGACATAGCCCAGTCCGACATCAAAGACCGTTTGAAGCTTCCGCCGGATTTTTGGAATATTTGCGAAAAAGTTGAGGGCATCCTCTATCGTCATTTCAAGAACGTCTGCGATGTTCTTACCTTTATACTTCACTTCCAGTGTTTCCCGGTTATACCGTTTTCCGTGACAAACTTCGCATGGCACATAAACGTCTGGAAGAAAGTGCATTTCAATCTTGATAATTCCATCCCCACGGCAGGCTTCACAACGGCCGCCTTTAACGTTAAAGCTGAACCGTCCCTTTTTATATCCACGGATTTTTGCTTCATTT
Source organism: Thalassobacillus devorans MSP14 (assembly GCF_000496835.1). GTDB lineage: Bacteria > Bacillota > Bacilli > Bacillales > Halobacillaceae > Thalassobacillus > Thalassobacillus devorans_B. The sequence goes on from NZ_KI543237.1 coordinate 211,583, forward strand.
GTCTGGGCGAATACATCACGTATATCGTCAAACACACCCGTATAAGTTGCCGGGTTGGAACGTGGTGTCCGTCCGATTGGGGATTGATCAATGTCAATCACTTTTTCCAGGTGATCGATTCCTTTGATTTCTCTATGCTTGCCAGGCTTTTGCTTGTTGGCCCGGTTCAATTTCATCGCTAAAGATTTATATAAAATTTCATTGATCAACGTACTTTTCCCTGAACCTGATACACCTGTAACCGCTGTAAACACGCCAAGCGGGATGTTTGCATCTACTTTCTTCAAGTTGTTCTCTTCCGCTTTCTTGATTTCCAGATAACGACCGTCCGGTTTCCGGCGATCATAAGGAAGCGGGATGAATTTTTTCCCGGACAGATATTGCCCTGTCAATGATTTACGGTCCTTCATAACCTGCTTAGGTGTACCTTCGGAAACAATTTCGCCTCCATGTACTCCTGCGCCTGGCCCGATATCAATAAGATAATCAGCAGCAAGCATCGTATCTTCATCATGCTCCACTACAATCAATGTATTATCAAGATCGCGCATCCGTTGTAATGTCGAAATCAACCGATCGTTATCCCGCTGGTGAAGTCCAATCGAAGGCTCATCCAGTACATATAGCACCCCTGTCAATGCAGACCCGATTTGGGTTGCCAGCCGGATCCGTTGTGCTTCCCCGCCTGAAAGCGTGCCGGCAGAACGGGACAGCGTCAGATAATCCAGTCCAACATTGATAAGAAAGGTCAGACGCTCGCAGATTTCTTTCAAAATCATCCGGGCGATTTTTTCTTCTTTTTCTGTCAGTTCCAGTCCTTCAAAAAAGTTTTTCGCATCTGTAACTGCAAAATCAACGGTATGACCAATATGTTTTCCGTTGATCAGTACAGATAAGGCTTCTTCTTTTAAGCGATGCCCTTTACATTTCGGACAAGGCTTCTGAGCCATATACTTTTCCATCTGTTCACGCACCCAGTCCGAACTGGTTTCCTTATAACGACGGGCAATGTTGTTTAAAACCCCTTCGAAATAAATATCATTTTCCCGGACCCTGCCGAAATCATTTTCATAACGGAAATGTATTTTTTCCTTCCCGCTGCCATAAAGGATCTTATCCATCTGGTGTTTCGGGATATCTGTTACAGGTATATCCATATCGATTCCATAATGCGTACAGACACTCTCGAGCAGTTTCGGGTAATATTGTGAGCTGGTAGGCTCCCAGGCAACAATCGCATGATCCCGCAGTGTTCTCGACCAATCGGGAATCGTAAGATCAAGATCTACCTCGAGCTGGGTGCCAAGTCCATCACAGCGTTCACATGCCCCGAAAGGGCTATTGAAGGAAAACATGCGCGGTTCCAGTTCGCCGATTGAAAAACCGCAAATCGGGCAGGCGTGATGCTCGCTAAACAACAATTCTTCCTCACCGATGACATCGACGATCACTTGTCCTTCTCCAAGCCTGAGCGCCGTTTCAAGCGAATCAGACAAACGGGACTCCACGCCATCTTTTACGACAATCCGGTCGATGACCACCTCAATGGAATGTTTCTTATTTTTCTCTAAGTCGATTTCCTCGGAAACCTCACGCATCTCCCCGTCTACCCGGAGACGCACGTACCCTTCTTGCTGGAGTTTTTCAAGAACTTTGACATGCTCTCCTTTACGTCCGGAGACGACCGGGGCTAAAATTTGCATCTTGGTACGGTGTTCGTATTCCATGATTCTGTCGACCATCTGTTGGACCGTCTGCGAACTGATTTCTATGTCATGCTTCGGACAAGTCGGACGTCCGATACGAGCGAACAATAGGCGTAAATAGTCATAAATTTCTGTGACGGTTCCGACAGTTGAGCGCGGATTCCGGCTGGTCGTTTTCTGATCAATCGAAATAGCAGGTGACAAACCTTCAATCGCGTCGACATCCGGTTTATCCATCTGGCCAAGAAACTGGCGGGCATAAGCAGACAAAGACTCTACATAACGGCGCTGCCCTTCTGCATAGACGGTATCAAAGGCCAGGGATGACTTCCCTGACCCTGACAAACCAGTCAATACGACGAGTTTATTCTTCGGTATTTCTACATCTATATTCTTCAGGTTATGGGCTCTCGCCCCTTTGATACTGATTGATTTACTGGCCATAATGCCATCATCCTTCCGCTTTAAGTTCCAGAAGTACGTCACGAAGCTCGGCGGCCCGTTCGAAATCGAGATCCCGGGCTGCTTTCTTCATTTCCTTTTCCATATTCTCGATCATCTTTTCGCGTTCCTTCTTGGTCATCTCTTTCGGCTGAGGTGTCGTGTCATAATTTTCTTCATCTTCTGCAGCCATCGTAGCGCGAATGACATCCCGCACTTCTTTTTTGATCGTGGTCGGCGTAATGCCGTGCTCTTCGTTGAAAGCGATTTGCTTTTCTCTTCGTCGTTTCGTTTCTTCGATCGCCGTTCCCATAGAATCCGTAATTTTATCTGCATACATAATAACGCGTCCATTTTCATTACGGGCAGCACGTCCAGAGGTCTGAACCAGTGAGCGGTGGGAACGCAGGAAGCCTTCTTTATCAGCATCGAGGATAGCCACCAGGGATACTTCCGGGATATCCAGTCCTTCACGAAGCAGGTTGATCCCTACAAGGACATCATATTTTCCAAGTCTCAAATCACGGATTATTTCAATTCGCTCCAACGTTTTGATTTCAGAATGCAGGTAAGCTACTTTAATACCGATTTCCTTCAGATAATCCGTAAGGTCTTCCGACATTTTTTTCGTCAATGTAGTAACCAGTACCCGTTCGTTCCTATCGATACGCTTATTGATCTCACCAATCAGGTCATCAATCTGTCCTTTGATTGGACGGACTTCGATTTCCGGATCAAGCAGGCCGGTCGGCCGGATGATCTGTTCGACCATTTTCGGCGTATGCTCCAGCTCGTATGGGCCAGGGGTAGCTGATACGTACATGCTCTGGTTCACTTTGTTTTCAAATTCCTCGAACATAAGCGGACGGTTGTCGAGTGCAGATGGCAGACGGAAACCATGATCGACCAGCACCTGCTTTCGGGCCCGGTCGCCATTGTACATTCCCCGCACCTGCGGCAGTGTCACGTGCGACTCATCAACCATCACCAGAAAGTCTTCCGGGAAATAATCGATTAATGTATAGGGTGTCGCTCCTTCTTCTCTTAATGTCAGATGACGGGAATAGTTCTCGATACCTGAACAGAAACCCATTTCCTGCATCATTTCCAAATCATAGTTTGTCCGTTGCTCCAAGCGTTGTGCTTCTAACAGCTTGTTTTCAGCACGGAACTTTTTCAACTGCTGTTCCAGTTCTTTTTCGATATTCTTGATTGCAATTTTCATTTTTTCTTCGCGGGTTACGAAGTGGGATGCCGGGAAAATGGCTACATGTTCCCGATCTCCGATAATTTCTCCGGTTAATACATCAATTTCTCTGATCCGGTCGATTTCATCACCGAAAAACTCCACCCGGATGGCATGCTCCTCCCGCGAAGCAGGGATGATTTCCACCGAGTCGCCCCGGACGCGGAAAGTACCGCGCTGGAAATCAATATCGTTTCGTGCATACTGGATATCCACCAGTTCACGAAGAAGTTCATCACGTTCTTTTTCCATATCCGTACGAATCGAAAGCACCTGGCTGCGGTATTCATCCGGATTACCTAAACCATAGATGCACGATACACTCGCTACGATAATGACATCGTTCCGTTCGAATAAAGCAGATGTCGCCGAGTGACGCAGCTTATCAATCTCATCATTGATGCTGGCATCCTTTTCAATGAACGTATCCGAAGACGGTACATACGCCTCCGGTTGATAGTAGTCATAATAACTGACAAAATACTCGACTGCATTATTCGGGAAAAACTCCTTGAACTCACTGTATAATTGACCAGCCAACGTTTTGTTATGAGCAATGATCAGCGTCGGCTTGTTCACTTGTTGAATCACATTCGACATGGTGAACGTCTTCCCGGTACCAGTAGCACCAAGTAATGTAAGATGCTTTTCGCCACCGTTGATCCGTTTCACCAATTCTTCTATCGCACGGGGTTGATCCCCTTCTGGTTGATACTGTGAAACAAGCTCGAATTTATTCTCGTTCTTCACAAAGCAACCTCCGTTCCTTGAATATACAACACTAGTTTACCACAATATTATACAATTCTAACATGGATACGAACAAATATTCGACTTTTGCGCTTAGTTAGTAAAATTTGGAAGGGAATAACGTTGGTACGCCACATCAATAAAAAGCAGCAATACCCATGCTATTATGGGAAATTGCTGCTTTTTCTCATTAACAAACTTAGTACGATTGGTCGTATTGATTCACTTCGAATAGATCGATCAAATCGATGTCAGGATTTTTATCCTGGAACCAGCGCAAGGAGAAGTCGTTCTTGAATAAAACTAGCGGACTTCCTTCCCGGTCCTGTACAAGCATGTTTCGTTCGTCAAAAAGGGATTCATTGACCTGATCTTCTTTGAGCCAGCGCGGAATTCTTTCTCCAAGTGGCTGAAGCTCGACCTCGACGTTATACTCGTTTTTCATCCGGTACTCGAATACGTCATATTGCAGCTGACCGACAGCGCCAAGGATATAATCTTCAAATCGATAACGTTTAAACAGTTGGATCGCGCCTTCCTGTACGAGCTGTTCGATCCCTTTTTTGAACTGCTTCGACTTCATGACGTTCTTGGCCGTAACTTTTTTGAATTCTTCCGGTGGGAACTGTGGCAATTCGTCATATTCGAAGTTGGTTTTTCCGGTCAGAATCGTATCACCGATCCGATAGACGTTAGGGTCATAAATCCCGATAATGTCACCGGCATAAGCTTCTTCGACCGTCCCCCTTGAGGAAGCCACGAATTGCTGGGACTGAGCCAATTTGAAAGTCTTCCCGGTACGTCCCAATGTCACAGTCATTCCACGTTCGAACTTGCCGGAGCAAATCCGTACAAATGCGACCCGGTCACGATGCTGCGGGTTCATGTTGGCCTGAATTTTGAAAATAAAACCAGAGAACTCCGGGTCATCCGGGGACACGATACCTTCTGTGGAACGACGTGGTGCCGGAGCAGGCGCCATATCGATGAATGTATCGAAAAAGCCTTCCACCCCAAACGGTGCTAGCGCGCTTCCGAAGAAAACAGGAGTTTGTTCCCCCCGCATCACTTTTTCCATACTGAACTGGTCACCTGCTTCATCAAGGAGCATCAATTCCTCAAGCGTTTCCTGATAAGTGGAATGCTCGACTAATTCCTGATGTTCCGGCTTTTCTAAATCCGAATAAGGAATGTAGGTTTCTTCTTCATTTCCGCTATAGGCAATAAACTGTTCATGATGGCGGTCAAATACACCAAGGAACCGTTTGCCCATCCCCGCCGGCCATGTCATCGGATATGTTTCGATATCGAGGACTTCCTCGATTTCTTCCATCAATTCAAATGGTTCGCGACCTTCACGGTCTAATTTGTTGATGAATGTAAAAATTGGAATGCCGCGCATTTTACAAACCTTGAACAATTTAAGCGTTTGCGCCTCAATCCCTTTTGTAGCATCAATAATCATGACAACACTGTCTACAGCAGTAAGGGTGCGGTAGGTATCTTCACTGAAATCTTCGTGACCAGGAGTATCCAGGATATTGACCTGGTAATCGCGGTAAGGGAAATTCATGACACTGGAAGTCACCGATATACCACGCTGCTTTTCGATTTCCATCCAGTCAGAGGTTGCGAACTTTCCGGATTTTTTTCCTTTGACCGTACCAGCCGAGCGGATCAAATTTCCGAAAACCAGCAGTTTTTCTGTCAACGTCGTTTTACCGGCATCCGGGTGGGAGATGATGGCGAACGTACGCCGTTTATTCATTTCTTCATTTATACTCATAACTTATATCCTCCAGTTTATCTTCAATATCATTTTCCTTTACTTTTTCAGGCAGGATATAAAATCACATCAGTCCATTCAACTCCATTTTATTATTATTCATCACGAAAAAAGCCGCTGCCTGCCTTTACGTTGCCAGGAGCGGCTTTTCTATATATCAACAACTCCATACCTTGAAAAATAGCACAAAACCGCAGGAAAATCAATCTGACAGGTGCCCATTTTAACTGGTTAGAGTTTGATTGAGCCTCCCTTCTTCCGCAACTTCAATTAATGACTAGCCTGCACATAGCCCTCTTTCTTAATCAGTGACTCATGACAGCATTCCCGTCATCTTCTCCGGTTTCGGTCACCTTCAATATTGCTACTGCTCCTTTTTGGGCATGATTGAATTGATGGGTTACGATTGGATAACTGCCTGCCTCTGTTACAGTGAATTCCACGACTGCTCCCCCACTGGCAGGAAGCATGACCGTTTGTAATCCTTTAAAATGGTTATAAGGGTTTCCGTCCATATAGACGTCGTCGAAAATGGTACCGACTACGTGAAAAGAACTTGTTTCATTCGGTCCGACGTTGTTGATGTACATCCGGATACGGTCGCCTACTTTAGCAATCAATGGCTCATCCTTCAATGTGAAGGTATCACCATTGGTGTTACGGCCATCTTCATCGAATGATTTTACAGAAAAAGCAACCTGGCTTGGTTCTCCGTTAGAAAAATCATCCAAATCATTGTATTTGTACCATTCATTCTGAAGCATGATAAATTCGCGATCGATCACATCATCGTTAGGGTAGCCGTCCTTTGGTTTAACGATGATGGTGCCATGCATTCCGTTTGCGATGTGGCTTAAAATTGGTTTTGTGCCGCAATGATACATGAACACGCCAGGCTTAGTGGCTGGGAAGCGGAAGGTCCCTGTTTCATCAGGTTCTACATCTGCGAAGTTTTTCGATGGAGCAGTATGAACAGCATGAAAATCCATGCTATGCGGGATAGCCGGGTCCATGTTCTTGAGGGTAAAATTGATCATGTCTCCTTCTTCAACGACAACCACTGGTCCCGGCGCCTGACCATTGAATGTCCATGCTTTATAAAAATAACCTTTTTCAATCTCAATATCCGTAATCTGAGCAGTCATTTCCACGTTAACCTCATTTTCGCCGACACGATCTACTTTCAAAGGAACAGGGTCTTGATTCAAACCCTGATGAGGCTCAATAGCTTCAATTTCTCCTCCCGCGGCTGCCTCCACTTTACCATCTGCATCTTGATCTCCTTTATCAATTGTCCCTTCCTCTTGCTGGGCACAACCGGCAAACAATCCGAGTAACAATAGAAAACCGATCCAAACTGCTATCTTTTTCATTGCTTCCACCTCTTTTTAGAATAAAGTTATCGATCTGAAAAGAAGAGGAGATGACAACGGAAGATGCAGGTCCGAAATACGAAACTTTTTTAATCCATAAGTTTCGAAAATCTACGGCTCTATGGTACCTCGTCTTTTCATCTTCATTTTATCTTCATAACTATCTGGGCTGTGTGATAGGAATCACATGCAATAGGGCTAATTGTGTATACTTCATGACGTACTTGTGAATGAATTGTATATATTGATGCTCATTGTTTATTGATAGTTATCACCTGTTTAGAATGAAACAAATTCTCACCGAAACAGAAAGAAATGATTTGCCATCCCTGATATAATGGAACGTAAATAATGTAATTAGATAGGATGCTCACTATGCAGTCATATTTACTGGAACCGAATGATATCAAAAAGATTACCGGTGCTGCCTTTTATACAAGAGGAAGACGGTATTTTACTGGCGGCAAAGTCCACGGACTCACATACAATCAGTCAATCAACTCCTGGCGGGCAGTTGTAACAGGAACGGAGGATTACGAGGTACGGGTATTTTACTTTGATGATGATGACCTGGAAGCGAAGTGCGAATGTCCAGCCTATAACAGTTTTTTTAGTTGCAAGCACATCGCCGCTGTACTGCTGGCTATCCGGGAACGTGCATTAAAGGAATCCGGCATAACCGAGGGAAAAACGGAAACATACGAGTCCCAGTTTTTACCGATCGACCGTGATCATTTTTCCAAACGTTTAACAGAAGTTTTTATGGATCAAAGCCAGGGTGAGACAGCTTCAAGCGAGCGTGAAACATTGACCGTCCACTATCAGCTTCATGTCCAATCGACTATGGGGAAATCCGTGTTAGGGCTGGAAATGAAACTGGGCAGCAATTACCTGTATGTCATCAAAAACGTCCAGGAACTGATCGACCATGTGCTTAATGAACGGCCATGTTCAATTACAAACAAGTTCAGCTATCGTCCTGAAGAGCACCAGCTCGCACAAAGTGATAGAGAAATATTCAGACTGCTCCAGCAAATATTGGCTCAGGAACAGTTCTACAAGGACTCTTATTGGAACCATTCTGTCGACAAGCGACGTTTGATCCTTCCGCCTGCTTTCGCAAATTCGCTGCTTGAAAGGATCACTCACCAGCCTGGCAGTCTGCATGAATTGAAAGCCAGTTTTGATGAATGGGGAATACACGAGGAACCTCCTCCACTTACCATTCAAGTGACTAAAGACGAAGAAAATTACCAGCTTCATCTCGCTGATTTAAAAAAGTATGTTTACTTATCTACCTACAGCTTGCTTTATCGTCAGGGACATTTTTATAAAATTTCTGACGAGCAGAAGTCTGTTTATGAAAATATCATGCGTGTACTTCCCTACCGTTCCAATGGAAATCACACGATCTCCCGTAAATACATGGAGCCTCTCCTCTCTGAAGTAATACCTGCATTAGAAAAAATTGCTAATGTTCACTATACACAACCAGTACAGGAGACTATTATACGGGAACCTTTGATAGCGGAAGTATACCTGGATATTCATAATGGAGCTTTGACTGCTGATCTGCGCTTTTATTATGGCCGGCATCTGATACGTCCGTTTTTAGCAGCTGAACCGGAAGAAGATGTCATTATTCAAAGGAAAACAGCTGAGGAAAATGCAATCATGCGTATTATTGAAGCGAGCGAATTTAAATTTGATGGGGAGCATGTCCATTTGACGGATGAAGACGAGATATTTTTCTTCCTTGCAGAACAGCTGCCTGTACTGAAAGAACTGACAGATGTCTATCTATCTGGTGCAGTCCATAACATGCTGAAGTACTCTGAAACCGAACTCACACCTGCCATTGAAATGTCAGAGGAAGGAAATTGGCTTGATATTGCCTTTTCCATGGAAGGGATAACAGCTGATGATATTTCGGAAGTGATGAAAGCTGTTATTGAAAAGAAACGCTATTATAAGTTGTCGGAAGGGGCTTTACTGGCACTTGATTCTCCGGCCTTTGACCGCTTCAGGCAGCTGGCAGATGAATTTGAACTGGATGTTGATGATATCGATCATAATCATGTCCAGCTGGCTCAAGCCCGCAGCCTGCAGGTAGATGAGGTGCTCCACACGAAAAGAGAAGAACGGAACATCGACTTCGATGCCTTGATCAACCGCTTGCGCGACCCCTCGATTTTCGAGGTTTCTGTACCAGAGCATTTGAATGCAGACTTGCGTGATTATCAGCTTACCGGGTTTCGCTGGATGAAAACACTCGCCAATTACAGATTCGGGGGTATCCTTGCTGATGATATGGGACTAGGAAAAACGCTGCAGAGTATCAGCTTCCTGCTTTCCGAAAAGCAAGAAGGGAAAATGACAGACTCAGCTTTAATTGTTGCTCCTGCATCGCTCGTTTATAATTGGAAAAAAGAAATCGAACGGTTTGCTCCCAGCTTAAGCGTTGAAACCGTTTCCGGAGACCCGGAGACCAGGCAGAGCCTCCTTGATGCGAGTACAGACTATGAAGTTATCATCACCTCTTATCCGTTGCTGCGTCAGGATATAGCTGCCTATTCGGATAAGAAGTTCCACGCATTGATTTTGGATGAAGCCCAGGCTATCAAAAATGAGCAGACGAAAACCGCTCAAGCGACACGATCCATCACAGCTGTACACCGCTTCGCCTTAAGCGGGACACCAATCGAAAACTCATTAAATGAACTGTGGTCGATTTTCCGTACGATCATGCCCGGCTTTTACACGAATAAGAAAAAATTCCTGGCCATGAAACCCGAAAAAATCGCCAGAATGACCAGGCCTTTCATATTAAGACGACTGAAAAAAGACGTATTATCAGAGCTTCCGGATAAAATTGAAACAACCCAGTACTCCGAATTGACAAAAGAACAAAAGCAGATCTACCTTGCCTACCTGGAAAAGATCCAGTCAGAGGTGAAAGAAACGATTGCTTCAAAAGGTTTCCAGCGCGGCAAATTAGAAATACTCGCTGGTTTGACCCGATTAAGGCAAATTTGCTGCCATCCGGGATTATTTATTGAGAATTATCAAGGAGATTCCGGCAAACTGACCCAGCTGAAAGAGCTGGTTACAGAACTGAAAGAAGGCGGTCACCGCATCCTCATCTTCTCGCAATTCGCCAGCATGCTGAAGATTCTTTCCCGGGAAATGGAAGAAATGGGGATAGAGGCATTTTATTTAGATGGCAGCACAAAGTCGGAAGACCGTCTTGCTCAAGTCGACCGTTTCAACGATGGTGAAAAGGATGCCTTCCTGATTTCCTTGAAAGCAGGCGGTACCGGCTTGAACCTCACCGGGGCCGACACCGTTATACTTTACGATTTATGGTGGAACCCGGCGATTGAAGAGCAAGCCGCCGGTCGCGCACACCGAATCGGTCAGAAGAAAGTTGTCCAGGTCATCCGTATGCTTGCAGAAGGGACAATTGAAGAACGTATCCATCAGCTTCAACAAAAGAAACGCGACCTCGTCGATCAAATCATCCAGCCAGGCGAAACAATGCTTACCAGCCTGAAAGAAGACGAAATCCGCCAGCTTTTGGATATGTAAAAAATGCGATAAATTAGAAGAGATAAACAAAAAAAGGTCTGAGCCTCTATTAAGCTGGCTCAGACCTTTTTGGTATTCATCTTTCTTTTTTTCAACTTGAACCAGTATCCGCCAAGTATACTGCCTCCGATAACCATCGTCATCGTGGAAACGATCATATGGATGGAGGACATCAACACTGTATTTTTCGTAACGACAATGATTATCCCGACGGCGGCATTCAACAGGATAAAAATGAAATATAACCATGCTAATGGTAAATGATAACGGAATTTCATGGAGTAAATCAAAAACCACAAAGCACCCACAAATACGATGACCGTTGCTACCCAATGCAGTGAATAGATTACATTGGCTATACTTTCACTTTTAATCAAATATTCATGGGCAGGAACGTCAAGCATCACGTTGGAAGCACGGCTGTGCTTGAAAAAGGCACCGAGTACCGTTTGAAAAATATAAAACACAAATCCTAATGTAAAAGCTTTATAACTCATTGCTACTGCTTCCCGATGATGGGGTTCCACAGGTGACTCACTTGCATGCAGGCTGTAGCTCAGTAACACCATATTGAGCAGCAGCAATTGACTGAACATGACATCAAAGGTGGAAAAGCCTGGCGGGGTGCCTAATAATACATTCAATCCCCCGATTACTGATTGTAAAATCAATAAACCGAAACTTAGTATCGATAACCTGCGCACTGCTTTCGATTGACGATTTGTCACAAAAGCACTTACCGCATTGATCAGAATGACTACTCCCAGCATGGTGGTAAAAATCCGGTGGGAATACTCGATCACCACATGATAATCGGTAAACACGGGAATCAAGGAACCGTTACATAACGGCCAGCCTGTACCACATGCATCACCAGATTCTGTCGCTACAACCAGGTTGCCTAATATCAATGCCATAAACGTAAATATGACAGTAAAAATTGAAAATTTTCGCATCTGCTTATCCCTCTATTTCAGTCGAGTGAACTCGATGACTAATTACACAACTATAGAAATCATATCATGATATTCTACCATATAAGAAGCAATTAGACATATTTCGACCATGAACATTTTGTGAACCAATTGTTTTAGCTGCCGACTCCAAGGGGAAGGTTTAATGGAAAGGAGGCTATAACAATGTTTGATGCCTATGTATTTGATGCCTACGGTACATTATTCGATGTTCATTCAGTCACAGAAAAGCTCGAAGAAAAATACCCGGATAAAGGAAAGACAATCAGCCAGGAATGGCGCAGAAGACAGGTCCATTATTTTATGATCCGACAGTTGATCGATGGCTATCTGCCTTTTGACCAAATCACACGAAATGCTCTGATCGACGGTCTGAAATTCAACAGGGTCGATTTTAAACCGAATGATTTAGAGGAATTGATGGATGCCTATCTCCATTTACAGCCCTATGAAGAGGTTGGAAGTGTCAAGAATCATTTACCAGATAATTCCTTGACTATTTTCTCAAACGGTACCCCATCGATGCTCTATCCATTATTAGAAAACAATCAGCTCAAGGATACATTCCAGATATTGAGCGCAGATGAGCCAAAAGTATACAAACCCGTGGCACAAGCTTACGCCTATGCCCAAAAACAATTGCAAATCGCTGCTTCAAAAGATGTTTTATTCCTATCCAGTAATCCCTGGGATATTGCAGGGGCTAAAAATTACGGCTTCACAACCGCCTGGGTCAATCGTCAGCAAAGCGAGTGGCCATCGCTGGATATCAAGCCAGATCATATTTTCGATAACCTGAACGATCTAAAATAAAGACTTTGTTGATTTCAGTGTTGATTTTCCAGAAAAGCTCCCTTTTCCTGAAGACTCAGTTTCGAGAGAAACTGTTTCCGTTACGATAGTAACGGTTTGGAGGTCCGGGAAATCACTCGCTTTCCATGGGCGGACGGTGAGCTTCCTCAGGCTAAAGCCTTGCGGGATCTCACCATGTCCTATCCTCCCATTGGAGTCTCGCAATTTCCCGGCCCTCCTTGCTTTTATAAGAGGAACGGAAACATTGGCAGGCAGAGTCATCCAACCATACTAATAGCTACAAAGAGGCCTTGTTTCGCGGTGAATTTGGAAGACATCTTCATGTATGGCAGGGGTTCGTTTCTCCCATCCTTCGGATGGGGTGGTAGGGAAACTGCGAGACTCCCGCGGGAGAAGGAGTTAGGCGAGATCCCACAGGGCGATAGCCCGAGGAAGCTCGCCAGGTCCCCCGCAGGAAAGCGAGTAGTTTCCAAACCACCCCTGACGCTTTTATGATAAAGAACCCCTTATCTTGAAACTGAGTCTTCCACAATTCGGCCAAATAGCTGAATAAGTCTCTTGTGAAAACTCAACACCAAAGTATAACAAGCCAAAATAAAAAGAACAATCGGAGCCTCAGTCATGCCGACTGGGGCTTTCCTTATTTCGCTTTACGTGCAGCTTGCTGGATCGGATCCCACACACCGTTATACGGGGGAGCATAGGACAAGTCAAGATCAAGCAGTTCTTCCGTCGTCATCTCATGAAACAGCGCCGTAGCCAGCACATCAATCCTCTTATCTACTCCATCACCACCAATGATTTGTGCGCCAAGCACTTTGAAATTTTCTTCATGGTAGGTAAGTTTTAGTGTCATCTTTTCCGGATCCGGATAATAGCCAGCTGAATCTGTGGCTTTTATGGTGATACTCTGATAAGGAATGTTCATCTGTTTTGCTTCCGCTTCGGATATCCCAGTCCTTCCCAAAGTCAAGTTGCAAAATTTGATGATAGATGAACCGACTACTCCTTTAAAAACTTTTGGTCGTCCTGCCATATTCAATCCTGCAATACTACCTTGTTTATTGGCATGGGTACCTAACGGGATATAGTCATCTTTCTTCTTGATACGGTGATATTGTGTCGCACAATCACCGGCTGCATAAATATCTTTGATATTAGTCTCCATATAGGCATTGACCTGAATCGCATCTTTAAAGGTCAAATAGATACCGGTACCACGTAGAAAAGAGGTGTTAGGAGCTACACCGACAGCAACCAGTACAAGATCGGTATCATAAGTTCCCTTGTCTGTTACGACTTTTTCTACCCTGTCTTCCCCCTTAAAACCTTCGACATTTTCTTCTAAATTCAAAGTTATGCCCTGCTTTTCGGCTTCATCATGAATGAAAGATGCCATATCTTCATCAAAAATCTTAGCAAGCTGACTGCCCCGTTCGATAATTCTTACTTTCTTACCAAGCTGGACAAAGCTTTCAGCCATCTCCAATCCGATATACCCGCCGCCGATGATCGTAACATTCCTGATATCTTTGTTCATATATTCCATAATCCGGTGAGCATCCGGAATGGTTTTCAGCTGAAACACCCCTGAAAGGTCAACCCCTTCCCACGGAGGACAAACTGGACTTGCGCCTGTTGCTACTAATAAACGATCATAGTTTTCCTGAAAGGACTCACCTGTTTTCAAATTGGTGCCATGGACTATTTTTTGTTCACAATCTACTCGTGTAACTTTGTGTCTGGTCCGCGCATCGATACCATATTTCTCCCGGAAAGCTTCTGCTGTCCTTGCTTTCAGATTGTCTGTTGATTTTACCTCGTCGCTAATAGCATATGGCAAACCGCACTGTCCATACGAATAAATATCCCCCTGCTCCAGCGTTACTATTTCATGGTTGTTACTATTCCGGACAATTTGCATCGCGGCACTCATCCCGGCTGCATCTCCACCAATAATGACGTATTTCATTATGTAAGCCTCCTTTACATCAGATTTTATTTAATTCTTGCTTAAGTATTTCAGGTAAACGATCACTGGAAACGGCCGATGCTGAAATCCTTTCCTCTGTAATCGGATGGAGAAAGGATATCTTTGCTGCATGCAAAGCCAGTCGTGCATAGCCATCATTTTGCTTCTCATAAAGTTTATCGCCCGCTATGGGATGGCCCTGATGATGCATATGTACACGAATCTGATGCGTTCTCCCCGTTTGAAGATCCAACTTGACCACACTGACGTGTTGCTTTTTATCATACCTGACCACCTGATACTCGGTCACTGCCCTTTGACCACCTGGTGACACTCGTCTTCTGTTGGGATGATGACGATCCTTTCCAATCGGGAAATCGATAATTCCTTGTTCTCGTTTAATCTGCCCATGAACCAGGGCAAGATACGTACGGCTGATGTTTCTCTTTTCCAGCTGACGGTCCATAACAGCTCCGGCCAATGCGTGTTTGGCAAACAGAATAGCGCCTGAAGTTTCTCTGTCCAGACGGTGGATGTGTCTTACTTTAGTCTCTACCCCATTTTCCATGTAGTAAAAAGCTACGCCATTGGCAAGTGTACCAGTCTGCCCGTCTTCATTCGGATGAGTATCGACTCCGGCAGGCTTGTTAACCACAAGTACATGATCATCCTCATATATTATTTGCATATCCAGCTTGTCTGGAATAACCCCAAACTCCTCGCTTGGGAATAAGCGGACCCGGAAACGATCTTTAGCCTTTAACATGGTGGACCAGGAAAGCTGCTCTCCGTTTACCGTAGTGTCCTTATTCATCCGGAATTGATGCAATAGTTTTTTAGGGGTTTTCCAAACATCTTTCAATAAAGACTCGATCGTTACTCCTTCCCATTTTTCAGGGATTACGATTTCAAACCATTCCCCTTGCTTATTCGTCTCCATAAGGCACCAACTTTCTAAATGATGTTTTTTCAGACTATTTTCCCAATTAATGCTAATATGGTTTATTATCTTCATTTATTGGAAAAGTAACTTACGTAACTAAAATTAGGAGGTATTGTATATGAGTCATGAAAAGTATTCCAGTGTGATTGAAGTTTTACATGAATGTATGGAAGCCTGCAACCATTGTTACACATCCTGTCTTCAGGAAGACCATGTAAAAGAAATGGCAGAATGTATTCGTTTAGATCGTGAATGCGCTGATATTTGTGGATTATTCGAACAGGCTCTCACCCGTGATACTCCTTATGTACAGGAGTTTGCACAACTTTGTGCAAAAGCATGCCGTGACTGTGGGGACGAATGCGCTAAGCATGACCATGATCATTGCCAGAAATGTGCTGAAGCATGCCGTAAGTGTGCAGACGAATGTGAAAAGTTAGTTTCATAATACATGAAAAAAGCTGTCACAGAAAAGTTTAACAACCTTCTCCAGTGACAGCTTTTTTATGATCATTTCGTAGAAAAGAGACTTGCAAACCATTGAAAAATGGCATCCTTC
The DNA here is from genome assembly GCF_000496835.1 of Thalassobacillus devorans MSP14. GTDB lineage: Bacteria > Bacillota > Bacilli > Bacillales > Halobacillaceae > Thalassobacillus > Thalassobacillus devorans_B. The sequence continues at coordinate 227,734 of NZ_KI543237.1, forward strand.
CAGGATAAATCCTTATCTTTTACTTCCTCACCCTTCTCCGTACCTACTGGTTCCCCGCTTGTTTCAGACACTTTTGATAATTTTCCTGTCGTCAAAATTCCATTGTCTGCTTCAACCAGCAGATATCCTTTTCTTGTCACTTTTTCTGTCATTACCGTCCCCTTTTTCCTGGTATAGGAAAGGGATTCTTCCAGCTCGTATACCACCCCATCTTGTTCATAAGTGGTTCCAGCAGGAATTGCAGCTGACTCATAATTTTCAAACCCATAATCAAATAAGTTACCAGCCTCCCTATAGGATTGTTCGGCATTCTTCGCCTTCAGTACGACGGCAATCAATTCCATACCACCGCGTTCAGCAGTACCAACCAAGGTATGACCTGATTTTGTAACCCACCCGGTCTTCACCCCGGTGGCATCATCGTAACGCCACAACAGACGATTGTGGTTGATGATTGTCGTTTTCCATTCTTCTCCATTCCATTTCAGCTTTTTTGTTCCTACGATTTCTTTGAAAGTTTCATTTTGCATGGCATATTTAGTTATTTTTGCCATGTCCCTTGCTGTTACGTAATGATCTTTGTTAAATAACCCATGAGGATTGGTGAAATTGGAATTCTCTGTACCTGCTTTTTCTTCAGCAAAGGTATTCATCACCTGGGCAAAATTCTCGACACTTCCGCTCAAATGCTCGGCAATGGCAATTCCAGCGTCATTACCGGAATTCATCAGCAAGCCCTGGATCAATTTTTTGAGTGGGACTTCTTCCCCTTCTTTCAAGTACACTCTGGTACCATCCACATTTCTTGCTCTCTCGCTCACGGTCACCTTATCCTCCAGTTCCCCCTGTTCGATAGCAATGATGCCGGTAAGAATCTTTGTGATACTAGCGGGGTACATTCTTTTATCACTATTTTTTTCGTATAAAACCTGACCGCTCTTCCCATCCATTAAAATAACTGCTTCACTGTTTGTTACTGGCTGCTTATCCTCTGCTGCCATTCCTTCCTGTATGGAGAAGGTAAACAACAGGACATAAATCAACACATGAATCCAAATCCGGTTCATTATCATATCCTCCAGCGTTCGTCATATTCTGACATTCTTCTTTCCTGATTATATATGATGAACTAGAAATTGAAAAAGGAAGATGCAGGAAGCATCATTCCCCATAAAAGAAAAACCTTTTTCTGCATAAATTCTCCACAAAAATTAAATATAATTTGTCCATATGATATTCTTACGAAGGAGCTGCTTATGATTAAAAACCTATTAATAATAACAAGTCTCAGTATAGGCGTAATCCTTACAGGCTGTAGCCAAAGTGAAGAAAATGAAGATGCACAGAACGACAAAACAGAACAAACAGATTCCCAAAAGAGTCAGTCCCAGGATCAATCTAATGGTGATCTGGCTGAATTCCTTCAGCCTTTTGATGGTTCTGTCAATCATGTCCATGGCATCGGCTATATGAATCCTGAGAATGGGGTAGCATTTGCTTCTCATACCGGCCTTAAATTTTATAAAAATGGGAAATGGCAGGAAACAAAAGGACAATATAATGATTATATGGGATTCAATGCGGTGGAGGGCGGTTTTTATACTTCCGGTCATCCAGGTAAAGACTCTGATTTGCCAAACCCTTTAGGCCTTAAGAAAAGTTTTGATGGCGGCCAAACTATGGAGAATCTTGGTTTTGAAGGGGAAAGCGATTTTCATACGATGGGAGTCGGTTATAAAAACCATGCTATCTACCTTATGAACCTCCAGCCGAACTCCAAGCTTGAGGCAGGTTTCTATCGCAGTTTAGATGATGGCAAAACGTGGGAATCCGTAGCTGCTAAAGGATTAAGCACCAGCCCTTACGCTATTGCTGTCCATCCAACAGATGAGAATACTATTGCCGCTTCCACCAAAAACGGTGTCTACCTGAGTGAAGATGGCGGGAAGTCTTTTGAGTCGGTTAAAGAAAACACCCAGGGTACAGCTTTATTTTTCGAAGAGGATACCTTATATTACTCTACTTATTCCAATGAACCAGCTATGGGAGCCGTAAATCTGAAAGATCGTTCCACGGAAACGATCTCGTTGCCTGATATCGGACAGCAAGCTATTTTGTACATTGCTAAGAACCATGCTGCCGAGAAAGAGTTCACTATTCTTTCAAGTAACGGGGAGACAAACAATGCATACAGAACTACCAATAGAGGTTCAAATTGGCAGCAAATCATCGACCAGGGAAAACCGCTTACTAAGTAATTTAATTGTCATATAAAATTACGTTTCTCCTTATACCTGTCGAGGTACATTTATTATATAACAAATCATAAGGAGGTATTTTAATGGCAACAAAAATCAACCAAGAGACAGCTGACGAGAAACGCAATCAGGCAGATGTGGAAGTGCTTGATGTAAGAACAGACGAGGAAGTCGAAGAAGGCATGATTCCTGATGCCATTCATATTCCTCTACACCAAATTGAAAATAAAGTGGATGAGCTTGATGAAAATAAAGAATATATCACTGTCTGTGCATCCGGAAAACGAAGTGACAAAGCTGCCGACTTTTTAAATGAGCAAGGCTATCAGGCTAAAACCCTGGATGGCGGGATGCACGAATGGAACGGAGAAGTCACTCAATAAAGATGTTGCAAAAGCTGGCGGTAGGCCAGCTTTTGTTGTTCATGAAGAGTTACTGAACTGGGGGGATTTCTTCTCTTGGCCGGAACCACGCTGGACAGTATCCTTTAAAGGCGCACCAATATGCATCCACTCATGAACTGCGCAGACGTGAAAAAGAATCATAAGCATTTCATTCTCCTATAATAGCGCACAAAGTTGTTATACTAGATTTAAAAAGGGGACTAAAGTATGGCAAATAAGCAGCATACCGACACGATCAAACAGAGATACAACCGTATTTCCAGCGTATTTGACCTTATGGACCGTATGATTCGTGAAGAATGGCGGGAAGAACTGCTCCAACATGCTGATGGAAAAGTATTAGAAGTTGGAATTGGAACTGGTTCCAACCTTCAATATTATCCACCTCAAGTTGAGGTCACAGGAATAGACTTCAGTCCGGCAATGCTCCGGAAAGCAAGAGTAAAAGCGGAGAAGATGCCTCAAAATTTCAAGTTGCTGGAAATGGATGCACAGCAGATGGAATTCCAGGACAATACATTCGACACCGTAGTCTCTACCTGCGTTTTTTGCTCTGTGCCAGACCCCGTACAAGGCTTAAAAGAAATTCGAAGGGTCATCAAACCCGATGGAAAAATCATCATGCTGGAGCATATGCGTAGTGAAAATGAACTTGCCGGAAAAATGATGGATTTTTTAAACCCGATTGGCCTGCACATTGTAGGAGCAAATATAAATCGGAAAACGATGGATAATATCCAAAAAGCAGGGATGAAAATTGAAAGTGAAGAATTCCTGATGACCACGATTATGCGAAGGCTGATTCTTTCTCCGAATAAATAACAATAATATAGCTTTAATTTTTTCTAATATCGTTTAACCATTACCAAAAACCGGGTACGGTATTATTGGACCCAGAAAGCCCTGAAAATAGGAGATGATTACTTTGAAAAAATTCGTAATTGGCGTATTATCTTTAGGAATTGCTGCTACAAGTGGAGTAACTGGGGTACAGGCACATAGTGATAGCGAGCAACCAAAAGTCAATAGTGAACAGCACATGGAAATGATGAAAGAAATGCGTGAAATGATGCAGGAAACTAATGCTCAAGTCAATTATGGCCAAGTAAAGAAAGCGATGGAAGAAGTAAAACCGGAAATGACAAACACAGAAATCAAAGAGATGATGGCATCTATGCATGGTACGCATGCAGCCAAACCAAGCTCTAACTTTGAGCCAATGGAATAGAAAAACAACCCCTGAAGAATATAAAATTTCTTCAGGGGTTGTTTCATTTTGCTCTTATTTTAACATTACTAGGTTTTAAAAATGACTGTCTAGCCACTATAGTGAGACAGTCTTTTATCCTTTATTCAGTTCTCATAGTTATTGTGGATGGTTTTCATACTTTCCACCAAGTTCAAATGGAGAATAAACTCCCTGGTAATCGACAATCGTTACCATACCGCGTTCTGCATGGTTGTTATCATGACAATGAAACAGCCATTCACCTTTGTTATTCGCTTTAAAATATACCGTATATTCTTCACCAGGCTTTACATGTATCAGGTCTTTGACGATAGGATTGTCTAAAGCCGTTCCATTTTTAGATACGACCTGGAACCTATGGCCATGTAAGTGCATCGGGTGGTTCATTCTTCCAGAATTCGTAATGTTCACTTTTACGATATCACCATTTTCTACTTTGATGGGAGGGGTTTCCGGGAAAACTTCATTGTTGATTTGAAAGGCCATTCCTTGGCCCATATTCATTCCCATACTTAAATCCATATTGTATGTGACATCAGGGTCAGGTGTCTCTTCAAAAATCAATTCTTCACTTCCATAAGTAACACCCGTGGCTATTTCGGAGCTTGAAGCAATATTTATCTGGTCAGATGGATGATCAGCATTTTCTTTTGTCACCACGGGTATTCTCATTTCTTCTGCATTTTCAATATTTGTTTTTTGTGCAATGACTTCTGATTCACTATTTTGTTTCGTATATTCGACATCTATTCGCTCTCCTGGAGCAATTTCCAATACATTTGAAGAACCTTTCTTTCCATTTACCTTTTCTGCATCATTGGCGATTACTTTCATCGAACCCTTTGGGAAAACTAACTGGTGCTGTTGGAAGCCTGCATTTACGAAACGGAGCCGTGCCGTCTCCCCTTCTTTGATCACAAGTGGATCAATGCCTTCTCCTGATTTTCCATTAACGGTGAAAGTATCGTACATTTGCTGTGTATCAGCTTCCCCATCGCCGGACATGGCCCCCATCATCATACCGCCCATATTGGACATATCTCGTTTTTCTTGATTAACAGCCCATTCGTCAAGGATGTAAAATTCATCGCGGTCATATTCTTTTTCTTTTTCCTCAACCACCAGGGAGCCATACAAACCTTTATCCACCTGTGTGGAACTGTGCTGGTGGGAGTGATACCAATAGGTGCCTGCGTCCTCAGCAATATATTCGTACGTAAACGTTTCGCCCGGCTGCACAGCATTTTGAGTCAGACCTGGAACACCATCCATTTTATTTGGCAGCAGAACCCCATGCCAGTGAATAGTAACAGGGACATCCAGCTCATTTTTCAGATTGATTCTTACGAAGTCTCCCTCCGTCACACGCAAAGGTTCCCCTGGCACTGTCCCATTATATGTCCATGCGTTCACAGTTTCACCATTTCCTAACTCCCATTCCGTCTCTTGAGCTGTCAGATCGAATGTTTTTACGGATCGATCTCCAGCCTCCTGGTTGCCTATATCTAAAATACTTGTCCCTTCCTCTTCCAAAATCCCTTCAGGTAAAGACTGGCTGCTGTTGTTGTTATAAAAGGGGGAGTTAAAAAATAGAACGACCCCTATGCCTAATAATATAAGAATACTGACCGACCCGATAATTTTCCTGTTCATCTTGCTTCACCTCATCATTTTTTCTGACTGTACAATTAATACCCGAAAACAGTGCAGATATCGTGCAGATTTTGTAAATAAAACATGAAAGGCTGTGCAAGAATAACTCTCACACAGCCTCTCTTATTAAGCTTTTAATAGTTTGGCGTTGATTGCCACAATGACGGTGCTCAGACTCATCAGTACTGCCCCGACAGCAGGACTTAATATTAGCCCCATAAATGCGAGCGCGCCCGCCGCAAGTGGAATGGCAATAATGTTATAGCCAGCTGCCCACCATAAATTCTGTACCATTTTCCGGTACGTTTTCTTCGATAGATCTATGATACTTACTACGTCTTTTGGATTGCTTTTTACTAATACCACATCAGCTGTTTCCATTGCCACATCCGTACCGCTCCCGATAGCAATTCCTAAGTCAGCTGTAGCCAGAGCAGGAGCATCGTTGACACCATCTCCTGTCATGGCAACCTTCCAGCCTTTCTGCTGGATTTTTTTAACCTGGTCAGATTTGTTATGCGGAAGTACTTCTGCATAGACTTCATCAATTCCTACCTGTTCTGCCACCCAATCTGCTACCTTTTGATTATCACCTGTCAGCATAATCGGGTGGATGTTCATTGCTTTCAATTCAGATATGGCATCTTTGGCAGTATCTCTGACCATATCTGCTAACGCGATCATACCCATCAATTCATCTTCGACCACTACGAAGACAACCGTTTTTCCTTTTTCAGAAAGGGAATTGAATTGGTCCTTATCATAGTCAAACGAACGCTCATTGACATAACCGGGACTGACTACGAGTACTTCTTTACCTTCTACCGTTCCTTTCAGGCCTTTGCCTGTCATCGATTCAAAATCTGATACTTCTTTCAGCTTCCATTCTTTTTCCTGGGCTTTGTGAAGCACGCCCTCTGCAAGTGGATGCTCGGAGTTCTGTTCGGCACTCGCAGCCCATAGCAGGACTTCTTCTTCGTCATGAGAGCCTGCAGGAATAATGTCAGTAACACCGAACTCCCCTTTTGTCAGGGTACCGGTTTTATCAAAGACAACGGCATTCAACTCACGTGCCCCTTCAAAATTGGTACGGTTCCTGATTAATAAGCCTTTTCTTGCAGAAATTGAAGTTGAAACAGCTACCACAAGCGGTGCAGCCAGTCCAAGCGCGTGGGGACAAGTAATGACCATGACTGTAACCATCCGCTCCAGGGCGACATCGAACGCATAGCCTAACGCGAGCCAGATGAACAAAGTGCCGAAGCCAGAAGCTAAGGCGATATAAAATAACCATTTTGCCGCCCGGTTCGCTAAGTCCTGGGCTTTCGACTTCGATTCCTGGGCTTCTTTTACTAAGGTGATGACTTGAGAAAGATAAGTGTCATCTCCTGTCTTCTGAACCTCGATTTTAAGGGAGCCTTCCTGGTTGACTGCGCCTCCGATAACTTCTTCATCGACATTTTTTTCTACAGGCATGGATTCCCCGGTCAGCATCGATTCATCAATAGCTGATTTTCCTTCAGTAATGACACCATCTACCGGGATTTTTTCACCTGGTTTTACTAAAACGATATCACCAGTGCTCAACTTAGAAACAGCAACATCCTCTGTTTCACCATCTTCTTTGACACGGTGCGCTTCATTCGGCATCAGCTTGACCAATTCTTCCAGAGCATTGGAAGCTCCCATGATGGAACGCATTTCGATCCAATGACCTAATAGCATGATATCGATAAGCGTTGCCAGCTCCCAGAAGAAATTCTTTCCGCTCCACCCGAATACGACGAGTGAACTGTAACCATAAGCCACGAAAATCGCTAATCCGATCAAAGTCATCATACCAGGGTTTTTCTGCTTCAATTCACTGAGACCGCCGGTAAGGAATGGCCAGCCACCATAGAAAAATACAATGGTAGAAAGACCGAATAAAATCCATTGATCAAATGGAAAGCTCCAATCCACACCGAGGAAACCCTGGATCATTGGAGATAGTATTAAAATCGGCACGGTTAATAGTAATGAAATGTAAAATCGTTTCTTAAAATCAGCTACCATGTCTCCATGGTCGTGATCATGATGATCATGGCCGCCTTCATGCCCTTCATGGTGCTCATGGTGCTCATGATGTCCAATCTCTTCATGTCCATGCTCTTCATGTCCTTCATGATGATGCTGATCATCGTGATGTTCATGATTAACATGCTCTTCTTGCTCGAGAAGATGATTCTGATTATTTTCTTTCTGTTTGTCTTTATCAGCCATCATGATGCTCCTTTCTTCTGGATTATTCTTCTAATTTACGTTTTAAACGATCGTATTCTTCTTCCGAAATTTCTCCTCTCGCTAATCTTTCTTTCAATGTATCCAGAGGTTTAGTATTCGAGGTATGGTCCGGCTTATTACTGGTACCTGGTTTCATCATCCAAATTACTATAGCAATAATAGCAATGATGATCAGAATCCAAATAAATCCAAAGCCAAAAAAACCTCCCATCCCTCCGTTCATCCCACCGCCATTCATCATAAATATCTCGCTCCTTTTTCATCTTCATATTATACCCATTCCACGGTGGGTATTATTCTAATCATAAATGTATATGAAAAAAGACAGTCCAATAAATCAACTGTCTGACATTTTAATGAAGAAAGAATGGGGATTATCCCATTCTTCTAATTTAAAAATTATTCATCATTCCTCTGTCGGTATTACCTGGTCCGTTCGGGCTGTTTTGGCCATGGCAATCCTGGTACATGTCTTCCAATTGTGTATCATTGAAGTCCGGATGCATTTCTTTCATAAAAGGAAGCATTTCTTCAAAGCTTCCCTGCCAGAATCCTTGCCCTGATCCTTGTCCTGGTCCATCCCCATGAGCCAAAACGACATTACCAAGCCCCAGTACTAAAGTCATAGCTGTTATCCCTGCCAACAATTTCCGCTTCACAACCATCCCTCCTTTCTTACTTTCACTTTATCCTGTAATTATGGAGAAATCATTGAGAAGACGTGACAAATTTATTAACTTTTCGAGGGTTGTATCCATTTATAGCCGACACCCCATACCGTTTGAAAATAGTCATCGATCGGAAATCCGGACTGTCTTATTTTTTCCCGCATATTACGGACATGGGAATCGATGGTTCTTCCTTCTGTATCAGAGTCAAACCCCCAGATCAGTTCAATCAATTGATGACGGTCGTAAACTCGATTCGGATGCTTCATCATATATCCAATGACCGCAAATTCTTTCGGTGTCAATTTGATAGGCTTTCCCTGATATGTAAGTTGATGATTGTCTCCATCCCACTTAAGGCCATCAATTTCTACACTGTTTTCTTTCCCGGTTCTCCTTAATAAGGCTTCCATTCTGGCAATCAGCTCATCCGCATCAAACGGCTTGGTTATATAGTCATCCGCTCCCAGCTTCAATCCTTTGACGATATCCTCCTTTTGCTCCCGAGCTGTCACCATGATGATAGGCACTTCAGAGATTTCCCTAATTGATTCGCAAACCTCCCAGCCACTCATTCCCGGCATCATGATATCCAAAAGGACGATGTCAAACGAAATTTTACTTACCTTTTCCACCGCTTCTTCTCCAGAGGAAGCCTGTTCACAATGAAATCCTTCAGGTGCCAGATATAGCCGTAGCAGATCAAGCATCCGTTGTTCATCGTCTACTAATAAAGCTTTTGTCATTACTTTTCCCCTCCCGGCAGCTCCATCCTAAAAGTCGTTCCTTGCCCAAGGCTGCTATTCACAGTTATTTTACCGTCATGCAGCCGGATGATTTCTTTAACAATCGCCAACCCCAACCCCGAGCCGCCACTTGCCCTGGACCGGGATTTGTCTACACGGTATAACCTGTCAAAGATAAATGGTAATTCCTCTTCCGGAATGCCGCTCCCTTCATCACTTACCTCCACCACAGCTTTCCCCTGATACATTTCTGATAAAATACCTATTGTTGCTCCAGCTGGGGAATGTTTTAAGGCATTATCCAACAAGTTAAGCATAACTTGTTGGAAACGTTCCGGATCCACAAGTGCTATAACATGCATAGGGCAATTTAAGTCAAGCTTCACCTTTTTTTCTTCAAATACTGGATGCAGTCGTTTTACTACCTTCTCCAATGACTCACACAGCTTCACTCTTTCCGGAACGATGGAAAACTGGTTTTGATCCATTTTAGCCAAGGCAAAAAGGTTTTTGACCAATAAGGTCAATTGTTCAGACTCTTCCTTTAAAATATCCAGGTAATGTCCCCGTTCTTCCAGGGATAAACTGCTTCGGCCTGCAATATCAGCGTATCCTTTTATATAAGTAAGCGGAGTCCGCAATTCATGAGCGATATTCGCTAAAAAGTCATTACGATCCCGTTTCAAATGCTCTAGTTCTCTGGCTAATGTCTGGATAGCGCTGGCAAGCTCCCCCAATTCATCTTTACGGCTGGTTGCTTCAAGTGAAATGTCAGTTTCGCCTGTGCTCATCCGTTCTGTTACTTGTTTCATATGAATCAAAGGCAAGGTTAGGAATCTTGTTAAAATAAATATTGTAATAATTGTCAACAAAACCGTAAGCAAGCCGATGATGACGAATTGTCTGGTTAGCTCATTCACCACGCTTTGAACAGCGTCAGAAGGAGAAAACATATAAACGTGACCTACTAATTCCCCCTCTATGACTATAGGAGACACTGTTGCAATATAAGGAGCAGTTCGCCATCTATCTTCAATGACCTTGCCATCATGACTGATAGTGTTTTCATGCTCAATCAGCTGAATAATTTCATTTGTAGCTTCTGTAGATTTAGAAAGGACTTCTCCATTTTTCCCTGTAATGATGACATCAGTAGCAGCTTCTGTTTCCATCAGAGACACATGATTCAAGGTGATGTCATCGAAACTTTTTTCCAGCACGTCTCTATGGCTGCTCCCTCGGGCAAGCAACCCTTCTAACACCTCATCCACCTGATTGGAAACGAGATTAGTATAAAGTACTGAAAAAAGCAGCACCTCTACAATCATAATGAACACAAAAAATATCAATGCCACTTTCAATGAGAGTTTATTCAGCATAATAACAGCCTCTATTCTTTATTCTACCAATACGTCCATGTATCTAAAATTCCAACGATGATTAATAATATACCAGCAATCCGCTGTACTATAGTACCGACACGGCGGCCTTTTCTTAATAGGTTACCACTTAACCCAAAATAAGCAATCAAACCGATGAAGATCAACAGGGGAATGGAAGTGCCTACACCGAAAACCAGGGGCATAATGCTGCCATAAGGTGTCGCTACTACAATTGGCATCAATGTAAAGAAAAACAACACGAACATGGTCGGACAAAAAGCCAGTGTAAATCCAACCCCCAGGAAAAAGCTGCCCCATGGTGAATGCCGACTCGTTAGGCTTTCCGGTAATTTAAGTAAGGTCACCGTCTTATTGAATTTAATCAGACCTGATAAGTAGATGCCGATCATTACTAATAAAGGCCCTATCGCTTTTCTCATCCAGGGAAACATGGCTTGTAAGTTCTGGAAGATGTCCCTGCCGAGCCACCAGAAGATAAATCCAAGTCCTGAGAAAACGATGATTTTCCCAATCATGAACATTCCAACAGAACCCCATGGTACTTTTTCACGTAGTGATCGATTACCATATATGGTGATGGCGCCAATATTGCCTGTCAATTGACATGGAGCAGCTGCACCTACAAGTCCAAGCACCAGCGTATATAATAACGGCCACTCCTGTACACTGTATGAAAACCGGATAACCGGTTCCATTACCACCCTGCTGACCCAGTTCAAAATCTCATACATTAACGGTACCACCCCTTTTTATGACAGTTTCATATTAGTAGTTAATTTTGCAGAAACCATGCATTTTCCTATAAAGGTTTTATAAAGGTAGTAGCAAAAAAAGATGCCCCATAAATAGTACGGACATCATAGAAATAACCATATATTCTTTAAAAATCAGGCGGTGTATTGTTGATTTCTTACAAGAAACTTATTCAATAAAATGGCCGGATTATGGAAGACTTGATTTCGAGATGTTTGGTCGAGTTTAGGGGCGTTGGGGAAGGATTCGCTTTCCGCGGGGAAGCCGGCAAGCCTCCTCGAGCTAAAGCTCTGCGGGGTCTTGCCAGTCTATCCTTTCCCGCAGGAGTCTCAACCTTCCCCTACGCCCCTTGCCACATGAGATTATCGAAATCTCTTTTGAATTTCCTTACCTGAATTTGAGAAAAACCCTGTCTCTATGCCGAATTGGTCATATTTTCTGCTTCAAAAGCACACCATTCTTGATAGGTGTTTCGAGATTCTTACAATCATATGGCGGCCAGGAAAACGGTGAGACTCCTGTGGGATGAACATGAGCGGTGAGATCCCGCAAGGCGAAGCCTGAGGAAGCTCACCACATGCCCACGGAAAGCGATCCGTTTTCCCAGCCGCCATAATCGCTACCTATAATCTCGAAACTGAGTCTTCAGGAAAAGGGAGCTTATATGTCATGAACACGGAGAATTAAAAGTTCTGTTAATTAAAATTAACTCCATTCTTATACGCTCTGGTTGCTGAAGACATTTTTCTATTGATTTTAATGGGATGCCGCTTTTCTTCTTACATTTTCTTTCACAAATAACAAGCCTAACTCATGTGGGTCGTTCTCATACATGGCACGTTGGGAGAAACGGATTTCTCCTCTGCTATCTCGGACTTCGATTTTACACAGTGCCCGATTCACCTGTAAAGCGTAATAGAACTCATCTTCATTTGTCACTTTTCTTTGGTTAACACGCTCAATCTGATCTCCTACTTCTACCCCCATCTGAGCAGCCGGGCTGTTTTTAATCACCCCAAGTACCTTCAAACCATCATCATTGGCAGAAAAGTAAGTACGCCTATTATCACGGATTCGATGGAGCATGCTGACGAGCATTTTACCGATGACCGCAACTCCAATTGCAACGAAAGCCAGCCACTCCCACCAATAACTTGCAATAATAAGGGCCGACACCATTAAGGCAACCATAAACAAACCCGTCCCTGCCTTTTTCGCAGCTGCCACAGGATGCTGCCCTTTAGTTCTAAGTTCAAAGCCAGCCATCAAAGGAACCACCATTAACCCGTAACCACTTCCAGCTATGTCAAGTAGCGGCCACCATGGTAGAAACGATGAGATAGCCCCGCCAGGAATTAGTACAAAAAAAGGAATTAAGCCAAGTTTTTTTAAGCGATGTTGTCCGATCCACTTCCCTCGTGCCCCAGCTATTAATTCAGGGAAGGTCTCTTTTTGACTTAACCTTAACATCCATAAAGATTCTACTAATAATATTACTGCCATCAGCACACCAACCGCAGTCAATGATACACTGTCAATCATATTCTCCCATCTATCAGGCAAAATAGGGAGTGAAAATTCTTGTAGCGAAAAAATGAGACCATAACTGATAGCAAATGTATAAGCTGCTGACAAAAAATCAAGGCGCATTGTCAAGCTTACTATCAAAATCACCGTGCTGATCAGTAAAATAACCGGAAAAGGTATGACGATTCCAGCTCCAATCATAACGACAGATAAGAGTCCACCAGCAGAAAAACCAACCTTCCAGGTACCCTTCATCTCGGCAAATATATCAAAGACGCGGATACCGAACATACTTCTCTCAATGGTAATTCTCTTAATAGAAATGATAATACCGAATATAAAAAACCAGTAAAAAAGCGGTAGCGTTAATAATCTTTTTCCAACATTCGCTAACTCTTGCAGCCAGACTTCCACTATTCATACCTCCTTATGTAAGCAGAAAAATATCCGCAGTCAGTGACTACGGATATAATTCGCTATACATTTGTTAAATCCTGCTTTACTGCTGGAATAAAACCTCCAGGGCCTTTTCCATTTGTTTATCGTTCTTCTCGTCGCGGATCAGTTCCACTATTTTAGATTCAATAGAACCACCCGTTTTCTGATCGATCACGCCAGTCACTTCAAGACCTTCCTCTTTCTGGAATTTCTCGACGGCCTCTTCTGTACTCTTATCAAAATATCCATCCGTACGTGCTAATTCATAACCGAGACCTTTCAGCATCAACTGGATATTTTTTATTTTTTCACTATTTTGATCGAATTTCAGCGGCTTCTCTATTTCCACTGGATTCGTATAAAAATATGCAGGCTGCTTTACTTTAATGGTTGGTTTGACGCCTTTATCATGGATCCAGTTCCCTTCAGGAGTCAACCATTTATACAAGGTTATTTTTATCGTACTGCCATCCCCCATTGGAATTGCCTGTTGGACCGTACCTTTACCAAAAGTAGTTTCACCGACCAGTTCATAACCGCCAGCTTCTTTCATGGCAGCCGCCAATATTTCGGATGCTGATGCGCTGCCTTCATCCATAAGTACCGTTACGGGATAATCCTTCTTTTTTTCTGTATTGGAGTAATAACGTTCTTTTTTCCCATTTTTATCTTCGACTTGTACATATGGTACATCATCTGGGATAAAATTCTTTAAGATTTCCTGCACATCCGTAAATAAACCGCCAGGATTTCCTCGTACATCTATGATTAAACCTTCCATGCCTTTACTTTCTAATTCATCCAAGGCTTTTTTGAACTCATCAGAGGTCTTTTCTGAAAAAGAGGTAATTTCAATTACTCCCGCTTTTTGGCCGTCTACTTCTTTTATTTCAGAATGCACGGTTTCCAGAGGGATATCGTCGCGGACAATTTTTATGGTAAGCGGGTCGGAAACACCTGGCCGGTCAATTTTCAAACTTACTTCTGTGCCTTTTTCCCCTCTGATTTTCAAAACAGTTTCGTATAGATCAAGACCTTCTACACTTTCTCCATCTACTGCAAGAATCTGATCATTCGGTTTCAAGCCTGCTTCTTCAGCAGGTGAACCTTTGATAGGAGCTACAATCGTCACCTTATCATCGACCATGCTGACTTCCGCACCAATTCCTTCAAATGAAGATTCTATGGATTGATCGAACTGCTTCATTGTTTCTTTATCCATATATACACTATATGGATCGTCCAGGGTTTCGAGCATCCCCTGTATCGCACCTTCAATCAGCTGCTTTTTTTCTACATCCTGCACATAATTTTCCTGGATGATATTATAGGCCTGCTCCACTTTCTTCATGTCTGCTGAACCGTTGCCATTCTTCCCATTAGAAGCTGCGAACTTCTCTAATATACTTTGGCGCTCACTTTCACTCAAGTCAGCAAAGCTTTCTGCTTTTTGATCGGTTTGTCCACTGTTATCCGCAGGCTCGCCTGGTTCTGATTGAGCAAGCTTAATGCCAAAAAACGAACCGGCAGCTCCAAGCAGCAACGCGGCCACCAGCAGAATGACGACATGACTTTTTTTCAAATTCATCATTTTCACCCTCTATCATTAGAAATTCCATGGGGTAGCTCGTAATTGCAGAAAAAGGCATCACACCGAATTGTGCGATGCCTTTTTCTATTATAGTTTATGAACTGCATGTCCTGGTAATACCATGATTTATTTAATTAAGGTATGGCATTGGATTGATGCCGCCTTTATGGCTCCATGAACCATTGTGTACTTCAAAGTGTAAATGGCTGCCGAAAGATTGTCCGGTATTACCCATAGCTCCAATATTCTGCCCGTTACCTACGGACTGACCAAGGGAAACAGCACGGCTGGACATATGCGCATATACGGTAGTCTTATTATACTGCGGATGGTAGATATATACAACATTACCATAACTGCTGGAATAGGAAGAACGCGTAACTGTTCCAGCTGCAGCTGCACTGATTGGAGTGCCGGTACCATTGGCAATATCAATTCCTAAATGGTTGCCTAAACTGCGCGTGCCATAACCGGAGCTTAAACGCCCGGATGCAGGCCAGCTGAAGATTCCGCTGCCACCTGAGCTGCTGCTTGCACTGGCTGAAGTCTGTTGTGGCTGGCTCTCTTCCTGCTGTGCTTGCAACGCCTCTAAACGCTCACGCTCTTTACGTGCGGCTTCTTCTTTTTTACGTTGTTTTTTCAGTCGTGCCTGACGCTCTAATTCTTTTTGACGGGCAATTTCCTGTTCAATTTGGCTTTTCTTTTGACCTGCCTGCTGCATTGCTTTTTCGATTGCAGCAGCCTGGTCTCTTAATACTTTCTCTTCTTCTTCCAGTGACATTTTATGTTCATGCAGGGATTCATGCTGCTTTTCCAGTTTCTTTAATAGCTCTTTCTTTTCTTTTTTCTGGCTATCAAGTTGCGCTTTCAAATCTTCCAGCTGTTTTTTCTGTGCTTTCAGCTGCTTCATCTTTTCTTCTACTTGTTTTTTCTTCTCTTCCAGTTCTTTCTTTTCTGCAATATGGGTATCCATGATGTTTTTATCCTGGTCCATGATTGTAGTTACCGCACTGGCCCTGTCCAGAAAATCACCAAAGTCCTGTGCTCCTAAAAGAACCTCTAAGTAGCTTACATTTCCTCCGTTGCTTTGAAGGGATTTCAAGCGATCCGTCAATACTTCTTCACGCTTGGCAATACGTTTCTTCAATGCTTTGATCTCTTCTTTTAATTTAGCGATTTCTTCTTCCGTTTTTTTGATTTCAGCTTGTTTGGCGTTCAGCTTTTCCTGTGTATCTGATAGTTTCCGATCCAAAGCAGCAATCTGTTCCTCTGTGTCTGCCTGCTCTGCAAGGTTCTTCTCTATCTTGTCTTCTGTTTTACTTTTTTCATCTCTGACAGAAGCTTTATCGGAATTTATATTTCCCTTTTCTTGTTCTAATTGGTTCAGTTCTTTCTTAATTTCTTCCAGTTCACTGTTGGCGAATACTTCACCTGTTGAGAAAAGAGTGGTTGCTGTCACCATTACTGTAGTTAAGACAGTGAAAAACTTCTTCATCTCCTGGTTCCTCCCCAAATTTTAACTATTCAAATCATGTTTTTCTATCTAATACACCGGATAATATAATTATCGTTATACTTTCAAAAACTTACGTACACTCATGACGCTTCCCCAGATTCCAATAAACACTCCGATGCCGAGAATCAATAAAGAAAGCTGCCATGCAAATGGATCGAAAGGAAGCAGCTGGATAAACTCGAATTGAATTTTATCTCTCAGCTTGTAATACAAGTAATAATAACCTGATACAACTGCCGTAATCGGGATGATAGCCCCGAGAACTCCCAGAAGCATTCCTTCAATGAAAAATGGCCAGCGAATGAAACCGTTTGTCGCTCCAACCAGCTTCATAATGCCTATTTCTTTTTTACGGGCAATAATTGTGATTTTAATCGTATTGGAAATCAGGAATATAGCCGTAAATACGAGCGCAATAATTAAAGCCAGACCGATGGTCCGTGCATATTCATTGAACTGAAGAAGTCTTTGGACGATTTCTTCTCCGTAGTTGACTTCTGAAACTCCTTTAATGCTTTTGATCTTATCCGCTACCGCTATGGTCTCGGTGGGATCTGAAGGTTTCACCACAAAAGCATCTTTCAGTGGGTTGCTTTGGTCAAATAGTTCAAAGGCTTTCCCTTCGTCGCCCATACTTTCAATCAACTGCTCCAGTTCCTTCTCTTTAGAAGAAAACTTGACACTTCTTACATCTGAAATCGACTTCAACTCTTTTTCGACACGGTTGATATCCTGATCATCCTGAAGTGTCCGATCCAGCAATACTTTAATTTCTACATCCTTTTCAACTTCCTGCGTGATTTGATTTAAATTCAACATCAATGCAAGGAATACACCGACAAGTAGCAGTGTGGTGGTTACTGCCCCGACGGATGAAACAGTCATCCAGCCATTACGCCATACACTCTTGCTGCCTTCACGAAAATGTCTGCCCATTGTCCTAAGCTTCATAACCGTACTCACCCCGGTGTTCATCACGCGCTACCAATCCATCTTCAATGGCTATGACCCGTTTTCTCATTTTATCGACAATATCTTTACTATGAGTAGCCATCACTACGGTAGTTCCTGATGCATTTATTTCCTCTAAGATGCTCATGATTTCCCATGAGGTTTCAGGATCAAGGTTTCCTGTAGGTTCGTCGGCAATCAGCAGCTTCGGATAATTGACGATAGCACGAGCAATCGATACCCGCTGCTGTTCACCACCCGACAACTCGTCCGGAATAAACCGTGCCTTGTTTTTCAGCCGAACCTGGTCTAATACATCCATGACCCGCTTTCGAATGTTTTTTTGCGACTCTTCTATCACTTCAAGTGCGAAAGCGATGTTTTCATAGACTGATAGTTTAGGAAGTAAACGGAAATCCTGATACACCACGCCGATTTGGCGGCGAAGTTTAGGGATTTTCCTTTCTTTTAATTTAGAAAGATTAATATTGTTCACTAATACGGTGCCTTTGGTCGGTTTCTCTTCACGGAACATCAATCGTGTAAACGTCGACTTCCCAGCCCCGCTTGGACCTACTACATATACAAACTCGCCTTGAGCTATATGTACATCTATTCCATTCAAAGCCGTAACCCCATTTGGATACGTCTTATAAACAGATTGCATTTCTATCATATAAAAATCACCTTTATTTTCCTTTGTTGTAATTCTCCTGTTGCTTAAGCATATATTTACCAAATCTGAATTCTGCTGGATAACCATAAACATTATAACATCATCATTCGCCTTTTTATGACACAAAATTATTACATTTTCATTTCAAATTGACTTATTGCTTAACAAAATTGCAATATTAGCCACGAATCGACAAATGATGCTGGCGGTTTTCATTGTAAAAAACACAAAAAAGCTCGAGCAAGTGCTCAAGCTTCTTTGTTAAGTATTACCTTTTTTACTTTTGAGTAGCTAACCAGCCAGCAATCATCTCTGCATCTTCACCAGTAGCTTGCCCGGCAGGCATAGAACCTTTTCCGTTCTTGATGATTTCAAGAATTTCCTCTTTGGAATACTTGGATCCAACCTCTTTGAGAGAAGGGCCCGCACCACCAGAAAGATCACCGCCATGACAGCTTGCGCAGCTTTCCTGAAAAGCCTGTTCAGCAGCTGCAGTGTCAACTTCACCGCCGCCACCGTTTTCTTCTGTACCGGCATCGCCGCCGCCATTCTCTTCAGCGCCTTCATCTCCGCCGCCACCGCATGCTCCGAGCACTAGCGCAGAACCAAAAAGTACAGCCATTAACGCTTTCTTCATTTCTTTACTCCCCCAATCGAAGTAGTTTTATGATAGCGTATACACCATCAAGAATATTATAACCAATTCAGGAAGTTTTAAAACCCTTGCCTAGAACCTCTGTGGCGTTCATTGCCACAACAAATGCCTCCGGGTCAATCATTTTAACAGTTTGTGTCAATTTGATGAATTCGTTCTGCTGGACCACACACATGATCACTTTTCGGCTTTGTTCCGTGTATCCGCCTGAACCTTCAAGCACTGTGACTCCACGATCAATTTCATTCAAAATCGCTGCTCGTACTTCTTCGACATTCTCGGATATAATCATGACATTTTTTGAAGTGTTCAGGCCAACTTGTACAAAATCGATGGTCCTGCTGGTAGCAAACAAACCGATCAATGCATATAAACCCTCTTCCACGGAGAAAACAACGGCTGAAGTAGTAACAATCATACCATCAAGCATTGCTAAGCTTATTCCCAACGGCAGGTGCGTATATTTATGAATGATTTGAGCTGCTAAATCAATTCCTCCAGTCGAGGCTCTGCCACGAAAAACAATGCCAAGGCCCAGCCCCACGCCCATGCCTCCGAAAATAGCTCCCAATAAAGGATTTGGCGTAGCTGGTGACAACCCGCTTGTCAGGTAAACGAAAAGCGGAAGAATAAGTGTTCCGACAAAAGATTTCAGTCCAAAGTTTTTACCAAGTATGATTACCCCTGTAATGAATAAGGGTACGTTCAATAAACCTTGCACCAGGCCTGGCTCCCAGCCGAAGACTCCTTTTGTGATGGTACTGATGCCGGCAACCCCACCTGATGCAATATTGTTAGGAAGTAAAAAGACGTTAAATGCTAAAGCCACAAAAAAAGATCCGATTATCACAAAGCTATATTCCAAAAAATGCCGCAGTATACCCGGCATAGGTTCCCTGCGGTATCGATTTGCCATCATCATCATTACTATCCACCTCATGTATGTTCATTCTGCACAGTAATAATCCTTCTATTCTCCATTATCTATCGCTCACGAGATAGGAGTATAACACTGGAAGCACACGCTGTAAACGACAATAAAATAACGTATTAACACGGTAAAGCGCATAAAAGCAACTGGACAGTAACTGGGATAAAAACAAAGCTGGAGGGATATTCGTCCCTCCAGCAAGAATTTTTTACATTTGTAGTGATTCTTCATCTACGATTTTTTTCAATAGTTCCATGATATCTTCGTGCATGTCGTCCCTGTTCAAAGCCATTTCGATAGTCGTTCGGATGAAACCGAATTGATCACCCACGTCAAAACGCTTGCCTTCAAATTCATAGGCGTAAACACCTTGGAAGCTGTTCAATCGCCCAATCGCATCTGTCAATTGTATTTCACCGCCTGTTCCTTCCCCCTGGTCTGCCAGCAAATCCAGTATTTCCGGAGTAAGGATATATCGACCCATAATAGCAAGATTAGAAGGCGCCTGTCCAGCTGGAGGCTTTTCAATAAAACTCTCCACTTCGTAGCTCCTGCCACCTTGTGACTTCGGTGCAATGATACCATAACGGGAAGTTTCCTCTTCTGGTACTTGTTTAACACCGATAATGGAGGATTCTTTTTGTTCGTATTGTTCAATCAACTGCTTCAAACACGGGGTTTCTCCTTGGACAATATCATCGCCAAGGAGAACCGCAAACGGTTCATTGCTAATGAACTTTCGCGCACACCAGACCGCATGACCGAGTCCCTTCGGTTCTTTTTGCCTGATATAATGGATATCCACTTCTCCCGGCTCTTTTACTTTTTCAAGAAGATCCATTTTCCCTCTTTTATAAAGACTTTCCTCCAGCTCAAACGCGTGATCAAAATGATCTTCAATTGCCCGCTTGCCTTTTCCCGTCACAATAATGATGTCTTCAATGCCAGATGCAATAGCTTCTTCGACAATATATTGGATAGTTGGTTTATCTACTATCGGAAGCATCTCTTTAGGCATCGCCTTCGTGGCCGGTAAAAAACGGGTACCGAGTCCTGCAGCCGGTATAATCGCTTTTTTAACCTTCATAACTATATCGCCTCATCCCAACAAATGTTTTCTTTCAGCATAGCAAATGCCCGTGCATTTAACTACTGATTAACTTTGTATCCATGATTCTTCACCGCTTCTTTGGGTAGCAAGACTGACAGCCACATAGCCAGCCAGTGAAAGAATGATCGGTACGACTACCGTGTGTAATCCAAATAGGTTTGGAAGGTAAAGATGAAATAATATATAGGAAAGGATTCCGATTAACATGGAAGCCAAAGCGCCATGTTTATTCCCTTTTTTCCAGTAAAGTCCCATGATGACCGGCCAGATGAATGCTGCTTCCAAACCTCCGAAAGCAAATAAGTTCAACCATATCAATAAATCCGGAGGATTTAGTGCCATTAAAAATACGAGTATTCCAAGCAAGGCAGTAATAGTAAAACTAAGCTTCTTTACCTTTTTATGAGTAGCTTTCGGTTCAACATAATTCAAATACACATCTTTGACGACAGCTGAACTGACAACCAGCAGTAAGGAGTCCACTGTGGACATGATTGCCGCCATCGGAGCAGCCAGCACCACACCGGCAAGCCAGGCTGGCAGAACTTCTAGGGCAATCAATGGCATGACCTTATCACCAACCTCAATGCCTGGCAGAATAGGACGTGCAAATACCCCGATCAGATGCATGTTGAGCATGATGAAACCTACCACGATGGTACCAATGATCAAAGCCCGATGCATGGCTTTGGAATTTTTATAAGACATCGCCCGAACGGTGACATGAGGAAGACCAACCACTCCCACACCTACCAGTATCCAAAAAGAAGATACGTAACTTGCCGAAAGAGTTCCCTCAGCTCCAAATGGCGTAATCAAATTAGGGTTTTCCGACCGCAAATCCGTCATGATACTATCGATGCCGCCCCCCGCAATGATGGTAGCAATCAACAGGACAAGCGTACCGAACAGCATGACAATCCCCTGGACCGTATCTGTCAAAGCTACCGCTCGAAAACCGCCTAGGATGACATAAATCAAAACAGAGACCGCAAAAATGAATAATGCCGATATATAACTCAAACCAGTTAGCGATTCAATCAGTCTCGCACCACCAACCCATTGTGCGGCCATGGCGGAAAACAAAAAAAGTATGATACTGAAAGCTGAAACCAGTACGACCCATTTACTCTGATACCGCCCTTTTAGAAAATCAATCAATGTTACAGCGTGATACCTGCGGCTCATAATTGCAAATTTTTTACCGAGAACCATCAATACAAAATAGCCTGTGACTACTTGGGACATGGCCAACAGTACCCAGCCAAGCCCTTCCGTGTAGGCAACTCCAGGACCTCCAATGAAGCTGCTGGCACTTCCGTATGTCGCAATCATGGTCATCGCAAGAATTAATCCACCCAGCTGCCGTCCCCCGAGAAAATATTCTGCTAAAAAAGAAGAATCGGTCATCCTTACATATTTACTTGCCCAGAAACCAATCACGAAAATCAGGATAAGAAAAATTATAAGAGGGATCATCACAGACCAATTCATGACTCTTCCCCTTTCTCTTCCTCAAACGGGACTTCGACAAATAAAAACTTAACCACGACCGTAACGAGTACTACCATCACAATAAAACCCAACACACAACTATAGAAAAACCAGGCCGGAAGACCAAGTATGTAATGGTAAGATGATGGAGATTTACCTCCTAACCCATAAGCAAACCCGAACCACCAGATGAAATTGAAAACTGCCAGCACCACACCAATCCATGCTTCCCGGTGAGCAATCCGAAAATATTCGCTATCTTTTGACATCATAAGTCCCTCCTCTCTTTCAAAATACTTCTTATATTGTAAGTGGAAATGATAGATTTTTCATCATAAACAAGCTAAAAACTTATTTAATGGGTCCGTTAAAGGTAATTGAAATCTAAAAACAGGATCATCCCACATCCATAACTCCTGGACCATATAAAATAATTCGCCTCATGGTTTACCCGAGAAAAAGACCTCGCTCTAAAAATCAGAGCGAGGTCTTGGGTGGTTAATTCATTTGCGAGCGAAGATAGGCGTTGATGAATGGGTCAAGATCCCCATCCATTACCCCTTGTGTATTCCCGATATCCAGATTGGTCCGGTGGTCTTTCACCATAGAATACGGATGAAAGACATAGGAGCGGATTTGGCTTCCCCAGCCAATTTCTTTCTGCTCTCCGCGAATTTCATCCAGTTCTTGCTGTTGCTTTTCAATTTCCAGCTGATAAAGCTTTGCCTTCAACATTTTCATCGCCTGTTCCCTGTTTTTGATTTGAGAACGTTCAGACTGGCAGGTCACCACAGTGTTGGTCGGTGTATGCGTGATTCGAACTGCCGAGTCCGTCGTATTGACGTGCTGACCGCCGGCACCACTGGAACGATAGGTGTCGATTTTCAAGTCTTCAGTCCTGACATCAATTTCGACTTGGTCATCGAACTCCGGCATTACTTCACAAGATACAAAGGAAGTATGGCGCCGCCCTGATGAATCAAAGGGGGAAATACGGACGAGGCGGTGCACCCCTTTTTCCGCTTTCAAATAACCATATGCATTATGACCTTTGATCATCAGCGTAACACTCTTTACGCCGGCTTCATCGCCAGGTAAGTAGTCCATTGTCTCCACTTTGAATCCTTTTCGTTCTGCCCAGCGGGTATACATACGTAAAAGCATGCTTGCCCAGTCCTGTGATTCTGTACCACCAGCACCAGGGTGCAATTCCAGGATGGCATTATTTTTATCATAAGGTTCACTTAACAGCATGTTGAGTTCAAACTGGTTCAAGTCTTTATTCAGCTGCTTGACATCTTCTTCCAACTCTGTCGCAAGCTCTTCATCATTTTCTTCTTTGACCAGTTCATAGGAAACTTCCAGGTTTTCAAGCGTTTCTTCATGATCTTCCAGTGTATGGACCATTTCTTTAAGACCGTTGACCTCATTAATTACTTTTTGAGCTGTGTTTTGATCGTCCCAAAACTTCGGGGCAGTCATTTCTTCTTCAAGCTCTGCGATACGTGCCTTCTTTTGTTCGGCGTCAAAGAGACCCCCTGAAGTCCGCTAATCGCTTAGCCATATTGTCTAATTCATGACGAATTTCCGCCATATCCATAACAATCACCTCTTAATTGAAATACGTACTTGGAACAGTGGAAGACACTCTCTCCGATGAGAGAGTGTCCAATCATTATCTGCCGTGACAGTTCTTATATTTCTTGCCGCTTCCGCATGGGCAAGGATCGTTACGCCCAACATCTTCTTTTTTCACATAGGGTTTTCGTGTTTTCTTTTCTTCGCTTTGCTCGCCGCCAGAAACGGCTTTTGCCCCCTGGGCGACCTCCTGCCGCTGGAGGTTATTGCGGACCTCGGCCTTCATCACATAACGGGAGACTTCTTCTTCAATGTTCTGTACCATTTGCTCAAACATGGAGAAGCCTTCCATCTGATACTCACGAAGCGGATCGTTTTGGCCATAAGCACGTAAATGAATACCCTGACGAAGCTGATCCATCTGATCGATGTGATCCATCCATTTCTGGTCGACAGTACGAAGTAAAATGACCCGTTCAAATTCACGCATCTGTCCTTCTTCCATCTCTGTTTCTTTCTCGTCATAACGCTGCTTCACTTTCTCCATCAGGAGTTCGGTCATTTCTTCCGGCTCTTTCCCTTTTAATTCGCCTTCAGTCACGTCTCCTTCGTGAAGCAGGTTCGCCTGCATATACTTGACGATGGAATCTAACTCCCAATTTTCATCGAGCTCATCCGTTGTATAAGCCTGGACGGTTCGTTCAATCGTGGAGTGAATCATTTCTTCAATAATTCCACGAAGATTCTCGGAGTCAAGCACTTCAAAGCGCTGCTTGTAAATAACTTCACGTTGTTGACGCAATACATCGTCATAAGAAAGCACTGTTTTACGGGCATCAAAGTTGTTACCCTCGACTCGTTTTTGTGCTGATTCCACGGCACGTGAAACCATTTTACTTTCAATAGGCTGGCTATCGTCCATACCTAAACGATCCATCATGTTACGCATATTGTCCGATCCGAAACGGCGCATCAGTTCATCTTCCATGGATAAATAGAACAGGGACATACCAGGATCCCCCTGACGACCGGAACGTCCACGGAGCTGATTATCAATTCGGCGGGATTCATGTCGCTCGGTACCAATGACCGCTAACCCCCCTCGCTCAACGACACCGTCTCCGAGCTTGATATCCGTTCCACGGCCCGCCATGTTGGTTGCAATTGTAACGGCGCCTTTCTGACCGGCATTTTCAATGATTTCCGCTTCCCTGAAATGGTTTTTTGCGTTCAAAACATTATGAGGTACGCCTGCCTTTTTCAAGTAGCGGGAAATCAATTCTGACGTTTCAACAGCAACCGTACCGACAAGTACTGGCTGGCCTTTTTCATGGCGCTGCTTGATTTCTTCAACAACCGCTCTAAACTTGCCTTCCGTCGTCTTATAGACAAGGTCAGCCTTGTCATCACGGATGATTGGCTTGTTCGTCGGAATAGCAATAACCCTCATATTATAAATATTCAGGAATTCTTCTTCTTCCGTTTTGGCTGTACCCGTCATACCAGCAAGCTTGTCATACATCCGGAAGAAGTTCTGGAACGTAATCGAAGCAAGTGTCATGCTTTCATTCTGGATTTCCAGTCCTTCTTTCGCCTCGATAGCCTGGTGAAGACCATCGCTGTAACGACGGCCTTTCATAAGACGGCCGGTGAACTGGTCGACGATGACTACATCTCCCTCTTCCACCACATAATCGGTATCACGGTGCATCGCTGCGTGAGCTTTCAAAGCCTGGTTAATGTGATGGATCAGTGACACATTGGAAAGATCAAATAAATTCTCAATCGCAAAATAACGTTCTGCTTTATTGATACCTTCCTCTGTCAATTGTACGCCTTTGGTTTTTTCTTCATACGTATAGTCTTCTTCTTTTTCAAGCAGGCGGACAAAGGCATTTGCTTTCACGTAAAGATCCGCAGACTTTTGAGCGGTACCCGATATAATCAATGGTGTACGAGCTTCATCTATCAAAATCGAGTCGACTTCGTCAATGATTGCAAATGGCAGGGAACGCTGTACCATTTGTTCCTTGTATAAGACCATGTTGTCCCTCAAATAGTCAAAACCGAATTCGTTATTCGTTCCATATGTGATGTCAGCATCATAAGCTTCACGTTTTTCTTCTTTCATCATTCCGTTCAAATTCAAACCCACTGTCAATCCCAGGAATTCATAAAGCTTTCCCATTTCGGCGGCATCACGGCTGGCCAGATAATCGTTGACCGTGATGATGTGTACGCCTTTGCCACTCAGCGCATTCAGGTAAGCCGGCATTGTGGAAGCAAGCGTTTTACCTTCCCCGGTTTTCATCTCGGCGATGTTCCCCTCATGCAGAGCAATCGCACCAAGCAGCTGTACGTTGAACGGGCGCATCCCAAGGACACGCTTAGCCCCTTCTCGAACGACTGCATAAGCTTCAGGCAATAGGTCGTCCAGACTTTCACCATCCTGATAGCGTTGTTTGAATTCATCTGTTTTATTTCGCAGACTATCGTCTGATAGTTTCTCCATTTCAGGCTCCAACGCTTCAATTTCCTCGGCTTGCTTTTGCAGGCGATTGATTTGGCGCTGGTTGCCGTCACCAAATATTTTCTTTAAGGTTCCAAGCATTGCAACCGCTCCTCTATTAAATTGGTAGTTATCCGATTGTATAGTTTAATCCACACTTAATAATAACACTTCCATGAGTTGCCTGACAACAAACTCCCCTGTTTAGCAAACCACAAAGAAACAAGAGCAACCCGGGGATGAGCTGCTCTTGTTCTGGAGACGTAGAGGGGGCAGACGTGGAAGCATGCGTGGTGGTCATTCAGCAGCTTGTGGCGAACGGACCGCTTTGCTTGTCAACGACAAGGAATGATGTTCCCGTATAAGCAGGCGATGTTCAAACCCCAGCTGTCTTCGATCCAAATCGTAGATTCGTTTATTCGCAGCCGCAATAATCTCCACAAGCTGGGCAATTGTTTTTTCTTGCTGCTTGAGTTTATGGTATAGCTCCTGGTACTCCTGATTATTCACATAAGTATTCAAATTGGGTACGCCTCCCTGGAAGGTAATTATTGCTGGCTCCTATGTTATACCATGTGGTGTTTTTTATAGCTAATTTCGCTTTTGCCAAAACGGACGGTGGTTTTCGCAAAAAACGCCTGTTTTCCCAGTGAAAATTCTCCTTTATAACTGAATCTGGAGTAGATTTTGCAAAAAGGCATCTTTTTTTAGAAAACCCTCAAGTTTTTTAAATTTCCATGTCCATGTTACATATAAGCTCCCAATTGCTGAAGACTCAGTTTCAAGATACATTGTTTCCGTTACGATAGTAACGGTTTGGAGGTCCGGGAAATCACTCGCTTTCCATGGGCGGACGGTGAGCTTCCTCAGGCTACGCCTTGCGGGGTCTCACCATGTCCTATCCTCCCATAGGACTTTGACTAAGCTTCCTGAATAAACACCGCACGAAGAAAATGCGTAGCATTTTCGAGGAGTCTCGCAATTTCCCGGCCCTCCTTGCGTTTGTAAGACTAACGGAAACATCGATATGCGGAACCACCATCTTAACAGCTGAAAAGAGTTTATGTCCTGATTCATTGAGCTTTTCATGCAGAAAATGTGGAAGATATCTTCTCACAACGTAGGGTTCGTTCGTCAAAATATGGATAAGGTGGCGGGGAAATGGTGAGACTCCCGTGGGAGAAGGGGCTAGGCGAGACCCCACAGGTCGTGAAACGGCCGAGGAGGCTTGCCAGCCTCCCCCACAGGAAAGCGAATCGTTTTCCAGCCACCCTTTCGCCTGTCTCGGTAACGAACCCAAATTACTTTGAAACTGAGTCTTCCACAATTCGACCAAATAGTTGAATAAGTATATTATGAATAGGAGCAGCAATTCCTCCATTGAAAAAGGCGATCCTTTACAGGATCGCCTTAGTATGATGTTTTATATCAGCTTGGTTCAATCAATCCGTATTTACCATCACGACGACGATAAACTACGTTCGTTTCATTTGTTTCTGCATTTGTGTAAACGTAAAAATTGTGCCCTAACATATCCATCTGCAGTACTGCTTCTTCAGAGTCCATCGGTTTCAAATCGAAACGTTTTTGTCTAACGATTTCGATATCTTCATCTTCACTGGCCCCATTTTGATACTCCTGGGCTTCTTTCTCCAGTTCCGCAAATACGTATTTCGGAGCACCTTCCTGACGGAACTTACGGTTTACTTTTGTTTTATGCTTTCGGATTTGTCGTTCCAGTTTATCAACCACAAGGTCGATGGCAGCGTACAGATCCGTGTGTCTTTCCTCTGCACGTAGAAGCAGATCCTTCATTGGAATCGTTACCTCGATTTCCTGCTCATCATTATAGACACTTAAATTAACATGGACCTCGGAAGTTACCGGTTCATCGAAGTAGCGCTCTAGCTTTCCTACTTTCTTCTCCACGTAATCTTTAATAGCCTCGGTCACTTCTAGGTTTTCACCACGAATGTTGTATTTCATATAGAAGTGTCCTCCTTTCATCCTTATGTGATTATTATTCTATCATACCCTGGTATATTCCTGCACAAACTTTCGAAATTTTCCGAATTAATTGTGTCGGAACTTGTTGGAAATTGCAGAAATATAAGTTAGGGTCTACTTATATCATACCCGATTTCACCTATGATTAAGGTAGATAAATTGTGAACAACTTCACGGAAACACATTGAATCCAAGTGCTTTTCTGTTGACTTTTTTCTTTGGTTGTATATACAGGAAAGCCTGCTTCCATATAGGAAACAGGGGATGACTCCACTATTTTTTTTGATCTAAAAACATCCCGTCATAGCTTTTTACACTCTGGTAAGGATTGGAGTATTTTCTGGTGGATGATCCTTGCTTTTTATGCAGACGCATTTCTTTTTTCAAATCTTCAAAGTTTTGTTCCAGGCTATCTTGTATCTCTACTTCCATCGACAAAATCTCCCGCAGTAAATTCTTCTCTTCTTCATTGACCGGTTTCTTTACCAGGTGGATGATATCCCCTCGTCGATCAATCAAAGCAGTCACTTCATCCAGGATTCTCTGGCGTTCGATGGAGGGAAAAGGTTCCTGTAACCGCTCTTTCAACCTAACTGTAAGTTGATGAAATTCAGCAATATGCCCCACTAGGCACTGCCGCCTTTTCCAAACTGCCCCTGCCTTGTCCGGCGCAGGACCTCTTTCCATGTAACACGCAGTTCACCTACTAATTCATTTGCTTCCTCTAATATGGCAGCATCATTTTTCAGGTTAGCATCAAGAAGACGTCGATTAATATAGTCATATAAGGGCATAATCTCTTTAGATATAGATATGTCAGGATCCAGTGTTACCAGCAGTTCCTGAATGATCTTCTGCGCCTTTTGGATATTGATATTTTTCTGCTCGTAATCCTTATTGTCTATCGCTTTTCCAGCTAGCTTGATGAATTTCAAGCAGCCATTGTAAAGCATCAAAGTCAGTTCCCCTGGGGATGCTGTTTCAACCGCATTCGTCTGGTAAGCTTGTATTGACATAATTACACTCCTTCATTAAAATTCTCCGCCAAATTGCTGCATTAAGTAATTAGACTGTGAATTCATTTTCTGGATCGCTTGCTCCATCTGAGTAAATTGAGACCAGTATCGATCTTCTATTTGAATTAAACGGTCCTGGAATGCATCCATGCGATCATTGATATTCTTCAATTGCCTTCCCAGAACAAAATTATTATCCAGACTGGTGGACTTTCCCGCTTTCTTTTCAATAGTTTCTACTGTACGCTCCAAGGTGGTCTCCAATCTACGGACAATCCCTTTTTCAGTTCCTTTCCCGTCTGCCGCAAAGAGCTGATGGACGGAGTCAGGGTTTTCTCTCAGTGCAGCTCGCAGCTTATCTTCATCAATCAGAAGCTTGCCGCCATCACGGTAATTGGGGGAAGTAGTGATTCCTATTTGAGCCAGGTGGTTATATGCTCCAGCTCCTTCCACGGTGTTATACCAGTTATTACGCATTTCTGATAATGCACCACGGATAGCGGCATCCCCACTGAGCATCCCTTTTTTGGCTTTTTCTTCCCACAGCTCGATTTCTTTCTCTTCCATGTTTTCCCGCTGTTGTTCAGTCAATGGTTTAAACTCACGATTTCTTCGTTCACCGATTTTTTCATTCAAACTTTCGATGATGCCATTATATTTGTCAATATACTTCGTAATTTTCTCTAAAGACGCCTCAGTATTGCTGCTTACATTGATTTTAGCCTGGCCGTTTGTGATGTTATTGAAACTAAACGTAATCCCATTTAACGTATAGCTATTTTTGAATGATTCGATTTCCAATGCACCGTTATAGGTGAATAGAGCGTTATCTCCACCTTGTTCTGCTCTATCCCAAGTACCATCAGCCTGTTTCCTGCCATTTTTTATGTCTAATAGGTCAACAAAGAAACTACTATCGGTAGAAGAGTCAAACCCAATTTCAGCTCCTAAATAAACGGAAGGGTCTTGATTGAAATCACCTGTTTCCGTTCGCTCGATTACTACCTTATCCGCCTGCGAATCAAAAAATGCCCGGACACCATTATCCGCATCTGTTATTTTCTTCAAAATATCATTCAATGATTCTTCCCCTGAAACTGTATACGTGTGCTGTACAGGAGTCCCATCTTTTTTAAAAGTAAAGAACTCGTACGATGTTTCCGCAGTGGGGTCAGTACTGAAATCAAACCCTGCACTATTCTTCAAATTTGCAGCAGCAGTTTTAAGGGGGGCTTCTGGATCGAACATTTTCCCAGCGGATGATATACCATTTTGGCTGACGTTGATTGCAGAAGATGCCAGTTGCTTCACTTCTACATTATAACTTCCTGTGGAAGCACTGGCTGTAGCCGTCGCAGCTACAGCTCCTTCTTGTGAAGAGGTAGTAGTTTTTGAGTTGAATGTACGCTGAAGCTTCATATCCAGAGTCAGGTTATCAAGCTCTAATAACTGCTTGTTGACATCGCGATAGGCATCCCGCTGCCACGTCAGCCACGTTTTATCCTGTTCCATTTTATCAAGCGGCATCCGTTCCGCTTTCATAAGATCTTTGACAATGCCATCGATGTCCATGCCGGAAGCTAAACCACCTATACGCATATCCGTTGCACCACCTTATATTTTATGATCGACGATGAAGCTGAGGGATCCAGCCATTGCCGCGTATATATCAAGCAGACGTTTGGGTGGTATTTCCTTCACTGCTTCTTTCGTCTTCGTATCTATCAATGTTATATATGCAATTCATATTTTATATCGGCTGAAATCAAAAGGAGTTAAAGTGATGCAACCAAAAAGAACCTCCACCTCGGACGCTCCACTTATTGAGGATTCCGAGGCAAAGGTTTTTCTTTAAAAATCTGGGAAACAGCTATTCCTGAGAGTATAAAGGCAGCGCCCAGTAATACGTTCAAGGTCAATTGTTCATTTAACAAAACCGCTCCAAAAAACATACCAAATACCGGCACTAACAAAGTTGATAATGTGGCGGTTACCATATCTATATTAGTCAAGATAATGAACCAGAGGGTAAAACATAAGGCCGATGCCAGCACACCAGTAAATAACACATAATAGATGCTTTCCGGGGTCAGGCGAAGAGGTTTCCCCCATTCCATAATGAAGGCGGCGAGCGCCAGGCCGATAGAACCGAATAACATCTGATAAGCGGAAACTTGCAGATTCGTAATGTTCTTTAACTTTTTTCTATAATAGACATTAGAAGCCCCCCATGAAATCGCAGCTATGATAATCAATGCTTCCCCTGTCAAAACTGTCATATTCTGGGCGATAAGTACGTCCCACCCCAATATGGTAATAAGACCAATCATGCCGAGCGCAAGTCCTGCCGCTTTGATCTTCTGTATTTTTTCACCTAAAAACCTCGCAGCGAGCAAACTGCTCCAAAGTGGCATGGAATACAGGAGAACGGATGACTTCCCGGCATCGACAAATCGGAGACCATACATGACCAGCAAAAAAACCACCGTCGTTTGCAATAAACCCACGATAGCCAGATGCCGCCATTGGTCTTTTGACGGTGGTCCTACTTTGAATAGCAATAACACTATAAACATAGTCAATGTTCCGGTACCGAAACGAAGCGCAGAAAAAGTAAAAGGCCCCATGAAATCAAGCGATGCTTTCATGAGTGCCCACGCATAGCCCCATATGAGGGTAATCGACAGAATCAAGAACCCCAATAGCCCTTTCTTGTTACCTAAGGAAAATATTGATGATTTCAATATGATCCCCCCCTTAATCTATTCCTTTGTCTTATCACCGTTCTTGATCATATCCAACCAAGCTGCCGGAGCTTGAATAGCTTCCTTGTTCTCTTCTGTAATCTTCTCATAGACTTCCTGACGATGAATATCGATATGCTTCGGAGCAGCTATACCGATTTTTACTTGATCGCCCTCAACGGCAATCACCTTCACTTCAATGTCATCTCCGATTTTCAGGGACTCATTTACTTTTCGATTCAGCACCAGCATGCTGTACGTCCTCCTTTCTAAATGAAGCGAGCAAGTGTTTCGTGTGATAGGAGGTATCATTCAATATCACTTGTTTCCCTATATTTTCATTATAGTTCACTACTAGAGGAGCCTGAAGGTTGACGGTGGTTTTTGAAAAAGGATTTCTTAGTGTCACCACGGATAAAATGATAACGTCTTCAGGTGTAGATGCCTTCAATAGCTTTTGTGTCTGTGTGTCTATTTCAAATTCATAATTGGATAAGAACAAGTATGGATTTGTGACAACCAAGGCAACTTCCGGGTGATGAACCGACTGCAGGACCTGATACACCCCTTCCTTGTCCATTTTCAATAGCACAAACGCTTTTTCCTGCTCAAAGCCGGGAAGGCCGGCCGGAAAGTCAATGATTTCATTTTTTCCTATAGTCAATTCCCCAAAAAATTTCGTTGCTATCTTCATATGTATCACCCTTATATTTCAGTTTCGAATTGGTAACCTTTATATGTTAAGTTTACAAAATCAAGGTCCAATGAAGCATATTTACTCATGGAAATGTTAACCTCACCAGGCTTATAGTCGTGTCGAAGATTTTGTGGTACTGTTTCAATGACCGGGGCGTTGGGCGTCACATGAATGTCAGGTCGCTGCACATGGTATTTCAAACCTACCAGGTCATACGCCGGCATACCGCCCGGCTGATAATAAAAGTTCCAGACCGCATTACGGGCTGCCTGATCTGCTATAGGGCTGCCCCCCTGTTCTATCTGCATCAGTTCATCCCCCTCCACAGATGCTCTTGCAATACCTTCCAACAATGCCTTCCTGACGTGAACAGCGGTCTCCCTTGTTCTTTCCTGAGAGCTCTTCAGACCAAGGTTATGCCTGGCATTGGTCTGATCGATCGTCAGTTTACCCGGTCGCTGCCTGATCGTCACATCTGCTTTTGGCTGCTGGATGCTCTGACGGGCTTTCGGCTGCTCGAGGGACTGACTGGCCGGCTGGGTCTCTATTTTGAGAGTTGCACGTTGACTGGAAAGTCTGATTTGAGGAAAATTCATCTTCTCACCTCTTATTAGAAAACCCTGGCTTGTCGCCAAGTAATTACGGCAAAAGCCTCAGTAATTCTTATACTTTAATCTTTTAACAAATTTAAACTTTCCTAAAGTATAAAAAAAGCTACCTGAATTCAGATAGCTTATCGTAAAAAGTCCATCAAGGTTGGCTGGATGATGCGCGCACCTACTCCAAGCGCAGCACGGTGCACACTTTCCTGTGTTTTTAACTCTGTAATCACCTTTTCGATATCAGCATCTTCATTGTCGGAAAGAATCCTGGTTGCTGTAATTTCCTGTTGCGCCAAACGATCTTCTACCAGTTCAACACGATTCATCCTTGCTCCTAAATCGGCACGTTCGTCCACAATAGTGTTGATATGACGATCAATTATATCCAGGTAACCATTCAACCTGCTTTCATCGTTACCTTTCAAAGCACCTTCGAGCCCTTGAAGATCTGAGAACAACTCATCCGAAAACACATTTACCGGGTCGATATTGGCTTTTAAAGAGTTACCTTTAGAAATCTCAATCATCACTTTTCCGGAATTGTTACTTACTTTGACTGTACCGGGATCGTCTGCGGGCGGATCCGCTTCTACTATATCGACAGGAGCATTCAACGTATCAGTACCATTAAATATATATTTATTATTCACTTTAGTATTCGCAATATCAATCATATGGTCCTTCAGCTGACCGATTTCTTTTGCGATATTTGCTTTTTGATCCTGGTCGTATGTGCCATTGCTCGCCTGTACGGTCAATTCCCGTACACGCTGCATAGCTTGTGTAGCCTTATCCATCGCACTGTCCGAGTTTTCCATCCAATTATGCATCTCATTAAGGTTACGCTGAAATTGCTTGACTTCATTCAACTGAGTACGATAATTCATCCCCTTCATAGCAACCACCGGGTCATCGGAAGGCCGATTGATTTTTTTTCCGGTTGAAAGCTGCTCCTGGAATTTACCCATCCGTTCATAACTGTTACTAAGATGGCTTAGCATATTACTGCTTAACATCCCTTGTGTCACCCGCATCGTTTATCCACCTACCTTCCTACTAATCCCATTTGATTGATAATCCGATCGAGCATCTCGTCCACGGCTGTCATATTTCTTGCAGCAGCGTTATAGGCATGCTGAAACTTGATCATATTGGTCATTTCTTCATCAAGGGAAACTGCACTGACAGACTGTCTGCGCTGGGCCACGGATTCTTTGAGTGCTAAGGAATTATTTTCAAAACGTTGGTATTCCTGGGATTCTACCCCCATTTTTCCAATGACACCCTCATAGTAGCTTTTCATACTTGTCCCTTTGCCCAGACCTGCCAATTCAGCATCTTTGACATCAGCTAAAGCAAGAGCGTTCGAACCATCTCCGGCAAATGGCTGCTCCTTTGCTGCAGCAGCGATATAGTCTGTATCCTCTTTGATGTCAACATGAATACCCAACCGGCCAGCCAGACCTGTCGTACCTTCTTCTGTAAGAAGAGAAGTCCCATCTGTAAAGAAAGGTGGAGAACTGACGGATGGCTGCTCCCCATTTATATTATTTTTAATATCTTTCAAGTTGGCTCCATCCTGGTGGACTCTGTTAAATTCGTCTGCAAACGCGTAAGCCATTTCATCTAAATCCATCAGCATCTCAGGGTACATACCGCGGGGTTCTCCCTCACTATTCCGATAACCATGAGCCTCTTTAAGTGCCAGCAGTTTCCCCTGGGAATCATATGTATCCATATTTTCACTATCGCCATTACCATCTATGGGAGACAATGAAAAACGTGTAACCATACTTCTGCCGGCAGTTTCATTAAATTCAGCTTTCAAGTGGTAGATCTGTGCCTCCCCTTGCTCCGGCTTGCCATTTACGAGTACATATTTTTCCGTTCCGTTCACTAATTGAATAGTCGCCTGGCCCACCGCCATTGCATCCGGCTTACCATTACTCTTTTCATAATTAACTTCGACAGCCATCAACTGTGATAATTCATCAATTAAGCGGTCACGTTCATCATACAAATCATTAGGCAGATAACCATGCGGCTCGTCATTCCCTATCTGCTGATTGAGCTTGTCGATTTGGGTAATCAGAGAATTAGCATCTTTGACCGTTACATCTATTTCGTTTGCTAAATCCTTTTGAATACCTTTTAAAGATTCAGATAAATATTTGAAAGTTTCTGCAACTGCTATCCCGCGCTGGCGTACGACAGATCTTGCGCCAGCATCTTCCGGGTTGGTCGCTAAGTCCTGTAACGATCGCCAAAAACGATCCATCGTTTTGGAAAGTCCCTGTTCACTCGGCTCATTCATAATTTCTTCCATTTTACGGATAGCATCAGCCTTCGACTCCCAATATCCTGTCTTATTTGCCTCTCCTCGAAATTGGATATCTAAAAATTGTTCACGCACACGTTCAATGGAACCTGCCTGGACTCCACTCCCAACTTGCCCCGGGATTTCCGGACGGTTTCTTGAAGCTGGCGGATATGGTGCCGTTTGCTCAAAATTGACTCGCTGGCGTGTGTAGCCTGGGGTATTTGCATTTGCAATATTATGCCCTGTCGTATGTAAAGCGGACTGCTGGGTGAACAATCCGCGTTTGGCTACCTCTAAGCCATGGAATGTCGACATTTAGAATAGACTCCTCTCTTACGCTTTCGAATCAAAAACAGAACTTTTTTCTTTGTCAGAAGCTCCGGTTTGTTTATTGTAATTCATGCTATTAAGGCTTGGCTGCAGCATATCCAGTGATAAATGGATAAATTGCAATGATTGCTTCGTCAACTCAACGTTGAGCTGTTCCTGCTGCTTCAATTCGGTGACAAGGAAGACCAGGTCTTCAAATAATGCTTCCAACAAGTTTTTTTCTTGCGTATCTTCCAGACATTCAAGCACTCCTGACAGGGTGGGAGCTGCTGATTCTATATCTTGATGGCAGCACCAGTCAGTAACTGTATGAACGCGTTCATTTTCGATTTTTGTAATCGCCTGGATATGTTTGCGCTCTTTGGCCAACAATTGCTGAAGACTCCCTGTATCTCCTTTTTTTAACAGTTCTGTTTTTTTGCAGGATAAATATAACAGACTTTCATGCAATTGTTTCAGATTTTCCATTTGATCCCTGATTTTAGTTATGGACACCAGTTGCCCCCCCCTTACTTACGGCTGTTCCAGAATTGGATCATTTTTTTTGCAGTCTTCTCCGCATTGATTTTATATTCCCCTTGATCAATGACATGTTTGATTTCCGCTACTTTCTTCTCACGTGCTGCATCCGGGCGGGCATTCTCCTGCAGGTTCTTTGCCTGATGGGATATTTCCACCTTATCTTCCTTCTGCGATGCTTTCCTGATCTCTGTCTGTTTGTTCAGCTGCTTTTGATAAGGGTTCAAACCGGTATGGTTCGGCCCATTGATTTTCATTCCCCTTCACCTCACTCTTTATAGCTTCCGACATTCATTTTACTCTATTTATCGGTTCAACAAAGCCATCATTTAATATTACTTTTTACCCCTTTTCAAATAGGTCCCTGACCCAGCAGAAACTGTAAAATGCGGGGAGCCTTTACAGCGGGGGAGACTGTGTGAGGCTTGCAGAACCTTATTGTATGAAGTAAAAGCGCCCATCTGGATGAATTTGTCAATTCTCCTGCAATTAAAATGCCATTCCCCATACAGGCCTTCTAATGATTTTATCGGAAAATGGATTCTGATTTATTAACATTTCACCCACTTCTTATTAGAGTTAAGGAATAAACGTTCGGTGTACCGTTTGCTTTTAACAATTTCGCTGCATGCCTCAAAGTCATCCCTGTCGTATAGATATCATCCACTAAAAGCACAGGCTGGCGGACTGGCTCGACCAGCAGAAATGGATTGATGGTTTCCATTCGTTCCTGCCGTGATTTTTTAGACTGTTTTTCACCATGAAGGCGGGACAGTGCCTGTTTCCTTGGAGCCTTAATGAAGGATGCCAACGCATCTGCCTGGTTGAACCCTCTTTCTTCGAGACGCTCTCCGCTTAACGGTATAGGGACAACTACCACACCGTCGTGCATAAAGGATTCTTGGAATTTAACTTGGATGAACCCACGAAACAACTCTGCCAAAATATAATCACCACGGTATTTCCAACGTGCCATCACATCTTTCATTTGTTCATTATAGTAGAAAATGGAAACATTTCGTTCAAGGACACCTCTCCACCTTTCCTGCTCTTCCCACTGTTTACAATCAGGACAGAGCCCAGGTGTCTCCATAGGACGACCGCACGATAGACATGTGATTCCCGTAATCTTTTCCCACCCTGACTGACATTCGTGACATACCACTTGATTCTGTGGGAGTGAAAGAAAGTTGGACCAGGTTACCTGATGTAAAATCACATGGTGACAATTCAAACAGCGCATGTCATTTCCTCCTTCCTAACCGGTTCATCTTTAATATGGTTTCCACTGCTTTTACCATGGCATCGGTTTTACCTCGATGAAAAAAGATGACCTCACCATCCGGATCTTTGGAACTCCTGCCCGCCCGGCCTGCTATTTGGATTAAGGCAGCCTGATCGAATACCTGGTGACCGCTGTCTAATACGATTACATCCACAGAAGGAAACGTCACCCCTCGCTCCAATATCGTCGTTGTTACTAACACGTCATATTCTTTTTCACGGAATTGATGCACTTTTTCTTGACGAGCCGAATCAGAAGCATGAACATAAGCGATTCGCTTGTAATGAAGGGCAAGGATTTTTACTGTTTTTTCAGCATCGCTGATGGTTGGCACAAAGATGAGGAGTTGCCGGTCCGGCCTTTTACGATGCACAAGCCATTTCCAAACCTTGGGAGAAAGCATTGCTTTTTCAAGAGATTTTCTAATATCGAAGGCAGCATGAAAGCGGGGAACAGGAAGCGGATGGCCATGGAAGCGTCTTGGTACGAAAACAACGGGGAGCTTTTTTTGTTTGATTTCCCGTTCATGGTTCTGACGTGGAGTAGCTGTCAAATAGATGAACGAAGCTTGTTCCTTAGCAGCCCGTTCTGTCGCATAAGGGAGGGAAGCATCGGTATGATAGGGAAATGCATCGATTTCATCGATAATCATGACATCAAATGCCCGCCCGAATCGGAGCAGTTGATGCGTTGTTGCAATGAGGAATTGGGAATTTCCCTGTTTATCGGGGCTGTCCCCATATAGAGCCTGAATCGACACATCAGGAAAAGCAGAGATGAAACGGGGGAGCAGCTCTTTGACAACGTCCGCACGCGGAGTCGCCAAGCATACTCTTTTCCCTTGTGAGAAGGCCAGGCTCAGACCTGGAAACAGCATTTCCGTCTTTCCAGCCCCACATACTGCCCACACCAGCAGACGCTGGTTTGCGTCTGTTATGACTTTGGTGATACGGTCTGCCGCCTGCTGTTGAAAAGTGGTGAGTTCTCCTGTCCATTGACAGGCCTGGGGATGACAGTTCCAACTTACAGGGCTTCGCCATACATATAAGTGTTCCTGATCCGATACTCTTCCCATGCCAATACATTTACGGCAATAGACGCTATGATCCGGCAACATTGCAAATAGGTGACTTTTTTGATTCCCGCATCGGCGGCATCGTTTTCCCCAAGCGTGCTTTTCAATCGCAGGAATTTCTTCTAACAAGCCCGCAGATACCAGTTCATTTAATTGTTGTGAATCTATAGATATTTCTTTTTTCAAGAGAAGTTTTCCAGATAAACAGGTGGTAAGAAAGGTGTTAATAAATGAAGGGGTGACAGGTGGCTGTTTGAGAGGTGACGGAATCCAGGAAAAATCATCGAAAAAATAATTATGTAAGTCACGAACCAGATTATTCAATTTTTTATCGCTCCATTATGACGTAGGGAGGGGTAGCTCCCTCCCTTTATTTTTTATACCAGCCGAGCCCGAGGGCACCTTCTCCAAGGTGAGTACCAATCACTGGACCGAAATAGCTTATGGCTACCTCTGCATTAGGAAAACGCGTCTCTAATTCCTGTTGGATTTGTTCGGCATCTTCCAGGCAATTAGCGTGGATAACAGTAGCTGTGATAACATCTCCGCCGGCTGCATCTTCTTCAAATAAAGATAGAAGCCGTTTGACTGCTTTTTTTCTTGTCCGGATTCTTTCAAACGGAACTATCTTTGTATCGACAAAATGGAGGACCGGTTTTACCTGAAGCAAACTGCCAACTATTTTTTGGGCTCCTGTTAGTCGACCACCCCGATAAAGGTTAGTGAGATCATCGACCATAAAATAAGCACGAATCGTCTGTTTCATTTCCTCCAGGCGTACGAGAATTTGTTGAGGAGTCGCCCCATTGTCTGCCATTTCAGCTGCCTCCAGCACATAAAACCCCTGCATCATCGCACTTAATTCACTATCAAAAGGATGAACTTCAATTCCTTCTACCATATCCCCGGCAGTGATAGTCCCCTGGTACGTTCCACTGATGCCACTGGAAAGGTGAATAGCCACGACTGCATCGTATTCCCGGGAAAGCTCCTCCAGCTTCTCTGTCACAAGTCCGACCGATGGCTGGGATGTTTTAGGGAGCTCTTCACTGTTACGCATCATTTCATAAAATTCATCTGCCTGGATATCAACTTCTTCCCGGTAGGATTCCGCATTGATGATCACATTCAAAGGAACCATATGTATGTTATGTGCTTTACGTATATTTTCTGGTATATATGCTGTACTATCGGTCAAAACCGCTGTTTTCATCAGACATCGTGCTCCTTGTAATCAATTATAAATCATATCTTCATTCATTTTACATGAAGCCCATCCTTTTTTCATCAGCGGGAATGAGATATGAAGAAATATTTTAATATCGAAAAACTGATCGGTAAATAGAAAAGACCCTGAACAAAAAGTCCAGAGTCCGGTTAAAAGTTATAATACTTCTACCCAGCCATTTTTTATAGCGGTAACAACTGCCTGGGTGCGATCATTGACATTCATTTTCTGCAGGATATTGCTGACATGGTTTTTGACTGTCTTTTCGCTGATGTAAAGTGATTCAGCTACACCCCGGTTACTCTTTCCATCTGCCAGCAATTGAAGCACTTCGCATTCACGGCGAGTCAATAAGTGAAGCGGCTTCCGATACTCAATCGTCTGGAACGATTGCCCGTTTTCTGCTGTTTCAGATAGACGGCGGTATTCGGCAACCAGGTTGTGGGTGACTTTCGGATGAAGGTAAGAGCCGCCTTCACTTACTACCTTGATCGCCTCAATCAATGCATCAGAGTCCATTTCCTTCAACAGGTATCCCTGGGCACCAGTCTTCAAAGCATGCGTTACATAATTTTCATCATCGTGGATGGAAAGAACGATTACCTTCAATTCCGGATAACGGCTCATCAGCTCCGCAGTCGCCTCCACACCGTTCATATTGGGCATATTTATGTCCATAAGTACAACGTCGGGGTCATGTTCTTCCACTAAATCCACTGCAGTGTCCCCGTCATCCCCCTCTGCCACTACTTCAAAGCTTACTTCGAAATCTAAAATACGTTTGACACCTTCACGAAAAAGTTTATGGTCATCAATCAATACAATTTTTGTTGTCATCGTCCTTTTCCTCCCCATCTCATAATTTCTGGGTTAACTCTGTGACTTATTTCCCTAATCCAATTCTCAAAAAACTTCAAATTGAAACATTACCGGATATATAAGTCTATATTCCTATTTATTTACCTATTATAAATGATTTTTTAATTTTTAGGTAGGGCTACCTAAAATTACCTCTCAGTGGGAATTTGGATAATCACTACTGTCCCTTGTCCAAGCTTGGAATCGATGGTCAACTCGCCTTCAAGCATATCTACCCTTTCCCGCATGCCGACGAGGCCGAATGATTTATCCTTTTTAACATTGGTATCAAAGCCTTTGCCATTATCTTTTATCACTAAAATGGCTGCTTTTGGTTTTAACTCTACTTTCACCTGAATTTCAGTAGCTTCAGCGTGCTTGACAGCATTTTGTACGGATTCCTGGACCAGACGGAATAATGCAACTTCGTATTTGCTGTCGATCCGTCTTTCTTTTCCAAGGTTGGTAAACTGCACATGTAGATCCTTATTATATTCCTCTACCGTATTCAAATATTTTTTTAATGTTGGGATGATGCCAAGGTCATCCAAGGCCATCGGTCTCAAATCATAAATGATGCGGCGGACTTCATGCAGAGCAGAGCGTACCATTTGTTTGACACTCTTGATTTCCGCTAGAGCTTCCTCAACGCCCCGTTCCCGGAATGTCCGGTCGACAAGATCGGACCGTATCATTACATTGGCCAACATTTGAGCTGGACCATCATGGATCTCCCGGGAGAGCTTACGGCGCTCCTCTTCCTGCGCCTCAATAATCTGCAAGCCAAATTCCTGCTTTTCTTTCGCGTCCTCGAGCGCTTCGGATACTTTCCTGAAGTCTTCGTTCAAATAATTGAGGACAACGGAAATCTTGCTTACCAACCCTTCAGCACGCTGGACAGTGGATTCTAAATTTTTCAGCCTGCGTTCTAAATCGTCACGGCGTTCTCTCAGCTGCTTTTCCTTTTCTCTTTTAACTGAAAGATCCATTTGCAGTTTATGAGTTTTTTCATATACTTCACGTATTTCTTCTTCTGAATACTGATTGAAATATTTACTTACTTCAGAAAGGCGCATTCGGGAGAAACGCACTTGTTGTTCGAGCTTATCTCCTTCATCTATGAGAGAATTGACCTGTCTTTTTGTCTCTTGCAGCTCTTCATGAAGTTTTTCGAACTCATGACGGGACTCTTCTCCTATATGGAAAATTTCGTCCTTGCTGTTCGTGACATTTTCGATCATTTCTTCGATGACTTGATCAAGTGCTTTTTCCTCAATTCTCGTCTCTTTCATATAGGTCTCCTCCATCAATATTCACATACTCATTCGAATTTCCTAAGTATTTTTGTGGGGGTGTTGCAATAAAAAATAATTCATTTCATAATCCAAACAAGCATTTGCCGACACACAGAAACCGCTATATAATTAAGTTCTTAGGAGGTTTGTTATATTATGTTGGAAAGCTATTATACCGTAAAAACTGAAGGTTCAGAAGAAATAACCATCCAAAAGTCACGGTTTATAGGATACATACGCCGCTGTGAAACTGAAGAAGCGGCTCAGGCATTCATTCAGGAAATCAAGAAAAAACACTACGATGCCAACCATAACTGTTCTGCTTACATGATTGGTGAAAATGACCTGATCCAGAAAGCAAATGATGACGGAGAGCCAAGCGGCACTGCTGGAGTTCCGATGCTGGAGGTGCTCAAGAAAAAAGGTTTGAAGGATACTGCAGTAGTAGTCACCCGGTACTTCGGTGGTACAAAACTTGGAGCAGGCGGGTTAATCCGCGCTTATTCGACTGCAACTTCTGCAGCTATCAAAGCCACTGGGATTGTTAAACGTCAATTAATGGAGGAAATGAGAGTTACTGTCGACTATAAATTACTTGGGAAGCTGGAAAACATACTTCGTAATTCAAATTACTTATTAAAAGAGATTAAATATCTGGAAAATGTGGAATTTATTATATATGTAGAAAGTGGTCAGGAAGAGCCCTTCTCTCAATGGATCATAGATTTGACGAGTGATCAGGCAAAAATTGAACAAGGTGATAAAAGTTATATGGAGCAAGATGTACCTAATGAATAATTCCCTCCCTTTTCCTGGCTTACTTCGCGGATAAAAGGCTTCGTTAGATTTTAGTAATGACCTTTCCATTAAAGCTCCCTTTTATGGAAGACTCAGTTTCGAGATAGTTGGGGCCGTTACCATGAGAGAAAGGGGATAGTCCGGGAAACGACTCGCTTTCCTGCGGGGGATCTGGCAAGCTTCCTCGGGCTAAAGCCCTGCGGGATCTCGCCTAGCCCCTTCTCCCGCGGGAGTCTCCCCGTTTCCCTTCCCATCCAGCCAGTTTAGTAATTAACGGCCCCTCCAAAAAGAGAAAAAATGAAGCTTAAACCTTCATCTTGAAGCATTTTACAAAGGATGTAAATGCACTAAAATCTTCAATCATAGGGCAGTTTTCTTAGGCTGATTTCGAGAACTACCCATGGAAAGGGCGTAGGGAAACGGTGAGACTCCTCGAAAATGCTACGCATTTCCTTCGTGCGTGGGTTAAGTCAAGATGAAAATTCAAAGTCCTGTGGGAGCTGAGTGATAGATGAGGCCCCGCAAGGCGAAGCCTGAGGAGACTCAGCACACGCCCACGGAAAGCGAATCGTTTCCCGAAGACCCTCACCTCCAACAATATCTCGAAATCAAGTCTTCGACTTTTCGGCCATTTGGTGGAATGGTTCTTTTCTCATAAATTAACATCTATGTGGAACGGAGCCAAATAAAAAGGAGCGCACTTATCATGAAAAGAAAAGTAAAGATCGGCCTGCTG
This sequence comes from Thalassobacillus devorans MSP14, assembly GCF_000496835.1. Lineage (GTDB taxonomy): Bacteria > Bacillota > Bacilli > Bacillales > Halobacillaceae > Thalassobacillus > Thalassobacillus devorans_B. The sequence goes on from NZ_KI543237.1 coordinate 271,638, forward strand.
GTCGTGCTATTTATCATGACGGCAGGAATAGGAACAGCAGGAGGATATGCACTGTATTTATCTCACAAAGCCCAACAAGCAGTTTCCGACTCCCGCCAGGAGCTCAATCGAGGCGAAAAATCAGAAATGCGAGGTACAACAGTAAACCCATTTGAAGATAATATTTCTGTTTTGTTTGTTGGTATCGACGATAGTACGAAACGGGAAAAAGACGGAAATGCGCTATCCGACGCACTCATTCTTGCCACATTCAACGAGGAAAACAAATCAGTGAAAATGGTGAGTATTCCACGTGACTCGTACGTCAACATCCCAGAGGTCGGATATAAAGACAAAATCACCCATGCACACGCATTCGGTGGTATTGACGCTACCATCGAGGCAGTCGAGGGCATGTTTGGCATCCCAGTCGACTATTATGTCCGATTGAATTTTAATTCATTTGTTGCAATTGTCAATGCCCTGGATGGGATTAAGTACGATGTACCCTTTGAAATGAAAGAGCAGAACAGTGAAGACCAGCAAGAAGCTATCCATTTACAGCCTGGGTTGCAGGAATTGACCGGAGAAGAAGCCTTAGCTTTAGCAAGAACAAGGAAATATGATAGTGATTTGGCAAGAGGACAAAGACAAATGGAGCTAATCCAGGCTATTGTCCAGAAAGCAAAAACAGCAGAGGCGGTAAATGACTACGGCAAGCTTATCGATTCCATTGAAGATAATTTCAAGACAAATATGACCTTTAATGAGTTAGTATCCTTTAAAGACTATGTTCTTAATGAAAACGGGTTACAATACGAGGAGATGCAGCTGGAAGGAAAAGGAATTTGGATCAATAATGGCTGGTACTACGAGGTTGAAGAAACCAGTTTAGTTACCATCAGAAAGGAACTGAAGAACCATTTAGATATTGAGCTACATCAAAATAAGGATAGCGAGTTCACAGCAGAGGAATCTATCCCCTATTACTAAGTCTCTTTCAAATAACTATGTCTGATAATTAGACAAAATATTTCCCCGGAAATGAGCAATTAATAAAGAATTCTGTCAAAATTAAGAAACAGCACTCTATTACGGCTAGTGCTGTTTTTAGTTTTTATGAATACGCATATAAAACCTGTAACCCTATGCCGTATTTGCGTCTGCAGCATAAAACACTTAAAATGGGGAAATGCTATTTTTTTAGGAGGAGTTATTGACATATGAAAAAAATGAGAGAAAGAAGGACGCTTGAACGTTCCTTAAAACCCCATTGGGTTTGGGCCATTGCTTTTGGTTCAGCTATTGGCTGGGGTGCATTTGTTCTGCCAACGGATTGGATCTCCCAGGCTGGACCTATGGGTGTTGTGATAGGGATCCTTCTTGGCGCAATATTAATGATGGTAATAGGCGTAAGTTATGGTTTTCTTATTGAAAAATTTCCGGTTACCGGCGGTGAGTTCGCCTATGCCTATATCGGATTCGGTCGTACCAGCGCATTTATTGCAGGATGGTTTCTTACATTAGGTTATATATGTATTGTCGCTTTGAACGCCTCGGCATTAGCGTTATTAAGTAAGTTTTTGTTTCCTGGGATTGTAAATCAGGGTTATTTATATACAGTTGCCGGTTACGACGTATACATCGTACAAATTCTGGTTGCCAGTGCTGCTTTAGTAGCATTCGCATTCCTGAATATTAAGGGTGCCAGCTTTTCTGGTCGGTCCCAGTTCATTTTCAGCATGATTTTAATCGGAGGCATTGTTTTGCTCGGTACAGGAGCTATTGTCAGCAGCGGACCCAGCCTGGGAAATACACTCCCCGCATTCGAACCAAGCCAGTCAGCTATCGCTTCCATACTCACAATTCTTGCACTGGCGCCATTCGCTTATGTCGGATTTGATAACATCCCTCAAGCAGCTGAAGAATTCAATTTTGAATCTAAAAAAGCATTTGGTTTGATTATCTGGTCATTATTAGCAGCCGGGCTTGCTTATGCGGTGATGATACTCATTACCGCCAGCACCATGCCATGGCAGGAACTTCTCGTACAAACGGAAAACTCGGTCTGGGGTACCGGAGACGCTATCGAAAGTTATATGGGGAGAATTGGAGTCTTCGTTATTGCTATCGCAGTGTCCATGGGTATCTTCACCGGCTTGAACGGCTTCTATATTTCATCCAGCCGTTTGACATTCGCTATGGGAAGAGCGCGTATCCTTCCCAATATGTTCAGGACATTGCACTCAAAACATCATACGCCATATGTTGGAATTTTGTTCACCATGACAGTGTGCCTGATCGCTCCGTGGTTCGGTCGTGAAGCCTTGCTTTGGGTTGTGGATATGTCTTCTACTGGAGTAGCCATCGCGTACTTCTTCACTACTGCAACTGCTTATAAGTATTTCAGTTGGTCAAAAAAACAGCCAGCTCAGGGAGAAAACGCAACAACCGCTTCACCGGTAAAAAAACTGCTTTCCCTGGTGGGAATGGTCAGTTCTTTATCCTTTTTAGGGCTATTGTTACTACCATTCTCACCCGCTGCTCTCGGAAAAGAATCTTATATCGCTCTTGGAGTATGGGTTTTGATTGGCGTCATTTTCTATCTGACAAATATAAGCCGCCAAAAGAAAATCGGAGAAAAAGAATTGAATTACCTTATTTTAGGAAAAGAAAAAATATAGGTTTCCACAAAAATCGGGCAGGGAGTATTTACCTGCTCGATTTTTCATTTTTAAACCTTCCTTCTGGCTTTTTGGTTTGTCCCAGCTTCCAGGCTGTTAAGTCTTCCAATGGTACTCTTAGTGTTTCGGCCAATTTTTTCATAATAATTAAGGAGGGGTTCCTCTGAATTCCTCTTTCAATATTGCTGATATAAGATTTAGAAACACCAGAGCGACTTGCTAATACACTCAGTGACATTCCCCGTTCCTCGCGTAGCTCCCTGATTCGCTCTCCAATCATTAGTGATCCCTCGCCTCTCCTTCATTTGTTCTTAAAAAAGAACTGATGAACAAAAAATTAATAAGCTATTTATGTTCATTATAACGAATTATAGTAATAAGTATATTTGAAAATTTATGAAATGGGAAAGTCCATATTTATATTGATTGTTTAAATATTCTGTACATACTCTTCTAAACGTTTATTTACTGCTGTTTTCTAACTAATTCAAATCAAGCGTTCCGCAAGAAGCAGAACGCTTATCGTTACACAAAGTTCTTCTTTCCTAATAGATCATAAAACGTTTCACGGTCTCGATTATCTAATGCCCGATCGATCATTCTGTTAAAGTTAAGCTGCTCTAATTGTTCAAATAGACCTTCTAATGCTTCATCATTTTCAGTTCGTTTTTCAAATTTAGTACGAGACTTCTCTTTTAAGTACGGAGCTACGATCGAATTTAAATGGGTGAGGAAATCAGGTAATTGTAACAGATCTGTAACAGCAACATTGATCATCTTCTTACCACGTTGAAATACAAAAATATCTAAAACATTGTGCACTTTTTGTTTCTTGCGATCAATTATTATCTCACTAGCTTCCAGGGGAACAAAGTGGTAAAGCTTTTCATCTACATATAAAGAAAAATACTGGTAGGCCAGAACAACACGTACAAAGCGTTCATCCTCTTTGACATAATAGGGCTTCAACATTTTAATCGACAACAATCTGACCACCCTCTCTTTTAATCTGAATATTCAGTATTTTATATATATTATGACGTATTCGGAGGGATATGAAAAGGAAAGATAACTGGAAAATAAAAAAACAAGCTATGTTAGCACCTGGAATACATAGCTTGTTTTTTTATTTTTTATTTTGCTGTTTTAATTTCCATTCATTGAATTCTAAAAACTCCCGGAATTGCTCTTTTGTTACACCTGAGTCCATCGCAGTCTGGACCAATTCCAGCCAATCATCATCCAATCCTGAACCTGCATTGGGTTCGTCACCTTCTATCAATTGATTGACGGAAACACCCAGGACTTTGCCGACTTTTTCTAAAAATTGAATGGATGGATTCGTTTGACGGCTTCGTTCAATTGAACTTAAATATGATTTTGCTACTCCTGCTTTTTCTGCCAGTTCCGACATCGACAGCCCTTTTGATTGCCGTAATTCTTTAATACGTTTCCCAATCAACTTTCTCACCTACTTTCACTGCGATTATACCACAGCGGAAATAAGCGGTTCTACATTATTTCAGAAAAATCATACTTATTGGCTTATCCTGTGACTTTTTACACGCAGCTTTCAAAAAGAGCTCTACTTCTGATTTTGTTAATCCTAAAGCCCAGGCTTGTTCCATCAGCAACAACCACTCTGCATCCAACCGACCGTTTAGCTGATTCTTTTTCATGAATGATCCCTCCATCACTCATCACCCAAGGAAACCCGGCGATGTTAGCCGCAAAATATGTATTCATGTATAAGTTGTGGCTTTAGACCCGAGGCTTTGGCTTTGCGTCCTTATCTTTAGATAAGTTTGCCTTTTCAAAAGCGATTTATTTAAATATTCTGATATTTCACATTATACTATAGCCCCTTTGGATTTTCTAGTAAAATATCATCAGATAAATAGGCGGAAATAACTATTTATCATCAACTTTCATCAGGAAACATATTAAACAAATATACATTTTCCGTTTCTTCCGAAGAAAGTTGATAGGATTCAATATCTACATTTTCAAAATGGGTTCCATTTTCCTGAACAAAGCTGATCGTTGTAATGAGACTATCCTCTTCATTTGAAGGAGAAGGATCAGGATTGACAATTTCTATTACCCATTCATAGTCAAACCGTTCAATACATGCTTGTTGGAAAGCGATAGGACGTTGATTAAAATATATTTCTTTTATCTTACAAATATTTCTTTTACGTTGTTGCATGTTTGCCCCTTCTTTCCAATGGTAGGAGATAGTATTATATTCCCCTTACCCGTATTTGAAAACCTTCATTAATGAAAAAGGGCCAGAGCCCTCCTGATCATGGAAGGCCTGCCCTTACTCTTATAATTCAGGCAAATATTTTTCTACAGCTTCTTTTAATCTTACAAGCCTTTGCTGACTTTCTTCCTTACTGGATGATTTTACTCCATAATAGAATTTGATTTTCGGTTCCGTGCCAGAGGGGCGTAAACAGAACCAGCAATCGTCCTCCAATACGAATTTCAGCACATTGGCGGGTGGGAGTTTAATCGTTTCTTCTTCTCCAGTATCAACTATCTGTCTGCGTGATTTTGAATAATCTTCTACTGCGATTACCTTTAAGCCACCAGCTTCCGTCAGCTTTTCTTCCCGGAAAGTATCCATGATTGTCTGGATTTTATCGGCTCCCTGCTTGCCATCAAGTTTAATCGATTGCAAATCTTCCATGTAATAACCATGTCGCTCATAAAGGGTGTCCAAAGCCTGAAGCAGGGTCTTCCCTTTTGTCTTCCAAAACAATGCCAGTTCTGTCGCGAGAACAGCTGCCTGGACGGCGTCCTTATCCCGGGCGAAATCTTTGGCAAGAAAGCCATAACTTTCTTCATAACCAAATAAAAACTCATATTCACCTGTACGTTCATACTCGCGTATTTTTTCTCCTATGAACTTGAAACCTGTCAATGTATCCAACGTTTCAATGTTATAGTAGGAGGCAATAGCGCGGCCGAATTCAGAAGTGACAATCGTCTTGATCATGATGCCATTGTCAGGAAGATCGAGGTGTTGGGAGAGCAGATAGTCCAGCATCAGAGCTCCAAGCTGATTACCTGTTAAAACCTGATATTCTCCTTCAGCGTCTGGAACAGCCACTCCCAGCCGATCAGCGTCGGGATCTGTTCCGATTAATATGTCAGCTCCAACTTCCTTGCCTTGGGCAATAGCCATTTCAAATGCCTGGTGTTCTTCCGGGTTCGGAGAAGCAACCGTAGAAAATTCAGGATCGGCTTCGGCCTGCTCAGCTACGACATGGATGTTTTTAAAGCCGGCCTGCGCCAAGCCTTTTTTGACCAATACATTTGCTGTGCCATGCAGCGGGGTGAAAACTACCTGGAAATCGTCACCTGCATCATGGGTGATGTGTGGATTCAAGTTGACACTCCTAAGCTCCTTCAAATAAGCTTCATCTACTCTTTCATCTATCCATTCCAGTAAGCCCCTGGCTTCCAGTTCCGACTGGTCAGCCGCTTCTACTTCCAATTCATTTTCGACTTGATTGACCATTTCAATCACAGCTCCTGCCTCTGCAGGCGGTAACTGACCCCCATCTTCATTATAAACCTTGAAGCCATTATACTCAGGCGGGTTATGGCTGGCTGTGATGACAATGCCACCGGCCGTATACAGATAACGGACAGCATAGGATAATACAGGGGTTGGTCGAAGGGAAGTGAACACATATGTCTTGATACCGTGATTCCCGAGGACCTTCGCGGTTTCTATGGCAAATTCCTGTGACATATGGCGATTGTCATAGGCAATTACAATCCCATTCTGCTTCCACGCTTCGCCACGTTTTTCTATGTATCTCGCAAGTCCTTCCGCAGCACGGCGGATCGTATAGATATTCATACGGTTGGTTCCAGGTCCCAGTTTTCCCCGCATGCCGCCGGTACCGAATTCCAGGTTCTTGTAAAAAGCATCCTCTAAAGATAGTTCATCCGATTGGATTTCTGTAAGTTTATCGCGTAATTCTTTTTCTAACAGTTTAAAATCATTCCATCGTTGATAAGAAGTCTGCCAGGTCATAGGATCATCCTTTTTGTTAGAATAATATACTCTTGCTCATTATATCAGACACGCAACAATTTTTTATGACATTTCATGTCGAATTCTATTAAAAATAATAGACTATTCTGGCGAAACTACTAGAAATCCCCAAGGTCGCAGGACGTCCTCAGGGAAATTTTTATTTATTCGACCATGAAACGACCATTTTCGCTTTTCCTTCGATTTCAAATGGATCCATTGTGGTGGGCAGGACGAAATGGCTGCCTTTTTTAATCGTGTATCGGCGATCACCTGTTTTAATCATACCTTTTCCTTCGATGACACTGACAAGAATATATTTGTCAAATCGAAATTGCGGCGAGCGGCCATCCAGCTCCCACAGCACTACCCCAAAATAATCCGCTTCGACTAAGCTTTCTTCCGTAAGCCCTTTATCTTTCCGCGACTTACGTTCAAGATCTGGATCCTGATGGGGGACAGTAGTCACTTCCAGTGATTCTTTAAGATGAAGGTCTCTTTTTTTTCCATCATCACCTGTACGGTCATAATCATAGACACGGTAAGTGATATCCGAGCTCTGCTGGGTTTCAAGTATTTGTACACCTGCTCCGATTGCATGTATAGTACCACTCGGCACATAGAAGAAGTCTCCTGGATGCACTTTGACTCTGCGCAGGAGCTTCTCCCATTCTCCCTGCTCTGCCATCGACTCCAACTCTTCCTGCGATGTCGCATGGTGCCCGAAGACGATTTCCGCACCTTCTTCGCAATCGATGACATACCAGCATTCCGTCTTTCCGTACGCTTCGTTTTCTTTTTCCTGCGCATATGTATCATCAGGATGTACCTGAACAGACAGGTCCTTTTCTGCATCAAGAATTTTGACCAGCAAAGGGAACTCTTCACCTGCTTGATCTCCAAACAGCTCCCTGTGATCATTCCAGGCTTCGGTCAATGTCTTCCCTTCTAAAGGTCCATTCATGATTTCATTCGGTCCATTGGAATGAGCTGAAATTCCCCAGCATTCACCTGTCTGCTCTGATGGAATCTCATAGCCGAAGATTTCACGCAGCTGTGTGCCCCCCCATATCCTTTCTTTGAATACAGGCTTTAGAAAAATCGGTTCGTTGTACATGAATCATGCTCCTTCAATTAAGTATTCCTTATCATTTCTAATGAAAGTGTACTATATCAGTAATTGGATAGCTATCGTTTTGGATACATGGAAAAAGCTTGCTTACCGAAATCCAATCGATAAGCAAGCTTGTTTTTTTATGATGATAATGCATCAGTGAGTGGTGGTACGATTTGTTTCTTACGGGAAACGACGCCTTCTAAGACTGCCTTATTTTCAGACAAGGTGACGTCAAAAGCTTTTTCTACAGCAGCTGCCTTTTCCCCCAGCACTACCGCAGTAGAATCATTCGTTAAAATATCAGTAACAACAAACACAAACAAATCCAGGCCTTTTTCATCAATCGCTTTTTGCATTTCTGTTTCAATTTCAGACTGGTTGGCAAGTACATCACTTGTATCAACCGTGTTGACTTGTGCTACTTCGACGTTTGCACCGCTCATGTCAAAGTTTTTGGCATCGAGGCTGATCAGCTCTGCCATCGTTTTATCACTGATATCAGCGCCTGCTTTCAACATTTCCAGACCGTACTTTTCTGCATCAATACCGGCGATATTCTCCAGCTCTTTCGCTGCTGCTACATCTTCATCTGTACATGTCGGTGATTTGAATAACAAGGAGTCAGAGATAATCGCTGATACCATCAGTCCAGCCATTTGCTTGCTGATCTCAACGTTGTGTTCCTTATATAATTTGTTCAGGATTGTCGCGGTACAACCGACCGGCTCGGCACGATAGTAAAGAGGACCCTGTGTTTCAAAGTTTGCAATACGATGATGGTCGATGACTTCCATTACCTGAACTTCATCAATATCATCAACGCTTTGCTGCCGTTCGTTATGGTCGACAAGGATGACCTGCTCTACTTCGTCAGATGCTTTTTCGATCAGACGCGGTGCTTCGACACCGAACTGTTCCAAAGCATATTGTGTCTCGCCATTCACCTCACCCAAACGGACCGGTTCGACATCCTCCCCAATTTTGGATTTTAAATCAGCATAGACAAGTGCTGATGTAATCGTGTCGGTATCCGGGTTCTTATGTCCGAAAATTAACTTTTTAGCCATGAAAAAACTCCTTTATTGTTGATGTATGTCGCCATTATAACATTCATTATCTCCAGAGGGGAGAGAAAAGATGAAACAAACCACCCCGGAGCCCACCAAATTCTGGAGGACCTGGGGTGGTGTTCACTTGTCAGCTGGTTTTATAGACTCTTGTTTCATATGGTTTTAAAGTAAAGTCCTGAAGCATGTCAGATGCTTCATAATTGCTGATTAATAATTTGCTGTTTTGGACGCCCTTGAATTCTTCAGGGATATGAAAATCCACTTCAGCAGCTGTGAAATTGTTGATGACCAGGAGTTTTTCATCATCCAGCTCACGGATATAAGCAAAAATTTTCTCATCCTTCTCCAGTAAAGGCCGGTAATCTCCATATACGATAATGTCGTGTTGCTTACGAAGGGTAATCAGCTTTTTATAAAAGTGAAACACGGAATTACCGTCATTCACGTTGGCTTCTGCATTAATCCTCTCATAATTTGGATTCACGTTGATCCATGGGGTACCATCTGTAAACCCAGCATGCTTACTGTTGTCCCACTGGACTGGTGTACGTGCATTATCCCTTGACTTGACATGGATTGCTTTCATTAAGTCTTCGGGATTTTCACCAGCTTCAACCCTCTCCCGATACATGTTCAATGTTTCGATATCCTGATAGTCTTCGATACTGTCAAAAGGCACATTCGTCATCCCGAGCTCTTCCCCCTGGTAGATATACGGAGTACCTTTCATCATATGCAAAGCCGCGGCCAGCATTTTAGCAGAAATTTCGCGATAAGCCTCGGAGTCGTTACCGAAACGGGATACCACTCTTGGCTGGTCATGGTTATTCCAGTAAAGACTATTCCAGGCTTCACCGGACAAACGTGTCTGCCATTTTGTGAAAATCTTTTTCAACTCTACTAAAGACCAGGGACGCAGCTCCCATTTCCCGCCAGGACCTGCATCAAGATCCATATGTTCAAAATGGAAGACCATATTCAATTCTTCCCGGTCCTCCCGTGTATAAAGCTCCGCTTGTTCCGGAGTTACCCCTGGCATTTCTCCGACAGTCATAATATCGTATTCAGAAAGGACTTTCTGATTCATTTCATGCAGATAATCATGTATTTTGGGTCCATTCATGAAGTACTTATGCCCGGATGCATAGGCTTTCCCTTCTATAACTTCCCCATCCGCATAACTCGGGTCTTTGGAAATGAAATTGATGACATCCATACGGAAACCATCGATTCCTTTATCAAGCCACCATTTGATCATGCTGAAAACCTCTGAACGAAGCTTAGGATTCTCCCAGTTCAGGTCAGGCTGTTTCCTGGAGAACAGATGCAGATAATAGTCGTCTGTAGCTTCATTATATTCCCATACAGACCCGCTGAAGGCGGATTCCCAGTTATTCGGTTCTTTGCCATCTTTACCAGGACGCCAAATATAATAGTCCCGATATGGATTATCTAATGATTTCCTGGCTTCCATAAACCATTGGTGCTCGTCTGACGTGTGATTGACGACGAGATCCATAATCAGTTTCATCCCACGGTTATGTATTTCAGCAAGCATTTGCTCCCAGTCTTCCATCGTCCCAAACTCGCCCATGATTTTCTGGTAGTCACTGATATCGTATCCATTATCATCATTAGGAGATTCATAAACAGGGGATAGCCAGATGACGTCAATTCCCAGCTCTTTTAAGTAGTCCAGTTTTTCAATAATCCCGGGTATATCACCAATTCCGTCACCGTTACTGTCATTAAAGCTTCGTGGGTAGATTTGATAAATGACACTTTCTTTCCACCAGGTCCGTTTCATAGCAAATTCCTCCCTAAATAGGTGTGCAAACGTTTTCTCTTTATTATTTTAACATACACATTACTACATAAAACCCTATATAAACCGGAAAAAGACTTAGTAATTATTCGAATTGATAATTTAAAAAAAGCGTGGAGGTTTCCCACGCTTTCTAATTATTCAGCTGCTAAAATCAAAGCTCCTTTTATACCGGCTTCATTGGTCAAGCCAGGCGGCACAATATAGTTATCCACCCGATCCGGAGTCAATAATGGGGAACTTACATAACCATTCAGCATGTCCACTACCTTAGTTCGGATTAGATCGAACAAGTGGGCCTGCTGCATGACGCCGCCCCCCATGATCACCCGTTCTGGTGACAAAATGTAAATGTAATTCACGATTGCCTGGGCTAAGTAATAGGATTCGATTTCCCATACAAGTTCTTTCTCTTTTAAATCTTTACCAGGCCTTCCCCAGCGCTGTTCAATGGCAGGACCTGCAGCCATGCCTTCCAGACAGTCCCTATGATAAGGGCAGGTCCCGGCGAAGGTATCTTTTTCATGGCGTCTGATAGCAATGTGTCCCATTTCCGGGTGCGATAAACCTTTCAGCGTTGCCCCGTTTACAATGGCTCCGGCACCTATACCGGTACCGACTGTAATATAAAGGCAGGAATGCACATCCGTCGCACTTCCCCATCGGGATTCCGACAAAGCTGCCACGTTGACGTCGGTATCTACAACTACAGGGACCCCTGTATGCTTGCTTACTTCGTCCCCAAGGGGAAAACCGATCCATTCGGTCTTTGGTGTCTTTTGAATCGTACCATACGTTCCTGTTCCTTCATTTAAATCAATCGGACCAAAGCTCCCGATGCCTATCCGTTCTATTCCTGTACCTTTGAAAAAATCATAAACCTTAGGCATGGTAACTTCAGGTTTTTCAGTAGGAATCACGATTTTTTCAAAAACATCACCATCTTCATTCCCGACTGCGCACACAAACTTTGTACCACCTGCTTCAATTGCACCAAGCTTCATAGATTTTCTTCCTTCCTAAATATTATTCACATGAATATCCTGATCGATAGCGTCATTTCTCAGTTGCCATGCTGTCAGTTTCAACCGCTCTTTTCCTTTATGCACAACCTTAACCATGCGTTCATCCGGTTCAGCAAACATGCGTGATGTGAATACTTCTTTTCCATCATTTAAAAAGATCTCAACAGAAGAATGATCAATGAAAACCTTCATTTGCTGTAATCCTTCAATTAAACGGCAGCTGCGGCTTTCTGTATTGCCTGTAGCCAGGCTCGTACGTTCCATGGTAAAATATCCAGTTTCCTTACTATAAGTCAAACTCAGATAATCGAACAGGTGTAATTCAAACTGGCTAAGCGAGCCATCTACGTCCATTTCCAGTTCAGCAGTGCGGGGCAGCGTTTTCGATAAATCAGCTCCTACTACTTCTTCAAACAGTTTTTCTTCCCGCAGTTGTTTCATTTCCTCTATGGGCAGTTGATGAATTTTTCCATTTATAAATTTCAGCTCTCTGGGCAGAGTCAGATTATGGATCCAATGGTGTTTGATGGTCGGATGATGTTCCTCATTCTGGTCTGGCACACCCATCCATCCTACCAGCAGTCGCCGACCTTTTTTATCTATCATTGACTGAGGAGCATAAAATTCAAATCCGCGGTCCAACTCAGTAAACGCCCCATGATTAAGCTTTCCTGCTTCATAATCAAGCTCGCCAGTTACATATCCCGTCTGGTACTGGTTGTTGAAATCGATTCCCTGCGCTTCCACTCCTTGAGGCGAAAAAATCAACACTCCTTGCCCATCCAGTTCAAAAGTATCCGGGCATTCCCACATATAACCGAGTCCTTCTACAGGACCTGCCAGTTCGCCTTTGTGGGTCCAAATTTCCAGGTCCTCGGATTCCAGCAAAGCGACAGCCCCTTGCCTTTCCAATGTTTGAGCTCCGACAACCATATACCATTTGCCTTCATGCTTCCACACTTTAGGATCCCGGAAATGAGCGGTATAGCCTTCAGGTAATTCGGCTTTTACACCTTTTTTGACAAAATCGTTTCCATTTATTGATTCAGCCAGGCATTGATACGTTTCCCGTTCTCCCTGGTTATTGCGTACATTTCCTGTATAAAAAACTTTCAATTTATCATCATGTTCGATAGCACTGCCAGAATAGCAGCCATTTTTGTCAAACCAGTCACCAGGAGTCAATGCAATAGGTTCAAGCTTCCAATCGACCAGGTTTTCAGAACTATAATGCCCCCAGTACTTGGCGCCGTGTCCAGTATGGAACGGCATCCATTGAAAAAACATATGATACGTCCCTCGCCATTGGATCCATCCATTCGGATCATTCAGCAAACCGACCGGAGGCATCATGTGATAACCCTGGCGGTAAGGGTCCGCCTGTACGGTTTCTTTATTTTTTTCAACAGCTTCATAAGCTTGTTTCCGCAACTTTTCTTCACTAGTAATCATGGCTCACTCTCCTAAACTTCCAATATCATAACGGAAGAAGACCCAGTACAGGATACCCAGGTCTCCTTATCCTCCCTATTTGTTATCTACCATTTTATCGTTGAAACCAAACAGGTAAGTCAATACAAATGCTGTTCCAACTGCTACCAGATTGACTAAAATGTAGCCGAAGATCTGGCCGTTCAAATAGAGCAATGTTCCAGGGATAACTGTAATTGCCATTCCTGTCGCTTTCAATCCCATGATTGCAGCCAGGAATCCGGAAACACCCCCGCCGATCAGCGCCATTACGAAAGGTTTCATATAGCGAAGATTGACACCGAAAATGGCAGGTTCCGTAATACCGAGGAATGCAGACAGAGCAGAAGGATAACAAAGTGCCTTCAATTTTTTCGACTTAGTTTTGACACCGACAGCCAGTGCCGCTCCACCCTGGGCAGCAATCGCACCTGTAATGATTGGGTTGAATGGGTTAAACCCTAAACGTTCCAGTAATTGAATTTCCATAAAGTTAAAAATGTGATGGACCCCTGTGATTACAATAATTTGGTTGAAGAAACCAATCAGCAGACCACTGAGACCAAACGGTAGTTCCAATAAGAACATAGTTCCTGCGAAAATCCAATTTTCTACCGTGTGGAATACCGGTCCGATTGCAAGTAATGCCGCTGCTATCATGACGAGCAACACTAAAAATGGGGTAAGAATTAAATCGAGTGCTTCCGGGATCCGTTTTCGCAGCGCCTTTTCAAGTTTCGCTCCAAGGATACCGGCAATAAAGGCTGGCAAGACTGAACCCTGATAGCCGACTACTGGAATAAATCCCAGGAACGTAATCGGTGAGGCATCTCCAGATGCTACTTCCCAGGCATTAGGTAAAGCCGGCGATACCAGCATCAGACCGAGCACAAGACCGATGACAGGCGTACCTCCGAACACCCGGAAAGTCGACCAGGCGACGAGCGCCGGCAGGAAGACGAATGCTGTATCTGTCAATACTTGGGTAAATAAAATGAAATTTTCCGGTACACTCTCCGGTGTGAGGCCAAACCATGACAGAATCGCTTCCTGCATCACCAGTCCGCGAAGTCCCATAAATAAACCAGTGGCAACCAATACAGGGATGATTGGTACAAATACATCCCCAAACGTGCGGATGGCACGCTGGAATGCATTACCTTGCTTGGCCGTTTCTTCTTTCATTTCTGACTTGGATGTCCCATTGACATTATATTTATTGATCTCTTCATAAATCCTGTTGACCGTACCCGTGCCAAAGATAATCTGATATTGACCAGAATTGTAAAAGGCACCCTTGACTTTTTCAATTTGTTCCACTGCACTAACGTCCACTTTATCTTTATCATGGACCATGACCCGCAGCCGCGTCGCACAGTGAGCGACGGACTGAATGTTTTCTTCGCCTCCGACAGCCTCTAATACTTCCTTAGCAATTTGAGAATTACTGGCCATTGTTCGAATCCTCCTTAAGGTGATTAGTTGTGTAATCGATTACACACACAACAAAAAAATATAAACGGTGCAATGAGTCCACATCAGGGAATCGATTCCATATTTAATAAAAAAATAATGTAAGCGGTTAATTCATAGTTCAAAAAAAGAGAGAAACGTGTGTAATCGATTCCACATACTCTGTTGATATGTACTATACACTATCTCTCTCAATTAGTCTATAATTTTGAAGAAACTTTTTATTAGTATTTTGATCCTGTAACTGCTCCAGCAGTAATTCAGCTGCCATGATTCCAGCCTCTTTATTGAAATAATCAATAGTCGTCAGGGAGGGACTCACATATTTTGACATGACCGAAGCACCTATTCCAGTAATGGCAATATCTTGTGGAATCTGTAATCCTTGTTCCTTTAGATATTCCATTGCGCCTATCGCCATTCGATCTGTGACGACAAAAACGGCTGTAGGAAAATTACCAGGATTGGTTTCGATGATCTGCTTCATACTTTCATAACCTGATTCGATGCTGAAATCACCATAACTTAACCAGCTTTCTTCCAGTTTAAGCCCTGCTTCCTCTATTGTTTCTATAAAACCTTGTTTACGTAAGACCCCTACTGCCGGGTCATCTTCTCCTACTCCTATATAGGCAATTTTTTTATGCCCTTTATTAATGATCATATTCGTCATATCCTTTGAAGCATGATAATCATCGTATACGATCGATGTGACACCAGGAAGCTCCTGGCCGAGCGATATAAATGGCAGGCGGGCGTCCTCGATCGCATGCAGGAGACGGTCATTGACATTGGTAGCAAGCAAAATGATGCCATCTACATGGCGACTATGCAACAACCGGATATATTCTATCTCTTTTTCGTGGTTTAATTCAGTATCGGTCAAGAGAATCTGAAAACCTTCTTTTGCCACAACTTCATTGATACCGCCTACCACTCTACTGGCTGTTTCTGTACTGATTTTTGGTAAAATCACCCCGATTACACCAGAGCGTTTGGTGCGTAATGATTTAGCTGAAACACTTGGGATATAACCTGTTTCTTCCACTACTTTCATAACGCGCTCCCGGGCAGATTCACTGACATAACCATTATTATTAAGTACTCGGGAAACGGTCGTACGGGAAACATTAGCCATCTTTGCAATATCGTTGATTGTTGTCATAAGCCTGTCCTCCATGAATCTGAATCTATGTACATACTATTGCAAATGACTGGAAATGTCCATCATGAAGAGAACCTCATTTCAGGCTGAAGACCTGTGAGAAACAAGAACACCCCAGGTCCTCAAAATTCAAAGAAACCGGGGTGTCATGTAGTTACTAAAATGGAATTTTTTCGCCATCAAGCTCGATCACTCGTTGCACCGGTTCCTGGAGTAGAGCCCTTCCATTCATGTATGCATCTTCTTCATACATAATCTTTAACTGGACTTTTCCGATGAACGGGGAACCTTCCCAGGGAACCATTATAATGTCAAAGACCTCACCACTGGTAAAGTATTGCTTCATTTCCTCGCTTACAGAAACCCCATTCACCATCACAAACCAATTACGCTTATCTTCTTCATGAGCAATTAATATACCATGTTCAAATACTAACGGTTTCCCGTCAGGCATCATGACTGTTCTTAACGGAAAAGACAATGGCATTTGCAATATCACTCCTTCATCTATGCAATTCGACAGTTTTAGATAAAACCCTCTCATCCAATTTTCATATTTTCACTTGTATATATACGTGGATACTCTTGTTTTTGTAAAACTTTCATCCTACACAGAGGAAGGTTGAAATAATATACTTATCGATATAAAACAAACAAATCTACAATATTTCTAATTTGTAATGTCGAAAAAATTAATATGACAAATTCAATAAATTCGTTTATGATAAAATAATACTACTCATGTTAAAAATTTATATAAAGGAGCATTCTTATGGCAAAAGGTAACAAAAAATACGATTATGACCTCAACCAAGTCAAACAACTCCTCGAAGAATCAGACAAAAACTACCGCCAGATTGCTGCAGAAACAGGCTGTCCCTACTCTAACGTAGTATACCACGGCCGTAAAATCCGCGGAAAACGATACAAAAACAACGTACAGGAAGTCGTTTCGTTTGTAACGACAGAGGACAAAGCGCCAGCACAATCTCTTCGATCAGGAAATGATACAGCTTCCAATGAAGCTGATACGTCACAATCAGACAATAGCATTCCAGCATTTGAAATCACTACCTCTAATCTCTCACTGGAACAGGCTGAAGAGAAAGCGAAAAATATGATAGAAGCAGCAAGAGTGTTAGGGGTCAATAAAGTGACCCTGCAAATCAGCAGTTATGAAGAAGAAAATAAATAAAAAAATAAACCGCTGGTCGATCAGCGGTTTATTTTTTATTTGGATCACCTTAAGATTGTAACATCAATTTATTCAAAAGCTGATCTAATATTTGGGATACAGTAACTAATTGCGGGTCAGAAGGGTCATTTTTATATAATTGATACATTTCCTGTCGTAAGGCTTCTATTTCAACTTCTAACTCGATTGCAGCAACCATGTTATGTCCTCCTTATGTAAGCTCTAAAGGTTGTCTAAACTTAATTTTCTAAACCGCCATCACTTTCCTTCGGATCCTCAGGTGCAGGAGGTTCTTCCTCTCCCTCTTTTGAAGGTGGAGTTTCACCCTCCTCTGGTGGGGCGGTTTGGTCTTCATCCTCACTTGCTTCTTCATTATTTACATCATTCTCTTTTTCTGTATTCTGGTCCTGGCCTGTTTCCTCTTTTACATCTTTTATTTTCTCAGATTCTTCTGTCTGAGCAGGGCTTTCCTTGCTTTCGTTTGTTTCTTCATTAACTCCCTGCGTATTTTCAGTCTCAGTTACAGCTTCATTTTTATCTTCATCACCTTTGCTGGTATTAGAGGAAGATGAGGGTGGCGCTGTTGAACTGGAAGATGGGGGAGTTGATTTTTTTTCGGCTGAATTGTCGTCCGGTTCCCATGTTGATTGCAGCGTACTCTCCTGGCTTTCTATGACCTTCGCTTCTGCTTCGGTCCCTGATTCAAGTTCCAGACTTTCTTTCTCAAGGTCAGTTTCAGCCTCTTGCAGATTTTCATTCATTCTATTAAAAAAGTCATCTATTGGATTATCTACTCCCGATTTATGAAAATAATCTTTTTCTTGATGCAGCCGTGCATCACGAGGTACCTGGTAATCAGCCTGGGCAGTCAGGACAGTCCTTCCATCCTTTATACTCTTAACAATGAAAAAGCCGCTAACAGCTAGACCTGCTGCCAGCATTACTGTTGCCATAATAGCGATGGTTTCTTTATTTATTTCCATTACCTTCTCTCCTCCCTCCTCACTAATTTACCATAAAATCATCTTCTTTATTTATACTTCGGCAGGATTAGCGGGTAATTTTAGGATATTGTCGAAATAAAAAGACCAGACGACAAAGTTCGCCTGGCCATGGTGGTTATTAGCTTTATTCTGTCGGGAAGTCATAAAAGAACTTCGCTGTGACAGTACCATCTTCATTTTGTTTAATATCAGTTACATGGATACCGGAGTCTGCAGGGACAGGATTATCCTCTCTCCAGAAGTAATAGGAACCTGTATGGACATTTGCAGAATTCGGAGTGATTTCATCTCCAGTTGTGAAGAAATCAGCTTCGTCCCCACGGTTGTTATACCTTTCCAAGTCATACTCACCATCTGCCTGCAAGACAGACAAACCGTAATGAGTAATCAGGGATCCATCTGCCGCAGTTGCAGATTGGTTATATTGAAAACGTTTGTTCATCCAGTTTTCTACGTTATTCGGGCGCAGACCGGCAGTGTAATATTTATTGATGATATTTTCATCAACATGCCATGCAACCAGCCCTTCTGCGTTTTCCCCAACGCGGGCAAGCCCTTTATTGAAGCCTTCCTGCTGAACATTTTCAAATAGGAAGTACTCGGTGCCATTAGACCCAGGAACATTCATTTTCACCACATCTTCAGATTCATTGACTGGATTCAATGTCAATTCCTGAACGCCGTCTTCAGGAGTAACTTCGATCGGCTCCAACCATCCTAAGAACATCTTGGAATATGGATCAAAACCGGTTGGTGAATTGCCGGAATAAGCGGAAGCATTCGGATAGCGCATCCAGGAACCGCCAGCCATCATTGAAAAGTTCCCGACTCCTTCAGATGAATAGGCAGTGTCATAAAAATCAGGCAATCCAAGCGCATGTCCGAATTCATGGGCGAATACCCCTGGCTGCGCCGGGTAAGGTCCCTCTTTCAATTCTTCTTTGTAAGTGTCGTTAGCGAAATCATAACCAGCAACGTTTCCGCCGATCGCCGGCTCGACAGTGTAGTTGTTGACGACTACGCCATCATAAGTCAAATCCTCTTCAATTGTTTTATTAATCCATTCAGCATCGGTCAAACCTGCTTTTTGAGCAGCGGTCACCCCGTCATCGTAATATGGTCCATAATACAATGCGCTTAGTACGCCCCATTTATGCGACCAGATTTGTGCAGGGTCACGGCTGAATTCTGCTCCTGTACCTTCATGGACAACAAAGATGTTTGGAACTTCACCGTTTTCTGCATATTTGGAAAAATCAACTTCAGGGTCAGCAGCTTTCAATAAATCACGGACTAGCTCTCCCATATGGGCATCCCCATTGGCATTACCATTTACGTAGGTGCCGCCATTGGCATATTCGCCGGTCTGATCCAGGTAATACGAAGCTCCTTTCGGAAGCTCGACCCAGCCGATATCCGTCATATTGTCATATGTAGTCAACTCGACTTTTCCATAACTGGATTCCTTATAAATATTCTGCATGGTGCTGTTTGTCGGCACCTTCTTACCTTCAAACTCTGCATATTGTTTGAATTGCTCTAATTCATACGGATTATATTCTTCTCCGAAAATCAAATCATTCAAATACTCCGCTGGTACCGGTTTATCCAGTGCTCCTTTTGGCTTATCACCATCGTTGTACTTTGCCAACAGAACAAGCATCGGTACTTCGCCTTCTGCTTTTTGATACGTAACTTTATCTCCTGCTGCCTGTTCGAATTTAGAACCTTTATTGGCAAATTTCTCTGCTGGATCGTCTTTAGAAATATCGATGCCAGCTTCCTTTGCTTTCTCAGCCAATTCCGGTGCTGCCGGGACATAATGACCTGGTGATAGTTTATAATTCTCAGCTGCTTCAGCATCAGTAGCTGTTCCGCCTGCAAGCCCTGTCGTCAGTCCGGAGACTAACAATAAAGAAGCTGCTGCGGAAGATAAAAATTTCTTATTCAACATTGTGTTTCCTCCCCCTATTTCTAGTTGCTTCCAGTTAATTGTAGAATATTCAGAATATATTTGAAACAAAAACTTACAAATTAAGTAATTAAGTCTATTAATTCTTACTAAAACGACAAAAAACGACATATACCTGATGATTCTTTTGTCACATGAGCAAACTCCTTTTCCTACTAAAATACCTATAATACATGACGCTCTTCTAACAAAAATCCAAAAAAATCTCATGGGCACCTCTTCCCATGAGATTTTTTCACGATATGATGGAGTTGTTAATGTTATTCTCTTTCTATGATTGGTATTCTCCAATCATCCCATGGACTTTTTCAACTTCTTCCTGAGGAACATTTAAATAGTAGATTCCATCTATTCGAGTTCCATTCCCTTTCATTTGATAGGTCTCTATATTTTTACGTGCGCTCCGGTAATCGGTCACTAACCTGCGCATGTCTGAAAAATCCATGTTGGTATTGACGTTCGTGCCAAGGACATCCATAATATCGCCGATTTTATTTACACCTCCCAGACTTGCTCCTTTTTCGATCACACCTTCGATTACCTGACGCTGTCTTTCATTTCTTCCTGCGTCACCTTGAGGATCCTGCTTTCGCATACGAACATAAGCTAATGCTTCTTCACCATTCAAATTCAGCTTACCTTTCGGGAACTCGTAGCCCCCATTTGTAAATGCCAGGTTATTATTCACTGTGATCCCCCCAACAGCGTCAACCAGCTGTTCCAATCCTTCCATATTCATTCGGACATAATAGTCAATTTGAATGTCCAGGAAGTTCTCGACGGTATCTACAGACATATCACTGCCTCCAAAAGCATAGGCATGATTGATTTTATCTTGTATCCCTTTTCCTACAATTTTGGTCCGGGTATCACGAGGAATACTGATCATCTGCATCCGATCATTGTCCGGATCCAACGTCATTACAATCATCGTATCGGAACGGCCTTTATCATAATTCCTTTCATCAACGCCTAACAGAAGTATATTTAATGGTTCTTTGCTTTTTACCTTTTTCTTAGTCAAATCCGTGTCGATGGAGGAAACTGGGGCGTGCAAATCATTATCCACCGTGTTCTTAACATTACTATAAATTGAATATACATAGGCACCTGCACCTAACACAATCAATAACATCACTAACAGCGTTACTTTCCACCACTTGCCTTTCTTACGCTGTTTCTTCTTTTGTTCTTTACGACTACTCATGTCTCCACCTCATTACATAAATATCAAACCATTACTCTATTATACTGAAATTGGCGAATGATGTAAAAGTAGATTCTGCCTCTATGGTCAGTGCCCGGGTTTATTTTCGCAATAATTTACCCATACTTGTGATATTAAGAAAAATCCATGTTGGATGGGGGTTGAGTATGAATAAATTAAGAGCAATGCTGGCACTATTATCATTTTTGACCGTACTTGCTTCCACAAGTGCGTTACTTTTAATGATGATAAAGATGCCGGAAGACACAACCGATGATGATTGGAAAGCGTTAGTACGTTCTGATTATAAACTGGAAGCAAATGAACAAATATCCTGGGACGAACCGATTACTGAAAAACCGATCAGCACCCTTCCTTATAGACAGGAAAGCCAGGATCAGGAAGTCACAGTGGAAAATATAAAAAATGATTTTCAACCAAAGCTCAATAAACTGGAAAAACAAGTGAACGTACGGATTGATCAGCTAATTGAAAATGCAATAGCAGAATACCAGGAACAAGTGGAAAGCGGAGAACCAGTCTCTTTCGTCCAGCTGTATCAGAAATACACGAGGGCCGCAGAAGCATTAGAAGAAAAAACGGATGAGGCTTTCCAGGAGATATACAGCGACTATCAGAGTGAATTGAAAACCAATGGGTTCAGCCCGACAGAGGCAGAGGATTTGAAAAGACAATACGAGGAAACCAAAGAAAGCATCCGAACCAACCTCCTCCGCGAAGTAGCCAGCCGCAGCTGAAAAAAGACACCCCACTTCCC
>NZ_KI543237.1:294781-328338 GCF_000496835.1 Thalassobacillus devorans MSP14
CCTTCATTTAGAAGGCTGTGAGGTGTCTTTTTTATTGGCCCTGTAAAAAATGGTTGTTGATTTTTTCATAAAAAATGCTTATTCAACTATTTGGCAGTTTAATGGAACACTCAATTTCGAGATAAACAGACCATTACAATGAATGAAAATGCTTCTAACTATGCTCCATCCTGTGTATAACAGGGATTGGGGCGTAATCCCTTTTTATGAATAGCTCTTTAAAATCCTCCATGCCGGTGTTTCCGTTTTGCTCACTTAACGCAAGGAGGTCCGGGAAATTGCGAGACTCCTAGGGGATGAACATGATCGGTGAGATCCCGCAAGGCGAAGCCTGAGGAAGCTCACCACATGCCCATGGAAAGCGAGTGATTTCCCGGACCTCCATACGCTCCTATCCGTTACGGAAACAGTTTCTATCGAAACTGAGTCTTCGATTAAAGGAAGCTTTAATGAATTTTATACTGTGATTTAGCAAAGCCATTCTATTAAATACCGAGCATCGAATTACGGTTAAAGTAAAAGATAGGCAATAGGGGTAACGATGAGAATCGTTAAAATCGTCCGTTCAATCCAGATTACAATCAACTTTGGAATACTGACCGGGATATCGGTTGATAAAATACAAGGAATAAGCGCAGAGAAGAACAGAATCGCTGATACCGACAAAGTCCCGATTACAAACTTCGTAACCATCGGTGCCTCAGCCACCAACAGTGCAGGCAAAAACATTTCTGCAATCTCAATAGCCGAAGCCTTGGCTGCCAGTAAAGGTTCCGGAACTTGCATCAACAAGGTGAATGGATAAAAGATATAGCCTAAAAAATCAAATACTGGGGTAAATTCAGCAAGCACCAGACCAAGCAGCCCGACAGAGAGAATCGATGGTAAAATTGCCATCGTCATGATGAATCCATCCTTCAAGTTCATACCGATGTTTTTTCCAATCGAAGGAGAATGTTCTGCCGCCTCCATGGCCTGCCTCCAGGCAGCTTTCCATCGACTGCCCCTCACCACTTCTTCCGGCTGGCCCTTCCCATCCACATAGTCATCACTGATTTTGTTAAGCGGCCAGATCCGTACGGTAATGGCCGTCACCAGAAATGTAACGAATAGCGTGACCCAGAAATAAGTGTTCCAAATTTCCATCAGCCCAAGTGTTTTGGCAACAACAATCATGAAGGTTGCTGATACGGTAGAGAAACCAGTAGCAATGATGGTCGCTTCTTTGATTGTATACTTCCCTTCTTTGAAGACACGATTGGTAATCAATAACCCGATGGAGTAGCTGCCGACAAAAGAAGCGACGGCATCAATAGCAGAGCGTCCAGGTGTTTTCCATATGGGACGCATGACGGGCTGCAGGAGGACACCGATGAATTCAAGTAGACCATAGCCAACAAGTAAGGCCAGAAAAACTGCACCGATTGGAACAAGCAGTCCGACCGGGATCACTAATTTTTCAAATAGGAACGGCCCCATACTGGACTCAAACAGCCAGTCTGGTCCGAAATTAAACATTAACATTGCCGCAACCAGTACACCAAGCACTTTGAAAAAGGAGAGCGTCACATTGACTGCATCCCTATTCCATGTCTTATTGTAGAACGGATAGGCTGCTCCTAAGATAATGACAAAGAGCGCATAGTAAGGAACAACAGGACCCATTGCTGTCTTGATAAAGGTGACGATATGATCCAAAGGAATGGAGGAGGTGCCTTTTACAGTGACGGGTATAAAGAAAGTGAAAATACCAATCAAGCTGTACAAGAAAAACTTTAATAGATTTTTCCCGCCTGACGACTGAGGAACTTCAGGGAGCCGGACATCTTTTTGAACATTTTCCATTTTTCCTACCTCCTGTTATGTGAATAATCAGACAATTATAATGGTAAAGGAAGGACGAGCTTTACTCGCCCTTCCGCTTACAATAACCGGTCAAAAAAGACAGCATGACATGAACCGCGCTTTTCACTGCCACCTCACCGACATCTTTTCGCGGATCTAAACAAACGATATCTAACGCCTTCACTTTTGTATGTTCGCCGGCAAGCTGGACCGCTTCAAATAATTCTCCTGTGTACATCCCGCCTGGGGTTGCTGCCGGAGCAGCCGGATTATGAGTAATATCCAGCACATCCATATCCACCGTGACATAAATCGTGTCCACCTGTCCGGATAATTGTGCCAGGGCGCTGGTGACAACTTCTCTGATACCTTTTCTACGTGCCTGCTTCATCGTTGTATAATGAACTCCTGCCTCATCCGCATAATCTTTCAGCTCTTTTGCATTGAAAAAACCATGGAGACCAATGTTATGCACATGTCTTCCTTCCACTGTACCGCTTTCAATCAGGTTGCGGATTGGTGTACCATTTGCAGGACCTAACTCACTAAGATCACGTAAATCAAAATGGGTATCAAACTGTAATACACCTATGGTTTCATCTGGATGTGCCTGCTTCCAGCCTTTGACGAGCATCGCTGTAATCGAATGGTCGCCGCCCATTGCCACTGGTAACGTGTGAGGATGGTACGTGCGCATCGCAGCCATGGCTTCGGTAATTTTCTGATGAGTAAACGCGATATCGGTAACATGCTGCTTGACATCACCAAGATCAATCGCCTTCAACTCCGCAAGGTCAATATTCTCATCCAGATTATATGTGCCGAATGACTTCCAGGCTTTCCGCATGGAATCCGGGTTTTCACTGGCAGCCGAAGTGCTGATCGACGACTTTGACAGCGGCACTCCAAAAACTGTCACATCATATCCTTTCCAATCAGGGGGATGTTCGCCAATCGTTTCAATCCATTCATGGACCTTTAAATCTGAACGCTTTTCTGTATTACGGTTCCAGACCATACTCGGCCTGTCGAGCATCGGATAGGGATAGCCACTCATTGCAGCTGCCCTCCCATTACCAGCGGCGTGCCCGCTTTGATGACCGTATCCACATGATTCATCCCATACTGATAAGACAACACGAGATAGTTAGGCACATTAAAAATTGTTACATCGCCTTTCTTTCCAGGTTCGAGACTTCCGATTTCTCCAGCTGCGCCAATCGCATGGGCCGCATTGATAGTGGTGGCGGTCAATACTTCTTCCGGCGTCATCCCCATTTTCAGACAACCGAGATTCATAATGAACGGCAGAGAAATGGTCGGTGATGATCCAGGGTTGGCATCTGTCGATAATGCTATGGCAACTCCACGATCGACCATCCTGCGCGCATCCGCAAATTCAGCCATTAGGAAAAACGCTGTACCAGGCAGCAGCACTCCGACTACATCAGCCTTTGCCATATCTTTGATTCCCTGTTCGGATGCCTTCAAAAGGTGATCTGCTGAAATAGCACCGACTTGTGCAGCTAATTCCGCTCCCCCGTATGGCTCGATTTCATCGGCATGGATTTTCGGGAGCAGACCATGTTGTTTACCAGCCTCGAGAATCCGCTTTGATTGTTCTGGTGTGAACACCCCCCGTTCACAGAAAACATCGTTGAAAGTAGCCAGTTTTTTGCGAGCCACTTCTGGAATCATTTCGTCGATTATCCGATTCACAAACGGTTCCGGATTATCTTTTTCATCCATTGGTATCGCATGAGCCCCCATGAATGTCGACACGATATCGACCGGGTGTTCACTATCAAGCTGCTTAGCCACTTCCAGCTGTTTCAATTCATGCTCAAGTGTCAGTCCATAACCGCTTTTTGCTTCGACGGTTGTGACCCCGTGGAGTAAAAATTGATCAAGACGCTTCCAGGACTCTTCATATAACTGTTCAGGACTTGCCGTTTGTGTTGCCCGTGTTGTTGCATGGATTCCGCCGCCTGCCTCCATGATTTCCATGTATGTTTTACCTTTCAGGCGCATGGCGTACTCATTTTCCCTTGTTCCGGCATGCACCAGGTGAGTATGAGGGTCGATCAGTCCTGGGGTGACAACCTTCCCTGTTGCATCTATATGTGACTCCGTGCCAATCAAGTCCTGATAGTCAGCTCTGATCTCTTCGTCTGTGCCAACTGCAACGACTTTACCTTCTTCGATATATATGGAACCATTTTCGATAATTTCCAGCTCCGACATGGCTTTCTTTTTTGCGGGGCGATCGTTATGCCCGGCCATCGTAATCAATTGTGCTGCATTTGTAATCAATAGTTTCTGTGTCATATGCATCTCCTCCCTGTTAGTTTTTCATCATTGGTATTTGGACGCCTTTTTCTTTCGCTGTCTTTTTTGCCAGATCATAACCGGCATCAACGTGGCGAGCGATTCCCATCCCCGGGTCAGTCGCCAATACACGTTCCAGCCGTTTTTCTGCATCCTTTGTGCCGTCAGCGACAATCACCATACCAGCATGAAGCGAGTAGCCCATTCCAACACCACCGCCATGATGGACACTAACCCAGCTGGCTCCGCCTACACTATTGATCAAAGCGTTCAAAATCGGCCAGTCGGCTACGGCATCGCTGCCGTCCTTCATCGCCTCTGTTTCACGGTTCGGTGAAGCGACAGAACCGGAGTCGAGATGATCACGGCCAATTACAATCGGTGCTTTCAATTCACCGCTTGCCACCATGTCGTTAATGATTTTGCCGAACCTCGCCCGTTCTCCGTAACCAAGCCAGCATATGCGAGAAGGCAGTCCCTGGAAACTGATTTTTTCCTGCGCCATACGAATCCAGTTGCACAAATGCTCGTTATCGCTGAACTCCTTTAAAATCACTTCATCAGTCTTATAGATATCTTCCGGGTCACCGGATAATGCTACCCAGCGGAACGGCCCTTTCCCTTCACAAAATTGGGGACGAATATAAGCTGGTACAAAGCCAGGGAAATCGAAGGCATTGGTTACTCCTTCATCTTTTGCCACCTGACGGATATTGTTACCATAATCGAACGTTACCGCACCTTTTTGCTGCATCTCCAGCATCGCTTTGACCTGAGCCGCAATACTTTGTTTGGAAAGCTTCACATATTCTTCCGGTTTTTCCTTACGCAAGCGGGCTGCTTCCTGTAAATCCATCTCGACCGGGACATAGCCATTCAACGGATCATGCGCGGAAGTCTGATCTGTTAACACATCAGGAGTGAAACCTTTCGCTATCATCTCCGGTAAAATCTCTGCTGCATTTCCAAGCAAGCCAATCGATAAAGTTTTTCCCTGATCACGTGCTTCCTCAGCCATACGAATTGCTTCATCCAGATTATCGGTCGAGGTATCCAGATACTTGGTATCCAAGCGGCGCTGGATGCGATGCGGGTCAATTTCAATCGCAATACATATACCGCCATTTAAAGTGACCGCAAGCGGCTGAGCTCCCCCCATTCCGCCAAGGCCGGCAGTAAGCGTAACCGTTCCAGCCATTTTACCGTCAAAATGCTGCCGGGCACATTCGGCAAACGTCTCATAAGTCCCCTGGACGATCCCCTGGCTGCCAATATAAATCCAGCTTCCCGCCGTCATCTGGCCAAACATCATCAGTCCTTTGCGGTCAAGTTCATGAAAGTGCTCCCAGTTGGCCCAGGCTGGTACCAGATTGGAATTAGCGATCAACACTTTTGGGGCGTCCTTATGAGATTTAAACACTGCTACCGGTTTTCCGGACTGAATCATCAACGTTTCATCGGATTCCAACGATTTTAACGAATCAATGATGGCATCATAGCTTTCCCAATTACGGGCAGCCTTTCCGATTCCACCATAAACAACCAGTTCATCCGGATTTTCTGCTACATCAGGGTGCAGGTTGTTGTTTAGCATCCGCAAGGCGGCCTCCTGAATCCATCCTTTCGTATGCAAATCCGTGCCACGGTATTGTTCCACTTTATCTGACTTTGTGTTGTTCATCATACCCATCCCTTCTTATTGGATTTCTTATAGGTATAGCTTAGCAATCCACCAGAATAGATAATAGATGACTAACTTTCGAATTGTGGTAATTTTCTAATAAAAAGATATACATATTATACGAAGCGCTTTCAATAATTAGCATAAATATTATAAAGATATAAAAATTATATAAAAAAACACCCACCAAGTGAGTGTTTTAATTGAGAAATATAAATCGTTCACGTAAAGATTCAATAATCGACCTGTTGGCAGTGTATATAAAAAATTGAGTTGCCTTACCCTTTCAAATTCCTGTACTCGCGAGGTGTTTTTCCAGTTGCTGATTTAAATACGCGACTGAAATAATTGGGCTGATTGAAGCCGACTTCCATCGCAATTTCCTGAATGGAATTATCCGTAGTTTCAATCAGTTCCTTCGCTTTTTGGATTCTGATTTGAATCAGCATCTCACGGAAAGAATGCTGGTATTTCTTTGATAGTAAGT
Source organism: Thalassobacillus devorans MSP14 (assembly GCF_000496835.1). Classification (GTDB taxonomy): domain Bacteria; phylum Bacillota; class Bacilli; order Bacillales; family Halobacillaceae; genus Thalassobacillus; species Thalassobacillus devorans_B. Next base: position 301,123 of record NZ_KI543237.1, read on the forward strand.
GACTGAAATAAGCGGGACTCCTTCCGATATGGGCAGCAACATCTTTAAGTGACAGACCTGGATTCATATAATGCTCTTCCATATAGGCAAGCGCCGCTTCTCCGATATTTCCTGGCCTCCTCTCTTTTTCTGCCCCCAGGGAGTGAATCAGATCATTGATGAAGAGGACTATATCCTGCACAATTCGATATAAAACAGGACTATAAAGGATTTTGTCGAAGATTTTTTTATATTTGACTTCATTCTCCTCTGTCTCTAACCCTTTTCGAATCATAAATCTCCGGATTTGAGCCAGTATACTCGTGAGCCGTGTTCGAAGTAACCCGGGAGCAGGGTATGGTGGCTGGAGATTGAAAAATTCACGATATAACCAGCTTTTGATTTCTTCAGTCTGACCCTCATCAAGACTGCGAACCCAGAAACGCTGTTCGTCCATGGTCAGAAAGGGGTCCACATCTTTCCATAAATTAGCTTCATTGTACGTCAGCACCTGTTTGTACCCTGTAAAAAAAGTTGCCTCCATCACTTTTCGAAGACGCCGGTAAATATTATGTAAAGATAAAAGGGAACCTTTTTCATGTACAGCTATAGCCAGCGGTCCACCTCCAGCCTGTTCCCACTCCCTCAAAAAACGTCTTGCTTGTTGAAAAGGCTCAGGAATCTTCTGATTGAATGCAAGGACTACCTGATCACTAGTGGAAAACACGAACGGGTGATGATAAAAATCGAACTGTTCGATAAAAGAACGCAGATGGTATAAATCCGGTGAATATTCCGTTCTAACCAAATAGACGGGGTATGCAAAAGGTAACTGATCATCAATAAATAGAGATTCATAGTTGATGATAAAAGGTGTAGTGACTCCCGTTTTTTCATCTTGTCCATGATTAAGTATCCGGCAGCTTTGCTGAATAGTATGTTTGAGGCGGGACGGAGATATCGGTTTGACTAATAGGTCGATTGCATTTATTTCGATCGCTTGCATAGCACGTTCAAAAGTTGGCTCTACTGTAACTGCGATTACTTGTTTGCTAAGCCTCTTTATGAAATCTTTCGCAAGCTCCCATTTTCCTTCTGGAATCATATCAAGCTCGATAAAGAGGATATCCGGACGTTCATTTTCCAAAGAATCCAGCATTTCAGCAAGTTGGCTTGCTCGTAGGATGTTTGACACAGGAAAAGAGTATTTTGATAGTAACCACTCGATGCCAGCGAGTTCCTGGGTGTCACGATCCACTAACAGCAACTGATACACCACGATCCCCCCTTTTATTCCTATTTTACATCAAACACCCCAGGTCCTCTAGCTGGTTCAGGACCTGGGTGTTATCATTAGCGTCGATTTCCCGGGAAATATTATTATTTTTGTAAATAAGCGTCGCTATTGTTGACTAAAAGTGTCGATTCTATTATATCTATAGCTAACACGATATATATCTGCAGCTATTTATCTTCAACTACGATATAGGTGACTTTGGTCGGTCCATGGACACCTACAATAAGGTTCATTTCAATGTCTGCGCTGTTGCTTGGACCAGTGATGAAGCTGACACAGGAAGATACTTCATGTCCCTGCTGGTTAGCTTCATGAATATGCCTGGCTGCCTGTGTGATCCTCGGCACAATTGTACTTTTCGGGATGATAGCAATGTAAGTTTTCGGTAACAGGCTGATCGAACGGCCATTTCCTTTGTTGTTGAAAAGGGTGACAGTTCCGGATTCTGCCAGCGTCGCATCGCTGAAAGTGATGCCGACATCTGCCCGTTCAGCAAATACTTGATTTTCTTTTCCTTTTTCAGCATCCCAAATATGGACTTCAACACCCTCAGCTTCCAATTGCTGATAATAAGTATCCAACTGATATTCGGCATTACGTTCATCATCAGCGGCTATAATCGCATTACCTTCGTAGCGTTCAATTGTTTCACGTAGCACATTTTCTAAATCAGCTGTGCTTGTTTTCTGAAAATCGGTATGAATAGCTTTGCATTGTTCTTCAAGAACATCCACCAATTCGTCCTGTGTGGCCCCCTTAAACACTTCCCACTGTGGACTTACGCTCCACTTCGGACGCTCGACCCCTTCCGTACGTCGACTACGTCCAAGATTTTCCGCCAGTTTATTTAAAAATGCTTCCCGGTTTTGAATGGACATCAGGCTTCATCCCCTTTCTTACGGGTCTTGTACCAGGAACGGAACGACTGCTTGCTTGGAGCCGGGAAGTCGCGGACATCTGTCCAGGCTTTCATCGGGCCAGGTCCATTTTCAATTTTTTCTTCTTTTGTCCACGGTTTCAATGCCGTACGCGCCATTTTAGTACTCATCTTATAGGCCGCAGGACTTGATCCCCACTTGGCAAAACCTTTCATCGCAAGCTTTTCAGCTTTCGGAGCTTTATTCTCTCTTTCAACGATGATCTGACGGTGACGGATCAAATGCTCATGAAGGGGAATCTTCACTGGACAAGCTTCGGTACAGGCAGCACATAGGGTTGAAGCATAAGGCAATTCCTTATGGTCGTCATAACCATCAAGCAATGGCGTTAAAACTGCTCCAATCGGTCCTGGATAAATGGAACCGTATGAATGCCCTCCGACATGCCGGTATACAGGACAGGCATTGATACAGGCAGCACAGCGAATACAGTGAAGTGCCGATTGGAACTCCGTACCTAAAATTTTCGATCGTCCATTATCGACGATAACCAGATGGAATTCTTCCGGTCCGTCCACTTCTCCCTCGAGTCGGGTTCCTGTCAAAGAAGTGACGTAGCTGGTCAGTTTCTGTCCGACTGCAGATCTGGTAAGGAGACTGACTAACACCTCAAGGTCTTCCCAGGTCGGAACAAGGCGTTCCATACCCATGACGCTAATCTGTGTATCGGGTAGCGATGTGACCAGTCTTGCGTTCCCTTCGTTAGTTACAAGGGTCACCGCCCCTGATTCCGCTACAGCAAAGTTGCATCCGGTAATCCCGATATCTGCAGACAAAAAGTCTTTCCTGAGCTGTTCCCTTGCAAATAAAGCAAGCTCCTCCGGTTTATCGGTCTTATCATAGCCTTTTTTGGCGGCAAATGTTTCCCGGATCTGTTCTTTATTTTTATGAAGGGCTGGTGTGACGATATGGGAGGGTGGGTCTTCATCCAATTGTAAAATCCACTCACCTAGGTCGGTTTCGACCACCTCCGAACCGGCTTCCTCCAGTGCTTCGTTCAAACCGATTTCCTCGGTCACCATCGATTTTGATTTGACGACTTTCTTGCCATTCTTTTTCTTGATGACATTCTGAATATAGTCATTCGCTTCCTCTGCTGTTTCTGCAAAAAAGACATTGCCGCCTCGTTTAGAAACTTGATCACTTAACTGCTGAAGATAAAAATCAAGATTTTCCATGGTGTGATTGCGTATTTCTTCCCCGAGAGTACGCCAGTCTTCCCAGTTCCCAAGTTCTTCTGCTGCTTTCAGGCGCCCGCTCCGGAACCGGCCTTGTGCAGATGACACCGCACCTCGCATGAAGTCATTTTTTATCCCTTCCTGAACCCGGTGCTCAAAAGAATTCGTGCCAATTCGAATACTCATAGAATCCCCTCCGTTCTATTATTGGTAGTTAAGTATATTGGCGATATGCAGTACTTTGACCGGCTTGCCGTTGCGTGTCAGGCGCCCACCGATGTTCATCAGACAGCCCATATCTCCACCGACCAGATATTCCGCTCCCGTTTCTGTGACATGTTCGGTTTTCTCCTCGACCATCTGCTCGGAAATTACTGGATTCTTCACGGAAAACGTACCGCCAAACCCACAGCAGTCCTCTTTCACAGGAAGTTCGACAAATTCCAGGCCCTTCACGTTTTCCAATAATGTCATCGGTGCGTCTTTGACACCCAGCAGCCTGGTCATATGGCAGGAAGGATGATAAGTCACTCTTCCCTCGAAATTGGAGCCAACATCTGTGATTCCCATGACGTCAACTAAAAACTGCGTCAACTCATAGGATTTATCTGCAAGGTCTTTAGCTGCTTCTTCCCAATTGGGGTCCCCTTTGAAAATATGCGGGTATTCGTGAAGCATAGCTACACAAGAACCCGATGGTCCCACCACATATTCGGAATCCTTGAACGCCCGCAACATCTGTTTCATCGATCCCTTCGATTCTTTCAAATAGCCGCTGTTATAAGCCGGTTGCCCGCAGCATGTCTGCAGCTCAGGAAAATCAACCTCACAGCCCACTTTTTCTAAAATTTCAACCGTATCTTTCCCGACATCGGACGACATGATATCACACAAACATGTAATGAATAAGGACACCTTCATGCCATTCACTCCCTTTTTAAGATAACAACAGGTCATCTGATGACCTTTACAAAGAAAAGACTGGACCAATCTAATCAATATATTCTGCTAACGCCTGCTCCACTCCAACTAAATGCTTCAGCATATGCTTTTGGGCTAGCGCTGAATCTCTATTTTTAATTGCTTCAAAAATCAGCCAGTGCTCCTTCAGCAGCTCGGCAGTTCTATTTTCCGAATGAAGCCAAAGCCTGCGGGTTTCGCGCATCGTTTCCATCATAATTTCCGATACACTATTCATAAGGTTGATAAGCATCTGGTTATGGGTCGCATGGGCAATTGCTAAATGGAAAGCAAGATCCGCTTGTTCACCCAGCTCGCCATTTCCTTTTGCTTCTTCCATTGAGTGAAGCGCTTCTTCCATCGGAGCTAAGTCTGCTTCTTCATGTCGCTCTGTGGCAGCTCCAGATGCTCCGACCTCCAGGATTTTTCTGACCTCCAACAGCTCTTTGACATCTTCACGTTTCATCAACAGCGCTGCCGCAACCGGCAAAGAAAAACGTGAGGCATCAAACTGCTTGATATAAGTCCCTTCGCCCTGGTGCATTTCCACAAGCCCCATCGCGCGCATGGCACTTAGAGCTTCACGGATGGCTGAACGGCCGACATCAAAATTCCTGGCCAGCTGTTCGACGGAATCCAATTTATCACCAGGCTTCAAATCCCCATTCTTCAACATGGCAACTAACGAATCCGCTACTTCTTCATAAATCTTGCGTGCTCGTATTTGTTTATATTCCATTACTTCTTCCTCCAACTACTTATTACCTTCATTTTACTGGAAGCAAGAGGAATTGGAAAGATAGATCCCTTGTTTACATGAATTGCATCATGATAAAACCGCCAATTCCAGCAAGCACACCATATAAAAGAGCAGGACCTAATGTCTTCCGGATAATGTCACCTTCTTTTCCGGACAACCCTACAACTGCTGATGCAGCTACAACATTATGCACACAAATCATATTACCCGCAGCAGCCCCAATCACCTGGACTGCCAGTACAGTATCGGCACTCAAGCCTGTTTCATTCGCTATACTATATTGGATTGGGGAGAAAGTCAGGGTTGATACGGTAGCGCTTCCCGTAATGAAAGCCCCTAATTCTCCAAGGAAAGGAGCGACGAAAATCCACATCGGACCGAACCCATCCGCCAATGCCTGTGCGATATACTGCGGCATACTTATCAAGTCATTCATATTCATCCCCGAGTTAGTGAATACCTGTACCAGAGCCAAGGTGAAAATCAGCGCGAAGCCTGCATTTTTTATTGAACCAAGTGATTCTTTAGATGCTTTGGTAAAATTAGAAAAAGACTTTCTCTGTACGAGCACTGCTAAAATAGCCGAGAGCACAAGCACAGTTCCAGGAGAATAGAGTACCTCCCAGCCTGAGTCGATGCCTTCAATTCCCAGAATGTTGTTCCAGCTCAGATTAATGGCTGTCCGCGTGAATTCTTTAACAGGCGGAATGATTCTTGTCAGCAACAATAGAGCGACGACAACAAGATAAGGCGACCATGCTGTAACTAAGCCCATCTTTGACTTTTTCTTTTCCGACTGGAAACCCTCCTGCAAAGCGTCCGTCCATTCTTCCTTTGGCAGCAGGAAGCCTTTTTTGGCTGTTATGGTGGCGACAACGAGGCCTGTCAGAGAGGCAAGAATCGAAACGAACTCGTGGCCGAACAACACAGCATACAGAAGTGCGGATGAAGTATATGTAATTCCAATCAACAACGTCCATGGCAGCATGGCTAAAGCGTCTCCCATGCCTTTTCTTTTTCCAAAGAAAACAGTCAAAATGACAATCAGAATAAATGGTATAAATGTACCTGCAAACATATCGATTGTGGCAACTTTAGCTCCGACATTCTGATAGAATGCAATATCCGCACCAGGAATATTGCTGAGACCTACCTGAATCGGTGTTCCAACTGCCCCATAAGAAACCGCTGAACTATCCGCAATCAGCGCCAGTGCTGCTGCTGCCATCGGATTAAAACCTAACGCTACCATCAATGGTCCTGTTACAGCAGCCGGAGTACCGAAACCGGCAGCCCCCTCGATTAACGACCCAAACAGAAAACCAACGATGATCAACTGGACACGCATATCTCCTGAAATACTGCGGAACCCTTGATTGATCCGGTCTACAGCACCAGTATGACGAAGTGTATTTAATAGAACGATCGCTCCGAATAAGATTAATAGAATGGTGAATGCTTTATGAGTCCCTTGCAAAATAGAGGCGGAAACAACGTTCCCTTCCATCCCCCAAGTAGTAAGCGCTAACAAAATTACGATAATGGCACTGAAAAACATTCCTTTAAGTGCTGACATCCTCAATAAAACAAGGAATACGAATGGTGCAATGATGGCACTTAAAGCCACAAGCAACAACATAGCTGAATAACTCCCTTCTGGTGGTTTGATTACTGGAATTTAATAAATTGCTTTCCAACACAGATAATGTGATAAGGTCATCTGATGACCTGTTAACTAATTTACATTTTAGACCGGTAACCGACAAAATACAAGAAATTTTTGAAAACACTTTCATAGAATAACAGTCTAATCCTGGCAGGGATCAGCTGGACACAGAAAAGGCCAGGGTTTCCAATGATGGAAATCCTGGTCCATTGCATTATGGCTTGAGAATCAATTTTCCTTTTGTTTGTCTTCCCTGCAGTTTTCGATGTACTTCTGCTGCATTTTCCAGCGAAAACACCCCGCCAATTTCCAATTTGATTTTACCTTCTTCAATATAAGCGAGTATCTCTTTCAAACTTTCAAGAAACAGTTCTGGTTTTTTCATGATTTGTGGCAGAAAAAAACCTGTCACCGTTAGATTTTTTGCCATCAGCCTGGCTGGATAAAAATGCGGCTGCTCTCCACTTGCAACACCATAGATGACAAGCCGCCCAAAAGAGGCAAGGCAATCGAGGGTCTTATGAAATACCTCTCCACCTGCCATTTCCAAGGCTACATCCACACCCTTGCCATCATTTGAATTACGTACTTCCTTTTCCCATCCCTCCTTCGTATAGTCGACGACTTCATCTGCACCGTATTCTTTCGCAAGTGCCCGCTTTTCTTCGCTGCTTGCTGTACCGATTACTTTACCTGCTCCAAAAATTTTCGCAAGCTGGACGGCAAATAATCCTACGCCTCCAGCGGCAGCGTGGATCAGAATCGTTTCCCCTTTTTCCAGCCGTCCCATCGTTTTGATAATATGATAGGCGCTTAATCCCTGGAGCGGGATTGCTGCAGCATTGGTTTCATCCACACCCTCCGGTATCGGAATCAATCCCTGTTCATCTGCTACTGTGTATTCGGCATAGCCGGTTGCATTTTCGCTGCCTATCAACGTAACAACCCGGTCGCCTTCCTTAAAACGCCGGACACCCCGCCCTACTTTGGCGATGACACCTGCTACTTCCGATCCTGGGACATAAGGAAGTTTTGTTTCTACCACATACTGACCTCCCCGTCTTGCTGTATCCGCATAATTTACGCCGATAGCTTTTGTGTTTATTAATACTTCATGCTCACCAGGTTCTGGAATTTCCATATCAATCAGTTCCAGTACTTCTGGTCCGCCGAATTCTTTGAATTGAATTGCTTTCATAATTACCTCCGTTTTCTCTATTACAGTTATATCTCCCTTTAATTGAAAATCGGCTTCGTTACTTTTACGTAAGAAAATAGGGACTTGGATATAGCTCGCTTTACTGAATGAACTTTATATAAAATACTTACACAAAGTTTACAAAGACTTGTAGACAGGATTATTGCTTCGCTTTACTGGCGGCTTCTTCGCGGATTTTCCGTCTTAGGATTTTACCGACATTCGTTTTCGGAAGTTCGCTTCTGAATTCGACTGATCCAGGAACCTTGTAGGCTGCCATATTATCCCTGCAGTACGCGATAAGTTCCTCCTCTGTTGCTGATTTTCCGTCTTTCAACACGACCACTACTTTCACGGTTTCCCCGCGATATTCATCCGGTATTCCTACCGCAACCGCCTCTTGAACGGCATCATGCTCATAAAGGATTTCTTCAATGTCACGCGGATAGATATTGAAGCCGCCAGCAATAATCAAGTCTTTTTTCCGATCGAGGATATACAAATATCCTTCATCATCGACACGGGCGATGTCCCCAGTGTACAGCCAGCCGTCACGCAGGGCAAGCTCTGTTTCTTCCGGCATATTCCAGTATCCTTTCATTACTTGAGGACCCCGCACGATTACTTCTCCGGTTTCCCCGACAGGAACTTCATCCACGCCATTACTGACATCGACAATCTTATAATCGGTGGACGGAACCCCTATTCCGACACTTCCTGGTTTTCGTTCTCCAAACATTGGATTACAATGCGTAACAGGTGCTGTTTCCGATAATCCATATCCTTCATAAATACGGCCTCCTGTTTTTGTCTCAAAACTTCTCATCAATTCCTGGGGCATCGGCGCACTGCCGCTGTTGCAGACACGTATGCTGTCAATACCGTATTGCTCTGCTTTGGGATGGCTGGTAATCGCCACATACATCGTCGGCACACCCGGGAAGTAAGTCGGCTGTTCACGCTTGATTGTTTCCAGCACTTCTTCCATCTCAAACCTTGGGAGCAGAATCATGCTGGACCCCGATTGGATGGACTGGTTCATACACACCGTCATACCGAACACATGAAATAAAGGTATAACCGTTAAGTAACGTTCCTTTCCAGGTTCAATATCATCTTTAAAATATTCATGCGTCTGAACCACGTTAGCGACCAGATTTCGATGCGTCAGCATTGCGCCTTTCGACCTGCCCGTAGTTCCGCCTGTATATTGAAGTACAGCAACGTCATTAGCAGGATTGATTGTCACTTGTTTCGGTGGACCAGGTGCTGTCTGCAAAAACGTGGTGAATGCTATTTCTTCGCCTGCAGGTTTATATTCTTGCGCAAAATCCACGACGATCACATGCTTTACGGGTGTATCTGCTTTGATTTTTTCAAAAACAGGTACCAGTGGAGCATATAGGACAAGTGTTTCCGCTCCTGAATCTGTTAAAATGTGTTCGAGTTCCCGTCCTACCAGCATCGGATTTACCTGAGTGACCACGCCACCTGCCATCAATGCTCCATAATAACTAATGACATAATGGGGGCAGTTCGGAAGCATAATAGCGACCCGGTCACCTTTACTTATACCGTAATTCTGCAGGGATGAAGCGAACGCAGCCGCTTGCATCCCTAATTCCTTATACGTGATGGTTTTATCAAAGAAAGTGATTGCGGTGTTATCAGGAAATCGTTCGACTGACCTTGTCAAAAACTCAGTAAGGGCAATGTCCGGAATATCAACTTCGCTTTTGATATGATCTGGATAATGCTTTTTCCATACCTTTTTCAATATGTAACCCCCCATAAATTAATGTAACCGCTCACAAAAAGTTATACTGGTATTCTTGCAGTTACTTCCAACTATATACCAATAGTTCAGAATATTCAATTAAAATAATCGGTAGTAAATATATACCAGCGTACGTTTATAGTTTTGGCTCTGTTAAATCTTAGTGTTGATTTGACAATTAAAGCTCCCTTTTGTGGAAGACATCTTCATATATCGCGGGGGTTCGTTCCTCCCATCCTTCGAATGGGGTGGTTGGGAAACTGCGAGACTCCCGCGGGAGAAGGGACTAGGCGAGATCCCGCAGGGCTTTAGCCCGAGGAAGCTTGCCAGGTCCCCCGCAGGAAAGCGAGTAGTTTCCAAGACACCCCTGACTCTTTTTTAGTAAAGAACCCCTTTTATCTCGAAATCAAGTCTTCCACAATTCGGCTTTAGTGTTGAAGAATCCTCTTATAAAAATCAACAACAACGTTTAATAGAGGCATAGTTTTAAGGGAGAAAATGTAAAAACTGCAGGCAACTTAAGGTCACCTGCAGCATGATTATTGCTTTAACTTTCTCGCTACTATTTTTAAATATAAGCGGTAATATGCAGAGAAGGTAAGAAATGCAAGCAAACTTCCACTAAATAACGGAATAATGATAGGAAAAATATAGAGGCTGATATACAAAACGATCCCACTGCTGATCGAGACAGCAAGAAACAATAGCGGACTGCCTGCCGTTATAAAAAAAGCCTGCCGCAACAGTCCGCGTAATTTCATATCGTAATGGACACTGACGGAAAAGAAATTCAAGGTGAAAGTGAACAATAGAATTCCCATCACGACAAATAAGTTCATCAGTATCTCATTTCGCTCAGAAAAATAATAAATATCAGCAAGCAGTATACCCCACAATGCGACAAATACCAGACCTGCTAATAAACTGGTCCGGTAATTTTCTTTATAATAGCTGACATATGTGCGGGGTTCTCTTTCTTCTTCGTCTACACGCACCCATTCTCTGGCTTTGGCAAACATAGCCATCGTTGCCGGGAAAAATAAAGGAGGCAGCAGTACGACTAAAGGAACAGTTAAATAAAACAGCTGTTCAGAGCTATCGATATAGAGAATGCTGATGAGAAGGAGGGCGATTGGCAAGTTAAAGAGGACCCATTGTAAATTGACGAGAGAAAATCGCATGATCCACTCGCTTATAACATAGAGGCCTCCCATAAATCCTGATGTTTTCACTTGATCTCCTCCTTCAACTCATCAACTTTACGCCCACCACATATCTGCCGGGGGTTCTTCGATATTGATGGCCTTCAAATTTTTCACAGCTTGTTTGAACCCCTCGTTAATCGACATGATCGGATCTTCGTGCTCAATCGAAATAACATGATCATATCCATAAGTTCGAAGCGCACTTACAATATTAGACCATTCCTGGATGCCGTGTCCATAACCGACGGACCGGAAACTCCATGCTCTTGTTTGAACTTCTCCGTACGGCTGCATATCTGTAAGCCCATACAGGTTGACGTTTTCCTGATCGATATACGTATCTTTAGCATGGAAATGGTGGATTGCACCTGCTTTACCAAGTATTTTCACAGCCGCAACCGGGTCGATTCCCTGCCACCACAGGTGACTTGGATCAAGATTTGCGCCAACAGCATCACTTGTCTCTTCACGGAGCTTCAGCATTGTGTATGGCGTGTGAACAAGGAAACCAGCGTGAAGTTCAAGGCCGATTTTCACGCCATGCTCTTCAGCAAACTTGCCTTGTTCCTTCCAATAAGGAATCAGCTTTTCTCTCCATTGCCATTCCAGGATATCGGAATATTCACCAGGCCATGGGGTTACCGGCCAGTTTGGCGTCTGATCTCCTTCAGCCCCTGCCGGTGTGCCTGAAAACGTATTGACGACAGGTACGTCAAGCAGGTTTGCCAGTTTGACTGTTTTTATAAATATATTATGAGACTCTTTGGCAAATGCTTCATCTGGTGACAATGGATTTCCATGACAGCTGAAGGCACTGATCGTCAAGCCGCGGGAGTGAACTTTATCAAGATATTCTTTTCGCTTGTCTTCACTTGCCAAAAGCTCATCCACATTACAATGTGCATTGCCTGGATAGCCGCCTGTACCAATTTCGACAGCTTTCAATCCAGCATCTTTCACATGATCCAGCATTGCTTCAAAACTCATATCAGAAAATAGCACGGTAAATACGCCTAATTTCATCGTACTCTCCTCCATCCTGTTACGTTAATTTAATACTTTCACCTTTTTCACTGCTTAAATAGATCGCTTCCATAAGTTCCGTAACCTTCAAGGCTTGTTCCGGTTCTACGACTAATTGCGCATCACCTGCACAGCTGTCGACAAAATTTTTCGCCTGCAAAATTCCCGGACTTAGTTCTTCTTTTGGAAGTTTTACGTTACTATCCCATACAGCCCCGTATTTTGCCTGATAGAGCTCGAAAGGATAGACATCCAGACCTCCGTCCACTCCTGAAATGCTTAAGGTTGTTTTATCTTCCTTAATATTGGCCGCCCATGAGGTTTCGAACTGCATCGACATGCCATTTTCAAATGTGATATAGGCAGTGACATGATCATCGACATCAAATTTTTTATGATCAACTGGTCCCCAGTCATTGACCTGGCCCGGTATTTTGCTCAGCCGGTCATACGTTTTTCCAATCACTTCTACAGGTTTTGGATCATCGAGCAGCCAAAGCGAAAGATCAAGCAGATGACAGCCAAAATCGATCAGGCTGCCACCGCCCTGCAATTCTTTATTTGTAAAAACCCCCCAACCCGGCACTTTGCGTCGTCGTAACGCCTGTACACGGGTCACTAAAGGATCACCAATCTCTCCATTGGCAATGACGGTCTTTGCCAGCCGGGCTTCGGATGTATAGCGATAATGGTAAGCAATGGATAAAAGCCGTTCATTTTTCTTAGCAGCTTCAACCATAGCCTTTCCTTCCTCTGTCGTCATCGCCATCGGCTTTTCACACAAGACATGGACACCTGCTTCCAGCGCAGCTATCGAAATTTCCGCATGGAATTTATTCGGTGTACAGATGGACACTGCGTCGACATGTTCAAAAAGCGTACCATAGTCTTCAAACACTTGCGGGATTTCAAATTCTTCTGCCACTTGCCTGGCACGTGTTACGTTTACGTCCTGTATTGCTGTGATTTCTACTTGATCAGATAGTGATTTAAAGGCCGGAATATGGCGCTGTGTAGCAATTCCTCCGACTCCGATGATTCCCATACGCAGCTTTGGCATCATGAATCACTTCACTAACCTGGTTATTTGTTTGGTTTCTCCGGATTCTACAGCAGCCAGGATAACCTCTAAAGAACGTTTGCCTTCTTCACCATCGATCAACGGTTTTTTGTCATAGACGATAGAGTCGACAAAATGATCGATGACACCTGTATTTGTTTGTCCGCCTTCATCATTGGACTGGATTTGACCAAGTTCATATTTAACTACTTCCCCATTGGTATATTGGACAATAAGGGAATAATCAGGATCGTCCTCCAGTCGAAGTGTCGCTTTCTCTCCATATATTACTGTGGAGTTATCTTCCTTGGAGTTATATGCCCAGCTCGCGGTCAAGGTCCCCACAATGCCGGACTCGCTTCGCAGAATACAGACCGCATTATCATCGACGGTAACATTTTCTTTGGCATTATTTTCAACAAAGCCGGCGACTTCGACGAACTCTTCGCCTAAAAGATAGCGCAGAAGATCAGCCTTATGTACACCTAAATCGCCCATCGCACCGATGAATGCTTCATCTTTTTTGAAGAACCAGCTATCCGAACCATCGACACTCCATCCCTCAGGACCGCCATGACCAAATGTCGTCCGGAAGCTGTAGATCTTTCCTGCTTCACCAGCTTCAATCAATTTACGCGCACGCTCATGGGAAGAAACGAATCGCTGATTATGAGCGATCATCAATTTCTTTCCGTTACGTTCAGCAGCTTCGATCATGTTTTCGGCTTCTTCACGGGAAGTCGCCATCGGCTTTTCACACAGCACGTGACAGCCTGCGTTCAAAGCAGCGATCGATACGGGTGCATGTAAATAATTTGGCAGGCAGACACTGACTGCATCGATGTCCTCTTTTTCGAGCAGGTCTTCATAACTGGTGTAAGATTGTGCGCCGAATGCCTCACCCGTTACCATCGCCCGTTCCTCAACAATGTCACAGACTGCAGTAATTTCTATGTTTTGATTTGCTTCAAACTCAAGCAAATGACGATTTTGTGCAATACTTCCACAACCGATAATAGCTACTTTCAATTTTTCCATTTGCATTGGCCTCCCCTGATTATTACTTTTCAGAAATCGTTTCTAATGGTTTTGCATTGCCATATACATGTGTTGGAGTCCCTTCATTCTTGACCCAATTCACTCCGTTTTGAATGACTTTCTGGATTTCTTTATTATGATAAGTCGGATAAGTTTCATGACCAGGACGGAAGTAGAAAATCTTACCGCGGCCACGACGGAAAGTTGCGCCGCTCCGGAATACTTCTCCACCTTCAAACCAGCTGACAAACAATAGTTCATCTGGTGTCGGGATGTCAAAGTGTTCCCCATACATTTCTTCTTTTTCCAGTTCAATATACTGTCCAAGACCTTCTGTAATTGGATGGCTTGGCTCTACCACCCATAATCGTTCTTTTTCATCGGCTTCACGCCACTTCAAATCACAGGTCGTTCCCATTAATTTTTTGAAGACCTTTGAAAAATGAGCTGAGTGCAGCACAACCAGACCCATGCCTTCTAATACGCGCTGCTTTACTTTTTCTGCAATTTCGTCTTTTACTTCTTCATGCGCTTTATGTCCCCACCATACAAGTACGTCAGTTTCAGCCAGCACTTCATCGGTCAGTCCATGTTCTTCTTCATCGAGGGTTGCTGTTTTTATATCGTGTCCTTGTTCCTTTAAAAACCCAGCAATCGCGCCGTGGATTCCTTCCGGATAGATATCAGAAACCACTTGGTTTTCCTGTTCGTGGCGGTATTCATTCCATACTAAAACATTCATGACTACATCTCCTTTAAATTCTTAATGGCAAACGTTTGCATTCTCTGATGCAATATCACAGAGTTATTTTTTATTTAACATCGTTTGTTCAGCTATACAAGACTCTCTTTCCACAATCACTGTCGGTACGATGACACTTTTCTTGAACACTTCGCCTCCACGAAGCAATTCGACCAGACAATCCGCCGATTCATAACCAAGCTGATAAGACTGTGTATCCACTGTCGTCAATGGAGGATTCGCCAGCCTTGAAATAATCGTATTGTTGAAAGAAATAATGCTCATTTCCTCCGGGATCCGCACATTTTTTTCATGCAATGCAAGCATGACAGCTAACGCATTAAAATCATCGGTAACGATCAATGCTGTCGGAGGATGCTCTACCTCAAGCAGTTCCGAAACAATTTTCTTTGCGTCACCACTATCAAACTGGATATTTTTAAACAAATCTTCTGGCAGCTCAATGTCATGCGCTGCGATTGCCTGCCTGAAACCAGCCAAACGGGCAGTTGTCACTTCAAAATGGGAATCGCCACCGATATAGCCGATTCGGTTATGTCCAAGACGGATGAGAAACTCCGCCACTTCTTTCGCAGCCTCGACATTATCGTTATCCACATAAGTAATATCATTGGAATCTGCCGGCGGCTTCCCGATCATGACAAACGGAAAATCTCTTTCCCGCAAGTAAGGAACCACCTGATCATCTTCTTTAGAGTATAAAACAATCACACCATCGACACGTTTCCCTTGTACCATTTTAATGACATCACGAAATATCGCTTCCTCAGAATCACCGGTGGTAATGTTGATGCTGTAATCATGCTTATGACAGGAAGCACTGATACCACGCAATAACTCAGCGAAAAAGGGGTTGTCGAACGAGTGGCTGGAGGATTTTTTCATCACAATTCCAATCGTCTGCGTCGATTGCTGTACCAGGACACGACCACTGAAATTCAGGTGATACCCCATGTCGTCCATTACCTTACGCACTTTCCGTTTCGTCTTTTCACTGATCCTCGGACTATCCGACAGGACACGTGATACTGTGGATGGCGCCACATTCGCCTGTTTCGCTACATCTTTAATTGTGACTGACACCTGGATCCACTCCTCATCTTTATTTTACAGCGCCCTCAGATACCCCATTGATGATCTGCTTCTGTGCGAAGAAATAACCGACGATGACAGGGATGATCGCGATGGTCAAACCAGCCAGTGCCAGGTGCCATTGCTTCGTATACTGACCAAAGAAATAAAACATCTTCAAAGGAATCGTCGCATTCGCTTCGCTTAGAACAAGCGATGGCAATAAGTAGTCATTCCAAATCCAGATGACGTTCAGGATTGCGACTGTTACGGAAATCGGCTTCAATAATGGAAATATGATTTTCCAAAAAAGCTGAAAACGGTTGGCTCCATCGATGATGGCGGCTTCATCCAATGATTTGGAAACACCTGTCATGGCTCCGTGATATAAGAATATGGACAAGCTGCAGCCGAAGCCCAGATACATGAAAATCAGTCCAGCCGCATTCAGCATTTCTGCCTGACCGAAAATAGAAATAAGCGGAATCATCACCGACTGGAACGGAATTAACATAGCTGCAACGAACACAAAGAACAACACTCCACTAAGTTTGCTCTTATTACGAGCAAGTGCGTAACCAGCCATTGATGAAAATAAAACGATGATCCCGACACTGAGGCCCGTAATCAAAACAGAGTTGAATAACGATTTTAAAAAGCTTAAGTCAATAAACGCCTGGACAAAGTTATCAAATTCCCATTCTGACGGGAACCCAAGAACCCCTTTGAATATATCCCGCTTCGTTTTAAAAGCATTTACAATCATTAAATAAAACGGTGCAATCCATAATAACCCCAAAATGATACCGAGAATTTCGATTGAGAATAAGCTTTTCTTTTCCTGGTTTTTCATTACATCTCAACCTCTCGTTTCTTATTGTAGTAAACCTGCGTCAGTGCAACGACAGCGACAATCAGGAAAAAAATGACAGCCTTTGCCTGTGCATAGGACATTTGATTATCTGAGAAAGCCGTCCGAACGATTTCCATCGCAACCATCTGGGTGGAGTTATAAGGACCGCCATTCGTCAAGGATAAGTTCTGGTCATAAATTTTGAATGACGTCGAAAGCGTCAAAAACATACTGATTGTGAAAGCCGGTGCCACAAGCGGAAATGTGATATTTTTGAAACGCTGAAAGCTGCTCGCTCCATCGATTTTAGCCGCCTCAATCAATTCTTTCGGAATGTTCTCTAAGTAAGCGATGTAAATGATCATGATATAGCCGGCCATCTGCCAGGCAGTCAAAATAACCAAGCCCCAGAACCCGGTCTCTGTCGTCGAAAGCCAGCCTTGCAGGGATTTGACACCCAGCAATTCACCGATGTCCCCGAACACACTGACAAAAATAAACTGCCAGATAAAACCGAGAATCAGACCGCCAATCAGGTTCGGCATGAAAAAGACTGTCCGTAACAGATTGTTGGATTTAATATTTCGCGTAACAATCAAGGCAAGTGCGAGTCCAAAAAAATTCAATAGCAGTACGGATGCTACTGCAAACTTAACTGTGAACCAGATCGAATTCATAAACTCTTTTTCCTGAAACAAGTTGATGTAGTGTTCAAAACCGATAAACTTAGTAGCTGTGAGCCCATTCCAATCGGTAAACGAATAGACAAGCCCATATACGAACGGAATGACCACCACGATTCCCAGGGCTAGAATAACCGGTGTAAGAAAAAGCCAAAAGGCCGGGCTGCGGTTTTGCATCTGTTTTTTCCTCCAATACTGAGCACGATAAACCATTTGTATACCGTTTTTTTGGTTTGCTTCTGATGTATAAATGAAAACATCTCAACCATCAGGCAGTAGGTTCTATCACCTGACAGAAGAGATATTTTCAAATGTGATTAACAATGGAAAACTGAGTATCAGCTGTCTATGTCAGTAAAAATTAGCTTATTGACGCGATTCTTCCCAGTCTTTCCGTGCATTTTCTTCTACCTGTTCCCATGTGATATCTCCACTTAGGTACTTCTGCATGTTGACAGCGAGACTTCCTTCTGTCCAATTTGTTGGCGCTCCCAGGAATACCCATCCCAAGGTGTCTCCTGCAGCTGCATATTCATAGATTTCTTTAGAAATTGGATCCGCAATTTTTTGATCTTCATAACCTTTGTAGGCAGGGATGAATTTGAATTCTTCAGTAACGAATTTCTTACCTTTTTCAGAAGTATACATCCAGTCTAAGAATTCTTTACTTTCTTTGACCACTTTATCTTCAGATTGTTTGTTGACAGCCCAGTACATTGGAACGCCTACAGGAATACTTCCTTCATAGCCTTCAACTGGAATCGGCATGAGACCTACATTATTCTTTGCCATCTCCTCGTCCATTTGAAGAATGGTATTGTATACCCAGTTCCCTTGCTGAATCATAGCTACTTTTCCTAAAGAGAACAATTCTTCAACCTGCTGAGAATAATCCAGACTAAGTGTCGGCTGTACGGAATATTCGTTTTGCAAATCAAGGAAACGCTTCATCTGATCTCCCATTGCGAATTTAACGGTATCTGCCTTGTAAGCTTCCATTACATCATGATTGAATTCATCAGCAAGGAATGTATTGGCAAGGTGATTACCGATTACCCATGTTTCTTTAGCGGGCAGAGCGAACGGTGCCTGAATACCGAGTTCTTCTTTTTTACTTTCCAATGTTTCTGTTGCTTTCACTAAATCTTCATGTGTTTTAATGTCGTCCGGGTTGATGCCTGCTTCTTCGAAAATTTTCTTATTGTAAAGAATGCCATACCCTTCCTGGTTGAATGGCAGGCCAAGGGTCTCCCCATTCTTTTTGACACTTGTTAGTGTACCTTCCAAAGCTGTTTTAGCAGCTTTTGTATCCGACATATCTGCTAAGTATTTTTCATACGTTTCCACGTCGGATGGTCCGCCAATGTTAAAAATGTCAGGTTCTTCTCCTGAAGAGAAGGAAGTCTTCAAGGAAGACCCGTAATCATTTCCTCCGCCGACAGTTTTCACATTAATATTTACGTTAGGATTTTCTTCTTCATATTTCTTTGTCAGCGCTTCAAATTGTTCCTTGAATTCCACTTTGAATTGGAAAATATCAACGGTTACTTGATCTCCAGATCCCCCGTCCGAACCAGAATCCGAGCCTGCACCAAATGAACAGCCAGCCAATGCGATACTGGATGCCAGTAATGCAGAAGCTACGCCATAAAGCTTTTTCTTCCTCATGTAAAACACTCCTTAAGATGGGATAGGATAGAATGAATGCGCTTCCATTATTCACAAAATATCACGCTTGTCCTGCTAGATTGATAGATAAAAACACCGGCGCATACGTTTGCATTGGAATATGTAAAAAAATGCAAACTGCTTGAATTGCACTTAATAGTACCATAGAGCAAGGCTTGCGCAATTTTTGTGAATACGTTTGCACAAAATCATTAAACAAATCATATCACGCTATTTTATAAAATACAACCTTAATTTTCAGAAAGTTTACGGTTGATTCTATTTAACTATCCAAGGGTAATAATTGGAAGAATATTGGTGAATAAAATGTATTTCAACAGCCTTAACTTTACAGGATGCAGCTAAAAATTAAAAAAACGCCCATAAGCTGGGCGTCTTTATGTTCTTATCGATTTTTATTGAAGGCGTGGATCTGCTAACAGGCGATCCATTTCTTCCATATGATGAGTTTCATCAGCAATCATGTCATCCAGTTTGACGACAAGCTCTGTCAAACCTAATTCTTCTGCTTGTTCTTTACGAATTTCATACCGTTTGATCGTTGCTTCCTCGGATTTACGTGCTTCCTCGAGCATTTCTTTTACGTTTTCTAACTGTTTGACCTCCGCAGGTTTCGTAGTTGGTGTCCCGCCTAATGTTTTAATTTTTTCTGACAGGTACAGGGCATGTCCCTGCTCGTCACCGATTTCACCTTCAAAAAATGGCTTCAGTACAGAATAGTACAGACCATCTACGGTAGCAGCATTGAACGTATACATAATCGACGCTGCATATTCGTGTGCTAAGTCCTCATTCAATCCTTCAATCAATTCTTTCATTTTTGCATCCATTAAACAACATCCTTTCTTATAAATAGTTTGTTCGTCTCTCTACAATATACCTATACCCGTATAACACCAATGTGAAACATCTTCTATATATATATTTCATTTTAGAGATTTTTTAAACTTCATGAAGTGAGGGATATCACAGAGCACGGTAATTCGTGTGTGCGGATATAAAATACACAGATTTCGATAGAGATAATCTCAGCCAATCACTGTAGGATATTTTTACCCGGCACGAAATAATCATGCATGATTATAAAAACCTTTATAAAAAAGTTAAGGGAACGGAATATAACCCCCCAATGCACTCCAAATAATGGCTTCCATGGAGGTTGTTTACATTTTTACATTCTAAATAGTCGTTTTTTTACGTATGCATTACATAACTATTAATTTTTTCTTATATTGGTCTTAAAATTTTTACGTGCATTAATATTTATGGTAGTTTATAAAAGGGGAAAAGCAACCTGGCCGCCTGGCAGTGTTTTTTTTTAGATAGAACACCCCAAAAAAAGCAATTCCCACTATCCATTTTCCCACAAAAACTGAATATCATCACATATAGGAGGGAACAACACTATGAAACTGACAACCAAGATATTGCTCGGCCTCGTTTTAGGTGCCGCCGTAGGTTTGGTCCTGCATTTGACTGCTCCGGACTTATTCACTACTTTAGATAAGTATATCTTCAGCCCGCTTGGCACTATTTTCCTCAACTTGATCAAGATGCTGGTCGTACCGATTGTATTCTTCTCCATCACACTCGGGGTGGCAGCATTAGGGGATCCCAAGAAGCTGGGACGAATCGGTGGTAAAACGATCGCCTTTTTCCTCGGTACCACGACAGTGGCAATCACAATTGCCATTGCCCTTGCTTACATCTTCCAGCCAGGAAGCGGTGACTTTGATACCGGCGGAGCTGAATATGAAAGCCAGAAAGCACCTACCGTAGTAGAAACATTTACCAATATCATACCGACCAACCCGATTCAGTCGATGGCAGAAGCCAACATGCTGCAAATCATTGCATTCTCCGTATTCATCGGATTTGCACTTGCCATGCTTGGTAAAAAGACAGAAAGCGTCATGAGAGTCATCGAACAAGGGAACGAAATCATGATGTTCCTCGTCAATTTGATCATGCGATTCGCTCCTTATGGTGCATTCGGTTTGCTGGCTTCAGCAATCGGAACGATGGGAATCGATGGCATGATGGCAATGATCGCCTACATGCTGGTCGTTTTAGCGGCATTATTCATCCATTTATTCGCTGTCTATGGTTCGGCTGTATCGTTCTTAGGAAAAATGAATCCGGTACACTTTTTCAAAGGATTTTTTCCTGCTGCCACGGTAGCATTCAGTACCTCGAGCAGTAGTTCAACGCTCCCGGTTTCCATGAAAACAGCCCAGGAAAACCTGAATGTTCCTAAACCGATCAGTAGCTTTGTTCAGCCTTTAGGAGCAACTATCAACATGGATGGTACCGCCATCATGCAGGGGGTTGCGACTATTTTCATCGCACAGGTCTATGGTACCGATCTGGCATTCAGTCAGTTGATCATGATCGTGGTGGTCGCTGTTCTCGCAAGTATCGGTACAGCAGGCGTACCAGGGGTCGGACTGATCATGCTCGCCATGGTGCTGAACCAGGTTGCCCTGCCAGTAGAAGGTATCGCACTTATCCTGGGTATTGACCGTCTGCTCGATATGACGCGGACTGCCGTCAATGTCTATGGGGATGCCGCATGTGCTGTGGTAATTTCCGAATCTGAAAAGAAACACGGAATTTCGGAACAAAAGACAGCAGAAGAAATTTCATAACATTTTAAAAGGAACAGGCCCATCGGTCTGTTCCTTTATATTTATAGAGATCAGCTTTAAACAACATTATTTTTTTAAAAGAAAATTCGATTTGATCAACTGCTCTGATATTTCCAGGGTTTCTGAATGGACTGGTTGATATTCTGAAATCCTTCCATCATTGCCGATTACGATACTTTCTCCATAATCACCTCGAAGCAAAAATATATTCTCATTGATATAGCTGTTCATATTGTGACCGAGCGAATAAGACTCATAAGTTTCTTGCGAAAATCCGAACCAATCCAAAAGTGTAGGAGCAGTATCAACCTGCCCCATTACATCGGACACAACCCGAGATTCACTAAGAGAGTCACCAATCACGATAAAAGGCACGGACATATAAGAGAGCTTCCACGATTCATCTGTTATTTTTTTCTTTCTCCAGCGCTCCACCTCTGATTTTGATTCCTTAAATATTCCGTTATGATCACCATAAATGACCACCACAGTGTCTTTCAGTTCACCATTCTTTTCAAGATTGTTTAAGAAAGCACCAAGATAATGGTCTGTGTAATGGATGCTTTCAAAATAGTTACCAAGCTGGGTTCCTTTTAATTCTCCTGTGTCCAATAGCTTTTTTTCTTCAGGAATATGGAATGGTGTATGGGAAGTAAGAGTGATTAACATAGAAAAATAAGGTTCTTTTTGCTTCTTTATTATTTCTGCTGTTTGTTCAAAGAACGCCTGATCGCTCAGTCCCATACCTATTTGATTTGTATTTAGGTTTTGAAATTCGGTAATATCATAATAGCGTTCAAATCCCATCGATGGATAAACGAGATCCCTATTCCAAAATGACCCCTCGTCTCCATGGAAGGCCGTTGTTGTATAACCAAGTGAACTAAAATGCTTTGCTAAAGAGGGATATTCGGCAGTTGGGTAACGGAAAAAAGTGCTCCCCTCCTTTAAAGGATAAATACTATTAAGAACTAGTAATTCAGCATCTGAACTATTGCCTTCAGCTGTTTGTGGATAATAATGATTAAAAGATAAACTGGATTCCAGCCATTTATTCAAGCTGGGAGTGATTTCCTCTCCATTTACTTTTTCTCCGATTACAAACTGCTGCAAAGACTCAAATTGAATCATTAATAAGTTTTTTCCTTCAAATATGCCTGCTTCAAGCAAGGGTCTCTTACGCTTAGAAATATTTTCCTCATTTGACAAGAAACCGTGAATATTATCAATTTCCTCAGCACTAAGCTCAAGTTCTTGCTGAGATGTAGTAAAATCGATGAAATCAATTACTTGATGTCCTACTATCCCGTAATTACCTATATAAGAAGTCGAAGTATATTTTTTCAATAGTAAATTCTCCATATCATTGAGATACATGGAAGCAGGTTTTAAAGATACAAGAAGTACAGCAAGTATTGCGATCATGCCAAAAGCTTTAAAATTACGGCCGGTTTCAATAGTATTATTCCGGCGCCTTGTATAAATAAAGAATCCCAAAACTAACAGTATATCCATGAAAAAACCAAATTGCCCCAAGGATATCTGATTAAAAATACTTTCTGTCATACCGGATAAATTCGAAGCCTGAAGGGTTATGTAAGTAGAAAATGGAGCCTGGAAATAAACCATGTATAAATAAGAACCCCACGTATATAAACTGACACCTGATGCTGCAGATATCCCGTACCAAACCCAGTATTTATCGAATAGAAACATCATACTGAACAGTACCATGGAAAAACCGATAGAAACCAGAATTGCCCCTTTCGATAAATCAGTAAGCAACAATTGGCTGACAAAAATTAATTTTAGAGAAGCAGCTAAGGTAAATAATACATATAAGATAACTCTGTTCATTCTGAGCGCTCCTTTTCCAATACAGCTATTGCTTTAGTATTTGGATATAACTTTAAAAAATGTATGAAACCTTCCTATATTTATGAGGTGCTGAACACAAAAATACCAAACAATGTAAGAAAAAGAATGTTTGTCATCATGAAGGTTATTATTATAGTGTTTAGCTGAATCGATTAGCCTTATCTTCTCTATATACCTTCTGTAGAAGTGAAATTTCACAAATAAATAGCAGCAGTTTGCCTCTTGCCATCCCAATACTGGTGTATAACAAAGGAAAAGGTACTTGCATTTACGCCATATTTTTAAGAAACTAGTATTAGTCTGAATTTTCCTTCTAATCCGAATAATCTACCCACCAGTCCAATAACAATTATTAAGAAGGAAACAGATTTTTTGTAACCGATTACAAATAGAGGGAGGAACACGATGTTAAAAGGTATCACATCATTTTTTGATCGTCTGGTCCAACGTTACCTGCCGGACGCATTTTTATTTGCGGTTTTATTGACACTCGTAGTTTTTGGATTGGGGATAGGAATTACAGACAGCTCTCCTGGGGAAATGGTTCAATACTGGGGCGATGGATTTTGGAATCTTCTGGCTTTTGCCATGCAAATGTCCCTGATTGTTGTTACCGGATACATATTAGCTAACACGCCGGTTGTTAAATCACTTTTATCCAAGCTAAGCCAGCTCGCTAAAACACCTGGTAAGGCAATCATGCTAGTAACGTTCGTAACTGCTGTCGCTTGTTTGATCAATTATGGTTTTGGGCTGGTAGTCGGGGCCTTGCTTGCCGTTCATGTAGCAAAAAGGGTACCAAACGTTGATTACCGGTTATTGATGGCCAGTGCTTACGGGGGTTTTATCGTCTGGCATGGCGGATTGTCCGGCTCAATCCCCTTAACCATAGCCACAGAGGATCATTTTTTAGCTGATTCAATCGGCAGTATTCCTGTCACGGAAACACTCTTCAGCAGCCTGAATATTACTATTGTGCTGGTGTTACTTGTATCCCTGCCACTCTTGAACTTTTGGCTATTGAAAACAAGCGGGGATTTAAGTAAAAATAACCTGGACTTTTTGGAAATGGAATCAGCGGAAGAGGAACTTGCCGCAACTGCTGCAGCTGACATGACACCGGCAGAGCGCTTGGAAAACAGTATGATACTTTCCATGTTGATCGGGATCTTAGGTTTAGCTTTCATCATTTTTCATTTTATACAGAATGGGCTCGATTTGAATATCAATATCGTCAACTTCATTTTCTTATTTTTAGGCATCATTTTTCATAAAACCCCAAGACGTTTCTTAAATACGGTGACAGATGGCGTAAAAAATGCAGGGGGCATCATCATCCAGTTCCCTTTCTACGCTGGTATCATGGGGATGATGGTAGCTTCCGGACTATCTGAAGAAATGTCAAGGTGGTTTGTTAGCATTTCCACGGAATTCACCTTTCCATTATTCACGTTCCTAAGTGCCGGGATTGTCAACTTCTTCGTACCATCAGGAGGCGGTCAATGGGCCGTACAGGCACCAATCATGATTCCTGCAGCCATGGAACTTGGAGTCGATACAGCTAAGACAGCGATGGCAGTTGCATGGGGAGACGCCTGGACCAATATGATCCAGCCATTCTGGGCCTTACCTTTGCTCGCCATAGCAGGGTTGAAAGTAAAAGATATCATGGGATTCTGCGTCATTATTCTGTTCTGGAGCGCAGTTCCGATTTCGCTGGCACTATTGTTTTTATAACAAAAGCGCAATACCCTTACTCACCCCCGACAAGCTTAAGACCTCGATGAGGTAGACGCTGGAGCTGGATGACACCCACTATGAAATTAACAACAAAAAGAAAATTTTATAATGTCCTAACCATCTAAAAGAGTCCGTCGCTTGGGAGCAAATTCCCGAGCGGCGGACTTTTGTATATCTATGGTATGAATGCCTTAATTTTGATATTGATAACCTTCAAGGTCAGCGACAATTTGTTTGATCATTTCTTCCGAAGACTGGATTTCTTTTGTTTCTGTCTTCTTAATCAGGTTCTGCAACATTTCCGTCAGTTTCCGCTGTTCTTCCAACTACTATCCCTCCTAATCTATCGATTCCCGTATGTCGATAACTAGAATCATACCATAAATGAAGAGGAATATCTGTAGTTTTTTGTAAATTTTTGTGTATATTTAGCATCTGACTTCCAGTATGGTTGTTATCCCGGCTGTCACCTTCTTGTCTGATGAAACTCGAAACAGTCCGGGCATAATTCTTTCCAATACGTTCTGCCGTCGGTTACAGTCACAATTTCTGATTGATCTACGGCTTCCTGGCACCTCCAGCACGTAGTTGTATACTCATCCATTATTTCACGCAGTTCCTCCTGGCGGATCTCTTCCTTTAAATCTTCATACATCGCATGTTCCCCCTTTTTGGAATATAGCTATATTTTAGTCTTTATCCATCCAGTTTGGCTAAGTGTTAAAATAGTAGAATATCTATTATATAGTGCTGTAAAATTTAATTTTCACCTTTTAAAAAATGATAAAAGCTCTTCTTTTTTGCAGGAAAATATCAATCTTCGACACTTTTCTTTATAATTGATAGAAAAGGAGGCAGTAGGATGACAAATCCAGCAAATGTAATAATAGATTGCGACCCAGGCCATGATGATGCAATCGCTATCATCATGGCCGCTTCAAATGCTGCTATAAATATCGAAGCAATCACGACAGTAGCAGGTAATGTATCCGTAGAGAAGACAACGCTAAACGCCCAGCGTATTTGTGATTTACTCGATTTAAACAATGTCCCGCTTGCCAAAGGAGCACAACGGCCATTAGTAAAAGAGAGTGAAGTTGCTGAAGAAATACACGCAGAAAGTGGTCTCGATGGGCCTCAATTCCCAGAGCATCCGGTCAAAACAATAGAAGAAATCCACGCAGCCGACCTGATCATCGATAAAGTCCTTACAACAAACAAGCCCATAACGCTGGTGCCCACCGGACCGCTTACCAATATTGCGTTGGCGGTGATAAAAGAACCTGCTATCATCCCTAAAATCAGGAAAATCGTCTTGATGGGCGGCGGAACATTCGGCAACTGGACACCTGCAGCTGAGTTCAATATTTATGGGGACGCCGAAGCAGCGAAAGTAGTTTTCGAAAGCGGCGTACCCCTGACCATGTTCGGTCTCGACATCACCCACAAGGCACAGGCAACGGACAGGATCATCGATGAGCTGGCTGCGATTAAAAATCCGGTCGCCAATACCGTAGTTGAAATGCTTGATTTTTTCAAACATACCTACCAGGAATACTTCGGATTTGACGGTGCTCCCATCCATGATGCCTGTACAGTCGCTTACCTGATTGATCCATCGATTTTTGAATTCAAACATGTCCGTGTCGATATCGAAACAAAAGGGGAATTCTCCTACGGCATGACGTGCGTGGATTTGTTGGGGGTAACAGGGAAAGAGCCTAATGTTCATTTCGCATATGGACTGGATGAGGAAAAGTTTTGGATCTTGTTGAAAGAAAGCTTGGACTCCTATTAAAACACCGCAGAAGC
>NZ_KI543237.1:328363-689581 GCF_000496835.1 Thalassobacillus devorans MSP14
GCTTCTGCGGTGGTTTTTATGTGTATTGATCGAGGTTGCACAATTATGCGTTGCAGTCGCACGTTTATAGGTTGCTGGCGCACGATTAGTAGCACAGCTCGCACGTTTATCTCTCCAACTTGCACGATTACATTAAAAAGTAGCACACATAAATCTACCCTGCGATCTTTAAAACAGGTATAATAAAACAAAACAGCATTTAGGAAGTGATATATTGATCATTAAACCCCGAAAGCTCCCTGAAGAAATCAAGAAGCTCCGCGCGCTTACTCGAAGACTTCCGTTTCATCATCCAAAAATGACTTTAATTACGGAGCAGCTTAAACGCTATGAAGCAGGCTACAATGGTGAAAAATCCCTCGACTTCCCCTTATCATTTCTTCAATCTGATATGATGGTCTTCCACAATCTGCGCCTACACGATGGTAAACACTATTTCCAAATTGACATCCTCCTGCTAACCCCCAATCTTGCTATCATTTTAGAAGTTAAAAATTATACTGGTACTGTAACGTTTGATGGTTTATTCCATCAGGTAATTAGAAAAAAAGAAAATATGGAAGAAGCATTTTCCGATCCGCTATTGCAAGTAAGACGACAACAATATCAATTAAGTAACTGGCTTTATCATCACCTCCATATCTCCATCGATATAGAATCCTTAGTAGTAATGGCGAATGATCGCTCTGTAATTAAATCCACCAGCGATCACCCCTCCAATATCAACAAAATTGTTAAACGTGACTATCTTCCTTACCGAATACATGAGTTATTAGAAAAGCATAAGGATAAGCCTCCGCTGCCTTTAGAAGTTATCTCACAAACTTTAATGACTGGGCATCAGGATCCTGTTCAAAACATCTTGCACCGCTATGATATAGCCCATTCGGAATTATTGAGCGGTGTCGCCTGCCCGAAATGTAATATCCTCGCAATGAAACGCCAATATGGCAAATGGTACTGCCCCCAATGCACCTTCACATCAGATACAGCACACAACCAGGCACTTTCTGAATATGCCTTATTAATCGCTTCTACGATATCTAATAGAGAAGCTTGCACCTTTTTAGAAGTCCCATCACGATTTGTCGTTCTTCGGATGCTGCAGAACTATGAATCTACCGGCCAAGGAAGAAATGTAAAGTATGTTTTAAAGGAGGAATAAAATAGGATGCACGTTTAGCAGCATAAGTTGCACACTTATTTAAGTAAGTTGCACACTTATACTTTCCACTCGCACAATTTCAGGTAAAGACCGCACGTTTAGTTGCATTGAAAAAAGCCGAGCGCCTATTTTGAGAGCGCTCAGCTTATTTTCATTAATTATTGGTTAACATCTACAATGCGTCCTTCTACTTCAGGGGCAACGGTCTCCAAAGAAGTAACATGATCAATGAACATTTCATAGTCGATAAATCCAGGTTCGCTGACACGGTTTTCTTCAAAAGCCTGGGCAAATACATCATACCCATCGCCGCCTTTAGCAGTAAAAGCGTTAGTAGCAACGTAGTAGTATTCTTCTTCGTTCAACGGTACATACGAACCGTCTTCCTGTTCGATTTCTACACTTACTACGCGTTCGCCTGCCGGCTTGCTGCTATCGTATTCAAATTTCATACCGGCAACCTGCAGGAATCCTCCGCTTGTGTTTGGCGCCTGGCTGACACTGTGCTCCAGTGCTTCAAGAATTTCAGAACCAGTCAGGTTCATAATCGACAGGGAGTTACCAAACGGCATAACGGTCAACACTTCACCTACAGTGATGTCACCTGTATCGATGGAGGTACGGATACCGCCACCGTTGGTTACAGCGATTGCAGTTTCCGGATTAACGGATTTAGCTTTAGCAAGCATGCCATCTGCAATCAAGTTGCCAAGGTTTGTTTCTTGTGTACGGACAAATTCACGTTCCCCGTTTAAGTAAACCTCAGCTGTAGCGCCAATAGATTCATTCTTCACAGCTTCCACTTGCTCAGCGTATGGCGCAAGCATTTCTTTTACTTCCGGGTCTTCTTTTAAATCACCAATGGCGACTAATTCACCTTCGTATTGGGTTACTTTACCTTTTTTATTAAAGGTCACATCTAAGGTACCAAGGTTATCATTATATTCCCCAGACTGGACAATCACTGTCGGCTCTTCGCCGGCTTCAACAAAGCGAGGTTCGAGCAGCTCACTATGTGTATGTCCACCGACAATGATATCAATTCCATCTACTGATTCAGCCAGCGTAAGGTCATTATCATAAGCTGCATTATCATCGAGACCCAGGTGTGTCAGTGCAATAATTTTGTTAACACCCTTATCTTCAAAAGCATCGACCATTTCTTCTGCTTCTTCGATGTAGTCTTTAAACGTTACATCTTCTGGGCTGGAGATGTCAGTAGTTTCTTCTGTTGTCATACCGAAGATACCAACCTTTTCTCCATCAATGTTCTTAATAATGCCACTATAAATATTTCCATCTTCCGGAGTTGAAGTTACAACACTTTCCTGGAACTTGCCATCGAACAACTCATCATTTGAGAAGTCTACGTTTGCAGCAACAAACGGGAATTCAGCATTTTCCACAAAGTCAGCCAACGCCTGGTGACCTTCTTCGTTGGAGCCGAGGTCGAATTCATGGTTACCGAAAGTCATGGCATCATACTCAAAGTAGTTCATAAATTCCAGGTCTGCCTGTCCAAGGAACTCATTAAAATATAGGGTACCGGAGAATACATCTCCTGCACTCAACAATAAGGATTCTGGATTTTCACTACGATAATTTTCGATAGCTGTTGCTGTTTTTGCTATTTCATCCAGATTTCCATGTGTATCATTGGTGTGCATCAAAGATAATTCATACTTATTATCTTTGCCTGGCTTTTTGTCTTTCCCTTTTCCAGGGGGATTGTTATTACCTTTACCTTTTTTCTCACCTACCGTTTTCTTCGGATGGATCTGTACCACAACTGGATCGTGGTCACTTGCGCGTCCATCTTCAACGGAGAAATCAGCGTTGATATTTACGATATCGACTTTTGTGCGGTGTGCCAGGTTGTTGCTGACTAGAATGTGATCAAGCACCTGAGAATTTCCTTGATAGATATACGTGTAACGTTCTTCGCGCGGAAGCTCTTGAATCATGTTGGTAAGGTCATCGCCTTTCAACGTTTGAACTGGTGCTGAGAATTCAAAGTCATTCAAGTCTCCTAGGACGACCACGTTAGCATTAGGATCTTCTACTTTAATTTCCTCTACAAAGTCATTTACGACTTTCGCCTGCTGCAGACGCTGCTCTTCACTTCCAAGTACAACTGGGTGCTCAGAACCGAATAGTGCTCCGTCACCGCCTTTGGAATTGAAGTGATTGGCGATAACTGTCACTTTTTCGCCATTGAACATAAATTCTCCGGCAAGAACTTTACGAGAATCATAGAATGCATCATTTGTCGGATCGATGCGCCCTGGATTCAAAGTCAAACCGTTATCATCTACATCAACTGCAGTTGTTGCATCGCCAGCCGGCTTGTCTGTCATCGATACACGGTCAGGGTTATAAAGGAAACCGACACGGATATTCCCTCCTGGCTGACCACCATCCTCTTTGTCTTCTGGAGCAATATCAGAAAACTCGTAGCTTGGTCCGCCAGCCGCTTCAATTGCTTCAATTAACGTTTGATAGCTTTCCGAAGCATCTACGGTACCGTCGTCTTCCGGCCCATTGTTGTCCTGTACTTCGACAAGTCCGATAATATCTGGGGAGTTCAAGTTTTCAACCATGGTTTCAGCAATACGTTCCACTTTTTCCTGGTCTGTACCAGCGTGGAAATTCTCTACGTTATAGCTTGCTACAGTCAACTTCGGCTTCAAACCTTTCAACTCAGTGCTATCAGGCTCGGTACCGCCGTCCTGGATTTCAGGGAAATCACCTGTCGGACGGATTTTGAAGTTACTGTAGTCATAACTTACAACACCTGTAATTGGTTCAACAAAATAGTCGCCAGTCTTAGCTGTCAAATCAATTCCATCCACATCAACCAGCACACGCTCCGGATTATAGTCATCTGGAGAAATCAATAATCCGCCAGCATCTGTACGAAGTTGATCTTCACTAGTTTCGACGAATACTGGAAGTTCATCATACTTAATCGGACCAGTAACAGAAGCATCATTTAGCTGGACTTGCATACCTTCCAGGCTTTCGTAGAAATCAAGGCCATCTGTTGCTGGTTCAAAGGAAGTCATTGCATCATCTTCGATTACTTCAGTTGGCTGGGTACGATCTTCACCAATTACAACCGGTTCAGGAAGTTCTACACCAGAGTCTACTACTGTCACCCCGGAGCCTGTGATTTGAGTAGTCAATAAGTCATTCGCATCGGAATAACCATCTTCACGCCATTCTTTCACAGTTCCATCAACCGCAACCAAGTCGCCTACTTCAACGTCATGACTGCGCTCATATACATAAATACCTTCGGATGTAGCAATGTCATCATCAGGATTCACACTTTGCATGTAAAAACCTTTATTACCCTCAAGCTTTGTCACTACACCTTCGACACCTGCTACAGCATTGCCTTCATATGGTGACGTGTGGCCGGCACCCTGGATGTCATGAATTTCGGCCTCATCGGCAGGCTTCAAAACACTGTATTCAAAAGTTGCCACTTCACTGGTTTCCCCGTTGTCACGGGCAGCTATTGCTTTGATTGTCGTATCTTCTGTAATTTCGATTGCTTCGTCATAAAGCATACTATCAGTAGTAGGCTCTGAACCGTCGATAGTATAATAGATTTCTGCGCCTTGTTCGTAAGTCTTCAATTCTACTTCTGTACCTTCAAAAACGGAGCCGGAAGCAGGGTTTGCTTTTACAGAGAAAACAACATCAATAACATCGTCCCCAGAACGAGAAAGAAGCTTATAGTTGCCATAGCTGTAATCAACGACACCTTGAACAACTTCGTAGGATTCTCCGACTTTTAAAAGGTCTTCATCTTGCGGCTGAATCAAGAAACTTCCATTCTCATCTGTCGCTGTAAATTCTCCGTGGTCATTTACGTCTGTGATTTCCACATTTTCAGCAGAAACAAATTCACCTTCGATCGCTTCTCCATTTTCCGCTGAAAAATCGGTAGACTGCACAGATTGTGCATCCGGTACACCTGCACCTTCAGTAACTACTTCAACTGTAGCTGAAGAAGCAAGAATCTGCTGCATGCCATAATAAGAAGAAAATTCACCTTGTGCTTCTACTTCATCTCCAGGCTGTATATTCAATCCTGGTGCGCGGACAATGATTCCTGCTGTATCATCTTGTATGTAAAGGTTCGTTTGTCCGCCTGCTTCAAAGGCTGCAGTTGCGATACCTTTCACTTTTACCTGTGCACCTTCTTCAGCCTGGCGAGCATCTTCGATGGTTTGTAGTTCGACAGGCTCAACCTCTGGCATTTCATAGGAACCAAGATAATTAAAAGTATCTTTGGCGTAACCAACCCATTCAGCACTAGCATCAAATGCATCGTTTGGATTAGTATCTCCGCTTGTCACATCGGTATTGCGGACAAGTGTGACGTCTTTCGCATAATCGGCATCGTTGCCAACCTGCCCAAATGAATCCACAATGTCTTCCTGTTTTTTCAAGACAAGCGCGTCATTGCCATTAAACCCAGTGACACTATGGGTCACATCTGCTTTAGCTTTTAGCTCTTCGCCAGCCTGGCTGTCAACAATAACTAATACTTCGCCACTGGCTAATGTTCCTTCAGGAGTAAGGGTGGATTGTGTATTTACATTTCCATTAGAATACAACTCCAATTTATACTCCGATAAATCTATGTCACTGCCTGTTCCATTGTAGAGTTCGAGTGCTTTATTATTACTGCTCCCCTCTACATATTCAGAAATAATCAAATCGTCCATGTGCTCATCCGCTTGGACCGGCTGAACCGGAGCCACAAACGTTCCGAGCAGCAATACAGCAATCAAACTCAAAGCTTGAATCCGATTACGCAAGACTTTTTGCATCTGCATACCCTCCATATAGATTAGTAGTCATACATCTAGCACTACCATTATAAAGAAATTCTGACAATAAGAGTATAATTGTGACATTTTTTATTGAAAACGATTACATTTCCCTATGACTTAAGACATAACTTTAATTAGGAGTTTTCACCTGCAGTACTTGGAATTTTATTGCAACATCGCTCATTTTCCCATTAAAAAAGTCCGTCACTAAGGACGGGCTTTTTTGTTATTTTATTCTTCTACTAAATGACAGGCCACCCAGTGTTCCGGTCTCACTTCAACAAATTCAGGCAGCACATTTCGGCATTGCTCCTCTGCTAGCGGGCACCGTTGATGGAATGGACATCCACTTGGCGGGTCAGTTGGACTTGGAACATCTCCCTTCAGTATGATCCGTTCTTTTTTTACAAGGGGATCGGATGTTGGCACGGCTGATAATAAAGCTTTCGTATAGGGGTGGAGCGGGTCCTGATATAAGGCCTCGGTATCAGCAAGTTCCATTATTTTTCCGAGATACATGACGCCGACTCGGTCGCTGATATGTTTGACTACGTTCAAATCATGGGAGATGAACAGATACGTTAAGTCAAA
Organism: Thalassobacillus devorans MSP14; assembly: GCF_000496835.1. Taxonomy (GTDB): domain Bacteria; phylum Bacillota; class Bacilli; order Bacillales; family Halobacillaceae; genus Thalassobacillus; species Thalassobacillus devorans_B. Next base: position 334,970 of record NZ_KI543237.1, read on the forward strand.
TTCTTCCTGTAAATCGACTAGCAGCTTCAAAATCTGAGCCTGGATGGAAACATCCAAAGCTGAAACTGGTTCATCCGCGACAACGAGTTTCGGCTTCAATACAAGCGCCCTGGCAATACTGATTCGCTGCCGTTGTCCACCACTGAATTGATGGGGGTAGCGTTTTGAATGCTCTAAAGGCAGTCCTACTTTCTCCAAAATCTCATCCACCCGCTGATTAGCCTCCACCTTACTGATGGAAAAGTGGGTGTATAAAGGCTCGGACACTAACTCTCTTACTGTCATTCGAGGATTTAAAGAACTATATGGATCCTGGAAAACCAGTTGCATATCGCGCCGCATTTTTCTTAAATCCTGTTTGGAATAATCAAGGATATTTTTATCGTTGAATAACACTTTCCCACCTGTCGGTTCCAAAATACGTAAGATACTTCTGCCTAAGGTGGACTTCCCACAGCCACTTTCGCCAACTAAGGACAGGGTTTCTTTAGCTTTCACTTCGAAACTTACATCGTTGACTGCTTTTACATATCCTTTCGTCCGCTTAAAAACGCCAGCTTTGACGGGAAAAAATTTTTCTAACGATTCTACTTTGAGTAATGTCTCAGACATGGTTTGCCATCTCCTCCTGGTAAATCCAACATTTGCAGCGATGGTTTTCCGCTACTTCCAAGTCATCAGGCGACACTCTTGCACATATATCCATCGCTTCCGGGCAGCGTGTCACAAACCTGCATCCTGTCGGCATCTGTTCCACCGAGGGCACTTTTCCAGGAATGGAGTACAATGCATCTGAACGGTCCCCTACCATCGATTTCAACAAACCTTTTGTATAGGGGTGCTTCGGTCGGTGAAACAGGCTGACGACATCGGTCTCCTCTACGATTTCACCGGCGTACATAACGGCCACTCGCTGGCAGGTCTCGGCTATCACTCCTAAGTCATGTGTAATCATAAGGATGGACGTTTCGAAGTCATCCCGGAGCTCTTTCATCAATTCCAAAATTTGTGCTTGAATGGTTACATCGAGCGCCGTTGTCGGCTCATCAGCAATCAATAGTTTTGGATTGCATAACATGGCAATGGCAATCATAATGCGCTGCCGCATTCCCCCGGATAACTGATGCGGATACTCTTTCATGATCTGCTCAGGGCGTGGGATACCTACCCTTTCTATGATTTTCACACACGCCCGTTTCATTTCTTTTTTTGATAGCTTCGTATGGAACTTTAGTGATTCCATCAATTGATCTTCGATAGTAAACAGAGGATCGAGCGCGGACATTGGTTCCTGGAAAATCATCGAGATTTTATTGCCGCGGATTTTTCGTAACTCTTTCGGAGATAATTTCAATAAGTCCTTTTCCTCTTCAAATACAATCTCCCCTTTGGAGACTTGTAAGGGGGGACTTGCAAGCAACCCCATAATAGCTAACGAAGTTAGACTTTTCCCGCTGCCGGATTCCCCGACAATGCCATAAATCTCCCTTTTTCCTATTTCTAAGTTGATATTTTTAACGACATTCAGTACCTCTTCATCCATTTTCACATCGATTTGCAAGTCCTTGATTTGTAAAATAGGTTCCATCCTGACTGCCTCCTCTCTATTTCAATTTTGGATCCAATAAATCTCGTAAACTATCTCCAAGCAGATTGAAACAGAAAATCGTGACAATGATGAACAATGCCGGGAATATCGCGATCCACGGAGCAATCTCCATATACTGGCGGCTCTCATTCAACATCGCACCCCACGAAGGATTTGGAGGCTGGATGCCAAGACCCAGGAAACTTAAGGCGGCTTCTGTCAAAATCGCTCCAGACAGTGCTAATGTACTTTGAACGATAAATGGGGCCAGCACATTCGGTGACACGTGCCGGAATATGACCTTGTGCGTTTTGACCCCGATTGCTTTTGCGCTAATGATGAACTCCATTTCCTTGACTGCAATGACAGCTGCACGCACCGTACGCGTAAATACAGGCGTAAAAACAATCCCGATGGCAATCATGGTATTTTCTAAATTAGGTCCCAGTACTGCCACAATGGTCAGAGCAAGTAGAATATCCGGGAAAGCGAACAATATATCCATGATTCGCATGATCAGATTATCTACCCAGTTCTGAAAGAAGCCGGCAATCAATCCGAACACAAACCCTAACGAAGCACCAATTCCCACAGAAATCAGCCCTACATACAAAGAGACCCTCGCCCCTTCTACAACCCGGCTGAAAATATCCCTGCCGAATTCATCCGTACCGAACCAATAAGTTGCACTCGGACCTTCCAACATATGCTCTTTATACATTTCTGTCGAATCATGCGGGGAAAGCCACGGACCAAAAAGACCAAGCAATAGCACAAGCCCTACTCCAATGACCCCAACAATTCCAACCTTATCTTTCTTTAATCTAGCCATGATTTCTTTCATAGTTACCACTCCGAAATCAATTATTTATATGTAATTCTCGGATCCAAATACGAATAAAGAATATCAACCAAGAGATTGATAAGCACAAAAACGGTCGCTATGAACAGGACAGCTCCCTGAACAACGGGATAGTCACGCTGGTTGATCGCTGTCAAAACCATCTGACCTAATCCTGGTAAAGAAAAAATTTGTTCAATAATTACTGTACCACCAAGCAACGTACCGATTTGCATACCGATAATCGTCAAAATAGGAATCATCGCGTTTTTCAATGCATGATTAAAAATGACAATCCGCTCACTTGCACCCTTGGCACGAATCGTCCGGATGAAATCCTGACGCAGCACTTCTAAAATCGAAGACCGGGTCATCCGCATAACCGCTCCAGCCATCGCCGTACCTAACACAAATGCCGGCAAAATCATCATCTGCAGGTTCTTCATAGGGTCTTCGAATAACGAAACATAACCAGCTGGCGGATAATAGGAAAACGCCAGCGATAATACCAGTAACAGCAACGTAGCCAAAGCAAAGTTTGGTACTGAAACGCCAAGCAGAGAAATGATCCGGACCCCGAAGTCTGTGCTGGTATTCCTTTTCAAGGCGGCTACAATTCCGAGTGGAATAGCGATGATCCAGGAAATGAATGCAGATAACATCGTCAATTCTAAAGTCAATCCGAAGCGGCTGATGATATCACCCAATATCGGTTTCCCTGTTCGTAATGACACACCAAAATCCCCTGTAAGCACGCCTCCCATCCACTGCAGGTACTGCTGGTAGATTGGAAGGTTCAGACCGAATTGTTTTTCTAATTGCCTTCTGGCTTCATCCGTTGCTTCCGTTCCAAGGATCGTACTGACTACGTCACCAGGGATCATTTTCATAATCAAAAAGATGAATACAGAGATACCGAATAACACAGGTATCAACATGAGTAATCGTCGTAAGATATAAGCAAACATGAGGGCTTCACACCTTTATCAAAGTGATGAAAAAAGGGCAGAAATCGCTCTCTGCCCTGTGATTTTATTCCATGATGACGACATCGTTGAAATTCTCAGGCTCATTAGCCGTTGGTGAATAATTATCCACACTATCACGTACAATGAAAAACTTTTCCGGAGAGACTAAGAACAAGTTTGGCGACTGCTCAATGACACGCTTTTGCGCTTCATTATAAATCTCTACGCGTTTCTCAGGGTCGATCGTTGTGCGGCCTTCTTCGGCTAGCTGATCAATTTTTTCATCCGAGAATCCCCAGACGTTGGCTGATCCTTCTGTGGAGAAGAAGAAGCCGATTGAGCGATCCGGGTCCGATCCTGAACTGTTACGTCCGACCAGCATTTCGTGATCTCCGTTTGTCCAGGTATCAATGTATTGACCCCATTCCAGCTGTCTGATTTCTGCCTTGATGCCGATTGCTTCTAATTGCTGTTGCAACAGCTGAGCGGTGTCGACCATATCAGGGTAAGTAGAAGCCGTGGAAATGACGGTTTCAAAACCATCTTCATAGCCTGCCTCTGCTAACAATTCCTTCGCTTTTTCGATGTTTTGCTGGTAAAGTTCTTCCTGAGTGACGTCGATGGCCCATTGCCCCATGGATTCCGGGATAGGACCTGATAAAACGGCATCTCCCTTCCAGACGACATCAGCAACTTCCTTACGATCAACAGCAAGGCTGATTGCCTGTCGTACTTTCACATCATTGAACGGCTCTTTATTTACATTGAATCCGACATAGCTATATTCCGTAGATTGATAGCTTTTGATTTCCACCCCGTCACTTTTCTCCGCAAGTGGAATTGACTGAGAAGATAACGTAGTGACATGTACCTCTCCCGTACGGATAGCAGCAAGTCGTGCTGATTCATCCTTCATCGTCAAATAAGTGACACCATCCAATTTCGGCTGGCCTTCTTTATAGTAATCTTCGTTTTTCGATAGTTTGACATGGTTGTCAGGAAGCCATTCATCTAATTTAAATGGTCCTGTTCCGACAGCGACCTGATTCAAGTCACCATTTTCTTCTACCACTTCTTTCGCCACAATCGCTGCATTCGTACTTGCAACATAAGAAAGGAAAGGAGCGTATGGCTCAGAAAGCGTAAATTTGATTTCTGTAGGACTGACCACTTCAATAGATTCAACTTTGTCAAAATAGGATTTAGCGATAGAAGCTGTCTCTTCGTCCATGATCCGCTCAAAGCTGTATTTCACATCTTCGGCTGTCATTTCCCGGCCATTATGAAACTTGACGCCTTCTCGCAGTGTGAACACGTAGGTAGTTTCATCCGGCTGTTCCCACTTCTCTGCCAGTTCCGGCTGTACTTTCATGTCTTCATCAAACGTCAATAAGCTGTCATAAATTTTTTCATAAATACGAATCGACGAATGCGCAGGGACTTTATGCGGATCAAGCCCGGCAGGCTCCTGATCATTCCCTATTTTCAAAACCTGTTCAGCGGCAGCTTCACCACTTCCACCATCTGCATCTGCTTCATTGCTGGTACCTTCATTGGAACAGGCACTTAATAAAAGTGTCGCCAAGACAATCCCCATCAATAAAACCATCCAATTTTTCTTCATTTGTTTGCCTCCTTTTTATAAAACGCTTTCATAATTTTCTGATGCACATTTTGTCGTAACTCATTCAATGCTTTAGGATTTTCCATGTGCAAACGGTTCGTCAGCAGCACCGTAATCAACTGATGGCTATCAGAAACCCATAAGGATGTCCCGGTAAAACCTGTGTGTCCATAGCCTTCAGGGAACATTGGTGCAAATTGCCATCCTAATCCTCTGGCGCCTCCGTAATCCTGTTTGGCAGCCTGGATGACACTTTTATCTATCCACTGCTCGCCATGCCACACTCCTTCATTCAAATAAAGTTGTCCGAGTTTAGCGACATCTTCTGCATTGGCAAATAATCCCGCATGCCCAGCCACACCATCGAAATAGTAAAAACTGTTACCATCATTGACCTGGCGGTGAATGGGCTGGTAGAAAGGACGCCATTCATCAAAAGTCAGTTCTCGTTCCCGGCACATCCCCTGCTCGATTTGATTGCCGTACTCTGTCGCTGCTATTCTATCCTTCGGTGTATGTAGAGGGTTATAAAAAAGGGTACGTAATCCTAAAGGTTTGGATAGATAATGCTCGACAGCCTCATTCAGAGATAGAGAGGTTTCCGTTTCGATAATCTTACCAAGCAGCATGAAATTCAGATCACTGTAGACCGTGCTATTTTCCTTTGGATACTCGGTCAGGACATCGGCTAGAATCGTGAAAAAACCTTCTTCCCTACGCGTATAAAATGGGTACCAGGCCGGCAGTCCCGAACTATGGCTCAACAAGTCTTGAACAGACACACCAGACAGTCGTTCTCTTAACGTTTTCGATCCAGCCACTTCCGGCAGCAGCTCATCTACTTTGGCAGATAGTGTAAACGATTGTTCACTCACCAGTTTCAGGATAAGCGTGCTCGTGACGATTTTCGTCAGTGAAGCAATATCAAAAACAGTATCCTTCTCCATCGCAACTGGTACAGGCTCACGTACTGCCGAACCAAAAGCTTCATGAAAAACAACCTCACCCTGTCTCATGACCAGGCAAACCGACCCTGGCACTTCAGCCTGGAGCAGTTTTCTTGCTAGACCTTCATTCATTTATGCACCCCCTTCAGCGTCATGGCAGCACCAGTTTTCCCATCACAACTGGCTTTTCAGCCCCGGTAGCACTTGGTAGATTATTCGCTGAACCATGCAGAAACTCATTCCCAAGTATCGCAAATGTAATGGCTTCCTTCGCATCACTTGAGAACCCGACATCTTCCATGCGAATCACCTTCTGTGATAAAACCGCATCCAATCCTTCCAGAATTGCAGAATTATGGACACCTCCCCCAGCTACTATCACTTCCTCGGTTGCGTAAGCAGTATCAACAAACGTTTGAATATGGTAAGCGATGGCTTTGACAGTAAAAGCCGTAATCGTGGCAACCTTATCCTCAAAGGATAAATTCCGCTCACTGCCCGCTTCCCATAATCGTTTCGCTAATTCCCAGGTATACAGCTCTCGTCCAGTTGTTTTCGGGAGTCCCTGCTTCATATAACTGTCTGCTTTAAAAATCTCTTCCAGCCAATCTTCATCGACTTTGCCAGCTTGAGCCAGTTTCCCGGCATCATCATATTTCTGTTCGCCATTGGTACCAATCCGGACAAAAGCGTCAATCAATACATTTCCCGGGCCAGTATCCATCGCCATGACGTCCCAGGTGGCATCACCTGCAGCCAGTACGGTCAAGTTGCTGATACCCCCGATGTTCACGAGAATTCTGCCTGTTTTTTCATCCCGGAATAACAGGTCATCCACATAGGGAACCAGCGGGGCCCCCTGGCCGCCAGCTGCCATATCAGAAGGGCGATAATCACCGATGGTAATACAGCCGGTCTTCTCTGCAATCACAGCCAGCTCTCCAATTTGCAAAGTCGCAGATTGTTCTGGCATATGAAAGATGGTTTGTCCATGTGAGCTTACAAAATCAACCTCTTGCATGGTGAGGCCTGCGTTTTTCGTCACCACTTTTGCTGCCTCTGCAAATTTTTCACCAAGCGTTATATTGGCCTTACAGATTTTGTCCACGGTCGATGTGGAGGGGTGACACAGAGCCAAAATTTCTTCTGTTTCTTTTACAGAAAAAGCGATACTTTCAAAGGCCCGCAAACGAACGGAAGTCTTTTTTCCATGGTTATGTATCTCGACTAATGCAGCATCAATTCCGTCCAGTGATGTTCCTGACATCAGGCCTACAGCCAATTTTGGCGATTTACTTATCACTTCGATTACCTGTTTGATTCACCTACACCTCCCCATGAAATATCAAATTTTTCAGAATTTTACTTAGGTTGATTATACAAAATAAAGTTACATTAATCAATATAATTCATGTAGTATTATTACAAACCATCACGCTTAATCATTAGGGCAGTTTAACAGCTCATATATTTCCGCGAGAACGCGATCCTAGTCAGGGGAGTGATCCCCCATCAAAAAACGCACCCAGGACATCCCATAGGTGCGTTTCCTTATACAAGAGCTAACACTTCTTTTACTGCTCCGGCTGAACTGTCGAGAGCTTCTTTTTCCTTTTGCGTCAACGGAAGCTCGATGACGCTTTCGATGCCATGGCCCCCCAAAATAGTAGGTACACCAAGATAAATATTTTCATAGCCATATTCGCCTTCGAGGTAAGCGATGGAAGGGAGAATCCGCTTCTTATCCTTGACGATTGCTTCCGCCATTTGCACCAATGATGCCGCCGGGGCATAGTAGGCACTGCCCTGTCCGAGCAGGTTGACTATTTCACCGCCGCCTTTCCTGGTCCGCTCGACGATGGCTTCCAGCCTGTCTTCAGGAATGAGTTTTTCCAGCGGGATTCCGCCGGCGTAAGAGTAGCGGACTAACGGAACCATGCTGTCTCCGTGGCCGCCTAAGACAAAACCGGATACATCTTCGACGGAAACGCCTAGCTCCTGGGCTACAAAGGTATTGAAACGGGCTGTATCAAGGACGCCAGATTGTCCGATGACCCTGTTCTTTGGAAACCCTGTCGTCTTATAACAGACATATGTCATCGCATCGACGGGGTTACTTAACACCAGAATATAACTATCCGGGGCGTAACGGACGATGTTTTCCGAGACCTCTTTCATGATTTTCGCATTGGTCGCGACAAGGTCGTCCCTGCTCATTCCCGGTTTACGTGGGATGCCGGCAGTGATGATAACCATGTCGGCGTCCTCGATATCTTTATAATCAGCCGTTCCCGTAATAGTGGAATCAAATTTCTGTACAGGACTTGCCTCAAGCATATCCAATGCTTTTCCTTTTGTCGGGTATTTCATTGAGGGAATATCGACTAACACAACATCCCCAAGTTCTTTTTGAGCAATCATCAGAGCGGCTGTGGTACCAGTAAAACCCGCACCGATGACTGCGAATTTCCTTCGTTTAAACGCCATGATCCAACCTCCATCATAGGTGTTTTATACAATCAGGCTTCCTTATCTGTATCAGATTCCAGAGTTTCTTCAGCATTGTTTTTCTTGGTGGTTTTCCTGCGTCCTGCCGGTTTCTTTGCCGCTTGAGGCGGTACTACAGGCGGCTTTGCTTCTTTTTGTGGTTCCTTTTTCTTTAAAACTTCCCTGGTTGCATCATCAGGATGCGGGATGACATAGTAAGAAACAAGTTCACCGACACGCTGGGCTGCGTCTTTTCCCGCATCAACAGCAGCCTGGACAGCTCCCACATCGCCTTCTACAAATACCGTCACTAATGCTGCATCAATTTTTTCCTGGTTAACTAATGACACATTCGCTGACTTTACCATCACATCTGCAGCTTCAATGGACCCAATCAGCCCTCTTGTTTCAACCATTCCTAAAGCTTTAGCCATTTCCTTCACCTCTTTCTACCTCGACAGCATCAATGATGCCTATAATCAACGCATCAATCGGCAATGTTTTATTTTCATCCATATAGGAAGCGGCACTGCCTCTGGTTACCATGACTTTGTCACCGACCCCCGCTCCAATCCGATCGACGGCGATGAAATTGGATGGCCGGGAAGCCGACAGGGATGCCTCAGGCTGGACAACCAGGAACTTCAAGCCGGTGAGACCATCTTCTTTCCGTGTTGCCCAAATATTACCGACCACTTCTCCTACAATCATGTGCCGACCTCCTCTGCCTCATATTCAATAATTTTGATGTTACGTTCTCTTGCCGTGTCCCTTGCTAATGGGGTAACGATCGTATGTGTGGACACATGTATCACTCTATCTTGCCATTTTTCCAATATCGTCTGGGTCAGCAGTTTTTCTTTGAAAATCCAGTCGTCTCTATTCTCAATTTTACCTTGCCCCAGTTGGTCTACTTCTGTAAAAGAAACCCCATAATCCAGTAATTTTTCATAATAGCCAATAAGCATTTCTTTATAACGGGCGTTGATGTTCGGAGCTTTCTCGCTATTACTGGCTATCCACCTCAACTTATCGTGTAAAACAAAATGGATATCGGATCCTTGTAGCATCAATTCAGCAAACAAGCGGCTTTCATCTGTATCCGTTATCCCTGTGGCACTTTTCACCAGGAGATCCTGGTCAACCTGTAAAAAAACTGCCTGATCTGCATTCTCCTGAACATCGTTATCTGATGGATCCATGACAACCGGCTTCCAATGACGTTCTAAAACCTTGATTGTCTGTTCATCTACCGCTGCTGCGGATATTACTGAAAGCTTCGGCTTGCCGCCTTCTACTTCACCCATATGCCGTTTCAGCACTTCGACAACAATTTCTTCAACCATCTGTCTGTCAATCATAGGCATGACCAGCTTTTATCAATGTAGCCGTATCTCCTGTTCTTACCGAAGCTGCGTTGGCTTCGTCGGTATCGATATGCATTTCGAGTTTATATCTCGACGAGACACGGATCAGAATATTTTCAAACGTGAGCGGTCTTTTTTCACTATCCATTCGCATTTTTACATAGTCACCGTTATCTACTCCATATTTCTCCGCATCATCAGGAGCCATGTGGATATGAGCCTGGGCGATGATTAACCCTTCATTAATATAGATGCTTCCTCTTGGCCCGACGAGTGTAACAGGGGAGGAGCCTTGAATATTGCCAGATTCCCGGATTGGTGGTTTCAATCCAAGTTTGAAAGCGTCTGTCTGGCTCACTTCAACCTGTGTCAATTTACGTGCCGGTCCAAGGATCCTCACCTTTTCGATACTTCCTTTCGGCCCGACAATCGTGACCGTTTCATTGGCTGCAAACTGGCCCGGCTGGGATAGATCTGCTTTTTTTGTCAGTTCATATCCGGAACCGAACAACTGCTCCAGGTCTTCCTGTTTTAAATGACAATGTCTGGCGGAAACCCCAATTGGAATCTCCGCCTTGTTTTTGTTGTTTCCTTGAAGCTGTGTCATCACCTCATCAACGATTCGTTCTACATCATATCGCTCCATTCCTCAGACCTTCCTTTCCCTTCGAACCTGGTGATAAAGACTTATTTATCTAGTTCGACTTTTGGAAGAATGCTGTCCAATTCATTATGAGGGCGAGGGATGACATGGACGGACATCAATTCGCCAACACGCTGAGCAGCCGCACTTCCCGATTCCGTCGCTGCTTTTACTGCCCCGACATCACCGCTTACAAGAATAGTCACGATTCCGCCTCCAACATGGACTTTTCCTACCAGGTTGACATTCGCTGCCTTTACCATTGCGTCTGCTGCTTCCACCGATGCTACTAAACCTTTTGTCTCGATCATTCCTAATGCGCCATTAAGTGCCATTTTAAATTCCTCCTAATTTTTATTGGTATTGTTTGATGACTCTATCAACAATGGCAGATACGGTTTTCGTATCGACCTGCTTGCTATCTACTTTTTTCATAACCTTGGAGACAATCATTTCGATATCCGGCTTTTCCTCTGAGCTTTTCTCACGCCGGTCATAGGTCTTAGACGGCTTCGGAATCTCCACATCCTTGATGCCGTAAGCCAGACGCTTGATGTTCAGCAGATGTTTGGCAGTAATATTATCAGAAGTAATGTTTCCACCATAAGATCCGCAGCCTAACGTCATTGAGGCTTTCAGAGCGGTAGTTGCTCCCACAGCACCGATACTCGACATTGTATTGACGACCAACCGGGAAACCGGCATTTCCTGGCCGAACATCCTGGCGACCTGATCGTCATTCGTGTGAAGCGATAAGGTGTGCCCTCTTCCTCCCAAATCCAGCAGGTCGCGGCAGATTTCCTTCGCTTCACTGATGTCTTTGGAAGTATATAAGGCGAAAATCGCAGATAATTTTTCGATGGAAAAAGGAACCTTTTTTCCGATTTGATCTTCTTCTGCAATCAACAACCTCGTATCGCCCGGCACCTCTATCCCAGCCATCTCTGCAATTTTGACAGCAGGACGCCCGACGATTTTTGGATTCAGTTTCCCCCGGATCGGAGAAATGACATCCTCCATTTTCTTCTTTTCTTCCGGGTTTAGGAAATAAGCTCCGTTGTTTTTCAACTCCCGAATCGTCATTTCTTTGATATTCTGATCAACGACGATCGCCTGCTCGGTAGCACAGATTGTGCCGTTATCAAAGGTTTTACTATCGACAATCATTCTGGCTGCCTCTTTGACGTTACAGGATTTCTCCATATAAACCGGCACGTTTCCAGGCCCGACTCCATAAGCCGGTTTACCGGAACTATAGGCTGCTCTTACCAGCCCTCCGCCTCCTGTCGCTAAAATCAAATCAACGTCCCGGTGATGCATCAGCTCTGTCGTTGCCGGCATCGACGGCTGTGAGATCCATCCTATAATGCCTTCCGGAGCACCTGCAGCGATTGCCGCCTCCTTACAAACTTTCATAGCCTCCACGGTACACTTTTTCGCTGATGGATGGGGGCTGACGACGATGGCATTACGTGTCTTCAATGCGATCAGTGTTTTAAAAAATGCGGTTGAAGTCGGGTTGGTGGTAGGAATAATGGCAGCTACCACGCCGTAAGGATAGGCGAATTCCGTAAGCTGATTCTGTTTATCTTCATGAATGACTCCGACTGTTTTTTTATCTTTGATCGATTCATAGACATCCCGGGAACCGACCTGGTTCTTGATGAGTTTGTGTTCCACTACGCCCATCCCGGTCTCTTCAACTGCCATTTCCGCCAGCCGCTGTGATTCCCGGTAAGCGGCGTCAGCGACGCTTTTCACAATGCGGTCGACCTGTTCCTGGGTAAACGTTTCATATTTTTTCTGCGCTTCATCTGCCCGCCGGACAGCTTCGCGCATTTGCTGAATCGATTGTAAATCCTGATCAAACTCCATCACACTCAACTCCTTTCTTTTCAAAAATCAATACCCCTTCGGATTGGCTGCTACTTCCAGCACCGCATCCCGGAATGCATCGGCTGCTGCCTGGCAGGAAGACTGACTTCCCGTCAGCAGCCCGCCGCCAAAGTTCGTTTCCGTTGGCGGTCCATAAAAGGCTGCCAGTGTCACATCGGCCGCCTTCATGGCAGCATCAATCCCGTAGGATGCTTCTAAGGGCGGAGCAATCAGATAAGCAAGTGCTTCGCCAGGTTCAATTCCTGCTTCCTTGGATAAATAGGTTCCAGTCCTTGATATCACATGGGCATATAAAGCATGGGTTTTCGCTTCATCAATCGCTTCAAAGTACGCTTCACTTTCAGCCACCTGCTCGACAGCCTCGATGCCGCTTTTTACTTCATCCGGATTCGGCCCGGCCAAAATTCCGATAAACTCTCCCGATAACGGACCTGATGCATGGTCGGCTCCGGCATAAAAGGACTGGGCGTAAACGGCTTCGACGTCTGCCCGCTTGGTCGCTTCATCGAGAGCCGTGACTCCTACGTCATCCATCGATATCGTGAACATCGCAAGACTCCGGTGATTTTCGTTAAGATTCAACTGCCTGGCAAGCATAGGATCAACATTCGGGATGATGCGGATGGCAAGGATATCTGCATAAATCGGTTCCAATCTCAATGTCTTCCCTCCTATCCTTCCTTTTTGACAAGTTCTACGCCACTGGCTTCATAGTCTAAAATTTTCTCAATCACACTTCCGAGATAGGCTCCTGCTTCTACTGGCGGGATGCCGCCACGATGGATATTGGAGACGACCATCCGGTCCGATTCGATCGTATCGAGCCTCGGCTTATAGCAAAGGTAGGCACTCATCGATTCGGCACTGACCAGTCCCGGCCGTTCTCCTACCAGCAGCACGATCACTTCCGGCTTCAACATTTCGCCGACATCATCCATGATGGCCACTCGACCCTTTTCAATGAAAAACGGGGTGCCGACATCAAGTCCGAGGCTCTTCAACGATTGCTGCAAGGATAAGTAGACATCTTCCAGGTTTTCATCAATCGCTTTCGAGCTTAATCCATCAGAGACGATGATCTGTACCTGGGGCGCGTGCCGGCATCGTCCTTCGATTTCCTTTTTTGCTTCATCCGAAAGCCTTCGTCCATAATCAGGTCGCCGGATGTAGGACTCTTTATCGGTAACTTTTGTTTTGACGGTGAACAAATCAAGGTCCTCCAGCAGACTCTCATCAACTTTTCCGAAGACAGCATCCACTGCTGCCGCATGATCATAGCGGAATTGCAGCCATGTATTCGTTTTTGGACGGGGCCCTGCTCTCCCGACTCCGATTCTTGCCGGTGTCTTATTGGTCAGCTGCTTTAAATCATCCCAAACTTCCTTATCGGGTTGCTGCTTTGGCGCCTTGGTTTCCTTATTGTCTATCTGCTTTTCCGGAGTATGGAAGGTGGAGATTTTCGCCTTTCCTTCTGCTTCTTCTGCTTGGCGAGAACCATTAGAAACCTGGGTCACATTCGGTTTTTCCGAGTTATAGTCCCAGACCTTCACCCCTTCCTGTGAAGATGTTTTTTCTTCGGGTTGGTCGTTCAATTTCGAGACGACGATTTCAGTGATTTTTTCAATCATCGCTTGGTCCATCGTTCCCACCTCCTATCGGGTAAAAAGTGTCGGGTCGCCTGCGCGGCTGGTAAGCATACCGTTTTCTAGAATCCCCATCTGCTCGAGCCACTTATCAAATAGCGGCGAAGGCCGTTTATTGAATGTTTGTCGTAATGTTGCGACGTCATGGTAGCTCATCGACTGGTAATTCAGCATACAGTCATCCCCCATCGGGGTCGCGATGATGAAGTTGACACCAGCTGTCGTGAGAAGCACACCCAGATCTTCCATGTCGTTCTGGTCCGCTTTCGTATGGTTGGTATAGCAGATATCGACGCCCATCGGAATCAAGTGCATTTTTCCCATAAAATGATCTTCAAGACCTGCGCGCAGCACTTGTTTATTGTTATATAGGTACTCAGGTCCAATGAAGCCGACGACCGTGTTGACGATGAATGGATCATAGTAGCGGGCAAATCCATAGTTCCTGGATTCCAGTGTCATCTGATCGATGTCATGGTGAGCTTCCGCCGATAACTCCGAACCTTGCCCGGTTTCAAAATACAGCCGCTGCGGGCCTGTTCCAGTCCCTTGTGTTTTGGCCAGTTCATTCGCTTCCTCGAGAATTTTGGCATCGATGCCGAAGGAGCGGTTGGCTGTTTCTGTCCCGGCGATACTCTGGAAAATCATATCGGCAGGAGCTCCCTGTTCGATCGCCTTCATCTGAGCGGTCACGTGCGCCAGTACGCAGTTTTGGGTCGGTACTTTCCATTCCTCGATAAAATCGTGGGTGGCATGGAGCATCCGCTTCACACTTTCCACCGACTCCTCCACCGGATTGATGCCGATGACCGCATCGCCGATGCCATAGGAGAGGCCTTCTTTCAGGGAAGCGATCATCCCTTCCACGCTATCGGTGGGATGGTTAGGCTGTAGTCGTGATGACAACGTGCCTTTTTGGCCGATGGTGATGTTGCATTTCGTTAAAACTTCTATTTTATTTGCCGCAAAAATCAAATCGAGATCAGACATGATTTTTGCGACACCAGCAATCATCTCACTGTTCAGTCCCCGGCTGATCCGCTTCAGATCCTCTCCGGTTGTTTCGTTGGCGAGAATATATTCCCGTAACTCGGCCACGGACCAGTTTTTGATAGCATCATAGATTTTTTCATTCACTTGCGATTCGATGACCCAGGATACTTCGTCCTCTTCCGGTGGGAGAAGCGGATGATCACGGATATCTTTAAGCGTCAATTCAGAAAGGATCTCCTTAGCGGCGATCCGCTCCTGGACGCTTTCAGCTGCAATGCCTGCCAGCCTGTCCCCTGACTTTTCTTCATTCGCTTTCGCCAGAAGACTTTTGAGAGATTGGAATTGATAGGTATGTCCTAAATGGGTAGTAGATAACTTCACCAGACTGCCTCCTTTCTGTTAATGAAACGTCAGTGTTTTGATGACAACCGGTACAACGCCCGATTGCAGTACCTTTCCAATATCAAGATAGTCGCCGTGTTCGACATAGATTTGGTCGATACAGACCGCCTGCTGGTCAGGGTGTTGAATCCGGATGGCCTGTCCGAGCGACTTAGCTAAGTCCCGTTCCAACACGATGACGGCCGGCTGCTGTTTCGGTTTCTTCCGGACCGCTGTGACTAAAGTATCTGCGAGACTTTGCATTTGCTTGAATCCCAGCAGGGGAAGATCTGCTAAATAGAGCGCAAAGTTCTGCCCCTCTTTCGCAGGATCATAGATTTCAACCGCCTCTTCTATCAGCTGTGGCAGCCGCACCAGCTGTTCATCGAATCCCCCGTCAAAAGGAATCCGGTAGACTGGGAGGTTCCGGAGCGGAAGGGTATCCTCATCTACCTGAATCGTCGCTCCGCTTATTTCTGTCGTTTGCGTCCCTGCCCCTAACACAGTTGCCCGGACGGTTTCCGTAGGTTCGATCCATTCCCAGTTGGCTAAGTCAGGATGTTCGGTCAGGGATTTCGCTAACAAAACACCGATATCGTCATACATATCTGTCGCCTCGCAGTTGGCTTCGTGATAGATACATTCTGAAACACCACCGGAGAACATCATAACGTCGATCGGGTACTCCCAGCCCGGTTGGTGTCCTAACAGTAAAGGCTCCGACTCATTCAGCTGATTTTTCAACATGGCAGCTATCGTCCCTGCCATATAATCCGTCAGTGGTTTCACAGTCGCTTCTTCAAAACGGTCACCTTCCTGAACAGGTGCACCCAACTGTTTCGCCATCTTTTTAACGGAAGGAGCAATATAATCGATCATCCCTGCCTTCATTTCAATAAGCTTGCCGCCGATGTGAAGGGTACAGGTTCCAAGCAGCTCTCCGTATCGGTAAACAGCGATATTTGCAGTCCCGCCTCCAATGTCGATATTGGCGATCGTTTTGTTCGTCTTTTTGGAATAGTCATAAGCGCCTGATCCGCGGGCTGCGATGATACTTTCTAAATCAGGGCCTGCAGTCGCAACGAGAAAGTCACCGGCATGGGCGGATAAATGGTTGATCATTTCTTCCGCGTTCGATTTTGTCGCCGTTTCTCCGGTAATGATGACAGCCCCGGTTTTAATATCGGATGATTGCACGCCTGCTTCCTCATATTGAGAAAGCACGAGCTTTTCTACTTCAGGCATATCGATTTCATTACCTGATGCGAGCGGAGTACGGAATATCGGGCTTTTATGAATGACTTCTTTATCTATAATTTCAATGCGAGGCATATGGGTGCCGCCGGCAGTATTCATTAGCGAAAATTTACTGATTACCAGTTTTGTGGTACTTGTGCCGATATCGATGCCGGCACTCAATATTTCTTCTTTTTTATTGTGATCCATATGCACCCGCCTCCTTTCCAAAATAAAAAGGCACCTCATACGAACTATCCGGCTGGATAGCTGTATAAGGCGCCTTTGCCTGTTATTATTCTTTTTTTAAAAATTCTATCTATTCAAAATGGTAGCGGATAAATGATTATTTGTAAAGGCTTTCATTAAAAATGACATGATCATCCAGCTGCTTTTCGACATACATCCGCATCTCTTTCAGGCTGTTATATTGGACGAGTTGCCTTATGATCTCCAGGCCCCTTCCTTCTTCTGCAGAAGTAATCACAATCGGCCCTTTTGGGATTACCCGCTTCAGCTTCTCAATTGCTTTTGGGATGTCGGCTGATTCCACATCGGCTTTTGTCACAACCCCGATCGGCAATTTATTGATTCCTGTACTGAATCCGGGTGGGAAAATGGTCTTTTTCTTCGTCGCATCCTGGATAAATAGCACATGAGTTACTTCAAGCGACGTTGCCATGATATTTTTATAATACATAGGATTTTCGGTATATTCACCGGGGGTATCGACAATCCAGTCGTCATAAATCAGCGACTGAGTCTTTACTGCATCGTTCGTACGACCAAGCAATGCTTTCGTCAGCGTCGATTTACCAGCACCGATGGAACCTACCATCATCGCCCGGTTTTTCTTTGCCATAACCTGATCCTCCCTTCCTGTTATGATTTTGTAATTTCAGAAGGGGTGTATCCGAGCATTTCTGCTAAAAACCGGTTGACTTCCCGCATCGCCATATCCACTTCCGCTACACTCCCCATCAGTACAAGGCTCCCTGTGAAACGATCCAGGAAACCGATACTGACATGGGCAGCTTTCGTAGCATAGTCCCCTGCGATGATGACTGTTTCACTTGGGGTACAGGTGAGAATGCCGAGTGCCCCTGTTTCTTCAATACCGAGTTTTTCAAACATATCCACATCCGGGTTGGCAATCAGGTGGCTTAACGTAATCTGTTTACCTGGCACAAACTCCTGGATGAACCGTTTTTTTTCTTCACTCATTATTTAGCCTCCGATGCTGCCACAACGTCATCCTCGAATTTTTCCTCTTCTTTATATTCATCTTTCTCAATGACTCCAGTCTCTCGATCGATTCGTTCCAATTCACGCGCCTTCGGAACAGAAAGCCAATAAGCGAAACCGATCGCAGTCAAACCGGCGGTGAATTTTCCGACGATAATTGGAAGAATCAATGTCGGCTGGAAGTTCGCCGTAAAGGATAAGTGGTCGCCCAATAAGAATGCGGCACAGACACCGAAAGCGATATTGATAACTTTATCTTTCGGCGGCATCGAACGGACCAGCTTGAACATCGCAAGGATATTAGCGATCGTTGCAACCAGCCCGGCACTGCCGATCGCACTAAGTCCAAGTTTCCTCCCCATCGCTTCCAGTGGACGAGAGAAATATTTTTGCAGTAAATAGACCATCGGGAAAGCACCTGCCAGCATGATACCAATGTAACCCGCGGTTTCAAGCGCCCGGAACTGATCCTCACTGTCCGCCATAATCGGGTCGAATCCCCACCCGCCGAACACATTGGTGAAAAGTCCGGTGAAAATTTCGACGATGGAAAATACCAGAACGAGCTTAATGCCGGCGTCCATCACTCTTCCAAACCACATGAATCCTTTGATCATCATGTCTGGGAGGAAGTATAAACCTAAGGCCAGCAATACAACAAACACAATCAAAGGCGTCAGGTTAGAAAAAATCTTCAAGTAACTGATCGCAAATTCATACGTAGATTCTGTATTTGTAGAAATAATGTCCCTTACTTTCGTATTGGTGATCGTAATCAGTACACTGGCGATGAAAACACCAATTGGAATCGTTAAGATCCCGGACATGACACCAAGCGCCATATACTTGTGATCCCGCTTATCGAGCATCGCAAGCCCCATCGGAATCGAGAAAACGATGGTCGCCCCCGCCATGAACCCGACAATCAAAGCCATGATCCAACCTTCATAGGATTCCTGCAAAGCGCTGGCTAACTGGTATCCACCCATATCAGATGCGAGTATTGTCGTCGCAGCAATCGCCGGGTCGGCACCGATTTTTTCAAATAACGGGCCGAACACCTTGTCGATAAATGCTGATAAATACGGGATAGAAGCCATGACACCTGCAGCTGGAACAAAAATGTGACCGACGGTATGAATCCCTTCCATGAATTGACCGCCAAGTCCTTCTTCACTATTTTTAATGGATGCAATCGCACCGGCAACCGCACAGGCCATGATGATATAAATTACAATATTTCCAACCAAGACCATATAAGTTCCTCACTTTCATTTTTTGAATTTTATTATTTCCCTGACCAGTTAAATCTCCCAATTGGGATGTAAACCAGGTCTCTCAAATGACAAAAAGGTGCCAGAGAATGGGGAATTGCAAAAAATTCTCCAATCAGCCAGCACCTTCGCTAGAATTATTCACTTGTAGCTTGCAGTTGTTTCGTCGAATACTTCTTTACTATATGCTTAGCAACCCTTTCGAGGGGAACCTGTTTGTTCATGCTCGTCTTTCGCATCTTCTTATAAGAAACTTCTTCGCTGTATCCGAAACGCTCCATTAAAATTCCTTTAGCCTTTTCAATAACTTTCCGCTCTTCCAGACGATGATTCGCTTCATTTACTTTCTCCCGGTATTGCTCGGATACATCGCCCTGGTGTAAAGCGATTTCCACTGCCGGGATCAGCCGGTCATCAGACACCGGTTTTACAATATAACCGACAATGTTGGCTTCTTTTGCTTTATCGATAAAATCCTGTTGACTATATGCAGTCAGCAAAAGAATCGGGATATTAAATTTTTGCGAGATGATTTTACTAGCTTTCAAACCGTTAAGCTTCGGCATTTTGATGTCCATGATAATGAGGTCCGGCTGTTTTTCATGAACAACTTCAATCGCCCTTTCCCCATCACCTGCTTCCCCGACTACCTCATAGCCGGCATCTTTCAGAATCATCGATATGTCCATACGAACAATAGACTCATCTTCTACTAAAACAATTCTTTTATTCATAGATTACCCTCTTCCTTTTAAAGGAAATGTTATAGCAGCCTCAGATCCTTGATCGACTTTTTGAATCGTAAATGTGCCTGCCAGATCGTGCTCGACCATCATATTGACAATCTCCAGCCCTAACGATGACTTACTATGTGGTACATAGCCTACGCCATCATCTATCACCTTAATATGAATGAACGTTTCTTCCTGCTTGAAAGTGACCTGCACCTTGCCGGTATCTCTTCCTTTAAATGCATGATTAATGCAATTCTGAATGAGCTCATTAATAATCAATGCAATCGACACGGCCCGTTTCGACTCGATGGTCAATGGCTCTCCGTCAAATTGGATTTGAATGTTGGCACCAGCCTGTCCTTCTGTATACACCAGCATGTTGCCGATTTTTTCGATAAGCTCATAGATATCGACTTCATCGATGCTGCTGTTCGATAAAATGACTTCATAGACAGAAGCGATGCTTAAGATGCGGTTCAAACTTTCCAGGAAATAGACCTTGCT
This sequence comes from Thalassobacillus devorans MSP14, assembly GCF_000496835.1. Classification (GTDB taxonomy): domain Bacteria; phylum Bacillota; class Bacilli; order Bacillales; family Halobacillaceae; genus Thalassobacillus; species Thalassobacillus devorans_B. Next base: position 355,341 of record NZ_KI543237.1, read on the forward strand.
TTCTTCTGGAATCCCTCTTCGCATCTGAAGACGAAGCAAGCTTGCCACCGTTTGAAGGTTATTTTTGACGCGATGATGGATTTCCTGGATTGCAACTGATTTCATGACCAGCTCCTTTTCCTTTTCTCGCAGTTCTGTCAGATCCCTTAAAATGACGAACATGCCGTTATACTTTTCGTTTTGCGGTAAATGGATTTTTTTGACCTTAAAGATCTTATCGGAGATCGCCATCTCTCTTACCAGCAGCTCATCGGATTCCGTAATGACATCCGCTAAAAAAGGCAGATAATGAATGATATTTTCTCCACACCTGCATTCTTCCCCAGTCAGCCCATGCATCAAATTGATGGCCGTCGGGTTGGAATAAAGCAGATTGCCATCAGGTTCTACGAAAAATAATGCTTCCTCAATCAGCTCTGGAATAATCGGCTGATTATCGGATACACCCACCAGCACACCGCTTAAGGATTCGGTAGTTTTTGACAGCGCTTTCATTTCTTCCTGCTTTTTCAGTTGATCACTGATATCTTTCTCCATGATCAACGCAGCGATGATATTTCCTTCCGATCCATGGATCGGCACGACACTTTGCTCGACTTTTTTTCTTTCCTGTGTAATCGCCCGATTCGAAGTCATCGGGTTGCCGGTGCGAAGGCAATAAAGGACAGCCGGTTCAAATGCTTCATATGCTTTCATGCCCGCTACCTGATTCTCATATATCGGTTTAGCCGTAGTCGGTGAAGCCTCCGCAACTACGATTGCCTGTTTTCCATCTGCCATCAGACAATCGATGAAAATGTTGGCTTTAGACAAGTCTGCGGTGAGCTGAATCGTTTGACTGACTTCTATGACCTTTTCTATATCTTCATTGGATAAATTCGTATGCTGTTGACAAATAGACTCGATAGATGCAGTTGCTAACATCAGACCTTATCACCCCGCCTATCTTTTTTCCTATAGTCATGTTACGAAACTACTAGTCATTATAATCGGGGGTGATAGTTTTGTCAATATTCAGCATATTTTGTCAATTCGTCAATTATTCTTTAATTGAGCATACTTGACCCCACTTGCTTTATGGTGAAGCATACCTTCAATGACCTCAGATAGATAAGCACCTGCTTCAATCGGAGGGACACCCCCTTCATGGATATTGGAAAAGACGGTGCGGTCAGCTTCGACACTGTTTTCGTTTGGACAATAAATTAAATAAGCACTAATGCTTTTCGAGGTAGCAAGTCCTGGCCGTTCACCAATCAACGATACGACGACATCGCAATCAACCAACGAGGCGACTTCATCCTGAATCCAGACCCGGCTTTTACGGATGAACACCGGCTTTCCCATCGACAATCCTTTGGCTTCCAGCCCCTGTACTAGCGATGGCAGCAGATCAGGAATCGTATCTTCGACCCCAGTTGAGCTGAGTCCATCAGATACAATGATCTGCACCTGTTTTCCTTTCGGCGCATTTTCTTTCAGCCATTTGACAGATTCCTCATTAAGCTTCCTGCCGACATCTAGGTTCATCAAGTATTCCTGCATCGATGAAGCTTTCGAATGGAGAATCGGCAGATCCATTTTGTCCAGTATTGAATCGGCGACATCTTTGAAAACGGCATCCTGGGCTGCCGCATGGTCGACCCTGAAATCGAGATAGTTTTTTGTCTTCATCCTCGTGCCCGATCGGCCGATCCCAATTCGAGCGGGCGTGCCTTGCTGAGCATGGGCGATGGAATCTTTGTTTTTCGGTTCTTCTACGGTGACCATTTTTTCAAAATGATAAACAAATTCTCTTTCTGCTGTTCGATTAATTGTTTTTTCCTCCGTGGGCCCTTCCATCTCTTTCATGACTTCTTTTACAATACTCTCAATATCCATCAGATCACTCTCCTTTCCCGTGAAATTTATTTAATCAAAAATGGACAAGTCACCAGCATTTTCCGTAAGCCGGCCGTCTTCCATGATTCCCATTTTCTCCAGCCACTTCTCAAATTCCGCCAGCGGTCTCAGCCCAAGCATTTCCCGCAAGCTGGCATCATCATGATAACTGGTATCCTGGTAGCTCAACATGACGTCATCGCCGCCAGGCACTCCCATGTAAAAATTGGCCCCGGCAACAGTGGTCAGCATCCCGGCAATTTCCTGGTCATTCTGATCACATTGCATGTGATTCGTATAAGTTGGCGCAATTCCCATCGGCAGGTTGTGGAGTTTACCCATGAACAAATCTTCCAGATCGCAACGGATCATCTGCTTCCCGTCAAACAGCGTTTCAGGACCGATAAAGCCGGAAACATTATTGACCATGAACGGCTTCCAATGTTTCGCATATCCATAAGTCCTCGCTTCAAGTGTCTGCATATCTACACCGGAATGGGCATCGAGCGACACTTCTGACCCTTGGCCAGTTTCAAAATAAAAGAAGTTCAGTCCTGCCGATGTTCCTTTATGACGCATCAACTCGTAACCCTCATCTAATATTTTCTGAGATACCCCAAAGTCTTCATTAGCAGTCTGTGTCCCCGCCAGGCTTTGGAACATCAAAGCAACCGGCGCCCCTTGTTGAAGCGCTTTCATTTGTGTCGTGATGTGAGCAAGGACACAATTCTGGGTAGGTATCTTCCATTTTTCAATCAATTCATGACTCATGGTAAGTATCTTTGCGACCGAAGCCACGGACTCATTATTTGGATTGATACCGATGACTGCATCGCCCGAGCCATACGACAACCCCTCTTTGATCGAGGCAAGAATCCCGTCCGGGTTATCAACCGGATGATTCGGCTGACAGCGGAAGGCAAGCCTTCCAGGTTCACCAATTGTCGTATTACAGTGAGCCTGGTGCTTCATCTTTTGCGATGCGAGCACCAGATCAAGCGAGGACATCAGTTTCGCGACAGCAGATATCATCTCACTTGTCAGCCCTCTGCTCAACCGCTTCAAATCATTGCCGTTTGTCGAGTGCGACAAGATATATTCCCGTAGCTCGCCAACCGTCCAGTCAGCTATTTCCTTGTAAATAAAGGCGCTGACATCCTCATAAATGATTCGGCTCACTTCATCCTTTTCATAGGGAATCACCGGATTTTCGTAAATATCCTTCAGCTGCAGCTCGCTTAGCACATACTTAGAAGCCATCCGCTCCAGTGAGGAAGCAGCCCCGATTCCAGCCATCACATCCCCCGACTTCTCCTCGCTCGCTTTCGCGAGGACATCGGCGATAGAACGGAATTGATACGTTTCATTCCTAAGCCGACACGTTAACTTCATTCCACTCACCCTCTTTGTTTTGGTCGTTTATATGTGTCGTGAAAAACAAAAAGGTGCCCAACCATTAGAAATTACTCTAATGAGTTAGGCACCTTTACCTACGTAAATTCACTTTTTCCTAGTATATCAAATGTATTTCTGAAAATAAAGATTTTTCTGTTTATAATAATTTCCATATTCCATTAAAAGATGGTGCAAGCCAATCATTTTTCCGGCAATCTACTAATGTAGTAGTAAAGAAAGAGCTTTTCATCTGCAATATTAAACATACGAAAAAAGATGATCTCTTCTAATATAGAGATCATCTTTTTTAGATAGCCTGACTTCCAAAATGTCATCTGCAGGAGATACACTTTATTCAGGCTTCACTTTTGTAATACTATTTTAGGAATTTAAATCGACTTAACCATTCCTCCATCGACAACAAATGAACTCCCAGTCATATATGTACTGGCATCAGAAACAAGGAAAGTAACGACTTTTGCAAATTCTTCCGGCTTACCATAACGTCCTAAAGGAATATTCTTTTTAGAAGCTTCCTCTATATCTTCCTTAGCTACTCCTTGTTTCTCAGCTTTCATCTGATCCAGGTGAGCCACCCGGTCGGTAGCAATCCTACCCGGCGCAACAGTATTGACAAGGATGTTGTGTGGAGCCAGCTCCTCCGCCAAGCTTTTAGCAAGGCCTACAATTCCTAAACGGAAGGTATTGGATAATATTAACCCCGGTATTGGTTGTTTGATAGATGAGGAGGCGATATTAATAATTCTTCCACCGTTTTCTTTCATGTCAGGAAGGACTTCTCTGATGATCCGGATATAACTTAATAAATTTAACTCAAACGCATGTTGCCATTCTTCATCCGAGAATTTCTCGAAAGTTCCTCCGGGAGGCCCCCCAGCGTTATTAATCAGTATATCAATTTTACCGAATTCTTCCTTCGTTTTGGTTACCAGAGATGTTATATCTCCTGCGTTTTTGATATCTGCCGGGAAGTAAGAAACCTTTCCTTTCCCTATTCCTTGCAGTTCATCACGTACATTTTGCAACTTATCTTCGTTACGGCTTGTTAACATGACATTGGTTCCTTCTTTGGCTAGCTGGGCAGCGATTGCTTTACCCAACCCTTGACTTGACGCCACAACCAGTGCTACTTTTCCCTCCAGATTTAAATCCATTTACCTCTCTCCTTTAAAACAGTTTTCTTTTTACTCTGTGTAAACTTTATTACCATTAGTGTGTTTTACGTTATTAACAACAAATTCAGGTGACTTTCCTTGATCCAATCGCTGAATATTAAGAAATGCTGTTTTCAGAACTCTATTTAAGGTGTCCCTTGTCCCTGCTCCTATATGAGGAGTCGCAATTACATTATCAAGATTAAACAAAGGAATATTAGTTTTAGGCGGCTCTTGTTCCCATACATCAATGCCGGCTCCAGCGATGCTACCTTCTTTTAGCGCCTGATATAATGCATCTTCTTTTACAATTCCTCCACGTGCGACATTAATTAGAATAGCATTTTGCTTCATCACGGTGAGTTCTTTACTTCCTATAAGCCCTTTCGTCTCAGGCAAGAGAGGAATGTGTAAACTGATAATATCCGCTTGAGCTAACACTTCTTCTAGTGGCAAATACTTGGCTTCAAGTTCTTTCTCATGTTCTGGAGCAGCTCGAAATGCATCATAATAAATGATATTAGCGCCAAATGCATGGGATCTTTTGGCGGTTTGTCTGCCGATATTACCAAAACCTATCAATCCATGAGTTTTCCCTTCCAATTCAAAGGAAGTTGGACGATGTTCCCACATTTCCCATTGGCCTGATTTAGTAGACCTATTCATTAATGGCAGTTTCCTATACAAAGCTAATATCATTAAAATTGTCAGCTCAGCTACAGCAGTCGCATTGGCACCAGGAGTATTGGAAACTGGGAGTTGATAATTATCAGCAGAAGACAAATCAATATGGTCCACCCCTATCCCGGTTTTTTGAAGCAACTTGGCATTAACCGCTTTTGAAAAGATCTCGTCTCCTATTTTGTAAGTTGCTGCTAATAAATAGTCGGCTTCAGGAAGAATTTTTTCACGTTCCGCTTCCTCCATTTCATGCCAAAAAAGCAAGTCAAACCCAGACGGTTTATGTCCTAATAAGATATCTTTAAATTCATCCGTAGTTTTATCAAAATAAAGAATTATTCTATTGATCACTCTTTCTCCTCCTATAATTAAACAACTTTTGTTTCTTCTGTTTCCTCCATGTTACCCGCATTCCGTTTTTCCCACCATTTCATTACTAATGGAGAAAATAAGGAAATAACAGTAAGGGCAATTAAAACTACAGAGATAGGACGTGTAAAATAGTAAGTTAATAAATCTGTTTTAGCCATTAACATGGATTGTCTTAAACCATTTTCAGCTATTGGTCCTAAAATCATCCCAAGAATGATCGGTGCGGGATGGAAACCAGTTTTCCTGATCAAATATCCAATTAAACCGAAGGCTACCATTACCCAAACATCAAATATATTATTATTAATAGCGTAAGACCCCACTACACAAAGACCAATAATAATCGGGGCTAATATCTTTTCGGATACCCCTGATATTTTAATAAAAAATCTCGCTCCCAGTAACCCGATTACGCCTAGCAAGAGACTGGCTATAATAAATCCGAAAATGACTGAGTAGGTAATATTCGCGTGGGTAGTAAATAGCTCATGACCAGGAACAAGCCCCTGGATCATCAATCCTCCCAACAGGACAGCAGTAGTGGAACTACCTGGTATACCAAGAGTCAAGAGAGGAATTAACGCTCCGCCTGTAACTGCATTGTTAGCAGACTCCGGGGCTGCAACTCCCTCGATGCACCCAGTACCAAACTTTTCTTTATTTTTTGAGAACCGTTTTGCTTCATTGTATCCCACCCATGATCCGATATCGCCACCAGCACCAGGCAACATCCCTACAAAGGTACCAATCCCTGAGGATCGTAATATAGTTACCCAAACACTTTTAAACTCTTTCTTTGTCGGTAAGACCCTTCCTGACATGGCATCTGCGGAGATTTTTTTACTTTTCTTTCCACGGTTTTCTGCTTGAATCATCACTTGTGATAAAGAAAAAAGCCCAATCATTGCGGGTACAAGAGAGATACCTGATTCTAAGGACATGCTTCCAAATGTAAAACGTGGGTACCCCGTTAGAATATCAACTCCAATCACACCAATTAACAAACCAATGACCCCGGCAGCGAGCCCCTTGACCATTGACTTTGCCGCCAGGCTTCCAATTATGGTCAAACCGAACACAGCAATCAGAAAATATTCAGGTGCACTAAAAGCCAGGGATATTTTTGAAAGTGGAGGAGCAAGGAATAATAATGCAAGCGCACTGATGGTTCCTCCAATCATGGAAGAAACTGTAGCCATCCCTATCGCTTTTGCCCCCTGGCCTTTCAAGGTCATCTGATAGCCATCAAGCGCACTTGCAGCTGAGGCCGGTGTACCTGGGGTGTGAATCAAAATAGCTGATATCGACCCGCCGTATAAAGCTGAGGTGTAAATGGCGGTTAACATGGTCAGCCCTGCTACCGGCTCCATTCCGAAAGTAACAGGAACCAATAAAGCTACTGCCATAGTGGCACTCAAACCAGGAAGCGCCCCGATAATAATACCTCCAAAAACACCCAGGAATAACGCAACAATGGTTTGGAAAGACAATAAATTTTGAACAACTTGACCTAAAATCTCAGCGTTCAAATTCAACACCTCCTATTCAAAGAAAATTCCTGCGGGTAGTTGTACATTCAATTGCATCACAAAAACTAGATAAATAAATAAATTTAAACCCGCTATTGTAAACACATAAGCCTTCCAGCTTTTCACTTGCATAAAACCTAGATAGGCGGCCATAAAGAGAATAGTTGCAGGAAAAAAACCGATATAAGTAAGGAGAAGGACATAGACAATCACGATGCCAAGGGTAATCAGAGGAGATTTGAGCAGTTTTACATTCAAAAGAGCTTCATCCCCGTCATAATTCAGTTCTTCTCCATTCCTTATCTTCTTTGTTTTTTTAATTCCTCCTGCAGCTATAAGGATTCCGAAAAATGCAAAAATAACCAATAATGCTTGCGGGTATTTAGCAGCTTCCTCAATAAGACCAAATGTTTTAATAAATAGGAAAATCGAAACCCCAATGATGATTAATCCTACATATAAATCCTGATGTATATTTTTACTCACGTTTCCTCCCCCTTCTAAATATGTAGCCGGGTAGTTATACCCGGCTCAATTTCAAATTACCATCCCATAAGATCTGATAAATCTTTCACTGCTTGTTCATCTTCTTTTAGTAACTGATCATATTCTTCACCATCTAAATATTCTACTTCCAGTCCCATTTCAGCCATTTTCTCTTTTTGTTCTTCGTTTTTGATTCCTTTTTCTAAAGCCGCACGAAGAACTTCAAGTTTTTCTTCATCAATACCTGCTGGTGCAGCTAAGCCACGTGCAGACCAGGAGTATACTTCATAACCTTCTTCAGCTAAAGTTGGTACATCTTCTAGGAAAGGAGACTTTTCTTTACCCATCACACCAATAATTTTGACTTTTCCTTCATTATGAAGCGAGGTCAACTCCCCAACATTGGCAAACAGTACATCAACATGTCCTCCCAGTACTGCCGCACGACTATCTGCAGACCCACCGTTATGAACAGCTTTAAATTTAGTACCAAATTTGTCATTCAACTTAAGAGAAGCATAATGATCATCACTACCAACACCAGTAGAAGTTGCTGTCAATTCATTTTCTTTGGCGTATTCAATTAATTCCTTGATATTGGTAAATCTTTCTTCATCAGCACGTATAGCAATTGCCCCGGGATCTACTACATGGTTAGCAATTGGTTCAAAACTCTCAAGGCTCTCGTCACGTTTATACTTTGGATCCAAATACCCTGTCATTAGGTTTGGAGTGTTGATATATCCAATCGTATAACCATCCGGATCAGCATTTGCCAGTTCAGTCCAGCCAACCCAGCCACCACCACCAGGTTTGTTAATAATATTCACATCCACACCCAGCTCTTTCTCTACATATGGAAAAAGAATCCGGGCACCAGTATCCGTTCCTCCTCCAGCAGCATAAGAAACAATTACATTTATAGGCTTATCAGGGAAACCTTCCGCATTTCCACTACTAGATTCTTCACTTGATCCTCCGTTAGTTTCTGAAGAATTTCCATTCGCATCCCCACTACATGCTGCTAACACCAAAATGATTCCAAATAACATAAGTATTGAGAGTAACTTTTTCACATCTTTCATCTCCTTTTATAAATTTTAAAACTCTTTTCTCAGCATCCTGCCCATGCATTCTTTGTGTCTTACCCCCTCCCTCATTAAACTTAAAAGTTCTCCCCTCTTGTAAAAGCGCTTTCATTTTTGGAACTAAGGAAGGCGAGTAACACAAAATTGTTCATCATGCCCCAATATTTCAGCTTTTACATGTTTTCCTGAGGCGACTTCTAAAATCTCTTGGTAAATTTCTTCCCCTACTTGCTCGAGGGTTTTTTCTTGATTCAGAACCGCGCCAGCATTGATATCGATATTTTCTTTCATTTTTATATATGTTTTTGGGTTACCGGTAATTTTGATTACTGGTATTCCCGGGAAACCAGTCGGAGTACCACGCCCGGTCGGGAATAAGATGATTTGTGCACCCGCTGCAACTTCCCCTGTTGACACTTCGCCATCATGACCAGGTGAATCTAAGAGAAATAATCCTTTCTTATCTGGTTGATGGCCATACCGGATCACCCCGCAGAATTCGGCATTGCCCGATTTCTTCATGCTCCCTAAGGATTTTTCTACCACACTGGATAGACCCCCATCATAGTTTCCTTTCGAAATGAGATGGGTCCGTGCTTTGTTACTAGAATTCTGAGTTTGTCTTCTAAGCTTTTCTTCCGTAGCACTTATGGTTTCTTTAATCGACCTTGCAACCTCGTTATCCACCGCTCTTCTAGCTAATATGTCTTCTGTCCCTATTAATTCAGTAATTTCACTTAATAATGACGAACCACCCTGGCTCACAAGTTTATCGGATGCATATCCCAGTGCAGGATTGGCTATAAGCCCTGAGGTCATATCCGAACCCCCGCAGTTCAACCCAACCATTAGTTCGCTAACTGGAAATTCCTCTCTCGTTTGCCTGGAAGCGATTTGCTGCATTTCTCGTGCGATCTTGCTCCCTGTTTGAATAGCAGCTAAAGAATCACCCTCTTCTTGAATCACTACTGTTTCTAACATTTTCTCAGAAGGGGCAATGCCCTTTGCCAGTTCATAGGGTGAAAAACGTTCACAACCTAATCCAACTACCACGACACCCGCAAAATTCGGATTCTTGCCTATCGCAATTAATGTCTTGGCTGTTACCTCGAGATCTTCTCCTACCTGGCTGCAGCCAACCGGATGTCTGAAATAAACGCATCCAGGTACTTGATAAGCGATCCGTTCCGCTACCTTAGCGGCACAAAAAACGGATGGTATAACAGCAATCTGATTTCGTATCCCTACTCGTCCATCTTTTCTGGCATAACCCATAAAAGTGTCGGTCAATCTACTTCAACCCCCTCTCACAATACATGTTGTGGGTATGTATCCATCCTCCTGTATTGACAACTTCGCTCATCTTCCCTATTTCCTCTCCATACTTTAAGACGCTTTCGTCTTTTCCAATTGGGCAAAGCGCCAATTTATGACCAAAACTAATGTCATCTAAAGCAGTAACCCACTGCTCTGATTCTCCCAGCCTAACCGAGCATTTTTCCCCTTTTTTCAAGTCCGATAGAGCTACAGCAACATTGTCATCAGGGTGTATGACGAGCGCTCCTTTTTTGGTTTGTGTAGCTGTTTCCAAGAGCCCCCCTCCTTTCTAATAAGAATAAACCGTAAGTTTTTTGGTTAAATCGCCAGTTTCATCAAAGGAAAGCTCATGTTCACCTAGAATTTCGAAACACCTGTTATCGTCTCCCATCTGTTTTAACACTGCTTTTGAAATGAATATATTACTTAAGTGCAGGGTGTTCGGAATTTGGACAACTTTACTATCACTTATGTCTTTATCTGGGCCGAGACTCTGGATAGCGGTTTCAATCGTTTCTTTTTCAGTTTCATAGATTAGTGGAATCATAGCTCGTTGAAGGTATGTACTGGTTAGTGCATTCGTGTAGGTAGATTTTTTGTCTATCTTGTCAAACAAACGTTTAGTGGTGAAATCAGCAAGCCCAACACCTTGAGCGTTACCAAATGAGGCATGATTAAGGTCTAAGACAGCAATTTTACTTATCCTTGGCTTCGTTGGTTCAGGTACACCATTGATCCTCCATCTCCCAATGATATTCGGGTCCATACCTGTTCCACTGAAACTCTTTCCCATTTCTTCTACAATCAATAGATCAATATCTTCAATTGGAAGCCGTGGCATCATCTTTTTTGACCACTTTAACAGTTCGGCTTCTTTTTGATGCCACTCGGATTTGTTTATTGCAACTATGTCGGAAGTTTCATCGTAGCCATTCTCGATAATTGCTAAGCCCATCAGTATATTTGTGTTTTCGAGGGCATACTTGGATACGCTTTCAATATTTTCCGCCATTTGTAATGCTCCATCACTATGTACAAAAGATGCACCTTTTCTTTTCCCTAAGCCGATAGTGACCATTTTACTGAGCCCGCTTTCGACATTGCCGCGAAATGCTGTATGAGCTTTGACGCGATTGACAACTATTATCCCATCAGCTTGATACGCTATTTTATCCATATACACGGGTTTACCATTCGGGGTCGTACCAATGAATTCTGTTTCCATTGATGAGCGGATTGGAGCTCCTACAGATTTTTCTGTAATACCCAGGTGCTTTAATACTTCCAGCTGTCCTTCTTTCGTGGCACCTCCATGACTCCCCATGGCTGGTACTAAGAAAGGGTTAAAACCCATGGAATTAAGCGTGGCCACTGTCGCTTTTAAAATTGCCACAATGTTAGTGATTCCTCTGCTCCCCGCTGTGATAGCTATGTCTGCAGAGAGAGGCAACTGACTTACAGGTAAGTTTTGCATAATTTCTTCTTGAACTTTTTGCTCCACAAAGCTAAGTTTTTCATTTGAAAATTTCTGTTTAATCTCCACCATTTTCACCATTATTTCCTCCCTTCTATTTTGATCTAATTTATAATATTAATATGGTCAGACCAATTAAAGTGTGTGAATATAAAATTTCGCAAATTATATTGAGTTGTTGTTATCTTATAATATTTCAGAAAATTTTGTCAAGAGTATTTAAACAACTTTTAAAATGGTTATAGCGGTTCATATCCTAAATCATGTGCTAAAGATCCACAATTAACTACATAATATTCTGAATTTTATTTCTGTTATTCCGATATTATGATAGTATGGTTATAAAGATAGTCCATACATATTGGTCATACCATAATATAAAATGATATTTATTAAGGAGGAAATAACATGACTGGGAAACAAAAAGAAACAAAACTTACCTCTTATGGAGATTCTGGCTTCAGCAAATTCATTAGACAGGCATTCAATCGACATCTGGGGTTTGAAAAAGAAGATTTCGAGAAGCCTGTCATCGGTATTTGCAATACGAAAAGTGAAATCAACCGCTGTCACTCCCATATCCAACCGATAATCGATGCCATTAAAAAAGGTGTATTAATGGCTGGGGGCATACCTTTGGAGTTCCCTACTATATCCCTTGGGGAAATCAATACCAGTCCGACCACGATGCTGTATCGGAATATGGCGGCTATGGATACAGAAGAAATGATAAGAGCCCAACCTATTGACGGAGTTGTTCTAATTGGCGGATGTGACAAAGTGACTCCTTCCCAACTGATGGGTGCAGCGAGCGCCGACATTCCCTCCATCATGATTACAGGCGGACCGATGAACAATGGTGAATATGAAGGGAGAACGCTTGGAGCTTGCTCAGATTGCCGTTTCTTCTGGCAAGAATATCGTGGCGGAGAAGTTGATGAGGAAAGTATTGAAGAGATCAACGCAGCTTTGGCACCTACAGCTGGTCATTGTATGGTAATGGGAAGTGCAAGTACGATGGCTGTTTGTGCTGAAGCGATGGGAATGATGCTTCCTGGAGGAGCGGCTATCCCTGCCACAGAGAATAAACGAATGAAACATGCCATTGACACAGGCAAAAAGATTGTAGAATTAGTTGAAAAAGACTTAAGGCCTTCCCAAATCATCACGAGAAATTCTCTTGAAAATAGTATCCGGGCATTGATGGCGGTTGGCGGCTCAACGAATGCTGTCATTCACCTCACAGCAATCGCCGGACGCCTGGGTATCGAATTACCTCTTGATTTATTTGATCAATTAAGCAGGACGACGCCTTTTATTGCTAATTTACGGCCAGCCGGTCAATACCAAATGGAAGACTTTTATAAAGCAGGTGGAACCCCTGCTGTTCTAAAAGAATTAGAGTCCCTCCTCCATTTAGATGAAATGACGGTAACATGTTCTCCTTTAAGAGACAGTATTCATGATGTCAAAGTATCTGATGTTTATCGAAATATCATCACATCCTTTGATTCTCCTTTACATAAAGAGGGTGGGATAGCTGTTCTGAAAGGTAACCTTGCACCAGATGGTGCTGTCATCAAGCCAAAAGCTGCTTCATCAGAATTATTGAAACATACCGGGAGAGCAGTGGTGTTTACATCTTCTCAGGATCTTGAAAATCGTATTGACGACCCTGAACTGGATATCAGTCCTGAGGATATCATGATTTTACAAAACACCGGACCTGTAGGAGCACCAGGAATGCCGGAAGCCGGGATGCTCCCAATTCCTAATAAGCTGCTAAAACAAGGGGTACGCGATATGGTGAGGATTTCAGATGCCCGGATGAGTGGAACAGCATTTGGAACTGTAATCCTGCACGTTGCTCCCGAATCAGCAGTCGGTGGACCAATTGGATTGATAAAAACTGGAGATATAATTGAACTCGATGTGGAAAATCGCAAGTTGGAACTTCACGTATCGGAGGAGGAATTACAGCAAAGGAAAACCGAATGGACAGCTCCGATATTTGAAGACAGAGGGTATACACGCCTCTATCAAAATCATGTCTTACAAGCAGACAAGGGATGTGACTTCGACTTTCTCCTCGCGACAAACAAGGAAAAAGTAAAAACAGAATAAAAGTCTCAGGACAAAAAAGGAATACTGATTATAATTGCCACAGACCGTAGGGGAAATCCCAACGGTCTTTATTTTTCGTATACTTTTTTTAAACAACATTAATCTTATTCGATGTTGAACTGTTGGTAGGGGTTATCCAACTGCTCCCCCCCCACGGCGTATGAGGAATTTGCCCGAACAGGGCAAAAAAATAAGCTTGCAGAAAAACCATAGTGTTTCTCTGCAAGCTGAGTCTATTCTCTAATCAGAATAGCCTTTTTAACACGACATTTACTTGTTGGCTGCTTCTATTTCTTTCCGTACAGATGATACTTTTAGATCTTTGACCGGGTTTACCAGTTTATTAAACCCATCAATCTGACATTCTACAACATCTCCATCTCTTATTACAACAGCTCCCGGGGTCCCTGTAGAGATAATGTCACCCGGTAACAGTGTCATAACTTTGGAATGAAAAGAAACCAGATCCCAAGGTCTGAAAGTCATATTGGAAACGACATTTTTGCGATGTAATTCCCCATTGATAACAGTGGAAACATTTAAATCCAATACCTCATCGACTTCATCAGGAGTAACGAGTTCCGGACCAAAACTGAAAAAAGAATCAAAGCTTTTCGATCTCGTTAAATACCGTGGGTTATGCTGCAAAATATCTTCAGCAGTCATATCAATGATCGTAGTAAAACCTGCAATGACATTTGGTACATCTTCTTCGCTTACATTTTTACACTCTTTCCCGATAATAATGCCCAGCTCAGCTTCAGCAGTTGTCCGCTCTGATTGGTGTGGGACTTTAATATGGTCCCCAGGGCCAATGATTGTTGTATCTGGCTTCATAAAGCTTGCCGGTTCTTTATTGGGTGCTTGTTCACTTAAGTCAGAGGCATGTTCTACATAGTTCAGGCCTATCCCCCATATTTTTCGTGGGTGCCTATATAAAGGTCCATACTCAACATCCTCGTTAGATATCACTTCAAAAAAGTCATCTAATTTACTTTCACCTTCAGTCCGGTACCATTCCTGTAAATGATTGAGTTGTCCTGATTGTACCAAATCGAATAAGTTTGTACTCCAATTGAGATTAAGGTTACGGTTAATGGATTCAATCAATATTGCACCCTTCTTTGTAATGACAGCAGCCTTTTCTTCTCCATTTCTTTTTACAGTAGCTAATCTCATACTTACTCTCCCCTTTTAATTTAATTATTCAATGTTAGACATAGGTTTTAATGAGCGTAGGCTCTATTTTATAGCGTTGTCCCACCTGGGCTAGTTCATCGATGACCTCCAGTGATAATGGAATGCCATTTTCCTCTCGTTCCTTTGCTGTTTCCATTTCCATTTCCCCAGGAAGGTATATCTTTTTTGCACCATCCATTAATGGAACTTCCCTTACTTCCCGTATGATTTGATCCATTCTCTTCTTAAATGTCTCCAGCTCCTGGAATAAGTCAGCTCGCATTACTAAAAAGAACTGCCCTACGTTTTGAGCATGGTTTAATTCCTTATATAAATCGCCAATATAAGGGCCGAATGCAGCGCCGGTAAAGAGTGCAGACAAGGTTTCCACTAAAAATGCTATCCCATACCCTTTATGTTCCCCGACAGGTAACACCACGCCATCCACTGCTTTACTTGCATTAGTGGTAGGAGTCCCTTCAGGCGATAACGCCCAACCTAATGGTATCTCCTGTTTATTTTTTTCTGCCAATATTATCTTTCCTCTGGCCACCTTACTTGTAGCCATATCAAATAAAATATTAGTTTCTTCACCAGCAGGTACCCCATACGAAAATGGATTGGTACCAAAGAAACGCTCCTTTCCACCCCAAGGAGGCATATTGGATGGAGCGTTGGTGGTAGCAATGGCAATACAATCATTATCAACAGCTTTCTTAACGTAATCTGCCATCATCCCACAATGATTGGAATTGTTGATGCCTACAATTCCGACTCCAGACTTTCTGGCTTTTTCAACTGCCAGTTCCATTCCATAGGTGGCGACAGGGATTCCTGAGACATTTTGAGCATCAATTAAAGCACTCACAGGAGATTCACGCTTGATAACCGGTTCAAACTTTTTATTCAAAAGGTTCTTATCCAGACGTTTTGTATAAATTCCCACTCGACTGACACCGTGAGAATCTACTCCTCTCAAGTTTGCGAAAACAAGGTGCCTGGCAGTTAATTTAGATTGTTCCCCGTCCAGCCCAGCTTTAAGAAAGATTTCTTCAACAAAGGTTTCTAAATTTTCTTTAGGAATCCGTTCTCCTTGATAATTATTCAAATACTAAGCACCCTTTCTTTTGAAGGACTTCATCCACCCATGTTCTATCCCATGTACCATCATAAATAGACTTGATGATTTCCACTTCTTTTGCTGCTAACTCTTTTGCATCTTTAGCTACAGCAGTAACATCTTCCTTAGGAATAATAATGACTCCATCATCATCTGCTACGACAATATCGCCCGGTGAAACAGGCACGTTACCACAGCTGATTGTTGTATTAATTTCTCCCGGTCCTTCTTTATATGGACCACGCGGAGTACCTCCTCTAGCAAAAACCGGGAATCCCATATCGGCAATACCTTTCAAATCCCGAACAGGGCCATCAACAATATAGCCCGCAATTCCCTTAACTTTCGCATAATGACACATGAGTTCCCCTAAAATGGCATTTCCCATGTCACCGCAGGCATCGATGACAATGATGTCTCCAGGTTTAGCAAGATCCATGGCTTTATGTACAAGAAGGTTATCTGAAGGATGTGTTCTCACGGTGAATGCGCTTCCAACAATGTGCATGCCAGGATGATTAACCGGTTTAATAGAATGATGCATCGCCCACTGCCTTCCCATTACATCGCCAATATTGGGGGTGGGTATATCTTGAAACCCTCTTATAACCTCTTCCTCTAATCTCTCAAAATTTTCCTTGATTCGGAACCCTACGCTTCTCATTCACTTCCTCCTTTATAATTTTATTATGGTCTGACCATTTTATAGTGAGAAGAACCTTACATCGGTTCTTTACTCTGCTTAATATTTGCCCAAATTTTCTTCTCATTTTGTGTAAGGTGATGCCTCATTGCTTCGGAGGCAGCCTGAGGATCTTTTAGTCGGAGCGCATTCAGTATTTGTTCATGTTCTTTGTATGCCTCTATAAATCTTCCCGGGACCTTTGAAGATTGCATTTTACTTACTCTCATTACTTCCTCAAATTTATTAGAAACCCTGTCAAACACATCTTTATAAATAGAGTTGTGGGAAGCAAGGATGATGGAGTAGTGAAATATATAGTCCTCTTCTAAACCCAGCGAGCCGGCCTTATGGGCATCTACCAGGTTTTGGTGTGCCTGGCGAATCACTTCTATATCTTTATCTGTAGCCCTGATAGCAGCCAATGCGACAGCTTCTACTTCCATTCCCCTGCGAAACTCTAAAACTTCTTGCATTTCACTGCGATCAAGCAGGTTGTTCGTTACCCTCTCCGCAATACTCTCTCCGTATAATTCTTTTAGGAAGATTCCAGCTCCGGTCCTTTTTTCAATGACTCCATTGGCGTGCAATACACTCATTGCTTCTCTGACAGCTGTTTTACTTACCTGGAATATTGTAGAAAGTTCATTTTCGGAAGGCAGTCGCTCACCCGGCCGTATCCCTTCCTCATGAATGTATTCTTCTATTGCCAGAATAATTTCTTCAAATAATCGTTTTTTTCTAATCGGCTTTAATGCCATTGCTATCACCATCTCATTAATTAATGTATTACCTTTATCCTGTTATTTGTTATGATGGTCTGACCAATATTCAGAAAATTTTTACTCTTACTAGCTACTTTATATAAAATCTACCGTTGAGTCAATACCCTACTCACTATTTTTGTATAAAGCTTTTTGGTAAAATATATTACATAAAGGAAAAGACGGTGATGATAATGAGTAAAAAATATCAACTAGAGACAGTACCACGAATGTTTGAGGAAGTCATACGACAAATCATCTTTTATATGCAGGACGAAGAATTAAAAAAAGGTGATAAACTGCCACCAGAAAGAAAATTAAGTGAATTACTTGAAGTAAGCAGATCTTCGGTAAGAGAAGGTTTAAGAATATTAGAACTTCTGAGATACCTGGAATCAAGACAAGGTGGGGGGACATTTGTCTCTGAACCACCCCCTTTTTTGATACCTATGACTATTACACAGAACCAAACCGACTCGAAAGAATTGAATAAATACTTTGATATCGCTTTAATGAACGCAGAGAAAATTATTTTTACATCTTTAAAACAGGATACTTCCATCAGTCTTCAGTCAGGAAAAACTGAAGATTTTTGGAAAGAATTTTCCGGATGGATCAATGAACTTGGAAAACAACTATCGAATGAGTATTACATCTCCATATGGAATAATATTTATGCCCTGTTAACCAATCATCATTTCTTCCAGACTGTTACATCGCCGTTAAAACTTGATGACCTGAAGATTGCTTTTTATAAAAAAGATCAACAAACCTTACAGGAATTTTTCCAATCCTTTCAGGAACAGTCTAACTCAGTGGACGGCATAAACGAAGATGGTTCCTATGACGAACATAGATAAAAGGTAGATGCCATTCCACTTGAACCCTACGTCCACGCCTGAGTGTTTGACGGAACCACTAACGAGTAGATTCAGCGGATTAACCGGACTTAATACTGCAGCCATTGACCAGGAAATCATAATCAGAAGTGCAAGAACTTCAGGTGAAGTACCAATAAAAGATGCATCCATTTGAGTGACAAGAACGGTAACTACAACGATCTGATGAATACCGATGAAGCATAAGGACACGATGATCCCCATCACTGCCAGTATGAATAATAGAAAAGACATCGAGGCAATATGATTAAGAAATTTCCGGATAGATGCTGCAATAATTGTACCTTGCAGCGCTTTTCCAAATAAGCCAGCACTAATGAACAGAACAACTTCATTGTTCATGCGTGGTAGTGAACGGTCTTTAAATTCAATAAAGTGTTTCTCAACACTTTTCCATTGCCTGGTGACTAGTGACCATAGGAGTGGGTAGCCTACAGATACCACGCTTACTAACAGCATCATCGGCCATTTAGTAATGTACTCCAGTAAGAAAATGGATCCCATTAACAAGGTGATAATTCCAATTAATGACCATAATTTTTTCTTATGAATATTATTTTGTTGAATGTTCACCTCTTTGACTTCGGTTATGGCCGCCTCTTCCTGTTTGCCTTGTTCTGTGCCATTAGATCTGGAATAAAATCGGAACAGCAGGTTACCTATGAACATTTGTATAACGGCCATGGTTAAACCAAGTGGTACATAGTTCGCAAAAGGAACTTCAAGATAATACAAGACCAGGGCTACGGAAGCAAAATACGGCGACCATAAAATAACAGTTGAAAATCCAACCAGATAAGACTTAGCCAATAGCACTGAGGAGAGTTTGATATCCTTGATCGTTTCGTGTAAAACACGTATAGAGCCCAGATTTAAGACCGGTCCCATACAAAATATAAAAAAAGAGATACTCCCGAAAATTTTCTTTGTATCTACCGCCATATTCTCCAAAAAGAACCGTACAGTCTTGAAATATCCTCTGATTTTTAAAGGGATGGATAGTAAGGGTACTAACAGGACTAAAACTAATAAAGGGAGATTCATAGTAATCCCACTAGAAATCTCAGCGATGCCCTCCCCTTTTGACAGCGTAAAAAATATTCCCAGCACAAACATAATACAGGCAAGCACACGAGGTGTACTTTTTGCGTGACGTAAACTTAAAAAGAAAACACTCAAACTGAGGAGTGCCAGGGCTATCTCAAAGTTGATGGCCTGTATAAAAAAGTTCAAAAAATAAAAAAGGCACATTCCTATAATCAGGTTACTTTTTATTCCAAAACTTCTATTTAATATTTGTTCTGCATGCACCTGTGCCACTTTCACTCCACCTTTAACCCCTTTAATGATTTCCTTTATAGATGTGACATAATAATATTAGCTAGACGACTACATGCTTTGGCGTTTGCTTTGTTAATGCTCGTAATAGATTTTCGGCTGCAAGATCAGCCATTTTTAATCTTGTTTGAATGCTGGCGCTCCCAATGTGAGGAAGCGTAACGACATTAGGCAAAGCCAGAAGTGGATGATCCACAGGTACGGGCTCTTGCTCAAACACATCCAGTCCTGCTGCCCAGATTTTCCTATGCTTAAGTGCATGATAAAGGGCCTCTTCGTCCACAATACCTCCTCGCGCCGTATTAATAAGAACAGCCGTTTCCTTCATCAATGAAAACTCTCTTTCAGATATAAGGTGATGCGTTTCTGAAGTATAAGGGGTCAGGACGCAGACAAAATCCGAATCACGTAAGAGCTCCTCCAGCCCTGCATAAACAACTCCCAGCTCTTCTTCTATACCATGCTTTCGATTCCGATTATGATATAAGATGTTCATATCAAATCCTTTTGCCCGCTTTATAACCGCTTCCCCAATTCTTCCCATTCCGATTATCCCCAGTGTCGCCCTATGAACGTCTTGCCCTGTCAGTTGCATCGGAGACCATGTTTCCCATTTTCCTTCTCGTAAATAATCAGATGATTCTACAATTCTTCTTGCCGTTGCCATTAACAAGGTGAACGTTAAATCAGCCGTCGTTTCAGTCAATACACCAGGTGTGTTTGTTACAGTAACACCTCTATTTTTAGCTGCAGTGATATCAATGTTGTTATAACCCACTGCCATATTACTGACAACCTTTAAGTTTCTCGCACCTGAAAGCAGCTCCTCGTCGATTTTTTCTGTCAGCATACAAAGCAAGCCATCGACTTCTTGCACCTCTTTCATTAAAATGTCCCGAGGTACCTCGACATCTTCTTCTTCCCACATTTTCACATCACAAATTTCTTCTATCTTTTTCACTAAGCGGCCATTCAATCTCCTGGTAATATACACCTTTGGTTTCACTGACTTACCTCCGATTCTCATATTATAAATTTTTTATTCATTGGAAAGTTATGCATGCTGGTTCCCTCCACAAGATTCTCGAATGATCAGTCGGGGATTTAGTCGTTACATCACTTTGTGTACGGTCTGGATTCTTTATAAATTTGAGTATTTTATTGAACTGGAACGATTCGCCTTTTCATTACGGTCAATTCGTTATTTGTTCTGCGGCTATCTGCTCAACCAATCTATACACCTTATTAAAAGGAACTTGATGGTTGATGGAAGCCTTTTTAATATCCTCATATTCTGGAGTGATTTTATAAATATCTCCGTGTCTATATCCGATTTTCACACTTACTGTCCCATAAGGGGTATCCACCTTTTGAAAACGCCGATCCAGTATGTTCCTCTCCCAATTTGACTTACGTACCCCAAAGGTACTGGTTTCTTTTAATAATAAGTCCTCGAAAAAGAAAGCGTCGTCCGGTTTGCTTAACACGGTAATCAATATACCAGGCCGGCTTTTCTTCATGGTAATCGGTGTATAATATAAATCCAGAGCACCATTAGCCAGCGCTTTTTCCATTAAATATCCCATTGCCTCTCCTGCCATATCATCGATGTGACATTCGAGCACTGTAATTGATTCCACTTTAGCATGATCTTCCGCTTCAAAAAGTACCGCTCTTAAAACATTTGGATGATTAAAATCTTTCTTCCCTGCTCCGTATCCTATTTTTTCTATACGCATAGCTGGCAGGGGGCCAAAATCGCTAACTAAGGCTTTGATGAAACCCGCACCTGTAGGTGTCGTCAGTTCACCTTCCACCTGGAAGTCGGCTAAAGGCACCCCTTTAAGTATTTCTGCCGTAGCAGGAGCAGGAATTGGATAAAGTCCATGTGCCATCATTAATTTTCCATAACCTGTCGGAACGGGTGAAGCGATTATTTTATCGACTTCTAAATTCTCTAAGGCAAGACTTACGCCGATGACATCGATAATGGAGTCCATGGCTCCTACTTCATGGAAATGCACTTCAGAAGGATCCATTCCATGTATTTTCCCTTCCGCCCTGGCAATGACTTCAAAAACAGAAAGGCTTCTTTGTTTTACCCGCTCAGGCAAGTCACTTTCTTCAATCATCCGGAAGATCGTTGAAGCATGGCGATGAGAATGATCATGATGATGAGTAGAATGATGAGCATGGGAATGGCTATGAACAGAGGACGCTGCTGTATGGAAGTGCTCATGAGCAACTTCATCAAATTGAAGTACTAACTGTTTAGAAGAAATTCCTTGTTTATCTGCCTGTTTTACGTCCATGGTAAATGGATCAATGGGCAGCTTTTTTAACTGAGATGTGATGTACTCTATATCAGCACCTAAATCGATTAGCGCAGACAAGGTCATATCTCCAGAAATACCGGATTGACAATCAAGATAAAGGTTTTTCATGTTCGACCTCCTCTGAGGCAAGCTGTAAAATTAACGCAGCCTGATACGCAGCCCCAAAACCATTATCGATATTTACGACACTCATTCCAGAAGCGCAGGATGTAAGCATCGAGAGAAGTGGTGTCAACCCTTCCATATGTGCCCCATATCCTACGGAGGTCGGGACAGCAATTACCGGTCTTTTGACCATCCCGCCTACAACACTTGGCAGAGCCCCCTCCATACCGGCGACTACGATCAGTACACTTGCCTGGGTGATTTCTTCCCGATGAGCAAGTAAACGATCAATACCGGCGACCCCGACATCATAAACCCTCTTCACTTTACAGCCCATCCATTCGGCTGTAAGTGCAGCTTCTTCTGCAACAAATAGATCCGAAGTACCCGCACACAACACTAATATTTCTCCCGGATACCTTCGGGTCGGTTCGCCATATAATAAAATTCGTGACGTTTCATCATATTTCGCTTGTGGAAACGTTTCTTGCAATGATAACGCTTTCTCTTTAGATAAACGGGTGACCATCACTTTTTCATGGTGGTCGATCAACCGGCTCATTATTTGAGAAATATGGTCTGCTGACTTTCCTTCTCCATAAATCACTTCAGGGTAACCTGTCCGTTGTTCGCGATCAGTGTCTACTTTACAAAATCCTAAATCTTCGAATTTTTTCAATTGGTTCACCTTCAGTCTTTTTACTTATGTAAATAATCCATCTATGAAACCCACCATATAAATATAATAGAGTCCATAACCAATACTTAAAATAGCAGTCGCTTTTGTAAGAACAAAGCTGAGTCGGTTCTTATTTACAGCGAAAAGAAATGGAATACTAAGGGCAAATGTGAATAAAAGCATCCCTAAAATCGTTCCAGTCCCGAATGTGCCAATATAGAGAAGCGCATCCTGGAGTGAATCAACCATAGAAACAACCAGGAAAGTCATCGCCGCACTCCCTGCAAGTCCATGGACTTGTCCAATAAACATAGATTTGAGAAACAAATTGCCTGATGTGTTTCCACTTTCCTTTGGAGCATGGTTTTTTGCTGGAAAAAACGTAGAAATCCCTAAATAAACCAGCATGATACCAACGCCTAATTCAAACGTCTTTTCCCAGGTTCCTGAAATACTGGTTTGGGTGAAATGTAAAACTAAAAAGATGAACAGTAAAGTGAGAGTATGTCCAATTCCCCAAAACACACCTAAGAACCCTGAGCGCCATGGAGATTTATTTTTTCCAACGATAGTCGACACAGCTACAACGTGATCCGGCTCCAAAGCATGTTTGATACCAAGCAGAAAGCCAACTCCAAGAATCGCGAATAGACTTTCCATAGCTATTGCTTCACTGCCTGTTTTAGGGTTTTGTTCATGCTGCCACTTTTATAGCCGGACAAATCCAACGTAACGTACGTATAGCCAAACTCTTGCAGTTTAGCGGTAATCTCACTATGGTGCTGAAGTAAAACAGGCATGTCCTGTGGTTCAACTTCGATTCTGGCGATTTCTCCATGTGTACGAACCCGAACTTGACGAATCCCTTTAGACCTGACTACTTGTTCGGATTTATCTATTCTCCTCAGTTTCTCGATCGTTATCTCTTCACCATATGTAATCCGGGAAGAGAGACAAGCAAAGGAAGGTTTATCCCAAGTGCGTAACCCCATTTGCTGAGATAATTCCCGGATCTCATTTTTGTACAGATCAGCTTCCTGCAAAGGGCCCCGGACATTATATTCCCTTGCTGCTTTAGTGCCAGGTCTATGCTCTCCAAGGTCATCTGCAATCAAGCCAAAAGCAATGTTTTTATAACCCTGTTCTTTCATAATCGGGATAAGGTGTTCAAACAGGCTTTTCTTGCAGAAATAGCAGCGGTTGGCCGTATTCTCTGAATATCCTGGTATATTCAGTTCAGAAGTTTCGATTACTTCATGCCTGGCATTAAGCTGCGCTGCAAGTTGTTTTGCTTCCTGAAGTTCTTCAAGGGGATAAGTTTCACTATCCGCTGTCACTGCGAGTACATTTTCTCTTCCGAGGGTATCCAGAGCTACTTTCAACAAAAAGGTACTATCCACGCCACCAGAAAATGCAATCACAACCGTTTGCATTTCATTAAGAATTTCTTCCAACTTTTCTAACTTATGATTTAACAATGAAACCCTCCTCCTCTATTTCTTTTTATAAAACCAATGATTATTTACTCTATATTAACACTATTCCGACAATTTCTGCTATCGTTTTTCCATCATTCATCAACAAAAGGGATAGTTAATGGTCCTAATGGCAAGACGGCAACACTCATATTTTCTCCATAAGTATTTTTTAAGTCTTTTAATGTTTGAATAATATCCTGGGTTGGTTTCAGCATGGCCTTTTTCACCTGTTCATCTGCGAGCCTGGAATAAACATACACGTCAGCCCAGACTTGTGTTACTGCCTGCTTTTGCACCTGCCACTGGTCAAACATTTTAAAATCGGGATCATTGATCATTTCCAGTAATGCCTGAGGAGTTTTTGCCATTTCAAAAATTTTCGAGTAGTTTCCATGGTCAGGAAGTCCATCCGCACATTCAGCAGCTATGATGATGGCACCTCCTTTTTTTACGATTTTTTGAGCGGCACTCATCCCTTTGACAGCCTGATAGAGGTTTTGATCGAGAGGATAACCGGAGTTGGAAGCAACGACCACATCAAAACGTTCTTCGCACTGAACCATAGCATGCTCTTTAGCAAACCTGCAGCCTCTATCATGCGCTTCATAGAGCTCGCCAGCGAATACAGCTGAAATTTCTTTTTCCCTGTTCAGTGTCACGTTCAGCATAAAATGTGGTTTACACATTCGGTTGATTTCCCGCGTCATTTCCTGCACTGGGTTATCATCCATATTCCCCCATGTCGAACGTGGGTCCCCTATCATTCTGGCATTATGAAAAGTCATGATTGTTTCTATGCCGGCAATACCAGGCATGACTCCCTTCGGACCACCAGAGAATCCGGCAAAAAAATGAGGTTCAATAAAGCCTGTTACAATTCGAAAATCTGCTTCCACATAATCTTTATTTAAATATACATCGCATCCGAATTTACTTCTCCCAAGGTTGACCAGGGTATCTTTATCATGACAATGATTATTTACGATACGAATATTCTCAACTACCCACTCGCCAAGCATATGGACAAATTCTTCTCTTGTTTGATCCCGGTGCGTTCCTGTCCCATTGATGATAACAAAATTCTCTAAGGGAACATGGTTCAGTTCTTCTATCAATCCCGGAACTAACAGGTGGTTAGGGGTTGGCCTGGTGATATCACTGATGACAATCGCCACCGTATCACTGGATTTCACCATATTTTCTAAAGGTGGGGTGTTAATCGGATTTGCCAGAGCCTGGCGGATCGCTTTGTCTTCATCTTTAACTTTGGGCAGGTTTTTCGGTTCTACTAAAAAAGATTGTTCTGGTAATTCCAGTTTCAGTCCTTCTTTGCCATACAGTAATGTTGTTTGCACCTGAAAACCTCCGATATCTTTTTCTATCATTGTATACTGTTTCCTGCTCTTCGTCATGAAAGATTTCCAGATTTGAATATCATTTAGTTACTTGTAAAAAACTAAGCAGCCTTATTACCAGTAACTATAAGGCTGCGAAATTCAAACGATTATTTTCTTTTCATTTTTTCTATCGCTTTTTGGTGATCCTCATGAAATACACTGAGGGCCATCTGTGAAGAAACATAGTCCAGGGATTGACGAAGGGACATACTCATCCCTTCTTTAACTACCCTTTTCATCATTTGGATGACTTCTTGTGGTCCATCAATCAGCTTTTTGACATAATCAAGGGTAAAGGCTTCCAGTTCCTCATGCGGGACAACATGGGTCACCAGGTTCATCTCTTTAGCTTCCTTTGCCGTCTTTACTTCTCCACTCCATAACATTTCCAATGCTTTGTCCATCCCAATGATTCTTGGGAGGTAATAACCGCCACCATCTCCAGGAACGATGCCTGCATGGATATACGCTTCACCAAGTTTTGCCTTTTCCGAACAGATCCTTATATCACACATAAGCGCCATATCCAGTCCCGCTCCCATGGCGTGGCCGTTGATCATTGCAATCATAGGCTTATCAATTTCATCCATTAAAAGCGGAATTCGCTGGATGTTCTTCCAAAGGCTGTTTTTTACATGAAGGGGGGTGCTGATAAAATCATCGTCCTCTTCATTCGTTTTTCCGATAAATCCTTCCCCGGCGATCATAGACTTTACATCCCCGCCAGCACAGAAAGCACGCCCCGCCCCTGTCAGCACACCGACTAGAATATCAGGGTCGTCTTTGATCTCCGTCAATGCCGCAATCCATAAGTCTAACATTTCTTTACTGAAGGCATTTAACTTATCAGGACGGTTCAGAATGATATAGGCAATCGATCCTCTTTTATCCAGTAACAGTTCGCTCATAGGAAGAAACCACTCCATCCTCTACTAATTTATCAATTTCGTTGTCGCTGTAACCAATACCCTCTAAAATTTCCCTGGTATGTTCGCCTAATAGATTTGAAGAAGATTGAACTTTCACTTCCGATCTCGAGAAATGGATAGGTGTCTTAATGACCGGGACATCTCCAAGTTTCGTATGTTTACTATTGGCTATTACATCATGCCCTTTGATCAAATCACTGTTCACCAATTCATCGATCCCCCAAACCGGCCCATGGAGAACATTTCTTTCTTCGAATCTCTCACACCATTCTTCTGTTGTTTTCTTCTGGAACACTTCGTCTAAAATAGCTGCTAACTCAGAACGATGGTTGACGCGTTTGTGATTCGTATCATATTTCTCAATCAGTAAGTCTTCTCTCTCAATCGCCCGGCAAAAAGGCTCCCATGCATGGTCGGCTTGCGCCCCGGCCATGATCCAGCCATCTTTCGTCGGGAAAGCCTGGTAAGGGACTACCTGAGAATGCTGATTTCCCATTGGTTTTGGATTTTCGCCGGTGGCGATATACTGGCCAAACCGGGTAGACAGATTCAACACCATCATATCGATCAGATTAATATTTATTTTCTGTCCCATATTACTTTTTTCCCGCTCGTATAATGCTGCAGAAATCGCTCCAAATCCAATAAAGGCGGTCGTGTTATCTGCTATCGGCACACCAGGAAGGATAGGAGGAGAATTTTCATCCTCTGCCGTCATACTCATCACTGCCCCCATCCCTTGAATGATAGGGTCCATGCCAGGTCGCTTGACGTATTTAGGGTCATATCCAAATGCGGAAATACTGAGGTAGATCAGTCTTGGATTAATCGCTTTTACTTTCTCATATCCCAATCCCAGCTTATCCATGGTACCAGGACGGAAATTCTCTATAATGACATCTGCACCTTTGATCAGTTTTAAAATGGCTTCATAACCTTCCTCTTCCTTTAAATTGATTGAAAGTCCTTTTTTCCCATGATTATACGCTACGTAAAGGAAGCTTTCACCGTCTTTGAAATAAGACCCGGACTTCCTTACTTGATCTCCAGCCGGAGATTCTACTTTAATTATTTCTGCACCAAGGTCAGATAATATATTTCCGCAATAGGGGGCTGAAAGCCAGTGTGTAAATTCCAGCACTTTGACCCCTTTAAATACACCTTCGTTCACCATTGATTTCCTCCCTGCTTATTAACATTTTGCAAATCCATGCTAAACAAATACCCAGACAGATCTGCCCAGGTATTTGTTTACAACTAATATCCTAATAAACCACTTAAATCCTTTACGGAGCTTTCATCTTCCTCAAGCATGCTCTTATATTCCTCTGGTCCCAAATGCTTAACTTGTAAACCTTGGGCCTCCATCTCCTTTATTTGCTTCTCATTCTCGATCGCTTTCTTAAAGGCTTTACTCAAAATCTCAAGCTTCTCTTGCGATAACCCCGCCGGTGCCCCGATTCCTCTAGCTGATCTCGAAGTGACTTCAGGATAACCTGACTCCTCCATCGTAGGAACTTCTTCAATGAAAGGGGATCTTTCTTCGGTCATAACAGCTACAGCTTTTAACTCTCCGCTTTTATGCAGATTTGCTGCCTCCCCAACTTTTGCTACAAATACATCAACATGACCTCCTAAAACCTGAGCAGATCCCTCTGCCGCCCCTTTCGTATGTACAGGGGTGATATTTGTATCGTAAAACTTATTAAGCTTTAATATTGCCATGTGATCATTACTGCCAACCCCGGAGGTAGTAGCAGTTATCTTATTATTTTGTGCATATTCTACTAACTCTTTTATGTTGCTGAAACGGACATCATCCGGTCTGATGGCAATTACTCCCGGATCCAGCACGTGGTTAGCGATAGGCTGGAAACTTTCGAGACTCTGACTGCGATTAAACTTCGGATCCAGATAACCGGTTATAATGTTCGGAGAATTAAGGTATCCGATCGTGTAGCCGTCCGGTTCAGCATTTGCCAAGTCAGCCCAGCCGACCCAGCCAGCGCCCCCTGGCTTATTGATGATATTGACCGACACTCCCAGCTCTTCTTCCAAATAAGGTTGTAATATTCTTGCACCTGTATCTGTCCCTCCACCGGCAGCATACGATACAATCAAATCAATCGATTTTTTCGGATAAGCTTCCTCTTCCTGTGCAGTAGTATTACTGCAGGCTGCCAATACCAAAATCACTCCTAACACCAATACGTAAAGGTATTTCCTGAACATTAAATCCCCCCTGTTTTTTAAGTCATTACCAAATAACGACTTCTTAAGATTGGTTTTATTATAGGGGAAAATAATTTTAAAAAATGTAAAATATTTTATATTTTCTGAATTTATTTTTTATTTATCTCCGCTTTCAATTCATTCATGCGAATAATGAAGTTTCTTCCTTTAGTTTCAACCAGGTTTTTCTCGCGTAGTGTCTTAATGTGGTTGGCAATTGTTACTCTTGTTGTACCTATTAATTCGGCTAAGTCATTATGTGTCACTTTAAAATCTACGAAAGTAGTATCACCTTCAGCTTGTTTGCCATATTTAACACAGAGTTCTAACAAAGCTTTGCATAGTCTTATGTACGAATGTTTAAACGAAAGATCCAAGGATTGCCCGGTTAAACTTCTGATTCTGATGCTCATGATGTGGAAGACTTGCATCATCAGATCAGGGTTAGACATTACCTGATCAATGAATTCCTGTCTTTCATACTTAATGAGAGTCGAATTAGTGACAGCCGCCGCACTTAAAATATATTTCTTTGACTCTTCGAATAAGGAGGAGGTGCCTAGTATGCTATTTTCACCTACATACCCAACAATCTTTTCACTGCCATCCGGTCCTGTTAGGAAGAGTTTCGCTTTCCCCTTTTTCACCAGGTAAATCGTATCCATCTCTGTTCCTTCGAGAAAAATGATTTGATTCTTTTTATATTCATAGGAAGGGGCGTCCTTTAATTCTCCCCAATAATACGGCGGGTTCTTGATCCAGAAATTAGGCAATACGATATCTTCCACTATCCTCATCTCCTCTAAGGTAGTTAATATTCTCCAGCAGGTTTATATTAATAATTATCATCTTAGCATTTTTTAGCAATTGTTTTAATATTCAGGTGAATTTTATGATGAAATAAAGACAAATTTAAAAGATGTTCTGGTGATTCCATGACCTTGAAAAATAAAAGATAATTAACTAAAGTTGTAATCCTTCTCATGGTTGTTGCTTAGCTTGAGTAAACGTTACCTAGGCAGCTTTTCCCAAGAATAGAGTTCTTGGTTTAGTTATACATTTCTTTTCGCCGTCGCGCTGATAGTACTCTCATATATAAAAAGACTGTATCTTCAACACACTAACGTACCGAAGAACAGGCACCAAACTAAATAGTCTCGTAGAAAATCTAACAGACCATAGATTTATTTACATAGAAAAAGGACCCCCTAACTGAGGTCCTTTTTGCTTTATTAATATTAACGAAGAAGTTGTAGTACTCCTTGTGGCTGTTGGTTAGCTTTTGCAAGCATAGCTTGAGAAGCTTGAGCAAGGATTGATTGTTTTGTTTGGTTCATCATTTCTTTCGCCATCGTGCGAACATTTACTTTCATAAATGACCAGACTATATCTTCACCCTCTAGTATTCTAGTAGGGGTCGGGCACTTCGGATTCACAATACTGATGTTATATTGTTTCACCTATGGATTTCATCACCTCAAAAGGTGGTTTATCCTAGTCGTTGAACCTTCTCCACTCTTTCGAGCCAGAAGCTTGGCTGCTGATTGCCCAATCTTTTCTTTTTTTAAACCATCACGCTTGTCGTTTCCAACTACGTTGTGGTAAGAAAAGCTCTAAGGGGTTTCCAGCAATTCACCCGATTGTAATCTCTAGCCGTTACCAGCCAGGACGACTGTGCTTGTCACTGCTTATGCAGCAGCTAAAGCATAATCTACGTCACGGATACGAGATTCCGCAGCAGTTAGGTTTTCAGAAGATGTACCTAAATTATTAATTGTGTGATCTAGACGATTTTGGTATGCACCAAGTTTTGAACGCTCAGCTGATACAGTTTCGATAGCATCATTGATTTTAGTAATAGCTGAGTCTGCAGATGATTGAGAGGAAATATCTATACCACCTACAGATAAGTCCATATCTGCTGTTGCAGCAGTATCTAATGTTAATAAAGTAGTAGAATTACCATCTACACTTGTAAAAGTGGTATCATTTGACGATGTAGCAATTGTTTTACCATTAGCATCAGTGATAGTTGAAGCACCTGAACTAAAGTTAAGTGTATAATCTCCTGCTTGAAGTCCACCGTTATCAAACTCAGCTGTTCCTGTAGCTTCTTCATCCTTAATAACAATTTGACCAGAATCAACGTCATTCTGGAAGGTAATTGTTTCACTATTAGTGCTAGAAGTCCAAGTCGTACCACCATCATCTGTAGTAGCAACTACCGCACCATCAGCGTTTTTTAAATCTGTTCCACTAATGGTATATGTTCCATTTACAAAATCAGTAGTGCCTGAGGGTGTAGCTGTTTCAGTAAATGTCGTATTCCCTGCTACTCCTAAAGCATTACCCCGCATATCGTTAATATCTAAAAAGATATTTTGACCTTCATTAGCACCAATATGAAATTTGCCATCAAAACTACCATCTAACAAATTTTGTGTATTAAACTCAGTGTTATTACCAATTCTTGAAAGTTCTTCTGAAAGTTGGTCAACCTCTTTTTGAAGTTCTGCACGATCAGTAGCTGTGTTTGTATCGTTTGCTGATTGAGTAGCTAGCTCACGCATACGTTGTAAGATATCGTGAGTTTCATTCAATGCCCCTTCTGCTGTTTGAATCATGGAAATACCGTCTTGAGCGTTCTTTTGCGCCATATCCAAACCACGAATCTGCCCACGCATTTTTTCAGAGATTGCTAATCCTGCTGCATCATCTCCAGCACGGTTAATACGAAGACCGGAAGACAACTTTTCCATTGAATTACTTTGCGCATTATTGGCAGCTCCTAATTGACGATACGTATTAAGTGCTGCAATGTTGTGATTAATTCTCATTTCTTATTACCTCCATGTGATTTAAAATTACGAGACACGTCCATTTGTCTCGCTATATAATAACTCTATTTTAGAGTCACTACCTTAGTTCTCCCCGGATAATTTTGTACTCCTTTGGCGCGTTGACCCGCAGACGCAGGTAATTATCCAGTTTTGCGTCTGTACTACTTCAATTTCGATTTCTTTACCGTCTTCGTCGACGATATAAAGCTTTTCGCCTGGTTTTCTTCCTAATGTTTGCGCCATGGCTTATCATCCTCCCTGATGATTACAAACTTTATATCGGACTAACTTACTAGATTGTTTAATAGTCTTATAAACATTTTTAAAGCCCCTCGCGAGAACATAAAAATCCCCCACAAGTTGTGAGGGATCAGCTTTCCATCTATATTCGCTTTAAACCCAGCGCTGCGTCAGTACTTTTTTACGTGTATAGAACTCCAGCCCATCTTTTCCATTCGCATGCAAATCTCCGTAGAAAGAATCTTTCCAGCCGGAGAATGGGAAGAACGCCATTGGAGCCGGTACCCCGATGTTGACACCTAGCATACCTGCATCGATCGTTTCGCGGAATTGGCGAACACTTCCGCCATCTCTTGTGAAAATGCAGGCGCCGTTGGCGAAGCGTGATTGATTGGTCAGTACTACCGCTTCACTTAGGTCTTTCACTCGTGCAATCGACAATACAGGAGCGAAGATTTCATCCTGCCATATTTTCATTTCAGTCGTTACCCCGTCAAAAATGGTCGGTCCAACGAAATAGCCTTCTCTTTTGGCGTCTTCGTCGTTACGTCCATCGCGAACCAGCTTCGCTCCTTCTTTCTCGCCGGTTTCAATATAATTCAAGGTGCGTTCTTTATGATTTTCCCGGATGACTGGTCCCAGGAACACTCCTTCATCCAACCCGTTTCCGATGGTAATTTCGTTAGCTTTGTCGGTAAGCAGCTCGATGAATTCATCAGCAACGGAATCTTCCACAGCTACTACAGATGCTGCCATACAGCGTTCACCTGCTGAACCAAAAGCTGCGTTTAAAATCTGGGTAGTTGCATTGTCGATGTTCGCGTCTTTCAAAACAATCGAGTGGTTTTTCGCTCCTGCAAGCGCCTGTACACGTTTAAGGTGTTCGGTTCCGCGCTTGTACACATATTCCGCAACAGGCTGTGAGCCGACAAATGAAATAGCTGCTACATCTTTATGATCCAGCAATCCGTTCACGACATCATGAGCACCATGCACGATATTGAAAACCCCTTTCGGCAGTCCTGCTTCCTCCAACAGTTCTGCCAGACGATTCGCAAGCAGTGGAGTACGTTCTGAAGGCTTCAACACGAACGTATTGCCTGTAACGATCGCCATCGGGAACATCCAGGCAGGTACCATCATCGGGAAATTAAATGGTGTGATTCCTCCAACCACACCAATTGGATAGCGATAAACACCTGATTCAAGCCCTTGCGCGATGGAAGGAAGCTGTTCACCCATCATTAAAGAAGGTGCACCAGCAGCAAACTCAACGTTTTCAATTCCACGCTGCACTTCCCCGTACGCTTCTTTAAAACTTTTTCCGTTTTCGACGGTTACGATCTCAGCCAGCTCATCCCAGTGATCGACAAGCAGTTGTTGATACTTAAATAGAATGCGGGCGCGTTTAGGAACAGGGACTTCCTTCCATTCCTGAAACGCTTCATTAGCCACTTTCACCGCATCTTCTACGTCTTTGACGGAAGAAATAGGTACGTGGGCGATCACTTCTCCTGTTGCTGGATTGTATACTGGTTCAGTCAGATCAGTTTGAGCATCTACCCATTCCCCGCCAACATAATTTCGAAGTGTCTTTACTTGTGTTTGTGTCATAATAAAATTCCTCCTTGATAAAATTTAAAATATAGAATACAAGAATACAGCCAAGAACATGGCAATCAGTGGTACAACTACACTCAACATAAAGATAGGTTTATAGGCTCTTTTATGGGACTCTCCACAAATAGCACGGACAGTGGTAACAACGTACCCATTATGGGGCAACGAATCGATTCCGCCAGATGCAAGGGCAGAAATACGATGCATAGCACCGGGATCTAAACCCTGACTCATATAAATAGGAGCAAGAATAGGCAAAGCGATCCCCAGCCCGCCAGAAGCTGATCCGGTAATACCACAGACCACAGTAACTCCAATTGCCAGCCCTAATAACGGAGGTCCAGGCATATTTACGAGATTGTCTACTAAACTATCAAAAGCAGAAACCTGGGCAGCAACACTGCCAAAGCCTACAACAGCGCAAGTATTCGCAAGTGCGACGAGTGCGTTTTGCGTTCCGATTGCCAGCGATCCCCAAAACTCGGTAAGAAAACGATACATCGTAACACAGGCCAGGAAAATCCCTGCAGTCAATGCAATTAACAAAGCTGTAGTAGGATTCATAAATTGACCTAAAATATTCAATAACACAATAACTATTACCAACGGCAAGACAGAAACGATAATATTTGGTAAATCCTTTACTGTTTCTGGTTTCTTTGAATGAAAACTTTCTAACTCTCCAGCCTCCACAGCCGAAGCCGATTCATTAATCGCTGCAGTCGTCTCTGCTGGGTGCATAAATGTTTCCCCATTTGCTGAAGCCTGTCTTACCATTCTGCCAAGCCATAAACCACCAGCTATCATGATAAGCAGCGCAGTTAACACACCAATGAATCCACCTGCTGTAGGTGTAGTTCCGAAGAATTCAGTCGGAATGATATTTTGAATCTCCGGAGAGCCAGGTGCCGTCATCGTAAAAGAAATCGAACCAAATACTAGCGCAGCCGGGATGAAACGGTGTGGTAAATTTGCTGCCCGAAATAACGATACAGCGATAGGATAGACTGCAAAACCTACCACAAATAAGCTGACCCCGCCATAGGTCATAATCGCTGCTGCTGCTACGACAGCAAACACTGCCCGCTTTTTGCCAAAGGTATTTTTGATCCAGTGGGCAATACTCTCTGCAGATTTTGTTTCCTGCATGATTTTCCCAAAAATGGCTCCTAATAGAAATACCAGGAACCAGGAAGCAAAGTAACTGGTAAAGCCGTTCATATAATCTTCTTTAAGAGCGGTTTCTAAATTAAGTCCCCCGGTAATCGCAATTAAGACAGAACTTAACAGAGCAGCAATTATAATATTGATCCCTTTCATCGTGAGATAGATCAATAAAGCAAGCGACGCAATTAACCCAAGTACCCCAATGATGTCCATTTCTCTCTCTCCCTATATCCTTGTTATCTTAGGTTGCTTTTTCTGTAGAAAATTCATAGTCAAAACAAACCTTATAAAGCTCTTCGATTTCAAGTTGGTCCGGTACTCTTGGGTTATTGGCAGGGCTGCCACTTGCTAGCGCATCAGAAGCCATCTTGCTGACAACGCTTTCAAATTGTTCTTGATTAATTCCCCATCCACTTAAATTAGGAATGTTCAATTGCTGACATAATTCTTTTACGGAATTAACTGCGATATCAGCAGCCTGCTCATCTGAATAATTTTCTGCTTCTGGAGAGAATATCCTTCCTAAATGAGCTAACCGTTCAATTGCAAATTCTTTACTGAACTCCAGCACTGCGGGTAAAAGCATTGCATTCGAATATCCATGAGGAACGTGGAACAGTGCCCCAATTGGCCTCGACATTCCATGCACGAGACATACAGAAGAATTGGAAAAAGCTATTCCTGCTTGCAATGCACCTAAAGACATTGCCTCTCGGGCGTCTACATTCTCTCCATCTTGATATGCAGTCTTAATGTTTTTCACAATCAATTTCATGGCAGAGAGTGCCATCGAATCTGTCATCGGATGAGACTTGTTTGATATATACCCCTCTACCGCATGGCTTAGGGCATCAACTCCTGTTGCAGCAGTGACATGCTGCGGCGAAGAGATAGTCAGTAACGGATCTACAATCGCTGCATCAGGCAAATAAGCCGGCTGCTTGATCATCATTTTGACATCATTGCTCGTATTGGTAATAACTGTAACATCTGTTGCTTCTGATCCTGTCCCGGCTGTTGTCGGGATAGCAATGTGAGGGGCAGGCTTTTGATCAGCTATTTTCTTTCCTCCCATATAGTCACTGATATATCCACCATTGGATGACAGGACTGCCACTGCTTTAGCAGTATCAATACAGCTTCCACCCCCTATTGAAATCACTACATCACAATCTTCCTTTTCAAATAAATCAAGGGCCTCTTCAACATAGACATCTGTCGGTTCTGATTCGACACCTAAATAGACAGCGCTTTCAACATTAGCTTTGGTTAAATAATCACGTCCTTCACTGACATATCCCAGCTTTTCCATGATTTTATCACTGACAATAAGTGCTTTCTTTCCTCTTTGAGCGGCTTCTTTTCCTAGCGTTTCAAAAGATTGGCGGCCATAGTTGATGGTGCCAGGCATTTGAAAGACAGCATAACTTTCCATTTAACTCACACCCTTTTTTTAGTCTTCAATTACTTTAATGCAAAAAGCGTGCCAAGTTGAATAGACTGTTATATGGCTAATTGCCACAACTATTGTGTAGTTTTAACGCTACATTTTGATGAATTTAACCTACACTACAGTTCCTTCAGTTGATATTTTTTTATTTTCTGATATAAAGTCGTGCGATGAATCCCCAATTGTTTTGCTGCTTGTGACTTATTTCCTCCTGTTTTTCTCAATACACTGCGAATAAGCTCCATTTCTTTTTCATTTCCAATATTTCTGGCTTGATGCATAAGTGTGACTGGTTCATTTTGTTGCTCTTTAACCATACTTTTCTCAATCATATTGGCTGGGAGATGGTGAACATCAATGATAGCTTGATCTACTATAACGACTAACTTTTCAAGGGTATTGATCAGCTCTCTTATGTTGCCGGGCCAACTATATCGCATAAATAAAGCCATCGCTTCAGAAGTAAGCATTTTTTGAGGTAGTTCATACTTTTTACAAAGGTTATTTAAATAATAGGAAACTAGTTGAGGTATGTCTTCTGTTCTGTCACGAAGAGGCGGAATCGGAATTTCAATGATGTTCAGCCGGTAGTATAAATCTTCACGGAAATCTCCTGCTTCCACCATTTTCTGAAGATTACGATTGGTAGCAGCTATGATTCTGGAATTAATCTCATATTCATGCAGTCCTCCGACACGCCCAACTCGTTTTTCTTGCAGGACACGCAGAAGTTTCGCTTGCATTAAAACAGGCATTTCACCAATTTCATCTAAAAATAATGTTCCGTTTTCCGACAATTCAAATCTTCCGGGCTTACCTCCTTTTCTAGCCCCTGTAAATGCGCCTTCTTCATAACCGAATAATTCTGATTCAAATAAATGTTCCGGAATAGCACCACAGTTGACACTGACAAACGGACCTGATGAGAATGGACTTAAGTGATGAATTCCTCTTGCATACATCTCCTTTCCTGTCCCGCTCTCCCCTGTGATTAAAACAGTCGCACTCGTTTTAGCCACTTTTCGTGCCAGCCTCTTCCTATCAGAAGTGCTTTCACTATCACCGATAATCTGATCAAGGGTCATGATATTTTTATTTTTTGGTGGGACCGATTTCACTGGTTGAGGATCTTGAATTTGCCGATTGTTTTCCTGCAGCCTCTCATAAATACGATAAACTTCTGTTACCCCTTCGAAAATTAATATTCCAATTGCTCCAACTACTTTGTTATTCTTCCAAATTGGTATACGATGAACAATCATGGCCTGCCCCTGGATATATTGGATAACACCCCGTTCCGGCATCCCCGTTTTCAACGTTTCCGGCAATTTCGTATTATCGATCACCTCTTCCACATGGCGCCCAATGGCATTCTCTGGAGAAATACCTGTAAAACGACTATAAGCATCATTAAATTCCTGAATAATCCCCTGCTCATCTACAACCGCAACGCCTTCATAAGCACTTTCCAGTATCACATTCAGTATGTCAGCTGAATGTTCAATCTCATTTATATAGAAAGCAAGTCCTTTCAAAATTTCGTTTTTTGATAGCCTACCGACCAACTTCCCTTGTTCATCAACTACAAAGAAATGTTTTGCAGGGAGTGATATAAGATTCAATATTGATTCATTTAGATGAGTGGTAACTCTTTCATTTTCTTGCCATACCAATGCTTTATCATCGATAAAACCTTCAAGGACACCTCTAAAAGTGACCATTCCTACAGGCTTCAGTTCCTGGTCGACCACCGGCAAGCACTCTAGCTGTTGACTGACCATTGTCTTTGCAGCTTCTCGAAGCGAAGCATCATTTATTAAATAGGAAGGCTTTGGTTCCATCCAGTTTACGACTTTCAATCTTTCTTCTTTTTCCTGGTTCTCCTTAATAAAACCCTCTATCATTCCCTCTCCCTCCAAGCTGATGTTACGTTAGTTATTTATTAATTGTAACAGAAAAAAATCCATTTTATGGAGGACCTGGGGTGCTGGCCGCGAATTAACCAAAAAATGCTGCTCCTTTAAGAAGGAACAGCATTTCCCTATATTTTTAATAAGATAATCCGTGACCGTATGGGTAAAGCTCCGGAATCGTAACCGGCAGTTTACCTGTCGGATTGACTTCACCGGTCAGCACTTTCGCTAAAGCTTCTACGGAAACATCACGGAATCCGTATGTCAGCACGTTGGCATCAACCTCCGGGAAGGCCATAATATCGTATGGGTTCCGCATGGAAGAGACGACCACTTCTTTTCCTGCTGCTTTCAACTCACTCACCAGTCGCTGCTGTGCTGAATTTGTATTAGCGGTATAGGTGGTGACGATGACAGTTTCGAAATCTGCTGCCCGCTCGACGGCATTAGCTATTTGGGTAGAAGAAGGGCTTGTGCTGGTTGCATAAGCATCTGCTGTAATTCCCCGTTCACCTAATAAATCAGCAAGCATGCCAGGACTTCCAATCGATGGCCCAGTCACAAATACATTATTCTCAGAGGCTAGCGGCAAAACACCCTCATTTTTAACTAGAGTGATACTATCCTCTGTCATTTGGTCAGCGAGCGCAAGATTTTCCTCTAACCCGATATTTTCGATAGCGTCAGGCGATACACCCGCTTCGTGGAAAAGCCCGCGCTTAAACTTCGTCTCTAAGATACGGAAAACAGATTCATCTAACCGTTCTTCAGAAATCTCACCACTCTTCACCGCATCAAGCATCGCATTATAGGCAAGCGGAACGTTCGGCGGATTCAGTAAAATGTCAGCACCTGCTTTGAATGCTTCGACCGGAACACGATCGGCAGGTACGACATTCGCTCCTGACATGCCCAGGCTGTCTGTTATGATCACCCCGTCAAACCCCATTTCCTCACGAAGCAAGTCAGTCAGAATCGGTTTTGATAAAGTTGCTGGAAGTCCGGAATCATCTAGAGCTGGAACAACGATATGTGCTGGCATGATCGCGTCAATTCCTGCATCAATCGCAGCTTTGAACGGCTTCAAGTCGACTTCATGCAACGTCTCTAAATCATGGTTGATAATCGGTAAACCATAATGGGAGTCGACATTGGTATCTCCGTGCCCTGGGAAGTGCTTAGCTGTCGCCATCACGTTTTTATTTTGATAGCCTTGCACTTGTGCTGCCCCCATATCAGCAACCAAGTCAGGATTTTCAGAATAAGAACGGACACCGATGACCGGATTCTCAGGATTCACATTGACGTCGAGTACGGGAGCAAGGTCCATATTGATTCCAAGGTTCATCAATTCCATACCCATGATCTCCGAAGATTGACGGGCATATTCCGTCGATCTTGTTGCTCCAAGTGCCATGTTTCCTGGAAAAACAGTAGCCGGCTCGGTTACCCGCGCTACCACACCACCCTCCTGATCCGTAGCGATCATCAACGGAATCGGCATCCGCTGATCCATAGCAATATCCTGTAATCCATTCGATAAAGCATTAACCTGCTCAAAATCTATCGGTGTACCGATGTTCGCGGTCCAATTAAAATAAATCACTCCGCCGATATGGTATTTCTCAATCATTTCTTTAAAGTTCTTCGCACCACGGTTACGGCTTAGATTAGTATCTTCATAGTTTGGATCGGTCGGCGTTTTTCCATAAACATGGACCATGAACAGCTGACCGATTTTTTCTTCCAGGGTCATATGTTGAATTTTACTTTGGATCCATCCTTTTCGGGCTTCTTCATCATCCCATCCAGGTTTGGTCGCATCATCCCATGAGGCATGAGCAAAGCTTGGCAGCAACATGACGAACGCCATTAAGACTACAAATATTTGATAAAATTTTTTCATAATCATTCACTCCCCTCGATAATATGACCGTTTTCACCGCGGTTCAGGGTCAGATCCGCTACCACCGGCAAATGGTCAGATGCTAACGTGTCAATGACTTCGGCATTTTTCACCCCAATAGAATCAGAAGCAAAAATATAATCGATTCGCTTACCCGGAGACAAAGCAGAATAAGTATATCCCGGCTTGTCACTCACCATATCCCAAGTGTCAGTAAAGCGTTCAAATAACGGGGCAAGTTCAGGTGCACCTGGCGTAGCGTTCATATCGCCAAGCAATACCTTTTCACCTTCCTGCTCATCAAAAATATTCAGCATATCTTCTACTTGCATGATTCTTACGGTAGGGTCTCCTCGGTAATCCAGATGGGTGGAATAAAAAGGTACAAGCGCACCTTTTACATTGATGATGGCTTCTGCAAATCCTGGGGATGGGGCAGGTTCTGGTGTGGCATTTTGTGTGGAAAGTCTGGTGATATCATGGTTGGTGGCTTGTACAATCGGATACTTACTCAGAATGGCTACTCCAAATTGCCTTCTTGGATCGCCTTCGATATAAGGATCCATGTCATAGATCGGCGCAAAAAAGGAATGCATGTCCAAACGTTCGGCTAAATCAGCAAGGATGTCATCATAATTGCTCCTTGTTCCCCAATGAACATCCACTTCCTGCAAGGCAACAACTTCAGCTCCGGAATCCTCAATGACTTGAGCGATCCGCTCTGTGTCATAGACACCATCAGAGCCGATGCCAGCATGAATGTTGTAGCTCATGACCCGGACGTCTACTTTTTCAGCCATAGATCCATCGTCTGCAAAACTTATCTCCGGTCCACCAATCAAACCAAATACTACAATAACGAACAAAACAAGACGAAACTTCATTTTCACATACACGAATTTCACCTCTCCCTTCCTGTTAAATAGCTTACAATTTAAGTGTAGCAAGTAGTGTTCTAGTGGTCTATACAACTATATACCTTACTTCCTCCGTCTAAACTACTACACCCCGTTTTCATGTTGTATTTTTTTTTGAATAGTTGAGTGTCCTGTATATGAGCCTTCATCGACTTAAAATACGACTTTTTCCTCCACATAAAAAAAAGCAGGTTACACTATAAAAAAACGAACAGACTCTTCACCTGCCCGCTTCTCGTATATATTCTATA
The DNA here is from genome assembly GCF_000496835.1 of Thalassobacillus devorans MSP14. GTDB lineage: Bacteria > Bacillota > Bacilli > Bacillales > Halobacillaceae > Thalassobacillus > Thalassobacillus devorans_B. The sequence goes on from NZ_KI543237.1 coordinate 396,305, forward strand.
AAATTTTAATAAATACTTTGGACCGCCCGTTCAGGATCGGCCGGTCCCTCATGTGCAAGCGCATCAAACACAAACTTGAACGACAGCGGATCGTAAGCAATCGCCTGGTGATCTGCCATATTGAGAGGATAGTAGTCTTGTATCGTAATGTTTGAGACTTGCGTGGAAGGTCCTTCAATAAAGGCAGAACTATACGGGATTACTACCTCATCGGTTTTAGTCGTAATCACCGTGTAATCGACCTGACCCGGGGTTTCATCACCCTGGATCAAATTTTCCAGAAATTCTGATCCGACCAGTTGCTGCTGACAGGCAATACAGGAAGCCATGTCAGATACGTCATCAGTTAACCTATGAAAACCTAAAAAGCCTACAGTTCCATGATTAGAAGGAACCAGGGCAATGAGATTATCTACATGCTTCGCTCCCCCAAGGTTCTTGATATAATAACGAGGCATCATACCACCTTGGCTGTGTCCTATAATGTCCACCTGCTCTGCTTCGGTCAGCTGCAGTACGTTGTCAATAAAATCCTTCAGTTCTTGAGCCGATTCTTCAATTGGTCCGGTTGAAGCTCCCGCATGGGTAAAGCCATAATTTAATGCGTACACACAGTTTCCTTTACCTGCAAGCATTGGAGACAACTCTGCCCAATTTTGCGCACTCCGTTCAAAGGTGCCAGGAACAAGAATGATCGGCTTTGGTTTATCCTCAGAAGGTTCGCATGCAGGGTCATTGGCTCCAGGAGGCGGAGCACCTTGTTCCAGTAAGAAGTCTGTATCACTTTCGGCGCTAGCCAGATTCGGCAAGGTTAACAATATAAAGCAAAACAAAATCAGTGTACTATAATTTTTTTTCATACCTTCTCCCCTTTATTTCCTTAGCAAAACAGCCCCCTCAAAATAATGAACAGCGCGAGCCGAAGATCCACTTGGTCAAGTGATCTTCTTGACCAAGTTAGCTGAGGCCGTGCCCGCGTCAAGCATCCACCGATAAGCGACTCGTGAGAATCAACAACAAACGTTGACAACCCTTTTAGGTTATAAAGGACTTTTTCAGTGGCCTCAAAACTTCTATTTCCTTTTTTTAAGTATGGATTGCTGCTACAAAGTCATTTAAAAAGCAAGAAGGGCCAAAGGGTGACATTCCCCCTTGACCCTTCCATACTCATTTTGAATTAACTAACGAATTTTTACTACGCGAAACCTTTTCCTGATATTTTTTCACCTCTTCAGATAGATTTGTCCAATCTTCTCTTCTCTGCTCGATCATTGCCTCAACCACTTTACTATTCGGGCCTCCTGTGATCTTCCTTCGTTCCACAAACTGTACCGGATCGACTATCGCTTCCCAATCTTCTTGAGCCAGGTCAACCACTTGCAGCCATGCATTGACTTCTTCTACATTTACGTCATATAATTCCTTACCTAAACTATCCACTTTTTCACTTAATTGACTGGATAATTTATGGGCTTTACGGAAAGGAACCTCGTAATCACGCGCAAGAACATCAGCTAATTCCGTAATCGTAATCATGTTTTTACCAGCCTGCTTTCGAGCTCGTTCTTTATTGAAGCTCATTGTTGAAACAACCGCATTCATTAATTTGACTACTCTATTAGCTTTGCTGAACCCATTATATAGATGGGGCTGGAGGTCGTCCTCTGTATCTACGATATCACCATATGGCGTATTGTGCAGCATTTGGATGACAGTCAGCCCTTCACCTACTGCACTGCTTGCCAGTGCACGTGAGTGTTCGATAGAAACTGGATTTCTTTTTTGCGGCATGATACTGCTCACTTGTACATAGGCATCCGAGACTTTCAACAATCCCACTTCATTGGATGCCATACGCAGGAATTCCTGAATCCATCTGCCCATATTCGTCATCGTACTGACAATGGTGAATGCAGTTTCTAATAGATAATCTCCTGCACCGATCGCATCATAGGAATTCTCCATCACTGTTTCAAATCCTAATAACCCGGCAACACGTTCCCGGTTAATATTAAATCCGGAAGTTGTGATGGCAGCAGCTCCCATCGGTGATTGATTAACAGTATGATACGCATTCCATAAACGTTTGACATCTCTCGAGAGGTTATCTGAAATAGCCAGTAAATAGTGACCAAATGTAGTAGGCTGGGCAGGTTGTGTATGAGTATGAGCGGGCATGATGGTATTGACATGGTCAGCAGCCTGCTTGACAAGAGAATCCCCTAATTTCTGCACATTAGAAATCAAGTCAAGGAGGTGGTCTCTTATTACCAGGCGATACATAGCTTCTCCCATATCATTACGGCTTTTTGCAATATGCATTTTCCCTGCATTTTCTTCGCCAATCAAGTCAGCAATTTTTGCTTCGACATAAAAGAAGAGGTCTTCAAACTCAGGGGTGTAACACAAGGATTGATGTTCAATTTTTGACACCTCTTCTACACCCCGCAGTATTTGTTCCGCATCCTGTTCGCTTATAATTCCTTGTTCTTTCAACATCGTGGTATGTGCCCGGTGTATCATAAACATAGCATCGAACAGATAGTCCCTTTGGTCGTCAAAAACCGGCTTCAATAACTCATTGACATAGGTTTTCCCTGGAAAATGAAAGCCATCATCTTTTTCAAAGGTTTCCTTCATTTCACTCATAATGACACCTCTACTTTATAACGTATTTTCAGATTTAACCCCGAAAAACTTATAGGACACGAACATGACAATTGCAATCAAGCCTACCTGAATCATCCCGTACGCCGCAGCCTGTCCCAGATTGAACATCCTTAATTGGTTCATGATTTCAATTGAGATAGGCCGGTTGTCGATTGTATATAACAAAACAGATGTTGGAAACTCACCTACCGCCTGGACAAATGCAAGTAAAGTACCACTCAATACACCGGGCATGATAATAGGCAACACGACTCTCCGAAATGTATATAACCATTTGGCACCCAGATTTTGAGCAGCTTCTTCTATCGAATCGTCCATTTGTTCTAACACGGCATTCGTCGATCGTACTACTAAAGGGATGAATCTAACGAAATAGGCTAATGGGAGAATCCAATAGGTGCCTACCAGAACTTTTCCAAAAGAAAATGGTGAAGGCTGATTGAATGCCAGAATCAAATTCATCCCTACAACTGTCGCAGGTAAAGCCCAAGGAATCATTACTAGAATATCTAATAGATTTTTGCCGATAAACTTTCTTTTCACTAATGCATAAGAAGTAATCATTCCGAAAATAAAACATCCTAAGCAGGCGACAAACGCCATAAACAAACTGTTTCTGACCGGATCCCAAATATTTGGATCTTCAAATAATAACCGGAAGTTTTCAAGGTTGAATGCAGTCGGATATGTCTGCCATGTCCAGGATCCTTCAGGAACTAAAGACAATATCGCCAAAGTCGCATGGGGAAGCAGTAAAATGATCATCGCGATAATACCGATGGTAACCATCGTCCATTTTATTAACGGATGACTTACTTCACTTCGATGCGCACCCAATCCTTTTGTCCCCATGCGGTAATCTTTGCGGTTTTGAAACCATCTCATAAATAATAGGAAAGATATCGAAACGACTGACAAAATGACGGACTGAGTTGCAGCCATTTCTAAGTTTCCGTTGATTTTAGAAAAATAGATTTGCAGGCTCAACACTCGGTACCCGCCCGCTAACAGGAACGGCGCACTGAAGGAGGCCATCGATACCATGAAAACAAGCAGTGAAGCAGCTACCAATGCCGGTGTCAATAAAGGGAAAGTGACTTTCCAGAATACCCCCAAACGGTTCGATCCTAAATTCGCAGCTGCTTCCTCCAGGGAAGAGTCCACATTATTCAAGGCAGATGAGACAGTCATATAAAAATAGGGGTACATGGTATAAGCGTGAACTAATAATATCCCGGAAACCCCTCCAAGTGTAAATGGGACTTCCTCAAGTCCAAATAAATCTTTGATCATATTCGGGACTAATCCGGCTTCCCCATAAAGGAACATGAATGCCATGACACCTACTAAGGAAGGAAGGACAATCGGCATGATAGCAACTCCTGAGAAGAAAGAGCGCCCCGGAAAGTCGTAACGATTAAAAATGAAGGCCAGGGGAACGCCAATCAGTGCACTGAATAGTACCGATAACACAGAGATATAAACGGAGTTCCATAACGCCTCCAGGTTCGCATGTGCCTTAGGGCCAAAAAAGTCAATATAATTCTGAAAGGTAAAGATGCCTTCCTGTCTAAAACTTTCTAACATAGTCTCAAAGGATGGGTATAGAACGTATCCAGTCAAAACAATGACGATCGGAATGAGCAACAGAATGGTTTTTCTTTTTTCCGCATTCATCGATCAATCACCTCTTCACCTTTGGAACGATTCGAATTTGTTCAGAAGGCAATCTCACATAAACTTCTTCACCTTCATTCAAATATGTGCTCGGTCCCCGATTAAGGTCCGTTGCTTTCAATGTGATATTTTCATTCAACTCAATAAATGTGTGAACAGCTTCTCCTGTAAATTGGACCATTTTCACTTTACCTTGAATGGTATTCTCATTTTCAGAAACAGTTTTTTTAACATCAATTGCTTCAGGGCGGATCGACATTCTTAATTGATCATTCTCCTGGCAGGCTGCTATTTGTTTAGGTGTATTATCCACATAAATATTTGTATCCAAACTGGAATTAAAGAACCGTAACTTTTCGGGCTCATCACTTTCTAATTCCACATCGAAAAGATTGGTTTCTCCAATAAATTCAGCGACAAAATCATTGACAGGCTGGTTATAAATTTCAGTGGGGCTTCCAATTTGTTGACATTTCCCAGCATTGAACACCGCAATTCGATCACTCATGGATAAAGCCTCTACCTGATCGTGGGTGACATAAACGGTGGTAATGCCATACTCTCTTTGGAGCCTCAAAATTTCATTTCTCATCTCATCTCTTAACCTTGCATCCAGATTACTGAGCGGCTCATCCAATAAAAGAATGTCCGGCTCTATGACAAGGGCACGGGCCAATGCCACGCGTTGCTGCTGTCCGCCACTCAATTGACTGACTTGACGATCAATAAACTGTTTTAAATATACTTTTTCCAGAACATCTTCCACACGACGTTTAATTTCAGGCTTCTTTGTTTTTCTAACCTTAAGTCCAAAGGCTACATTTTCAAATACGGTCATATGAGGAAAAAGGGCATAGTTTTGAAACACCATGCCCGTATTCCTTTTTTCTGGGGAGACAGTTGTCATGTCCCTGTCATTGAATTTAACTTTTCCTTTTGATGGATAGTAAAACCCGGCAATGATTCTAAGCGTTGTAGTCTTCCCACAGCCGCTTGGTCCCAAAAAAGTGAAAAATTCACCTTCATTTATAATCAGATCTAATTCTTTTACTGCAGTAAAATCTCCAAATTTTTTCGTGATATTTGATAGATTCACAGATGACATGACGAACAACTCCTCTGTGTTATTCTCCAGTTTCTTTTTCGCTATTTTTAATGTTCTGATCCCAGTACTCCATCCAGTCATCAGACTTTTCCTGGAAAACGGACCAATCGATATCCATCGGTTTGATATCCGTATTTTTGATCCATTCCGGAAGTTCTTCCACATCGTTTCTGGTCGGGATACGATAAAATTTTTCAGCCAGCAGCTTAGCTGCTTCCTTAGTGTTAACGAACTCATAAAAAGCTTTTGCGGCTTCCGGATGAGGCGCCCCATCTACGATTGCGATGCCTTCAGTCAAAACAGGAGTACCGCTTTCCGGTATGACATAGCTAAAAGGATAGCCTTTCTCTTCAGCAAGCATGACGGTATCAGGCATATTCCAAACAGAAACCGTTCCTACACCCTTAGCAACCTGGTTATACATTATTTCCGGGTTGGCTGCATACTCTTTTGTGTTTTCATCCAGTTTTTGCAACCATTCATAACCTGCTTCTGGACTCTTTGTTTCTTTATAATCACGGTAAATCATAGCAGAATAAATTGTTCGCATCGTACCAGACGCAAGCGGGTAACGGATGATGATTTCATCTTTCCATTTTGGATCTACCAGATCGTCCCAGTCTTTTGGTGCTTCTTCTTTTGTAAGTTCTTTATTGTTATACAGGATTACCTCCGGTGTCTGGGAAGTACCAGTCCAGAACCAATCTTCATCATGATACATATCATCTAAAGCATCAGCGTAGGATGGTTTATATTTTTGCAAAAGCTCATCGTTCTTTGCTTCATCAAACATTACCTGTGGCGCTCCCCACCAAATATCAGCTTGTGTGTTATTTTTTTCAGAGCGGACACGGTCAAGAATTTCTTGAGAACCCATGTCAAGGAATTCCATGTCGACGTCATATTCTGCTTCGAATTGCTTTTCGAATTCCCCAAGAATATCTTTACCATGCGGAGAATAGACGACTACTTTATCTTCGAGTTCTTTCCCTTCAGAATTAGTAGATTCCCCTCCTCCTTCACTGTCGCTGCCTCCTGATGCCTGCTTGTCATCTCCCGCCATACAACCGGCCAATAGGAATGACAATGATAATGCCAAAGCCAGTATTATCATCCAACGTTTCTTGAATTTCATATAGGTACCCCCTCTTCAAATTTTAAAAATGGAATCATACTCTTTTAAAAACAATGCTACCGCTCCGATTACACCTGCTTCTTTTCCAAATGTGGAAGGAACTACTTTACATTTCTTAGGAGTAAACCGTTCTAGGATGTCATCTAACTGGTTCTTGAACTCACTGAATGCTCCGCTGACACCACCTCCTAAAATGACAATTTCAGGATCAAATAATGAAACATAATTAGCGATCCCTAATCCTAAGTTTTCAATAGCAGTTTCGACAACTTTCCTGGCATCTGGATCACCCGCCTTTACAAGTTCAAATGCTTCCTTTGCGGTGATTGTACGATTTTTGATTTTTGATAGTTTATTGCCAATCGATGATCCGCTTGCCACACTTTCCAGAAACCCATACCCTTCAAACACGGGATGATAGTGGTTTGCTAGTTCCCTGTCTGTTACCAGGTAGCCCATTTCGCCCGCACTGTAATTGCTGCCTCGATACAGCTGTCCATTAATGATAAGACCACTGCCGATCCCTGTTCCAATAGCAATATAAATAAGATTATCTTTTTGCTGACCGGCACCAAGCCAGTGTTCACCAAGCACACTTGTATTGACATCATTTTCGATATAGATAGGAAAATTAAAATATTTTTCAGCATTTTCTCTTGCAGAAAAATATTTCCATTGCAAGGCAGGAGCATCGATAACTAACCCTTGGGTCACATCAGTCACGCCTGGCACTCCAATGCCCATTCCTAAAATATCCTGATCTCTTATATTCAGTTCTTTCATCATTTCAGCAACATCATTATGTAAGCGCTTAAATAAGCTGCGATTTAAAAAGTCCTGTGTAGGAAATTCCCGGGAAGCATACACACGACCATCCAAATCTACTATTCCTGAAGCAACTTTCGTCCCCCCGATATCTACCCCTACAACATAGGCTGCTTTCGGGTTGAAGATGAGATTGACCGGCTTCCTTCCGCCGCTGAGGGAAGATTGACCAGGACCAGTTTCAGTAATCCAATTTTCTTTCAAAAGCTGATCTACAAGAAGTGATACCGTGGGCTTGCTAATATTGACTTTTTTAGATATTTCTGACCGGGATATCGGAGCATGGTCTTTAATGCATGTTAAGACCAGCTGTTTATTCATATTTTTTATGTAAGCTGCATCGCCCTTCTGCATCGTTTGAGCCCCTTTTCCAAATAATAAAAGGTTTTAGTTAGTTAAGATTACTTACCAACCGGTTACCTTTATTTATAAATGATGGTAAATATAATGTAAAATGGCAAAATCAGATAATTATTAGCTTAAAACATACTTTTTATATATTTTACTTCCATTTGCTTCCTTTATCTAAATTTTAGAAAATTTAAACAGTTATGCTCACACCTGTACTATAATAAATTTAAACCTGATATATAAGCACTTTCATTGAAAGCACATCTTTTTTACTATAAAAATAGCCCAATAGTAAGTTCCATTTTATGGGTTATAACTAGTATAATTGAATTAGTTAGGAACCTTAACTAACTAAAATTGAAAACGATTACAAAGGAGGATTCATTTGAAAAAAGTAGCACAGTTACTGTTAAGTTTCGTATTGTTGCTCGCTGCATTTATCCCCGGAGTCAGTCGGGCAGAAGAAACTCCTGACCCTGCTTTAGACCTTTGGGAAGCCGTCGTACCATTGACTACAACTGTCAGTTTTATGAACACAGGAGCCCACCCGGACGATGAGCGAAGTCAGTTTTTAGCTTACCTGTCCAGAGGACTTGGTGTACAAACTTCCTTCCTTCTTTCTACACGAGGGCAAGGAGGTCAAAATGAGATTGGTCCGGAACTCGGCGACCCGCTCGGTATGATTCGGACTAGAGAACTTCAAGCTTCCTCGAAAGTATTAGGAATCGATATCTTCTTCTTGAACCAAAGCTTCGACGATAGCGTAAAAGACTTTGGTTTTTCCAAATCACCTGAAGAAACCCTGCAAAAATGGGGAGAATCCCAAACCTACGAAAGACTTATCCGGTATATTCGTGAATTCAAACCGGATATCATCATGCCTTCCTTCCGTAACGTAGATACACAACACGGCCATCACCGCGCTATGAACTTATTGACGAAAAGAGCCTTTGAAGATGCAGCAGATCCTTCTGTGTTCCCAGAGCAGTTAGAAGAAGGACTGACGACATGGCAAATCAAAAAGCTATACTTGCCAGCAGAAACAGAAGAACAGACAACTACTACAATTGAAATTGGAATCAAAGATGAGAAATATGACATGACATACCCTCAACTGGGAGAAAAAGCAAGATACCTGCATGAATCTCAAGGAATGGGCCGAGATGTGGGTGAGGGATCGGTAACAGTCAATCTTGAGCTCGTTGCATCTACTGTAGGTGACATTCCTGAACAAGAAGACAGTATTTTCACCGACCTGCCATATGATTTCAGTGACTTTGCAAAAAAGATGTCCAAGGGCGGAAATGCATATAAAAACAAGCTTGTCCGCTTACAAGATCAGTTGGAAAATGTAAAAGAAGCATACCCTTCTCATGAACAGGTGTTAGATAACGCACAGCAAACACTGACAGACTTACGTAAACTCGAAGAAAAAATTTCTAAAGGAACACAACTTTCTGAAGAGTTGAAGACTACTTTGCTCCAGAAGTTGCAAGTCAAAGAGAAACAGCTGACAGAGACTATTTTCACTGCAGCTCAACTGGAAGTAGAAATTCAGGTAGAAGATTCTCAATTGACTGAGGCAGATCAAACAGGAGTAAATATTACTGTCTCAAACAACGGGATGGATTCCATCAAGGGATTAGATGGAGAATTGACTACCCCGGAAAATTGGGAGATTGAAGGAAATCCTGGCGCTATCAATCTTGAACCTGGTAAACAGCAGACTTTCAATTATAAAGTGACTGTACATGGAAATGACTTTTATGATGCCTATGACAAGCCAGCTATTTCAGCTGAACTAAGCTTTTCCACAGAAAAAACCGAAGTAGAAAAGGTTTTCTACCCGGATGAACGAGTAGCACTGCTTCCGAAAGTTTCTTTACAAGTCGATCCTGAAAACCTGGTGATCAATACAGCTGATGTGCGAGATAACATTCCAGTAGAAGTAACAATCGAAAAATTTGCTGAAGGGGAACTTGATACGGAAGTTGCACTGCAATTACCGGAGAATTGGAGTTCTGAACCAGCATCAAAATCGGTGAGCTTTTCTGCTGATGAAAGTGAGAAAACAGTGACTTTCACACTGACGCCGCCACCATCTGTGGTAGAAGGTTCATTTACCATCACTCCTGAGGCTGAAATCAATGGGTCAGTGGTTAGTACATCCGTACAAACCATCCAATATCCACATATCGGTACAGATTATTACTTGTATAATGCTAAAGTAGACGGGGTATCTTTCCCATTACACTACCCGGAAAACTTGAAAGTAGGCTATGTAGATAGTGGGTTTGATAAAGTTGCAGACCAGCTTTCTAATATCGGAATCGATATAACCAAACTTTCCGAGGAAGACTTAGCCAGCGGAAATCTCTCCCAATACGATACGATTGTCACTGGGATCAGAGCATATTTGTCCCGGGAAGATTTACTTGCAAACAATTCACGACTTTTGGAATACGTCAACCAGGGAGGTCATTTAGTAGTCCAGTACAATAAACCATGGGATAACTGGAATTCAGACACAACAGCACCATACAAATTGGTCATCGGCCAGCCCTCTATTGAATGGCGTGTTACACATGAAGATGCACCAATCACTGTCTTGAAACCTGAATCTCCTTTGTTCAACTACCCGAATACGATCAAACAATCTGATTGGGAGGGTTGGGTACAAGAACGCGGCCTATACTTTCCAATGGAATGGGCAGACGAATATGAAACATTCGTAAGTGTCGGTGATCCAGGAGAAGATGAATTCACAGGCGGCATTTTGAAAGCAGATTATGGCGAGGGAACCTATATCTATAGCAACCTGGTGTGGTACCGCCAGATTCAAAATCAGGTTCCTGGAGGATACCGTATCTTTACTAACCTGATCAGCCAGCCTTACTACCAGGCAGAATAATCATTACACCCCGGGTCCTCCAATATCTGGAGGACCCGGGGTGTAATTTATTTTTTATTTCTATTAGTTCTATCAGGATAAAAACAGTTGGTCCATGAGAACAAGAAAGCCGCCAAGATATCCCATGATAGCAACAACCGTTAAGAAGGCTATTCCTAATACTCTAAAGAGGCGTTCCATTATGCTTGGCTCCCTTCTATTAATACATTGTAATTCAAACGTTATATTAGTAATATTTCCGCAATATTGTCAAGTTAAACTCCATTCAGCATTGCTCAGAATAAAATAAGACCCCGGGACATCCAGAAAATGGATGTCCCGGGGTCTTATTATTAATTCATTATCAATCGATTGACTCAATGTATGTTTTTAGCACATGTACCCCTTGGACGATATCATTTAAAGAGGACCATTCTTCTGGGTTATGACTGACTCCATTTTTGCTGTTAACAAACAACATTGCAACTGGAAGGTGATGACCGATGATAAGAGCGTCATGCCCCGCCCCACTTGGAATTTCCACTGGCTTAATATCGTGTTTTTCCAATGCCAGGCTTAGAAGCTGTTTCCTTTCATCGTCAATTGGAACCGGGGTTACTTCAAGGTTTTGCTGGTGGTTTGCTTTTACCCCGCAATTGTCAGCAATCCGTTCTGCTTCTTCGATTATTCTAAGCGTAAGTTCATTCCTTGTATCTGCATAGATATCGCGGATATCAACAATCAGGGATACTTTTCCTGGAATCACATTCGCTCCATTAGGGTGGACATGAAGCTTTCCGACTGTAGCAACCGCGGAGTCGCTCACTTTTCCCGGCAACTGATGTATCGTACGGACAAAGTCACCTGCTGCCACCAAAGCATCCTGCCTTTCTGTCATCGGCGTGTTCCCTGCATGACCGGCAACTCCAATAAAATCGACTTCCAGCCACGCCGGGCCAGCAATTCCCGAGACAATACCTACGGGCAGGTTTTGTGCTTCTAATTTAGCCCCCTGTTCAATATGTATCTCTACATAAGTCTTGATGCCGCTTAAATCCCGGGCTGCTTCAGCGAAGCTTTCCTCAGACAGACCGATATCTTCCATGACTTTTGCAAAAGAATTGCCATCCTGATCGACAAGTGTTCTTTGCAATTCCATATCGACTTCTCCTGCCATGGCCCGGCTTCCGGTCAGCCCGCTATTGAAGCGTGCCCCCTCTTCATCTGAAAAAATAGCTATTTCATAGGAATGGTTCGGCTGGTATCCTGTTTCCTTCCATGCTTCGACCACCTCCAGAGCAGAAAGTACCCCGAGCGGGCTATCGAAATGACCACCATTCGGGACACTATCTACATGGCCACCACTCATAATCGCAGGTAAAGAATGATCTTTCCCCTCTAAACGTCCAAACACATTTCCTGCTCCATCTTCCGACACGTTCAAACCGGCTTCTTTCATCCAAATTTTCATTAGATCTTTCGCTTGTTTTTCTTCCTTTGAAAAACCGATACGCCTGCTCCCGCCATCATCTGTCAGTCCGATTTCCGATATGGCATGGAACCGCTTGGCAAGCCTGTCTCCATTGATGCCTTCATACGTATAGTTTCCATCATAATCCTTGATTAATCTACCATATAAATCCCATTCTTCTGCTGCCATGTTATCACCTTTCTGTCAGATCTTTATAAATCTTGCCGTCTTTCATGACCATCACGATCCGGTCACTGTCTTCCAATGCGCGTATATCTGATAGAGGATCGACATCGGTCAAAATGATATCTGAAATTTTTCCTTCTTCCACTGTTCCGACTTTATCTTCCCATCCCAGGCACTCAGCAGCTGTTTTGGTAGTAGCGACCAGTGCTTCCATCGGAGACATGCCGATATCACACATCAGTCCAAGTTCTCTGAGATTGGTACCATGAGCCATCACACCTGCATCTGTTCCCATAGCAATTTTCACTCCTGCCTGGTATGCTTTCGCGATACTCTCTTTGTGAGCTTCAATGACTTCTTTTGATTTTGCAACAGCATAAGGCGCCATGCGGTCATTTTCTTTGCTGGACTCCAGCACGGACACAGGCGCAAGAAGAGTCGGTACTAAAAATGTACCGTTTTCCAGCATCAGTTCGATCGCTTCGTCATCGATATAGATGCCGTGTTCGATAGAATAGATACCTGCCCGGATTGCATTTTTGATCCCTTCCGCTCCCTGAGCATGAGCCATAACCTTTATCCCTTTTCGGAACTGCGCTTCTTCTACCATGACCTCCAGTTCCTCCAGGGAAAATTGCGTGAACTCAGGATGATCCGTCGGGCTTGAGACACCGCCCGTCGCATGGACTTTAATAACGTCCGCCCCTGCACGCAGCATTTGACGTACCGTCTTTCTTACTTCTTCTCTTCCGTCACAAATGGCATATGGCATCCCCGGATAAGTCTGCATCGTCGTATCGAACCCGGACCGATTCCAGTTGTCACCATGACCGCCAGTAGTCGTAATAGGATTGATGCTTACTTGCATGCGGGGGCCTTCGACCACTCCATCTTCCACTGCTTTTTTCATACCGAGATCGGAAAAACCGGCATCGCGAACCGATGTGATTCCAACATCGAGCGTCCTTTTCATATAGTGGACACTTTCATAAAAACGATAAGAAAACGGCGTCAGGATCGTGTCCTGGATGCTTTTTAATTCCATTGCCATATGGACATGGGTATCAATCAAACCAGGTAAAATATATTTTCCTTCCGCATCGATGACTTTGGCATCCTCCGGGACTTTTACATCAGTTACTGATCCAACCTGTTCAATTTTGTTTCCATTAATTAAAACAGCTGCTTCCTGAACTGGCTCGTTCCCTTTCCCATCTATCAACGTTCCATTTGTAATCAATGTGTAAGACATATTATCATTCTCCTTTTTTATAGCGTTCCTATTAAAATACTTGCGATAACAATGGAGCCTATCGTGACAGAAGTGAACCCGCCGATCAGCATGGGTGCTACGAGTTCATTCATAATCCGTCGCTGCTCCGCTTCATTGCGTCCAACACTTCTGCTCACTTCTTCTACTATCAGATAATCACCAGGAAAACCGTATAGTGCTGTTAACACGACAGGAATCGATTTCGTCGGTTTCCATTTAAAAATTTTTCCGCCAATAATGCCGCCGATGATAAGACCAGTTGTACCGATGACAATAATGAAGATAACAGGCAATAAAGCCGATACGACCTGATCCCAGGTGATGCCCACAAGGGAATTGATGACTACGATGATCAATGCCACCATGGCAAGACCGGTACTATTCGATTTATCAAGAGCACGGTCTGGATAAAAGCGAAACGCAGAGCCCGCTACCCCAATTGCCAGTGACCAGAGGCTGTAGTTGATGCCAGTGATACTGCCAAGCCAGGTAGCCAGAGCACCTCCAATGAATAACAGGAAGAGGATGAAAAAGTGACTTTGCATGAAGCGTGCTGGTATAATCAGCTTTTTATCTGGATCCGCTGCCAATGGACTGTCTGGCTGTTCTGTGGTTGCTACTGCTTCATCAGCCAGACTATCACGAATGCTTAGCGCATATTTACTCAATAAAATCGAAGTGAGCGGCATGCCGACAAGGTTTTGCAGAGCAAAAACAACTACCGGTATAGCTGCAATGGAGGTGTAGCCTGCTGCAGTCAAACCTTCTGAAGTCACGATGTAGGCGATGATCCCCCCTGTCAGTGGACCAGCACCAGCTACAGCAGTACTGTAATCGAAAAACAGCGTTATGAGAGAAAGCATAGTCACGACCGAAATAATTAATCCTATTACGGTAATGAGTACTGCCTGGTACTGTTTTTTTATCACTGGTAATGGAATTAATGTCCCCAGGTGTACAATTAAGACCGGAACAAGCACACTACCGGCAGCAACAAATGTAGATGCTTCAATGTATGATTCAGGCAAAATACCTGTCTGAAGCAATACGAATGTTGTGGCGATGACCACCAATAAGGTGGGAATCTTCGCTCTCGTAGATAACGAAAGTACTTCCCCTAATGCGATGATGGCAACAAGTAACAAAACAATATAAATGGGCTGCATAAATTCACGTCCTCTTTGATGTAATAGTCAAAATTATAAGATAATTCAGGACGATAAAACATATGGGTAACCGACAAATATAAACAATTATTTTTGTCGGTTACCCACAATCTTGATTCTATTCATCTAAATATTCTAAAATACTCAATCCAAGCTGAAGTTCAAAGGCTTTTTGCCCATTTAATTTTTCCAAACCCAATTGCTCGTATATAGTTTTTAAACGATATTTGATGGTATTGACGTGGACATACAGTTTCTTGGCACTTTGAGTCATGCTTTGATTCGTATCTAAATAAGTTTTCAAAGTTTTTAGCAGTTCTGTTTCATTTCTATTATCGTATCTTTTGATTACCCCTAAAACATCATTAGTATATTCGCGTAATTCTTTCCGATCCATTTTCAAGAAAAGACGATAAGGCCCAAGTTGTTGGTAATTCAGCATGTATTTCTCCTTATACGTCGATTGCAAAAACTCTATACAACGCCTGGCATCGTGATAGGAAATACGCACATCTTTCAACTTTTCTACCACCTGACCGAATCCTACGTTATTGGTGAGCTCCAACTGCTCTGCTCCCAGCTTGATTATGGTTTCAAATAGACTTTCCAACTGATGATAAACCTGGTTTTCATCTAATCTTGCGGAAACGGTGAACATCATCGTCACTTCCAGATTGCGGTCATATACCAGTGTTTTATATGGTAAACGGGAAACTTCCCGGTAAATAATCCGCATCATTTGCTGTTTCTTATCAGCGATTTTTTCAAAAGCGAGCAATGGATGTTTAATATAAAGCTGGGCCACTACATAATGATGGTGATCCAATTCCGGGAAATTAATTTTAGCAAGGTTAATTGATGATAAATCGTCATACGGGTCATGGATCAGTCGCTCTAATATGGTACCTGAA
This sequence comes from Thalassobacillus devorans MSP14, assembly GCF_000496835.1. Classification (GTDB taxonomy): domain Bacteria; phylum Bacillota; class Bacilli; order Bacillales; family Halobacillaceae; genus Thalassobacillus; species Thalassobacillus devorans_B. The sequence goes on from NZ_KI543237.1 coordinate 411,965, forward strand.
TAACTGAAATCCTCTGCAACCAGACGCTCCTGCCGATCGATTTCCATAGCGAACACCGTAACCGCCTGCTCAATTGCGAAACGATCCAGAGGGTCAAGACTGGTACCCTTTTCAACCAGTATCGTAAGCAGTCCAAACGAACGCACCTCTGTGTGTATGGGGAAAAAATAGACCAGGTATTCCTTATCTTTGAGGAAGATCAGCTGAGAATTCAGTTTTGTTTGAAATACAGATTCATCCAGTAACGAAGTATAATTGTTCTTTAAATCTTTGGCTAAAGAGACAATAGGCTGCTCTGAAACAGCCAGCGTTTCCAATACTTCATTAAATACCATAACCGGCTTTTCAATCAGGTTGGAAAGGGAAACAGTAATGTCTTTTAGTCCACCTTTTGACAAGGATACCCTGGAGAGCTCTTCATGAATCCGTTTAGTCCGTTCATTTTGAGAAAATAATGTAGCATTTTCAATAGCAATGGTCGCCTGGCCTGCAAATGTTTCAAGTAATTGCAGATCGGAATCATCGAATTGTATATCTTCTTCGAAAATATCTACGGTCAGAACGCCGATACACTCCCCATTAGTGATTAATGGCACACAAATAGCACTGACCGGATATTCCATTCTTCCTAAGGAGCTCGCGTAAGTCTGCTCTGTTTTTGATGATATATTAGACATACCATAAGCTGTATCGGAGGGAGAAGAGAAAATTCTACCTTCCTTAGATAAGAATGTCCGTCCACTCATGCCTTCGCCTGGGCGTAATTTTATTTCTTGCATATAATCCATATCAAAGCCGATAGCACTTTTAGCATAGAGCATGTCCGATTGTTCGTCGTAAAGGAACAGCACGCTTGCATTCGCGCCACCAATCACATTAAGTACCTCTCTGATCAACTGCTCCAATACCTCGGAAAGGTCGCGCGTTGAATTTAACACTCGGACTGAATTTATTAAACTCATCAACCGTTTTTCACTTTCCATCAAATTGCCCCCTCCCTATTTCCACCAACTATTATCGACAAGCATACGTTATCCTCTCTTTATGGTAAAGGGGTTTTCCAAAACCCAGGTCGCGTTCCTGGTTACACTTCCTCAAAAAAAGCGAGCAGACATCTAATCTGCTCGCTTCCTTCTTACCGTATCGTTTCCAACAAACGATAAGCCTCTTCTCTCGTCTCCACATTCAGTAACTCATCTCTGAACTTCTCATCCATCAAGCGACGTGATAGCATTTGTAAGATCTTCAAATGGTCATCGCCCTGGCGCTCTTTTGGCACAGCAATCATGAAGATGAGTTTCGCATCGGTACCATCCATGCTGTTCCAGTCGACACCGTCACGCTTGATACCGAACACGACGGCTGGCTTTTTGACAGCAGTTGATTTTCCATGCGGGATGGCGATGTTCATGCCAAGTCCTGTGCTGCTTTCCTGTTCACGATCCAGGATCGCTTGTTTGAAATCTGCCTGTGAATCGAGTATGCCTTCTGCATTCAATGTGTCAATCAGTTCATCAATGACGTCATCACGACTCGTTCCTGCCAAATCGATATTAATTAATTCAGGTGTTGTGATGTCCGTCAGTTTCGTAATTTCTTTTGGCTGTTCTGGCTTCTCAGCTTCAATATCTGTAGCTTCTGCATCAGGTTTTTCAACAGATTCATCCTCCACAGCTGTTTCTCCAGCTGGCATACCAGTTACGGCCACATCTTTTTTCAAGAAGTTGACCATGAACGCGGTGACGACGACCCCGACAGCTAATGCAACAAAGAACATCAACACGTTGTCTACTGCTCCCAAGACCGCCACAATCGGGCCGCCGTGGGCGACACGGTCACCGACATTGCTCAGCATCGCGATTACGGACCCTGTCATCGAACCGACAACAATACTCGGAATGACGCGGAGCGGATCCTGAGCCGCGAATGGAATTGCGCCTTCGGTGATACCGAATAATCCCATCGTAAACGATGCTTTACCCGTTTCGCGCTCGGCCTGCTGGTATTTCTTTTTATTGATGAAAGTGGCCAATCCCATGCCGATTGGCGGGATAGCGATGGCAACTGCGATTGGTCCCATGATGCCATAGTTACCTTCTGCGATCATGGCAGCACCGAATAAGAACGCAACTTTGTTAAATGGTCCACCCATATCGACAGCGATCATGGCACCAAGAATCATCGCCAATACAATTGAACTTGTACCCTGCATGCCTTCAAGCCATCCGGTCAGTCCTTCAAATACACTGGCAACCGGTGCACCGATCACAAAGATGAACAGCAATCCGACAACCAGGGACGCCAGAATCGGAATGAAAATAATCGGCATGACTGGCTGTACAGCCTGCGGTACTTTGATTTTCTTGATAGCTAAAACAACATAACCTGCTAAGAACCCGGCGATGATACCACCAATGAAACCGGCTCCTGCTTCACTTCCATAAAAACTTCCATTGGCAGCGATATACCCGCCGATGACACCCGGCGCTAAACCAGGACGGTCAGCAATACTGACAGCAATGAAACCGGCCAAAATCGGTACCATGAATGTAAACGATGCTCCACCTAATGCTTCAATCTGCTTCCAGAATGAATCCTCTGGAATCTTAAGACCTCCAGGTGTCTGTTCACCGCCTAGTGCTAATGCGAGCGCTATCAAAAGTCCCCCGACAACGATAAACGGAATCATGTAGGATACCCCGTTCATCAAGTGACGATAAATTGGATTTTCTTTTTCCTTCTTTTGTTTTTTCACATCATTTACGGAAGCCGCACCCGCTTTGTAAACGGATACATTTCCTTCCTGAATACGCTGGATCAGCGCTTTAGGATCACGGATTCCTTCCTGTACGCCTACGACTACGAGTTTCTTCCCGATAAAACGTTCCTTGGAAACTTCTTTGTCACTGGCGATGATGATGCCGTCTGCTTCCTCGATATCTTTATCGGTCAGCGCGTTCTCAACACCTATCGAACCTTGTGTCTCCACTTTGATATCAACGCCCATTTCTTCGCCTGCTTTTTGCAAGTTTTCAGCAGCCATATACGTATGAGCGATTCCAACCGGACACGCGGTTACAGCTAGTATTTTCATGTGTTTCCACCTCACTCTTTTTTATTTGTAACCTTATGATACGACAATTTTCGCCATAAAAAATAATTCATTTTTACCGTAGCTCCGGTAAAAATGAATTATTGATCGAGCAGCCACATAATTTCCGTGGCATCTCCTGCTTCTGTTAACCTATGGACTAATTCATGGTTTTCACTAATGGTGGATATCGCCTGGATAAGTGGCTTCGTCATCACCTGGTCATCCTTTGCTATCGCCAAAAGAAACACAACGGAAACCTGTTCCCTTCCCCATTCCAATGGTTCACGCAGCACAGCCATCGCGACAGTGGAACGGTGCACCTCCTCCGAGTGGGCATGGGGAATAGCGATGCCGCCACCAATGGATGTCGCAGACGAACGTTCCCTGGCTAACGCGCTATGCGGGAAAACCGAGGTTACCCTTCCTTGTTCCATTAATCCATTGGCAAGCAGTTCGACAACTTCAAACCGGTGCTCTTGCTGGACACCTAAATAAATGAATTTTTCATCGATCAGCTCGATAAGTGTGTCCATCGCCTGATCGGCTTGGACCTCGTTTTCCATCGATTGCAAGAACTCATCGAGACGCTTTTTATCCTTACCTTCTAACAACGGGGAAACGACCAGGTTGGGTACATCGACCTCTGGAAGCGGTTTGGTCGAGACGATTAAATCAACCGGCTGTTCCCGCAGGGTTTCTTCCAGCTGCCATTCCCCTACAGCAGCTATCACATCAAATCCTGTATACGACTGTTCAAGTTTTGCCTGCAGTAAATGGGACATACCGACACCGAGATCGCAGACGATCAGCACTTTTTTTGCTTGATTCCGTTTCCTATGCAATCGTTCGACGGCTGCCTGGAAGTGAAGCACCAGGTAAGCTGCTTCTTCTTCCGGAAAAGTCAGATGATATTCTGTTTCTACCTCTTCCAATGCAAGCATGACCATACTGAACATGTAAGGATACTTTTTCTTAATCTCGCTGAGCAGTGGGTTCTGGATTGTGAACCCGAACCGGATCCGGCTGATCGTCGGTTCCATATGGGTGTGAAGTCCGGCCATCAGCGTCTGATCGGCAGAAAAATCAACCAGCGTAAGCTTCTGCAATTTTGAAGTTAATTCTTCAACGATTTCCGTTACCCCGGAGCCCTTTGCTTGGTTAAAGGGATGGTGGGTTCCTCTGCTGCTTAATAGATGTAACGCAAAGTAAACACGTTCTTCTTCCGGAAATGGCATGTTAAGCGTTCGCTCCAACCGCTTCAAAAACCAGGTCGCTATCCCGTATTCTTCTGTCTCTGCCACATTAGCTTCCCCGGCGCTTTCCAGCTGAATCGGTGCACGCTGGGCTGTGCGTTTGATCATGACTAAGGCATGAATCAGGAGACTTTCGAAGTCTCCTTCTCCCTTTAGCACAGAAAAATGGTGCTGCATTTCCTTGAGAAACTGCCGGACAATGTTCACCTCATAGGAAGGAAACAAGTTTACTATCTCTTTATTGTTCCCTGCACTGGAAGAAACGAGTTCCGGAAGACGGGCTAACGCATTCCGTTTCTGCAGCTCCCCGCCCTGGATGATATGACCGAGGCGCTGCCGGGAGGTCAATTCAAGATTAAATCGTTCCAGCCAGCGGGCAATCATGGCTAAATCATTTTTAATTACATTTTTGTTGACGAAATAGGTATCAGCCAATTGCGTCAAGGTAACAGGCCGGTCATTGACCAGCAAATGGTAAGTTATTTCAAGCAGGCGGTCGTCGGGAGACTTAATTTCCGAGTGATACAACTGGTCAAATAACCGGGACTTTTCTTCCTGTTTAATAGATAAACGAACGCCCAGTCCAGGCTTACGGATAAGCGAAGCGGCAGGATAAGCTTGCAAAAAAACCTCGACTGCTTTCAGATCGTTGCGCACCGTTTTTTCTGAACAATCCAGTTCACCCGCAAGCTCCTTCACCTGTTTGTAGCCGTCGGAATGCAACGCTAATATTCGTATCAATTCTTTTTGTCTGTCGTTCATATCAACCACCTGCTGCCTTCGTTTGAAATCATTTTCATTCTAACCCATAGCAAGTCAATCAACAAATCAGCGTCTCTTCCTCTATTAAAAGTGCTCATTTTATTAATATATACGAATAAAAGTATGACACAATAAAATTAATGTGTTATACTAAATTGCAAATCTGATATGGAGGAGATAGAAATTGATTAAGCAGCCGTATATTCGTTGGTTTGAAGAAATTCACAAGGAAGACATCCCCCTCGTTGGCGGGAAAGGTGCTAACCTGGGTGAACTGATAAACGGAGGTGTCAAGGTCCCTCCTGGTTTTTGCGTCACTGCCAAAGCATACAGTGACTTTATTGCCGAGCGTAACCTGGATAAGTACATACTCGAGTTGATCAATGGGCTGGATATTGAGAATCATGAACAGCTTCAAATTACGAGTGCTGAAATCAGAAACCTGATCCTTAAAACCGATATTTTAGAACCGATCGACAAGGAAATCCGTGAAGCATACGCACAATTCCAACGCAACCTTCAAGTGGATGACCTGTTTGTAGCAGTTCGCAGTTCTGCCACAGCAGAGGATTTACCGGAAGCCTCCTTCGCTGGCCAGCAGGATACGTACCTTGAGATTGAAGGAATTACAGAAGTCATTCACCACATAAAAAAATGCTGGGCCTCTCTTTGGACAGCACGTGCGATCTACTATCGTGAAAAACAGCATTTTGATCACTTTGATGTTTCGTTATCCGCTGTCGTGCAGAAAATGGTGAACAGTAAAAAAGCAGGAGTTTTATTCACCTCGAATCCAATAACGGAAGACCATAATCAAATGATGATCAATGCCAGCTGGGGATTAGGTGAATCCGTGGTGTCGGGGATGGTCTCCCCGGATGAATACATCGTTGATAAACGAGACAACCAGGTAATAGAAAAACATATTGCTACGAAAAATTTTTTGATCGTGAAAAATGAAAAATCCGTTGGAACTACCAAAGTCGCTGTTAAAGAATTTTTAGGAGAGGATCTCGTGACCCAACAGTGCCTGACGGAAACAGAAATCGATCAGCTATCTACCGACGCCCTTCGGATTGAAAGGTTATACAATTCCCCGCAGGATATTGAGTGGGCGATCGATAGCGACACGGATGAACTATATATTCTACAAGCACGACCGATCACCACATTAAAAGAGGAGGAAACAACTGTGATAGAACAAGCTCAAGCAGAATCGAACCGAGTGTCACTGTTACGCGGACTGGCTGCTTCTCCAGGAACAGGAAGTGGAAAGGTACGAAAAATCAAAGATATCACGGAAATATCCAAGGTGGAAGATGGTGATATTCTGGTTACCATCATGACGAACCCGGATATGATGCCTGCCATGAAAAAAGCAGCGGCCGTGGTTACAAATGAAGGTGGACGGACGTGCCACGCAGCTATCGTTTCACGGGAATTCGGCATACCTTGTATCGTCGGTTCAAACAACGCGACTGACGTCCTGGCAGAAGGTATGGAAGTGACCGTTGATGCGACCCGGGGTGTAGTCTATCAGGGAATTTTGGAAGACAAACAGGAAGAAACTAAGAATGATAGAAACATAGAGTCATCTGGGACAGAACAAATTAACCTGCACCAGCTGGCCCCGATTACAGGGACGAAAGTTTATATGAACCTTGGTGAACCTGATTTAATCGGCAAGTACAAGAACCTTCCTTTTGATGGCATCGGTTTGATGCGTACCGAGTTCATTTTCACTCACCTGGTCGGCGCCCATCCGATGTACCTGTTAAAGAACGGCGAAGAAAAACAATTTATCGATAAAATGGCAGAGGGAATAACAAAGGTAGCCCAGGACATCTATCCAAAGCCGATCGTCGTTCGTCTAAGCGACTTCCGGTCCAATGAATTCCGGGGTCTAAAAGGCGGCGAGGAAGTAGAACCGATTGAAGCAAATCCAATGATTGGCTGGCGTGGGGTTTCCCGCTACATCTCTCCTGAATACGAGGAAGGTTTCCGTCTGGAATGCCGGGCCATTAAAAAAGTCCGTGACGAATACGGCTTAGTCAACGTCTGGACGATGCTTCCTTTCGTCCGCACGACCTGGGAAGTAGAACGCGTCAAAGAAATTATGGCTGAAGAAGGTCTGAAGCAGGACCAGCAGTTCAAAATATGGATCATGGCAGAAGTACCATCTGTCATCTTCCAGGCCGAGGATTTCGCCCAATTAGTCGACGGATTCAGCATCGGAAGCAATGACCTGACCCAGTTGATTCTTGGCTCAGACCGCGATTCCGGCATTTTGAACACGATGGGATATTTCGATGAGCGTAACCCTGCTGTCAAACAAGCGATCAAAATGTTGATCCATGCTGCGCATAAACATGATAAAACCGTTTCGATTTGTGGTCAGGGACCATCTTTATACCCTGAATTCACAGAATTCCTGATCCAGGAAGGGATTGATAGTGTAAGTATCAACCCGGATACGGTGGCTGACACAAGAAGGCTGGTAGCATCTGTTGAGCAGCGGTTAATCCTCAACAAATTGAGATCTATATAATAGAAGAAACTAGTAAAGAGACTGAGACAAAAGTATATCGGTTAACAGAAAAGACAATTTGAGAAGGGTAAGAGTGAGCGTAGTCAAAATACGTAGACTCCTGGGGGAACAGCACGAGTCTGAAGACCCCGGAAGAAAGCGGTCTGTGTTTTCTGAGGAGGCTGAGGCCGTGCCCGCGGAAAGCGAAGTATTTTGACGAAGCGGTCCTTCATATATTGTTGAATAAATAAATCCCGAACAATTCAGTGGAATTTGTTCGGGATTTATTTAAATTATATTCTTTTTGCCCCAGCCTCTTTTTTCATTATTTCACGCACGGCCCCGCCTCTAGCAAAAGATCGACCAGATGGACAGCATCCATTGTGTCTGTTGCACCTTCCCGCTCGATTCCAAGCTTCATCTGCAACAGACACCCTGGATTAGTAGTAATGATAGATTCCGGATCCGTCCCACACACATCTTTCATTTTCACATCCAATATTTCCATGGAATCCTCATAATTGATAATATTATAGATACCTGCTGAGCCACAGCAAAAGTCCGGCCTGTCCAATTCTTTCAACGTAATTCCGGGTATTTTTTTGATCAGCTCCAGTGGCGGCGTTTTAACACCTTGTACATTGGTCATATGACAGGAAGGCTGATAGGTTACCGTACGGTTAATCGGTTTAGTGAATTCCAGTTCTTCCACTTCTATAAGAATCTGCGAAATATCTTTTACTTTAGAAACAAACCGCTTCGCCCGTTCATACCAGTCGGACCCTTCCTCAAATAAATGGTGGTACTCGATCAAACGGGCGCCGCAGCCTCCCGCATTGTTAATAATATAAGCTGCCTCCGATTCCTCGAACGCTTCGATATTACGTTTTGCCAAATTTCTGGAGTCGTCGATTTTACCTGCATGCGCATGAAGAGCCCCGCAGCATGTCTGCTCCTCTGGCAGAATGACTTCCAGCCCGCATCGAACTAAAAGTTCAATGGTATGCTGATTGGTTTCAAAGAACATCCCATCCATGACACAGCCGGTAAAAAAAGCAACTGTAGCTGTCGCTGGAATCTCTGGTTGATAGTGGTTCGCACGCTTTGCCCGCATTTTTGGGGAAGGCTGTGCCGGTATTACCCGCTCAAACTTTTCTAAATGAAGTGGGGCAGCCTGTGTGAGCGATAATCGGTTGGCAACAGCCTGCAAGCCTGACCTTTGATAAAACCAGGTCAGATTCCCGAGTGTATGCATCCATTTTCCAGAAGGAAAGAACGACTCAAATAAAAAATCCTCTATTCTACTTCGCTCTCCTGCTTCAGAACGTTGATCCTCAATGACTTCTTTTGCTCCTTCTAAAATCTGACCATACTGTACGTTAGTCGGACAAACCGTGGTACATGCCATACAGCCCAGGCATTTTTCAATCGGTTCCCGTAAATCTTCAATCGAAGCCTTATTTTCTGCCACCAGCTTCACCAAATTGATACGCCCCCTTGGCGAATGGGTTTCCCGTTCCATCGTTTCGTAAGTAGGGCAGGCCGGCAGACAATAGCCGCATTGCACACAGTCAAACGTTTTATCGTAATTGATTTTTTCCTGGAGACTCAATATATCAGTCATCCGTCAACACCAGCTTTTGCCCTTTTTCTGCGAAAATTTTCCCGGGATTCATGATATGGTTCGGATCCCAGCTGTCTTTGATCCGCTTCATCATTTCAACTCCCACGGCTCCTAATTCATTTTCCATAAAAGGAGCTTTCATTGTGCCGATTCCATGCTCCCCAGATAAAGTTCCACCGAGATCGATGGCTGCTTCGAAAATCGCTTCCACCGCCTGCTCCACCCGGCGCATTTCTTCCTTATCCCGTTGGTCACATAAAATATTCGGATGAAGATTGCCATCACCGGCATGCCCAAAAACGACAAGCTCTACATTGTACTTTTCCCTAATTTCATTTAAGCGGTCCATCATATCAGGAATTTTACTGCGGGGAACGGTAGCATCTTCTGACACTTTCGTTGGTTTGATTTTAGCAATGGCAGGTGATACTTGTTTTCTGGATTGCCAGATTTGATTGGCCTCTTCCTTCGTTTTTGGGATCAAAATATCCTTAGCACCGATTTCATTCATAATCTCCCGGACCAGATCTGTTTCTATTTCGAGCGTCTGCGAGTGGCCATCGAGTTCAATGATGACGATAGCCTCTGCATCAACCGGCAGACCTGCTGGTTGAAAACTTTCCACTGCACGGATGCAGGCCTGGTCCATGATTTCCATTTTTGATGGCAGAATTCCTGATGTTAACACTTGGGATATTGCAAGTCCGGCCGTACGGACCTCATCAAATGAAATCGTCACCGTTTGCTCAGCCCGGGGTTTTGGCATCAGTTTCAGGGTTGCTTCTGTAATGACGCCAAGGGTGCCCTCGGATCCCACAATCAACTTCGTTAAATCATACCCTGTGACATTTTTGATGGTCTGCCCTCCTGTCCGGATAATTTCTCCTTCCGGTGTCACCAGCTCAAGGCCCAACACATGGTCTTTCGTTACACCATACTTGAGACCACGCGGCCCTCCGGAATTTTCTCCGAGGTTCCCTCCGATGGTGGCTACATGGGCACTGCTTGGATCAGGCGCATACATCAGGCCGTGTTTTTCCGCTTCTTTGTTGATATTCGCCGTCAATACGCTGGGCGATACGTTGACGGTAAGGTCTTCTACATTAAGGTCAATTTTTTCCGGCCATTGAGAAAGGTCGAGCACGATTCCTCCATGCACCGGCAACGGGCCGCCACTCAGACATGTCCCCTGCCCCCGGGGATAAACCGGCACCTTATATCGGTTGGCGATACGCACAATTTGGACGACTTCTTCTTTACTTTTTGCTTGTACCACCACCTCAGGCAAATGCTCCCCGAAAGAAGCATCAAAGCTGTAACTATATCGGTCTGCTAACTCCGTCAATATCCGCTGTTCAGGGATATTACTTTTCAACTCCATCATCCAATCACTCATTTCTCCACGCTCCTACTGTCGAAATATTCTGTACCCTTATTGTATAATGAGCTGGTGACAGGTTTCCAATTTGCACACCCAAAACCGGACAGGTTTTGTCGAAGGTGCCTCTTTTCACTCGCCATATGTCGTTTTCATCCATTAATTTAGCTCCTGGATCAATCGTTTGATCAATAAATTTTTTTTGCAAAATCACGGACTTACCTTCTTATCTTTATAGTAATTTCGCCTCTAATCTCTAAAGTTGTTGAAATAGCGCAAACCATGACTAATAGAAAAGCAAGCAGAGCACCTGTATGTTGCAGGGCTTTGCTTGCTTTTACAAAATTATTTTTACACTTTGAGTGGGCTTACCACCACTTCTTCCCGAGCCGGTGACTGCCAGCGATCAGGTAAATACAATCGTCTTATTACCATGCACGATGATTCTATCTTCAAGCTGCCAGGATACCGCTTGAGCAAGCACGCTTCTTTCCACGTGACGCCCGGATGTTTTCAGATCCTCCGTGGTATAGCGGTGATCGACTTGCTGTACATCCTGATGGATAATCGGACCTTCATCGAGGTCATTTGTGACATAATGAGCAGTTGCCCCGATTAACTTGACACCACGGTTGAATGCCCGCGCATAAGGGTTAGCGCCCACAAATGCCGGTAAAAATGAATGATGGATATTAATAATCTGATTAGGAAAGTGGGAAATGAAATTCGGAGAAAGAATTTGCATATACCTTGCCAGGACAACAAAATCCACTTTCCCTTTCAGCAATTCCAAAGCTTGTTGTTCAGCCTGGGCCTTCGTTTCCTTCGTCACTGGAATGTAGTAATAAGGGATACCATAAGACTCGACTTCCTCTTTCAAATCCGGATGATTGCTAATAACCATCGGGATATCTACCGGGAGTTCGTTTGAGCGCCATCGCCAGATCAGCTCCATCAGGCAATGATCCATCTTTGAAACAAAGATGGCCATTCGCTTTCGTTCTTTACTACTGCTTAACTCCCATTCCATCGGATATTCTTCGGCTAACCCATGCATATCTTCCTTTATTTTCCCAAAAGAATCTTCATAATCCTTTAATTCAAACTCAGCCCTCATGAAAAAAATGCCATCTTGAGGGTCTGTGGTATGCTGATCGAATGTAACGATATTTGCATGGTGATCAGCCAATATACTCGTCACATCTGATATAATGCCCGGTTTCTCTGGACAGGTAATTAATAACCTCGCTCGATATCTATTCCCATTCGTATTCACTGTCGTTCCTCCTTTGATAAATTGATTTAAACTTGCAAGTCTCTCCAAGTTTGCCCATACAAAAAAGGACAAAAAAAGGTAGTGTTCTACCCTTCTCTGTCCTTTCACCTGAGAGTTTAAGCTTCATTGTCCATGTGAAGTCTTCCCCTTTGGTGGCGTAATCATTCTTACGCTCTCTCCAGAGATGCGTCACGCTGCAGTTCTGTATACCTGAGAGATTGGCTCCAAGGGTCATTTTTGGAATTTGCTCCTTCGGCGGCAGCTTCATCCTGCCTCTCCTACAACGGTCATCCGCTTTGAAATTGTAATTATTTTCAGATTAATCGGTTGACAGGAGGATGTCAAGCATAATGTAAGCGTTAGCATTATTCTTGTAAACTTTTATTCTTATATCTTTTGTTTGAATAAGGAACGCGAACGGTCTTTCTATTTGGTTCAATCTAAAAACTCTTTTAAGATGGACTGCCTTCCCTTTATTCATGAAAGGTTTGGTACAGATAGACAGAGAGCTGAACTTTCAAATAGTCTTTATACTCATTCAAAGTTATATTAAGGAGTTCCTCAATTTTTTTGATCCGGTGGTAGAGGGTATTCGTATGGATATGAAGGTCTTTAGCAGTTACTGCCATGGAGCGGTTATTCTGGACATAGGTGCATAGGGTGTGGAAGAGATCAGAATGCTTGTCGCCTTCTGTCCATAACGGTGCAAGCGTCTCATGCAGGAACATATCGATATCCTCTGGCGGATGGTTGATAAACAAGCGGCTGATTCCAATATCACGGTAATGGAGGACCCCTTTCTTATTCTGTTTTTTTAAGTATAAAAGAGCCTGCTCTGCTTTCTCCTGGTTTTTCTTAGCCTGACCTGGAATATAGTCACCCGAGCTGATGCCTGCCCTCGCTGATACGGTATAACGCTCATTCCACCATTCTATGCTTTCTTGAATAGCCTTTCTCATGTATGCTCCACTGCTTGCATTGTCAGTTGAATAAAAAAAGGTGATTTTGTTGTTATAGCTGAATAGCAGGCTGTTTTTGGCGCCGACCTTGCTTTTCAGATGTGCGAGTAAAAGCAGTGTTTCGTTTTCCAAAGCGTGGAGATCAACATTGCCGTCCAGTTCAATGATGGTCGTCTGAATATATGAGTGCAGGGATATACCCAGATCATTTGCTGCCATTTCTGCTTGTTGAGGATTGTTGATGCTTAAAAATTGATGGTAACGTTCATACGTTTTTTTATACTTGATCTCTGTCTGTGATCGCTGCTTCATGACTTCCAGCGCAAGAATAGGTACGCCTTGTTCAATAATGAGTCGGTCAAGCTGAGATAAGGCGGTGCCTTTTATTGTCATAATACATCCAAGAAAGACAGTGCCCGATCGAATGGGATGTACATAATACGTAGTCTCCCATTGGCCATCGACCGTGACATAAGCAGGTTCTGTCCGGCCGGCAAATAGAAGGAAAATATCATCCAGGCATTCTGTCATGGGTCGCTTATGTTGAGGATGGTGTTTTCCTTCGAGATAATCTGCATAAATGACGCTGTTTTCCATCATTTGATTCATCTCTGTTAAGACCACATTCAATCCTTTGTTCTGAATAGATAATCGTGTAAGGAGATTATGGATTTCTGTTCTTCTTGCCAGCAGATCATTGGCTTCCTGGAGTTTTTCAGACAGGCTGGTGATTTCGTTCAAGCTTTCCTGTACATCCGAATGAAGCTGCGCATTATGAATCGCGATAGCCGCCTGGGAAGTGAAACTTTGCAGGAGCAGGAGGTCGGTTTCGCTCAGCCCTTCCTCTGTGTCGTAACAATGAAGTGTCATTACGCCGATTCGCTTTGAACGGTAGGAGATAGGTACGGACATAAGCGATTTTATATCTTGTCTATATAGTTGGGCTTTTTGAAGGTGGTCGAAGTTTTCTTTGCTTAAATTATCCATGCTGCCATAAATCTCTTTTTCCGTATAAATGAGTTTGACAAACCCGTCTTTGAAGACTTTTCCGGTAATGGATTCACCTACTCTTACTTTGAACGATTGAATGTTCTCGTTAAAACCGGTATACGCCTTGACAACCAATTTTTCGGAAACTGAATCGTACAGCTGAATATAGCCTGCATTGGCTGACTTAAATATATCGGTAGTAAAGCACATGATTTTTTTCAGTACTTCTTCCAGATTAAGCGTCGAGCTGATTGCCTGAAAACTTTCCATGAGGTTCATCATATCACGGTGAGCCTTTTGGTATTCTTCTTTTAATTGCTGAAGGGATCCTTCCATGTTTTTCATCGTCTCCTCCTAAATATGTGGATATCAACAATAATTTTACAGAATATTGTTGATATCCATATTGATACTTTATCTGAAATTATATACTATTCAGATAATATTGAAAATTAATATTCAAAAATCTCTAAAGTCGGGTGGTGAGTATTTTTACATACAACGTGGTCTTTGTTGGAGAACGTGTGCTTTTTGCAGGACAAGGAGGAAAAATTCATGGAAAACGTGATGGAATTAGCCAATAGCACCGGGCTTTGGATTTTCGCTTTACTCGTTGCTGGAATTGTTGTGTTTCAGGCAATCACATTTATCCGGCTTGCGACGAAAACAAGTGCTTCTGTCGGAATGACTCCAGATGAGGTGAGAGCAGCGATAAGGACTGGAGCAATCAGCTCGTTAGGCCCTTCGTTAGCGATTGTATTTGTTGTCATTTCCTTCATGACATTGATAGGAGATCCTATATCCCTTATGCGCATTGGAATTATTGGTTCAGCTGCAATAGAAACCGTAGGCGCAAGCCTGGGTTCAGAAGCAGCTGGAGCAGGCTTAGGCTCTGAGAATTTTACCGGGCAGGCGTTTACGAATGCTGTATGGGTGATGTGCCTCGGTGGCATAGGATGGATGTTATTTGTCGCGTTATTCACGAAGTCACTAGGAAAAATTCAGCATAAAGCCGCAGCCAAAAACAAAAATGTAAACGCTTTAAAGGCTGTCTCAACTGCCGCAATGATAGGCGCCTTCAGCTATCTTGGAGGCAGGGAAATGGTAAAAGGATTCAGTGAATCTATCGTCCTGGTAGCAGCGTTCATTGTAATGCCGATCATTATGTGGATATCCCATAAATTGAACTGGGCCTGGTTAAGAGAGTGGTCACTGGGTCTAGTCATCATAGTCGGAATAGCTGTCGGCTATTTTATATCTTAACTAGAAAGGAAGGCGATGAATATGTCTATTCCTGCAGGACGAAATCAGGTTAGCGAAAGCACGATCGATACCCGGGAAACCTCTGAAGAAACGATACTTGATTTTGAAACTTTTCATACGAAATCTCATTTTTGGGGACGTTTGACGATTTGGTCCGTGATCACTTTAACATTAATGGTCCCACTTTATCTTTCATTTGTGCTTGGTTTTCATCCTGGATGGTCTGCGATTCTTTCCGGTTTTGCTGCCTATGCCTCGATCATTGCAATCGTATGGGTGGTCGAACCTATCAGTTATTATCCGGTATTAGGTGTATCTGGGACATATCTCGCCTTTTTAACCGGTAATATCGGAAACATGTGCCTTCCCTGTGCCTCTGTTGCTCAAAGCGTTGTTGGCGCTGAACCTGGTACAAAAAAAGGAGAAATCACTTCCACTTTAGCGATGGCCGCCGCATCTTTCGTCAATATTATGATCATTTTATTCGTTATCCTGGGCGGCTCTTACTTATTATCACTTCTTCCTGCGTCTATCACAGATTCGTTTCGGTTTGTTCTTCCAGCCATTTTTGGAGGGGTGATCGCGCAATTCGCTATTCAAAAACCTTCGTGGGGAGCGATTGGAATAGCGTTTGGGTTATTCGTGAATATCGGTCCAATACCCAGGGCTTTCCAAACCTTTTTGTGTGTCCTCGGCACCATTGTCGTTTGCATGCTTTTGCAGAAAATGAAGGAACAAAAAGATAAAGCATGATGATTGATCCACTAAATTTATTTATATTGGAGTGACAAAGCGATGAGTAAACAACAGTTGATTGATGTGATGGAAAGCTTTCAATCGGAGTTTAGTGACATGGCCAAAGATATATGGGAACACCCGCAATTGGCTTACGAAGAAACATATGCTTCCAATTTACAGCGATCTAAACTAAAAGAAGAAGGATTCCAGATAAGAAACATAGATGGAATGGAAACAGCATTTATTGCTGAATATGGTAACGGAAAACCGGTAATTGGCGTTCTCGGTGAATATGATGCCTTAGAAGGATTATCGCAAAAAGTTAGTACCGCTAAGGAAGAACAGTCTCCAAACGGGTCCGGACACGGATGCGGTCATAATCTGCTTGGCACAGCAGGAGTCGAAGCCGTTTCAGCATTAAAAAAAGTGATGGAAGACAATCGTCTTGAAGGTACGATCCGCTACTACGGCTGTCCCGCAGAAGAAGTGCTGTCAGGAAAAACATTCATGGCCAGGGCAGGCGTTTTTGACGATCTGGATTGTGCATTGACCTGGCATCCGGGCTCTGCCAATCAAACTATGAATAAAAGTTTACAAGCTTTAGTATCTATTAAGTTCCATTTCAAAGGAACCCCGGCCCATGCTGCTGCTTCTCCTCATGCAGGAAGAAGTGCTTTGGATGCCGTAGAGCTGATGAATACCGGTGCAAACTACCTGCGCGAGCATATATTGGACGGCTCACGTATTCATTACGTCATATCAAATGGAGGAGCAGCTCCTAATATTGTTCCGGAAGATGCCAGTGTATGGTATTATTTGCGGGCGAAAAATAGCAAAGAAGTGCATCATATGCTGGAACGATTGAAGAAAATTGCTCAGGGAGCTGCTTTAATGACAGAAACAGAATTCCATTCTGAAATCTCTGCTTCTGCTTATGAAACGCTGCCAAACTATAACTTGAATGATCTGATGTATGAAAATATGACAGCCTTCAACAACATGACCTTTACCGATGAAGAACAGCATTTTGCGAAGGAGCTGGTAACATCCCTCGATCCCAACCTTCATTCCGAAACAGAAGAAGTCCAACTGCTGCCAGTTGAATGTCAAAATAATGAATGGGAAAAAGGCCAAACATTTACAGCTTCTACAGATGTTGGGGATGTCTCGTGGATTACGCCGACAGGGTCCGTTTTTACGACTTGTTCACCAGCAGGCGTCCAACTCCATTCCTGGCAGGCTACCGCTTCTTTTGGTTCTACGATCGGATTAAAAGGGATGCACCTCGCAGCAAGAACGTTGGCCCTGACCGCTTATGATCTACTCACAAATCCTAATAATATTTTAGAGAAAGCAAAAGAAGAATTCCATAAAAGCACGGAAGGAAGGTCTTATGAACCTGGAATCCCGGATGAAGTAAAACCTCCTTCCATCGGTGAATAACCATTTAAAAACCTTTGCTTTCAAACACCTGGAAGGATGAAGTTAATTAATCAGCTTCAAAGAAAAGCCCCCACGAAAGCCCCGTCAATATATTTTTGTTCCATAAAATTAATGAAAACCCTGGGATCTAAAATAATAGATTCCCAGGTTTTTTTAATTTCTTTGCATCTTTCCAGCACTGGAAAAGTTAAAAAAATACTAAGATACCTATATTTTTTCTAGAGACTTTAACTAGTCAGAAAATTATAATAAATATAAATAATATAGGAGTGAGGACATGATTTAACTACTAATCCTAAGAAGTATTTGATGGTGAAAAAACAACGTTATTCTCCTATTATTACCAAATATATATTGAAAGAGGGTTATTTCTATTATGTTGCAGTCTAAACGATTTGAAATTTTGAAAGAAAGACCTGTCAATAAAGATGGATTTGTAACAGAATGGCCTGAAATGGGCTTCGTAGCCATGTCAAGCCCTAATGATCCAAAGCCTTCTATAAAGGTTAAAGATGGAAAGATTATAGAATTGGATGAAAAAAAGCGGGAAGATTTTGATATGTTAGACCAGTTTATAGCGGATTATACAATCGACCCTTCTTCAGCTGAAGAAGTCATGAAACTTGACAGCATGGATATCTCTCGAAAACTTGTCGATATAAATGTATCTCGTGCAGAAATACTGGAAATCTCCAAAGGGATGACTCCGGCTAAGGTACTAGAGGTGCTCAATCATATGAATGTGGTAGAAATGATGATGGCCTTGCAAAAAATGAGGGCAAGAAAAACCCCATCTAACCAGTGCCATGTTACAAACACTCGTGATAACCCAATATTGATGGCAGCAGATGCTGCAGAAGCCGGCCTCTATGGTTTTGATGAACAGGAAACGACTGTAGGAGTTGTCAGATATGCTCCTTTCAACGCATTAGCACTCCTCGTCGGCTCTCAAACGGCCCGAGGTGGAATCTTAACCCAGGACTCACTAGAAGAAGCGACAGAACTACGCTTGGCAATGCTTGGTTTAACCTCTTACGCTGAAACAATTTCCATTTACGGCACAGAGCCTGTGTTCATTGATGGGGATGACACGCCATGGTCAAAATCATTTTTAGCCTCCGCATATGCTTCCCGTGGAGCAAAGATGCGTTTCACATCAGGAACAGGCTCAGAAGTCCAAATGGCTGGCGCAGAAGGTAAATCGATGCTCTATTTAGAAATACGCTGCGTGATGATGGCCAAGGGTGTAGGCGTACAAGGTTTACAAAATGGTTCGATTAGCTGTATTGGTATACCTGCTTCTGTACCAAGTGGGATCAGGGCTGTACTGGCTGAAAACTTAGCAACTACTTTGTTCGATATGGAAGTTGCCTCTGGTAATGATCAGACATTTTCGCATTCCGAAATAAGACGAAGTGCCAAAATGCTTTGTCAAATGCTGCCAGGAACTGATTTTATTTTCTCAGGTTTCAGCGCTGTCCCAAATAACGAAGATATGTTTGCAGGGTCGAACATGGATTCAAGTGATCTTGACGACTACTTGATTATTCAGCGAGACATGATGGTAGACGGGGGACTCAAGCCAGTAAATGAGGAGGATGTGATTGAAGTCCGCTACCAGGCTGCAAAATCATTACAAGCCATCTTTGAAGAATTCGGCTTTCCTGCTATTACGGACGAAGAAGTCGATGCCGCAACTTATGCTAACAGCAGTGAAGATATGCCTCAAAGAAATGTTGTAGAAGATCTTAAAGCTGCTGAGCGTATCTTACAAGATGGAATTTCAGGATTTGATGTAGCACTCGCCCTTGCACACCGCGGATATGAAACAACTGCTGAACGAATTTTTAGTTTGTTGAAACAAAGAGTTGCAGGAGATTATTTACACACTTCGGCCATTATCAATAAAGATAATGTCGTTGTAAGTGCGGTAAATGATGAAAACGATTACAAAGGTCCGGGTACAGGGTACAGGCTTAGTCCCGAGAGATGGGATGAAATAAAAAATATTCGTCAAGCGATCAGTCCGAGAGACTTTGACTAAACAGGAGGAACAAAGATGCCAACAGAAACTTTTTCTATTGAAATGAACATGACGGAAATTGGACCAGCTGCCAAAGGAACCAACCCTAAAGAAGTAATTGTTGCCATCGCCCCTGCTTTTGGTAAAGACATGAACAAAACGATTGTGGGTGTTGACCATATTTCCGTTCTTCGGGAAATACTTTCAGGAATTGAAGAGCAAGGCGCTGTTCCAAGGGTCATCCGCAGCATGAGCACAGCAGATCTAGCGTTCATGGGACATGGTGCTGCTAAACTAAGCGGTTCTGGTATAGCTATAGGATTGCAGTCGAGGGGGACAACGGTAATCCATCAACGCGACCTCGATCCCCTTAGTAACTTTGAATTATTCCCTCAATCGCCATTAATTACATTAGAAACATATCGAATGATTGGCAGAAATGCCGCTTCTTATGCATTAGGAGAAAGTCCAAATCCAGTACCTGTAGTAAATGACCAAATGGCTCGTCCTAAATACCAGGCTGCCGCGGCTCTGCTTTATTTAAAAGAATGCAAATCACTGGTGAAAAATAAGAAACCAATGGAATTAAAGGTAGAATTTTCAATTAAAGCATAATAGGAGGAAAGCAAATGAAAAATTTAACAAGAGAAGACTACCCACTCGGTCAAAATAGACCTGATTTATTATACACACCTAAGGAAAAAGCTTATAACGATCTAACTTTAGATGCTGCCCTTCATGGAGAAATAACATCTGCTGATTTACGTATCAGTCCCAAGACCCTTGAAATGCATGCTGAAATCAGTGAAAGCTTAGGAAGGACACAACTTGCTAAAAATTTTCGCCGGGCTGCAGAAATGATTAATATATCTGACTCCTGTATTTTAGAAATTTATAATTCCCTTAGACCTAACCGGTCAACCAAGGAAGAACTTTTAATGATTGCCGATGAGTTAGAAGAGGAATATGCTGCAAAAGAAAATGCAGAGCTGATTCGAGAAGCAGCAGATGTATACGAAAGACGAGGAACTTTAAGGAAAAGTGAGGATTAGTTACATTGGATAAATTTTTGGCTGGCGTAGACATCGGCAATTCATCTACAGAAGTAGCGATTGCAAAAGTACAGGGGACACAGCTTCATTTTGTTTCCCAATACTTAGTTAAAACGACAGGTATAAAAGGAACGATAGACAATGTCAAGGGTATCCGCTTTGCTTTAACGGAAGCCGCGAAGAAGGCCGAGATCCATTTTCATGATATTGAGCTGATTCGTCTGAATGATGCTGTTCCGGTCATTGGAGACTTAGCTATGGATCTTATAAGTGAAACGATCATAACCGAATCCTCAATGATCGGTCATAACCCGGATACACCTGGTGGAGCAGGGTTGGGAATAGGTACCACCATCTTAATTGACCAGCTGGAAAAAGTTGAAAAATCAGATAAGGAGTTTATCGTTGTAGTACCTAATCCATTCGATTATGAAATCGTCGCCCATCTGATTAACAGAGCTATGGATCAAGGAACTGCTATTACCGGAGCGGTTGTACAAAAAGACGATGGCGTGCTGATCCACAACCGCTTGAACAAAAAAATTCCTATTGTGGATGAAGTTGCTCTCATTGAAAAAGTTCCACTATCTAAATTGGCTGCCGTCGAAGTTGCTTTGCCAGGACATGTCATACGTACATTGAGCAATCCCTATGGGCTTGCTACCGTCTTCGACCTGGATTCAGACCAGACGAAACAAATCTCTTTAGTGGCTAAAGCATTAGTCGGCAACCGATCCGCTGTAGTGATTCGAACTCCCCAGGGTGAAGTAGTCGAACGGAAAATCGAAGCAGGAAAAGTTTTTTTAAAAGGCTCGAATAATCAGCAGCTTAGTGTTTCCATTAATGATGGAGCTGAAACCTTGATGCAAACGTATGAAAAGCTCGAAAGTTTGATCGATGTCCAGGGAGAAACAGGGACAAATGTCGGCGGAATGTTCAATGGACTGCGGCAAGACCTTTCCTTGCTTACTGATCAATCCCCTGAAGAAATCAAAATCTCTGACTTCCTGGCTGTTGATGCAGTTATTCCTACTTCCATCAGTGGATCGATGGCCGGTGAGCTTTCCATGGAGAGCGGCGTCGCTTTAGCATCCATGGTAAAAACAGATCGTATTCCTGTCGAAAGAGTAGCTGCTCAATTAAAAAAAGATACAGGCATACCAGTAGAAGTCGGCGGGATAGAAGCAGAAATGGCAATACGTGGAGCTCTGACCACCCCTGGCACAGGAAAGCCTATTGTGATACTTGATATGGGCGGTGGTTCAACGGATGCGGCTATGATGACAGAAACAGGAAAACTCACATCGACCCACCTGGCAGGTGCTGGTGACATGGTTACGATGCTTATTAATTCTGAACTGGCACTGGAAAATCTGGAACTAGCTGAAAAAATCAAAAAGAATCCTCTAGGAAAAGTGGTCAGTCTGTTTCATATGCAACTGGAAGACGGGACCACGTTGTTTTCTGACACTCCTTTCCCCCCCTACACATTCGGAAGAGTTGTGATTCGGGAAGAAAAGGAACTGACTCCTATATCATCAAAAGCATCCATGGAAAAAATCAGAGATATTCGCCGTAGTGCGAAGCGAAGGGTTTTCGTTACCAATGCCTTACGCTCTCTTAAAAAAATCCTGCCGACAGGTAATTTAAAACATATTTCTTCTGTAGTAATGCTTGGAGGATCTGCATTAGACTTTGAAATACCACAAATGATTACGGAAGAACTGGGTAAGTATGGAATCGTTGCCGGCTTCGCCAATATTCGTGGATCAGAAGGCCCCCGAAATGCAGTTGCTACCGGCCTGGTACTTTCTTCTATCCATAAAGAGGTATTAAGATAATGAATAATCAGAAAGTTTATATTACAATTTTTTATGCACGTACCCTCCCTTCTGTACAAATTAAAGAAGTGGTTGCAGGATTGGAGGAAGAAGGAGTCCCTTTTTTACTACAAAAAAGCGATCCATCCATTAACTTTATTGAACTTGGATGGAATGCTGCAATGAGTTCACCTTTGCAAGTAGGCATAGGTATTGATCAGCATCATCACATTTGTGTGCACCATCAGAAGTTGAATCAGACACACCCATATTTGAAAAATACGCTTCAAAATGGACGAAAGTTTGGCCAATATGCTGCTCGTATAGTAAAAGGGCTGCCATTATATTATTGATAAAGGAGAATCCCATATGGATCAAATTAATTTAGAAATAGCAAAAAAGCTGATTGATAAATCAGAGAAAGAAGCTGAACAAATCGGAGTCCCTATGGTAATCAGTATCGTTGATGCTGGGGGCAATTTAATAGCCTGTCATCGCATGGATGACGCACTCCTGGTAAGTGTGGATATTGCACAAAATAAAGCATGGACTTCAGTAGCAATGAAAATGCCAACGGCAGAATTAGCTGAATCAGCAGGAGCGGGAAAAGACCTTTACGGTATTAATACTACCAATAATGGCCGGGTTGTCGTATTCGGAGGCGGCATTCCGTTAAAAAAGGATGATAGAATCATTGGAGCAGTAGGTGTAAGCGGCGGAGCGGTTGATCAGGATATACGAGTGGCCCAGGCAGCGGTAGATATATTAGAAGAATCCATAGCATTTTCCAGTCAATGACGAAGAATCTTAAAATCTAAAAAATTATTTTAACCCCTCAAGGATCCGTTAATCTTTTTTCCGATCCTAAGGGGTTTTATTATGGTCACCACCATTTTATGTTAGCGCTTGCAAAAAGAATCATATATAATAAGATTCAAGAAAAAATCCCACAAAATGGAGAAGAAAAAGGAGGCAGGCTGTTGAGTGTATTGACTTTACGTAACGTTGTGGATGTAGAAATCCTTCAGGAAATACAGGAACGGTTCTCAGAGGCAACAGGCTTTGCTGTTATCATTGCAGATGATGATGGCGTCCCTGTTACAGAACCTACTAATTTCACAAGTTTTTGTACGCAGATACGCTCTTCTGCTGAAGGCTCACACCGTTGTATCCTTTCTGATAAAAAAGTAGGTTTGATGGCAGCAGAACAAGGTAAAGCAGTCAGACATTACTGTCACTCCGGATTAGTAGATATGGCAGCGCCTATTGTCCTAAATGGAAAATATCTTGGATCTGTTCTATGCGGCCAGGTTTTAATTGAAGGTCAGGATGAAAATGTAATAACTGATATACGAGAGAAAATGAAATCTTTACCAATTGACCAAAATCTCCTAAAGCTATTCCTTGAAAAAATTGAATTTACCAGTGAGCAACGGATCCAATCTGCTACTGGCATGCTGCAGCTTGTTGCTAATTACATTATTAAATTTGGTGCTGATCAAATTGCCCAAGAAGAAGTAAACAGAAAAAATCAAATGTTGATGAAAGAAATGAAGCTTCGTTCCAAGTTGGAAAATCTTCTTCAAGAGGCACAACTGAAAATATTACAATCACAGATCAACCCGCACTTCTTATTCAATACACTCAACACCCTGTCTCGCCTTGCTTATTTAGAAAACGCGGAGCAAACCCAGCACCTGACCTACTCTTTAGCCAAAATAATGAGATACAGTCTCAGAAATATAGATCAACTTGTTACTTTGAAAGAGGAGTTAGAATACACCGGAAATTATTTGAATATTCAGCAATACCGTTTTCAAAACCGAATCCAATTTGAGCAAACAATAGCGATTGATACAGAAACCATTAAATTGCCCATACTTACCATTCAACCTATTATAGAAAATGCTATCATACATGGTTTTGAGCCACAGGATGGAAGTGTAGTCATAAAAATTCATGGGTATTTAGATAATAACCATTTTATATTGGAAATTGCTGATACAGGAGCAGGGATGACTGAGGAAAAATTGTCTACTATTTTTTCTGAAACAAACAGCAGCAAAAAGAGTCATACTACAGGAATCGGTTTGAATAATGTCCATAAAAGAATACAGTATTACTTTGGGGAAGATCATGGCATTACAGCAATTAACAGCAGGCTCGGAGACGGCACAACAGTCCGTATTGTAATACCAGTTTAGGAGGCATTTTCACTTTGAAGGTATTGGTTGCAGATGATGAACAATTAGAACGTAAAGTGCTTAAATTGATAATAAAAAAGGAAAACCTGGATATAAGTCAAGTGTACACCGCAGAAAATGGAGCTGAAGCTATTAAGCAAGTAAGGAAGGAGAGCATCGACCTTCTCCTGATGGATATTAAAATGCCTGTAATGGACGGCTTAATGGCAGCAAAAATAATAAAAAGAGACTTTCCAGACTGCCGCATCATCTTTCTAACTGCGTACGATGAGTTCGACTTTGCCTATCAGTCTATAAAATTAGGAGTGGAGGACTACCTGTTAAAACCAGCACAGCCAAGTGAGGTCAAAAAAGCATTAATGAAATATATCCCCGAAGCTAATCACCCGCTTCCAATTACGTTAGAAGATTCTTGTTCTCATGTACAAAGTGTAATCAATTATATTGAAGAAAACCTCCACCTGAATATAAGCATTGAAACGTTAGCTGAATTTGTCCACCTTAGTAGTCAATATTTAAGCCGGCTGTTTAAACAAGAAACTGGTTTTACAATCACGCAGTATATAACAATAAAAAGATTGGATAAAGCAAAAGAATATTTAAGAAGCAATCAGAACACCGTGATGGAAATAAGCGAGAAATGCGGATTCACCGATTCGAATTATTTTGCTCGAGTATTTAAAAAATACGAAGGAATCACCCCTACACAATATCAGCATCAGTCTCTTATGACTAGAAAGAAAAAAATGAATTCCTTTAATAATTTTGTAATGTAAATTTTGGCAATAAATATTATAAAGCAAAAAACAGGCATAGCAGGAATTTCATTCCCCTTATGCCTGTTACACTTATATTCTCAAGGCAAATTAAAATCAAAACTCTTTTTCTAATGCCTTCACAATTTCCTTAAGCGATTTTCCCATGCTCGCTTCCACAGCCGCCAGATAAGCACCTTCCAATACAGGAGCTTCCGCCAGATGAACGTTTTCCAACTCCAGCATTTCGATTGCCATCTCGGCATTCATTTTAGCACTTCCCAGATCATAAAACATAACTACACCCTGATCGTTATGGACATGCTGGATAGCTGCCTGGATTTTCTCAAGGCTGGTGCCGATTTCGCCATCTTCCAGCCCGCCTGCCGCTTCGACTGCAACCTTTCCAACTGCCTGATCCACGATTTCTTTAATGCCTTCGGCTGCTTTTTCACTGTGTGATATCACGACGATTCCTACGTTAGCCATGTCTTATCCTTCCCCTTCGAGCGTTTCTGCCAATGCAGCAAATAGATAATAAGAAGAGACGGAGCCAGGATCCAGGTGTCCTTTGGAACGCTCTTTCAAATAAGCAGCTCTTCCTTTTGTCGCCACAATATCTTTCGTAGCTTCCATCGCTGACTCTGCAGTGTCACGGAGTACCCCGGCTTCCACAGTCTGGGCCTCGTTCATCTTTTCAACAACAGGAGCCCAGACGTCGATCATCGTCTTTTCTCCTTCTTCTGCTTTCCCACGCTGCTTGATGCCGGCAAGCGCATCTTCCAATGCTTCTACAAACGTCTTATCATCTACCTCCGCTTCGCCTTTTACGGCCATCGACATTTTCAAAAGAGCAGTACCGAACAATGGACCGGATGCTCCTCCTACTTTTGACATCAATGTCATGGCGCTTTCTTTCCATACGTCGGCAACCTGCTCGTAGTCATTATTGCCAAGTTTATTCATTACCGCATCAAATCCTCGGGCCATGTTGATGCCATGGTCACCATCACCGATCGCCTGATCCAGTGAGCTGAGGTAATCCTTGTTATCTTGTATTTTTTGGTTGGCTTTTGTCATCCAGTCTATCGCCAGATCGGCTGTAAATTTCACAATAAACTCCTCCTTCTATCCCCTTTAAAATGCCGGTGCGGTCGTCGGACTATCCAGTAATTCCTTCATATCGGCGTCCAATTTCAGCAGTGTCACAGAGCATCCCGCCATTTCCAATGATGTCATGTATTCACCAACGAAAGTCTTATGTGTATTTATTCCTTTTTCCTGTAAAATCGCCTGGACTTTTCGATTAACCAGCTGAAGCTCCATTTCAGGAGTAGCACCCATGCCATTTACCATCACGGCAACGTCATCCGACTCGGCCAATTCCATGTCAGCAAGAATATGATCCATTAATTCAGCAGCAATATCATCGGCAGAACCGAGCGGTTTACGTTCGGTTCCAGGCTCGCCATGGATGCCGATACCAATCTCCATTTCATCGTCATCGAGCTCAAATCCAGGCTTGCCGGACGCCGGCATGATACAAGGTGTCAAAGCAACGCCCATCGACCTGACATTCGCGATCACTTTTTCGGCTGCTGCTTTAACTTCCTCCAGGGACGCTCCTGCCTCTGCTTTTGCCCCTGCGATTTTATGAACAAAGATAGTACCGGCGACCCCTCTGCGACCATCTCTCTCTTCGATGGCCACATCATCCTTGACAATCACCTGCGCCACATCGATACCTTCTGCTTCCGCCATTTCAGCAGCCATCTCAAAGTTCATGACATCCCCACTGTAATTTTTAATGACAAGCAACACCCCGGAGCCCCCATCGACCGCCTTGATCGCTTCAAATACCTGGTCCGGAGTTGGAGAAGTGAAAACTTCGCCAGCTACAGCAGCATCAAGCATCCCCTTACCTATGTAGCCGGCATGGGCTGGTTCATGGCCACTGCCCCCACCGCTGACAATACCTACCTTATTTTGAACAGGAGCATCTTTTTTTGTTACAACGGTAGTATCAGGTATCCGCTTGATTTGGTCCGGGTATGCGGCAACTACTCCATCCAGCATTTCGGTTACAACTTGATTCGGATCGTTGATGATTTTCTTCATATGAATACTCCTCCTATTAAATCAGGCACCTCTTATTAACAAAAGGTGCCTGTCATTATTGGTTTACTTGAATTCGCGGGTGGCCGCGACAGCTTTTTTCCATCCATTATAGAGTTCTTCCTGCTTGCTTTCTTCCATTTCCCCTTCAAATGTCCGGTCATTTTTCCACTGCTGCTTGATTTCATTTTTATCTTTCCAGTAGCCGACAGCAAGACCGGCAAGGTAAGCGGCACCTAGCGCTGTGGTTTCCTGTACAACTGGCCGCTCGACTGGAACGCCTAGGATATCACTCTGGAACTGCATCAGGAAGTTATTTTTAACTGCCCCGCCATCGACGCGTAATGTTTTCAAATCGATGTTTGAATCGGCGATCATCGCATCGAGTACGTCTTTGGTCTGGTAAGCCAGCGATTCCAAAGTTGCGCGGACAAAATGTTCTTTTGAAGTACCACGTGTCAAACCGAATACCGCTCCACGGGCATCAGAATCCCAGTAAGGAGTACCGAGCCCGACAAACGCAGGCACAAGATAGACACCATCTGTGGAATCAATCGAAGCAGCCAGGCTTTCGGTTTCCGGTGCATTATCAATCAGCTTCAGACCGTCACGCAGCCACTGAATGGCAGATCCGGCAACAAAGATACTTCCTTCTAACGCATATTCCACTTTTCCATCCAGTCCCCAGGCTAATGTGGTCAACAGGCCATGCTCGGATTTTACCCCTTTATCTCCTGTATTCATCAGCATGAAACAACCCGTACCATAAGTGTTTTTCGCCATGCCTTCGTCAAAACATGCCTGGCCGAATAAGGCAGCCTGCTGGTCACCGGCGATACCGGCAATCGGTACTTCATGACCGAAGAAATGATAATCGACAGTTTTCCCATAAACTTCAGAGGACTGTTTTACTTCCGGCAGCATGCTCTTTGGCACAGCCAGAATATCTAGCAGCTCATCGTCCCATTTCAAATCATAGATATTGAACATCAGCGTACGGGAGGCGTTGGAATAATCGGTGATATGGGCCTTACCGCCAGTCAGCTTATAGACGATCCACGTATCCATCGTTCCGAACAACAGGTCACCATTATCTGCTTTTTCACGTGCACCTTCCACGTTATCTAAGATCCATTTTACCTTGGTCCCGGAAAAATAAGGATCGAGCAGCAGTCCGGTTTTGTCGCGGAACAGGTCATTATGCCCTTGTTCACGTAGGTCCTTACAGATCCCTTCCGTTTGACGGGATTGCCAGACGATGGCTTTAGAAATTGGTTTGCCCGTGTTTTTATCCCACACCACTGTCGTTTCGCGCTGGTTGGTGATTCCGATACCAGCAACCTGGCTCGGATCAATATCCGTTTTTCGTAACACATCAGCGATACAAGCGAGAACAGACGTCCAGATTTCATTGGCATCATGCTCCACCCAGCCTGGTTTCGGGAAAAACTGTTCGAACTCTTTTTGCCCGGTACCCACAATAGTCCCGGTTTCGTCGAATAAAATCGCTCTGGAGCTTGTCGTACCCTGGTCGATTGACAAAATGTATTTCTTTTCCATGATAACACTCTCCCCTTCTATTAATTTACCTGTCCTATTTTCTTTTCGACACGATCGGCCGCAGTCCTCTCTTTTTTCACTTCAGACATCGCCGCCGCGACGAGAATAACTGCCATGATGGCACTTAAAACCCAGAATAATGCAGAAAATTCTCCTAAAAACATGGCCCGATAGAATACCGCTCCATAAATACCGCCGATAGCCGGACCGACTACAGGAATCCAGGCATAGCCCCAATCGGATGCTCCTTTACCCGGTATCGGCAGGAACGCGTGTGCAAGCCTCGGCCCAAGGTCACGTGCCGGGTTGATCGCATATCCAGTCGTTCCACCGAGTGACATACCAATCGCTACAATCAAAGCACCGACGATCATTGGATTTAGTCCTTCCGTAAATTCGTTGGCTCCAATGAACATCAGTCCCATAACCAGCACAAACGTACCGATAATTTCACTTACCAGGTTGGAAAAAGGGCTGCGTACTGCCGGATCTGTAGAAAATACAGCAAGCTTCGCTCCCTGGTCTTCCGTCTTCCTCCAATGCGGCAAATAGTTTAAGAATACAATAACCCCGCCGATAAATGCCCCAATCATTTGAGCTGTAATATACATGGGAACTTTCGCCCACGGAAATTCACCGACAGCTGCAAACCCCAGCGTAACTGCCGGGTTGATGTGAGCACCCGAGAATTGCCCGACCGCATACACCGCCATCGCAACAGCAAGTCCCCAGCCAATCGTAATGACTACCCATCCTGACCCTTCAGCCTTGGAATCTTTTAAAACGACGCCCCCCACAACACCTCCGCCAAAAATGATCAGAATCATCGTACCTATGATTTCTGCTAAAAACTCAGACATGCCAGCACACTCCTTTTTAAGTTGGATTTAACAGGAACAAAAAAGACCCACACTTCCAGCCCGCACTTCCCCCCAGGGAAAGTACTTGCTCAGTGTGAGTCTCCATGTCTCCGTCACTTAGTTAACTTGTTATCTATTAACCTAACCTATCATGAAAGCGTTGTCAATGATTTTCACAAAATAGTTTTGAGTTTGTAATCTGTTTTTAACAAAACATCCCTTAAACTTCTATGTATTTCCTTTTAATGATTCTTTGGGTAGCTGAATCAAAACCGTCTAGTCTGCAATAATACCCGTCCAGTACCAGTTGCACATTGTTTGGAATAACCTCTATTTTCACAAAACGCTAAATGGACCAGGTGGTTAAATATGGATAATCAGGGCACCCTAACCCATAACTCACTACATAGGAGGTCATAGCCATGCCGAATAAAAAGAAGGAAATACAACCTAAGCAGCACCAGGACCGACAGCCCGGCTTTGAATATGAAATGAAGCCACAGCCGGAATATGTAAATAACGCTTATATAGGCAGCGGAAAGTTAAGTGGAAAAGTCGCCGTCATTACCGGTGGTGACAGCGGGATTGGAAGAGCGGTCAGTCTGTATTTTGCCAAAGAAGGTGCTGATGTTGCGATTCTTTATTTGAATGAACAGGAAGATGCTGACAAGACAAAACAACTTGTGGAAGCGGAGGGTAGAAAATGCGAATTGATTACTGGGGATATTGGAGACCCGGCCCATTGCGAATCTTCCGTTACACAAGTCGTCCATACAATGGGAAAAATCGATATCCTTGTGAATAACGCAGCCATCCAGTATCCGAAAGCGAATTTTCTCGACATTACCAATGAGCAGATGGCAGAAACGTTTCGTGTGAATTTCTTTTCTTATTTTTATATGACGAAAGCCGTCCTGCCTCATATGAAAAAAGGCAGCACGATCATCAACACCTCTTCTGTAACAGCTTACGAAGGAAACGAACAGCTGATAGATTACGCGTCAACCAAGGGGGCCATTACTGCTTTCACCCGCTCTCTGGCAAAGTCATTAGTCGGGAAAGGCATCCGTGTCAACGGCGTTGCGCCTGGTCCGATTTGGACACCTCTTATTCCGGCCAGTTTCGATAAACAGAAAGTGGCAGAATTCGGTTCCGATAATCCGATGGGACGACCAGGACAGCCACGGGAGCTCGCTCCCGCTTATGTCTATTTAGCCAGTGATGACTCAAGCTACGTAACCGGTCAGATGATCCATATAAACGGCGGCATTCCCGTGAATGGATAGACAGTTGAACACCCCGGGACATCCATTATCTGGATGTCCCGGGGTGCAGCCTAACATTAATATAATTTTTTAAGTGATTCCTTATCAAATGGCAATAAATCGTCTACTCTGCCATCACGTACTTTTTTCACCCATTCAGGATCCATTAATAGAGAACGGCCGATCGCTACAAGGTCAAACTCTTCCTTATCAAGCTTTTCCAACAGACCGTCAAGGCTGGTGGTTTTGGCGCCCTGAAAGCTGGTGAATTCCCCATCAAGTCCGACAGAGCCCACAGAAATTACCGGCTTCCCAGTCAATTTCTTTGTCCAGCCAGCCAAATTAAGGTTCGATCCTTCAAATTCGGGCTCCCAGAAACGGCGGGTGGAACAATGAAAAATATCTACGCCTGCATCAACCAGGGGCTGCAGAAAATCTTGAAGCTCCTGCGGGTTATTAGCAAGTTTCGCTTGGTAATCATTCATTTTCCATTGGGAAAAGCGGAAAATGATCGGAAAGTCTGGTCCAACTTCACGCCTGCACGCTTCTATTATTTCAACTGCAAAACGTGTGCGTGCAATGAGATCGCCGCCATATTGATCGGTACGCTGATTTGTTTGTTCCCAGAAGAATTGATCAATCAAATAACCATGTGCGCCGTGGAGTTCAATCCCGTCAAAACCAATACGTTTTGCGTCAGCTGCCGACTGTGCATATGCTTCAACCAGATCAGTAATCTCCTCTTCAGTTAGCGGCTCCGTTACTTTATCACCGTCTAAATTTAATCCAGAAGGGCCTACAGGATCTGCTTCTTCATTAGGCAGGTCTCCCTTTTTGCGGGTCATCCCGACATGCCAAAGCTGAGGCACAATCTTACCGCCAGCTTCATGAACCTCTTCCACCACTTGAGCCCAGCCGTTCAAAGCAGCTTCTCCATAAAAAACAGGAATACTGGCACCTGAAACTGAAGCCGGGTGATTGATTCCGGTTCCTTCCGTTACAATTAAACCGACTTCATTTTCCGCACGACGCCGGTAATAGGCAGCTACATCCTCTCCCGGTACTCCACCTGGTGAAAACCCACGCGTCATCGGCGCCATCACCGTACGGTTGGGCAGATTTAGTTTTTCACTTTGGAATGGCCTGAATAATGCTTCGGTAGTTAAGTTTGTATGATTCAAATCATTTCCTCCTTATCTTAAACACACTATGTATTATTTCAAATTGGATAATTGAAGGAAAATCATCTGTTTGGAAAAACGTATTTCATCTGGCATCACCTTAATTCTAAGGTTTTCATTATCATTTCAGGACTTTCCGCTCAGAAAACTACTAATTAAGCCTCTGATGAATGATAGCTTTTTTTGTTAAACTGCAAATAAGAAGACAGCAATTACCAGACCTCCCCCTACACTGGCCGCTGTCTTCTTATTTTAATACTTACAATTTGAGAACCGACGGACCTGCGCAGGTAAGAATTACTCCGCGAGATGTCCGTTGCTTTCTTTGATTATTGATGCGACTCGGTCATAATCCTCTTCACTTATATCCGCAGTCAGTACTTGTCTTTGATGATTATCCTTTTCTTCTCTCGGTGAAAAAATTCCCTGTAAAAGATCGGTCATTTCACTGTTTTCCTCAGGTATCGGTTCTACGGAAACACGATCTGCTCTTAACGCCTGCAGCTTCGCCCTGACACCTTCCGCCTGGTCCTCGTTTTGAAAATACGCCTGGATTCTTTTCATCATCAATAGCCTCCTGTCATTGTTATACCACTTATCTTCCCCATTCTTCCTTCCCTTAACACTTATAATACCCATTATCTGGAGGACCTGGGGTATAAAATAAAACACCCCGGAGCCCTCCAAATTCTGGAGGACCCGGGGTAACGACTTCAAGGCTGTCATCATTGATTAATTTCCTGCCATGTACGTACTAATCCATCCACCATCTTGTCAATCACAGCATTTTCTTCATCGTACTGATGATGGGAAAGGGGATTCCAGCTGGTCAGCGCACCTCCTGCATTGACCTGGATGTCTTCCGTTACCGCTGCCTGGTATTGTTCGTTCAGGTTTTTCAGCGGGTATGCGAGGATATCGTCTTTATCGTAAAAATTCAGCCATTCTCCCTTCACTTCTGGATGATGGTGGTGAAGGTTAGGTGCGGGCACCTGGATTGGCAATCCAAAACCGCCGAAGCGGAGTGACCACAAAGCCATGGGGCTGCCCATCGTGTAGAAATTAGCCAGGGTTTCGCCGTTTTCCAGTGGGGTGTTCTTAATACGACGCCATGTCCGGGTGCCGATATTCGACTGTTTCACTTGGAGATCATAAAAATAGTTGCTGGCAATAACTGAACCCAGACTGTGGCTGATGACACATAATGGCGCGTCCTTCCCCGCTTTTTCTTCTATGTGACTCAGCGTTGCCGCTAGAAGCTCATGCACTTTATCATAATTATTATCATCGACAGATGCAGGCTGGTAGGCGATCGCATCAGCAAGGAATTCGACAGTAAAGCCCCGGAGCCGCTGATAATCGAGATCCGTATCCATATGTACCCGCTCCCACAGCCGCTCTTGCTCTGCTGCGAAAATTTTTGACCACCACACTGGTTCAAACACCAACGCTCCTTCTGCTTGAGCTCCAGCTTTTTTCCTGAACCGTTCTGTTATTTTTTTAATGATTTCTACGGCAAAATCGTCACCTGGCGTTCCTGCGCCATGTAATATCATTACTGCTATTTTATTTGTCATGGACTTTCCTCCTCAACCGGGGAGTTTCATATATAATTTCACTAGTATAAGATGATTTTAACTGATTTTCTGAAGTTAAGGCAAAGTTGCGTTTATTTTTTTCTAGTATGTTGAATGACCCCTCTTAATTTCTCCGTAATTTGTAGTGGGGAGTACTGTGTTGACCGTCCTGCCTATTACAGATATTCTCTCGAGGGATCACCATCTTCCACTCATTACAAGCTTTAATTAAAAGGGACATGGAATAACCCATGCCCCTTTTTTCGATATTTATTTAACACCTTCCGGCCAATGAAGGTCATGTTCTTCCACAGAAGTAATCGCATTCGCTCCATCGACAAACACGACCCTTGGTCTTAACGTTTCAATTTCTTCATCGGTCATTTGCGCCATGCTCAAAATGATGACGATGTCTCCTGGTGAGAACAAATGAGCTGGTGGTCCATTCAGACAAATTCTCCCCGAGCCCTCTGGAGCAGGAATCGCATACGTTTTCCATCTCGTCGCATTCTTCAGACTGGTCACCTGGACCATTTCGTACGGCTTGATATCGGCTTCTTTCATTAACTTTTGATCGATAGTTATACTTCCGACATAATCCAGTTCTGCCTCTGTTACGGTTGCACGATGTATTTTTCCTTTGCACATCAATCGCTGCATGGAACTCTCCTCCTTTGTTGATACTACAACCGTATAACAATCTATTAAAATATTCAAAATATGCATCCTGCATTTTCACTAATCTTCTAATCCAATAAAAGTAACAACCCTATTCATTTTTTCCTGCAAAGGTTCGTCGAACGTAACAAAAGGTCTCTCATTAAGGTAAAGCAAACCAATGAATAAAGGAATCAGAACGATAAAATAGAGACCAGGATATTTGAGGTGACTACGGTTTCGGATGATAAAAAATAATAGAAGCGGCACCAGTAAGCCGACGGTTACTCCTGCCATGTTCGCAATAGCATCGAACAACTCCGCACTCCGGGCTGGTGCAAAATATTGCCTGTATTCCTCTACTATTCCAACAATGACCAAAGCCATCCAAAGCGTGCCTGCCCTGCGATATATGGTCTGTCGATCAGATACCAATACTAAAATCATGCCACACAGTAAAGATACTAAAGCAAAACTAATCACATGAAGCTGTTTGTCTACTCCAAATATCAATTGGTAGTCCCACTGCACTCCCATCACCCTCTCTATCACTAGCTTTACCAGTGATAGAGTTCCATAGACCTGTGTAAGGAAAGTTTTATTCATATTGTGAAAAAAGCCCCGGTGACGTCAATTGTCTACCCTGTGATACTCTTTATAAAAGTCGGCGTACATCCTAAAGGTACTTATGTAGCGAACGTGTAAGTTGCCGAACTGTATTTTTTCATTATACGATTCGGTCTGCTGATTAATGTGTTATTTTATTATGTTTCTCTCCTATTATTTTTCCTGCTTCCTACACGGTATAACGAACGATGGAAAACCTGGAGTTATATGTTAATTTATAGAAATCTTATTTGCGCTGGCCACTTGTATTTTGACTGAATATGTTGTATCGTTCTATTTAAAGAACGACACTTTCGTTATAACACTACTAAAATTGAAAGGAGGCAAGTGATTGAAACGACTGAAGAAACTTATTTGCTGCTTCTATCTTTGTCTGGCAATACTGTATGTCCCCTGGAGCTTTTCGTACGTTTATGCTGAAGTAAATGCCAGCCAGGAACCTGTCATAACCGTTGTATATTCTTCACCAGACAACAAAATCGGAGAACATCAAAGAAGTCTCGACATGCTGCTCAGTCATTTCAGTCAACCAGTTACGTTTATAAATGCATCCGACCTGGAGGAATCGGACCTCAACTCCACGACACACCTTTTTTACTACGGCCAAGTGAAGGATGAATTACCTGCTGAGGCGGTTAATATCCTGAATCAATTTAAAGGTACTAAAGTTGTCATCGGCTACAACCAGGAACAGTTTACCGATTTTGAATTTGTAAAGGGCAATGGGGAACCAGGGGTAAGCAAACTAACGTTAACCTCCCAGGAAAAAGAAATCCAACTTCCTGAAGACCACCAAATTTTTAATGTAAAAGACAGTAATGTCACCCATACGTGGATCTCCGCTCAGGGGAAGAATGAGTCCTATCCATTATTCATCCAAAATCAATCCAACTACTATTATGCTGACTATAACCTTGCCATTTCCGATGCAATCCTGTTAGGCGAAGTGCTGCATGAAGTGTTTGATGTCGAACACCAAAACATCCATCCTGCTGCGATGCGGCTGGAAGACGTCAATCCTTTACTTGATCCTGATTTATTAAGCCAATCTGCAAATGTCCTGTTTGAAAAAGGAATTCCTTTCATGGTATCTGTCACACCCATCTATAAAGACCCCGCCACCGGTGAAAATTATTATTTATCAGATTCGCCTGGACTGGTGTCAGTCCTTCAACACTTGCAGCAGAAGGGCGCAACTATTCTTCTCCACGGCTATACAGATCAATCAGCCCTGGGAAAGTCAGGGGACGGTTTCGAATTTTGGAGTCCTAACGACACTTCAGAAAAAAAGGACAAAACATACGTCAAGAATCGAATTAAAAAAGGAATCATCGAGTTACAAAAGAACGGTCTGAATCCTTATGCGTTTGAAACACCCCATTATGCTATTTCACAAGAAGGCTACGAGGCAGTGGCAGATTTTTTCCCTACTTACATTGGACAACTGCAGCTCTCAAACGAAAACTGGAAACACATGGAGGAATCACCTTTTCTGACCCGGCCATCCTTTATCCATGGCATGCAACTGTTGCCAGAAACTTTACGCTACATTCAGGATGGTGAACCTCACTCGATCACCGACGTGATGTCACGTGCAGAACATTTATCATTAGCGAGAGACAGTGTGATGAGTGCCTTCTACCATCCCTACTTAGGCGCTGAAGGATTAGAAGAAATGTTGGAGTATATGACAACAATTCCAAATCTCGATTGGATAGACCTTGCTGCTGTCGGCGATCCTGCCCCTTATTTAAATGACACAGAGACCGGTACTCAAAGACTATCGCAGGTAGACTCAGCGCGAATAACTGATTATCTATTCCTTATGAATCCATTGTGGCTGCCACTGTTAGTGGGTGGAGTAACTGCCGGATTGATGCTGCTGGTTTCTTACCTTTTGGCAATAAAGATAAGGCACGAGGAAAAATGACAGCATCTCTTTTTTTAACAATACGTTCTTAATAAAGAACTTAATTATCAAAAAGAAAGGAGAAAGTCGATGCTACGTTCGCTGATCACCTGTCTGATGCTATTGCTTGGGTCGATGGCCA
Organism: Thalassobacillus devorans MSP14; assembly: GCF_000496835.1. GTDB lineage: Bacteria > Bacillota > Bacilli > Bacillales > Halobacillaceae > Thalassobacillus > Thalassobacillus devorans_B. The sequence goes on from NZ_KI543237.1 coordinate 449,019, forward strand.
CAACCTTCCCTGCCTTTGCGGAAGGTAGTGAAGCACAGTCTCCTAATGTTCTGGTGGTCTATTCCAATGAGGATAACGAAATAGATGAGTACCAACGGATGCTGGATATGTTAATCGGTCACTTCACTACCCGCATTCAATTCGTCTCCACCCGGAATTTTCAGGCAGAGCAATTAAAAGGGATCACCCATTTATTTTACCAGGGAATCAAACAGGAAGAACTTCCTGATGATCTCCGTGACGAACTGGAAAGGTTTCCCGGAACAGTGGTTGCATCAGGGCATAACATCGAACAATTAGGACCCGCTTTCTCATTCGCTGAGCCACTCGCTGTAAAAAAGTTCAATGAGATGTACGTATCGTCCGATCCTGATAGAAAAATCAGGATTGCTCTCCACGAAGTGCAGAATATCAATCCTGATAAAAGCTCCTCCGTATTAGCATGGGCCAAGGGGGGGCACACTGCTTACCCGTTAATTACCAAAAAAGAAAGGTATTTTTATGTAGGTTTAAGTAAAATCGACTACAATTCATCACTATTACTGGCGGAAGTGTTCCATGAAGTTTTTGATGCACCTCACAAACGACAGCATCCTGGCTATATCCGTTTAGAGGATGTCCATCCGATGGTTGACCCGGTGAAATTGAAGCAAGTGGCTGAAGTTTTAAAAGAAAAAGAGATTCCTTATATGATTGCCGTCATTCCGGTCTATGTCAATCCTGAAACAGGGGAACAATTTCATATGTCGGACTACCCGAAGGTCCTGGAAGTGTTGAAATATATGCAGAAAAACGGGGGAAGTATCGTCCAGCACGGATATACGCATCAGTATCGTTCGACAGAGACCGGTGAAGGTTTCGAATTTTGGGACGTGGAGAACAACACACCGATTTACAAAAATGCAACAGATCCAGCCCCTTTGAAAGGTCCCAATAATTTTAAGAATGATCAGGAGTATGAAGCTTACCTGCAAGAACTTCTATCCTTTGAACAGGAATATGTGACAAAGAAGGTGACAAAAGGCATCAATGAACTCAATGGGTTCGGACTTCAGCCGCTGGCATTCGAGGCGCCGCACTATACCATGTCACAAAATGGTTACCAAACGGTTGCCAGCCACTACTCCACCTATGTTGGGCAGGTGCAATTAAGCGACAAAGATTGGAAAACGATGGATTCCACTCCATATATCACTCGCCCATCCTTCCTTCATGGGATGACCTTGCTGCCAGAGACACTGGGCTATGTCCAGCCGGAAGACCCGCAAGCACTCGAAACGATCGTTGCAAAAGCAGAAAACCAATTGATCGTAAGAGACGGTATAGTATCCCTTTTCTACCATCCTTACTTAGGAGTAGAAAAGTTCAAAGAACTTTTAGAGCACCTGGAAAATTTACCTGACATCGAATGGATTGACCTGAAGCAGGAAACAGCTACTGCTTCTACCTCTGAAGTAATGATTGCGGCCAAGAACGGAAAGATTCACACATCCAGAGATACATTCGGAGCAATGACGGATTCTAAAGAGAGTTTTAATTACCATATGAAAACTGCTGTGGATAAAATAACATGGGCCATGGTCGGAACAGGGACATTGGCTGTTATTTTTTTCACCATTTATACCATCGTGTCCTACCGGCGTCTGGCTAAAGAAGAATGGAGGGATAAAGTTGGCTGATATCTTCATCTATATATCACTATTTTTAATATGGTTCATGCTGTTCTACCATATGTTTTTGATGCAAGGCGGCTACCTTCACTCACTCAATTATAAAAAGACGGCAATAAAATGGAGCAGACGTAGTGGCGAACTCCCCACCGTAAGTGTCCTGATACCTGCCCATAATGAAGAGGTAGTCATTGAAAATACACTGAATGCGATGCTCCAGTTGAAATACCCCAGACACAAACTCGAAGTAATCGTAATCAATGACAACTCCAGTGATGGAACTGGAGAAATAGCAGACACTTATGCACGAAAATTTCCAGTAATCAAGGTGGTCCACACCAGGCCGCCACATGCAGGAAAAGGTAAATCAGGCGCCTTGAACCAAGGGTTGAAGGCTTCTAACGGTGAAGTCATTGTCGTATATGATGCCGATAACACCCCGGAGCCCGATGCGGTCATAAATCTGGCCCTGGGATTGCAAAATGACCCGAAAGCCGGAGCGGTTGTCGGCAAGTTTCGGGTTATCAATGCCAATAGGAACCTGTTGACCCGTCTGATCAACATCGAAACGCTCACCTTCCAATGGCTCGCCCAGGCAGGCCGCTGGTTCTGGTTCAAAATGAGCACCATTCCAGGAACGAACTTTGCCATAAGACGTTCCATCCTTGAAGAACTAGGCGGTTGGGATGAAAGGGCTCTTTCCGAGGATACCGAATTAAGTTTCCGGGTTTATAATCTCGGCTATCATATCCGTTTTTTCCCCGCTGCCATCACCTGGGAACAGGAGCCTGAAACACTGAAGGTCTGGTGGAAGCAGCGGACGCGCTGGGCACGAGGTAATGAGTACGTCATCCTGAAGTACCTGCTTGGATTTCATAAATTAAAGAGGAAAAAGATCGCAATCGACCTTACGTACTTCCTGTTCACTTACTTACTGTTTTTCGCAGGAGTCATCATATCCCACACGATATTCATCCTGAATTTGTTTCTTGATTTGCAACTTTCCGTAGGACCCGTCTCTTTTATTCTGCTGGTGCTGGGCTTCTTATTATTTGTAACAGAAGTGACTTTAGCTCTCAGCTTTGAAAAGGGTCAGTTGACCTGGAAGAATGTCTCGATTGTAGTATTTATGTATTTCACCTATTCCCAGCTTTGGATTCTTCTCGTCATTTATGCTACGTACTTGGAAACTAAGCGTGTCTTATTCCGACAGGAGGTAACCTGGTATAAAACACAACGGTTCAAAGGTAAACAGGCGAATGAAAATCGATCAGTCTCGTAGTGCAAGGGTAAAGGTGAAGAGGAGTTGAAAAAGATACTGATGTTGCTGATGTTTCTTGTAGTGGCTGTCAACATCGCTTTCTTTACAAGAGGAGCAATTGGGAAGGCAGACAACGAAGACACCGTTCAATTCATTAATGAATGGATGCGTAATGATAATGGAACTTTCGCTACTTATTTAAAGGAAACGATTGAAAAGGATGAAGATAAAGTTCAGGGAAGGGAAGCCTTATCCGAATCCCTTGGTCTGTGGATGCTTTATGCGATTGAAAATGATGATGAAGCCATGTTTGAAGAGAGGTTCCGCTTATTGAAAACCTACTTCATGACGGGAGAGGGATTCATATCCTGGAAACTGCCTGAGACGGGAGAGTCCGATGTACAGACCAACGCACTGATCGATGATCTGCGAATCTACAAAGCTTTGATTCTGGCTTATCGCCAATGGGGAGCGACTGAATATCTGACAGCAGCTGATAAGGTTGGAACATTTCTTGGCAGCAACCTTATCTATCAATCAGTCCTGGTTGATTTTTATGATAGGTTTTATGACTATCAGACCCAAACGATTACACTTTCCTACCTGGACCCTGAGGCGATTAAAATGCTGGAGCAACACGGCCACATAACTCCGTCCAGCTACAAGAAAATGACGGCGCTATTACAGGAAGTCCCATTGAAGAATGGCTTTTACCCTAAGTCTTACAACGTGCAAACGAAAAAAATGGTGTTTGATGAAGAAATAAACTTGATCGACCAGCTGTTAGTGGCCATCAATCGTTCCCAGCTTGATTTTAATTCTGATGAATTGCTCATATTTATTAAAAAGGAATTAGAACAAAGAGGCGTCTTGAACGGAAGATACAGTATAACTACCCGTTCACCAATGGTAGCGTATGAGTCTCCGGCGATATATGGATTCGTTATCCTATATGCGATTGAAATCAAGGATAGGGAGCTCGCACTTCAAGCCTATCAACGGATGATTGACTTCCGGGTCAACCGCTCCAAGTTTCGAGGAGCTTATTCCATCAACGAAGACCAAAACACCCATATATTCGATAATCTCGTCCCATTATTAGCAATACAAAAACTCAAGAATGCCCAATGGATCAGCTAACTTTTTTTACAATATCTGGAGGACCTGGGGTGCAAACAAAAGCACCCCGGGTCCTCCATTTTTGGAGGGCTCCGGGGTGGGTCACTTTATTTAAGCTTTTTTATTTTCTCTAACGCTTCTGTAAGCTGCTTGGAGGCTGTTTTGTCTGCATTTTTCTTGCCTGCATCTTCCAGCAACTTCTCCAAACTACGCTCGATCTGTTCCACAGCTGTTTCAACAGCTCGTGCTTTGCCGGTTTGCTTTTCTTCTTTGTCCTCATTTAAGAATACTTCCAATACAATATCCTTAATTTCTGCCGGTTTCATTTCGCCTGCTGCAGTCAGATCCATCATGGTTCCGGCATCTTGTGCAGCAGAAACTTTACCAGCTAGGAAATCTTCGGTATTGAATTGAACCAGCTCTTCCGGTGTCAGCGGTTCATTCGCTTTACGGTTTTCCATTTTGATGACGACGGTTGTCAGCGGCTCGATAGTCAGTGTATCTTCCGTCATTTCAAAACCGGATCGTTCGTCCACTGATTCAGCACCAGCTTCGTCACTGTCTACCAGCACATCGCCGCCACGGAAGTTATAATCACCTAGTGTCAGGCTGCGTGCTTGATCATCGGCATTGACGAATACATAATAGTTGCCCGTTTCGTCGGTCGACACTGCTTCATAACCGATCAACAAGTCATTCTCCTGCATTTCGGGGAATTCCAGCAAGGAAACATTTTCATTGACCAGCGATTGTTCGCCCAACCTAAATGCATTGGTAGATTTACGCAGTTCAATCATGCCTGCTGTGAAGTCCCTCGTCGTTGTATTAACCGCATATTTCTCTTCGTTGGTCGCTTTTTCCCAGTCAAACATGTTTATGGCATCAGAAGAATCATAGGAATCATGGATGAAGTAGCCAAATGGATCGCCACTGTCATCAGTCAATTCATGATACTTCTGTTCCGGTACACCTTCACCGAGCCATTGCTTGGTACGACCGTACTCCTGGCCGGAATGGATGAAAGCTGTACCCTGGGAGGTCAAAATCATCGAATTCCCTAGACGAATCCGTTTATGAATTTCTAAATCGTTTTCCGGTATGGCCGGATCCTTTTTAATTGACTGGGCGATGACATCATACAACGGCAGGTTATCGTGTGCCGCAATGTACTGGACCATATCGCCTGGATCGTCTTCCGCCGTATTGGAAGGCTGACCTTTGATGTTGTTGAAAATGACATCGAGATCACGTGCTCCCCCGGTCAGGAAGCGAGGCTCCCCTTCAGAACCGAAACCGGACTTTAATTCGTTTCGAATTTCATCGGAGAATACGGCGACATCGTCGGTTTTATCCATCCAGTCCTGATCTGCGCCCATACCTTCTAAAGATGGATCGGCAAGATGGCCGGCAAACGTTCTCCATCCTTCACCGATGAACAACGCATCCGGGTTGATCGCTTCTGCGGCATCATACGCATTCTGGACAGCTGGATAAGTAGCGTCACCCATCATGTCAAAACGCATGCCGTCAATTTTGTACTCATCGAACCAGTATTCTACGGAATCGACCATCAGCTTTTCCGCCATATAATGGTTGGTCGCCAGGTTGTTACCGAAACCGCCAAGGAAGTTGCCCTGATCGTCCTGGAAAGCATAATAATCAGGAACGATATCATTCAAGGTGCTTGTCTTGGCCATATGGGTATAGACGACATCAAACACAACGCCCATGCCGGCATCGTGAATTGCATCGATCAATTGCTTCAATTCTTTCACACGCAGTTCTGGATCTTTCGGGTTTTCGGAATAGGCACCATCCGGCGAGAAGTAACTGTGCGGGTCATAACCCCAGTTGTACGAATTACCCGCTGCTGAATACTCCAGTTCCCGTTCACCCATATCGGTTTCATCGCCATAGTACCATGCCATCACAGGAAGCAGCTGCACATGGGTTACTCCCAGCGATTTAATATAGTCCAGCTTGTCAATGAACGCGGTATAAGATCCCCATTTGGAATCCAGGTCATCTGCGATGGATGGGTCAGATGTAAAGTCGCGGATGTGAGTTTCGTAAATCACCGCATCTTCACGTTTTTCATAACCATCGATCGCCGCATGACCGAAGCCTTCCGGATCTGTACCGCTCAAATCGACGATTGCCGCTTTACCGACATCATCGCCATCCGGGCCAGGTTCGCCTGTCGTGTCGACAGTAAATGCTGCCATGGACTTGGCGTATGGATCCAATACTTTTTTCGTGACACCGTCATTGGTCACTTCGTACTGATAGTAGTAGCCTTCGAGATCCTCAACTCCCAGTTCACTGGCAGCGACCTCTTCAGCCCAGACACCCTGTTCCACTTTTGTCAGTTCGACACTGCCAATTTTGGTTGCGGCATCTTCTTTGTCAAAAAAGTTCGCCACGACTTTGCTTGCTTTTGGCGCCCATAATTTCAATGTGGCATCGCCATCCTGATAGGTTGCACCAAGATCATCGCCTTCATAGGCATACAGTTCATCAATCATTCTCCAGCTCGTGTCTGCGGAAACAGTTCTTTCCCCGTATTCCACCGTCAGTGGAAGTTTTTCCAAATCGAAAACAGCTTTCACTTCCACCGTCTTGTCACCGGTGATATCCACACTGTCTATCGCTACATCGTTACCATCGACATCTTTGATGGACAGCTTCGCGATCAAACCATCAACGGTCAGACCATCAGTCATGGTAAAGCTTAATTCGATGGTATCTTCGGCAATCACCTCTGCCGATGCAAGGCCAGTGGCCATTTCCCAGTACGGAGAAACATAGACATTGTCGTCACCTTGTCTGAGCCATAGCTGATTGTATCGGTCTAATAGATTGAAAGTTTTGTCGCCGCCATCTTTGTTGCCATTCGTCGTATCAAGCGTGATCATGCCGATTTCCTTTGCATTTTCTGTCAGCTTGATATCTACATAGGCCCCGTATCTGTCTGTTCCTTCAAAAGGAGCGGCACCAGTCGGCCAATTTTCAGAAGGATTAGCTACATCGCCCCAGTTCCAAAGACCGAAGTTTTCATAATCATCATTGTCGCGGTCATAATGGATGCGAACGGTATTTTCAGGTAAATCTACTGGTTCATAGGTATAAACTTTATCCGATCCCTGTTTGATATAAATCTCGTTGATTTCCGGTGAGGTAATCGTAAAATCTTTATCTCCACCATCTTTTCCGGCATCTCCTTTGGTCACATCCATGACCAGGAAGCCGATATTTTTCGCACCGTCAGCAAGTGGTACGTCGGCATAGGCACCATAGCTGTCTGTTTCTTCAAACATGGTCGCTCCTGTCGGCCAATTTGCGGAAGGTTCAGCTACATCATTCCACAGCCATAAGCCATAGTTTTCATAGTTGCCATCGTCACGCTTGTAATGGATGCGGATATGATCTTCCGGGACAGGCTCGACTTCCATGTCGCCTTCTCCTCCATCACTTGCACCTGCAACACCCGTAATGGCTCCACCTTCAGCGGTCAACAAGGCAGTACCACCGTCCGCTTTGGAAGGGATAGTCAAAGTAACCTTTCCTTCTGAAGCCTCGTAAACCTTTCCAGTATAGTGATCGGTCACAGTTGTACCGTCTTCCACTTCGATGGTCACTTCCTTAGCTTCATCGGCAACATTAAGCCCGACATGGACGGAGCTGCCGTCATAAGCCCGTTCAAACAGTAAGAATTGATCGCTGTCAGATCCGCCGACAAACGTACGATCTCCTTTTGCAAAAACCTCGGACTGCTCGCCCCGGAAGTTCAAAATCTTAGAATAGTGTGCGAGAATATCATTGTTTTCTACTTCATTCCAGGCAAAATCATAGCGGTTATCGTATTCCGGGTAGTTGTTCGCTCCCGATTGCCCGAGTTCTTCCCCGTAATAGATGACCGGCTGCCCTTTTGCGGTCGCCTGAAGGGAAGCCGCTACTTTCAGTTTGCCTTCATCGCCACCAAGAGAATGCAGGAAACCATCTTCATCGTGGCTGCCTAAAAATTGCCCTAACGTAGCGGTGTTATCCATTTTCTCATTACGTGCAGCAAGCTTGTCATCGGCTGCTTTCAAGCTGCCATTGACGAAATCATGGGCAATTCCTTTGAATCCGAAATCAAGGAGCGAGTCCATCATTCCGGTTTCCAGGTAGCCGTAATCGTTGTCGGCATTGGCTCCCCATGCTTCCCCGATCATTTTGTGTTCCGGCATTTTTTCCGTAATCGCGTTCTTGAATGCCATCCATGTCGTATCCTCGACATGCTTTACGGTATCGACACGGAAGTAGTCAATCGTGTTTCCTTCATCTGTCGTCGCTGCCTCAATCCAGCTCGTCTGCCAGTCGATGATCTGCTGGCGGACGGCAGGATCTTCGGTCTTTAAGTCAGGTAATCCAGCCAGTTCACCGACAACCTCATCGGTGCCGACATCTGCTCCCTGACGGACAAGGCTGCTGAACCTTTCGCGGTCAGCGTCGGTCGGATAACCTTCCGGCTGCTCAGCTTCAGGCATATCGTCGACTTCCTTCAAACCATATCCGGTATGATTCAATACGACATCGACCATGATTTTCATATCACGGGCATGGGCTTCATCAATCAGGTTATGGAACTCTTCCATCGTTCCGAAGTGGGGGTTCAATTTCCCAAAGTTATTTGCCCAATAACCATGGTAGCTATAGTAAGGCTGGTCGCCGTCTTCATTGTAGCGGACATCATACTTGATGTTTTCGACAATCGGGCTGATCCAGATCGTGTTCACCCCAAGATTATCGAGATAATCAAGTTTTTTCGTAATCCCTTCAAAATCTCCTCCCTGGTAGGTGCCACGTTTTTCCGTGTCATAACCAAGGTTGTATGGATCGTTGTTCGATGTATCACCATCAAAAAAGCGGTCGGTCAGCATAAAATAAATGATCGACTCGTCCCAGTCAAAATCAGCTTCACCGACAGACTGGCGCGTTTTCACTTCTACTTCTGCGGTTCCTTCATGATGATTGCCGAAAGAATCTACTACAGTAAGCGGAATCGCCTTCGTCCCAGCTGTCACGTCATCATCGACAGCAATGGAGATTTCCTGTAGTGACGGATCAATCGGCAGCTTTTGTGATCCGCCTAAGGAAGAAATATCCGCATACATTTCTGTAACCTGCAGGTTATCCGTTAGACCTTCCACATCAACATTCAACACAGCGTTTTCATTATAGTCAATCGCTGCAGGTTCGACTGTTCCCGAAACGCTGAGGTCAGCTTTTTCGAAACTGATGGTCGAAACGCCATCTACTGTGTTGTATGGATCGGTCACCTCGGTAGTCTGCCCATCCTTGGTCACGAGGTACGTGTATGCATGTTCTCCATTTGGAATATCATTGTACGTAAAAACAAACCGCTCATTCTCCGGCTCATACGTCATTTCCTTCGTTTCACCGTTGAACTTCAACTCGACTTTATCGATCGTGTCCATCGCATCGGATGCGAACAACTCTTTATCCCTGTAAAAGAACGTCGCATTTCCGTTATCAATGACAGGAGCCGAGCCATCCGGCACTATCCTTATTTCCTCGACACCGCTGGTTATGTAGGCCTTGGTGAGGGTGTCGTTCTGGCTGACCTGGATAAAGCGGTCTCCAAATTCTTTTTCCGCCGTATTCCAGTCTTCCGTGCTGCGGAGTACAAAACCGAACTCTTTTGTTTCCGGTGCAACGGAAATATTCGCTGTCGCAACACTGCCTTCATACGAATCAAAATTAATCTGGCCATCCTGGACGCCAGTATTCCAGGTCCAAATATTCCAGTCGCCAAAATTCTCATCTTCCCGGATGTAATTGAACTGGACCGTTCTTTTTGTAGTTTCCTCTGTCGCGGTTGCATCAGTAGCTCCCGCTGCATGCGTCTGTTTAACTGGCGCAATCGGCGACCATAAGCTTAACAGCATGATCAAAATCAAAAAAATGGAGAAATTACGCCTCGTATCTCTTCTCATTCAATTATTTCCTCCTTAATAGATTAATAGAATAGCGTCATCAGCCCTCCCTTCTTTTCGTAAACCTATACGTTTGCAACTTGTGGCGCAAACGCTTGCATAAAAGGGTAAATAAAAAGAAGTTCTTAAGTCATAGGTATTTTATATTATCGTGCAAGCGCTTGCATTTTATGTTTTTATTTTACATGATTTGCTAACAAACGGCAAACTGGAATTTCTTTTTACAATGCACTTAGACGCATTCTTGCTCCATAAACCAAACACCCCGGGTCCTCCAGATTTTGGAGGGCTCCGGGGTGTTCAAGGTTTTACCCCAGGTCCTCCAGAATTTGGAGGACCTGGGGTGGCTCAGTTTATCTCTCGATTTTATTTTTTCTGCTTTTCCTTACGGTAACAATTAGGATAGTTACCAGTACAACAAATGTTACTAAAGGTATCCCATAAACGACCGTAAGAAAACTGAACTGGCTTTTCTCCGGAGGCTCCGGGTCAGCGGTGAATGCATCCGAACCATTACGGATATCCTCTGTAGGCAGTGCATAAACCTTGCTATCCTGACTCCCGACAATCAACGTATCATTCATAATAATCGGTCCCGATGGTGCCAGAGTGCCGCCAAGTTTCTTTCGTCCGATTTCTTCCCCTGTTTCAGCATCGAGGGCATGGACGTATCCTTTAGCGTTAGAAAAATAGACAACTCCACCTTCTGCGACCGGCGGAGCTTTCATCGTAGTGTTTTGAAAGTCCCAAAGCCGTTCGCCGGTTTTCAAATCATAGGCATAAAACTTTTTCGTGATCGGACTCCCAACATATACTGTTCCATTGTAAATCATCGGTGCACCTGATTTATTGTTTTTTACCATCTCGCCATATCCAAGGCTTTTTTTCCACAGTACTTCCCCGGTCTCTGTATCCATCGCATAGATGACATGTTCCGGGTGTTCCATGCGCTCCCCGCCAAATGACCTTCCCATTTCTTTATAAGCTTCTAACAATCCATATTGCTCATAGACTTCTTTAAGCGTTAATTGCTTAGGTCCCTCCAGCGCTGTCGTTACGACAATATCATCGCTGATGGCAGGCGGCACATCATCCAACCCGGCGAAAGCTTTCGGCATTTCCGTCTGCCACACCACTTCACCATCAGCTAAATCAATAGAAGAAAAAGTATATGGCTGTGGATGGCCGCCTCCCACAAACAACTTCCCTTCATATAGATTAGGAGAAGACATACTGACGACATGACCAAGACCTATCTCGTCCACGACCTCCCCTGACTCCACTTCCATCTTATATATCTGCCTGTCCCCTGCCGCGGCATAAACATAACCATCATGATAAACCGGGGCGGGCATGACTTCACCGTCGGTACTTGTCTGCCATTTCGTTTCGCCTGTTTCCGCATCCACAGCCATCACGCCGCTTTTTCCTGTACCCCGGAGCCCATTACCCTGAAAAAATCGGTTGCCATACCCGACATAAACGGTTCCGTCATGATAGATCATTTCCGAATGGATCCAGTTCGGCGCCTGGTTCTGCCACAATTGCTCTCCTGTCTTGATATCAAAAGCAAACATACCTCCGGTATTGTGATTGCCGACAAACATGCGGTCTCCTGCCACTACTGGTGTCGAACGGATTTCATCCTCTGTTTCAAATGTCGTGGCCTCAAGCGGCTTTACTCCTTCCTGGTTAAAAACGGGATTATTGCTGTCATTCAACCGATATTCCAGCCATTCATCAGGCCCAAAAGCCGCCCACGCACCAGCAGGGGCAATCAATAAGTATAATAGTAATACCGCACCGGCCCAGCTATTTTTCATCACCAACTTCACAACAAAACCCTCCCCTTCTTCAAAACATCTCTACTCCATTACTTACTATCATACCCCTGAGGCAATTGTGTTACTACATCTCACTCTAAGAATTAAAAATGGAGGTCTAGGAATAGAGTATGCCAGAGTTGTCTTTTCCAGGAAATATAACAACTACGTGCCTCCTTATAACCTATGACTCTAATCTTACAAGGCAAGCAGGCGAAGATTTCAGATCCTTATAAAAGACAAAAGGTGTTTTGCATGTTTGGGTGCAAAACACCTTTTCCTGTTGTAGAGTTTCCCTTATAATTCGTGTAAGGATGGGAGGCAGTACGATATGCAGAGGTATAGTAAAGACTTGATTTTACTTATTGTCGGTTCTTTTATTTTTGCGATTGGTATAAATTATTTTGCCATTCCTAACCAACTTTCCGAAGGTGGCATTATAGGGATTACCATCGTAACCTACTATTTATTTGGCTGGTCTCCTGGAATAACGAATTTTCTCATTAATACTTCTTTGGTTGCGATCGGATATAAGTATTTCACAAAACGAATGACCATCCTTACGATTATTTCCATTGTGATTACCTCCATTTTCCTCCATATCACGGCCGGTTGGGGTGAGTCACTGAACGGGGATACGTTATTAGCTGCTTTATATGCCGGCCTGGCTGTAGGGATGGGGATCGGATTCATATTCAAAGCGGGAGGAACATCAGGCGGCACGACCATTCTTGCACGCTTACTTAACCAATGGCTGGGATGGAGTGTCGGAAGTGCCATGCTGATCATTGATATAACTGTGATTGCAGGTTCTTCTTTCGTTATCGGAAAAGAAAAAGCTATGTATACACTGATTGCGGTATATATTGGAGCAAAAGTCATTGATGCCATCGTGGAGGGAACAGAAGAACGCAGTGCTGTGATGATCATCTCAGACAAAAGCGAAAACATTCTTCAGGCCGTCACGGAAAAAATGTCACAAGGAGTCACGGTTCTTGAAGCAAAAGGCGGTTATAGCCAAACCGATAAGAATGTATTATATATCGTCATAAACAAACGGGAAATCGTCCAACTTAAAAAGCTGGTAGAGGCTATTGATCCTGAAGCTTATATTACACTGCATCGTGTACAGGAAATTTTCAGAAAAGGTTATAAGGGAGAAAAACGCTCCAGAATCAAATAGAAAGCGAACCTTGTATAATATTAACACTCCCGAGTAAAGAATCGCTAACATTGACGCCTCTAATAAAGAAATTCCGGGAAGCCTATGTGTCTGACGAAGGTAAAGAACAAGCAGCGGCTTAGTTAATGAAAGAGTTTGAACATCTACAGCAACTCCCAGAGCAATTGAATCAGGAATAGGAGAACGAGAAGTTTTTAACCGAAGTAGAATCTTACCTCGAAAAACTGAAATATTACGATGAAGCTGGTGAAATTCCGTTAGACATCTAATGGCCACTAAGAACAACGAGACAGAGAAAGCAGAGGAATACAAAGAAGAGCTGATTACTCTGTTCAACCAATCCGAACAGATACCGCAAAAAATGGGCAGGGAGTCATCAAGCCATTCCTAGTTCAGAGTGTGCTGGGGTTGCCTTCCTTACAAGAATCAATCCAACCCTCTATAGATACATTTTACAGCATGTGGCATGACCTGAATGACATCGATTATCATAAGCTGGATGGAGTCAACAAAGACGCCACGCAGGTGAATTGATTCAGTACACACCTGAACACGGAAAACGAACCGGTACCAACCATTGGTGGTCGAAGGGCTCGTCGCAGAAAGAGGCGGCAACAATTCTATCATGCCTTACTACGGATAGTCCTGAGCATTCATGCCAATGACTAGCTGAGAGAGAATGCGGATCTAGGGGCTGACTATTCGTATAGAAGATGGCGTTGTTCTGGTTACTGAATCTTAAGCTCTATAAACCAAACGAAACAAAAGGTCTGAAGGGGGTACCCTTCAGACCTTTTGTTTCATCCTTTTTTAAAGTAAAATCTTAATATAACTTACTTGCAGTATTCTTGGTAATTCCCATTTTAACTTTTTCTGCATACTCGTAGTTTTTAATGGTTAGCCCGGTACATATCAAATCGATTAAGAATAACTGGGTTATCTTAGCTACTAGTGATCCACTGTCCAATGGGCTCTCTTTCGATGATGAAAGTAAGACGTGATCTGCAAATTTCGTGAGAGGGGATCTGATATAGTTTGTGAGTGCAATGACTTGCGCGTTGTTTTCCTTCGCAATAGCTACACTATCCACAATATCTTTAGTACTTCCCGTCAGACTTATAGCGATTACAACCGTATTTTCATTCATGGTGGAAGCACGCATCACTTGAAAGTGTGGATCCGTAATGACATCCACATGCTTTCCAATACGCATCAGCCGGGTCTGCATATCCTGGGCAGCAATACCAGAAGAACCAACACCGAATACAACAACATCGTTCGCCTCATGGATTGTGCTGATACACTGCTGTAATACGTCCGGGTCTACAAGATCGTAGGAATCTTCGATGGCCCGTACCATATTATTCTTGATTTTTTCTACGTAAGTAGCTTCATTATCATCCTTGCCTTGCACTGATAATTCCTGAGCGAACAAAAATTTAAAATCCTGAAATCCCTTGAATCCCAGTTTTCGAAAAAAGCGTAGAACCGTAGCCTCTGCCACACCGCTCGCCTCTGATAATTCCGTCAATGAATGGTAGAGAACCTGCTGGCTATTTGCTTGGATATACTGATATATTTTATTTTCTGACTTTGTAAAACCAGGCTTATTTTGTTCCATTAAAATGGAAGGTTTCACACCATTAAGTCGGTTCTTTTCCATAAAATGATCCCCTCTTTCTCCCTTTGCGGTCAATCAGCAAAATAGTGGTAAGCAGCTCCCAGAAGGTTTGCTTTATTTTGATGAACTGCTATCCGAACATCAAGTTTTCTTCGATGATTCGGCATCACTTTTTCAAAAAGCGATTGTTTAATATGGGTCAAAAGAAATTCACCTTGGGCAGAAATACCGCCACCGATAACGATCAGTTCTGGATTTAAAACATGAACAACCGACTTAAGGCCGGTCGTCAAATCATCCAGCCACTGATTAAAAACTGCTTCACTCTGTTTATCACCATACCGCAATTTTTCGAAGAATTCTATTACCTTTATTTTACTACCAAACGATTCATTTATCATCTCTTCCAAGGCGGAACTTGAAGCATATCTTTCCAGACAACCATCATTTCCACAGGTGCACGGCTTCCCTCCGGGATATAAAGTAAGATGACCGATCTCAGCCGCAGCATGACTGGAACCAGAATATAATTGACCATTTAAAAACAATGAACCTCCGATTCCCGTACCAATGGTCAAACATAAAAAGTTTTCTGTATCATTAGCTGCACCCTTCCAATATTCTCCGAGCGCTGTACAATTGACATCATTTTCTACTTTAACCTTCAGACCTGTTGCTTTTCCAACACGACTTCTGATATCCATTCCAGTGTAATCGGGGATAGTATCAGTAGCATATACCACTACCCCATTTTCCGAATTAATCTGACCAGCTGTACTAATGGATATTCCATCTATCTTCCAGATTTTTTTTATTTCCAGGCTTTTATTGATGACTTTTTTTATAATAGCTTCTCCACCTTGTTTTGCTGCTGTGGGGAAGGAGCCATCTTCCATAAATGAGCCATCCCTATCTACAACACCATACTTTATTGATGTTCCTCCTATATCAAACACGGCAATCAACATAGCTATTTCTCCTCTATATTCAAGTTAAAAAGAGAAAAACCTGCAGACAGGCTTTTCTCTTTAAAATTACGGACTAAACAAATTAGGTAAAAACAGTACAAGTTGAGGAAATATCGTTATGATAATCAATGTAACGAACAACGGAATCCAAAATGGAATGACTCCTCTGGTGATGACATGAATAGGGATATTACCCACTTTTGACACCACAAACAACGCCATTCCCATCGGTGGAGTCAATATTCCAATCATCAAGTTCAGAATAACAATGATACCAAAATGAACTGGATCGACACCAGCTGCTACGACAACAGGCACCAGAATTGGTATCAATAAAATCAGTAAAGCCAATGACTCGATGAACGTTCCCAGAAAAATCAAGAGTAAATTGATCAATAACAGCAATAGTACAGGGTTTTCTGTGACATTCAAGAAAAAGTCAGCTATTTCCATGGCGACTCGTTCATGCGCGATCATCTGGCCAAAAAACTCAACAGCCATAATCATCAATACAGCTACCCCGGTCAATTTTAACGAATCAACCACATTATCAAAAAACTTCTTCAAAGTCAGTTCACGATATAAAAAGAACCCCAGGATCATTGCATAAACCGTGGCTACCACAGCAGCCTCTGTCGGTGTAAATAACCCAGAAAAGATACCACCTATAATGATAACCGGTGTCAGCAATGCCCAAAATGCTTCTTTAAAATGAAAAGCACGCTTTTTGAAGGTAGACTTTTCTTCCTTTGGAAATCCACGCTTCTTTGCAAAAATATAGGCGACCACCATCAAGCTGGCTGCCATTATAATACCTGGGATAACTCCCGCTAAAAATAAATCGGCAATCGATTGATCAGAGACTACACCATAAATGATCAATGGAATACTGGGAGGAATAATTGGCCCAATGATCGCTGAAGCTGCCGTTAGGCCTCCCGCGTAATCATCATCGTACTTCCCGTCACGCATCGACTTAATTTCTAATTGTCCCAGCCCCCCAGCGTCAGCAAGTGCTGAACCGGACATGCCGGAAAACATTAAGCTTGCCATGATGTTCACATGTCCCAGTCCACCCATGAAGTGTCCTACCAGCGATCTTGCAAAACTGAAAATCCGCTCGGTGATGCCAGATGAATTCATTAATGTTCCAGTTAATATAAAGAATGGAACGGCAAGCAGCGAAAATGTATCAAGACTATCAACCAATTTCGCACTTGTGAAAAATACCAGGCTCCAGTCATTGGTAAGAAAATAAACAAATGCTGCAAGCAGTAACGTGAACCCCACCGGCATACCCAGGAATAAAAGGACAAGCCATAACAGCAATATCATAAAGACATCCATTTATCCCACCTCCTTCTTATGCTTTATCTCTTTGATGTTTTTCTCAATCAAGCGATAAAGCATAAGCAAGGATAGTACCGGGAGTGCCATATACATATATACATAGGATATATTCAAGGAGACAATCTCCACCGGAAGCTTACGTATTGACATTTCGTACCCGATATAGGTCATTACCAGCAGGATGATCCCTATTAGTATTTGAAAAGTGTAGTGGATAACATTTTGTATCCTGACTGGCAGCTTCTCAAAGAAGTATTCGATTCTCACATGTCCATCACTTTTAATCTCAGAGGAGACGGCAAGGTAAGCTACATATACAAATAGAAACCTCGCCAGCTGCTCAGACCACGTATTCGGACTATCCAATACCTGCCTTGAAAAGATTTGGAGGACAAGAACAATTAATATTACGATGAACAGCGATCCACCAATAATCTCCTCGAGATTCCGAAAGAACTTTTTCATAAACATTCCCCTAGATCGAGTTTGAATTACCGCGCGTCTTTAATTTGTTGTAAGTATTTTTCTCCGTCACCTTCAATATCTTCCAGATATTTAGGGTAAGCTTTGGAGACTGCCTTTCTGAATTCCTCTAAATCAGGCCTTGTTACAGTGACACCTTCTTTTTCGAACTTAGAAATCAAACTTGCTTCTTCTTCTTTAAATAGCTTGGTATGCTCTTCGGCAGCCTTATCAATTCCTTCTTGTAAAATGGTCTGGAGGTCTTCAGGTAATGCATCCCAAGTCTTTTTACTTACTACATAATTGGCATCGTTAACTACATGATTTGTCATAGCGAGGTAATCCTGTACTTCATAGAATTTTTGTGCATCAATCGTGGAAAGAGGATTCTCCTGTCCATCTACGGAGTTAGTCTGAAGCGCCATGTATACTTCTGTAAATGCCATCGGTGTAGGAGAGGCTCCAGTATATTTAGCATAATCAAGGAGTGTATCAGCTTCCGGAACGCGAAGTTTCAAACCTTCCATATCACTTAATGATTCTATCGGACGGTTGGAAGTCGTCTGACGAGTACCATTATAGGCAGTTGCAGCTATCATCCAGTTATGGTCTTTCTCTAATTCCTCATGAAGTTCTTTCCCATAGTCCGTTTCATAAACAGCACGTTTCAGGTGATCGAAATCCTCCACAATATATGGAAGACCCATCAGTTCAGCACGCGGTACCCATATCCCGAATCTGCCAGTCTCCGCAAGAGTAATATCTAAGCTATCTTCCCTTACTTGCTCTAACATGGCGCGGTCATCTCCAAGTTGAGAATCTGCATAAATGTTGATGGTTAATTGTCCATCACTTTCTTTCTCTACATAGTCAGCTAGCAGCTCAGCCGCCTTGTATTCGTTCTGAGCAGTTCCGGCTACCATTCCAAACTTCAATTCAAATTTTTCTCCATCAGATGAAGAGTCGGCACCTGCAGAACTTGTATCATTTTCTCCAGAACACGCCGCTAAAGCGAATACTAAAACTAACAAAAAGCCTAACTTCATGATATGTTTCTTCATAAAATAACCTCTCTCCCTTTAATATGTTTTGAAACGCTTTCATTTGTTAGTAAAAAATATATCATCTTGATAGTTAATTGTCAATATTATTATTATTATGAAAATCAACTATCAAGAAGAGTTTTAATTAAAATACTTTTCAGCAATTTTATTAGCTCTTGTTACTTCTGTTTCTGTTAAAGCACGCATCGGTTTGCGGCAAAAACCGGCGTCTACGCCTTTTTGCTTAAGGACTTCTTTAATAGTTTGATAGAGTCCATTATCAAGTATTTCAGCAATTACATCGTTCGTTACTTTTTGTACTGCTCTCGCCTCGTCAATTTTACCATTTTGCGCCAATTCAAAGATCTGTTTCGCCCGTTGTCCATTCAGATTGAACGTACTGCCAATAGCGCCATCGATATCTAATACACTTGCTGACAGGAGCATCTCATCAAATCCAGAATAAATCAGTTTCTCTGGGAATTTGTGGCGAATTCGTTCCAACAGGAAAAAGTCAGGAGCTGTGAATTTTACACCGATGATTTTTTCATGTTCAAATAGCTCAGCAAATTGATCCAGGTTCATATTGACCCCTGTCAATGCTGGAATGGAATAAATAATCAAATCGTTATCAACGCTTTCAAGAATTGTCTGGTAGTAGTCTTTGACCTCTGCAAAATCAAATTTATAATAAAAAGGTGTGACAGCAGAAATAGCATCATATCCCAAATCTGTCGTGTACTGGGCCAGCTCCACTGCTTCATCGATGTTCAAAGATCCCACTTGCCCGATCAATTTCACTTCGTCACCGACTTCATCCTTTACAATTTTAAATACCTGTTTCTTTTGCTCCGTGGATAACAGGAAGTTCTCCCCGGTACTGCCATTTACATAAAGACCATCCACTTCGGAAACATCGATATTATATCTGACAATTTCCCGTAAGCCTTTCTCATTTATGTTTCCTTGTTCATCAAAGGAACACATTAAAGCTGAAAATAATCCCTTCATACTTATCCCCCTATTATTTACTGGATTCATATTCATCCACTTGATCAATAGCTGCTGCAAACTTCTTAGTAATCAATTGCGGTCTCGTGATGGCACTGCCCACTACCACTGCATGAGCGCCTAGTTCTAATGCTTCTTTCACTTTCTCAGGGGTATCATAGTTGCCCTCGGCTATTACAGGAATAGAAACAACCTCCAGTACCTTCTCCAATACTTGCAATGGAACCACATCTTCCGTATAAGCGGTGTACCCCGCAAGTGTTGTCGCAACAATATCTACGCCTGCTCTTTCTGCTTCTATTGCTTCTTCAGTTGTAGATACATCTGCCATGAAAAGCTGTTGAGGAAACTCTTTCTTAACTTTGTGAAAAAATTCAGTAAAGCCTTTGCCATCCGGTCGTTTTCGGCAGGTAGCATCAAAAGCGATAATGTCACACCCTTCTTGGTAAAGCTCCCTCACTTCTTTAGTGGTCGGGGTAATCCTTACATCATTATCCGGGTAATCCTTTTTGATAATCCCGATGATAGGAAGCTTAATCTCCCTTTTAATCGCCCGAATGTCCTTTACTGTATTCGCCCTTATTCCTGCGGCTCCTCCCTGGGATGCTGCCAGTGCCATCTTGCTCATGATGTACGAGTCGTGAAGCGGTTCTCCTTCCAGTGCCTGACAAGAAACAATCAATTTTGACTTTAGTTTTTCTACTAGATCCATAAACGATCTCCTTACCTAATTTGCCATTCTACTATCGTTTGTTTAAAACGCTTTCAGTAAGTTCACTATAAACCAGTGATTGCTAATTGTCAATATAATATTTAATATTGACAATTAGCAATCATAAGTGATTAACTTATATACAAAAAAGGGCATCATTTTATAGGTGATGCCCTTTTTAATAGACCTGCTTTTCTACTGTTTTTTTGCTGTTATTATTTCATCTTTCAATAAAATATCTTCCTCATATAGTTTTCCATATTCGTTAAACCACCGTGATTCTTCAGCTGGTTCAAGCTTTACATCATGTATTCCTGCGGGCAAATCAGGCAGTGTTCCAGTAAATGTGAAATGGTTTTTGTTTTGTTCTTCTAATTGTAAAGTTAACTGTTCCCCGCCAACGGTACCATGAAGCTTCCTTTCACCCATCAACATTATATAGGCATCTTCAAATGATACATCCACTCTAATTTCATCACCTTTAACATATACGGGTGGAGGACTAGAGATAATTTGAACCGCTTCTAAAGTTGGCTCTGGAGCTTCTCTGAATTTATCCCATTTCAGAAATTCCTTATTGAATTTGATAAAATTCATTTCCGTATTGGCTGTCCCTTCATAGAAGAGCCCTAACTTTCCGCCACTCAAGTTAGCAAGACTGGAATACCCATAATGTCCTTCTTTGACAAGCTGTGCATATTTCCAATTAAAATCATACTTTAAACGGCCGTTTTCATACGTGCCATTTTCCTTTATCAAGCCGAAACGGACTGCTCCATTGATTCTGCTGGAATTATCATTAGCACTGGACAAAACTACTGCTTCTTTGCCGTCAACCATTCCCTCATACTTGATAGCTGACATTTGACTGTATGGCGCATCTACTGCTTCTTCGGTAACCACCTCATGATGCCACGTTTCACCACCATCGAAACTTGTTGCAATTTGCGGATGGCCACTGTGATTCCTCATGAACAACTTCAACTGACCGTCTGGCATCTCCACAACCTGGGCTTCTGTAATTTCATACTGCCAGCCTTCAAAGGTCTTCTCATCTAATACTTTGTCGTTACCGACTATCCTGCCTTGATTTGGCGACTCACCACGATGCCACGTTTCTCCGTTGTCATCACTGTAGATTACCGCGCTGGCCTGGCGATTATTGTCATTGATGAAATAAACCGGGAAAACCAGCCTCCCCTGATTCGGCCCTTCTTTCAACTGAATTCCATTACCAGGGCCAGCACCCAGAAACATCATCCAATCTTCTTTGACTTCATCATTCAAATCAATCGGGCCTGTCCATGTTTCGCCTTCGTCATCACTATAATATAACTCAAGATAAGATGTTTTAAATGGCTTTAACGGAGAAGTCTCACTGAAGATGTTATCTATTTTCTCACCATCCTGATATAAATTTCTCTCCATATCGACTGTATATTCAGTAAGCGCTCCTGATTCATCATAAACCTTGCCTTCCTCACGAATCGTATATTCGTTCCCACTTTCATCGGTAAGAAACATATATTCTTTTCCATTAACCGTTTTAAAACCAGTTCCCTTGGAAACGTTCGTACCGAATCCTCCCATCAATCCAGCTCCATGGGGAAATCCATCCACTAAAGCAAAAATTCGTTCAGTTGAACGATCTTGCAAGAAAGCTAAGTCAATATTAGACGCTTCATCCGGGTAATCATTGATGACAATTCCATCATCCCAGGTCTCGCCTTCATCAAAACTTCGCCTGATTACTGCATCAATATTATTGGGAGAATCAGCCCCACTCTCAACTCTTCTGTCGATTCCCGCTATAAGGGTATTCTCTTTCGTATTAAACAAAGCAGGTATTCGGTAGTTATTGGAACCCATGAATCCTGGATAAAAGAGGCTTGCAGGTTCTGTAATATAGGCGTCGTCGGGCATTGGATTGACCAATGCTTCTTTAGAGGTTACTTCTGTGGTGTTAATAAGTAGTTGATCAGAGAGAGGAGTGGAGTAGAATTCAAAGAAGTCAATGTCCCCTTCAAACGGATAAGGATTTCCTCCCGATGCCCGTTCAGTTATACCCAGTTTTGCACTGTTTGGTTCGTAGATGTTAGCGAGGAATTTCACAGGTGAAGTTTGATCATGCTTTATTAATTCACCATCAAGAAAATACTTATAACCTTCCTCCTTGTCTACAGACATTGCTAAAGTATAAACTTCACCTTTTTTTAAAGACAGATTAGAGGCTTGGATGTGTATATTTTTTTGTGGTTCACCAGGTTTTTCATACCGGTTTTCACTACCAATCGCTCCAGGCGATACATATAAATGAAAATGCCCGTTTGCAAGCCTGTTATTGCTTAAAGAAAACAAAGACATAATCGAATCACCAGTATAACGGAATCTGACCACGATCGTTCCTTCTTCCTGCTGCTTCAGGATGTTTAACTTATTGTTTAAATCTACCGATTCACCACTTGATAGTTGCTTGTTCTCGATTCGTAATGTCGGCTCTGCACTTTCTTCAGAAGCAGCAGATAATCCAGTAACAGGTTGAAAAGCTGAAACTACTAAAAGAAATACCAGAACCAGCAGAAAAGCTTTTTTGTTCAAACAATCTCCTCCTATTTTATAAAAAAGTTTCAAGCAGCTATCCTCCTTTTTTGAAATATTTTTCCATTCAGGAAAATAGTAACATTTTGAAAATAAAACATCAATACCAATTATTAAAATGACAATTAATAATCAAAACCTTATTGGTCACTTCTTTAATAGACTTATATAAAAAGCACACAAACGAATTTTAACGTTTGTGTGCTGAATAATAATTATTGGCAGATTTCCGTATAAGTTATTTTCAGTTATATATCCTCGGAATTTCTTTTTCCCACGTTTTCTCCGTTACTTTTACATCATTTTCATACGCCCATATTTTATTGACCAAGTAGAACGTTGTCGCATCACTGGTCATTTCACTGAAAGTTTCTACCTTTGTCTGCCATTCCCCCCTGCCAATGGTTAACTCCCATTCACACTGAACCTTGGCTGAGACAGGATTCTTTTCTTCTATTATATAAACGTTTTTATTGGTACTTCCATACTCTATCCCATTGGCAGGCAGCCTTCGCTTTCCTTCATCAGAAAAGTCATGCAGCGTCCATGTCTGCCGGATAGGGTCATGGGTAATTTCCTGGGTTCTTTCTTCTTTTCGTAGAATCTCTCTTTCCATGACTGGAGCCGTCTCTGGTGGCTGGAACTTGCCTGCTTGTCTGTCCTTCTCACTTGGCACTCGCTTAGGCATCTCCAGGTAAGTGGAATCTCCAGTATATAAGGTAAGCTCCACTTCTTCAGGAGAAGGCCATGCCTGTGGCCAATAAGTGGGAGCAATAGCCACCTCCAAACAATGTCCTTCAGGAATAACTTGTCCTAATGAATCAAGTTTGATAGCTGCATGATATGTCTTCCCTGGCACCAATGCTTCAGGGTTTACATGGGAGTCCAGATGATTAAGATTCAGCATTCCCCAACTGATTAACGTAGACTCCCCTGTCGGTGATTTATCCGATAAGCGCACGGCCACGAAAGCATTTTCTTTATTAGCAGAGAATTTCATATGAAAGATAGGGTGCCCAAGGTATTCTGTTTGTTTAGAAAACGGTTGAGATTGGAACACAATTGATTTTCCATTTTCTAACCTCTGGTCGGCAGGCAGATCACCTGGCTGACCAAATGGGCAATACGTACCCGCGTAGAATCCATGCTCCTGAACACTGGGCACTACTATTTCTTCCCTGACTGACGCCTTTTCCTGCAATTCATTAGAAGAAACAAACCATTTCTCTTCCTTTAATTGCGGGGATGGCCAGGATTCGTCCCCCACCCATTTTCCGGGACGTTCATCATAACTGACAGCAGGTTTGACACTGTCCTGCATCCAGGAAATGAGTTTAGGCTCATCCATGATTCCTGTATCAATACCTTTCAGCCAATAATCCCACCAGCGGATACATTCCTGCAGGAAACCAATGGTCGGTTCAGGGGTGGCGACTTCAGGAAACTCATGCGCCCAGGGACCGATAATCCCTTTGCTTTCTGCTGGCAGGTTCTCTAACAGACGGAACACGGCATCGGTATACCCATCCTGCCATCCACTAACAGCAAACACCGGGATTTGGATGTCATCGTAATTTTCGCAGACAGATCCATGTTTCCAATAGTCATCCCGCGTTTGATGGGTCAGCCATTCTTCTACAAAAGGAGGGGTGTTTTCGATTCGATCCATCCAATTTTCCTTCCAGCTCTTCCCCACCACTGCTGGGTCTTGCGGACGCGTATTATAAGCGAACATCGTTGAAGCCCACCAAAGCATATCAGAAGCAAGGATATTTCCTCCCCGATAATGTACATCATCCGCATACCTGTCATCAGTGGAGCATAAAGTGATAATTGTTTTTAAAGCACGGTGCTGCCTGGCAGCTACCTGCAAACCATTAAAACCTCCCCACGATTTACCAATCATACCTGCAGCACCAGTCGACCACGGCTGCTTTTCGATCCAGGTAAGTATGTCTAATGCATCGTCTTGTTCCTGCTTCGTATATTCATCGAGTAGAATGCCATCTGAATTCCCAGTTCCTCTAATGTCAACCCGGATACTGGCATAACCATGACCAGCAAAATAAGGGTGCCTTGCCGAGTCACGTATCGCAGTAAAATCATCCTTACGATAAGGAAGGTATTCCAAAATGGCAGGAACTGGATTTTCTTCTGCATCTGTCGGTATCCACATAGTGGCAGATAAATTCGCACCATCAGACATAGGAATCCATATATTCTCTATCTTTTTCACTTTTCTGGGATAATCGGTTTTTACCTTTCTTCGGTCAGAATCATTTATGTTAAATACCACCGGTTTCCACCTCTTTCAAATTTCGATGTTTAAGTCAACTTTTTCTCTTTTATCTTCTGGTATGGCATGAATCAGAATTTCCCACACATATTTTAACGTTAAATGAACGGCTTCATCTTTTGCTAAAGGACGTCGTTCATTAATGTAGGTGCTCATCATACCCTTCCAAATCATTAAAGTCATATCGGAAATAAGTTCTACTTTTTCCTCCTGGATCAGACCTTCTTCCACAGCTTGCTGAATAAAGAGAGCACTACGCTTAGAAAAACTATGTTCTGTGATAATAGATCTTATTTCTTCCGGCAGCCCAATTAAATCATCAGCGTAAATACTATAATAGTGATCAAGCAGATCCTGGGCAGAACCACCAACATTTTCGATGAAAATTACTTCATAGATTTTTGGTTGTTCAAAACTATGTTCACAAAAGCATTCCCAGGCATACAACCATTTTTCCAACGTATTATTTCCTTTTTCTAAATAAGAAGGCAGCTCTTCTGTATAGCTTTTCGTAAAGCGCATCGCTGCAAAAAATTTTAAATGAGAAAGGTCTTTGAAGTAGTTATAAGCAGTGGAGCTGGTGAAGCCGGCTCTATCTGCTATCTTACGGATGGTTACATTTTCAATGCCTGACTCTTCGATCATATCTACAGCGGCCTCCATGAAATAGTTCCACATCCGTGCTTTTTTTAATTTCTTTCTATTATCTTCCATGCTACTCATCCTCTATTTTTTATCATCTATATAGACGTGTAAGTGTTCATTACTCTTTAACCATTTAATAAGAGAATAAGCCATTAAGATATACATTATCAATACAGGGACAGATACTAACACCGAAGAAGTCTGTACAACATCCAACCCTCCGACAATGGTCAAGCTGATCGCCAGCGCGGATAGTAAAATCCCCCATAGCAATCGATGCCAACGGGCAGGTTCGGCCCCATCTTCCAACTCTCTCGTAGCGACACTTGCAATGACATAACTAGCTGAATCAAGAGAGGTAGCCAAAAATATAAAGCCCAGGATAACAAAAAATATTGAGACTATTATCGGAAGCGGAAGTGAGTTCAACACCTCTACAATAACGGATGGGCCACCTTTTTCCATAAGAATGGACGTTAAGTCTACTTTGTCTGTCAATTGCAGGTTCATCGCATAACCACCAAAAACTCCAAAATATAACCAACTGCCAAGGGAACCCCATAATAAGACATTTGAAACTAATTCCCGAATGCTTCTTCCTTTGGAAATACGAGCTACGAATATTCCTATGAATGGTGCTGTAGCCGCAAACCATGCCCAGTAAAAGACAGTCCAGGTTTGTGGGAAGCCCCCTTGGTTGATAGGATCGGTGTACAGGCTCATGCGCATAAATTTATCCAGCATAATTCCCATACTGTCTGTAGTATAAGAGAGAATAAAGAAAGTCGGCCCCACAATGATGACGAATAATGCAAGCCCTAAGGCCATATACACATTCCAGTCGCTCAGTTTACGGATACCTTTATAAAGACCGAAATAGGCACTGGTACTGAAAATGAACGTCCAGATGACAATAATGGTAAGGTTAAGCCATAAAGAAGGCTCGATACCAAAAAGGTTGCCTAATACGGCAGCCACCATAGGAACGCCAAGTCCCAAGGAAGTACCAAGACCGCCTATCATACTCCATATCACTAAGACATCAATGGTTTTTCCAATAAAACCATCTGCATGTTTTCCCAATACTCCCCTGCAAGCAGCACTTATTTTCAACGAACGATCTTTTCTGACAAAAAAACTATATGCCATGACTACTGCTGGAAGCGCATATAAGGCCCATGCAGAAATTCCCCAATGAAAAAAACCGTAACTCAGAGCATACTCTGCTGCTTCATTGGTACTTGGCTCAATTCCAAATGGAGGGCCAGTGTAGTAATAAAGCGGTTCGACAATGGACCAGAACATAATGCTGGTTCCCATACTCGCACAAAATAACATTCCTCCCCAACTGAAACGAGTGAATTCAGGTTTATCCTGCGGATCGCCCAACTTCACTTTTCCGTATCTGCCGAAGATCAGCCAAATAAGTATAATAAATAGTCCTATCGTTAAGAATTCGAATGCCCAATCCAAACGGTTATTGATCGCGGACATCATACTTGAAATAACCGGCGCCGCTGATTCTCGTAATATAACAAGCAACAGCGTGACGACCACAACTAAAATCAATGACGGCCAAAAAATACTCTTTTCTAATTTAGCTTTCATAAGTGCTTGCATTCCTCCTCTTTTATGAACGCGTTCTTTTTATGAACATGTTCATATTAACATAACAATTAGATTTGTCAAAAAATTTTTGATGTTTAAATTACCCCGGAGCCCTCCAAATTTTGGAGGGCTCCGGGGTAAAATGAAATATAGACTTATATTACACTGCATCGTGTCCAGGAAATTTTTCAAAAGTGGTTATAAAGGATAAATAGCCGAGTTAGGGAGGACTGCGGGGTAAACTCAGTTACACCCCAGGTCCTCCAGATTCTGGAGGACCTGGGGTAGTCTGGCCTATGAATACTCTTCTAATCTTTCCCTGTTTCAACGTTTCTCCACAAGGGTAGGATGTAAATAGAGTAAAACTACGGAGGTACACGATGAATAAATTAATGGTATCGGTAATCATACCCGCTTATAATGAAGGGGAAAATATCGAGTTGGTGCATGAGGCCCTTCAAAAGGAATTTGCCGGTCTTTCCTGTGACTGGGAGGTTGTCTTTGTCGACGACGGAAGCGCGGATGATACCCTTATGACAATCCGTGCACTGGCGGCTACTTTCCGGGAAGTGAAATATGTCGCCTTCAGTCGGAATTTCGGCAAGGAAGCTGCCCTGCTTGCAGGTCTTCAGCATGCCCGCGGGGATGCGGTAATCATAATGGATGCCGATCTCCAGCATCCTCCTGCCCTGATTCCTGAGTTACTGGAAGGTTATCAGGAGGGTTATCAGCAGGTGATCGCCAAGCGGAACCGGAATGGAGAATCCAAACACCGCTCTTTCCTCTCCTCGCTTTACTATAAAGCGGTCAACAGTCTGATCGAGGTGAAACTGTATGACGGAGAAGGAGATTTCCGGCTTCTGGGCAGACAGGCTGTCGATGCTATACTGAGTCTCAGTGAAGGAAACCGTTTTTCCAAGGGGTTGTTTTCGTGGATCGGTTTTGATCAGAAAACGATTCGTTACAATAACGTCGAACGCCAGAACGGCGACTCCCAGTGGTCGATGAAACAGCTGCTGGAGTATGGAATCGAAGGTATCTTATCGTTTAACCAGCGGCCGCTCCGTCTGGTCATGTATACTGGTTTAATCGTAATGGCCTTCAGTCTGATCTATATCCTGATCATGTTCGGAATGATTCTCGTACAGGGAATCGATGTGCCAGGCTATTTCACCACCATATCGTCCATTCTGTTTCTTGGCGGTGTACAGCTGGTGAGCCTTGGTGTAATCGGCGAATATGTGGGAAGAATTTATATGGAAACGAAAAAACGGCCACATTATTTGGTAAAAGAAAGCAATGCGAAGAGGGATAACCGTGAACAAAGCGAGTCAACTGCCAAAACAAGCACTCCTGAAAAAATGGAACAATGAATTCACCCGGTTCGTCATCGTCGGCGGACTGAACACGGCGAATTACTATCTATTCTATGTGTTATTTTATAACCTGTTGGGATGGCATTACCTGCCATCCCACATTCTTGCCTTTTTGATCAGCATGGTCATTTCTTTCTTCCTGAACGTTTATTTTACGTATAAGGTCAAGCCCACGCTGTCCAAATTCCTGATGTTCCCGTTCACCCAGGCCGTAAATATGTCGGTGTCTTCTTTGTTGATCTATGTGTTTGTCGACCTGTTACATTTAAATGGCAACATCGCCCCCCTTGCTGCAGTCATATTCACCGTACCAATTACATTTATCGTAACCAGTAAAATTTTGAAGAGGTAAGGCGGGAACAATCATGTCAAAAAAACAAACGATTCTGCTTATCGGCGCAAGCCTCGTCACTGCCATCCTGGCACATGCCTTTTTCCTATATCAGTGGACGCAGGGGGTCTATATGGCAGGGCCGGATGATGGGCTGTCCCAGATGGTCCCTTTCCGTGAGATGCTCTATGACCAGTTCACGAGCGGAAATTTCTTCTATGCCTATGAATTCGGCCTCGGAGGAGGTACATATAGCCAGCTTGCCTATTATTATGGCATCAACCTATTTTTCTACATTACCGTAGCGGCTGTCTTTCTTCTGGAGTCCTTATCGCTAATTGGAGAGCCGGACGTGCTGTTCTGGGCCCAGGCGACCGTGTTCATCAGCATAGCGAGAATGACAATCATCCTGATGGTCAGTACATATGTCTTCCGCTACCTGAATGGCAGGATACTCCATTCGTTCATTGGTGCCGTTCTTTACGGGGTATCCGCCATGTATTTTCGAAATGTTACCTTTTGGGAGTTTTTCGGGGACGCATTCCTCTGGCTGCCACTTTTGATTCTTGGCGTGGAAAAAATCATCCGCGAGCAAAAGCCGGGCTGGCTGATTGCAGCGACAGCCATTTCTTTTTTCGATAATTTCTATTTCGCCTACATAAACGGCATTTTCACCGGCATGTATATCTTTGCCAGATGGATTTTCCCGCTGGCGGCCAAAGAAACGCCGAAACGTAAACAGCTGAACTATTATATCGGAGCCGTGCTGCTTGGACTCGGAATAGGCTCGGTCGGACTCGTACCGGCGATCTGGGGCTTTCTGCAAAACATCCGCCCGCCCTTTGATCAGGAAATTCCATTTTTCTCAAACACAAGCAACATTCTTTATGACAGCCCGTACCTGATCGTACCGGCTGTGTTTGTGCTGATGATCGGCCTGCTTCCACTATTCAAACAACCACAGTTCAAGCTGTTCACAGCTCTGAGCCTGCTGATCATCATGCTGCATTATCTTCCATGGGCGGCGAGCTTCTTTAATGGACTGTCTGCGCCCCAGAATCGATATGAATATCTGGCATCCTTTACGATTGGCGGAGCGGTTGCGGCTGGCTTGCCGGTATTGAAAAAAGTGACACAGCGACAGATGATGGCAGCGGGAATCGGCATGATCGCTTTCTATTTCGTTTTCCATCTGGCCGATTCGACCCTGGAATTCGCCTCTCAGTGGACAGCGGTCATTCCTGTTACTGCAGGTGTAGTCCTTCTGCTGTTTTTCCTGGTCATCAAAAACGGAAAAACAGCGAGGCACAGCTTGATAGCGGTGATTGTTCTGTCCCAGCTCGTAGTAATCAATCAATACCAATATGACAAATTATACGTACATGGCGGGTTGCAGGACACTACGAAAGAATATATCCAAAGTGAAAAATACTCAGGGGCAGAGCAGCAGAAACTGATCAATGAAGTCTTAAACGCAGATTCTTCGCCTCTTTCCCGGGTGTCGTGGAAAGCAGATGGCAGATATAATACACCCATCATCCAGGGATTCACCGGGACAAGTGCTTATTCCAGCATCCTCAATGGGCACCTGTTGGATTACTATTATCATGACCTGGAAATAGATATGAAACGGGAAAGCGTCAGCCGCTACTCGGGGTTCGGCGACCGCGCTAATTTGCACAGTCTGTGGCAGGGTAATTACGTGATGTATAAAAAAGGAGACGCAGCGAACATCCCGTATGGTTTTGAAGCCTATAAAGAGAGTGAAAACTATATCGTCTATAAAAATACCAATCCTTTACCGTTCGTGCGGGTGTCTGATCAGATCTACAGCGAGAAAGCTTTAAAAGACAATCATCCCATTTCCCGGGAACAGGCGATGTTAAAAGGACTGGTGGTCAAAGGTGCCACAGCGACAGCAGGACCAATTCCGGAAAAAGAAAACCTGATCGATCAAACGACAAGCGAGAGCGTTGGAAGCACTTATTCCGAGGGAAGACTTGTAATTAATGAGAAGAAAGGCGGGCTCGATATTTCACTGCCTCAATCAGTCATGGAGTCGGGGGCAGAGGATATCTATGTTTCCTTTTATCTGTTTAACAATGTAGAAGAAGCCCCATTGTTTGCGTTACAGGTGAACGACTTCTGGACCACCCGGAAGTCGCGGGAATCCTTCTATAAAACCAATGTTAATGATATTACGATCCGTATTCCAAAAGAGGAAGTAATCTCGATCCGCATGCGGAAAGGCGATTATACCTTAAAGGATCTGGAAATCTACACAGCGGATTATCAGGCCTTAGAAAAAGCTGCCAAACGAGAGCAAACCAACACCCAGCCGGAAGTAACACTCGATGGCAACCGGATAAGTATTAAAGATTTACAGGTAACTAAAGACGGCTACCTGGCTATTCCTGTTCCCTATGAAAAAGGATGGCAGGTCAAAGTCGACAGAGAGAAACGCGATGTAGAAAAAGTTAACTACGCCATGCTCGGGACTGCTATCCAGCCGGGCGATGAAACAGTAGAATTCACCTACCTGCCGCCATATTTTAAAACGACCTTGATAATAGCAGTTGTATCAATACTTTTAGCTTGCCTTTGGGTGAGAAGAAAAAGAGATTAGCCACACCACGGTTTCTGCTCTCCCAGGGTGCCTGAACCTGGCCCACTCACTTCCATCAGGAAACACATTACCGGGAAAACCAAATTAAAATCAGAGATCTCAATACAGTGGGTCAGACTCCCGTGGCTAAGTCCTGGAGTCTGACCCATCATACATAGATCTATGTATTTTAAGTATCTTTACCAGGAAAAAGTTCCCTCGCAACATTAGACGGCCAGGTGATCACGAACCCCTTGGTTACATTATATGTGCTTATAATCAAAAAGGCGCCTGCCTTCCCATATGCTAAAGCAATAACATACAGAAAGGCAGACGCCTTTTCATTCATTCTTTTCATCCAAAAGAATTTTTATATAGTCTCTACGTGATTAGACCTTGTCGGGCAATAGGATTAATACTAATCTGCTCAATGCATTATAATCCTAACCCTTTTTTCACCTCGTCTTCAGGCAGCCATTCATCTCCAGTCTTAATTGAATTCTCGGCTTCTATCATTTTGGAGAGCAACTTTATGGTAGCGTGACTTTTTTTATTAGCTTCGATGCGTTTATTTATATCTTCCAGTTTCACTTTTCTCATCATGCCTTCCCCCTTTTCTCTTGGAAATCATTATATGAGATGCTTAATGCTAAACTTATATATAATTTACCCGGTTTTTAATAGCTCCATAACATTTATGCAAGCCCTTGTATATAATTCATAGCAATTCATAAGAAGGAGGCAGCCAGCGCCCTTTTTCTTCTTTATTGATCGAATAGACTTCTCCTGACTGTGATAACTCCCGATTTTCGATAAACGCACAAATAAACGCAGCTACCTGCTCCGGGGTGCCGATATCCCAGTAGGCTTGTTCATCCTTGTTTGTGGCGTTTGCCTGCGCCTTTTCCACGAAAGGTCTGGTCATATCGGTCAAGGCGGCGGGTGACAGTGCATTGACCTGAATGTTATTCCGCTTCAATTCTTTTGCGAGCGTAATCGTCATGCCGATGATGGCTGCTTTGGCTGCACTGTAGTTGATCTGGCCCGGGTTTCCAATCAATCCTGCCAGTGAAGTCATGTTCAAAATAAATCCTGGCGTTCCGGTCGATTTAAAAAATCGGGTCGCTGCGGTGCTGCAAAGGAAGGTGCTTGTCACGTGAGAGTCCATGACCTGCTTGAAGACTTCGAGACCCATCCGGTACGAAATGCGATCCTTCGTGATTCCGGCATTATTGATGATTCCAGTCAGGCCGCCAAAAGCAGCTGTCGCCTCCTGGACCAATCGCTCCCCTGCATCTTCTTCTATTACCGACTTGGCAACTCCGGTGGCACGTCCGCCATGACTGCGAATGTCGTTTACCAGTTGTTCGACCTTTTTCTCATCACGTCCGTTTACAACAACGGCGGCTCCTTTTTCTGCAAGCATCCAAGCAGTACTTTTGCCAATGCCGCGCGTAGACCCTGTGATGATAATGATTTCGTTCGACAAATCTCCCATATTAACAGCCCTCCCGTTCAATATTTATTCCATGGTTTCTAACAAAGTGGCAAGTCCCATTCCCCCGCCGATCCCAAGCGTTGCAATTCCACGCCTGGCATCCCCTTTGGCCAGTTCATGGACCATGCGGGTAACCAGAATTGCCCCGGAAGCTCCATACGGGTGGCCTAATGCCAGGGCACCACCGGACCGGTTGACCTTTTCAAAAGGAATCTCCAGCTCTTTCAATGAGGCGATCACTTGGGAAGCAAAGGCTTCGTTGAATTCGACGAGATCAATGTCGTCCTGACTCAAATTCTGCCGCTTCCACAACTTTTCTACGGCAGGAATCGGACCGATGCCAAGCAGATTGGGATCGACCCCGGCAGCGGTACTGTCCACAAAGCGCGCTAATGGCTCCAGACCGAGCATCCGGCACTTTTCCCATGACATGATCAGCACAGCAGACGCTCCGTCATTCATCGGACAGGCATTCCCCGCGGTTACCGTTCCTTCTGGCTTGAACACCGGCTTCAGGCGACGCAGTTTTTCCAGTGATGTATCGGCTCTCGGGCATTCATCGACCCTGACGCCAGCTACCGGAACAATTTCCTCATCAAAAATACCGTTTTGCTGTGCATGCACTGCTTTTTGGTGACTATGTAAGGCAAACGCATCCTGTTCTTCCCGTGAGATATCGTAGTGTTCAGCTACATTTTCAGCCGCTTCCCCCATGTCAGGATCACCGATCGCATCAGGGGAGAATCTTGCTCTTGTATAAAGTTCAGGACCTCGCGGGTCATGGAGGTTCGCAGGCTTTTTTATTTTCCAGGGAGCGAGACTGGTGCTCTCGACCCCGCCAGCAATATAGGTATCGCCAGCTCCAGCCTGGACCAGCCGGGCAGCCATATTGATTGCCTCAAGCCCTGATCCGCACTGACGATCCACGGTTACTCCAGGGATCGTCACCGGCATCCCTGCTGTCAGCAACGACAAACGTGCGATATTGCCTCCTGGACCGACCACATTCCCTAAAATGACGTCATCAATTTCTTCTGGATCGATGTCTGTTACCAGGTTTTCAAACAGAGGACGCATCAGCTCTTCGGGAGGGATATGGGACAACACCCCTCCTGCTTTACCTACCGGCGTCCGTTTTGCTTTGACAATGACAGCGTCTTGCATCTACTCACTCCTTAAGGGAATTTGAAGTTTTTTCCGCGCTATTTTTCCACTGCTCGTATAAGGGAAAGCTTCGAGCTCGTACCATTCTTTTGGACATTTATACTTGGGCAAAAAGTCAGCAAGGTGGGCTTTTATCTCCTCGATCATGAGCGATTCGTCTTTGGCAGCAGTTACAAAAGCGACGACTTTCTCACGCCAATAGTCGTCCGCTACTCCTTTTACCACTACTTCCTCTATCGCTGTATGTTTACGAATCGCTTGTTCGACTTCCTCCGGATAAATATTGAGACCGCCGCTGATGATCATGTTTTGTTTCCGTCCTACTAAAATAAAATGACCTGCTTCATTTTCAAAAGCAAGGTCTCCGACCGTTGCCCAGTCACCAGCAAACACTTTTTCTGTTTCTTCGGGCAGGTTCAAGTAACCATCAAAGGTCCAGGGGCTTTTTACAAACAAGCTGCCGACTTCTCCCTTTTGAACCCGCTTTCCTTCATTTGAAAAAATAGCGAGTTCCACTTCCGGAAAAGGAGTCCCAATCGCTCCGTCAGGGAGGGCTTCCTCCACATTGCGATAACTGACAAAGCTCAATTCCGATGCCCCGTAGAACTCATGCACACTCGCATTCGGAAACACCTGCACGGCTTCCTGTTTCGATGGTTCAGCCCATTTCGCTCCAGAGGATATCAACGCCTGTAACGTTGGGGCAGTTTCGCCCTTCCTCACACGATTCAGTGCTTCAAACATGGTTGGTACGATGTACAGAACGGTAATATCGCTTTTCTGCAGCAGACCCCAGACCTCGCCTGCCTCAAACGTATCCGTCAAATATAATGTGGCACCGATATGCAGACTTTGCACAGCTGCATATAAAAAGTGGGAGTGGACAAGCGGCCCCGGGCAAAGGATTCGATCTGCTTCATACAGGGAGAAAACTTCCTGCCCTACAGAAAAACAATCCGCCCAGGAAGCATGGCTTCGGATGAAACCTTTCGGCCGCCCGGTAGTTCCAGAAGTATATCCAATATAAAAAGGGTCATGATCATCAGCATGCCCCTGTTTCCCATCAGCAGGAGCATTCGCTTCCAGTTCAGAAATAGAAACAGCCTCCATTTTCTCAAACCGATCACCAAAAATAGAATCATAGATGATGAGATCCGGCTCGGCATCACCGATTACATCGTAGAGCTGCGCCAGTTTCCATTTCGGATCAAACGGTATCGCAATCCCTCCGCATGAACTGATGGCGATGAACAGTTCTAACCACCTGGGACTGTTAGGGAGCAGGAACCCTACTCTTTTCCCTTTTATATCAGAAAGCTTTTTAGCAAGTTTACCCTGGAGAGACTGGATAGATTGATAGAAATCCCGATACGAAATTATGCCTTCCTTCGTTTCGATGGCAATCCGCCCGGGATTGTCTTCCGCTATTTGTATTAGTTTTTCCCCGATACAAGCCACACGTTTCACCTCTTCTTTATGTAGAAAAAAGGTTTGCCGGAGTTCAGGCAAACCTCTTATTCAGGCAACATTCGAAACCTTGCTCGAACGTTGATTCCCTTTTTCAATTATCGGATAGACACGATTGATTTGTCGTGCAAGCAAGGAAGCCACTACCACTTTCACCAGGTCGCCAGGGATGAACACGAATGCTGCCCACATCGCCTTCGTCCATGGAGTTTCTGTAATGAAAGATAAATAGGTAACCCCACAGGCATATACAAACAGGATTCCGCCAATTACGTTAAAGGCAATGTAAAGCCCGAGATTGAGTTTATTCCAGAAACGTTCGACCAGAAATCCGGTGATAAAAGCGGCAAACGGCCAAGCCATGATATAACCGCCGGATGGCCCGAATAGCACACCAAGCCCGCCTCTTCCTCCGGAAAGGAGCGGTACACCAAATGTCACAAGCAAAACAAAGAGTAATAGACTCAACCCGCCACGTTTCGCCCCTAAAATAGATCCAGCGAGCATCACCCCTAAGGTCTGAGCCGTGATCGGTACCGGCGTAAACGGTGTGACAATCGGAGGCATTAGACCGAGCGCACCAATAATAGCAGCAAATAAAGCCGCATAAACCATTGTTCTCAATTTCATAATCTCCACCCACCTGTTCATTAGTTTTATGTATGAGTGAAGATTACCGTATATTAGCGAAGTTTGTCAACTATGTTTTTCATTAGGTTAACGTTGCTTGGTATAAGTCAACTTTAAACCTTGCTTCTTATATCCGGCTTCAATTCTATCACTATCAACTACAAATAATACTTAACCTTGTATAACACTCTGATATACCCGCCTTCGATTATAAAAATAGATATCTAATAACTGCAGAACCGGTTCTCGAAAAGAGAATAAAATGTCAAAGCAATTAGATCAACCATTCGAAGAAATATTAAAGCAATACGACAATATGATCCATTATCATATCCATAAGTTACATATCAATGATCCGGAGCAGGAATTCTACCAGGAAGGCTGCATCGCACTATGGGAAGCATATCAGTCCTTTGACCCGGAGCGAGGAGCCTTCCGGCAGCTGGCAAATTATAAAATACACCACCGCTTTATCGACCTGATCCGCAAGCATTCCAAAGCAGCAGAAAACGAAAAGAACTATGTTGACCAGCACGCTAACCTGGAAGACAACAGCACGTATGATCAGCCGGAAGATTATTATCTTTGGAATCGCTTGAAAAATGAATTGACAGAAAAGCAATGGAAATGGGTGAAGTATTTCATCGTAGAGGATCTGCCTTATGCAGTGATTGCGAAGAAAGAAAACACTACGGTCGATGCTGTGAAGAATTGGGGAAGGGAAGCAAAGAAGAAACTGAAGCTGATGTTCGTATAGTAATATTCCATTTTCTGGAGGACCTGGGGTATGAACGCTCACACCCCGGAGCCCTCCAAAATCTGGAGGACCCGGGGTGTGTTTATGGTATTTTCATTCTAATTCAATCGCAATCTTCTAATAAACGTCTTCTGTTTTCGATTATGTTCCTTTGAAAACTCTCACATGTTCATTCTCCTTTCTATGTATCCTTTAAACTTTTACGATAGTTACTATGCAGCGTCTGACATTACATCTGTACCTTTCAATTTCCTACCATAAGCAAATATAAACCCAAAAGGAAGTGTCATTTGAAACAAAAAACGAAAATACTTATCTGTGCTAAACATCAAATCTAAATTCTCTGCAAAGGATAGCAAGATTTCTATCTAAATTATTAATCAGCCACTGGAAAATATCTTCAACAAATGTAAATGCCCCTATCAAGTCTCCCTCACAAAGATGGAGACAAGTTTTCTACTCATTTGGAGAGGGGGCAACAGCTGCCCAATCCGAAACCGAATCACTGTCAGATGCCACATCCGTACGGATAATGGCTTCCCCTCGATTCGCACGGATATCCCATCCACTGGCATAACCTTCATAAGCTACAAAATCCATCTCATTGCCCGCTTCATCCTTCAGGACAACCTGATCCCCGCTATTGCTGAGGGAAATGGACATGCCGCCCACAGCTGGAGAAAATCCAAATAGGTTACTGAACCCGGCTGCGTCTTTAGCGATAACCAGGTATTGGCCTGGTGCAATGAATGTACCGGATGGCAACGTAAAGGATTCGTAGTTATCCTGCAGGGAATACCCGCTCAAGTCCATATCAGCACTAGTTCCGTTATATAGTTCCACAAATTCTTCTTTGCTATCTGTTCCTGTTGTATCATAATACACTTCTGAAATCACAAGCTTTCCATCATTCCCACTAGAACCCCCGTCATAGGAAGTTCCATAGTTGAATACGACCCCCAATGGATCATGATCGGAAACACTCAATGGGGTGGTTGGGTCTGATGCAAGGGAAGCTGGAAAATCAGGATTGATCTTGGCGGAATTCACCTTTGTTACTTGGTTTTGCAAACCGCCGCTGACCAACAAGTGGTCTAGAAATTGAGCCTTACCGGTGTAGATGTAACTGAAGCGATTTTCCTCCGGAATATGATAAATCATGTTCGTCAGATTTGCATTGTTTTCCAGGATCGCTACAGGCTCTTCATCCCCGTAGGAATTCAAATCTCCTGTAACCATCACTTCCATCTCGTTGGATTGTTCTTTTTCAGCTGCATCAGCTACATAAGTGGCTTGAGCACTCCGGCAAGCATCTGGTCCGCTTTTGGACATGAAATGGTTGTTGATAACAGAGATCGTCACTCCGCTATCTGTTTTTACATGTAGCAGCAAAGGAGGACGGTCGAATAATAGATTTCCGGAATCGGCGCAACCGCCGTTGACCGTAGTTGTGGCATTCTCACCGATTTGTTCCACACCAACAACATTTACACCATCTTTCACCAAGTAGCCGACATCAATGCCCCGGCTGTCATTTCCTTCTTTTAAATACGGGGTATAATTCGGTCCGCCATCGGCTTCAATTTTAGCGGCCAGGCTGGCAAGGACCTGTTTATTTTCCACTTCCTGTACAGCAAGAACATCGGGGTAACCAAGATTATTACGTATGGCAAGGGAGAGCTTGGCTGTTTTTGTGTCAAATGCTTCCTGCGTTACTGTGGTGCTGGAGTCTCCAGGAGTAACTTCTGAACCGGCAGCAAAATAATTCTCCACATTAAAAGTTTCCACCGTCAATGTACTGGAACTATCCGCAGCTAACGAATTCTCTGTATGCCCTTCATCTGAGACATTCAGTGTGCCGGAATTCCACTGTAATGTATAAGCCCCATAGTCATAATCCATTGGACCGATGGGGCTGCCGGTGATGGTATCGAACGTAGATGCTCCGCTTATATAATTACCTAGTTTGTCCCCCATCTTGAATAGAGGCGTCGTCGCGTCCTTTCGATCCACACGATTGGTTGTGGTTCCTGGTACTAAATAGGTCTCCTTATATTCATTACTCCCGGCCACGGCTGTCGCGTTTTTCACCATCACACGCATCCCCTCGAAGGATTCGAAGTCTTGCTTCGTCATGGTGGAAGTTAGTTCAATAGGAGCAGGAACAGAAGAAGAACCGACTACTTTTGCTCCGCTTGATGCTGCTATTTCAGTCAATTCATAGTATTCTTTTACCGTTCCTGTTTGCGTTACGACATCTCCCGGCTCGATGTTCCCTGGTCCATTCGAATGATAGACATAGATCCCCTCAGATGTAGCAGCATTCCCATCCTCACTGGTGTCCTGGATCCAATAGCCGTTACTGTGCGTGGCGATGACCGTACCACATGTCGTCACCGTCTTCCCTGCATAAGGGGAGGTGTTTCCACTCCCTTGGATGTCATGGATTTCGTAATCGACAGATTGCTCGACTCCGGAACAATCCACCGTAGCAGCAGCTGCGGTGCTTGCATTCATCCCAAAAAGCACAAAGCCGACGATGACAAACATTAGAAAACTTGTACTCCAGATTCTTCCCATAAAATATTACCTCCTTTAATTCATAACCTATAGTTCTATGAAACCAGAAAAACATTAAGATAGCGTAAACTGGGCATATATTCGCTGAATTCCCTGAATTAGGTCCAATGAATGCATAAAACATGGAAAATTTGGCAGGAATTTGCCCCCTTATAAGGAAAGATTAAGCCTCTCGGAGTGATAACAAATAGAAAATCAGAAAAAATTGTAAAATGCGTTAACCTAACATCATTGACATGTTATATGAATGTAAAAAAATAAGATTCTTTCTCAATTGGCCAGGCTCCCCAGCGGAATCCATCGTGCTTCGTTTTGAGAACTCCTTAGCTAAGCTGTCCGGCCATATATTGTATAAATGACTAAAAAAAAGAAGAAGTACCGAGATCGATAGTTGCTCGGTACTTCTTCCTTTTAAAATATTAGGTGCATACAATAACTTGTGATAATTCACTTGGCGAAATATCATTTTTCGAATATCCACTAAGGTGAATAGTAAAGTGAAAATCGTCATTTACTAATTGATACTTTTCAAGTACACCTGGCCCACAACTTGCCGAACCAAGACCATTGTGCTTATGGTCAATGTTTAATACAGTAAAATCTTGTTCTACTAAATCTGTTATATGACAAGCTTGCTCTATGTTTTCCGTTGTATAATTATGGGCGCTGAAATTAAATAAATTTCCGGAAATCAACAACCCATTTCCTAATTGATTTGTAAGTGATACCCAATTAACATCAGTACGATTCCCGTTTTCTTGCGGAACTACGTAAGGAGTTGATAGTTCTTCTATGCTTTTAGACCAGATTCCAAGTCGATTAGCTGATTTACTATCAGCGTAAGACTCCCCAGGTCCCCTCCCATACCAGTCAACTAGATTTATATTTTTTTCCAAGCACATTTGAATGCCAATTCTAGGTAAAGTCGCCGAACCTACCCCGTTTTTGTTGCCTTTCACTTCTAAGGTGACAACTCCATTACCTGAAATCCGGTACTTAAGAGTTGTTTCAAATCCCCAATTAAGCCCAGGGGGAGATATCTTCTTTTCTATAGTGATATACATTATATTTTCTTCTTGATTTAAGTTGTATTTGAAATCCATCAAACGCTGTTGCATAATGTGGACACCATTATCTTTCCATTCTTTCTCTTCCCTTCGTGTATTGAATTCTTCTTGACCAATTCGATCATTATCAGTTGGAGCCCTCCAAAAATTTATAGAAGGTCCTTTTTCAAGGATTTCTGCCCCTTCGTATTTCCACGATTCAATTTCTCCGTTCATTATATTAAACAATATTTGGAAGGATTCTCCTTCAATACTTAACTGATTAGTCTTTTTATAGGTTTCAAGGATTAAAGTATAATTAGACTTTGTTAGAAATGGAGCTTCTTCCTCCAACTCACAGGAGACAGGAAGTGAAAACTGTTCCCACGCTACCTCATGGCCGGCTTTTGTCCATTTAGTATCTGCTTTCTCCATTAAACTTATGGTTAACCAATAGTCATTTGTAACATCGCCTTTTAATGGAAGAGGTAATGGAAGACTTACGTCCTGATGGGTCCCAGGTTGAATTACTGGAAGATCAAACACCCCAGAACGTATCAACTCTCCACTTTCATGAATTGCCCAAGAGCACGTTAAATGATTTAAATTAGAGAAATCATATTTGTTATGAAATCTAATAACTCCTTTTTCAATATTGACAGCTTCCATTTTAACCGGCTCAATCACTTTCTTGTACTCAATCAATGCTGGAGACGGCGTGCGGTCAGGCATTATCAACCCATCTATAACGAAATTAGAATCGTGCGGAATGTCACCAAAGTCACCACCATATGCAAAATGCTCTTCCCCTTTTACGTCATAGTTTCGTATACCATGGTCCATCCACTCCCAAACAAAACCTCCCTGCAAACGCTTATGTTTGTAAAATGTTTCAAAGTATTCTTTAATCCCCCCTGGTCCATTCCCCATCGCATGAGCGAATTCACATAGAATATGTGGTTGTTTTAAATCCTTTCTCTCACCAAGTTGATCTAAGATTTCTATGGAAGTGTACATGGTAGAAAACATATCTGACGCAACGTTTAATTCTTGTGGGTTGTTATTAGACTTCGTCATGATAGCGCGAGTTTCCCCTTCATAATGAATTAACCTTGTATCATCTCTTTGTTTAGTCCAATTAGACATTGTTATAAGATTACTGCCAAAGCCAGATTCATTCCCTAATGACCAAATTATGATAGATGGATGATTCTTGTCCCTCTCGACCATCCGCTTCATTCTATCTAAATATATTTCCTCCCATTCAGGGTCATCGCTTAATTGATTCCAGTTCCCTACTAATGCGAACCCGTGACATTCTAAATCTGCTTCATCGATTACATATAGGCCGTATTCATCACAGAGGTCATAAAAGCGAGGATCATCTGTATAGTGGGCTGTTCGAACAGCGTTTATATTATGTTCTTTCATTAGTTGAATATCTTTTACCATCGCATCTAAAGGTACAGATCTTCCGAGATCTGGATGGTGTTCATGACGGTTAACACCCTTAAATAGAATAGGCACTCCATTTACTTGAATTAGACCATCTTTCAGTTCTACCTGCCTAAACCCAACCTTTCCCGGAAGGACTTCTAATGTATTATCTTTTTCATCTCGTACTACAATGAGCAAGTGATAAAGATAAGGAGTTTCAGCTGTCCATTTATAAGGGGAGGTTACAGGAATTTTTTTTGATAGCTTTTTTTCTTTAGTATCTAATTTCACTTCTGAATTCGCCCAAGTTATTAGTTGATGCCCAGAGTCTAATAATTGGTACTCTATGTTGTAATGTGATGATTCTTCTAATTTTGAATGGATTTCAGTCTCTATTTCAAGGATTGCATTGTCATAATTACTGTCAAAAGTGGTTTTCACAAAGTAGTCATGAACATGAGTAATGGGTTTGCCTATTAAATAAACATCTCGAAAAACCCCACTTAACCACCACATATCCTGGTCTTCGATATAACTTCCTACCGACCATTGGTATACGCGAATAGAAATAGTATTCTTTCCTTCACGCAAATAAGTAGAAATATAAAATTCAGCGGCTAACCGGCTTCCTGTACTATATCCAACGAACTCACCGTTTATCCAGACGTGAAATGCACTGTCCACTCCTTCGAAACGAAGAACAGTAAATTCGTGCAAGTTTTTATTAGTAAAGTAAAACTCTTTTCGATAAGAGCCTGTAGGGTTCTCAGTTGGGATGAATGGGGGATCTACCGGAAAAGGATATTGCACATTGGTATAATGTGGTTTTCCATATCCGTTCATCTGCCAATTTGATGGAACTTGTAAATCATCCCATCCATTCACATCATAGTTATCTTCATAAAAATTATCAGGAGCCGCGCCTGGTGTAGTAGAATAATGAAATTTCCATAATCCATTTAGTGATTGATAACCAGCAGCATTCTTCCGCTGATACGTAAGTGCATCATGTTCATTAGAATATGACATAAAATAAGACCTTTCTTTCAATCGATTCTTTTCAAGTACCGATAATTGTTGAAAATCATTTTGATATAGCATACATAGTAACCTCCTAAAATTTCACAGTATGAGCCACTTTCCGAATCTCACCTATTGCGTAACTCGTAAAATGATAGTAAACTGATGTTAACTTAATTATTTTAATTAATAAAGATACTTTAGATTATTATACTATCTAATTTCTGAATTATCAATAATCAGTTAAAAAACAGGAGGTCTCATATGAAATCAGGAGTAAACCTCACCAAAGAATTTCAAACTATTTTTAATACCACCCAACCAATAAGAACATTCTTTGCTCCAGGGCGCATTAATCTAATAGGTGAACACACAGATTACAATGGGGGGCATGTTTTTCCGGCAGCCATTTCCTATGGCACCTATGCACTGGGAGCCAAACGAAATGATTCAAAGCTACGCTTATATTCACTTAATTTTCCTGAAACAGGAATTATTGAGTGCGATCTATCTGAGTTAAACTACAATGAAGAACAAGAATGGGCAAACTACCCAAAAGGAATATTCTCTTTGCTCACTAAAGAAGTAACTTTTTCTAAAGGTGCTGATATTCTATTTTACGGTAATATTCCTAACGGTGCCGGTTTATCTTCTTCGGCCTCAATTGAACTTGCGACCAGTGCACTTATCAATGGCTTATATAACATTATGGTAGATCGGATTGATATGATTAAACTTGGGCAAAAAGTTGAAAACACTTATATTGGTGTTAATAGTGGGATTATGGATCAATTTTCTATAGGACTAGGTAAACAGGAACACGCTATTCTATTGAACTGTGACTCTCTTCAATACCAATATGCCCCTTTAAGATTAACTGATCACGTTATTATAATCATTAACACTAATAAGAAACGTTCTTTAACTGGCACTCAATATAATAACCGAAGAAAGGAATGCGAAAGAGCTCTACTGGATTTACAAAAAAAACTAAACATTCATAGTTTAGGGGAGCTCTCAAAAGAAGTATTTGAACATAATAAACATCTAATCACTAACGTAGTGGATAAAAAACGTGCGAAACATGTTGTTTATGAAAATGCTCGTACATTAGAAGCTTTTGACAATTTACAGAAAGGAGACCTACATGCCTTCGGACAATTACTTAATACATCTCACGTTTCGTTACGGGATGATTATGAAGTAACAGGAAAAGAACTTGACGTAATCGTGGAAACCGCTTGGAAACAAGAAGGTGTATTAGGAGCTCGCATGACAGGTGCAGGTTTCGGCGGATGTGCAATAGCTCTTGTCGAAAAAGAGCACCTAGAAGCATTCAAA
The DNA here is from genome assembly GCF_000496835.1 of Thalassobacillus devorans MSP14. Classification (GTDB taxonomy): domain Bacteria; phylum Bacillota; class Bacilli; order Bacillales; family Halobacillaceae; genus Thalassobacillus; species Thalassobacillus devorans_B. The sequence continues at coordinate 493,640 of NZ_KI543237.1, forward strand.
AAAAATGTGAATAATACTTATGTAGAAAAAGTTGGTTATGAAGCTACGTTCTACAATCCGAAAATCGGCGATAATATAAAGGAAATCTCTGAAGGAGTGTTGATATGAGCATACTCATCTTAGGTGGGGCTGGTTACATCGGCTCACACGCTGTCCATCAATTAATTGATCAGGGAGAACAAGTGGTTGTCATTGACAATTTAGAAACTGGACATAGAGCCGCCCTCCACCCTCAAGCGAACTTTTACGAAGGAGATATCCGGGATATAGAATTTCTACGCTCTGTTTTTGCTAAAGAGTCAATTGAAGCAATTATTCATTTTGCTGCAAATTCACTCGTTGGAGAATCGATGGAAAAGCCACTCAAATATTTTGATAATAATGTTTATGGAACACAAGTATTGCTACAGGCCATGGTGGAAGCAGAGGTGAAATATATTATCTTCTCATCCACTGCTGCGACATATGGAGAACCTCAAGATGTGCCTATTAAAGAAACAGCGCCTACTGACCCGACAAATACGTATGGAGAAACTAAACTTACAATGGAAAAAATGATGAAATGGACGGAGAAGGCTCACGGAATCAAATACGTTTCCTTACGTTATTTCAATGTAGCTGGGGCAAAGGAGAGTTCTGAAATAGGTGAAGATCATCGTCCTGAATCACACTTGGTTCCAATTATTTTACAAACTGCTTTAGGCCAAAGAGAGTTTATTACTATTTTTGGCGAGGATTATAATACGAGTGATGGCACTTGTGTACGTGATTATGTCCATGTTGAAGATTTAATTGACGCTCACATTCTGGCAATAAAGTATCTAAAGAGCGGTGGAGATAGTGACGTTTTCAACCTAGGAAGCAATAAAGGTTTTTCTGTGAGAGAAATGATCAATACAGCCCGTAAAACAACAGGAAAGGTAATTCCTGCAAAGATAGGAGAACGTCGAATTGGTGATTCAAGCACATTGATTGCAAGTTCTGAAAAAGCAAAGCGAATTCTTGGCTGGGACCCTAAAAAAACCTCAATCTCAAAAATATTTGAGGATGCTTGGAACTGGCATTCTTCGCATCCATTAGGGTATGGAAGGAAGGATTTCTCATGATTTATCAACATATTGAAGGGCTGATTAAGAAAGCATTAAGTATGGAGTTGATAAAAGCTTCAGATGTTAACTATGTACGGAACCAATTAATGGGACTGTTAAGTCTAAAGTCATTTCCAGAAAAAATAGATAATCCCAGCACGGGTTCAATTCCTCATATACTAGAAAATATTATTGCTGATGCAATCGAAATCGGCCTTATTGAAAACATTTTTGATGAGAAAGAAATTTTATCAGCAAACATAATGAATTGTTTTATTGCTAGACCCTCAGTCATAAATGAAGAGTTTTATGATAGATATACCCAATCACCTCGTTTAGCAACGAATTACTTTTACAATCTAAGTAAAAATAGTAACTATATTCATATAAATCGTATTTCAAAAAATATTTCTTATAAAACGGAAACACAGTATGGAGAAATGGATATTACTATCAATTTATCAAAACCCGAAAAAGACCCTGTTCAAATTAAACGAGAAAGAGAGGTAAAGCAAAAGCTAAGCTACCCAAAATGCGTCCTTTGCAAAGAAAATGAAGGATACCTAGGAAGAACAGGATACCCGGCAAGAGCTAATCACCGAATTATTAAAGTACCTATTCTAGGCGAGAATTGGTACTTACAATATTCCCCGTATGTTTATTATAACGAGCATAGTATTCTATTTTTTGAAGAGCATCGCAACATGAAGATTGATAAAACAACATTTGAAAGGCTTCTTGTATTTACCGATAAATTTCCGCATTATTTTATCGGTTCTAATGCTGATTTGCCGATCGTTGGTGGCTCTATCCTAAATCATGATCATTATCAAAGTGGAAAGTTTGAATTTGCAATCACAAAAGCCAAAACTGACTTTTATTTTAAACTAAGAGCATTCCCTAAAATAGATTGCTCTGTTTTAGAGTGGCCAATGTCCGTTCTTCGTCTCAAAGGTACAAAACTTTCAGATCTAGTAAATGCTGCCAATCACGTTTTAAACACCTGGAAGAATTACTCAGATCCACTTTCTGATATCTCCGCATTTACAGATAACGTACCACATAATACGATAACTCCAATTGCTAGGCAGAAGAATGGCGAATACGAGCTTGACCTTGTTCTGCGTAATAACCGCACATCAGAGGAACATCCTTCAGGGATTTTTCATCCACACGCTGACGTGCATCATATTAAAAAAGAAAATATAGGTTTAATAGAAGTAATGGGATTAGCTATATTGCCTCCGAGATTAAAAACTGAGCTTTTAGAAGTTAAAAAATATTTACAGGGAAAAGGAAATAATATTCCAGATTACCATCAAAAATGGGCTGAACAATTAAAAGATAAGTATAATACGATTCACAGTGAAGAAGAAGCAAAAAATATCATACAGAAAGAACTGGGAAATAAATTTATAAAAGCACTAGAAGATGCTGGAGTATTAAAAAATCGTGCTGCTTTCAATAGATTTATTAACAAATTAAATGAATAGGCGGACATAAATTATGAATATAAGTAGAAATGAAGTGTTTAAGAACTGGAATGAATACACTTTAACAAATAATAAGGGGATGTCTGTAAGTGTATTAAATTACGGCGGTATTATTACTAAGATCATCGTCCCTGATCAAAACGGCAATTTTGAAAATATAGTTCTGGGGTATAAAAACTATAAAAATTATGAAACCAACCCCGATTATTTAGGAGCTATTATAGGGAGGATTGCAGGAAGAGTGCAAAATGCTTCTTTTAATTTAAATGGGGATACATACCGGCTGGAGACCAATGATGGAAAAAATCACTTGCATGGTGGTAGCAGAGGCCTACACCAAGTAGTTTGGAACGTCACTACATTTAGCACAGATGAGAAAGTCGGCTTAACTCTGACTTATCAAAGCGAAGATAATGAAGGAGGTTATCCTGGTAATCTAAAAATAATGGTTACTTATACTTTAACTAACAACAATCAGTTGCTTCTAAACTACACGGCTTCAAGTGATAAAACGACACCAATAGCATTAACGAATCATACTTACCTTAACTTGAGCGGCAATTTAAAAAATACTGTAGATAATCATTTTGTAACCATAGATAGTAGTAATTATATAGAATTGAACGAAGAATTGATCCCGACTGGAAACTTAATTAGCGTCAATAATTCCCCGTTTGATTTTCGAACAAGTCGCATGCTTGGTGAGGGATTCAATCAACATTTTCTCCAAAACAGCATAGTTGGTGGAGGTTATGATCACTATTTTGTTTTTGACGACATTTCAAATAAAGAAAAAGTGGTCATGAATGAAGCTAATAGTGGGCGTGTACTCAAAATAAAAACGAACCAACCTGGGATGGTATTGTATACAGCTAATAATCTAGAGGAAGGTCAGGAATTAAGAGAAAAAATATCTGAAAAGCATCTTGGGGTTTGCTTCGAAACACAAGCTCCCCCTGCATCTTTACACGATGAATCTTTACCCAGTCTCATACTAAACGCCGGAGAGGTTTACACTCATCAAACTATTATGGAATTTAGTATATAATAGTAAAGGAACAAAAAAAGTTAATCAAATTGTTAGATTAACTTCTTTTTGTTCCTTTTTATTCGAGAAAACGGGAGTGAGTCCTTTAGTCAAAGTTGGAAAAACTAGCTGCAAGTTACCAGAACATATCAATAAATAAAAAGCAAAATCTGATGAAAAACAGTTAAGTTTCCATGGGTTTCCTTTCGATTCTTTAGTGAGGATTGTAACGAGAAAGTTACATTGAATATTTAAAATCGATTATTTAAATTCGAGAATCATACTATATCTAGTATTCAAATAGTTCTACTAACAATAAAGAAACAGCTCCAAGTAATGTCGCATTATCCCCCAGACCCGAGACAGTCACGTCTGTATTTTTCGCTTCTTCTGAAAGCGCTCTTTCTTTAATCGTACTACATATTTCAGGGTAAAGGAATTCTTTACTCTTCATAACGCCCCCTCCCAACACGATCCTATTCGGATTTAGTAGATGGATTAGGTTTGTTAGACCAATACCAATGGTTTTACCAGTGTCATTCAAAAATTGAATAGCTTCCCTATTGTCCCCTTTAGCCAGTTCATATATTTCTTCTCCACTCAACTTTTCCCGCAAACTAAATTGCTTTTTAAACCTAGCTTCAATAGCCTCTCCACTTACAAATGTTTGCAAGCACCCAAAGTTACCGCATTCACATTTTTGCCCATGTAAATCAATAGTCATATGACCTAATTCTCCGGCGATATCTTGTGCGCCATGGTATAACTTTCCATTTAAAATGACGCCTGCGCCAACGCCAGTACCAAAATTAACAGCAACCATACTATCTACATCACTATTGCCACCAAACCACGATTCTCCAAGTGCCATAGCACGAGCATCGTTTTCTACTTTAACAGTAAGGTGGAAGGTTTCTTCTAACGTCTTTTTAATCGGAATGTCTTTTAAATCTAAATTAGGAGCTATTAAAGAAATCCCACTATCTACTTGAACAACTCCATGCATAGCTATTCCTATTCCTATGATTTTTTGTTGAATTACATCAGTTGTGTCGATTATGGCACCTATACTTTCTTTTAATATAGAAAGGAATTTTTCATTTGTTAATGGTTTGGGTATGGCATACGATGATTGTTCAAAAATTTGGCCTGTTAGGTCAGTCAACACACAGTCTACCGCTTCAGGCCCCGCATCTACTCCTATTACATAGAATGCCTGGCTGTTAATATGAAGCATTGTAGGCTTACGTCCGCCATTAGACTCACCTAGCTTACTTTCTCTTACTAACCCCTCTTCCATCAGTTCCCTTACGATGCTGCTTACCGTTGGAGGAGTTAGTTTTGTCTCCTTCGCAATTTGAGCTCTAGATATAGGTTCAGACGTTCGGATTTTATTTAAAACAATTGATTTATTTACTGATTTCATTAATTCAAACGAACCACGTTGCATGGAAAAGCCTCCATTAATCTCATTTAACAAACATTTATTATAAGTAACTTATATATTTCAATTATATATGAAAAAGTCTATAAAACACACATAATTAACCCTTTACTGAACCGGACATCCCTTCCACAAAGTATTTTTGTAGAAAGAAGAAGACTAAAGCAGTTGGTATTGTTCCAATTACAATTGCTGTGTAAATAATACCAAAATCCGGCGAATATCCTGACCCTAGGTTCGAAATCAACAATGGGATTGTCTGAACGTCTGGAGATTGTAATATGACCAATGGCCATAAGAAATTGTTCCAGTTATTCATGAAAGAGATAATTCCAGCAGCTGCAAAAGTATTTTTCATTGAAGGCATATAAATGTGGATGAATATCCCAAGTTCACTTAAGCCATCTATCCTTCCAGCTTCAATTAACTCCCTAGTAAACATTTTTGTATTTTGCCTAAATAAGAATACAAAAAATGCTGTGGTAACATAAGGTAAAATAACCGCAAACAAAGTATTAATTCCAAGAAAGGGGATCGTTTGAGATACTCCCCCAAAAAACCTAAACAATGGTACCATTAAAGCTGCAAACGGTATCATCAATGAAAGTAGTAAAATATTAAAGACAATGTCTTTTCCTTTACTTCTATATATTTCAAATCCGTAACCTGCAAGAGATGAAACAATTAGGCATAGTATTGTCGCTACAATAGCAATAAAAAACGAGTTATACAATGCCGATCCAACATTGTAGTTTTCAAATAAACTTTTCAAGTTCTCAATTAAATGTGTACCTGGTAGCAGCCGACCGTTTGAAACATCAACCGATTTATTAGTCATACTTATTAACATCCACAAAAATGGGAAGAGTGAAACTAGTGTCGCTATGCTTAAAATGAAATAAGTTGAAAATAACTTTAATTTATTCAATCTCTTTCACCTCCCAGTTTGAATTGAATTATAGAAAAGATAACCGTCAAGACAACAATGATAAACGAAACTGCTGCTGCATATCCAAAGTCTGGTGTATACTCAAAAGAAAGATTGTAAATATATTGTGAAATAGTCAATGTTTCATTTCCGGGTCCACCCATTGTGATGTTCATTGGTTCATCAAATAATTGAAGCGTTCCAATAGTGGATGTAATTGCCGTAAATAGGATTATAGGCTTTAACATCGGAATCGTAATATAAAAAAACTGCTGTACTACATTTGCCCCATCTATTCTGGCTGCTTCATAAACAGAATGATCAACGTTTTGTAGACCTGCTAGATAAAATATCATATTGTAACCAGTCCAACGCCAAGTTATCGCAATTATAATGACGACCTTGGCCCAAAAAGGGTCCATCAACCACTCGATTGGTTCAGAAATTATAGATATAGATAACAGAAATTCATTGACTAACCCGTCAGTAGAAAACAAATATTTAAATATGACGGAGTAAGCAACCAGCGAAATAACACTAGGTAAAAAAATAGCCGTCCGGAAAAAACCTTTAAACTTTAAATTTGGGCTATTTAATAGCACGGAAAAAAACATAGCTATTATAATCATTAATGGTACTTGGAAGATTAAGTAGATAAAAGTATTCCTGATTGCGATCAATGCCACTGGGTCATTAAATAATCGTATATAATTATCTAGTCCAACAAACTGCAAGCTTGCTCCCATACCTGATTTAAAGGAGAGTATAAAAGCTTGTAACATAGGATAGAAGTAAAATAAAGATATCAAAATAGTAGCTAAAAGTATAAAAATCCAGCCGATCAGACTTTTGCTTACCCTTAGGTTCATTTTCCCCACTCCAAACAATTGCATTTAAATAGGCCTTGAGCATCGCTCTTAATTATTTTTCTGATGCCCCAGGCCCTTTTTTCGAATATATTAATTTAATTGTGCTTCAGCTTGTTTCTGAGCATCATTCAATACTTCTTCTAATTTTTTGCCGGTCCTATAGTTTTGTAACTCTCCAGTTAGTATATCCATCGCTGCATACGTGTGCATTCCATAATTAACCCTTGGAATTTCCCTCATCCAGTTGACAAAATCAGTGGTTACTTTTTGGCCACCGAAGAATTCGTCTTTTTGATTAAAAGCTTCTCCCTCCAAAGCAGGTAGATAAGTTCCAATGGCTCCTATTTCCGATACTAGCTTTTGATAAAGTTCAACGTCATTTCCAAAGGTATCAGCTAGAAATTCTGCAGCTTTTTCCTTACCAGGTATGTTTAGCACATAGAAAGAACTCCCACCTAAGTTTGAAGCATTCTTGGCACCCTCAACTGATAACTTCGGAACTGGGACAACTTTCCACTTTCCAGATTGTGATTCTTCGGCCTTTATACTTGGAGTCATCCAGTTACCTGTAGCTACGGTAACCACCTCTCCACTATTAAATGAAGCAATTCTAGAACTCCAGTCCGTATTAATATGTGCAATATCCTCCTCTAGCATTTCCTTATAAACACGCATAGCATTTTTTACTGCTTCATTATCTCCTATATTAGCTGTAGTACCATCTTCTCCTGTGAACCATTCCCCTGCTGTTTGAACCATGAATCTTAAATGGTCAGGTTCATTTGGATTCAATGAAATCATTTTTTTGCCCGTCTTTTTTGTTATATCCTTACCAATTTCTATAAATTCTTCCCAAGTGATATTTGTTAAATCTTCAGGTGTATATCCAGCTTCTTCTAGATAATCTGTTCTTACATACAAACCAGTGACACCCGTATCAAAGGGAACGCCATATTGTTTGCCCCCTAAACTTGTAGGCGGTATTTTGTAATCTGCAAAATCCTCTTCATTGATATAGTCTGACATATCATAAAACGCATTTGGATAGGACTTCAAAAAACTTTGCGCTCTATAATCTTCAATTAAGACGATGTTCGGCATTCCATTCATAGTTCCAGAGCTCAATCCTGTATTCAACTTTTGAACGATATCAGATTGTGCATTTTCTATTATCTTCAAATTAAAGTCCTTATTTTCTTGTGTATATTGCTTTTCTGCTAATTCCAAAGCTGCGACATTAAATAAGGGATCCCAAGCCCAAGCTGTAATAGAATCTGTATTGGAATTCCCTTCTGCTCCAGAATTGCTTCCACTTTCTGACGAACAAGCTGATAAAGCCATAATTAATAAAACAGTACTAAATAACAAGAACCACTTCTTCATTTAGGTGCCCCCTTAATTTCTTATAAAATAAAGTCTGTCATAGCGGTTGTTTACTTAATTATTATTTTTCTAGTTATCGCCCCTCTTTCTTAAATAAGTGAGTAACTAGCTCCTAACTTAGCAAGCGTTTTCAAAGGAAATAAAACAAACAGGTGCTAAAAAAGATCGAAAATTAATTTAATTAACTTTATGTTACTGACAATTATATTCAATGTCAATACAATTTATATAGAAACAGACTAAATCTTAAAAATTATCTGACAAGGTGAGATGCTATTGCAAGTAATTGATTCTTCTTCCTACTAATGCACAAACTCTTAACACATGGTGCCTCTGGTCTTGAGAGGAAGGTAAGTGGCTATCGGCACACGCATTACACCAGAAAAAAATTCCGGATCGTAATCAGGAATAAAGAGGGGTTAATATCTAACATGTTCTATTCAGAAAACTTACAATTTTTAAAGCCACCATTATTTCAAATTCCTTACCTTCACTATAATATTTTTCTTCTCTAAGAGATCTATGAGACTATTATTCTTACATTGAATATTTCAAAAACATTGCTAAAATTGCTATAAAAGCGCTAACACAGAAATACTGCGGGGGATATCTATGAAAAAGCTGCTTCAGGTTTCACTCCAGGTCAAAATACTAGGTTTGGTCGTTGGACTATTACTGCTCGTTTTGACCCTGGTAACCTTCATGGTCACCTATATGGAGTCCGGCGAGGACGTCCAAAATGCCGAAGACCTGGCACTCCAGACTGCTACTACCCTATCTTACATGCCGGTGGTCCAGGATGCTTTTAAGGAAAAGGTGAAAGATGAGAATGTGAAACATATTGCTGATCGGATTCGGGACCAGATTGACGCAAGCGCGATTAAAATCATCGACCGGGAGGGACAGCTGGTCGGATACTCAGGACAAGAAAAGCCTGAATCCATCGACCAGCAGGATTATTACAGTACCTTGACCTTTGGGGGCAGTTTCGTACTTCAGCCGGAGGAAGACGAAGATGTACTGAAAGCTGTTGTTCCGATTCGGGTCGATTATGATACATATATGAAAGTGGAAGGAGCAGTGGCGGTCGAGTTTAAAATGAAAGATATTTATGCGGAAATTCGTGCAGATCTTAAAGATTTCATTTTTGCCTCCTCTTCTGTGCTTATACTTGGGGTGATTGGCAGCATCCTGCTGGCAAGAAGCATACGTAAAGACACGCTGGGACTGGAGCCCTTCCAAATCGCTGCACTGTTCCGGGAAAGGAATGCAGTGCTTGACTCTGTAAAAGAAGGGCTGATTGCTTTTGACCAGTCTGAGAAGATTACGATGATCAATGCCTCTGCCAGGGAGCTGCTTGATTTAAAAGACAATGCGGAAGCAAGGACGCTCAATGATGTGATCACGTCCCCGAAACTGAGAGAAATGATCGAGTCGAATAAAGGTGTTAAAAATAAAGAATTACAATACAAAGAAAAAACACTGATCATCAATAGCAATCCCATTCTGGAAGGTGGCGTCCGGACGGGAATTGTCGTCAGTGTCCGGGATAAAACGGAAATCAAGCAGATGGTGGATGCATTATCCGAAGTGAAACAGTACTCGGAGGACCTCCGGGCCCAGGCACATGAATTCACGAGCAAATTGTATGTCATCATGGGGCTGATCCAGCTGGAAAAATATCAGGATGCCATCGAACTGATCAAGGAAGAAGCTGATTCCCAGAAGCAAGTGACAGAACGGTTCTTCAAGGAGATTGTTGATGAAAAAGTCCAGGCTATCCTGCTAGGAAAGTTCGCTAAAGCTTCCGAGAAAAAAATCGACTTTTATATTGAAGATGGCAGCTCACTCCAGCGTCTCCCTGCCCATATCCCCTTATCACCATTGATCATTATTTTAGGGAATATCATCAACAACGCCTTCGAAGGAGTGGCTGGACAAAAAGAAAAAACAGTCTCTTTCTTCGTCACCGATTTGGGCCATGATATTATCTTTGAAGTCACGGATAATGGCACCGGTATCAGGCAAAGCGACATGGAGAAGGTTTTCGCTAAAGGGTACTCTTCGAAAGGAACCGGCCGCGGCTATGGGCTTGCCAATGTAAAGGAAGAGGTCGATCACTTGCATGGTTCGATTGAAATCAACAGCATTGTTAAGGAAGGCACAACCATTACGATCATTTTGCCAAAAGAAATAACAGACACGAAAGGGGTATCATAAATGTACCGAGTATTGATAGCGGAAGATGATTTCCGTGTAGCACAGATTCACGAAAGTTTCCTGGAAAAAGTCGAAGGTATGCAATTGGCCGCTAAGGCGGGCAATGCTGACGAAACATTGAAAGCATTAGATAAACATGAGGTTGACCTGCTGCTACTGGATGTCTATATGCCTGATGAGCTGGGAACAGGAATCCTCCATAAAATCAGAGACACACATCCCGGGGTAGATATCATCATGATCACTGCTGCAACCGATAAAGCTTTCCTCGAGAAAGCGATTCGTTATGGCGTGATGGACTACCTTATCAAACCGGTGACGCTGGAAACATTTCAGGAGGCGATCAGCCGTTACAAAGACAAGAAACAAGTGCTGGAAGATACTCAGGAAGTCAATGAAGACATCCTGAGACAGATGTTCCGTCCAAGCCTGGATGAACAAAAAGAGTCACCTTCCCCCCTCCCGACCGGAATCGATGCCAATACATTGAAGAAAGTAAAGACGATATTACTGGACTCCAGGGATGGCATCACTTCCGAAGAGGCCGGCAAACGGATGGGTGCCTCCCGCACAACTGCCCGAAGATATCTTGAATATCTTGTCGGTATAGAAGAAGCGTATGCGGAACAGGTTTACGGCATCGTTGGACGCCCGGAAAGAAGATATTATGTCCACCAAAACATTTTGTGAACAAAATGCACAAAATGTTTTTTAAATATTTAAAAAACATTATTTTGAAAACGTTTACATAGCTGGTTTTCACTATTAGCATAGAGTTAACTTAAAGCTTAGTCGACTGAGCAAAAAGGTTTTTTCCAAAAAATCAAAAGGAGTGTACGTATGAGGAAACTCGCATTTGTATCATTGCTAATACTTACGTTCGTCATAGCCGGCTGTTCAGGCAATGCTTCCGGCACGCAGGAATATCCGAAGAAAAACATCGAAATTGTTGCCCCTGCTTCACCAGGCGGCGGATGGGACTTGACGGCACGTTCGCTTGAAAAAGTCCTAACTGATGAAAAATTGGTCAAAGAGAACATCAACGTCGTCAACAAGCCCGGCGGAGGTGGAGAAGTTGGCTGGAAATACCTGAAGTCAAAGGACGCCCACACATTGGCTGTCAACTCAAGCTTAGTACTGACCAACAACCTGCTTGGCCAGAGTGAACTTACTTACAAGCAATTCACCCCGATCGCCACCCTTGCTACCGAATGGCAGGCACTGGCCGTTCCAGCGGACTCCAAGTATAAGAGCGCAACGGAATTCATGGAAGCCGTCAAAAAAGACCCTAGCAAAGTCAAAATCGGAGTCGGACCAGGACTTGGCAATGATGACCACTTGTCCATCGTCCAGGCGGCCAGTGAATATGATATCAATCCTTCAAAACTGAACTTCCTTGTTTACCAGGGAGGCGGTGATGTCGTAACAGCACTGCTTGGCGGTCACGTTGATGCAGTTACCACTTCCCTTTCTGAAGTAAAGGACCAGCATCTGGCAGGAAAATTGAGAATCCTGGCCGTTTCTTCCGATAAACCGGTAGAAGGACTTGAAGACGTGCCTACCTGGAAAGAGGAAGGCATCGACCTTGTATTTCCGCACTGGAGAGGAATCATGGGACCGCCGGATATGACTGAAGAAGAAATCGCCTACTGGGATAAGAAGCTCAGCAAGATGGTCGAAACCGAACAATGGAAAAAAGTACTGGAGAACAATGACTGGGAAGGTTTCTATAAAAACAGCGAAGAAACGAAGAAATTCATGAAAGAACAACACGATCTTTATCAAAGACTTGTGAAAGAGTCAGGTCTGGTCAAGTAATTACATTGCCTGCTGTCTTCCTTACAGCAGGCATTTTCTTCAAAGAGAGGTGATATCGATAATGAAAACCTTAAAGCTGCTCATGCCTGCAGGACTGACGATTTTTAGTATTGTCTTCCTGTTTGCATCCTTGAACCTGCCAAAAGCCAACTTAGGAAATCCGTACGGACCTATCTACTTCCCATTAGGGTTAAGTATATTCATGCTGATTTTCAGTGTCATTTTCTTCATTCAGGAATTGAAAAAACTACATGAAACAAACACCGATATCAAGCTGATGTTATCAGGAAGAACGCCTAAACTGATCCTGTTTACCATTGCAGCCGGGCTCGTCTATGCCTTCCTGTTCGAACCACTCGGCTTCTTATACTCCACGATGATTTTTTTAGGAGCGCTGCTTTTTTTTATCAACGGGCCAAAGAAATGGCTGGTGAACATCATCGTGACGGTCAGTTTTTCTTTCATCAGCTGGTATGCGTTTAGTCAACTGCTCGGTGTCAGTCTACCTTAGGAGGTGAAACCATGGATATCAGCAGCTTTTTAGATGGATTATCCATAGCCGTCCAGCCGATCAATATCCTCTGGATCATTTTGGGCGGATTTTTGGGAACAATTGTAGGAATGCTCCCGGGACTCGGACCGGCAACAGCGGTTGCCGTACTGATTCCGGTCACTTTTGGAATGAACCCGGTCAGCGCCATCATTTTGATGGCAGCCATTTATTACGGAGCCATGTATGGCGGGTCGAGGAGTTCGATTCTCTTGAATACTCCAGGGGATGGTTCGGCCATTGCCGCTACATTCGATGGTTACCCGATGGCTAAAAAAGGACAGGCAGGAGAAGCGCTGGCTATCTCTGCTGTGGCGTCCTTCATCGGCGGCCTGATGGCTGTCGTCGGTTTTATATTCCTTGCCGAACCATTGGCCAACTTCGCGCTGAAGTTCGGCCCTGCCGAATACTTCCTGCTGATGCTGCTTACCTTGTCGGCCATCGTAGCACTTTCCATCGGCAGAATGATCAAAGGCTTCCTGGCCATGATGGTCGGGCTTGCTTTAAGTACTGTCGGTATTGATACGCAGACAGGTGTATATCGTTTCACCATGGGCATCCCCCATTTAAGTGAAGGGATCGACTTCCTCATCGTCATTATCGGTGTGTATGCCATCGGTGAAGTGCTTTATAACTTTTTGAATATCGACAAGCAGAAAAAAGAAAAGAAGAAAGTCGGAAAAGTATGGTTTTCCAAGGAGCAATGGAAACGTTCCAAGTGGCCGATATTGAGAAGCGGACCACTCGGTTTTATCATCGGCGTCCTGCCTGGCGCAGGCGGTTCGATCGCATCCATGATCAGTTACACTTCTGAAAAACAAATCTCCAAACGGACAGAAGAGTTCGGTGAAGGTGCGGTAGAAGGACTTGCTGCGCCGGAATCATCCAACAACGCGGCATCTGTCGGGGCGATGATCCCGCTTTTGACCATGGGTATCCCAGGTTCAGGGACGACAGCCGTCATGCTCGGGGCCCTTATCATGCTTGGTCTCAGACCCGGTCCGCTACTGTTCGAACAACAGCCGGAAACAGCATGGGCACTGATCAACAGCATGTTCATCGGCAACCTTGCACTGGTGATCATCAATATCGCGATGGTAGGACTGCTCGTCAAAATTTTGGATACACCTGCGAAAGTGCTTTATCCAATTATCGTGCTGCTGGCATTCATCGGGACCTATACGTTGAGCTACTCGGTCATTGATTTCTTCCTGCTTCTCATCTTCGGGCTGTTCGGTCTGATGATGAAAGTGATGGATATCCCGATTGCACCACTGGTACTGGCATTGATTGTCGGGACCGATATGGAACAAAATTTCCGAATGGCCGTTCTATCATCCAATGGAAGCCTCGGGGTCTTCTTTTCCTCTGGTGTAAGCATCGGCTTAGTGATTCTCACCATGCTTTCCTTGTGTTATCCGTTGATTTTAAAGCTGGCCAAAAGAAAAAAGAATATGTCAGAAGACGAAGATCAAGTCTATAAATCTTCGTAAGGAGGAGAAAGTAACATGGAAAAATATGATTTAGTCGTAGTCGGCGCTGGAAATGCCGCCTTGTGTGCAGCCATTTCCGCACAAGAAAACGGAGCGAATGTCCTCGTACTGGAAAAAGCTCCTGAACAAAAACGCGGCGGTAATTCCTATTTCACCGATGGAGCGATCCGATTCGCCTATAACGATTTAAGCGACATCAGAAAACTGATACCGGAACTCTCTGATGGAGAAGCAGATAACATCGTCATGCCGGAATACAGCACGGATGATTACTACAATGACCTGCAGCGGGTGACAGGTGGCAAAAGTACTCCTGAGCTGGCCAGCCATCTTGTCAACAATTCCTATGACACGATTGCCTGGATGAAAGAACAAGGCGTCGAATTCGAGCTGAACTACAGCAATCAGTCATTTGAAAAAGACGGAAAGTTCCAGTTCTGGGGAGGCCTGCCCGTCAAGACGAAAAACATCGGCATGGGGCTGATGAGCACCTTGTTCAACCGAGCGAAAGAACTTGGAGTCGATATCTGGTACGGATCCGAGGCCATGGCATTGAAAACCGATAAGAATCGCATTTCTTCTATTATAGTAAAAAAAGGCAGTGAAGAAATTGAAGTTGCCACCACTTCTGTTGTGCTTGCCTGCGGAAGTTTCGAGGCCAACAGGAAAATGCGTGCGGCACAAATTGGAGAAGAATGGGAAGCAGCCATTGTCCGCGGCACCGAATACAATACCGGCGACGGACTTTCCATGGCTCTTTCAGTCGGGGCACAGAAACACGGCGAATGGGCAGGCTGTCACGCGATCGGAACAGATGCGAACGCACCCAAAACCGGAGACTTCAACAAGCCCGGTGACATTTTCAAAAAACACTCCTACCCGCTCAGTATCATGCTCAACAAAGATGGTAAACGATTTGTGGACGAAGGTGCGGACTTCCGGAACTATACGTATGCGAAGTATGGAAAGGAAATCCTGAAACAGCCAGGCCATATCGCTTACCAAATCTATGACGAGCAGGTAAGACCGATGCTCCGGAAGGAATATAATCTCGAAGAAGCTACTTATTATAAAGCCGACACACTGGAAGACCTGGCAGACAGGCTGGACGTAAACACTTCCGCTTTTTTGGAAACCATCCAGGAATATAACGAAGCAGTCCAGGATGGATATTATAACCCTACCGTAAAAGACGGCAAAGGAACGGAAGGCATTACACCACCGAAATCGAACTGGGCGCTCCGCATCGAACAGGGACCATTTTACGCTTTTCCTGTCACTTGCGGCATCACCTTCTCCTTCGGGGGCGTGCGTGTCAATACCAATGCAGAGGTACTGAATGAAAACGACGAGCCGATCCACGGCTTGTTCGCCGCCGGGGAAATGGTCGGAGGTATTTTCTACGAAAACTACCCTGGCGGTTCAGGGCTCATGTCCGGCGCCGTCTTCGGAAAAACAGCTGGTACGTCTGCCGCAAACTATGTAACCAAAAGTGTCACATCTTAATTTGTTCAAGCCACCTACATCGTGCAGGTGGCTTGTCTCATTCTTTTGCCATTAGGAGACATCGCTATGGAGAAACGAAAAATACTGCTATTACTATCGCTGGCCATTTATATCATCTTCTTTTTTCCATTATTCGACTGGGATATCAAAGTGAAAGCGATAGCTGCCTTATTCTTCATACAAATATTATGGATCGGAAGAGTATTCACCCTTGCTTTCAGCTCGTTATTGTTCATCCTGGTGCTCTCATTCCATTTTTTCAGCTATGAAGAAACACTCGGCTATCTCGGAGAGGAAGTCGTCTGGCTGTTATTCGCCACCTATATTATTTCCAACGCCTTTATCAAAACAGGACTCGCCAGCCGCTTGTCCCTAAATCTGTTAAAACTCTCGAAGGGTTCAGGGAAAGCTCTCATCCTGATATCTTTTATCCTGATGCTGGTGTTATCTGTGCTGGTGCCATCCAATATCGGAAAGGGGAATCTTGTATCGTCCGTCCTGGACAGGCTCTTAAAAAGTCTGCGGGAAATCAATGATGTCACCAATCTGGGAAAATCCCTGTTCATCGGCATCAGCTACTTAAGTGCCATTTCCGGAGCTTTTGTTGCCACAGGGGCAAGCAACACCATTTATACATTCGGGATATTCACAAACATCTACCCGGACTTAAACTATTTGACCTGGCTCATCTACTTCGCCCCGCCGATTCTGCTGTTCATATTTATTCTATGGCTGATCATGATGAGCTATTTTCCACCGGAAAATGTCGATCAGGGTCACCTGGTAGGGTTACTGGAAGAACGCTTGAACGAGTTAGGAAACATCAACCTGGCTGAAAAGAAAGTCATTGCCATCATGGGGGTTACCCTCCTATTATGGGCGACACAAAGCATACACGGGTTCTCCATCCCGCTCGTCGGTCTGTTAGGAGCCGTGCTCACCATGCTCCCCGGTATTGGCGTATGGGAATGGAAAGAAGCGAGAGAATCGATCAACTGGGATATGATGCTGTTTTTCGCCAGCACCCTGATGGTATCCGGCATGCTTATTAAAACCGGCACGGTCGAGTGGCTTGCAAAAGTCATCGTCGAAACCACTGCCTCCCAGTCTGCTATTTTAGTAGTGATCATCTTGATATTGTGTACCCTGATCGTGCGCATTGTCTTTGTGAACGTGCTTGGATTTCTAACCATCATGATCCCGCTGTCTATCAATATCGGAGAAAACCTGGCCGGCTTCTCTCCGCTGATGGTAGCCATGGCTGTCTTTTTAACAGGAGTACCCGGCTTCTATTTGATCACCCAATCTCCTGTTCACCTGATCAGTTATTCGTTCGGTTATTTTAGTGACAAGGACCTTTTGAAGGTGGGCCTTCCCACTTCCCTGGTATGGGTCGGGGTCATCAGCGTTTCACTGCTATTCTTCTGGAGAATCGTGTTAGGTTAATGGTTAACACCCCAGGTCCTCCAGGAAATGGAAAACACACCCCAGAGCCCTCCAAAATCTGGAGGACCCGGGGTGTGTATTAAACAAAAATCAACCACAGAACGAAGGTTACCAGGATCGCTACGATCCCCTGGATCAACGTACCTGCTGTCTGCGCTTTATAAGCTTGTGTAACCGACATGCCGCTGAACTCTTTCACTACCCAGAAGTAGCTGTCATTCACGTGGGATACGACCATCGCACCTGCTCCGACAGACATGACTACCAGCGCAAGCGGCAAGGCGCCTTCGATTCCCATTTGCCCCAGTAACGGTGCTACCAAGGTAGATGTGATGACGAGTGCTGCCGTGGATGAACCTTGTGCTGTTTTCAATGCAGCAGCAATCAGGAATGGAATGAATACGAACATGGCACCAGCGAACACATCATTGGAGGCGAACCCTTTGATGAATTCGGCAACTGGTGTCGCTTTAATGACAGACCCGAATGCGCCACCTGCACCGGTGATCAGCAGGATAGGAGCCGCTTCCTTGATTCCGATGCCTACCCACTGCGTCAATGTTTCTTCGTCATACTTCGGCAGAAGCCCGAATGCGAATAAAACACCGATCAGCAAAGCAACGACTGGTGCACCAAGGAATAGGAAGATATCAAACAATGTTCCTTCCCATCCGGCAAAAGTGATTACCGAACTGAAACCGATCAACAGAATCGGCACAAGGATTGGTGCAAATGATTTGAATGTCGATGGCATCTCACCGAATTCTTTTACAATCGTATCGTAATCGAAGGAATGGTCATCTTCTCCTTCGATATGTATTTTTGTACCTGCTTTAAGCGCCCACAGATAACCGGCGATGATTACCGGGATAGCAACGATGAAACCGACCAGGATGACGGTTCCCAGATAGTTTTCCGCTCCGATGTTACCTGCCGCTGCAATCGGACCCGGTGTCGGTGGTACCAGTGTATGTGTCGCGAACAAACCGGTCGACAATGCGATTGCCATGGAAGCGACGGTAACCTTCGCTCTGCGCGCAAGCGCTTTCTTCAACGACGATAAAATGACGTAACCGGAGTCACAAAATACCGGAATACTGACAATACTTCCGATGACACTCATAGCAAGCTGGGGACGTTTTTCCCCGACGATACGCAAAACGACTTCCGCCATGCGCAAGGCCGCTCCTGATTTTTCTAAAATGACTCCGATGATCGTACCGAACACGATGACCAGCCCGATGCCGCCCATCAGTCCTCCAAATCCTCCATTGACAGCTTCGACAACTTCCGATAATGGAAGTCCCGCCACAATTCCGATTCCGAATGCAGCGATCAATAATGATAGAAATGGATGAAGCTTGAATTTAGCTGTTGCAAAAATAACGAATAATACCCCTAATGTTATGACTAAAATAAGACCGATACCTTCCACTCGATCACTCCTCTCTTAAATTTCCAATCTGGATGACGTTTCAATCAAATGGATGATCTGTTTCGTAGCATCGTATAAAAGCGTTTCCGCATGTGTGATACAGTCCTCAAGACTCATCGGTCCTGGAATGATAGAAAAACATCCGGCAAAAAGTCGATTGAGTTCTTCTACGTTTCCACCAATACTGCCAGAAATCAGTACGGCTGGCACGCCATGGTTCCGGGCAAGCTCGGCGACATATCCAGGAGCTTTCCCGTATAATGTCTGTTCATCGCTCTGTCCTTCTCCTGTAAAAACAAGATCAGCATCTGTGAGGCTTTCTTCCAACCCGATCGCTTCGGCAATCAGTTTTGCGCCTGACACCAGTTCCGCGCCAATAGTCAGTAAGGCGAATCCCAGGCCGCCAGCAGCTCCGGCACCTTCCACTTCCATATGGTTTTCACCGGTTTCCGCTTCAATCAGCTTTCCATAACGTTCCATAGCGGCATCATAGTGTTCTACCTGCTGCTCGGTTGCACCTTTTTGCGGACCGTATACCGCTGAGGCTCCGCGTGGACCAGTCAGTGGATTATCAACATCACAGGCTACTTTGATCTCGATATTTTTCAAGCGCTCATCAAGGTTTTTGAAGTCGAGTGCAGCTACTTCCAGCAGGGATGCGCCTTTGGCAGGAAGTTCGCTGCCTTCTTCATCAAAAGCTTTTAACCCCAGCGCCTGAAGCATGCCAATACCTCCATCATTGGTCGAACTCCCGCCTAAACCGACCAGAATCTCCGTGAATCCTTCATCGATGGCATCTTTGATCGCCTCTCCAATCCCGTAGGAAGTGGTAAGATCGGGGTTCCTTTTTTCTTCCGGTACCAGCGTCAAACCGGCAATGGTTGCCGCTTCGATGACAGCGATTTCATTTTTGAGCGCGGCATACCAGCCGGACTGTCTTTCCCCTAATGGACCTGTGCAATCGAGAACCTTCTTCTCCCCGTCAGTGGCAGCCAGAAGCGCATCAAGTGTTCCCTCTCCACCGTCAGCCATAGGCTTTGTAACTGTGTCAAAGGCTGGGTTGGCTGACAGAATCGCGCGTTGCATGGTTTCTGCTGCCTGCCGGGAGGTCAAACTCCCTTTGAATGAATCTGGTGCAATAACGATTTTCATAAGCTACTCCTTCCAAGCGTCACTACCTTTATTCAACCGAAAAAACAGGACACATACAATCAGCCTATTCGACAAAATTTTCAGACTTTTCAACTGTGTAATTTGTGCAAGTGCACAATTGTTCACGTTTCGATTCGTTGAAGGATCATATATAATAAGCTGGCATCTTTGAATAGTTGCGGGTTCAGTCCTACTTTTTCTGTGATCTGCCCAAGCCTATAGTTCAGTGTATTCCGATGGATATGCAAAGATTCAGCCGTTTCTTTCACTTTAAAATTGTTTTCTAAAAACTGTTTCAGCGTCTGTATATACGGTGTGCCTAACGCCTGCAATTTTTGTTGATACAGGGAAGCTATAGAATCGTACTTCTCATCAGGAATAGCATCCACCATTCGCTCTAACTCCCAGTCGGAACTTAACGTTACGGTCGTCGCCAGGTCGGAAAATTGCAGTGCCTGCTTCGCTTGAAAATAAGATTTACGCAGCCCGTTGATGCCGCTTCCGATCTCACCTATTCCAACCCTCGTCTTACCGCCAATCCGCTGAACCAGTTTCTCAGCAAACGTAACAGGGGCCTGTTCTGCAGCTGAGAGAGCAACGACATATTCCTTTTCACGATATTGAATGGTAAAAAGCGGCTGTAAAGCCAGCTGATCAACAACCACTTTTATTTGATCGTTCTTTTCAGCTAGTCTATCGGAATAAACCAAAAACACCCTCCACTCCCCCGTTACATTCGTGTCGAGTGTATAGCGTGCTTCCTGTGTCAAAAATTCTTCGTTGATACCTGCCGGGTGCAACAATTGCTGCAGCCAATTCTCCCACTGGCGTTCTTTATAAAAAGTCTGGCGCTGGATATAAATCTGTTCCAAAGCTATTTCAACCGAAGCCTTCGTCATTCCGGCAGCCTGCATGATGGCTTCCGGATCACCGGTAAGTCCGACGACACCAGCAAGCTCATCACGATGCCGGATCGGGAGGTTCACCCCTTTTTTCGCACCGGGAAATTCATTGATATTCTCATCACCGATAATCAAATCCTGTTGATGTTGCATCACATAAATAGCGCCTTGATGAACCTGCCTGACACGGGAAGAATCAGAACTTGCGACAATCCTGCCTTCCGGGTCCATCAGATTCATCGGAACATGTATATAAGGTGCCAGACGCTGAATGATTTCATTGCCGAGATCCTCTGTAATCTTCATATGAATGCCTCCTCCTGTGCTCTGCCTATTTTACCATAACAACACCCCGGGTCCTCCAGATTTTGGAGGGCTCCGGGGTGTGGGAATCTTCACCCCAGGTCCTCCAGAATTTGGATTTCCAGGAGGGTTTTGACTTAATGGCTTTTCTACTGAATAATAGAAACAACATGAATAATTCAGCAGACCTGCCTCGTTAATCCTCATGGTCTGTCAGGAGGGGAACTATGCGTCAATCTGGTAATTCTACGAACAAATCAGCAATCCAACCTGTTCCTCAGGAACTTCAGCTC
Organism: Thalassobacillus devorans MSP14; assembly: GCF_000496835.1. Taxonomy (GTDB): domain Bacteria; phylum Bacillota; class Bacilli; order Bacillales; family Halobacillaceae; genus Thalassobacillus; species Thalassobacillus devorans_B. Next base: position 514,990 of record NZ_KI543237.1, read on the forward strand.
TTGGACTCTATCATTCAATCAAGCTATGATGGTATTTTCGTTGCCGATGCCAACGGAATTGGCTGGACTATGAATGAAGCCTACACTCGAATTACCGGTGTTTCTAAAGATAAACTTTTATATCGGGATTTAAAAGATGCGATCCAGGATGGAATCATTTCCGATTCGGTTACCTATAAAGTTTTAGAAGAAAAGAAAGCGATTACAATCATTCAAACGGTAAACGGGACTGAAGTCCTCGCTACCGGCAGTCCTGTCCTTGATGACCAGGGTAACATCACCCATGTCGTTACCAACATCAGAGATTTGCGCGACTTGAATTATCTAAAATCAGAAATATATTCTTCCCGCATTTTTTCTGACAGCTTGATGAGAGAGTTGGAGCAGCGTAACGAAAGTGAGATTGCTAAACCAGTTTTCAGGGGAGTCATTGCCCATAGCCAGGAGCTCAGGAAGCAGCTCAAAATAGCGAAGAAAGTGGCAAAAGTTGATTCCCTTGTATTACTGACCGGGGAATCCGGAGCCGGGAAAGAAGCGTTTGCGGATTTCATTTATGAACATAGCCAGCGTAAAGGACAGCCCTACCTGAAAGTGAACTGTGCTGCTATCCCATCATCCCTACTGGAAGCAGAATTGTTCGGTTATGAGAAAGGGGCGTTTACCGGTGCCATCACGACAGGAAAAGTCGGTTTGTTTGAAAAAGCAAATGGAGGAACCATCCTGCTGGATGAAATCGGGGAGATACCGAAAGAGTTTCAAGTGAAGCTTCTCCGTGTCCTGCAGGAATTAGAAATCAAGCGTGTCGGAGGAACTCATCAGATTCCGCTTAACATAAGAGTCATCGCAGCCACTAACCGCAACTTAGAAGAACTGGTTAACAACGGGGAGTTTCGGGAAGACCTTTATTATCGATTAAATGTGATTCCCATCCACATCCCCCCGCTCAGAAAACGGACAGCAGACATCATTCCTCTAGCTAACTATTTTCTTGAAAAATTAAATGAAAAACTTGACTCAAACCTTTCGCTTCACCCGGAAACGCTGCCAGTACTTGAAAACTATAGCTGGCCTGGAAACATTCGCGAATTAGAAAATGTGCTGGAACGGGCTGCTATTCTCAGTGAGGAAGAACACATTATGCCATCAGATTTGTCGCTCCGCCCTACACGCTCTCAGAAAAACAACTTAAAAGAGCTGGTGAATCGATATGAAGCAGAACTTATCCAGGAGGCGATCGAAAAACATAAAACTACTAGAAAAGCTGCTGCATCGCTCGGCATCAGTCAATCCGCTTTAGTGAAAAAGATGCAGAAGTTCCAACTCACCTCCAAGGAATATATCCATGAGTAAGGGGCCATCTAAGGGCCTCTTTTTTGATTCGTTTCAGAATCAAAAGATTACATATAGAATCAAAATATACCGTGCTTTTTCTAAAAATACTGAATATTCCTCATTTTTAAGGTTGGCACGATACTTGCATTAGTTATAGTGAAAACCTTTAAGGAGGGGAATGCATGAATAGAGAAACCATTCATGGCCGGGAAGTATACGTCTTCGATGATAGACCATCCACCATCATGGAAGCTTTCGAGAAGACCGTACGAAACTACCCCGAGCGCGAAGCCATTGTTTGGAACGACCAAAGGATCACTTATTTAGAATTGCAAAAACAAGTCCATCAACTTGCATCCTGGATGACAGACCATGGATCTTTGAAGAAAAACGACCGTGTTGCCCTGTTACTCGGCAACCGTCCCGAATTCATACAGATGTTCCTTGCCTGTGCTTATTTGGGAGTCATCGTTGTTCCTTTGAACGTTCGCTCCTCTAAGAAAGAGCTTCTGAATATGATCGAAAAAGCTGGCGCCAGCATGCTATGCGCAGAAGCTGATTATGCGGAAGTAGTAGAGGATTGGCAAGCCTTGCATCCAACATACCACGTGATCATGACAGACGCTGTAACATTGAATGAACCCTACACGCAGTTTGACCATGTATTCAAAACGACGTCGTCGAAAACAGATTATCCATACATCACGGAGGAAGATCCGCTCTACATCATGTTCACCTCCGGTACCACAGGCGAACCAAAAGGAGCGGTCGGAAGCCATGTCAATGTAATTCATAGTGTACTCAACTACAGTCAGGTGTTCCAGGCGACAGAACCAATACGTACATTAATCGCTGTCCCGTTATTCCATGTGACCGGACTGGTCGGCCAGATGTTCTATATGATTATCCGTGGCGGAACCAATGTTTTAATGAAACGATATCAGACAGGACCCTACCTTGACCTGATTGAAAGGGAAAAAATCACGTTTCTGTTCAATGTACCAACGATTTATATCATGATGATGAGCCATGAGCAGTTTACCAGCTACGATTTAAGTTCAATTGAAATCATGGCTTTCGGCGGTGCGCCCATGTCACCGGAAACAATATCCGCTTTAATGAAAGCGCTTCCTAAAAGCAGGCTTCATAATGCTTATGGTGCAACAGAAACGACCTCTCCTGCTGCCATCATGCCTAAAGACTATCCACTTGATAAAACGGCTTCGGTAGGAAAAGTGGTCCCGACAGGAGAGTTTAAAATGGTCGATGAAACGGGAGAAGAACTTCCAGCCGGGGAAATCGGCGAGCTGTACATCAAAGGCCCGATGATTGTTCAGGAATACTGGCAAAATCAAGAAGCGGTTCAGCGTTCCTTTGACAAGGGTTACTGGAAATCCGGCGACATGGCTATGATTGATGAGGATGGATTCCTTTACATCATGGATCGTAAAAAAGACATCATCAATCGCGGCGGTGAAAAAGTATTCTCTGCAGAAGTGGAAAATATCCTTTATGGCCACCCGGATGTACTGGAAGCAGCCATCATTGGTGTTCCGGATGACATTTTTGGTGAAGAAGTGAAAGCGTACATTGTACCGAAAGAAGGCAAACATCCTTCCCCATCAGCAATCCAGACCTATATGAAGGATCACGTAGCAGATTATAAAGTACCAAAAAAGATAGAAATCATCGATTTTCTTCCACGGAATCCAGGAGGAAAAATTTTAAAAACCAAACTGATGCAGCTTGAAAAACAATCGCAATAGAGAGGAGTTTACCACATGTTTCGATTAGATGGAAAAGTAGCCATGATTACCGGAGGCAGCAAAGGAATTGGACTGGGGATTGCCCATACGCTGGGAAAAATGGGTGCCAAAGTAGCGATAGCAAGCCGTGGCCTGGAGGATTTAGAAAAGGCGAAAAAGTCACTCGCAGAAGCTGACATTGAAGTATTGGCGACACAAGTAGACGTAACGTCCAAGAAAAGCGTAGACGACTGGCTGAATGAAGTGATTGAAACATTTGGCGAGGTGCACATTTTAATCAATAACGCCGGCACAAACATACGAAAGCCCTTGGTCGAAGTTGAGGAGTCCGACTGGGAACGCGTACTCGATACGAACCTGAAAGGGGTATTTCTTGCCGGGCAGGCGGCAGCAAAACAAATGATTGCACAGCAAACAGGCGGGAAAATCGTTAATATTTCCTCTATCTTCGGAGGTGTTGGCAGCAGCTTTCAAACAAGTTATGCGGCCAGTAAAGGCGGAATCAACCAATTGACCAAAGTGTGGGCAAGCGAACTTGCCGAGCACGGGATCAACGTCAATGGCCTGGCCCCAGGGTATATCAAAACCCCTATGACCGAAGGATGGCTGAATGATGAAGAACGTTACCAGGGAATCGTCGATCAGACCATGTTAAAACGCGTCGGAGACCTGGAAGATTTAGCAGGACCGCTTGCGCTGTTAGCTTCCGATGGATCCAATTATATGACCGGGCAGACGATTTACGTTGATGGAGGATGGACCGCAAAATAATAAAGGAGGAAATCCTATGGAAGAATCCGCGAAGAAAGTTGAGTTACAGAATCCTCAGGAAAGAGTATCGAATAACCCTATTTCCATGCTGGCCATGTTTTTTGCGAAAGTCGCCGAAAAATGGCTTCCTGATGCGTTCGTGTTTGCAGTAATCCTGACTTTGATTGCATTTGGAAGTGGCATCGTCTTAACGGAAAGCTCCCCGCTCGACATGGTTGTATATTGGGGAGATGGATTCTGGAGTCTGCTTACATTCACAGCCCAAATCATTACTACGTTTGTCATGAGTTATGCGCTCGCTTTGACGAAACCGGTATCTAAATTATTAGAAAAGACAGCCAGCAGGTGTACCACACCAAAATCCGCCATACTCGTCGTCACGTTCAGTTCGTTGATCGCTTCGCTGATCAGCTGGGCGCTTGGCCTGGTTGTGGCTGGAATTATGGCACGTCTCGTTGGAAAAAAAGTTCCGGAAGTCGATTACCGCGTACTGGTAGCTGCCGGTTACTCCGGGTTTGTTATCTGGGAAGGCGGATTATCTTCCTCTCCATCCTTATTTGTCGCAACGGAAGGACACAACTTTCAGGACTTGGTAGGCATCATCCCTACTTCTGACACGCTTTTTTCAGTAATGAATATCGTACTCGTTCTGCTTATCTTTTTTACCCTTCCATTCGTCATGTACCTGATTCACCCAAAACGACCGGAAGACCGGATGCAGGTCGATCCATCTATCATAAAAGAAACCAACATCTCGCATGACCAGATCAAAGCAGAAAAATTGAACCCTAACGAAAAAATGGATAACAGCCGCCTAATCGTCCTGGCTGGTGGTGTACTCGGTCTGCTCTACTTAGGCTATCAATTTTACCTGAACGGATTTTCACTTGATTTGAACATCGTCAACATGATGTTCCTGACGGCCGCTCTCCTTTTATACGGCAACGTCAAAGAATTGGGAAATGGCATCAAATCAGCATCAGGAAGCGTCGGGCAATTCGCCCTGCAGTACCCTTTTTATGCTGGAATCATGGGGATGCTCAGTGCTTCGGGCTTAGCTGTCTGGTTATCGACGAATATTGCCAGTGTTGCTAATGCAGACACACTGCCTTTCTTCTCCTTTTTATCCGCAGGTCTATTGAACATGTTCATCCCATCCGGCGGCGGTCAATGGGCCGTCCAGGCGCCAATCATGCTGCCTACTGCTGTAGAAATGGGCGTCAATCCAGCCAAAATCGTAACCGCAGTAGCCTGGGGAGATGCTTGGACCAACATGATTCAGCCGTTCTGGGCGATTCCGATGCTTGCGATCGCTGGTCTTCGCATTCGAGACATGATGGGCTTTGCGACCATCACCTTACTCTACACTGGGACCATCATGACCATTGTCTTATTAGTTTTTTAACAAAAAGAAAGCGCTATCATTTTGGAAGGAGTGAATCATTTGGCTGAATTAACGAAACAGGATCGAGAGGAAATCAACTGGCAAGGCATCGAAGGTTTATTAAAGAACCGCTTTCCGAGCCTCGAAGGCAGGATGCGGGTAGAGCGGTTTTCTGCCGGATACTCCAATTTGACGTACAAAATCAGGTTTGACAATTGGAAAGCGGTCCTGCGCCGTCCGCCATTCGGAGAAATTCCACCGAAAGCTCATGATATGGAAAGGGAATATAAACTGTTGGAGAAAATCCACCCCGTCTTCCCGCTTGCGCCGGAACCTTATCTTTATAGCAAAGATACCAGTCTCATGGATAAGCATTTTTACCTGATGGAAATAAAAGAAGGTCATGTGATCGATGAAGAGATCCCCCCTTCCTATGAGAACATTTTGAACATTAGACAGACAATCTCAGAATCGGTGATCGACTCGCTTGTCGAACTTCACTCTATCAATCTAGCAAACAAAAATTTGCTATCCCTTGGCAAACCTGAAGGATTTTTAGAGCGGCAGGTCAATGGGTGGATTAAACGTTATAACCGTTCCAAAACAGACGACATCGAAGGAGTGCCAGAGTTGGAAGAATGGCTGTTAAACAATATCCCTTCCTCCCCGCCTCCGACGATTGTCCATAACGATTTCAAGCTGAACAATATGATGTTTTCTTTACAAAACCCGGGGGAGGTTACAGGGGTGTTCGACTGGGAGCTATGCACGATCGGTGATCCACTCACCGATTTAGGGGCGACCCTCGCTTACTGGACAGAACCGGGTGACCCTGAAACAGGGTTAACTTCCATCACTCGGGAAAGAGGGTTTTATTCACGCAGAGAAATGCTGGACTTATATGAGAAAAAAAGCGGAAGAGATTTGTCCGCGATCGACTTTTACCTTGCCTATTCATTTTATAAGAATGCAGCTATCCTCCAGCAAATCTATTATCGCTGGAAAAATGGCAGCATCCAGGATGACCGCTTCTCCGACCTTAATGTCGGGATAGCAAATTTAATGAAAAAGTCAGAAGAAGCGCGCAACAAAATGCTTGTCTAAACTGATAAATGGAGTTGAAATAATATGATAATAACCACTTCTAACCGTACAGAAGAATTACAAAAGAAACTTGTCGCCTTTATGGATGATTATATTTATCCAAATGAAAAATTGTATGAACAGCAGTTGAATGAAGCAGACTCCCGTTGGGTGATTCCGCCTATTGTAGAGGAATTGAAAGAAAAAGCGAAAGAACAGGGGTTGTGGAATCTATTCAACCGTGAAGAAGGTTATGGTACCCAGCTATCAAACTATGAGTATGCCCACCTTTGCGAAATCATGGGCCGTTCATTGATTGCACCGGAAGTATTCAATTGTAATGCCCCGGATACCGGCAATATGGAAGTGCTGATGAAATACGGGACCAAGGAGCAGCAGGAACAATGGCTCCATCCACTTCTCGATGGAAAAATACGATCCTGCTTTACGATGACAGAGCCAGATGTCGCGTCATCGGATGCTACTAATATCCAGAGTCACATCGTCCGTGAAGGTGATGAATATATCATCAACGCAAAGAAATGGTGGTCCTCAGGAGCAATGGATCCCCGCTGTGAAATTGCTATCTTCATGGGAAAAACCGACCCGGAAGGCCCAAGGCATGAGCAGCAATCGATGATACTCGTACCTATGGACACCCCTGGGGTCGAAGTGAAGCGGCATCTTCCTGTATTCGGTTATGACCACGCCCCGCACGGCCATGCGGAAGTACACTTCAATAATGTCCGTGTCCCTGTCTCGAACCTGCTTTATGAAGAAGGAAAAGGGTTCGAAATCGCACAATCACGGCTCGGCCCTGGCAGGATTCACCATTGTATGCGCGCAATCGGAGCAGCCGAACGAGCACTGGAACTGATGTGCGAACGCGTCAACAGCCGAGAAACATTCGGGTCCCCACTGGCAGAAAAAGGGGTAGTTCGTGAATTTATTGCTGAATCCCGCTTAGAAATCGACCAGGCACGGCTGCTTACACTGCATGCTGCCAGGAAAATGGACGAAGAAGGGGCAAAAGCAGCAAGAAAAGAAATTGCCATGATTAAAATCGCTGCGCCAAGAGTTTCTCTGAATGTGATCGATCGGGCGATTCAAATGTTTGGCGGTGCAGGAGTCTCCGACGACTTCCCGCTCGCCGCCCACTGGGCAAACGCAAGGACGCTACGAATTGTAGACGGTCCCGACCAGGTCCACCTAAGAGACATCGGAAGACTGGAATTAAAAAATTACAAATAACAACAAACCACACCCCGGGTCCTCCAGATATTGGAGGGCTCCGGGGTACGTTACTTTACTAGTTCATCCTGTAAAGAACTTAAAGTTGAAATGTTAAGTAGAGAACGTTAGAGACCATATCAGTGATACTTAAAGGCACTACCGTTTTATGGTAGTGCCTTTAAGTCATTCATATAGTGGAAATACGGCTTAAAAACTTACAAACGTTCTGTCGCAACGCTTGTAAACTAAATACCAGCAAAGGTTTTATTTTCCGATAGTTTCTTTGTTTGTTCTTAACTCCATATGTTTTTCCCGGTTCCTTGGCAATGCTATCAGTTTCGTATACTTAGGGGATTTGTGCTGGTAATGTTGCAGAGCTGGCAGTATTTTGGACAGGTCCTTTCCCTCGATCCATGATTCAACAAACAATTCAAATGGAAGGCGTGGCTCTGGCAGGGTGCGGGGCTCTTCATCAGTAAGACCGTATGTATGATAAACGAAAACTTTCCCCAAATTCTCTAACTGTTCATCCGTCAGCAGTTTGTTCATATTCTCATTCCGCCTTTCCTTTTAGTTATTTGTTAGAAATTATACCCCGAACTCTCAATTTCAAACCTCTCAGTTTAAGCGTAAATTATTTGCCGGCGTCAGGTACACCCCGGGTCCTCCAGATTTTGGAGGGCTCCGGGGTGTCTTACAAACAAAAAGAAATTATCGCCACCCATAAAGTACACGGCAGTGGAACGGAAAAAGGGGGACAACACCATAGACACACCCCCCTTTGATGTTAAGCGAGCGTTTTCTTTTGACGATCTCAACTAATAGAATAGAGTTATCCAAAACAAATCAAGCTGTCGGGATATTCCCGACAGCTTGAAAACATTTCTATTAATATTATGAAGTTATTTAATATTTAAATACAAATCCACCTTTACCCAGCTGCTACAACTCCCTTATCACAATGAGCTAATAGCTCATGATATAATTCTTTAGCAATATTTTTAAAAATAGTATGGTTACCATAAGAAAGCTTTATCTCCATCGGGGATAATAAATCTCCTAATTCAACCACTTGTATTTTAGATGAATACAATTCAGTGATTACCGATTTCGGTAAAATGGTGAAACCATTATTCGAGGCAACATAGCTGCTCATTACACTCAGATCATCAACCAGCTGGAATTTTTCTACCCTTAACCTTTCAAATATTTCCTTATAGAAAGTTCTGTTATTTGCAAGAGCGGGGTTGTCAAAAAGTAAAAAAGGCTTATCTAAAGCCGCGACCTCATTAATATCACTAATAACCAATCCTTCCTCTTCTTTGGAACATAACAAAGTTAGTTCATCATACATAAGATTTTCTTCGACCAGGTTGGCTTCTCTTTCATTGCCATAATATATTCCGATATCAATACTTCCATAATGAAGCATTTCTTTTAAATTGTTTGTAGGACGAGTGATAAATTGAAATTTTTGCTGTGGAAAAATGCCAGATATCGCTCTCATAATTTCGTTAGTAAAAGCCGGGGCTAACCATGCGTTGATCCCGATGGTCAGATGTTCTTTTCTATCAGGTGAAACATTATTGAAATTTTCCAACCCATACCTTTCATATGAAGTAATGACAGTGGAAGCATTGTTTAGCTCATTCAATAATTTAATTGCATACGGCAAAAAGTAGTGCCCTTCGGGAGTCAGTGTGATTCCCTTCCAATTTCTATCTAAAAGGAGAAAACCAAGCTTTTCTTCTAATTTACGAATTCTCGTACTAAGTGTAGGCTGTGTAAGGTGTAAAGCATTTGCTGCTTGTGAAATACTTTGTTCACGGACAACGGCCAAAAAAGATTTTAATTCCTCTATCTCCATACAACTGCTCCCTTTTTCTCCCCAGTTTACAGTAAATTCTGACTTCAGGCAATTTTCTATTTCCTTCCTCTTATGTATAGAAACTTTTTATACCTTTTTTACCTGCTGTCACTGCTGGGAATGGCAAGGGTATAAAAATTTTCTATTATCTGTGATAACACTCTCGCTGGTATAGTGTTTCCAGCGTCGTTTTTCGAAAAATCAAACACTTTATAAGGAGGCATCTTAAGAATGAATAAAAATACCAATAAAAAAGAATTAATCAATGATGTAATAAATGATGTAGTGGAGTGGAGAAGGCATCTTCACCAATATCCTGAACTCTCTTTCGAGGAAGTAAATACTTCTCAGTTTGTCTTTGACAAATTGCAATCCTTTGGAGGAATGGAAATAGAACGTCCAACCAGAACGAGCGTGGTCGCCCGATTAAAAGGGAAGCACCCTGGAAAGGTGTTGGCTTTGCGTGCTGATATGGATGCACTCCCAATTCAGGAAGAAACAGAGACATCGTTCCCCTCGACAAAACCGGGGGTCATGCATGCCTGTGGCCATGATGGCCATACAGCTATGCTTCTGGGGGCCGCAAAAATACTTAGCAGTAAAAAAGATGAACTTTCCGGTGAAATCATATTTATTTTTCAACATGCAGAAGAGTTGCGCCCGGGGGGTGCAAAAGAATTAACCGAAAAAGGGGTCGTCGATGACGCAGACCACATCGTCGGGCTTCACCTCATGTCCACTTTGCAACAAGGTAAATTTGGGATCACATCAGGCCCTGTCACTTCCAATACTGATGAATTTGACTTGAAATTGATTGGCAAAGGAGGGCACTCTTCCCAGCCTGAACACTCTATTGACCCGATAGCCATCAGTGCACAAATTATCACCAACCTGCAACATATCGTCTCAAGAAACGTAGCACCTGCAGATAAATTAGTGATTTCTACCACGATGATTCATGGAGGTACTGCATCAAATGTGATTCCTGATTCTGTAAAACTCACCGGGTCTGTCCGTTCTTTTTCACCAGAAGTAAGAAATAAAGCAGTTCATTTAATTGAGCAGATCATCGACGGGGTTGCACGTGCTCATGGTGCGAGATATGAATATGATTATCATTACGGTTACAGTTCTGTGGTCAATGATGAACAAATTATTGGCTGGGTGGAAGAAACGATATCCCGTGAATTTGGCGATGATTATATTGAGTACTCCGAACCTTTTATGGGGGGCGAAGATTTTTCGGCTTATTTAGATAAAGCACCGGGAGCATTTGTAATAGTTGGTGCCAGAAATGAAGCTCAGGGCTTTGATTATCCCCACCATCACCCTAAATTCGGCATAGACGAAAGATCACTGGAAGATGGTTTACGTCTCCTTGTCCATTTATCAGATACAATTTTGAAAAAATAAATTCAACACAGAAGAAGGTGGTTATTACCATGGAACCCGTCCTGGCCACAATGCTACTATTGGCTGTTATCGCTTTTGGTGATGTGCTTTCAATCATTTCAAAAGCTAAAATACCTATGTTATTGGTCGCAATTGTATGTGCTTACATCCTGGTTCAGACAGAAATTATGCCTCTCGGAATAGTTGAGGCTTCGACTTTTACCATCGTTGGGGCTGTGTTACAGCCTCCCGTACTGGTCCATATGGGAACTATCATCCCTATGGATGTCCTGAAAAGTCAATATAAAGCTGTTTTGATTACGCTGATCGGTCTGACCTGCTCTGTTCTATTCGTCTTAATTGGAGGCAGTCTGATCTTTGATTATGGAACTGCTGTTTCAGGCGCCGGTCCATTAACCGGGGGCATTATTGCTACATTAATTACTTCAGAAGCGCTGAAAGAATCTGGCTTTACGGCACTAGCCAGTATTCCGGTCATTGTACTTGTTTTACAAGGAGTATTAGGGATGCCCCTAACTTCCATGTTCTTACGAAAACATAGTCAAAGGTTATTGAAAACGATGGATAGTTCCTATTATAATGCCGCAACATCTGCAGAGCAGTTGGCTGAATCAGCCGAACCTGAAAAAATGCTTTACGGCAAAGAACCAAGTAAGAAAAGATTATTAATACCAGAAAAATACCTGGAAAGTAATTTTATCATCCTTTTACTGATTTTTATCGGAGGAGCTATATCCGTATGGTTAGAAAATATAACAGGCATCAACTACAGCCTGTTCGGTTTGGCTATTGGGATAGCAGGAGCACTGATAGGTTTTTATCCTCAAAACGCTTTAGAAAAAGCTAACGGATTTGGGATAGCGATGCTGGGGATCATTGTGATTGTAATCGGAGCTTTCATTAAAACTCCCTGGGCTGACATCGTAAGTGTGCTCCCCGCTGCTGCATTCATCATCATTATCGGAACAACCGGTTTATTAATTGGAGGGTACGTTGGTTCCAAAATATTCAAATGGGATCCTTATAAAGGAATGGCTGTTGTTTTAACAGCATTATTCGGCTTTCCAGCAGATTACCTCATCACCAAGGAAGTCAGCCGCAGTATCGGAAGAAACAAGCAGGAAGAAGAAGCCATTTCAAACGAGACTCTTGCTCCTATGCTTATTGGCGGATTCACCTCAGTAACGGTAGGATCTGTGGTTATTGCAAGTATTCTGGTTTCGACACTATAAAAAAACCCATGATATAAAAGACCGAATGAGTAACAGAATTCATATGGAAATGCTTTTTAAAAAAGTGTATAAAAAAGGTGTTTTGCATGTATCGTGCAAGGCACCTTTTTCTATGGCAGAGAATCATTAATGACTCTTCAACTTTTAAATATGACAGGACTCTATTCCCCCCCCCCTCCTGGTGATAAGGACAGGCCTTAAACAGATGCGTTTATTAACAGTTTCTTCAATTCATATTTCTGAGGGTAATCAGGAGCTTCTCTACCTTCTACTAATCCAGCTACTAAATAATAATGATCCCTTACCATAAAGGCTTCCACCCCAGGGCATTAATACTTTGCATCCCTCAAACATCAATCATCATCACTTTCCAAATGACTGTTCAACTTAGCTGAAAGTACCTCTACATATTCCATATCAGGCATGTAATAATAGGTTTCATCCATCTCTCCATCCTCACCCTTGATCTCATGCTGTTTAACAGAATGTAAGGCGTCCTTATAATTCGATTGGATATTCCAGATTTCTTTTAAACTAAGATTGGTTCGAACATTATCTTCGATGGCATTCAGAATTTCTTCCACTCGTGTAATCGATGAAAAACTGGCCCCTTTATTGATGAGTCCTGAAATGACTTTCCGCTGTCGCTCTTGACGTCCAAAGTCTCCACGGGGGTCATCCTTCCTCATTTGTGAATAGGCGACGGCCTCTTCACCGTTTAATTGCAGTGATCCTTTTTCAAAGTGAACCCCTTTATACTTGAAATCTAATTCATTGGTTACCTTGATGTCCCCTATGGCATTCACCATATCCGCCAGGCCTTCCATATCTACCCGGATAAAATAATCGATCGGAACATTCAGGAAATGTTCAACAGTCCGTATGGTCATCTTTGTTCCTCCAAAAGCATACGCATGGTTGATCTTGTCCTTTTTTCCGTGTCCTACGATTTCTGTATAGGTATCACGGGGGATGCTCACCATTTGCGTTGACTTTTGAGAAGGGTTAACCGTTACCAGTATAATGGCATCAGAACGCTGATAAGGATCGTGCTCTCCCTCCGGTTCATCAATTCCCATTAACAAAACCGAAAAAGGGTCATGCTCCTCAAAGCTGATTTCTTCTAAGCGTTTCTCTGATTCTTTCCGTTCAATATCTTCCTGGATATTGGTAAAGGTGGTTGCAGCAAGATTCCACCAGTAGCTTCCCGCTGCGATAATGGTCACACCGATTCCAGTTAATAGAACAAGCATGATTCGCTTCCACTTAATTTTATTCATACGTTACCTCACTTAAGCGCTTTGTCTGCTGGCATCCCAGCCGCTGTATCTAGATCATATTTCCGTCCGGTACGGGCAACTTTCTTCCACTCTCTATTAAAAAAGTACGCAATACTTCCATACATAACAAAATACATCGTAATAAAACGATGGATGAACACGTCGTACACCACCGTATTGAATAAACGAATCCGGTCCTCTTTTTCAAATGTGAACCCATACCGTTTCACTTGTCTCAATGCTAATAAGTTATAAATAAAGTTAAATAGAAAAATATAGGATAAATAAATGACAATAAACCCGATAACGACGAAAGCCATATTCATTAAAGCGTTGGCGACAAAGAATCCTGCTGTTATATAAGCAGCGAGAATTCCGACAAAGAAAGATTCAATAATGTAAAAAAACGAAACGGCTTTCGTCATGACGGTTCTCAGGAAAAAGAAGCGGAAATGTACTAAGCAGTCCATATAGGATTTTTGCCAGCGGATTCGCTGTTTGAATAAGTCCCTCCATGTTTCCGGAAGCTCGGTATAACTAATCGCCTCTGTCAGCAGCAACACCTTTTTATGCTTTTCACGGGCAATCAATCGATGTATCTTAAGGGTAATATCAATGTCTTCTCCTACCGATGATCGGTAGCCTCCTACATCAATCAAGGCTTGCTTGGAAAAAATACCAAACGCCCCGGAGATGATCGCTAATGCCTGAAAGCGTGCCAGCGATAGTTTCGTCACGTAAAAAGCCTTCAGGAAATCAAGCATCTGGACCCGTACTAACATCTTGGTTCCGGCTAACGACAATTTCTTCAATGGGTTCGCTGTTTTTGTTTGCAAGACATGAACCATGCCACCTGCTGCGATGACATTTGGATCAACGAATTTTTCATTGATTACATGCAACGCAGGCCTGGTCAATACCGTATCCGCATCAAACGTAACCACTAATTCCTTGGAAGCATATTCGATTCCAGCGTTTAAAGCATCCGCTTTGCCACCGTTGTGCTTATTCACCACGTAAATATTGGGATAGAGGGTAGATTGGTATACTCCCTCCACCTCTTTATGCGGTAATTTTCCTAAGTGCGATTTCAGGCATTTTTTTAAATTTAAATCGTTATGTAACAGATCAAAGGTCTCGTCCGTGGACCCATCATTGATATAGATTACTTCATAATTGGTATAATCCAAAACTTTCATACTGGAAACCGATGTTTCAATAATCCCCGCTTCATTATAAGAAGGAATGATGATACTGATTCCTTTTTCGGATTTTGTCTCCTTCTTTACCAGCTCCTCTTCGTTCTGAAACCAGGGCAGGCAATGGAACAAGTGAAGAATCGGGAAAAATAAGCAAAAACAAAAGAATATGATTAGAAACAGTTCCACGCATATGGTTCCTCTCTTAGAAGTTCCAAGTTCATAATCATGTGAAACTACCATTTTTACAAGGGGTTTTGGTCGAAACCTGTCCGATTTCCTATGAAAAATAGGAAATTTTAAGGGTATCAGGGGATAAAACCGACCACACCCCGGGTCCTCCAGAATTTGGAGGGCTCCGGGGTGTGGTCGGTTTCACCCCAGGTCCTCCAGATTCTGGAGGACCTGGGGTGAAAAGCATTAAACTGATGCGTTCATTAATAAGTTCTTCAGTACATCTTTCTGCGGGTAATCAGAAGCTTCGATATCGTCTACTAATCCAGCTAAGTTATAATTAGTCCTTACAATAGAGGCTTCTACCCCATTCTCTCCAATATCGATCAACACATAAGACGGCTGAGCCAACCCATCAAAAGGAAGACCGATGCTCCCTGTATTGATTACCATTTTTCCATTGATATAGCGGATATACGGCTTATGGATGTGGCCATAAATATAGACGTCAGCCAGTTGATTTGACATCAGACGACCTTTCATTTCTTCCTCTGTGGCATCTGGTAAAACCACTTCAAACAGATCAGTAGATGTCGCATGGAATCCGTGGATGTTGATGCCTTTGTGCTCTTCCGTTATCTCTGTTGGCAGTTCCTTTAAATAGTTTACCGACTCGCTCGTCATATTGGCATGTGCCCAGTCTCTCTCCTGATTCATACCTGCGATCACTTTATCAGGGACTTCGCCTCCCTGGACTCCTCTGACAATCCATTCATCTGCGTTTCCTTTGATAACTTGTGCATCAAGCCCCCGTACCAATTCAACCGAACGTTCTGGCTCAAGTCCTCGATAAGCGATATCACCAAGCACAAACAATCGGTCGACATTTTTAGTTTTGATATCTTCCAAAACAGCTTCCAAGGCACGTGCGTTTCCATGAATATCGGATAGGAATGCTAATCTCATATCTATCTCCTTTCTCTCAAAACCTTCTTATATTAAATAGCTTATCAGGAATACATGAAGGCTGTCAGGCTATACTTTTTAAAATCATCACTTTTCAACGATCACCTCATCGATTTGTTCTCCCAAGTGACGGCCCGGCTTATCTTTCAAGCCAAGGATACGGTGGCTAATTTCCAAATCCTCGATAGCCACTTCTCCAAGGCTCTCTTCTAATACATGCACACTCGTGGATTTCTGTAAGGTAGCAGATACGGCCCCATGCTCACTTTGACATTCCACTCTTACAAATGGCCGCTTTTCTATTTTCACACGGCCAAGCGGCAGTTCTCGTTCTTCCTGCTCTCCTTCTACGATTAATTTCTCACCTGGATTCAGTTCATGCAGGTAATGAGTCTTATTTTCCTGATATAAATATTGATGAAACGCACCACAATTAATACGAAAAGGTCTTGCTGGGTAATTTTCTGACTCCCGATTTTCGGAAAGCACCTTTACGTAGCCATGACCTGTGTTGCCGACATACACGCCATCACGGGGCTGTAATATATCCACAAAATCAAGGCATACCCGCATCCCTTCGCCAACTTCCTCAATTTGCACAACTTCCATAAACTCTTTTTCTAACCTAGCCATCTAACCGACTCCCATCAAGGATTTTTTCTCTTACTTGATTATAGGAGTTATGCTAGCATTTCCTCAAGCTGCTCACGTGATTAGTTATCACATGTGGGACAATTACATCCGAAGGAAAAATCTGGAGGACCCGGGGTGTGTTTGGAGAATCCACCATAACCTAAAAAGGACTTTCAGGGTAAAACTATTGTTCTACTCTATTACAACTTTTCTCTCTCGTTTTCTGTTGAAAATTATAGAATAATGAACGGACAAAGGAGGGAATATTTTTCTTTAATTTTTTCACACACAAGCAATGCATAAACTTAAGGAGGAGTATATGAGTATTAAAAAGCGTTTACTATCGTGTTTTACCGTTGTCTTCATGTTTTTGTTCTCTGCCAGCCTAGTTGGGGTGGATGCTATAGGAAAAGCAGACGGCCAGAAAAAACTAAAAACATCTGCCCACTCGCCTGATGGAAATGTTCAGGTTGAGTTTCAGCTTACTGAGGAAGGAGAACCACAATATCAGATTTCCTATGGAAAGACACGTTTGATCGAACCTTCCTCATTAGGTTTTAAATTTAAAGAGCAAGCCCCACTTCAGAGTAACTTCAAGATTATAGATACCTCTATCGAAAATTACAACGAACATTGGGAGCCCGTATGGGGAGAAAAAAGTAAAATCAAAAATCATTACAAGCAGTTAACCGTTTACCTTCAGGAAAAAGATGAACCGAACCGCAAGATGAACATCGTATTCCGCATTTATGATGACGGCGTAGGTTTCCGTTATGTGCTTCCGCAACAGGAAAACCTCAATGAAAATCTGCAGATTACCAGCGAAGAGACGGAATTCCGTTTTTCCAGCAATAATACATCCTGGTGGATTCCGAATGATTGGGACAGCTATGAATACAACTACAATAAAACCCCATTAAGTGAAGTAGATGAAGTAAGCACCCCTTTTACGATGAAGACACCGGAAGGTATACATCTGGCTGTGCATGAGGCTGCCTTGATCGATTATTCGGGCATGGCGCTGAAAGCAGTGGATGGGGAAGAAAAGGTGTTGAAAAGTATTTTGGCACCGTGGCCGGACAGCAACGTGAAGGTAAAGAAAGATAGCCTTCCTGTCGAGACTCCATGGAGAACGATTGAAATCGGCGAAGATGCAGGAGACCTTGTTGAATCGGATATGATTTTAAATCTTAATGAACCGTCCGCCATTGAAGATACATCCTGGATTGAGCCAATGAAATATGTCGGTGTATGGTGGGAAATGATCAGCGGCAAATCAACATGGGCATCTGGAGAAAAGCATGGGGCCACCACTGAAAACGCGAAAAGATACATCGATTTTGCCAGTAAGTATTTAGATACGAAAAACCAAAACATCGGTCTTTTAGTTGAAGGATGGAATATTGGCTGGGACGGTAATTGGATAGAAAACGGCGATAAATTCAATTTTACCAAGCCCTACCCTGATTACAATTTAGAAGAAGTTGTTCAATATGCAAAAGATCGTAACGTATCATACATTATGCACAATGAAACATCCGGCGATATTATAAATTATGAAGAACAAATGGACGAAGCCTACCGCATGTACCAGCAGTTAGGCATTCATGCGATTAAGAGCGGTTATGTCGCAGACTATGGCATCCATAACCCAGAAGGCCAAAAGCACCACGGCCAATATATGGTCAATCATTATAATAATGCTGTGAAAAAAGCTGCTGAATACGAAATCATGATCAATACTCACGAACCTATTAAACCAACCGGCCTTGCACGCACATATCCGAACTGGATGAGCCGTGAAGGTGTGATGGGAATGGAGTATGCTGCATTTGGAGACCAGAATAACCCACCAGAACATGATACAATCCTGCCCTTCACGAGAATGATGGGTGGACCGATTGATTTTACCCCGGGGATATTCGATGTGAACATTTCGCATGCCGATACACGCGTACACTCTACACGCGCCAAACAGCTGGCACTCTATGTAACTATTACTACTGGAACACAGATGGTCGCGGATCTGCCTGAAAACTATAAAGATGAAAATGGCCAGATTCTACCGGAATTTAAGTTTATCAGGGATGTACCGGTCACCTGGGATGACATTATCGTTCCTAATGCAGAAATTGGCGACTATGCTACCATTGTCCGACGCAGCGGCAATGAATGGTATATGGGAAGTATCACGGATGAAAATGCAAGAGACCTGGATGTAGAACTTGACTTTCTTGATAACGGTCAAAAATATGTAGCGGAAATTTACTCGGATGGACCGGAAGCGGACCTTGAAGAGAATCCTACTCAGGTTTCCATCGACAGGGTGATCGTTGACTCGAAAGACACACTGACAGCTTCCATGGCTGCAGGCGGTGGACATGCCGTAAGACTTTACCCTGCCGATAAAGAAGAAGTCAAAAAACTACCGGAATACAAAGCTCCAGAGTTAACGATGGAATATAAAGAAGTACCAGAAGCAATCCAGTCTAATGATAATTTCGAAGTGACTGCAGCGGTAACTAATGAAGGTAACATTATTGCCGGAAAAGAATTGGAGCTGCAAATTAACGGAGAAACCGTATCAAAAAAGAAAATCAGAATCGGCCCTGGCGCTACAAAAGAAGTTACATTAAGTTCCAATAAATTGTTTAAAACCGGCGAACAGGAAATAAGCATTAAAGGCCTGGATAGTCAGACGGTTATGGTAACAGAAAGAGAACCATCCTTCACCTACAGCAACCTTGACGTTACCTCAGAGAATCAGACAATTACAGCAAAAGCGACTGTCACTAATTATGGAAGTTATAGTGGAACAGCAAGCGTTCCATTGATTGTTAATGGGGAAACAGTGGACAGCAAAGAAATTGAAGTACCGGCGGCACCTGGTGGTGGAACAGCAGAAGTTACCTTCACCTGGCAAATTTCTGAAGCTGGAGTCTATCAAATTGCCATCGGAGATGCCACGGCAAAAACGATTGCACTGCCAGTAATTGAACTGACTGGTAACTGGTTGTTCCAAAAAGGAGACAACATGAACTGGAAAGAGCCAGGGTATGATGACAGCCATTGGCAGGAAGTCACCCTTCCTTCCAGTTGGGAAGAGCATTCGGACTATAATGAAAGTAATGTTTATGGCTGGTACCGGAAAACCATCGTTGTCCCTTCCCAATGGGAAGGCCATTCACTAAAAGTTAAGCTGGGAAGAATCGATGATGTCGATGCCACCTATGTTAACGGCGAGAAAATCGCCCAATCCGGGGAATTTCCTACCGGCGAAGGCGAAGAAGGGATGATTTCAGCCTGGGACTGGGACCGCGAGTATGTAATCCCTGCTGATACGATTAATTATGGAGAAGAAAACGTTATTAGCATTCGTGTATTCGATGCAAGCGGTGGCGGTGGACTGTACCAGGGTCCTCTTGGTCCAATCGAGGTATTACCATTAGAATAAACCATACAAAAAACTCCCTCTTACTACTATTCAAGTATGAGGGAGTTTTTTGAATCTGCGATCATACAGCATCACTTTCCAGCTGATGGGCCTGGGGATAACCTATCAACCCCCGTCAGTTTCCACACTTTAACGCGTTACACTTTAGCTGAATGGGGGTCAGGCACGGGCCTGACCTGAATCGGGAAGTGTTTTATGTTCTTCTACAATGGAATCATAAATTTCATCGAGGGACCATACATTGCCCCGGGCATCATTGTAGACAATATGTTCCCGTTTGAAATGGACGGGAGAATCAAGTCCTGCTGCCGCAGCAACGCGGAATAAACCTTTGCGCATGGTAATGACGTAATTCGCCGTACGCCATTTCTTTTCATCAATGACAAGCCCTTTTTGCTTTTCAGGATCCGTTGTTGCAACACCAACCGGACAAGCATTGGAAGAGCACTGGAGGGCCTGGATACAGCCGACCGTAATCATGAAGGCACGGGCAATGTTGATCAGGTCAGCCCCCATCGCAAGAGCAATAGCAATTCTATCAGGGGAAATGAGCTTGCCTGCTGCAATAATTTTCAGCTGGTCCCGGACACCGTATTTTTTTAAGGCGTTGTCGAGTAATGGCAGCGCAGAACGAATCGGCAGGCCGACACTGTCTGCAAGCTCCTGATAGGAAGCCCCTGTGCCGCCTTCCCCACCATCAACTGTGATAAAGTCAGGACTTCTTCCGGTATCACGGATGCTTTTTGCCAGCTCTTCTGCTTCCTGCTTACTGCCGATGACGACTTTCATCCCTACTGGCAGTCCGGAATGTTCACGGACTTTGTCGATAAATTCAAATAACGATGGAAAATCACTGAACTCCTTGAAGCGGTTTGGGCTATCAATCGATTTGAATGGCTCCACCATCCGGATGCGCGCGATTTCCTCTGTCACCTTCTCTGCGTCAATATGGCCGCCCCGTGTTTTTGCGCCCTGGGCCAGTTTGATCTCAAAGGCTTTCACTTCGGGTATTTCACTTTTTTCCTTTAGCGCTTCCCAGCTGAAATTTCCTTCTTTATCCCGGACACCAAACAGGCCCGGGCCAATTTGCATGATGATATCAACGCCGCCACTTAAGTGGTAATCAGATAGCCCGCCTTCCCCGGTGTTCATCCAGGTTCCTTTTGCAATGCCAAGCCCTTTTGAAATAGCAGTTATCGCATGGTCTCCCAGGGAACCATAACTCATTGCAGACATACCTATATGGCCCCTTACGATAAATGGATTCCTCGCTCTTTCTCCAATCACGATTGCGTCATCCTCATCCAACAGGTAGACAGGGGATTCATCCTGTTCCAATTTTTCTACTTTATCCCCGAATAAAGGCTCCTTTAACAGTAAATAGCGATTTGTCGTTACCTTTGTGTCCCGGTCCATCTTCAGCTCTTCTGTCAGTTTCGGGAACATGGAATTGCGGATGTAATAACCCTCTTGTTCAAAATCCCGCTGCGATCCAAATCCGAACACGTCCCGTTTATACTTCGCCTTATTCTCGATATGCTCATATTCATTCCGTGAAAAAGGCTTCCCTTCCCGGTCATTATTAAATAAATAAGACCGCAGTTCCGGCCCGATCGACTGTATAAAGTATCTCATCCGGCCGATTACCGGATAATTTCGTAAGACTGGGTATTTTCTTTGCGTCTGATCCACCCTGAACAGATATATTCCGATTCCAAGAAATAGCGCTATGATTGCTATAAAAGTCACAAAGCCGATGACTATCATGATGTCTGCTATATTCATGCTTTTTCCCTCCTTATGTAAACCCTTTTTAGGTTTGCCAGAAGGAGCGAATGTCATCCATTATTATTCAATTTAACTGAGTGGGATCAGGCACCGAATTTGAAACGAATCGGAGTACATGAAAACCCACCATACAGGACATGAGCAATAAAAAAAGACCCCTTTACGATGAATGGGATCAGATATTATCCATTATTTATTTTCACCTGGAAATAAAACGGCAATAATAACTACTTTGTTGTCTATTAGCTTAAAATAAAATTGAAATTTCCTGACTACAATTCGGGAAATGCCTTTATATTTTCCAAATTACTCTGTGTAAGTCTTATTAACTACAGGATTTTTTACTAAATCCTCAGTTTCTAATACAACTTGGGCAACAAAATCAAGTGTTTCAAGCGGAGTAAACCTTTTACTCCTAAATTCCGTCAGTTTTTCTCTTACAGCCGGAGTCCATACAACGACACGGGTCATTACATGAAATCCTTCTCTGATAAGGATTCTAGAAGTTCAGAGGTTGAAATTCCTAAACCTTTTTTGTATTGCTGTTCACTTTCATTAAACATACGTTCCAGATTTGGATTTTTCCCAACATCAAATTTTATTGGCTGTGCATCTTCTTCTTGTAAAACAAGCGTAAACTTACCCTTACCAGGAATTGAAAATTGAACGACTGAATTTTCACTATCCATGTCATCAATATACTTCATAAGCTCCTCGGGAGATTGAATCTTTCCCATATCATCACCACCGTATAAGAATAAGTTATATTCACATCATACCATACACTATAAATCCAAAAAAAAACTATACCAACAAGGTTTCGGGACCCGGCTCAAATTCAGAGGTATTTGATGGTAAAAAAGATGGCATGGTTAGTAAGATTCCAGCGGCTGTAATTACTCCCTAGCTTTAACGCGTTACACTTTACCAGAGTTGGGGTCAGGCACGGCAAAAAGGGGCTGGCCCATATCGGACAGCCCCTTATTGCTTTAGTTTTTCACATGATAAACCCTGCTGCAAGGAAGAATACAGCAGCAATACCAGCAGCAATCAGTGCGTATGGCAGCTGGGTATTGATGTGATCCATATGCTGACAATCAGCACCGATCGATGACATCAGACTCGTATCGGAAATTGGTGATGTATGGTCTCCGAACGCACCGCCGGATAATACGGCAGCAGCAGCGAGAATCGGATCTCCGCCCGTTGCCATCATAAGCGATACGGCGATAGGCATCATGATTGCCCATGTGCCGAATGAAGTCCCCATCGAGAACGAAACGAACCCGGATATCAGGAATACAGATACCGGAATGATTGCGTTCGGGATAGCACCCTGTGCCACTTGTTCAATATAAATGGCTGCGCCTGTCCCCTCTGGAGCGGCTCCACGCATTACATCACCGAGGGTAACCGCAAGGATGATGATGACACCGCCTAATATGACGGATTTACTTCCTTCAAACAGCTCATTAGAAAACTCTTTGGCAGTCATGAGTTTGCTTGCCATGTACTTGAAAAATGCTATCAGAATACCGATGGAAAAGCTGATAATCAGCATGACATTTCCGCCGAATGGCAGTGTCTCGACATCGGCAAAATACGGAATGGTGTAATTCCAAAGACCAAGCATGACAAGGACCAGTACAGAGATGCCCAGTGGCAGTACCATATCTGATACTTTCCCTTTTTTCAATGATGCATCTTGTTCGTTACCAGGCACGTCGTTCTGGGGCAGCTCTTCCCCAATTTGATATTCCTGCCTGCCCTGTTGTGCTTTCAGTTCCGCTTTCTTCATTGGACCGAAGTCTTTTAGTTTACCAGCTGCGAACAAGAACACCATGATCAGGATGATAATGTTATAAAAGTTGAAAGGAATCGTCTTTGCGAGCCCGACTATCGGATCTTCGACACTTGGAATGTTATCCACCATCAGCGCGCCCATGAAAGCGACCCACCCGGAAATCGGGATGATAACGTTGATTGGTGAAGAAGTCGAATCCAGGAAAAAGGCCAGCTTTTCACGTGAAATTTTCATACGGTCATAAATGGGACGAAATACGGTTCCTGTTGCGAGTGAACTGAAGTATGCACTGGTGAACAATGAACTTCCCATCACAGCAGTCGACAACTGGGCCCCTTCTTTTGATCTTACTTTATTGGCGAGCCAGCTGCCGAAAGCATATGCCCCGCCTGATTTATTCAGCACACCTATGAATGCACCGAGAAGCAATACGATGATAACCAGCTGGGCCCGGCCTGCGTCTTTGACAAGCCCCATCCCTCTGATTCCTTCTTCAGGGTTAGCCGGATGACCCGCTACAGCCCCGAATAAGTTGACGATTGAAAAAACAAATGAATGGATGATACCGTTGGTCCTTGCATCGATCATCATTGTCCCTACTAAAATACCGGCCAAAAGTGATGGCACGACCCGTTTGGTGCCAATTGCCAGGGCAAGGGCTACGATGGATGGAAGCAACGACCAGATCCCGAAATGTTCCATGAAATAATTCCCCTTTCTTTCTGTCTGCCGGACAAGTCCTGTAATTTGAAAAGTATTTGAAATTGTCCGAATACTGTAATTTGCATTATAAACAGTAAACTTTCTGCAACAAACAGAAAAAAAAGAAAAAAACTCCGCTCTGATTACAGCCCGGAGTTTCAACATAAGTCATTTCGTATACCATTTATATAAATTTTTCGGTCGCCCGATTCTCTGATGGCTCACGATTTGTTTTACTTTTCCGACTTCCAGCAAATGCATCAGGTACCGGTAGACCGTCGGATAAGCAAGCCCTACCTCCTTGGAGATATCATCCACAGAACAAGGCTGCGAATTAGTCTCGAGGTAGTCAGCAATCAAGGTAAGAGTTTTTTTGCTGATTCCTTTTTCCGTAAACACATCACCTTCATTCTTCTGCACATCCTGGATATTGGCAAGACGGATGTGCAGCTGGATACGTGCGATGATATCTGGTGCCTTCACCGGTTTCAGGGCGAAATCGGAAGCCCCTTCTTTCAAAAATTCATCTGCGATCTCCTGTCGTTCATCAACCGTCAATACGATGAGCGGTGTAACAGTATCCATTTTCCGCAGCATTTTAACCGTCTGGAGCCCGTCCATTTCCGGCATATGGTAATCGACGAGGACAAGATCCGGTTTGACTTCTTTGAAAAGCTCCACACCCTGGTAACCATTTTCGGCTGCGATGGAATCCCAGCCGGCATATTTACATATCTCTTTCAGCATGTAACGTAAGGAATGATCGTCATCTATTATCAATATGTTCAAGTCGTAACACCTCCTCCGGAAAAACGATCCAAAACGCTGTCCCGATCCCTGGTTCACTGTCGATTTCAAGACGTGCTTTATGTTCTTGTACCACGTCACTGACAAAAGTAAGTCCCACGCCCGGATGGGATTTCGTACTGAAGCCAGGCTGATGGATTTTCTTTTTCTCCGATTCCGTCATCCCTTTGCCGTTATCGATCACTCCAAGACAAAGTTCGCCATTTGTCACTTTGGTTCGGACCGAGACCATGGGGTGCATGTTCCCTTCCACTGCATCACAGGCATTGTCGATCAGATTGACCACTGCCCGTGTGATTCTGATTTTGTTGATATACAGTTCGATTGCTTCGTCTGCCTCAAACTCAAAACGAAAACGAATATCATTGTCGGACAGTTTATTGGCTCTGATATATTCAATCAACTGCTTCAATGAACACCAGTTCTTTTTTTCCTGGTAAAGGATTTCAGAGACCATATCACTTGTTGAATCAATTGCTCCTGAGATTTTATTCGTATATTCCTTTATATCTTTATCTTCACTTTTCATCGCTATCAGAGAATTAAGCCCTTCGATAAAGGCAAGCGGAGTTTTCAAATCATGTACCAAGTGAAGCACTTCCCGGCCAGAGCGTGAGGCAATCACCTCGCCGCGCGCAATGTCCAGGTCACGGCTGATTTTCCATTTTTGTTCGGAGACGGTCAAATAGACAGCCAATATGACGGCATTAATCACAAAAATAGCACACAGCATGGTGCTGTATAACGAAAGGGTGAAGCCATATTCGATGGTGAGCGCAATGGACTTCAATTCGCTCGATATCGGTCCGCCGCCGAAACCATATGGCGACAGAAACGTCACCGTATCCAGCCATTGAATGCCGAATAAAATTTGAGCGAGTACAAAAGACTTCAGCAGTGGACGAAGGCGCCCTTTTCCTAATATATGAAGCAGAGAGATGGAAATCAGAAGCAGCAGTGCCGGTCCGCCAAAGTGGTAGTTCAGCGGGCTGTATGCATTGATCGACAGGTATACAAGCGGAATGATTGCAAATGGAACCACAACTTTCAACCAGGGCCGGTTCAGCCGGTGCCCAAGTTCATCACCCAACAGCAAAGCCCCAAGGTAATGAGGCAATGCCCGGATCGTATTCAGCATGACCAGGAGGAACGCCGTCCACATCAGTGTGTCGCCTTCCGGATCCTCGCGAAGCTCGTCCATCAGTTGGTACAGCCCTGCCTCATCGGCACCAAGCCATAGCGGCATCGTAATACCGATGATGATCAGTAATATTTTGATAAGAATGCTTTGTTTTACAAAAAGCCTCAATGCCACGCTCACCCTCCTTTCCCTCTGTCTGTTCGTTCAGAAAAAAAAGAAAAAAAATTGTCCCATCCATCAGTTTGTGAAAAACTGATAGATATCATTAATCCTCATTGTATTATACGTCAATACCATGGGGAAGAAAACTCGATCAATAAGGAGTAATTTCTTATGACCTTCCTGAACACAGCAGAAAAAAACCTCCCGTCCTGGACCGAATGGAGACGTCATCTCCATCAGAACCCGGAACTCGGATTAGAAGAAGTTGAAACAAATACATTCATCGTCGAACGGCTGAAGGAAATGGGCCACAAACATGTCGAAACCATCGCAGATACCGGGGTGGTCGTCCTTGTGGAAGGAAAAGCGCCCGGGAAGACTGTCGCATTACGCGCCGATATTGACGCCCTTCCGATTCAGGATGAAAAAGACGTCGCATATAAATCAAAAGTCAGCGGCAAAGCACATCTGTGCGGTCATGACGCCCACACTACGATGCTGCTTGGCGCTGCCCAGCTTTTGAAAGATAACCCGCCGGAGAAAGGCAACATCAAGCTGATTTTCCAGCCAGCTGAAGAAGGACGATTCGGTGCTCAAAAAATGATCGAGCACGGCGTTCTGGAAAACCCAAAAGTTGATGCGATCGCCGGCCTGCACGTGAATCCCGATGTACCGACGGGCTATGTGACCTGCGCAGAAAAGGAAGTCTGCGCGGCCGCAGACTTTTTCAACCTCGAAATCATCGGCGAAGGAGGGCACGCAGCCCATCCCCATCGCGCAATCGATTCGATTACGATGACCGCAGAAGTCATCAGTTCCCTGCAGCAGCTCATCAGCCGCCAAATTGATCCATTGGCGCCGACTGTGCTTACCATGGGACAAATTCACGGCGGATCTGCGGACAACGCTATTGCACCGAACGTAAAAGTCGGGGGTACAGTCCGCACCCTCGATCCGGACGTCCGCTATTCCATCGAGGAGAAAATGAACCGGGTCGTCAAAGGAATCACTGATGCATTCGGCGGCAGTTATCAATTGACGTACAACTACTTTTATCCACCGCTCATCAATGATACTTCCCTTGTGCCATCCGTGAAAGAAGCTGTTGGAGAGGTGTTAGGTAACGATCGTTTTTCCATCGTAAAACCATCGATGGGCGGCGAAGATTTTTCCTTCTATGCAAACGAGATCCCAGCTGTCTTTTTCCGTCTCGGAGTGAGAAACGAGGCGAAAAATGCTTTTTACCCGCTCCACCATCCGAAATTCGATTTAGATGAAGAAGCGATGCCGTACGGAGCCTCCATCCTGGCAACGTGGGCACTTAACCAGTTAAAAGAAAGTGAATAGCATTGAATAGTGAGAAATCCACGAAGAAAAGTATCTATCTTCGTGGGTTTCTTTATCATGCTTAAACCGCATCCAGGGTGTCTGAACCTGGCCCACTCATTTCCAACAGAAAGCCCACTTTGGGTAACGAAACATCAAAATCAGAACGCCTTGATACAGTGGGTCTGACTTCCGTAACTATTATTCTTTCACCATACTAATTTTCTTCACTACATGAGCAGGAAAACGATAACTGAGTGCTTCATCGAGATCCTGTTCCGTGATCATATCATGTCCCTGCAAGTCAGCAATCGTCCGGGCTACACAAATCAGGTTGACCTGCACCCTGTTGCTGAAATGATAAGTCATGCTCCATGTCTGCAGTAATCCTCGCAACCTCGACGATAGTGGCGACTTTTTCATCAGTGTCTCATAGGGCACGATACTGTTTGTCAATTCCTCACCATAGCGGGCATATTGACGATTTCGCGCATCAGTTACCTGTTCCTTCATCGTTTCGGAATCGGTTTGATGTTCCCTGGTGTGGGTGGCCAAAGAAATCGGTTCTAACTGCAAATGAATATCCATCCGATCGAGAATCGGACCGGACAACCGCTGCTGGTAACTGTTGATCTGTTTCGGCGTACAGGTGCAATATTTATCCTTTGCTCCTTTATAGCCACAAGGGCACGGATTGGTAGCTCCGATTAGAATGAATCTGGCAGGATACGTAACGGTTCCACTGACTCTGCTGATTGTCACCTTGCCCGCTTCGATCGGCTGCCGGAGCATATCGAGGGTTTTCTTCGGAAATTCAGCCATTTCATCTAAAAAAAGCGCACCGCCATGAGCTAAGGAGACTTCTCCAGGACGGGGCGTTGTGCCGCCTCCAATAAGAGAAACAGCTGAAGCAGAATGATGAGGATGGCGATAAGGAGGGTTCGAGGATAAGGCACGGCTTTCGTGAGCCAGCTGGTAGAGGCTAAAACTATCGATCATCGTTTTCTCTTTCATTTCAGGGAGAATCGATGGAAAGGCGGAAGCAAGCATGCTCTTACCACAGCCTGGAGGTCCACTCATCAGGACATTATGACCTCCTGCAGCCGCTGTTATCAAAGCCCGTTTCGGAATCTCATGACCTATGATCTCTGAAAAATCAGTTCCCCATGCTTCATTGCTCTGATTAATATCAACGTCAACTGTCAATGGAAAGGTGATCTGTTGGGTTATACCGTTCAAATGATCGACCACCTGCTGTAAATTTGAGACAGGTAATAGCATCGATTGGTTGCGTATCGTTTTTAATCCATGGATAGTATCCGGGACAAAAATATGTTGAAAACCAAGCTCCTTTGCCTGCATGACTGCCGCAAGCATACCTTCCGTCTCGTGAATCGAGCCATCCAGCGATAGTGCCCCTAGAAAAGCAGTACTTTCCGGGATATTACCGGTGAGCTGATGGGTTTCCTTTAAAATGGCGATCGCCATCGCTAAATCGGCCATCGGTCCGTTTTTCTTCTGCTCCGTTGGCGAAAGCAGCACGATAATATGACGACCGGATATATCTGCCGTAATGGAATGAAGGGCGCCTTTCAACCGATCCTTTGATTCTTTGATCGAAGCATCAGGCAGACCGATGACAGATACCTGCTCGGCGCCGGATAAAGACTGGACTTCGACACCGATGACATAGCCTTCAAGCCCCTTCAGGCCGATACTCTTCACAATAGTCGCCATATTCTTTTCCTCCTTTTTCCTCAATGTAACTTTTATATCTTTGTACTTTCGGATCGACAAAACAATCCAGCAATGGCTTTCTTGTAAGAAACTCATGATGCTCCTTCCCTAAGTATGCAGGGTAGCTGCTCCATCGATAAGCTTCCGGGACGGCGACCATGCCTGCATTCACAGGATTTAAATGAATGTACTTGCTGGCAGCAAGAAAATAGCTCGTGGTCTCGATCATCTTACTGTAATAACGTCCCTGAAATAAATGACCATTAAACTTATGCCGCGAATTAAAATACTTTGCATAACGGAATTGAATATATTTCATGATCTCCCCTGGAGAATGATTGTGGACTTGGAGGAGTAAATGGATATGGTTGGTCATGAGACAAAAAGCGTGGACGGTAAAAGGAATCTCCTTCTGGCACCGAAGAATCAGCTGGAGGTACATATTATAATCGTCATCATTAAAAAACACTGCCGTGCCCCTGTTTCCACGAG
The DNA here is from genome assembly GCF_000496835.1 of Thalassobacillus devorans MSP14. GTDB lineage: Bacteria > Bacillota > Bacilli > Bacillales > Halobacillaceae > Thalassobacillus > Thalassobacillus devorans_B. The sequence continues at coordinate 544,736 of NZ_KI543237.1, forward strand.
CAGTAATATGGTACCGAGCCCCCGGATACCATTGACGAGGCTTTCTAGACATCACAACATCTCCTAAACTGTTATTACTCCTATTCTAATAGAATAGAAATGCCAAGAAAAATCCCTCATTTCAAAATTTCATCCAAAACCAACATATAAAAATCACACTTCCCAAACACCAAAAAATCGATTTTCCAACAATGAAAATAGTAAATTTAAAAATTTGAGCCTATAAAAACTAGTACTATTAGAAAGATGCTTAACGGTAATGTCACATCAAAATCAGAACACCTCAATACAGTGGATTAGACCCACGTGTAACGTGAGCTTCATTTTCTTAACTTTCGTTCCAATATTCTACAAATATGGTATAGCATCGCTCTACACTTCCGCACTTTAATGCTTTGTACTTTAGATGAGTGGAGTCAGGCAATGAAATACTATTGATCAAATGTTTGATCAATTGAAATATTAGAAGCATTATTCGACGAATTTCATTTAATTTGCAAAACCCACACAATATTCCTGGAGTCAGACCAATCATAACTACACTATGTATTTCCTCCCTGCCGACCAGGGTGTGTGAACCTCCCCCACTCTCTCCCCTCAGATATGCCATTACTTGTAAAACCACTTCATGTAAATCTAGCAATGGATCAGAGCTCGAAAGTTCAAGGTCCAGGGAGAAGCAATCGAATTAAAATGGTTCAGCTCAGAAACCCCTTTATAAGGATATTTACATGACACAGTATCGGTCATTAAATATACAGGAGGTTTTTGTGAAAGAGAAAATGAGTCAAACGTCTCTTCGGGAGGCACACTGCCCAAAACAACGCTTTCTCACTTTAACGCGTTACACTTTAGCTGAGTGGGGGTCAGGCACGGCATTTTATCTCATTCTTTCTTTCAAAATAAGAATCATTATGATAATATGTAAGTACATTAATACATTATTACGCATGGAATAAATAGTAACTAGCTAAGCTAGAGAGGAGAATAATACGAAATGAGTGGAAAACCTTTGCGAAAAAAAGAAACTCGAAAAGTAGTGCAAACAGGAAATAGCCTCGGTGTAGGGTTACCGAAAGCAATTATTGATTCGTTAAATATTGCTCGCGGGGATGAGATTGAATTTGAAGTGAAAGATGATCAAATTATCTTAAATAAAAAAAGGAAATGGGAAGACGAAGTGGATATTGAGTTGGTAAAAATGCTTGCGGAAACGCTTGACGAACATGATCAAGTATTTAAAAAACTAAGGGATCGATAAATGAACATTGTTTATTTAAAAGTCAAAGACGTAGCAGTTATCCACTTTATGATTATGAAGAAATATGGAAAAGGCGAACAAGCTGGCATCAAAGAACAGGAGTTACTTGAATCTGCAGTTTATCCTCCTCAACAAAGTGCATTTGAAGAAGAAGCTTATCCTACCATTTTTGATAAAGCTGCTGCCTTATTTGAGTCATTAGCTAGGAATCACTGCTTCCACAACGGAAATAAACGAACAGCATTAGCCTCGCTCGATATTTTTCTGAAGAAAAATGGATATAAACTTAGAAAAAATGACCATGAAAATGAAGAATATACAGTAATCGTCGCTCAAGGAAAAGCAGGAACAACCTCTGATATTGCAGGATGGATAGAATCAAATATAGAAAACTACATCGGTAGATAAACGAAGTAAATCGTCTTACACGCCTTTGCTCTCCTATAAAACACCTTCTCATCCTAAATTAAATGGTTCAGCTCAGAAACCCTTTTTTATACTGGTATCAAGGACAAGATCAATAAAACCTCCTGTATAATTTACATGACATAGTATTGGGTCATTAAATTCACAGGAGGTTTTTGTGAAAGAGAAAATGAGTCTAACCTTCCGGCGGGAGGCTGTGACCAAAACCCCACTCTCTCACTTTAACGCTTTACACTTTAGCTGAGTGGGGGTCAGGCACGGCAATTAAATTTCGTAACTACTATGATGAAAGCTGATGGCTGTCTTTTGGTGACACCAGGCAATCACTGTAAACCCCAAGAGCACCTCCCCCTTTCATCAGAATAAGATACTCCGGTTAATGGATGTACTTGTCGTAAAATATTGTAATGACCCTATACTTACGGGTATTCTTACCGCTATCAATTGATTGATGACCTATGGTTTCGGTGGCATGTTATCAAAAATACAGAGGAATACCCTTTTCTCTTGCATTTTCTGCTCCTTTAGCCTGAATCATGAAGGATCTAAATTCACAGTTTCCTATATTCAGGTCCCTTATTGGCGATAAACTTACTTCCCTCTAAAATGATGGCCCCTCTATGTACGTTTGATAAGCGGTTCGGTAACAAGATACATTGGTTTCACCAATTCCATGCTTGAAGACATTTCGATGGCTGTATGTTCATTCACACTTTAACGCGTTACACTTTAGCTGGGTGGGGGTCAGGCACCGAAACTAGCAAGAAATAGCACTACTCTCTTCTACTAGTATTAAATATTTAAAATATTTAGATAACTAAGTGGAAAAGGTAGGATTTTAGAGTTATAATTATCCATGTGTTTCCATTTTATCGATTAAAAAGGAGGGTAGAAATAGGTTGCGTAAATAAGTATAAAGGAGAGGAAACGTTCTTTGGTTAAAAAAAGTAGAATGAAAAATGCTGTTGTTTCGAGCGTGCTATCAGTCTTTTTGCTTGGTGGTTCTGTGTTAACACCCATAAGCACAGATGAAGTATCCGCTAAGCCGAATAAGAAAGAGGAGAAGCCTTTAAAGATAAAAGGTAATCCAATGGACATTGAAGGAAATTGGTATTTCAAGTCTGCTGAAGAAAAAATCAAATGGGAGTTGACTTGGGAGGCGGAAAGATCTTCTAAAGGATATGAAATTTACCGCAGCCCTGAAGAAGATGGAGAGTATGAATTGATTGATGTAGTGGAAGGGAAATTCACCGAAGGCTACATAGATGAAGATGTTCAGACTGGTGAAGTCTTTTTCTACAAAGTACGTTACTACAAGAACAACAGCAAAAGTCCTTTTTCAGATCCAATCAAAGTAGACTACGAACTGGATTCGGATGGGGACACCTTATCTGACTACCAGGAACTTAACCTGGGAACAGATAAAAACAAAAAAGACACAGATGAAGATGGATTGCCTGATAACTTTGAACTTCAAATCACATTAACAGACCCAGCCAATAAGGACTCAGATGAAAATGGGACAGAAGACGGCCAGGAGGATTTGGATGAGGATGGACTAACAAACGCAGAAGAGCTTGAGTTAGAAACAGACCCTAAAGAACCCGATACGGATCATGACGGATGGAACGATGGAAAGGAAATTTCTAAAGGGACAGACCCTCTTTTTGAGGACACCGATGAAGATAAAGTCATTGATGGGTTGGAGGAGGAATTCGGTTTTGACCCTTTGAATCCCGATACCAATGATAACAGCGTACTCGACGGGGATGAAACGGTAGAGAAATCAACTGAACCAGGCATGTATGATGGAGACGATATCGTGACACCTTCTGTCCAAATCAAATCGAAAGCTTCCCTTGCCAATTCCACTACGATTACGAACATAGAAGGAACAAGTTCGTTCCTGGATAATGCTCCAGGAATTGGTGCTGCCTTCGACTTCCAGACGGAAATCGATTTTGATGAAGCAGCAATGACGTTCACCTACGACACTTCGAAGTTTGAAGAGGACGCTAAACCGGCTATCTTTTATTACAACGAAGAAGCCCAGTTATTAGAGAAACTGCCCGACCAGTCCCACGACAAGGAAAACGGGACAGTAACAGCTACGGTTAACCACTTCAGTAAATATATATTACTCGACGAAACCGACTGGGATAACGCCTGGTCTAAGGAAATAAGGCCACCTGCCGTTGATGAAGATGGAAACATCAAAAATGTGGATGTCGTCTTTTCTATCGACTCATCTGGAAGCATGGACTGGAACGACCCGGATGATTTAAGAAAGACATCCACCAAAAATTTCGTGGATAAGTTGAAAGAAAAAGACCGGGCGGCTGTGGTTGATTTTGATAGTGATGCTAAAGTTGTGGTTGAATTAACTACAGATAAGCAGTCCGTGAAGGTTGGAATAGACTCTATAAACAGCTCTGGGGGCACGAACCTATACCAAGGTGTAATGGAGGGTGTCGAAGAGCTTGCGAATAATGGCAACGATGACCATAATAAATTCCTTATCTTCTTAACAGATGGCGATGGGACTTGGAGAGATAGTGCGATTGATTACGCCAATGAACACGATGTCATTATTTACACCATAGGCCTTGGAAGCGGCGTTCAACATGACCTGTTAGAAAGAATTGCTACCAGCACCGGTGGGAAGTATTTCTATGCCGACCAGGCTGACCAATTGGAAGAGGTATTAGAAGATACCTCCGAAGAAACGATTAGTTGTACAGCCGATAAAGACGAAGATGGATTAACAGACTGCATGGAAGTCGATGGTTTCCGTATCGGTAACGGGCAAATCATTTATACGGATCCGGAAAAGAAAGATACTGACGATGATGGTCTGGAAGATAGCGAGGAAATTTCACCTCAATTTATTCCTCATCATGGCGGGTACTATGTCATGCTTTCGGATCCTACCCTAGAGGATACAGATCATGATTACAAAAACGATGATGATGAAGCTCCTGACAGAAGGAAAGTGTATGATTTCACTGAGCATCTGTCTGTGTTCATGAGCGACCTATCTTATAACAACCTGGAAGGTTATATCAAAAGTAATGATCACTCCGTAGACCTCGGAAAAACTACGAATGCAACCATCTTAGATTCAGTTTCAGATCTAGATATCAAACAAGAACACCTGAAAGGCTGGAAGTTAATTAAAGGAGAAGACAGCCACTTTTTCGATAGTGGATTTTCAGCATTAGCGTTTAAGCGGGGCAATATGGTAGTTTTCGCTTATCGAGGTACGGATATCTCGCATTTAGTGAATGACACCGTAGCAGATATAGGGATAGGGATTTATAATAACAATTGGCAAGTTCCGATGGCTGGCCGATTTGCCGGTAATACGATCATAGACTTGAATAGTATCCCTAACCTGAACGTGAATGTTACCGGACACTCCCTGGGTGGGTTTTTAGCACAAGCTATAACCCATGATATCATCGAGAATGAATTGTACCAGCATTACTGGAACATTTTTAAAATCGGTAAGATAACAGATGCTTTATCCAGAGACGATTTATTCAACCAGGCATATACATTCAATGCAGCTCCTTTTTTCAAACCTGTGAGCCTTGCCGGAGCATTTACCAAGTTTTTCACAACAACGATTCCATATGAGCGAATAGATGACGCGAAGTACCATCCGTATATCACCAATTACAGTATTAAAAATGACTTCTTATCCATCACTGTACCTACTCTCGCAGAGCGGCTCGGTGCAGACCCGGCACCTTTCAATAAAACAGTAGATGGAAATGCGCACAAACTTTCTCAATATTATAGTATTTTCAGGTAAATAGATGTATAAATAAGGGGAGAGAAAATCTCTCCCCTATTTTATTCGTAGAAAGAGGTGAGTAGATGCTAGAAAAATTTTGGAGATATAACGTAAAACTCGCACCGCTTCACATATTATTAACCATCTTATTAGTAGTTAATATACTGATGAGCGCTACTAGAGAAGATTACTTCTTCCATTACATATTAATGGCCTTACCCCAGGTATGGATATTAGCTATTATCCCGAATTTGATATTCCTTGTTAAAAACCGTAAAGAACACGGCGCCTTTCAAGCTTTTCTAACCATAGCGCTAATACTTCCAGTTCCATATGTGTTTATCATCCTATTGATGCGGCTTATTTACGTATAACTAACCCATAGCATCTGACACTTATCACAAAAAAAGAAGTTCCTGAAACTAAAGGACCCCTAATCTATCAGACAAATATCAGCCCCTGAACAAACGTTACGAGAATAGCGAGGATCCCCTGAATCAACGTACCTGCTGCCTGTGTAAACCACCACGAAAGGCACCGCAGTTATTCTGAAAAGGCCTGGGAGGATAATTTTTTGACTAAAATACTTTCCTAAAATGCCCGGTGATTTAGCGGTTATAGTCATATTACTTATCTAACGCCACACAGGGTGTCTGAACCTGGCCCAAACATTTCCATTAGAAGTATGGCACGAGTGGGTCATTTTCTTGTCCGAAGTGGATCAAAAAGATGGCAGAGGTGGATCAAACCTATGTCATTCCACACTGAAAACTTACATATGAAAGAAACACGGATAAAGCACTACATATTTCACCAAATAGTCCTGCATTCAGTGAAGAAGATTTTTTAAGATTTCCAACACGTAGGTTTTAAAATTTTCATTAGATACAAAAGGGGCTATCCCATAGGTCTGTAATAGACTTATAGGGCGGCCCCTTTCTCCTTACATTAATTTTTTAATAGTATGAATAACTCTATGTTGCTGCTCTTCCGTCATATTTGAACCTGAAGGCAGACAAAGACCATAATTGAACAAATCATCTGAATAACTGTATCCTTCCTTGTGAGAATAATATTTACTGCCCTCAAAAAGCGGTTGCAGGTGTAATGGTTTCCACACCGGACGGGCTTCGATATTTTCTTCTCCCAAAGCATGAATGATATCCATATTCGTGATACCGGCTTCCTCTGGATCAATCGTCAATGCAGTCAACCAGCGGTTCGATTTTGTACCTTCCAGTTCCGGCATAAAATCAAAGCCTGGCTGGTCTTTAAAAGCTTCGAAATAGTTTTGAAAAACCTCCCGGCGCCTAGCTACACGTTCATCCAATACTTCTAATTGAGCTCGTCCAATTCCAGCAACAATATTGCTCATTCGATAATTGTACCCCAGTTCACTATGTTGATAATGTATTGCTTGATCCCGTGCCTGGGTGGCCAGAAATCTTGATTTGTTGAGGACTTCTTTATCGTTCGAAACTAAAGCACCACCACCGGAAGTAGTAATAATTTTGTTTCCATTAAAGGAGTAGATACCAAACTTACCGAAAGATCCACTTTTTTTCCCTTTATATTCACTGCCAAGGGATTCAGCTGCATCTTCAATAATGGGAACTTCATATCGATCGCAAATCTCTTTCAATTCATCGATTTTTGCGCTTTGCCCATATAAATTTACAATTATAACTGTTTTGGGCAGTTGACCTTTAGCCTCAGCATCCTGTAATGCTCTTTCTAAAGCCTGGGGCGACATATTCCATGTATCAGGTTCAGAATCTATAAATACCGGTTCTGCACCTTGGTACAAAATTGGGTTAGCACTTGCAATAAAAGTTAAACTTGAACAAATTACTTTATCCCCATCAGACACACCCAACAACCTTAAAGCGATGTGGATTGCAGCTGTTCCAGATGTAAGCACAGATGCACCTGCCATATTATTATAGGCAGCTAAGTCTTTTTCAAATTGGTCAACATTATTTCCTAGCGGGGCTACCCAATTCAAGTCAAATGCCTCTTGTATGTATTTTTGTTCATTTCCACTCATATGAGGAGAAGATAGAAAAATACGTTTCAAGATTAATCAGCCCTCCTAGCTAAAAACCATGGATTTTTTAAAACTTCTTTGTTGTAAACAAGCGGCTTTTGCTCTTCTGCTACGTTCACTGTACCGCCTGAAAGCTCTACAATCGCCTGACCTGCACCTGTATCCCATTCCATTGTCGGGGCGTAACGTGGGTAGTAATCCGCTTTCCCTTCTGCAATCAGACATAGCTTTAGGGAACTGCCGGCTGAAATTGTTTCAACTTTATCATATTCCTTTTCAAGTTCCTTAATAAATTCTTTTGTTTCCTCAGACATGTGTGAACGACTTGCCACCACTCTGGCAATAGTAGAATCTGAATCTTGTAATGGCAGCTTATTTGCTTTATTTACTTCAGCTTCCAAGGCTTTGGTCGCTTTAAATGCCCCCTTACCTTCTACAGCTGTGTAAAGTTCATCAAGAGCAGGCGCATAGACTACTCCCATTACTGGTTTGCCGTCACGAATCAGAGCAATATTAACCGTAAACTCCCCATTCTTTTTAATAAACTCTTTCGTACCGTCAATGGGGTCAACTAACCAAAATTCTTTCCATTGTTTACGTTCCTCATAAGGAAGATGTTTACCTTCTTCGCTAAGGATCGGGATATCTGGGTAGTTCGTTTGAAGAACCTCTTTAATGATTTCATGTGATCGTTGATCAGCAAGCGTTAAGGGCGACTCATCCTCTTTATATTCCACCTCGAAGTCGGTGTTATAAATCTTCATAATTTCCTTGCCTGCTTCTAATGATGCTTCAATTATTTTTTGCATAGTACTCCTCCTTGGGGGATAAGGAAAATCGTCAGCGAATTGCTGACGATTCCAACTATTATATACAGTTATTTTTCATCAGATGGTCGATAATGGTATCAACGGATTCCTCTAAAGTTTGTTTATCCGTTTCCACTACCACTTCTGGACTATCCGGTTCTTCATAAGGAGCGTCTATACCAGTAAACCCTTTGATTTCACCTGAACGCGCCTTCTGATAAAGACCTTTTGGATCACGTTTCTCACACTCTTCCAAGGAACATTTTACGAAAACCTCAATAAATTCACCCTCTCCCAGCAACTCTCGTACTTGGTCACGATCTTCACGGTAAGGGGATATAAATGCAGTTAATGTTACTAAGCCGGCATCGTTCATCAGCTTTGCAACTTCACCGATACGACGTATATTTTCCTTACGATCTTCCGGACTGAAACCTAAGTTTTTATTAAGCCCATGTCTGATGTTATCTCCATCTAAACGATAAGAACGGATGCCACGTTCATGTAGTGCATTTTCTAATGCTACTGATACAGTGGACTTTCCAGAACCAGAAAGACCTGTAAACCAAAGTACCGGACTTTTATGATTATTCATTTGTTGGCGTTCTTCTTTATTAACAGTTGATTCATGCCAGGTAATGTTGGAAGACTTCATTAATAACCACTCCTTCTAAATAAATTTATAATAAACAATCAGGACAGTTGAAATCATTACGATCAATGTCAGGGGAAAACCAGCTTTAATATAATCTTTAAAAGAGTATCCCCCTGGCCCGTATACAATCAAATTAGTCTGATAACCAATTGGAGATAAAAAGCTGGCAGAGGCAGCTACCGCTACCAAAACAGCTACCCCCATCGGTTCAATCCCTGTGTTGATAGCAATCTCATAACCGATAGGAAACATGATTACTGCAGCAGCATTATTGGTAATTAATTCGGTAAACAAGTTAGTTAAAACATAAATAGTTATCAAAATAGCTAATAACCCAAGCGGTTCTAATACGGAAACCACTTCCTTAGCTATCCAATTTGCAGTACCAGTCTGGATGATAACATTACCAATTCCTAACGCACTCGCAATAAGTAACAGGACTTGAAATTGTACAGAAGCCTTTGCTTCCCTGGTTGATATAACCTTAGTTGCGATTAATATTCCTACAGTAATTACCATTGCTTTAAAAATAGATAATAAACCAAAAGTTACTAAACTAATCATGCTTATCAAAAGCAGGAGAGAGAACCAACCTTTTCTCTCATTCTCCTGAAATTTTTCATTTTCTATGGGAGTAGTAAGATAAAAATCATTTTTATCCTCTAAATTACTCTCAAAATCAGGGCCTGTAATTAAAAGCATTAAATCACCTGACTTAGGGATAATATCCCCAATTTTACCCTGGACCCTTTCATCATTTCTATGGACAGCAAGGACACCAGCATCATATTTTTTCCGAAAACGACTTTCTTTTATGCTTTTTCCTAATAAGGAAGACTGATGGGAAACTACCACTTCTACTAATTGGTTATTCCCATTACTAATATGATCTAATGTTAAGTCAGTCCCTGTATCCAGCTTCAGACCCTTACGCTTCTGTAGATCAGCAATGGTAGAAATCATACCGGAGAATATTAACCGGTCACCATTAAGCACCTTAGTTTCACCAGTAACTGGTGAAATCCTATTGTTTTCCCGGATTATTTCAATTAAATAAAGCCCTTTTAGATTGCGCAACTGGGCATGTTCAACCGTTTCTCCTTTGTATGGAAAATCATCCATTACTACCATTTCACTTAAATAATCTTTTGTATTTTCTCGCACTTTTTCTATTAAGCTTTTATAATCCGGCAATAGATGGTGTCCAATTAAAATTAAATAAACCAGCCCTATTATGGTAATAGGAATCCCCACCCAGGCCAGTTCAAAAAAAGAAAAGCCTTCTTCTCCAAAATCAAGCAGTAATCCATGAACGACCAGATTAGTAGAAGTCCCCATTAACGTGATAGTCCCCCCTAATATAGCTGCATAAGACAGGGGAATGAGAAACTTTGAAGGGGAAATGTTATGGTCCGAAGCCCACTTACGGATAATAGGTGTCAACGTAACGACGATGGGGGTATTATTTAAGAACCCGGAAAAGCCTGATATAGGCACTAGCAGCCGAAACATTGCACCTCTTCGTGACCGGGCTTTTTTTAATAACGAGGAAACCAGCCGCTCTACTAAACCGCTGCGCTCAAAAACTCTTGCGACAATAAATAATAGTCCGATTGTCAGCATACCCTCATTGGAGAAACCAACAAGCGCCTCTTCCGTGCTCACAATACCCGTTATAATAAAAAAGAACAGCGTAAAGAAAACAAGTAGGTCTGGCCGGGCTATTTCAAAAAATAGACCGACCAGCATGAAGATAATCGCGATTATCACGATGATCATTTCTGCATTCATTATTTATCTCCCTCAGCTTGTTGGCTGCTTCATTCCTTTGATCAGGACATCTGCAACTTCTGGACGTGAAAACTCTTTCGGAGGTCTTTCCCCGTTACGAAGCAATTCACGAACTTTCGTACCGCTTAAGTGGACATGGTTTTCCTTGTCGTGCGGGCAAGTTTTTGCTGAAGCCATATTTTCACATACTGTACAATAGAAAGCATGTTCAAACTTGAAAATGTTGATTCCAAGCTCTTCTTCATATTCGGCGATTAAATCCTGTGCGTCGTAAGTGCCATAATAATCACCTACACCAGCATGGTCACGCCCAACAATAAAGTGGGTGCAGCCATAGTTCTTGCGCACAATCGCATGTAGAATCGCCTCGCGAGGTCCTGCATATCGCATTGCTGCTGGATAAATGACGAGTCGGACCCGATCATCTACATAATAATTTTTCAAGATAACTTCATAGCTTTCCATACGAACATCAGCCGGGATATCATCCGATTTTGTTTCCCCTACAAGTGGGTTTAATAAAAGTCCATCTACTGCTTCAAGAGCAGTCTTTTGAATATGCTCGTGAGCCCGGTGAACTGGATTACGTGTCTGAAAGCCAACAATGGTCTTCCATCCAAGGTCGTCAAACATTTGACGTGTTTCTGCCGGATCCATATAGTAATCCTCAAAACGACTGTGATCCGGTCGATTAAGCAATGTAATCGGTCCGCCTATATAGACGTTTCCTTTATCATATATTTTTTTGACGCCAGGATGTGCTTCTTCGATCGTGCCGTAGACATATTGCGCTTCCAATTCCTTATCATACGTATACTTTTCTTCTACCTGAATCGTTCCATATATCACACCGTCTTCGCCTGCCAGTGCTACTTCTTCGCCGGTTTCGATTTCTTCCGCCTGGTCTTCTGTGACAGGCAATGTAATTGGGATACTCCAAATATTGCCGTCACTTAAGCGAAGCTCTTTGACGACTCGTTCATAATCTTTTTGACCCATAAACCCTTCCAGTGGACTGAAACCACCTATACCTATCAGTTCAAGATCAGAGATAACCCATGGGTTTGCTGTAATTTGCTTTAAAGATTTTGCATTTTCTACAGCTTTTTCTTTTTCCTGTTTACTAAGTTCGCGGTTTACTAGTTTTCCACCGTGTGGTTGATTTGTCATTTTAACACTCCTAAATTTACTAAAATATAGTTTTGAAAATATAATAAATATCCTTAAAAAAAGAATAATTATAGATATAGTTTTTATTCATCTCCGTTTTGTGAGGGTAGATGACGTCATTGTTATACTTTTCCGGATCTTGCTGGTTAGCTAATATTTCTTCTTCGTTTCGATAGTACAAAGTTGCAGGGCCCGTGATGCCTGGCCTGATTGAAAGCACAATACGATCTTCCCCTTGCAATTGGTCAGCATAACCTTCCACATCGGGCCTTGGGCCAACGAAACTCATGTCACCTATAAATACATTGAAAAGCTGCGGCAGTTCATCAATTTTTAATTTCCTGAATATCTTACCGCTTTTGGTAATGCGAACATCATCTGATGTGGTAACCGTCGAGTTCTGGTTCGGCACTTTCTTCATTGTTTTAATTTTAATTACTCGAAATGCTTTTCCCATCATGCCAATCCGTTTCTGAACAAAAAATCCACTGCTTTTTGTTTCAATTGCTGCGATGATGTAGGCAATCAGAATAAGCCAGCCAAACAAAAACAAACCAATAAAAGAAAATAATAGATCGAATGAACGTTTGATATCTTTATGCTTTTGCGACATATTCTTTCCCATAACCATGCTTCTCCAGTGTTGGGTTTGTTATAGAATGGATACTTTCTAACAGATCACTTTCATTAAGCTTTTGTAAGCCTTTACCGACACTTTTGTTATTTATGTCAGCAGTAATTGACTCCAGCGTATCATTGTTATATGCAATTCCTAAAAAGTCACAGATTTTTGCGATTTCCTCCGCTGGTCTGGCTGTCAACTCTTCATAATAAACGGTATATACTTGCTCTTCCGGGATATTGCCGAAGGATTCTTCCGCTTTATCTACACATGCTTTCCATTGAAGAGCACATACTTGTTCTAAAGAATACCTTTCTTGGGCTTGTTCCATACGGTTGAACTTAGGCCCCCAATAAGCCAGCCGTTTTTCCCGGGATGCCAATTTATATACCCGGTTCCAAAGATAGCGGAAGCCATAAATAGGAAGATCGGATTTAGGAACGAATTGCAGCTTTTTGGAAATATAAGATGGGTCAAGCGAAGCGGTCCACCGCTTTTTAGCTGATTCCACTACATCTCTTCCATCCCGTATGATGTGGATATATTTTGCTTCAGGAAAAACTTCATAAACAAAATCGACCCTTAGGGAATTTGCGCAAGTCTTTTCTACTAGATGGGTAGTAGGGGCTGCGTTTGCCATCTTGTCGAATTCTTTCCTGATATACCGTTTGACCCGTTCTGTCGCAAGTCCGGCATCAAATTCATCATTCGGATAGGTCACATTATGGTGTCTCCATATATAGTTGATTTCATCACACGGCCAAGTGTTTACTCCATTTATCTGCGTGAGTGTATCCCTCAGCATATTCGTGCCAGACCGTCCTGCTCCTATAATGATTACGGGTGTGTATGTCATTTGCGCCCCTCCTTATTTTGGGTATGTAATGTTTCGAACAAGTCTATAATCTCAGCTGTTGTTTCTTCACGGGATATATTATTTTCAACATAATTAAGACCGTTTCGCCCCATCTGATCAATCAGGCTCCTGTCATGATAGATGGTTAATATAGCCTCTTTTAATGCGTTGCTATCCTCCGGAGGAACAGCAATTCCTGCCTCATTGTCTCTTATTATATTGGTAAGTTCACTATCTATATCAAACGAACTTACTACTGGTCTTGCAGCAGACATGATGCTCCAGGTCTTGCTCGGAAATCCGTTCTCTGAAGTTCCTGCTTGTCCAATCACAATACTGATATCTCCGATACTATAAGCTAATGATGCTTTATCGAGCGGTACCAATGGATACATCTTTACGTTTTGTGCATTCAGCTTCTCTCTGTGACGTTGGATTGCCTCTTTCCTTGACCCTTCCCCAAATATTAAAAATTCGATATCAGGATAACTCTCTAATTTTTTCGCTGCTTCAATAAAAGTTTCCAGGTTATGGGGATACCCTATATTTCCGCAATAAGTGACATAGAACTTGTCCTTGTCTAACCCCAGCTCTTGAAACAATTCATTATTTTCCCGCTTTACGTAATTGACCTGGCTCGTATCAATCCAATTATAAATGGTGGATATTTTTTCAGGATTCAACTTATCCTCTTGCAAATGATAGTTTTTAAATTTGTTTGATATAGCAATGGTATGTGTACTGGTTTTTACAGTAAATGTTTCAAGTGTTCTTATAACTTTCTTCATTAAAGTCTTAAGAAGCCAATTTCCTATTTTACTGTCCTTTTTTATAGACTTAGAAATGATATCCTGTTCCCAATAAACGACTGGGACCTTCTTGGTTTTACCTAAAATGGAACCAAGCGGACCAATGAATGGCGGCATTGAAATCGTCATGATTAAGTCCGGATTCTTAGAAGCCAGGCCTTTCCTGTACATCCCCAGAAAAACAAACAATGCTTTGACGATCCGTCTCGGGAAACTCTTTTCTTCAATTGGAACATCTATTCTTCTGATAGCTAATGATCCGTCCTGAGCAACTTCATTTTTCTTTGCTTTATATTCTCTTTTAACTTTCTCATCTACTTTAACCGGAAAGGGAGTGATCATCTCTACTTGATGACCCGCAGCAATCAGATCATCAACTAAATCTTTGGCCAGTCTTGTTCCTCCTGCAACTTCCGGGAAATAGTTGGGTCGTAACATTAAAATTTTCATTGCTATTACTCCCTTGGATAATATGAATGTTGATGGGTAAATTCTTTATCAGCCTTTGTGTAACATTAAAAGGATACTATCTTATCGCCTAATCCAGGTGGCATCCTGATTTTATCAATCCTGGTTGTCTTAATAAACCTGATTATTCGTAATTTTGCTAAACTTTACACAAACTTAAAAACCTTTACATTAAATCGTTTGGATACAATCATATATCCCACGATGTTTGTGAATATAATGGTAACCATACTGGCAAATGCAGCACCATTAATTCCGTATTTAGGAATCAATAAATAGTTAAGGAGGATATTGATTAAAAACGCCACGATATTTGCATACATTTGAAATTTTGGCTGTCCTGTCATCGAAAGCATCAGCCAGACTCCTCCAACTGAGAGGTTGATACAATGAGCGACACTCCTTAAGATCAGAGCGTTTTGTCCTTCCAGGAATTCAGCCCCGAAAAAATATAAAATAAAATTACTGGAAAGAATCAATATAACTGTTACGGTCACTGAGGTAAGTGCCAAAATTCTGGTAGCTTTCACATACATCCTTTTCATTTGTTCCAATTGTCCGCTATGAAAAAGCCTTGAAATTTCCGGGGCGAACACAGTATTGAATATCAACAGTAGTGCCGATAAAATATTAGAAACCTGAACAGTAATCTGATAGATACCTACATCACTTTTGGTAGTCATACTGCCGAGCATTAAAATATCAATTTTATTGATCATTACACCAAGCAGCGATGCCAGTATTAAAGTTAAAGAGTATTTTAAATAACTTTTATCAAAGGTGTATTTATTAATTTTTCTCCTGTTGTAAAAATAGTACATAGCATTCGAGAATAAAAATGAAGCATATACACCATAAGCTATGCTATACTCATTTTTCCCCGTTATATAATAGAAAGCGATAATCAGCACAATTCTTAGAATCATGGTTACTAAACCATTGATCACATAATATTCTTTTATCTTTCTTTCCGATCGATAGATTCCGAAGAATAGCTGCTCTGCAGATAACAGCCAAATTAAAGGAAGCATCCATCTGATATAGTGATCCTCAATGAATACCCACCCAACGCCAACAATTACGAGGGATAGCAAAAAATTAATAACAAAGCTGAACGACACATCTTTATAGCCATGTTTCGGAATGGAATACATTAATCCGTTATTGAATCCTGCCGTAGCCAGAATCATCAACACTTGGACCAGCGTGAATGCATAGGTGAACTCGCCAAAGACTTCCACCCCATACAATTGGACACTTATATAAGAGAACAGCAAGGTGAAAAGTAAGAAAGAACCTCTTCCAATAAAAGATTCAATGATTTTCATGATGAAATTGCCACTTGTCATTTTAGCTATCAGTTTTTTGAAGTTCACCTTAACCATCCTTAAGCTCAAAGAGTCTTTAACTTGTCGATCAGTGCTTTTAATAACTCTCCACTTCCTTTTGGGATGCCTTATCCATACCGTCATAAGAAACGTGGAGCTTTTTTTGTTTACTTTTAACCTTACTTTTCTTATTCAGTTTTAATAGAGTAAACCCTTTGAAGCAGAAAGGGGCGACCATCATAAAGCCCATCAGTAAATAAACAAGCCTGGAAAAGGTGCTCATAAAAGCACCTCTATTGATAAACAAAAAGATGAGAACTACGTAAGGATAAATATAATTAAAAAGATATTTTCGATCCATTTTGGCTAAAGACCAATATAATCTATCCAACCTTCCGCTGATTAAAGCCATTACGGCGGTGAATATGATTAACCCGGCCACCCCAAAATCAACAAAAAATTCTATCACCAAGGGTGAAGCCATGTTATTTATAACATGATCATAATAATCAGCAATCGTATAACCCAGGGAGTACTCCTTTTCAGGCCAAATATTCCTTGGCACAAAAAACAGCAAATTAGACAGCATTTGTCTCCCATACATTAACCCCTCTATCTTTACATATTCAATTGTTGCTAAAGCAATTGCATATGGGGAAAAGTCTCCTTTAATAAAGTACTCATAGTCGATATCTAAACTGAAACTTGTTAAAAGCTCTCCAGCATTGGTTACGTTTCTGATATCAGACAGTATAGGCATAACAAATAAAAATCCGACAATTAAGAAGATGATTAGTATTTTTTTGTTTGCCGTGTTGCTTCTTACATATAAAAAAGTGCCTAAATAAATAGCTCCTATTAAAAATCTTGCACGGCTTGTTGGAAAAATAAGCGTCAAAAGGTATAGGAAAGAGAATATATAAACTGCCCATTTAAATACATAGTGCTTTGTTCTGCTATAGTCGATATTTAATAATAGCAGCAGACATGCTGAAAATAGGGAAGCTTCGAGAATGATTCTTAGCAGACTCACTTCCTCGCCTCCACTTTCCCCCACAGTTCTTGTAGACCTTAAAAACATATTTTCAGGGCCAATTATATACATATTGATAAATAAGATAAATAATAAAAGCAAGAAATATAAAAAACTGGTACTTCTTTTTGTTTCTTTTATTTCGACCATGTATGCTTTATTCATATTTTTATATGAAAATTTATAAACAATACTAAAAACTAACATATACAACAAAATCAACAAATTCAATTCTATGACACTTGTATCATTAATAACTAGATTTCTTAACTTGAACCATTGGACCGTGTACTGGAAAAGTGGAGTTATGCCTAAAAACAACAAATTAAAGAACCAAAATACTGCATTAAAAGAAAAAGGTTGAGTTGTATCCCAAATTAGTTTTTTTACTGCATAAATTATATTTATAAAAAATGTAACAACTACAAATATACTGCTTCCTTTAAAATCGTACCAATTATAAAAGAATATCAAAAACAGAATAACTAAAAATGACAAGATCCAATTAATGGATAGGATCTTTATATTAAATTCTTTACCTTTATACATAAATATCGGCCTCATTATTTACTGGTGAATTAATCTAAACTATTAAAAAGTTGACAGTCTATTGGCGATATTCCAGTTTTAAATATCCACCCTATTATAGGTGCCTTCTTTTTGCTGCCAATTCCAGGTGTCTTCACACATTTCCGTAATTCCTTTTTCAGTTTTCCATCCTAGTTTATTTAAAGCTTTAGTTGGTTCCGCATAGGACTCAGGTACATCCCCATCTCTTCTTCCTACAATTTTGTATGGGATTTTGTTTCCTGTTACTTGTTCAAATGCTTGTATTACTTCTTTTACACTATATCCTTCCCCTGTACCAAGATTGTAAGTGTCTATTGACTCTTGTTCTTCAATATTTTCAAGTGCCTTCAGATGCCCTTTTGCCAAGTCTGTCACATGAATATAATCCCTGATTCCGGTCCCATCCGGTGTATCATAATCATCTCCAAATACTTTCAGTTCTGAAAGATCTCCGGCAGCTACCTTTGAAATAAAAGGCATGAGATTGGTAGGGACTCCATTTGGATTTTCACCCAAAAGTCCGCTTCGGTGAGCTCCCACAGGATTAAAATAACGCAATAAACTAATTTTCCAATCATCATCAGAAGATGATAAATCCTTCAAAATCTCTTCATTCATTAATTTCGTTCTACCATATGGATTTAAAGGATGTGTCTTAAAATCTTCTGTTATAGGCAGGTCATCCACCTCACCATATACAGTGGCAGATGAACTGAAAATCAGCTGCTTTACATCATTTTTTCCCATGATGTCTACAAGATTAAGGGTACTAAGTAAATTATTTTTATAATATTTAATAGGTTCTGCAACAGATTCACCTACAGATTTGTATCCCGCAAAATGAATGACTGCTTCAATTACATGCTCTTCAAATACGAACGAAAGTTCAGTGTAATCGAGCATATCAATAAAATAAGCTTTTATTTTTATGCCTGTAATCTTTTGTAGCCGGTCGATAACTACCCTGTTACTATTACTTAGATTGTCTACAATCACAACATCATACCCGTTATCTACCAGTTCAACTACTGTATGACTTCCGATGTAACCAGTTCCTCCGGTAACTAATATGGCCATAAAATAGACCTCCAATTTAATGATCTGTAGCCAGGATCGATAATCAAACAGCTCTTACAACAGTAGATTCAAGGCTGTGATGACCCTGCGCTTTTAATTGTTGCTTAAAAACTTATTCCTTTTTTCTACAATATTTGAATATAAGGCATTTGCTTTGTCGATGTTCCGATGATTTTGTATGATTGCTTTAATTTCTTCTTTCTTTTTGTTTTTTTGTTCACTTGGCAATGCGACAAATGATTCGTCTTTTTCTTTAAATTCAATTCTTTTCTGTGAATAATCTTCCGCACGTTTAGTCAAATTCCTATCGATTTTTCGATTATGTGCTTCAATATATTTAAATAAATCACTAAAATCCGAATTAATAATTTCATCAAAAGTCAAAATGAAAAAGCGGTCTAAATTATTATTGATATATTGATAGAATGATATATATTCATCAATGGCTTTATCTAAATCATAGTCAAATCTTACAACCCTGGAAGCCACCGTATTTACAGGTTGTCTAATCAATATGACAACAGGCATATTCTTTAATTTACTTTCTTTGACCGAAGCTAAGGAATGCGTATGATGCGCATATATTTCATCAGGCAGCATGTAGCCTAAAAGATACTGAAAATAAGTATTGGCTGAAGACGGATAACCTTCGACACAAAATGTCGTATTCGAGGTTACATAATTACGCCTTTCTTTAAACACCCCAACCCTGAACATACTGTATAGCTTATATAATAGAAAGTTTTGGGTAACTACTTTCTTTACCAGGTTTTGTGCCATAAAAATCCTCCTGCAGCAAAAGCAGCTGCTTCGCTTTATTGATGAGTAATTTTCTGCCTAATCGTACTAGTTTCCTTTGTTTTCCATTTTGCTATGAATGTTTCTATATCTTCTTCGGTATAAAATAAATCGACTCTGTTTTCTTGATAAAACCTACGAAGATAACCTTCATCATAGCTGATTTCTTCACTGAACTTAGATTTCAACGGATTATACCACTTGTGCATGGAATCATTTGATTTCTCGGCATGAAAAGGAATGCCAAGGAAATCTCCTACAAGCTGGTGATTATCGTTCAATTTCTCTAGAGTCACCATTAGAATGTTAAACTTTTTGTTGTTATAAAAGCCATAACCTCTCTGTTTATTGAAATTTAAGTTCTCTTCTTTGATTTCCAATGTTTCAAATAACTCATTTTGTAAATGTTCTACAAAATAATTTTCCTTTATATAAGTATCCATGATTTTTTTCATGAAATCCCCATCTGAATTTTCCCTGGCAGTTCCTTTATTCATTTCAAAATAGTCGTAAAGAAACAAATGCAGATCCTGAAACAGAAAAGAGTGTCGAACTGTAATCGGATCCCGAATGATTGTCAGGACTTTGATTTGTTTTTTTTGGAGTTTAAAAATTAATTTCACCAGGATATTGTGTACGACTTCATAAGCCTTAAGTTTAAACTTTTTTTTATGAAGAAATTTCAAATCTTTTTTCGTATGGTACGTATAATTCAGCCAATGTAAATCTAATGGTTCAATACCGTTCTGATTCAATTCTTTAACAATACTTCGAGAACCGACTTTCCCCATCGTATAAATGACTATCGGCAATTGATTAAAATTAGCGATCTTTTTAAGTTTTGACACAGCTATTTCTCCTTGGATATAACTTGGATTTTCTTCCCTATACCTTATAAAAAGCTGGGTGGTATAAATCACCTGATATCAATACATTACAGAATAGGCTGAAGTTTATTTGTTTTCACTTTTTCTTTATATAACTTGATATAGTTCGAAAATTTTTCTTGTTTGTCAAACTTGCTCTGTGCTCTCAACTGACCCTTTTCTATGAAATTTGAACTCGACATCTTTACTTTGGTAATCGAAGCCCTCAAGGAATCAACCGTTTTATTTTCCAGCTTGATTCCTGTTTCTGAGTTAATGATTTCTGCACTTCCTCCTGAGTCAAAGGTGATTACAGGCACCCCACATGCCATCGCTTCTATATTTGTAGTCGGAAAAGTATCTTGTAACGTAGGATTAACAAAGACATCCGCTGTAGAATAGATTTCTATTAATTCTTTTTGGTTTGAAGTTCGGGTAATACCGACAATATTGGCTGGAAGAAGCTCTTTTTGTTCTTCAGTCACCCCTACTAAAACAACAACTTCCCTCTCAGTCAATTTTTTGGATAATTCCAGGAAGTAATCAAATCCTTTTTGTTTACTCCAGACACTTGCAACACCTAAAATCATAAATTTTTCCTGCAATCCATTTTCTTCTTTGAAACTGCTTGGAGTTGGCTTAAACAAATCGATATTCACACCATTATTGATCGTTTTGACTGGATATCCTCCTAAGAAGGACTCACGGACTAAGTCAGCCAGCCATACGGATGGAGTAACAATTGTCATGTCATCTACTCCTGAAAAAATTTCCTTCTTATGTTTGTAATTAAATTTTGAATTATCCCAGAGGTCACTTTTGGGATATGATTTCTTTTGTGGACAAGAAAAACAGCCTGTCTTCCATCTATCACACCCAATATAATCAAAATGTGTACAATGACCGGTGAATGCCCAGCAGTCATGCAATGTCCAGATTACAGGTTTACCAGCTTTTTTGAGGTAATCAAACAAGCGCTCTACATTCATATAGTAACCATGGATGTTATGCAAATGGATGATATCAGGATTCAATTCTTCAACCTTCTCCAAAAATTCTTCTGTCGCTTTTCTGGAACCAAACCCATGCAAATCAAGTATCCTTGTTTTGAGGACATGCGAATAAACACTGGGTTTTGACCCTATTGTGATTGTATTTTCTTTAAGGGCGGTGTTTCCCCTGCCATAAGCTACATGACTTTCATAGTTTTTTGCTAGCAGCATTTCATGGATATCCGCCATGATTCTCCCTGTACTACCGAAACCACACACAGAGTTTATTTGTAATACCTTCATATAGCTTCCTCCAAACACACCCCATAAGACTTCTTAAAAATCGACTGTCCTTTGTTCAGTTTTCCTAATGAAACTGATATGCTGTTCGCTTCTATTCTTTTCGCCAATTGACTTTATTAATAATATCTGTGTAGCTTTGAATCAGCTTAACCACTTTTGTAGAAACGTTGGCATCCTGATAATCTGTTGCCAATTCAACTCCTTCATTGTTTTCCCACATATTTCTGCTCAGCTCTACTGCCTGCACGATTTCTTGTTCCCTGATGCCGCCGATAACAACTGTTCCTTTATCCAGTACTTCCGGACGTTCTGTTGAAGTGCGGATCAACACACCTGGAAATCCGAGGATGGCTGATTCTTCCGATAACGTGCCACTATCTGATAGCGTGACGTAAGCATTCAGCTGCAATGCATTATAGTCAAAAAAGCCAAACGGTTTCATTTGCTTCACCAAAGGGTGAAATTTAAAATTTCTATCCTCAATTTTTTTCCAGCTTCTCGGATGCGTGGAATACACGACAGGATATTGATACTTCTCTGCAATATGGTTAATGGCATTCATTAAAGAGTTAAAATTCTTCTCATTATCGATGTTCTCTTCTCTGTGAGCAGATACTAAGAAATATTCATTTTTATTTACACCCAAGGATTTTAGGACCTGACTGTAATCTATTTTTTCTCTATGTTTCTGTAGAACTTCTGTCATTGGCGACCCTGTAACGAAGACATGATCTTTACGAATTCCTTCTGATAACAAATACCTTCTGCTATGCTCAGTGTAAGCGAGATTAACATCTGAAACATGGTCTACGATCTTTCTGTTGATTTCTTCAGGCACATTCAAATCGAAGCAGCGATTTCCGGCTTCCATGTGGAAGACTGGAATCTTGAGCCTTTTCGCAGAAATTGCGCTTAAACAACTATTTGTATCACCAAGAATCAACAGGGCATCGGGTTTAACTTCGTTTAGAATATTATAAGAAGAAGCGATAATGTTCCCCATTGTTTCACCAAGGTTGTTGCCGACAACCCCTAAAAAATGATCCGGTTTTCTCAATCCAAGCTCTTCAAAAAAAACATCATTCAACGTATAATCCCAATTTTGCCCTGTATGCACTAACGAATGATCAAAATAACGATCACAGGCTTTGATTACTTCAGAAAGTCGGATAATTTCCGGTCTGGTTCCGACTACTGTCATTACTTTAAGTTTCTTCATAAAAGCTATACCTCCAAGTAGTACGTATCTGGGTTGTCTGGATCAAACTTTTCATTTGCCCACATGACTGTAACGAGATCTGTTTCTCCGACATTGACAATAGAATGGGTGTAGCCGACAGGGATATCTACTACTTCCAGTTTCGATCCACTGACAAAATACTCTATAATATCTTCAGTATCTATTTTTCGGAAACGAATTAGCCCTTCTCCGCTGACAACCAGGAATTTTTCATTCTTAGTGTGATGCCAGTGGTTTCCTTTCGTAATTCCAGGCTTGGATACATTGACAGACACCTGCCCTCTTTCAGGGGTTTTCATGATTTCTGTAAACGACCCTCTATCATCTACATTCATCTTCAAGTCATAAGAAAACTCGTCGGTAGGTAAATAACTTAAATAAGTGCTGTATAATTTTTTCGTTAAGGAATCGCCCATATCAGGAATGCTTAGATCTTTTCTGCTTTCCTTAAAACTTTTAATCGTATCGGCTAACTCCTGCAAGGTAATACGGTGTACCGTTCTTACCGTGCCATACTTACCATCACAGGTTGGTTTTCCTTCCAGAGCCTTTTTAAATTCGGCCAGAACATCATCTATATAGGCTAAAGTTAACAAGGCATCCGGATTATTCACCTGGATTCCCTCTCCCCTGGCGATGTTATGGCAGAATGTAGCTACGACACTGTTGTAATTGGGCCGTGACCATTTCCCAAATAGGTTTGGAAGACGGTACACATAAGCACTGGCTTCTGCTTGTTCGTAAAAATCAAAAATAGCTTCTTCCGCCTGTTTCTTGCTAGCGCCGTAAGGGTTGTCCTTTTCCGCTTGAATAGAAGAGGAAAGTACAATCGGCGTATTCATCATCTGATGCTTTTTCAATAAACCAACCAGTTCTTCGGTCAAGCCTTTATTTCCTTCAAAGAATTCCTGCTCATTTTTGGGACGGTTTACTCCTGCAAGGTGAAAAATGAAATCCGCCTTACGTACAGAGACATCTAAATCTTCTAATGTGTGATCTCTGGTGAACGGCATGACTTCATGGTCCTGGTTCTTCAATTCAGCCACCAGGTTCTTACCTAAAAAGCCATTAGCCCCGGTAACTAAGATATTCATTACTATTCCAACTTTCTAATTCATTTTGGATATATTTCAACTCTAATAATTTTTGTTTGATCTGTTCAATATTGAGTCGTTCCGTATTGTGGGAATTATACTCTTCTTCTGTGGAAAGGCGTTCGTCCCCTACAGCAAAATACTTATCATAATTCAAGTCCCTTTGGTCAGCCGGTACACGGTAAAATCCACCCATATCTTCAGCGACCATATGCTCTTCTTTCGTCAACAAGGTTTCATAAAGCTTTTCACCGTGCCTGGTTCCGATGATCTTGATTTCATTATCAGCTTGAAAAAGCTCTTTTAATGCCTGTGCCAAATCACCAATGGTAGAAGCAGGTGCTTTCTGAACCATGATATCTCCAGGTTCAGCATGTTGATAGGCAAAAGCCACTAAATCAACAGCTTCTTCTAAGCTCATTAAAAACCGTGTCATTTCCGGATTGGTAATTGTAATGGGTTCATTGTTCTTGATTTGATTGATGAATAATGGGATGACAGAACCTCTTGACGCCATAACATTTCCATACCTTGTCCCAGTTATCGCGGTTTCGTCTTCGGTAACTTTTTTCGCTTTTGCTACAAATACTTTTTCCATCATTGCTTTAGAAATCCCCATAGCATTAATTGGATAAGCAGCTTTATCGGTCGACAGACAAATGACTTTTTCCACTTTCTGCTCAATAGCAGCGGATAAAACATTTTCCGTACCCATGACATTTGTCTTCACAGCTTCTATCGGAAAAAATTCACACGATGGCACCTGCTTCAAAGCGGCCGCGTGGAATACGTAATCTATCCCATGCATCGCGTTTCTTACGCTATTGATATCTCTCACATCTCCAATATAGAAATTGAGTTTGTCATTTTTGAATTGTTTCCGCATGTCATCCTGCTTTTTTTCATCTCTTGAAAAAATGCGAATTTCTTTAATATCCGTCTGCAAAAATTTATTCATTACTGCATGGCCGAAGGATCCTGTTCCACCTGTAATCAATAACCTCTTTCCATTAAACATCCCAGTCACTCCATCTCATTTGTTTTGATTTTGCTTTGGTCCAAGCAAAAATCCGGTTGCATTATCAGTCCATATAACTATTCCACAAACGAATACGAGGGAACTTCTTCATTATTTGCCAGTGAAAGGACATAATCTTTCAAATACTGCTGATCAAATATGTAATGCTGCCTGATAAGTGTGTCAACTTGGTTAAAGTCTACTTCAACTGAATTGCCGACGAAAATCTTAGGGAACACCGGCTTTTGATCGGCTTCATTGTCATTCAATAGCTCTTCATACATTTTTTCACCCGGACGAATCCCTGTATATTCGATACCGATTTCTTCTATGCTGTACCCCGAGAGTTGAATCAGATTACTTGCTAAATCAACAATTTTGACCGGTTCTCCCATATCGAGGACAAATATTTCCCCGCCGCCTGCAAGTGCCCCTGCCTGCAACACTAGACGGGATGCTTCTGGTATGGTCATAAAATACCTGGTCATGTCAGGATGAGTGACAGTGACCGGTCCACCCTTGGCAATCTGCTTTTTAAAGAGTGGAATGACACTCCCACGGCTCCCTAATACATTTCCAAAACGTACCGCTACGAATTTGGTACTGCTGTTCCGGGCCAGCTGCTGAATCACCATTTCTGCAATCCGCTTTGTCGATCCCATCACATTAGTTGGATTAACTGCTTTATCAGAAGAGATCAGAACAAAATTACCGACGCCAGCTAAATCTGCTGCTTCCGCTACGTTCTTCGTTCCAATCACATTATTTTTCACAGCTTCATCGGGGTTCGCTTCCATCAGAGGAACATGCTTATGAGCAGCTGCATGATAAATATAGGCTGGTACATACTCCTTCACCAGCTGGATGATACGATCTCTATCCTGAATATCAGCAATAACCGGGATGAGTTCCGTTTCGAGCCCCAGCTGTTTTAATTCCATATGAATCTTATAAATGCTATTTTCTCCATGTCCCAATAAAAGCAATTTTTTAGGGCGGAACTTTACCAGCTGGCGGCAAATTTCTGAACCAATGGATCCTCCTGCCCCTGTCACCATTACCGTCTGGCCGTGAATTTCATTAGAAATAGAATCGATATCCAACTCCACAGGATCACGTCCAAGCAAGTCTTCAATGGAGACATCACGAATCTGGCTCACCGATACATTACCCAGTGCAATATCTTCAATCATAGGCAGGGTTTGGACACTCGCTACTATACTTTGTGCTTCCGTAATAATCTCCTTGACCCTTTCCCGTTCGACAGAAGGCATGGCGATAACAATATGATTGATCGATTTCTCCTCTACCACCCTTGCCAAATCCTTCGTGTTCCCTAGTACGGGGACATTGTTAACAGATAAGTGATGAAGAGTGAAATTATCGTCGATAAAACCTATCAAATTGATATCTTGCTGTTCGTTCCCCTTCATTTGTCGTGCCAGCATCTGTCCAGCAGACCCCGCCCCGACAATCAACGTACGCTTTTTATCCTCATTCTTCCCTGTCTGATTCATTTTTTTCTGCCCTAATGCAAAGTTAAATCCATAGGTATTGTAATAACGCCAGGCTAACCGTATGCCTCCAATCAATATGATATGGAGCATCCAGGTCACAATCAGCGCCCGTTCATATACCATTCCAAACATCAACTGTTGTTCGACCGCAGTCACTACGATAGAACCTGTAACTGCAACCAATATACCGATTAATTCTTCGATACTCGCATAACGCCACACTTTTTTATATAAGTCCAGAAGATATGAGAACAAGTGGTGAGTTAATAGCAGCGTTACCGATGATACGAACATGAAACGGTCGAACTCATGCCTATACGGATTTAAAAAATAATGAGACATAAAAATGGAAAAAGTAACGATGATTGAATCTATCAGTATTAATAACGCCAGGCGTTTACTATACGTCAATAGTTGCACCTTCCTTCCGCCTTCTTGATCGATAAGATTTCATTAAACTTAGTGTTGGCAGAGCCTGCACCGTAAAACATTACATTATATAATTATTTCAATTTGAAATTATTTTTCGGCGTGTAAATACAGGCTGAATCAGGTGAAACACATCTAAATCAACTGTTCAACTGTACGTATTTGTATGTAATACTTTTATAACCTTGTATATACAGAAGCAATATCTTTTTTATAGTGGCTATATTAACACAGTCCGGTCTTTTATTAATGAGGGCTAAAGATGCACTCAGTTTTACCCCCTACCCAAGAAACCGATCTTAGGCAACTATCATCCTATTGTTTTGAAAATTCTTCTAACAATCAGTCGCCTTTTCGTCGCATTCCATAACAGGTCTATTTACTCCCTCACTCCTTAATATAGGAAAAGTAATGCAGCTTATGAATTATTTGGATAGGCAAATATGATGATTTTGCCAAATAAACAAAAAAAATACATCTGATCGACAAAAATTGTCGATAGATGTATTAGATATTGGCGAACTAAAAAATACCAAGGAACTTCTTCTTTTTTATCTCCTCCGGTGGCTCTGCTGCCAATATTTGCCCTTCCGTCACATAGAAAGCATTTTCTGTAAATTGATATACGGAGGAAGTTCCATGCTGCTTCCTTATATCATCATAAGCTTCTTTCATACAAAAACCACGGCTGTGGGTATTATGGGCATCGGATGCAATCAAATGTGTAAGCTTGGCTTCGATTAATTGATGAGAAAATTTTTGAATCGACTTTCCGAACTTTCCAGCCACGCTGGCAGCCGTAACCTGAGTATACGCACCGCCTTTTACAAATTGATAAAGCAGATCTGGTTCCTGAATAAGTTTTTTATTTCGTTCCGGATGAACAATAACCGGTTTGAAGCCATCACGCTGCAAATCGAATAGTAGACGCTTGGTATAGCGGGGAACCTGGTCCGAAGGAAGTTCGACAAATATATATCCGCTATCAATATTCAGTGGGAGAATCTCTTCTTTTTTTAAATCCTCGGCCATCTCTCCAAAGATACGGGTTTCCTGCCCTGGAAGGATGGTCAATTCAACCCCCCTCTGTTCCAGCTCGAAATTCAATTGCTGAACATGGTGCAAAATATCGAGACGGGGGTTCTCATACTTTCCATTCTTATGATGCGGGGTAGCAATAATTGTATCGATACCCTGATCGACCGCTTCTTTTGCCATTACGATGCTGTCTTCCAAGGTTTGGGCTCCATCATCAATTCCGGGGAGGATGTGGCAATGAATATCTATCATCCACTTCACCTCTTTCAAATTTAATCTACGTACCTCATAAACTATCAGCTTTAGTATAGCAAACCACCCCGGAGCCTCCAAATTCAGGAGGTTCCGGGGTGGTTGGTGGAAAGCTGGTCAATTTCCTTTTGAAGATTGCATTAATTTTTTTAGCTTTAGGTCTTCCAGCGTGAATGATACACACTTTATTTTTTCTTCTTTCCGCTCCTTTATGTCAGCAAAATGAATCATGAAAACACTAAATGTAACGGTTAGAATATCTAAAATTAAACACAAAAAATAACTGAGCGGAGTTTCCCATCTACTTAGTATCTGCCAATTCACAAGCAATACGATAGCTATCAATAATAAAGCACAAACCTTAACCAGTTTGCGAATAGAAAAAAATTTCGACATTAAGTTCCACATTCCTTCTCCACTTCTCAATTTCCTATACGAAGTATAAACAGCATTGTATTTAATCAATCTGGTAACTTATGCAACTACTGAACCTTTACCAATGAGATCTATTAATTAGAAGTTATCTAGTATAAAAGACCTCTATTGTAACTATAATGTAACATTAGTAAGGATTCAAGTCCTTATTTTCTTATTTTGTAAATAATTTCTAAACCATCTGTACTCCATACAAACCTTAAAGATGTTTCTTAGCTTGCCAACCATCTCATCCAGCCAAAAAAGAGAAGCCATAAAGGGATACTGATTAATAAAGCCCATCTGAATCCGGTAATAAAATCATTTTCTTTAAACATGCATCGTCCTCCAATCACTTGATCAAAGATTGGTCATTTCATCCATAGACTACATGATAGCCAAAATGATTCTCACTTAAACCCGCCCGATAATTTACTTCATCATGAGGTAGATCGTTAGAATGATGAGGACCCATAGTGGCAGCGAGAGCAAGATCCCCCACATACACCCTTTAGCAAAGTTGTTTTCTTCCATCTTCTTGTCCTCCATCTCTGGTTATTGTAACTGTATGCTATCAGAAGACGGTTAACAAGAAAAATCGTTCGAAAAATTCATACAAAAAACTACCCTTATCGGGTAGTTAGACTATGAGTTATATTCTTCGATCATACTATGCACTTTCTGTACTTCTTTCTCTGGAACTTGAAGATAATAGATACCGTTAATTTTGATCCCTTGACCTGTCATTTGATAGGTGACCATATTCTTTCTCGTACTACTATAATTCGTCAAAAGGTTTTTCATATCACTGAACTTCATGTTGGTCTTCATATTATCACCCAGAACGCCAATCATATTATCGATTTTATTGACGGATGCTACGCTTGCACCTTTTTCAATAATCCCTTCTATTACCTGGCGCTGTCGTTGGTTACGTCCAAAGTCACCATTAGGATCCTGATAACGCATGCGCACATATCCCATCGTCTTTGGGCCATTCAGCTCTATTTCACCTTTTGCATAATGATAGCCTTTCTTGTAATATCCACGGTCTTTCCAGTCGAGTTTGTTATTAACAGTGATCCCACCGACAGCGTCGACCATTTCTGTCAGACCTTCCATGTTCATGCTTACATAGTAGTCGAGCTCGATTTCAAGGAATGATTCAACAGTATTGATAGCCATGTCTGTTCCGCCAAATGCGTAAGCATGATTAATCTTGTCTTGTCGACCGTCCCCAACAATCGTAGTCCTGGTATCACGGGGAATACTGATCAGCTGCATTCGATTTTTCTTTGGATCAAGTGTCATCACCATTAATGCATCAGAGCGTCCACGATCATTGTTCCGTTCATCAACGCCCATTAAAAGTACGTTTACAGGCTTGTTTTCTTTCACTTTTTTCTTCCCAATATCATAATCAATCGAGGCAACTGGGGTATTCATTTTCTTATCTACGGTTTGCTTAGCATTATTATAGATAGAGTATGCATATCCTCCACCACCAAGAATAACGAATAAAACTACTAACGATATGATTTTAAGCCATCTTTTACTTTTATGATTAGTAGATTTCCTGGCTCTTCTAGAAGTCATAGGATAATCACCTCTTATTTTCCCTTATAACATAACCATCTGGGTGTTGCTGGTGCCACTCCCAGGCAGTAGCAATGATGTCTTCCATATCAGTATACTTCGGATTCCATCCCAGCTCTTTCCGAGCTTTTTCAGCGGTTGCTACTAATTGCGCTGGGTCACCCGCACGCCGTTCTTTTACGACAGCCGGGATTGGGTGCTTGGTTACCCGTCTGGCGGCATCAATTACTTCCTTTACAGAAAAACCGTTTCCATTCCCAAGGTTGTATGTAACATTCACTTTTTCTTCCTTGATATGATCAAGAGCAAGAATATGAGCTTGAACCAAATCCTCCACATGGATATAATCACGAATACAAGAGCCATCGGGTGTTGGGTAATCTTCTCCAAAGATAGAAATAGATTCACGCTGTCCTAGAGCTACTTGTAATATAATTGGAATTAAGTGTGTTTCCGGTTGATGGTCCTCCCCAATTTCATATTCCGAATGGGAACCAGCAACATTGAAATAGCGTAAAACTGCATAATTCAGTTCGTGAGCATTTGCAGCCCATTTTAACAGCTTCTCAATCGCCAGCTTAGTTTCTCCGTATGGATTAGTAGGATTGGTCATATCATCTTCGACAATCGGCATCCGCTCAGGTTCACCATAAGTGGCAGCAGTCGAAGAAAAAACAATATTCTCCACTCCATGTTTAACCATAGACTTTATTAAATTTCAGCGAACCATATACATTATTTTCATAATAGGCCAGAGGTTCTTTGACACTTACACCTACTAGTGAATCAGCAGCGAAGTGCATAACAGAATCAATTGTGTAACCACGAAAGACCTGATCAATATCCTTTATATTTCTAAGGTCACCTTCCACTACCTCCGCACCTTCTACAACAGCCTCTCGATGCCCGGTTTGAAAATTATCAAAAACCACTACCTTTTTACCGCTTTTAATCAGTTCGGCTACTGCATGGCTGCCAATATAACCAGCACCGCCACAAACTAGTACAGTCATAATATCCCTCCTACCATTAACGATTCAATTTAGCTAAGAACCAAGGGTTTCTCAAGTCTTCTTTATTATATCGTAAAGGGTTCGATCCTCCTGCAATAGTCACCTGTCCTCCAGCATGCTCCACAATTGCTTGGCCTGCACCTGTATCCCATTCCATGGTTGGAGCATAACGCGGATAAAAGTCCGCAGCCCCTTCAGCAACAAGGCACAGCTTCAAGGAACTACCTGCTGATAGAGTTTCTACTTGCTTGTAATCTCTTTTTAAACCCTCAATAAATTCCTCTGTCTCTTTGGACATATGAGACCGGCTAGCTACTACTTTCACTTGATTAGGTTGCTTATCTTGAAGTGGCAATACAACTGATTTCGAATAAAAGTCTTCTAAGTTTTCCAAGGAGTTCACGTATGCTTCTGCATTTTCTAACTTATAAGATCCTTTACTTTGCTGCCCCACATAAAATGTATCTAAAGCAGGAGCATAAATCACTCCAAAAACAGGCTTGCCCTGTTCGATCAAGGCAATATTAACGGTAAACTCATCATTCTTTTTAATAAACTCTTTCGTTCCATCAATCGGGTCAACTAACCAAAATTTCTCCCATGCAGAACGTTCTTCATAAGCAATATTTTTTCCTTCCTCACTTAAAATAGGAATTTCAGGATAGTTTTCCTTCAAAGCTTTTTGAATGACTTCATGTGATTTCATATCTGCTATAGTAAGTGGGGATTCGTCTTCTTTATATTCAACATCAAAATCAGTTTGATAGATTTTCATTATTTCCTGTCCTGCTTCATAAGCTGCTTTAATGACAGATAGCATATACTTCCTCCTCATAAAAGACAATCGCCAGCAAAGTACTGGCGATTGCTTGTTTAAATTAATTGCTGCTTTACTAGGTAACTGATAATCGTTTCAACAGATTCGTCCAAGTTCTGACGGTCGGTTTCCACCACTACTTCAGGACTGTTAGGCTCTTCATATGGAGCATCAATCCCAGTGAAGCCCTTGATTTCTCCTGAACGAGCCTTCTGATACAAACCTTTCGGGTCACGTTTCTCACATTCTTCTAGAGAACATTTTACAAAAACTTCGATGAATTCTCCTTTTCCAAGAAGTTCACGGACCTGGTCGCGATCTTCACGATATGGAGAAATGAAAGCTGTCATGGTTACTAGACCAGCATCATTCATCAATTTAGCAACTTCACCGATACGGCGAATATTTTCGGTACGATCTTCCGGACTGAAGCCTAAATTCTTATTTAATCCATGGCGTACATTATCCCCATCGAGACGATAAGAACGGATGCCACGTTCATGTAATGCTCTTTCCAGTGCTACAGAAACAGTAGATTTACCAGACCCAGAGAGCCCTGTAAACCAAATCACCGGGCTTTTATGGTCATTCATGCTTTGACGATCTTGTTTGGATACAGTTGAGTCATGCCATGTGATGTTAGTAGATTTCATATAACTACTCCTTCTTAAAGAAACTTATAATAAACAATCAAAACGGTTAGTAACATAACCATTACTGTCAATGGAAAACCTGCCTTAATATAGTCTTTAAATGAATAGCCTCCAGGTCCATAGACAATCAGATTAGTTTGGTAACCAATCGGTGATAAAAAGCTTGCGGATGCAGCTATAGCAACTAAAATCGCTATGGCCATCGGTTCTATCCCATAGCTAACAGCTACTTCATAGCCAATCGGAAACATGATTACCGCTGCGGCATTATTGGTAATCAATTCAGTAAACAAATTGGTGAGCATATAAAGCGCTATTAAAATAACAATGATCCCTAATGGTGCTAACAAGTCAATCATCCCACTAGCCAACCATTTAGCTGTTCCAGTTTGGATAATTACATTACCGATTCCCAATGCACTAGCAATTAAAAGAAGAACTTGAAATTGAACAGAAGCCTTCGCTTGTTTAGGTGAGATTATATTTAAGGCGATTAAAATGCCTACCGTAAGAACCATTGCTTTGAAAATGGATAACATGTTAAAGGTGACTAAGCTAATCATTAATACTAGCAGTACAAGAGAGAACCACCCTGTTCTTTCGTTCTCTTGAAACTTCCCATTTTTAATCGGCGATGTCAGATAGAAATCTCTTCTCTCTTCCAGATTGCTTTCAAAATCCTTTCCTGTTACTAGAAGCATAAGATCTCCAGCTTTAGGAATGATTTCGCCAATTTTACCCTGGACTTTTTCATCATTTCGATGGACCGCTAACACAGCCGCATCATACCTCTCTCGAAATCGACTTTCTTTAATGGTTTGACCTAATAACGAGGACTGATGAGAAACAACAATTTCTACTAATTGATTGTTTCCATTCTTAATATCATCCAGGGATAAGTCGGTCCCTGTATCAAGTTGAAGCCCCTTGCGTTTCTGTAAATCGGCGATAGTCGACATCATACCTGAAAAAATCAGGCGATCACCACTATGTATTTTTGTTTGACTGGTTACAGGGGAAATCCTCTTTTTCCCACGAATAACCTCAATCAAATATAAGCCTTTCAAATTACGTAACTCCGCATCTTCAATCGATTCCCCTAAGAAGGGGAACTCATCAGTAACTACCATTTCACTAAGATAGTCTTTGGTATTTTCTCTTACCTTTTCGATTAAGCTTTTATGGTCAGGGAGGAAACGGTGTCCTACCACTATCAAATAAACAAGGCCAAAAAAGGTGATAGGAACCCCCACCCATGCCAACTCGAAAAAGTTAAATCCTTTTTCCCCAAAATCAAGCAGTAATCCATGAATAACAAGGTTAGTAGAGGTTCCCATTAGAGTGATGGTACCCCCTAAAATTGCTGCATAAGATAAGGGTAAAAGAAATTTGGACGGAGAGATATTATTCTCCGATGCCCACTTACGTACTATTGGCGTTAAAGTAACAACTATCGGTGTATTATTTAGAAATCCAGAAAATCCAGAGATAGGTACGATGAGTCGAAACATCGCACTCTGGCGCGTCTTTGCTTTTGCCAGCATAAATGAAACCAGCCGCTCTACTAATCCACTACGTTCAAAAGCACCAGCAACGATGAATAACAAACCAACGGTCAACATGCCCTCATTAGAAAACCCAACAAGTGCTTCATTAGTACTGACGATATCTGTCATTATGAAAAAGAACAGAGTGAAAAAAACAAGAAGATCCGGTCGAGCCATTTCGAAAAATAACCCAACCAGCATTAATGTTATAACAATGATCACAAGGATCATTTCAAACGTCATTCAGACCATCCTCTATACGGTTTGCGTTTGCATCCCTTTAATTAAGACATCTGCCACTTCCGGGCGAGAGAATTCTTTCGGAGGACGCTCCCCATTACGTAACAATTCACGTACCTTTGTACCGCTAAGGTGTACATGGTTTTCTTTACCGTGTGGGCAAGTTTTAGCAGATGCCATGTTTCCGCACTCTGTGCAGTAGAAAGCATGCTCGAATTTAAAAATTTGAATGCCTAATTCATCTTCGAACTGAGAAATAAAATCTTGTGCTTCATAGGTTCCATAATAGTCACCCACTCCTGCATGGTCACGACCGATAATAAAGTGAGTACAGCCATAGTTTTTACGGACAATCGCATGCAAAATTGCTTCTTTTGGTCCTGCATATCGCATTGCTGCCGGATAGATTACAAGTCGAGTAACATCTTCCGGATAATAGTTTTTAAGAATCACCTGGTAGCTTTTCATACGTACATCTGCTGGAATATCATCAGACTTTGTTTCTCCTACAAGCGGATTTAGCAACAAACCATCAACTGCCTCTAATGCACACTTTTGAATGTACTCATGAGCTCGGTGTACCGGATTACGAGTTTGGAAGCCAACAACTGTCTTCCACCCTAAGTCTGAAAACATTTGTCTAGTTTCGCTTGGGTCCATATAGAAATCATTAAATTCACCATGATCTGGACGATTCAATAGTGTAATAGGTCCACCTAGGTAGACGTCACCACGCTCATAAAGTTTTTTCACACCTGCATGAGCTTCTTCAGTTGTTCCATATACCTTTTGTGCTTCTAGTTCTTTATCATAACTATATTTCTCTTCCAGGCTAAGTGTCCCATAAACTACACCATCTTCACCTTTAAGAGCGATTTCCTCTCCGACTTGGTAATTTTCAGCTTCTTTTGAGGAAACTGATAGAGTAATAGGAATACTCCATATTGTTCCATCAGCAAGACGGGTGTTACGTACAACACTTTCGTAATCTTCCTGGCCCATAAAACCTGCAAGGGGACTAAAGCCTCCGATACCGATTAACTCTAAATCTGAAATCGCCCATGGTGAAAGTATTAAGGAATTTAGTGACTTGGCATCTGATAAAGCTTCTCCTTTTTTACTCCCTTCTAGTTCTCTATTAATTAGAGTTCCTCCGTGTGCTTTGATAGACATAATAATACCTCCATAAATATTCATATAATATTTACTTAATTATTTTTCTTCCTAAACAATACTACTCGTATACTTTACAGTAATTCTCTATTTCTTCCCAAGTAAGTACTATCCGATAAATATCTTCTTCGATTAATTCACTACCAGTTTGGACTTCTATGATTTCCATGTCTGTGGTAGCTTTCAACGCATGTCTTGATGATAATGGGATTTGCACAACATCCCCAGCTCTTACATGCTTTAATTGATCGTTTATTACAAATACTCCTTCACCCTTAACTATAGTCCAAACTTCACTTCTTTTATAATGAACCTGGTAACTTAAGTTATTTCCACTATTTATTCCTATTCTTTTTGTTAATACCTCATTACCTTCACTATATTTGGTATATTCTAAAACTCGGTACCATCCCCAACGTCGCTCTTCGTACATGGGTCTTCCATTAAATTTATTAGAATAGCTTTTTACTTTTGGACTAGATTCTTTATCAGTAACGAGAATTCCATCAGGACTAGCTGCCACTACAGCATTATTAATACCTAATAATGTAATTGGTATATCTAATTCATTAACTATGTGGGAATTATCTATATCATCACTAATGACACCTTTACCAATTATCTTCGAGGAAATTTCATCAGTTAGTGTGTTCCAAGTACCAAGATCTTTCCAGTAACCCTCATATGGTATTGCTACAATTTGATGCGCTTTTTCTACTACTTCATAATCAAAACTTTTTTTTGGTAGTAAGCTATACAACTTTAAGAGATCTTCATAGTTGATAGGTAAACCTTTCTCTTTTAGTAAGTTAATAATAAATTCTAATTTAAATGCAAATACACCACAATTCCAGAGAGCATTTTTTTCAATTAATGAACTAGCGGTCATTTCATTAGGCTTTTCCTTAAAATAATCAACTCTTAAGAAATTTTTACTTTCCTTTTCTTCAGGTACAATATATCCATATTTTTCAGAAGGGTATGTTGGTTTTACACCCATAAGCGCTAAATCTCCGTTAGATTCTATTAAAGTTGCCTCTAAATCTTTTACCCTTTCAAAAAAATGATCTTCTACGTAAGGGTCAACCGGGAGCATTGCTACTACTTCGTTAAGACTACATCCCTGCACTGAATACAAATATACTGCTGCTAAAGCAATTGCTGGGAATGTATCTCTTCTCTCAGGCTCTGTTACGATAGTGACATCTAACCCTAGTTGACTTGTTATCATATCTACTTGTGATCTACTAGTGGCTATTATGGAACTATTAGATAGATTATTCTTTTCTATTTGACCCCAAACTCGTTGTACCATTGAAACTTTTTGATCATTTGAGCCACTTAGCACTTTTAAAAATTGTTTAGACCTAGAATCATTAGATAAAGGCCAAAGTCGTTTCCCCGAGCCACCTGATAACAATACTAATTTCATTATTTAACCTCCGTACTCTTATTGCTAAGCATTTTGCTATCTACAAATCTTTTTAATTCTTTTCTGAAACGTTCAGTTCCAAAAAATTCAGCGTGTTTTCTACAATTTTGAGGTGAAAATACATATTCCATTTCTTCAAATTTTTTGACAGCATTTTTAATTGCTTCATTTGTTTGTTCATAGAAAAATAACCCAGTGGGATTTTCTATTACGTTATTACCGCGGACAGTTTCTAATGAACCTCCTTTACCATAAGCAATAACTGGCGTACCACAAGCCTGAGCTTCAACAGGCGTTATACCAAAATCTTCTTCTGCCGCAAATATAAACGCTTTTGCACGTTGCATATGATTTCTTAATACTTCAAAAGATTGATATCCTAATAAAGTTATATTTTCAGTAGCTTTGGCTTTTATCTTCTTGAAGTCCGGTCCATCTCCAATGACAATTAATTGTTTATCAGGCATTTTATTAAACGCCTCTACAATTTTGTCAATTTTTTTATATGGCACCATGCGTGAGGCAGTTAGATAAAAATCCTCCTTAGTTTCGTGCAAGGAAAACCTAGTTATATCGACTGGTGGATAAATAGTTTCGGCCTCTCTCCTATACACTTTCCATATTCTATTACTGATAAAATTAGAATTAGATAAAAAGTAATCTACTCCGTTAGATGTTCGGTAATCCCAATTTCTTATCTTATAAAGAAAATATCTAATTAATACAGACTTTATCCCCTTCTCAACCCCAGCTTCCTTTAAATACTGATTTTGCAAGTCCCATGCATAACGAATCGGTGAATGTACATAAGATATATGTATTTGATCTGGCCCCGTTATTACTCCTTTTGCAACTGCATGCGAGCTAGATATAATAATTTCATACTCTGACATGTCAAATTGCTCAACTGCAAAAGGCATAATAGGTAAATAATTCCTATATTTATTCTTAGCGAAAGGCAATTTTTGAATAAAAGAAGTGTTAACTTCTTTATTCATAATAAAAGACCTTTCATTTTCGGGTATAAAGTTTACAATACTATATACATCAGCATGGGGAAATACTTTTAATATTTGTTCTAGTACTTTTTCAGCTCCAGCATATGTAACTAACCAATCATGTACGACCGCTACTTTCATTTATAACCCTCTTTTCAATTAAGGAATAAATTTGTTTTCCAGCTAACTCCCAAGTGAATTTATTTGATTGTTTATTGCCTTTTTCTATTAATAAATTTCTATGGTGCGGGTCACTATATAACTTTTTAATTGTTTTAGAAAGGGAGTGAGCATCATCAGGAGCTATATACTCTGCTGCATCGCCACAAACCTCTGGCAATGATGCTTGATCTGATACAATCACTGGACAGCCTGTTGCCATAGCTTCTATTGGCGGTAAACCGAATCCTTCATAGTAAGAAGGATATATAAAACATAAAGCATTCTCGTACAAGGCTTTTAATTGTTCA
The DNA here is from genome assembly GCF_000496835.1 of Thalassobacillus devorans MSP14. Lineage (GTDB taxonomy): Bacteria > Bacillota > Bacilli > Bacillales > Halobacillaceae > Thalassobacillus > Thalassobacillus devorans_B. The sequence goes on from NZ_KI543237.1 coordinate 583,357, forward strand.
TCAGTTACATATCCAACGTGCAACACATTCTCAACTTTAGAAAAGTTAGTTTTCTTAAAAATTTCAAAGTTATTTCCCCCCGCAATTACTAATGGGATATTTTTAGAAAAGTAATCCGCAGCCCGAGTGATCACTTTGAAATTTTTATTTGGGTTCATACTACTAACTGCTAAAACAAATTCTTTATTTTTTAATTTGTATTTTTCTATGATTGCATTATCACTATTAATCCTTTTAATTTGTTCTTTACCTTCAATTATTACATGTATTCTATCTTCTTTAATTTTTAAATATTTACTTATTTCATTTCTTGAAAAATTCGAGATTGTTATTATTTCATTTTTACTGAACTTGTTTGATTTAAAAAGCATCTTATAAAACAGTTGAAAGCTTCTTGAAAAATTTTGAGGTGTGGCAAATACAGCCATATCATGTATTACAGTTAACTGTTTTTTCTTTAATATCGGAGATGTATTACACAAATTTAGTAAAAGCTTATTTCTAGTAAAACGGCGCAAATCAAATTGCTCCCAAAGATGACCTTTTGTTTTTCCATATTTAACTACCATAATATTTTCCAATTCTAACTCACAAGTGATATTTTCAGGGATAACCAATATAAATTTAATTTTGCTATTTTTCAATCTATCTAAAGAGATTAAAATTTCTCTCGCAAACCTTTGTACTCCTGTTATTCTTTGTGTTAAGAAACGACCGTTTATATAGACCTTCATTATAAAACCCCTAATTATCTTATTTTCATAAAATCTTTTATATTTATATCAAACTGTTTTAGTACTAAAACAAAACCTGTGAGATTCATTAATATAAGAGAAATCATACTTGCTATTGCTGCACCATTAATTCCATATTTGGGAATTAATATTAAATTCAATGAAATATTAAGTATACATGTAATTAAATTTGTATACATTTGATAAATAGGTTTACCAGTCATAGCTAGCATTATCCATACTCCGCCAACTGATATATTTATAAATTGCCCTATTACTCTGAGAGTTAGAGCATAACCACCCTCTACAAATTCTCTTCCAAAGACCACTAATATTTCCTCTCTAAACAGTATTAAAAAAAGAGATAATAGCATACCTGTAAAAAATAAGTATTTTGTTGACTTTAGATAAATCGTTTTTAATTTTTCTAGCTTACCTAAGTGATAAAGAGTAGATATTTTAGGGGCAAACACAGTATTGAATATAATTAAACACATTAGTAATAGGTTTGACACTTGTACCGTTACTTGATATATACCCACCGAGGTATTCGTGGAGAAATAACCAATCATTAATATATCTGTTTTATCTATTAATATACCTATAAATGAACTAAACATTAAGGGAGCAGAATATTTTAATATATCTTTATCCACATAAATTTTATGGAATTTACTTTTATTTTGGTAGAAGTACAATAATATAGAAAATGTTACTGATATATAAACAGCTAGTACTATACTAGCCACATTTTTTGATAAAAAATAGTAGAATATTAAAAGAAGACTAATTCTTAATAATAAGGACCAAAAGCCATTAATGATATAAAATCCTTTTATGTTATTACTAGCTCTATATATTCCAAAAAACAATTGTTCCATTGAAAGCATCCATATAAGGGGTAGTAAAATAATAGTTATTGGATCGCTAATAAACAATAACAATATAACCATTATTATTATACTTAATAAAAAGTTGAATAAAAATACAAAACTGATTTGCTTACTTCCATTTTTAGGTATATTAAATATTAGGCCATTGTCTAATCCTGCTTTAGCTAAGATCATAAAAAGAATTACCACTGTATAACCAAAGGTATATTTCCCAAACTCTTCAGCTCCAAATAACCTTGTACATAAGAAAGTAAACACCATAGTTAACAATGTATATGATACTTTGCCAAAAAAAGATTGTAATAATTTAATTATAAAATCATTTTTATATAAAATTTTTTTTATCACTAGTGTTTCACCGCGTCCATTTGCTCCTAAGCCTTTCAATTTCTTCGGTAGTATAGAAATGCCTCATATACTTTGAGTCATAAAGAGAATCAATAAATTTAGTAGTTGGTTTGAAATTTTCTTTAAAATTATTATATAAGTCTGAATACCACTTTTCATTTGCAACATTAGAACTTATCAATTGGAAGTTCTTCAACCCCAAAAATTCTCCAATCATTTTCTCGTTTTCTTTAATAGTTTCAAGCTTCAATAAAAGTATTTCTATATTCCCTTTAGTGATTACAGAGGCTCCTCTTTCTTTATTAAATCTATAATCATATACATCTATTCCTATGGTTCGTTGAAATTCGTTATCAAACCAATTTATTGAACTTTCTTGATTAAGCTTCTCATAAAATTGATAATTAAGCTCCTTTAAAACACTTTCTTTATCTAAACGTTTACCTTTTTCAAAATATATATCATACAAAAAAATTGGTGCAAATTGAAAAAATAAAGAAATGTTTCTACTAATTGGATCTCTAACAAGAGTTATAATTTTGGTAGTTCCTTCATTTTTTAAATTTTTTTTAAACTCTTTTCTTGTCAGTTTCATTTCTACTGGTCGTAAAAACTTATTTAATGCACTATTTAACCTGTTTTTTCCTCTTAAATTATTTTTTGACTTAAACATTTCTTGCTCCCAAAATGGGTAAAAACTGTGGATGTGAATTGAATTATCGATTGATTTTTCTAAAGAAGATGATCCTACTTTCCCCATTTGATAGATATATATTTTATTGTTTGGATTTGCTATATCTTTATACCACATGTATCTATTACTAACACCCTGTAACATTTTGGTCTCCTCCTTAATTATTAACGATAACCCTCTTCATTAGGTATATTTTTTATTTTATATGAGAAAAAATAAGCAAATACGCTAAAAAGTAGAATTGGAAAAGTACTACTCGATGACAAATAGAGTGTTCTCAAGATTTCTAAGTATGAAATAAATAACACTGGATATAAAAAAACACCTATTCCATTTTGTTTTACAAATGATTTATACAAAACCCCGGAAATAATTGCATAAAAAATTGTATAAATATAACCCTTTATTATTCCTAAGTTAAACATTATCATAAACAATCCAGATGGATTGTTAAATTCGGTATCTCCATATGTTCTTAAATATGTTTTATAATCAGAATTAGTACTTGTTACTACGGTTTCACTTAAATATTCTCCAATAAGTGGCATTTGGTATAGCCAATTTAATATATACCTCATTTCTCCGCTTGGCCATTGTAAGTTATTCATGGCCCCCACCCCATTGTTAAGCGCAGTACTGTAGTAGTTAAGGATTCTTTCAGTAGTAAAACTAACTATATTTTCAGATGTTACTGAAGAATAATAATTCCAGGATCTAAAATATTCAGTAATACCAAAAAGTAAAAATAGTAACCCTATTCCTAAAAAAGGAAGTATAGGTACTACCTTGTTAAGAAACAAAAAAGAGGGCTTTTTATCTCGAATATATATTATTAGTCCGATGGTGAGAGGTATTGCTAATTCAATTAATGCCAATCTTTCAGACCATATAAAAACTCTAAATATAGTTATTATAATAATTATAAAAAGGTAAATAGAAAACTTTTTGTCTATTAATTTCTTTTGATACATAATCACATAATTAACATAACAAATAGCATATACTACCCCTAGTTGTGATAAAGTAGTAATACCTGGAATAGTAGAAATTTGATTTCTTAAGCCATCAGTACCTGTTTCTCCTAAAAAAATATTTAATATTAAATTAGGTTGCAATATTAATTCTCCGTACCAAACTAAATAACCAAATAAACATAATATTGCAGTTAAATGGAGATAGAATGGTTTTACTACTATGATGTAATTGTTTTTTTTATTTTTGTTCATACCCTTTATAATAATAAACGTTATAAATACAAAAGATAGTAAATACAATAACCCAATATAAAAATAAAAACCATTTAAGTAATTATAAGATTCATCTATATAAATTGAATTCCTATAAAACAAATAAATAGAAAGGTATATTGGTGTTACAAAACCAATAAACAATTTGTGGGGTTCTAACCACCAAGAATAACTGCTCATCCCCTTCCTCCTTATTTTTTATATTTGTTTTAAAATTTTTAAAGAAGCTTGTTTAAGCTCGCTATTAACTATAACTTTCTCTAATTCACTATCCACAATAAAATCATCACTATTTTTGAGAGCTCCTAAGAAGCCATCCATGCTTTTCACTATGTGCTCTTTAAATAAGTGTTCAAATTCAATTATAAAGCCTCTGTTTTCCGAATATTTCTTTAAATCATTGCAATACAAAATTACCGGTTTCTTTAATGGTAAAAAATCAAAAACTACTGACGAGTAATCAGTAATTAATACATCTACAAAAGGTAAAACCTCTTGAATGTTAGTACCTGAACTAAATAAATAAATATTTTCATAAGCATCAGTATTTATTTTTCTCTTATCAAATGGATGTAATTTAATATATAATTTACTAGATTTTTTTTTCAATATTTGGTTTATATTATCTAATTGTGATTCATTAAATATATTTTCGGTTTCATAATCTCTGAAAGTCGGTGCAAATAAAAAAACCTTATTATCCTTTTTATAAATACTTTCTTGAGGGAAGGGACTTTTGATCTCTATTCCAAATTTCGATGAATCTAATAAAAATTCCATACGAGGATAGCCGATAGTTTTAATTTTGTCTGGCTTTAAGTTAAAGCATTTTGAGTATATATTATTAAAATAGACATTGTTAGAAATGAAAATATTTGTTCTTTTGGATTTATAATAATTATTAATTTTACCTAATAACTTAATATTTTTGTCTAAAAATTCTATTTTTTTCATTGGAATTCCATGATGTAAATTTACTACTTTAGTCTTTTTATTATAAATAACGGGCATGACGTCGCTTAAACTATGTGTAATAAAGATTGCATGTGCTTTCATGGAATACACAAATGCATTCTTACTAAAATAATATTCTGCTGGTAATCCTTTATCCTTTAATTCTTTAACTATGGTCTTATCCTTTGAAATCCAAACTACGTTATAATTTCCATGCCTTCTAGCATAGAAATATAAATATTTAGTATTGTCTTCAAACCCTCTTCCTCCTCTTGCCCCAAAAAGCAGCAATCCTTCTTCAACCTTGAAGAAGTTTCTTAGCACTATAGATATACAATACAAAAGAAGGTATTTAAATTTTTTAACCATGGTAACCATCCAGTCTAAAATATATTAGTAAGCATCCTTCGAGCCAAAGAGTACAAAAATCGTTTTAAAAATAAGTTTTAAATCAATTAATAAACTTCTTTCTTTTATATATTTCAAATCCAACTCGACCCATTTCTCAAAACTTATATTACTTCTTCCACTAACTTGCCAGTAGCAAGTAAGTCCAGGTGTAACTTTTAGTCGTTGCTTTTCATATACATTATATTTTTCTACCTCAATTGGCAACGGGGGTCTAGGACCTACTAAACTCATTTCCCCTTTTAAAACATTTATTAACTGAGGCAATTCATCAATACTAGTCTTCCTTATAAACTTCCCTGTTTTTGTTATTCGTGGATCTTCTTTAATTTTAAATACTGGTCCATCTGCTTCGTTCTTATGAAGCAGGGATGCTTTAATTTCCTCAGCATTAGAAATCATTGACCTAAACTTATATATATAAAAAACTTTCTCATTTTCCCCAACACGTAGTTGTTTAAAAAATATAGGACCTTTTCTATCTTCAAGTTTTATTAATAAAGCTATTACTAAAAATAATGGAGCCAATAAAATAACACCTAAGGCAGCCCCTATAATATCTATAAAACGCTTGCTAATTAAGTAAAAACTATTTTTTCTTAAATCTTGTTCTAGTAACTGTTCCGGATGATTTTTGCCTTTATTTTTTTTCAAAGTTGTTATTTCCACAAAGATTCACCAACTTTCTTTTTTGGTTATATTCTGAATTATTTAGCATCTACTTCAACCTCTAATAATTGTTGAAGTATTTTTTTTACCTTATCCCCCAACTCTGGATCTAATAAAGCAATTTCAATTGTTGTCTTGATAAATCCTAATTTCTCTCCAACATCATATCGCTTACCTTCAAAGTCATAAGAATATACTTTTTGCAGTACATTTAAATTTTGGATTGCATCTGTTAATTGGATTTCCCCACCAGAGCCAGTTTTTTGTTTATCAAGGAAAGGGAAAATTTCTGGAGTTAAAATATATCGACCCATAATTGCTAGATTTGAAGGGGCAGTCCCTTTTGCTGGTTTTTCAACAAAGTTGTTAACCTTATACCTACGCCCTTCAATTGTATTAGGGTCTATTATTCCATAACGATGAGTTTCTTCGTCAGGGACCTGCTGCACTCCTATTATAGAGGAACCTGTTTGTTCGTATTGCTCTATAAGCTGTTTTAAACAAGGCTTTTCAGCCTCGACAATGTCATCACCTAACAAAACTGCAAACGGTTCATCGCCTATAAAGTTACGCGCACACCAAACTGCATGACCTAAACCTTTTGGATCTTTCTGTCTAATGTAATGAATGTCCACATTGGATGTTTCTTTAACTTTATCTAGTAATTCGAACTTTTCTTTTTTAATCAAGTTGTCTTCTAACTCATAATTATTATCAAAATGATCTTCAATCGCTCGTTTACCTTTTCCAGTAACGATAATGATATCTTCAATACCTGACGCAATTGCTTCCTCTACTATGTATTGAATCGTTGGTTTGTCGACAATTGGAAGCATTTCTTTTGGCATCGCCTTTGTAGCCGGTAAAAAACGAGTCCCTAAACCGGCTGCCGGAATAATAGCTTTTCTAACTTTTTTCATAATGTCTCCCCCTAAAATATTCCAAATAACTTTTTCTTCTTTTTGATTGGCTCTGGCTTGTCGGCCGCCAGCATTTGCTCTGTTGCAACAAATTTCGCCTTTTTAACAAAATAATAAACCATGGATGATTCCATAGTTCATTTAAATATAATCCAATAAACTAATAGATTTTTATAAGTATGACTTACTAGTTTTACAAATATGTAATTACTAGATTCGTTAGGTTACTCTACAGTACGTTTTCTACTTTACATCAGCCTATAGAAAGATAAAACACACATCTGGAATACGACTATCGGTATTATAGCATATTTATCCTCCATTTGAAGTAAATTTTGGAAAATTATAAGGAAAATTATATCTATCTACTATTTAAACCCCCATAAATACTTAATATGATTCGTATATTATTGAATTTTTTATAAAATAACCTGTTAATCAATGACTTCATCGATTAACAGGTTATTTTTGTATAAAAAAGCTTAAAAAATTTTAAGAAACTTCTTCTGCTTGGTTCGTTCCGGCGGATCAGCAGCCATAACCTGGCCGTCTGTAACATAAAATGCATTTTCCGTAAAATGGTACACGTAGCTGGCTCCGTACTTTTTCTTTACTTCCCGCATAGCTTCTTTCATAAAAAAGCCTCTTCGTTTTGTATCATGCGCATCTGAGGCAATCACATGGGTGAGATTAGCCTCGATTAACTGATGGGAGAACTTCTGAACGGATTTCCCGAATTTCCCCGCAACACTACCTGCTGTAACTTGGGTATAAGCTCCACTTTTCACAAAATGGTACAACAAGTTCGGATCCTCGATGAATTTTTTATTTCTTTCCGGATGCACGATGATCGGTTTATAACCTGCACGCTGTAATTCGAATAACATGGATTTCGTATAATTCGGCACCTGATCATTTGGCAGCTCGACGAATATATACCCGCTGTCAATATTGATTGGGATCATCACTTCCTCGTTTAACTCTTCCACCATGTCTCCATTGATCCGGGCCTCCTGGCCTGGCAATACCGTCAATGGAATTCCCGCACGCTCTAGTTCAAAATTTAGTTCCTGGACAAAATGCAAGACCCCTAAACGTGGATTTTTATATTTTCCATTTCGGTGGTGCGGGGTGGCAACTATCGTATCAATCCCCTGCTCAACGGCTGCCCTAGCCATTGCTAAACTATCTTCTAACGACTGTGCTCCGTCATCTACTCCGGGAAGTATATGACTGTGAATATCAATCATCCTTTGACCCCCTGTGCTTTTAGTACTATGTAACATCTAATTCTCCCTATTTATCTACCAAATAATTACTTTTAACTAGTATAGCAAATACATGATTACTTGTATTTAGGAAGTTTTGTCGAACTATGACTAAATTTTTAGAAAACTTGCCTTGTCGCGAAGTACTGATGTCGAAAGCCTTAGTATTTTCTTATACTTTAATCTTTTAAAATAGTAAACTTTCTTAAAGTAGAACATAAAAAAGTGCTCTCTGCTTTCGCAGAGAGCACTTTTTATGAGCCATAGTAATAATAATAATTTGATTGTTTTTGTTCGACATCATTTAACACAGCACCAAGTACATTGGCATTTACTTGATGCAGCAAATCTACCGCTTTTTTACCAGCATCGATCTCTGTCTGTTTACTGCGGGTGACGAGTAGTACTCCATCACATAAGTTCGATAAAATCTGTCCATCAGTAACCGCCAACACGGGAGCTGTATCAAATATCACCAGATCGTAATCTTGTTTCGCTGTTTGTAAGAAGTTGTTCATTGCACGGGAGCCCAGTAATTCCGAAGGATTCGGCGGGATCGGACCCGATGACATCAAATCCAGGTTTTCCATATCACTTTGTTGGATTACCTCATGTATATCTTTATCGCCAATCAGTACGCTGCTAAGTCCCCGGCTGTTATCCAATCGGAAAGTGTAATGCAGGGTCGGCTTTCGCATATCGGCATCGATGAGCAGCACCTTTTTTGCTTGCTGGGCAAAAGTTACTGCTAAATTAGAAACCGTGAGGGATTTCCCTTCTGCAGGTCCTGCCGAAGTAACCATCATGCTATGGAGTTCTTGATCCACGGAAGTAAATTGTAAGTTTGTCCGTATTGTACGATATTGTTCCGAAATTGGGGAACGAGGGTTCATTTTGGCAATTAACGTGCGTGCTTTATTATTAGACAGTTTCTTTCTGCTTCGACGCATAACGGCTATGTCCTCCCTTCGCCCTTAGTGAAGTGGCATTGGCTGCTTCGGAAGCTTTCGAGATTTCCTCTTCACTGATATGAGTGATAATACCCAATACAGGCAAGCCCAGTTTATCTTCTATATCTTTCTCTGCCTTGATCGTATTATCCAGATACTCCAATAAGAAGGCGACCCCGACACCAACCATCAGTCCAAGGACCAGTGCAATTGCCATATTCAGAAACGGCTTCGGACTGACGGGACTTGGATTGTCTACCGGCTGTGCTTCGGATAATATATTGACATTATCCACATTCATATAATCCTGAATTTTTTCATGAAAAATCTCAACGGTAGTGTTCGCCACCATAGCAGCGCGATTCTGGTTCGTATCCGTCACTGTAACAGATACTACTTGTGAATTCTGTTCGCTGGATATATTCAGCTTTTGACGCAGACTGTCTGCTGACATACTTAAGTTCATTTCAGAAACGACATCATCCAGGATAGCCGGACTTTTAATGACTACATTATATGTATTGATGAGTTCGACATTGGTACGTATGTCATTGACGTCAAACTCTGATTCTTCCTGCGACTGGCTTGTATTTACAATAAATTGCGTAGTGGCTTCATATGTAGGCGTAAGAAAAAAATAACTGATTAATGCAGCAATGATAACTGCTCCTGCTGTTGTTGACAAAATCAGCCAAAAGCGCTTCTTCAGCACCTGCGCAATCTCCTTCAGCGAAATTGTTTCTTCCATGTATGTCCCTCCAAGATTCTTTGTTGACTTTTGCAAAAACTAGTCACATTATAGCACACCCAACTGGTTATTTTTGTGATTTTTTAAAGATTCCTTCAATCTGATACATTTTACATGGATTTCTAATAGATTAGTAGCATACCTCCCCTTACAATTATCGTCATACCTAGTCGATTAGTAAATAATATTTTCTAATATAGACAAAATAGTCCCGAATCTCCGACAAGACTTCCCAATATTATAGACCTATCCCAGGACCATTAATTGTTGGTAAACCCGTCTGCAACAAATGTTTTGTTTCCAAATTATTGTAATATAACTCCGTTTCTATCTCGAGTGGCTTTTGTTGAAAAGATGACAATAAGTTCCGAATAACTAGTAAAATTCGACAGATTTCATACTACCTATTTTGCTAGTCCATCAGTAAGATTTTTACTTTCTCCTCTTGTAAAATTTTAAAGATGCCCAGAAGATGTTAATGGAAATCCGATAATAGAGGAGGCTTTATACTTGGAATTATTTCTAACAATATTTTTTGGTCTATGTCTATTTTTCCCCTTGCTTCATCTAATTCACTGTACTCCATGGTTCCAGGAAGAGGATGAAATCGTAAAAAGAAACCCGGCGTTTGAAAAGGGAATCAGTATTTTAGTTCCCTCCTTCAACGAAGCAGGAATAATCAAAACATCAATCACTAGTATGAAGTCATTGGATTACAAGAACTTTGAAGTGGTTTATATCAACGATGGGTCGACCGATGAGACCTTTTCCATTTTGCACAGTCATTTACACCTGAAGCCATCAGCCAAGCTGTCCATTGGTAAATTGACGCACCAGGATGTAAAGAAGGTCTATCAATCAAGCTTTTATCCGAACATCTACGTAGTCGATAAAGTAAATGGCGGTAAAGCAGATGCCTTGAATGCAGGCATAGAATTCGCTTCGAACGAATTGATTGTCACATTAGATGCCGATACTGTATTGACTGCTCCGTCATTAAAGGTAATAAACGAAAAATTCGACAACCCGGAAGTCGTAGCTGCAGGCGGGATGGTCCACGTATTACAGACCAAGACTAACAATCCATTAAAAAGGCTATCCTTAGCCGGCACGCAAATGCTGGTACGCGTGCAAATGCTCGATTTTATGAAAGCATTTTATGTAACCAAGCTGTCACTGGCACGCTTTCAGGCATTAGCTATCATTTCCGGTGCTTTTGGCATTTTTTCGAAAAAGGTGTTGATCGATGTCGGCGGCTATCGCTCCTCTGTTGGGGAAGACATTGATATTACATTGAAAATCCACCGCTATATAGCCAAACAAAAGGATAAAAAAGTTCTATTGATTACGCAGGCCATCGGTTATACAGAGCTGCCTGAAACATGGAAGGATTTATTTAAACAAAGGATACGCTGGCAAAAATCCTATATAGATTGCCTGGTCCATTTCAGCTCGTTTTTAGGGAAAACTGTTTTAACAAAAACTGTGTCGTTTTTCTACATAATTGAATCTTTCTTTGTAGGAATCTTGGCTGCCTATATAACAGCAGGGTTTTTCGTAGCTAACGCCTTTCTGAATATGGCTTTTGTATTTATTGGTTTCATTATTGTCTACTTATCCTATATTTTCTTATTTAATTTCATTTATAACCTGCTCGCGCTTTTTCAGGTGAAACGTTATGGTTTTAGATTTGAAAAAGGGGATCGTATTCGTTTATTGAACACTGTTGTGTTCGATGTATTTGTTCATCGTTTTATAACCATGTATTTCGTTATGTATGGAAGCATCGCTTATTTCTTTAACAGGGATTGGAAGAAGGTTTCCCGAACAGGAAGAAAATACGAGGTAGAGTCCTCTTCTGAAATCACTACGTATAATCAAAATGTAAGGTGAGGTAATGATGAGAAAAATAAAATGGAAAAAAATTATACTTGTATTGCTAACCCTTATCCTTGTTTCCATTGTAGCTGTTGGAAGTTACGGGTGGAACATGGTAGCCTCTACATTTACGAATATCCAGGAAGATATTGACCGAAAAAAATCAGATAAACGCCGAGGAACTATTAACTTTGAGGAAGGAGATCCTTTTTCTATATTATTGATGGGAATCGATAAACCAGGAAGCCAGGGAGACCTCTATAAGCGTACAGACACCTTAATGTTACTGACGGTCAATCCGTCCAGCAATTCTACGCACATAGTCAGCATCCCACGTGATACCTATACGAAAATCGTAGGCGAGGGAAAAAAAGACAAAATCAATCATGCCTACGTATTCAGCGGGACAGAAATGACCATACGTACGGTTGAAAACTTTCTGGATGTCCCAGTAGATTATTTTGTGCGAGTCGACATGAAAGGTCTGAAAGATATGATTAACGCTATAGACGGCGTGAAAGTAAATAATGAATTGGTCTTCACCTATAGGCGTGACCATTTTAAAAAAGGGACGATACAACTGTCGGGTCAAGAAGCAGTAAATTATGTACGAATGAGACATGAAGACCCCCGCGGAGACATGGGCCGTCAAGAACGGCAACGTAAAGTTATCAAAGGGCTGCTGAATAAAGCTACAAGTATATCTTCCATTACCAGAATCGAAAAGATACTTAGTGTCGTGGAAGATAATGTAAGGACTAACTTCAGTTTGAAAGAAGTCTGGGGTATTCGTTCCAATTATCAAGATGCTTTTTCAAAGATTAAACAACATGAAATTCCGGGAAAAGACGGTGAAATAAACAAAACATACTACTATATGCCGAACGAGGAGAAAGTTAAAGAACTTTCCAACATGCTGCAGGAACATTTGGAATTAAAAAACTAGTAAAAATGGTGACCCTTGCGAATTTTATCTATACGGGGTCACTTATTTTTGTGAGGAATATTTACTAAAAATTATGATAGGTATTATCTGTTTTCCGGAGAAAATATTGTATTTTTCTGTCGAAATGCTACAATGCCGTAACAAAATAGAAGATTAATAAAGGAGAGATGACTATCCGCACATACCGTTTGTTTTTATGTTTATCAACATGTATTGGGTTATTTTTATTTTTCCTGACGCTTCTATTTCAGTTTTCGATCATTTCAGCCGGTGCCCACGAAAGCGGCAATTACGAAGTCGGGGCTACATCCCTGAATGTACGCAGCAGCCCAACAATGGATGCTGAAGTAATTGGTTCCTACCCTAACGGGGAAATCATACATGTCAAAGATATCAAATACGGCTGGGCAAAAGTGAGTTATGAAGGAGATACCGGGTGGGTTGCTTCTCAATACTTATTTAAAACCGGAAGTTCTGGCAGCCAGCATACAAGCCAGGTGACAGTTGGCGTCGATGTCGCAAATATCCGTACTGGGCCAAGCACGGATTACAAGGTTATAACACAAGCCACCGATGAAGATGTATTCCCAAAGCTCGGAGAATCAAACGGCTGGATAAAAATCCAGCTGGAGAATGGCAAACATGGATGGATAGCTGGTTGGCTGGTATATGCATCCAGGGAGAAAGAACAGATAAGTGAACAGCCGTTAAAAGGAATAAATATAGTCCTTGATGCCGGCCATGGCGGATTTGATCCCGGTGCAATAGCTTTCGATGGAACATCGGAAAAAGTATTCACATTGCCAACGACAGAAAGAATTGCTGAGAGCATGCGCAATGCTGGGGCTACGGTAATTTTAACGAGGGAGAAGGACCGTTACCTTGCGCTCGAGGAACGGGTTAGAATCAGTGAAGCCTATTATACACACGCCTTTATAAGCGTCCATTATAATGCTTCCTATTACCCTTCTGCGAGAGGGATAAGCACGTATTATTATCAGGAACCAAAAGGCAGGAATCTGGCATCTGATATTCAAGCACGGCTGAATTCCACGACCTCTTTACAAAACGATGGGGTCCGTCATGGAAATTTTCATGTATTACGAGAAAATATAGGAGATGCTGTATTAGTTGAATTGGGGTTTATTTCTAACCCTTATGAATTAAAAGTGATCAAGTCCGCAGACTATCAACAATCAGTCGCCAAAGCAATCACCCAAGGAGTCATCAATCATTTCTCTAATTGAACATTAAACAACCCCTAGCGATATATTAGTAATTTTGAAGAATCTTGCTTATAGACAAGGAGGAGATAGAATGTGCAAAAAGAGGTTATTTGGCATTTCTTTGATGAATATCTGCTTAATTTTCTTCTTGTTGATTAGCGTTTTTTTTGGAAATACTGTATCAGCATATATAGAACTGGATCTCGACCATGCAGGACTGGAAGAAACTCCTGAAATAGAACAAATTGATCCAGGTTTCAACTATACACCTATGGATGCCAGACTGATGAAAAATTTGGGAGCTGTCGAAGCCTGAACCTCGATAGTTCTACTATAATAGCAGTTGGCGGCGGTCTGGTATTTGTATTCCCCGCAACCCTCCAAATCATGGGGTTCCGGGGTTGGGTTTTGTTTATTTCAAGTCTTTTATCATTTCTTCCAGCAGGGCTTCCTGGTAGCCGGCTTTTCGTTCGGTTTCAAGAAGACGGGCAGTTTCGATCAGCTCCTGGTGAGTGATCGCTTTCAGCTTCCTGATCCGGTCGTCTTCCAGTTCAACGGTTGGATTGGTATTGCGATAGCTGTCCGGGTCCATTTTCCATAGCTGGACATGCTCCGGATGCCGACTCAACAGCCGCTGCGCCATGGCCAGCCCTTCAGGATCAAAGTCGCCGCCATAATGGATGGTGCATCCTTCGTCGGCCAGACGGTCGATCAGCATCAGACCAGCGAGTTTGAACTGACCATGGGTACAGATCACCGGTGCTTCGGGGACTTCGTCCATCAAACCGGAATAGACGCTAGAGTTTTCGACGATCCAGACGTCCGAGCCCACCACGGGATAAACCCGCTCCAGCGTCAGCAATTCCCGGATCGGGATATTACGGACCATGTGCAGGGAAGCAGCCGCATGCCACACCGGGTGGACAGCGTCATCTTTCTCTGCCAGCAGGTTGGCGCAGGTGACGAAGTTCAACAGGTCGTCCCTGAGCAGACGGTATTCCTGCAACAGTTCGTTGATGTCCTCGCTCGTTCCCGGCAGCACTCCGCCTCGGCCGCTCGCCACACTTAACACATGGAGCCACAGCCTGCCGAGGTTGGATGAGACATCAAGTGCATGGGGATTGTACATGACGCGCTGGCTGAACAGGGGCAGCCGCTCATAATCATCCGGCAGCTGCCGATAAGCTGCCTCAAGCCATGCACACGACTCCATGAATGGTTCCGGCTGTTCCTTTACTTGCCGCACAATCCAGTAAGTGTCCGCAGTGTTGCCAGCCAGGTGGCGGAACCAGAATTGCAGAGCCGGGAACGCTTCTTCCAGCTGCTGGAGACGTCCGGCCAGTTCCTGCTGTTCCTGATATTTACTTTCTTTTTTTGACAGGATCGTCTCACCGAAATAAGCATCGAGCAGCTCTTTAAGACCCACATCACTGAATCTCGTCTCACCAAGCTGGCGTTCGAATTTCACCAAAGAAACGCTGCCTTTTTCCTGCAATCCTTCCACCGTCATTCCAAAAAAACGGGCGAGTGGCTCCAAATCCTCAAGAGGCCACGGGGCTACACGGACGGTGCCTCCGATCCGCCCAAGTGACTGGTATTTTTTCCGGAACAGCTGAAACAGCTGATCGAAGGCCCGCTCCTCACGAAAATAATCGAGTGCTTCTGCAAGCTGTGTGGACCGCTTCACAGTAATGTCTCCTGTTCTTCCGCTTCTTCCAAGTCGGACAGCTGTAGCGATGAACCATCCCATAAATAATGAATGACGGAAACGAAACTTGCGTTTTTCGGCCGGACGAGCTCGCAGATTGACAGCTCGGAGATGGTATCATAGTCCCCCCAGAGCACCTGGGAGTTCATGATGTAGTCAAAGCCGAGCTCCTCGACGATTTCGAACATTTCCCTGATATTGTTTTCATCAACACCCGCAAAAGCTTCATCCAGCGAAATGATGTACGGTGCATCATGATTTGCCTCCTGATAACGCGAATAACAGGCGGTGAACAGCGGGATATACATCGCCATCGCCTTTTCACCGCCGCTGAATTTATAAAAGGCATGGTTCGTCAGCTCGCGTTTCGGCTCGCCTTCCCGGCGGTACGAGAGTACGAATGAAAACCACTTCCGGTAATCGAGCACTTCCTTCAGCACCTGGAGAAGCGTCTGCCCTTCCCCTTTGATGGCGATCAGCTCTTTCGCTTTTTCGATTTTGGACCGGAAATGGGCGATGATTTGATTCAGGTCTTCATCACGGAGTGTCCGGGCATCGCGTTTCAGCAGATCCACAAGGTCTTTCGTATCCATTTCTTCTTCACTGTCGGCGGTGCGTGGTTTCCATCGCACGGAAAAAGTAAGCCCCGAGGACGAATTGAGTTTTTCCATGAAGCTGTTCATTTTCTTCGTCCACTGCTCGGCGCGATGGATCCTGGCACGCAGTTTATTGCCAACCGACTGGAACAGGATCTCTTCATATAGCGCGCGATCCTGCTCATCCAGGAGACTCTCCTGCCGGGCCTGGTCTTTTTCGACTTCTGCCTGCACATAAGCAGGGGCTACCTGCTTACCCTGATAGTTCAGCTCGATGATCCGGCGTCCGGCTTTCTGTTTCCATTTATCTGTATAGATGGCGGCATCTTCGCGGGAGATGGTATCCATCCATTCCGGCACTGGTGCACGCTGGTCATACTCCTGCATCCGGTATTCGACCAGGTTCGATTCTTCATTGTAAAATACGCGTGTCAACTGGCCGCCGACATGATTCAGGTCACTATCAAGCCTGGAGCCATACGTTGCTTTCACCCATCTTGCCAGCTCGAGCGTGTCCTTCTCACTCTTCGGTAACACAACGAAGCCGAGCCGGATTTCACGGGTAAAGGTTTCCCGCCAGGCAGTCTCCAGCTGCTCCCACATCCGGCAGACTTCCGCTTGTTCCTTCAGCTGCTCTTCACGATGACGGAATTCGTTCCGACTGGCCGGCAGCTTGCCCTGGACATCTTGCCATTGTTCGTTCACCTCAGCAAGCCGCTCCTGTACCTGCATGATTTGTTTCCTGATATCCTCCATGCCGGATTGTTCCAGCTGCTGGAGGATCTCCTCATAGTTACGCCGTTTCCGTTCCAGCTGATCGGTCATGGAGTTGAGTTCACCTTTCAGTTCATCAACTTCTTCCTGGAGCTCTGCGATCCGCTCGTCAAGCCGGGCTTTCCGTTCAAGCATGTGCCGGTATTCCACGTGCGCAGTTGTCAGGCCGGCCAGTTTCTTTTCGTACTGGCGCATCACATAACTGGCATCCTGGTAAGCAGAGCGGGAGGTCTCAAGATTATAATGACGGGTTTTCTGGTCGAGCTCCTGCCTGATTTCCTGGAATTGATGATAAATTTCCTTCAGTTCCGCGTCTGCCTGACTGATCCGGTCGTTCAGCTGGCTGATCTCGATATGTTTTCTCTGTATCTGCCGGTAGCTTTCGCTTACGTCGGCGTCACCAGGAAACTTGCGGATTGCCGCTGCTGCCTGATCAATATCCCTATACAACGCACTTATCTCCGATTCGACTGCCCGTTTTTCTTCATACTGACCTGCAATCTCCTCTTCCAGCAACAGGGTTTTCTCTTCCCGGTACCGTTTCCGTGCTGCCCGGCCGATAAAACGGACCGATGGCACTGGTGAAGCATGGCCGTGGACGAGACCGATTTGGTAACGGCCGGCTTCATCAAGCGATAGTCCTCCTGCATCACCATCAAGCAAAATACTCTGGAGCACATCTGCAATCCGTTGTTTTGAAACAGAACTTCCGGCTTCGACATCGGGCTCGAGATAATCAGCGAGGGTGTAGGCCATCATACCGGGCTTAGCATGCAGTACTTTGTCGAACGATGGATCCACCGGGTCTTCCGTAATCAGGGCGTCGAGCACTCCTGTCTCTAATAAGGCGGCTTCCAGCCGTTTCCGCACCGGATCGGTGACATGCTCCTGGAATTCCACCGCTTCATAAAACGGCACGAACGAATGCCCCGCTTCTTTCAGCTGTCGTCTTGAATCGTTCGTTTCTATCGAGCGCTCGGGCTCCGGGTCCTTTTTCTGCTTCCATTCGGCAAGCTCTGCCTCCAACTCGTCAATCCTGTCTGTCAGCTGGTTTTTATCATGTTCCCGTCGGGATAATGCTGTGCGTTTTTCCTGTTCATATCCTATCTGGATCGTACGGAACAGTCCCCGGATATCTTCATAGCTGGCGTCGTCATAGAGCGCCGGCAACAGACGGGACGTATGCTGCAATGCCTGCTTGTCCACCGGGAGGAAGTCATGGGCTTCACTCCAGGCATGGATGTCCCGGAGCAGCTTCTCCTTGTCTTCTTCCATCGTACGGAGCCATTCCTGTTCTTCCCTCTGGTGACCCTCAAGCTTGAATTTCAGTATTCCGATATCTTTATGACGCTGTTCATACTGCTCTTTCAGCTGATCATAGGAACGGTATTGTTCGACGATTTCTTCCAGTCTGGTGAGGTGCCCGTCGGCTTCCTGTTTCCAGACAGCAAAATCGAACGCCTTTTCCTTGTGACGGCGAAAATCCTGCAGGTTGATGTCATGCTGGGAAAAAGAAGCAGCTTCTGCATCGTCTTCGAGGCCGGTTACGATATCTTCTATCTCTTCCTGCCGGGTGTCGATTTTATCGATCTGGTTCTTACGGTCATCGATCGCCTGAAGCTCCTTCTGGCGGCGCTCGTCCCACTTGGCATCTTTTTTTCCGATACTGTCCTGCAGTTCCTGAATCGCCTGCGCTTCCGAAGTCCGCTCATTTTCCAAATTCCAGACTTCATGGTTGCGGAGCCGTTTGTCCTTTTTATCGAGGGCATCCTTTTCCTGATCGAGCTCCTGGGCTGTGATTTCCAGTCTTTTAATTTCGTCCCGCAATCGTACGAGACTGGCGCTCTGTTCGTCATGCTTCGTTGCTTCCCGGTCTGCCTTCCGGTGGGCGTTCAACAGCTCTTCTGCCTGGTCAGCAATTTTCCATTCATTGTATACCTGGTATGCATCATTCAGTTTGGTGATTGCGGCAAGTTCCCGGTCCAGCTGTTCGATCTGCTGCTTCGTCTGGTCCATATGCTCGATCGTATCGGATAGATGACGGAGATCCTCATCCGATAACGGTGGCAGTGCCGCTTCGAGGATGTCATAAATCGCAGTCGGACGGAATTCTTTGGACAGTTTCGGACTGCGCAGCTGGATCAGAAGCTTGATCAAGTCTTCATAAGCATCGATCGTTTCAAACCCGAAGATGTACTTATTGACGAGTGCTGCATACTCCCCCGGCGTCTGGACGACATGCCCGCCGCCTGCGACCCGGTTTTCCAGTTCTGTCCGTGAAAAAGGGATCTTCTCTGTTTCCCCGGCATTGTTCACTTCTTTATAAAGCTGGAAATCCTCACCGACCCGCCGGTTGTCTGTCAAAACGAAGCCCCAGAACTTCATCGCCTTGTTCCGTTTCGCCTGCAGGCCGATGCCTGTCGTTATATACTGGTCGGTGTTTTCCCGTTTGTATTCGATGAACAGGTAGCCGGTTCGTTCATCGCGGTCGACAACTTCCTTTTCCCCCAGCAGGTAATCTTCCATTTTTCGAGCTCTTGACCCGAACGGATCGAGACGGTCCGGCGACTTGCGCCCATCGAGAAGGACCGGAAGAAAGCTCTGCATCGTCACTGATTTTCCCGAGCCATTGCTGCCGCGCAGGAGCAGTTTTCCATTGGCGAATTCAAAAATTTCTTCGTCATAATACCAGAAATTCACAATTCCGGCCCGGTTCATTTTCCATTTATTCGTCTTGTCCATCTTTTTCCCGCCTTTTTTCAAGATATTCTTTCGGGTAGCGGCCGATCAGCCGTGCGATCGCCGGCTTAAGAACGAACATGCCGGATTCCTTCTCTTTATAGGCAAGCTCCCACGCCTGCAGTGCTTCGAAAAGTTCATTACGGATCGCCATCGTCCCGCTGTTCCTGTAAGCCTTGCTCCAGCCGTGGCTGTAATCATCGATCAGAAGCTGGACCATCCGGTCGAACTCAGTTTCTGTCCACTTCACCTGTCCGAATGCATTGATTGTTTCGTGTGCGACTTTTTCCCTTACTAATGCTGCAAAATGGAGGATGAGCATCGATGTCATTTTCTGATCGGGGAACAGGTGAAATCGCTGCCGGTTTTCCTCCATGACGAGCATCGCGGCGTTTTTGAACATTTCCAGGCGAAATGGTGTATGGCTCTCGATGTCATCAGCCAGCCGGTTCCGGAAATTGCGGAGATAGGCAAAATCAGGATCATCCTCAGAGGTCCGGTAGACGACAGGGGAAAACAGCAGTTTCCGGTAAACGCGCTTCCTCCGCTCATCCGTCCCCTGGCGCTGCCATTCACTGGCGAGGATGGCTTCTTTCGTATCATAACGGAACAAATCATCCGGATAAGAACGGATGAAGTAGCGGGCGTAGACGGTCACTTCATACAAGGCTTCGTAATTCTCATCCGCCGCGAACATTTCAATGTCCCCATCGACCAGCTTGATGATATGCATATCAAGCAGCTTTTTCAGCGCCCGGACCAATGACTTACGGTGATTGTAATTCGTCCAGTCCAGGGAAAAAGCGCCGGGGTACATATCCCTGATGTCCTCGCAGATTTCCGACAGGAGAAACTGTTCATCGACGGAACGGTTTTCGGTGAAAGCAAGTCCACAGCAGAAAATCGCATAGTCACGTGGATCGCTGAACTCCTGAATTCCCATCCATGGTTTTGCTTCGACCGGGATCTTTTCCAGCTTGATGAAATGCTGATGGACAATCAGATCGAATCCGAACTTGTCGCTTATGTAGCGTTTGAGCTGATGCTCCCGTTCCCGGATTTTCTGATACAGCTCCGGTTCCTCGCTACGGAGGACCCAAAACTGCTCGAACAGGATGCTCAGCGCTTCTTCTGCTTTTTCATCGAATCCTTTTGGCTCCGTCATTACCGGTCACCTCCCTGGCGTCTTTTGCTGTGATGGATGTCTCTATGGAGTACCCACTCTCCGGTCATTGGTTTCTGCCTCCGTCAAGGAATCGGAATACGACTTTTGGCATCTCCAGACTGCCATCCTCGGAAGCGAGCGTCGTCCTTCCTTTTCCTATTACTACCTGCACCTGTCGGCCCGTCTCCGTCTTGATGATCCGGTCCTTGCGCGCCATCGCCTTTCCGACCCAGGCAAGCAGCACTTTCCGGACATGTTTTTCGATTACCGGTAATGCATCTGTCCTGATTTCCCCATTGGTGATATATTTCTCCAGCAGCTCCTGCTCGAGCCTCCGCTGCCTGAGGTGTGCCTTTCGCATCTGTTCTTTTTCTTGTTCATGACGGACCATTGCTCCGGCGCGGGTCTTTTCGGTAAATGTCCGCACCCTCGGCTTTGTGACATGCTCCATCGGCCGTTCTTCCCACACATCGGAGTAGATGTCATCTGTAGGAATGTGGTCCGAATGGAAGTGACGGGTATGGAACACCCCAAAGGCGATTGCGGACAGCTCATGAGCTTCATTGATATCTTCTAAACTGTCAAACCATTTGGCAAGGTGGAGATAATCCTGCTTGCGGCTCCGAAAATGCTGGTGACGTTCCCCCAGACGCTGGACGACACGCGTGACCCGTCGAATCGCCTCATTCGTACGCATCTGAAGCATCGCATACTCGCTGTCGCCATGAATATTACCGAGAAACCAGGCAGACAGGCTGCGCCACTTTTCCAGTTCCTCCGTCAGCCGTTCTTCAGGCACCAGCTCCTCGAACCGGAATGTCTGCTCCTGGTGGGCGACCACTTTTTCCAGGAACTTTTCCAATTGTTTACGGTCAACCGATTGTATCAGCTCCTGAATTTGGAGTGCGGTCTGCTGCAGTGCAATGATGAAGTCCCGCAGATAAGCGGTGAATTGATCCTTATACACCAGGAAAGCCTCGGTCTGCATCCGCTGCTCGACTTCCTCACTGTTCAGATAAGCCAGATAGTCCGCCGTGTTTTGCGTAATTTTGCGGTAATACGTTAGCACATCCTCCCACAGCTGTGCCGCTTCCTCTGATGGTATATTGCTCTCGAAACTTCCTTCGACTTTGACGAGTGACTGATACAGCCGCTCGAACTGTGTCTTCTCCAGCGAACCTCCGAACGTCTCACCCATATGTTCCATCTGCTGCAGCATACGCTCAAACTCTACGGTGTAAGCAGTACACTGGTAGCGGAATCGTTTCTTTATGTATTCTTCCACTGTCCTCGCCTTACCGGAATCCTGGCTGGCAATGAGGTTGCCCCACTTTACCAGGGCGGAGAGGTCCTGGTGCAGCTGGTCCTCTGTATAACCGGTGAAACCTTCCAGCTGCCGGAGATGGCCCAGGATTTCCTCCGGGAATAAAAATTCGCGCATCCGCTCATGCTGGATGTAGAAATACCGGAGGATCGCCCGGTAGCTCCACGCGCGATCTGCCGTCAGATAAGTCGCCTCTATCACCTTTTTGAAACTATCCATACTGCCCGCACATCCCTCATCGTTGATTAGTTTCATTGTAAGAGGAATGACGTTACCTGTCTATCCCCGTCGAACCTCCCCCCCTTACCCCAGGTCCTCCAGATTCTGGAGGACCTGGGGTGTTGACTTGTTTACCCCGGAGCCCTCCAAATTTTGGATGCTCCGGGGTGTCTTTTGTCTAATTTTGATGGTTCTTAATTCCTTTTTCCTTCTTTTCTATAGGATTATTGCAATTGAATATATAAGTAACATTCGAAGACTACTAATCTATAGAAAAGGAGTAGATGGAATGAGCAATAACAGGCTAGTCGGCACTTCTTTGAGGATTATCACGTTAAGTTTATGGATGTTACTTGGGGGTTTTTCCGTAAATACTGCATCAGCCTATATGGAACTGGATCTTGGCAATGCAGGGCTGGAAGAAACCCGTGAAACAGAGGAAATTGCTCCTGGTGTTAACTACACCCACTTTGAACGTGGCCATACTTCTGATGTATACACGGTTCAGATCGCCCTGATGGAAACAAAGAATGAAAGCAAGGATCTAGTCAAACGCTTAAAAGCAGACGGTTATAAGGCTTATGTCACTAAGATTAAAGATAATAAATACAACGATATTGAAACACATCACATCGCTTATCTTGTACGCGTCGGAGAGTTTGAAGACATTGGTTCAGCGCAGGAGTTAGAAGCAGAACTGGAAAAAGACGGTTACACGAGTGCCAGCACACTTTTTACTGCCTTTGACGGAACACGGACAGATGGTCCATGGGCAGTCAATATTCTGGAAGTTGATCCGGATGTTTTTGATGGGACCGTCACTTCCGCCCTCGCCCAAGGAAAGGTGCAGGGAAAAGAGCGGGTAACCGAGATATCTGAGCGGACCGGAGCCCTTGCAGCAATCAATGGCGGATACTTTGTCGTCGGTTCCCGTGACGGGACACCGGGAGACCTGGCCGGCGCTTCTGTCATTAATGGCGAACTGGTCAGTGAATCTGTCAGCGACCGCACCAGTCTGGTTTTTTCCGACTCGGGGGCAGATATCGCGGAAGTGGAAACGGAACTGATGGTTGAGGCTTCCGATGGAGCTTCCATCCCCCTGGATGGCATCAACCGGAAACCTGGGTTAATCCGTAGCTGTGGCGGTACCGGAGATGATGTACCGACAGAAGCACCGCGCCATGATGTCACCTGCACCGATGACAGCGAGCTGATTTTATTCAAGCCGATATTTGGCGATGAAACACCGGCAGGTGAAGGCCTGGAAGTTGTTTTAGATTCGGATGGCGAGATTTGGGAAGTCAGAAACCAAGGCGGACACATCCCGGTAGATGGTGCGGTACTTGCTGCTACTGGCTCACACGCCGATTGGCTTAGGCAACATGCACAACCAGGAGCCAAGCTGAATGTGGAGGAGAGTTTATTGGTAGATGGAGAAGAGTCGGCGGGTGAAGCCATAAATAGTATTGTAAATGGCGGCCCACGCCTGAT
This sequence comes from Thalassobacillus devorans MSP14, assembly GCF_000496835.1. Classification (GTDB taxonomy): domain Bacteria; phylum Bacillota; class Bacilli; order Bacillales; family Halobacillaceae; genus Thalassobacillus; species Thalassobacillus devorans_B. Next base: position 607,256 of record NZ_KI543237.1, read on the forward strand.
TGAAAACGGAGAATTGGCGATTTCTGCCGCTGATGAGGGTTTCTATTGGAGTACTGACTTCCTGTATAACTTTGCTATCAAGCGACACCCTAGGACGCTTGCAGGTATCAAGGAAAACGGCAACCTGTTGTTTGTTACTGTAGACGGTCGTGCCGACAACAGCATCGGCGTGAACTTCCTGGAAAGCGCAAAGCTGATGAAGAGTCTCGGTGCAGTTGTAGCTATGAATCTCGATGGCGGCGGCTCATCGACTATGGCTGTCGGCGGTGAACTGGTTAATCAGCCTTCCGATGCTTCCGGCGAAAGACCCGTCGGTGACGCGATTGTTATCTTGCCAGAATAACCTTTTTAACCATACCCCAGGTCCTCCAGAAATTGGAGGACCTGGGGTGTTAACTTGTCTACCCCGGAGCCCTCCAAATCATGGAAAATTAAAAGGTGTCCATTGGTTAGATGGACACCTACGTATCTTACTTTAATTCATCGCTTTTTCTACTGTATCAGTTGTCTTCTGGAGCGAGGTTTCAAGTCTGTCAATAGCTTGCTGCAATGCCTCTCGGTCACCAGCTTCAATGGCTTCTGCAAGGGCTGGAAGTGGCAGAGCTGCATAGCCGGTTGTCATTCCTGGAGCCCAAATCTGATGCTTATACCAGGAACGGCCCGGTAACCCCTTCTCATTCATTAGATCACGCTCTTGTTTTAACATAGCCGTATTCATGTTTTTCAACAGGCGTTTTTCTGGTCCCTGAATTCCGTCAGAAATCATCTCTTCGGCTTTTAATTCCAATGCAGTTGCAGCAAATTGCCATTCTCTGGCCTGTTCTTTGAGGTTAGCCAGGTTAACGTCATTATTTTGTTCCAGTTCTTCTAGAAGTTGAACGACTTCTTGCGCATAATCGGAATACTTAAACGGCAATAGGTCAGCATTAGCAAGCCGAAGAGCAGCAAGGCCTACCAGTTTTGCTCCTGCTTCATGATGTTGATAGCCAGGATCTGCAAAGCGCTGCATTGCATCTGAATTATCGTAAAAGCTGTGATACAAACCGCCTGGAGAGCTAAAGCCCATCCCTAAAGAAGGAACACCAATATGCTGCAGGAACGCAGTATAATCAGAGCCGCTTCCCAACTGTCCTAATTCCGGTTCTTTATTACCAGACCGCTGATACCAATCTTCATAAATAGAGGTCCCCGTTCTAGGTTCCTCGACTTCTTTCGTAACGTCATAAATCAATTCATTTAATGACGGTACCGAGGAAGCTCCAAAATACTTCCCTCCCAAACCGTCCATATTCAGATAAGCTACTGCATTTTTCGTTAAATCTTTCCGTTCTTCTTCCACCCATTCGGTAGAACCAAGCAATCCATATTCTTCACCATCCCAACCGGCAATTACAATGGTCCGATCCGGCCTCCATCCTTCCTGGTATAACTCACCAAGCGAACGGGCGATTTCCATTGCTGAAGCCCAACCTGAGGTATTATCACTGGTCCCATACACCCAAGTGTCCCGGTGAGCCCCAATGACAATTTTTTCTTTCGGATGTTTTTTACCCTTAATTTCCACAATCACATCATTTACCGGTTCATTCTGATACTCAATGTCCAATGATAGTTTTACTTTAGTCGGACCTGGACCTATTTTGTAGTCAATAGGAAGCCCGCCTTGCCAGGATTCAGGGGCTGTCTCCCCTTCCATTGCTGCTAAGAGCGGCTCGGCCTCTCCATAAGAAATAGGGGTGGTCGGAATCGACGGTAGTGAGTCCGCTTCTGAAGGATCGATACGTTTAGTCCCTTTTTTCGAAGCCTCACCCGGGGTCAAAGGATCTCCTGGATAGTTGAAAATATAAAGGACACTCCCACGTTGAATACCATCCTCTGGAAGCCAGGGCCCTTCCGGATAAACTTCTCCATGCACGTAGTCTTCAGGGTCGGAATATAACAAGACACCTGCTGCACCCCGTTGTTCCGCCTGGGAAGGTTTCACACCGCGGAAGTTAGCGCCGTATCGAGCAATGACTATTTTACCTTTAACCGATATTCCTCGCTTCTCCAATTCTTCGAAATCTTCCGGTCTACCATAGTTTGCGTAGACGATTTCAGCCTCGATTTCACCTGCAGCTGAATACGCATTATAGCCAGTTACAACTTCATCCGCATACGGAGTGCCTTCCGGAATATCTTCTATTACACTAATTTCCCGATTTTCCGGTGCTGTCTGGCTGACAGAAATACTGTCAGGTTTGGACATATATACATCGTAGGATTTCACTTTGGGTTTTAAGCCGGCTGACTCTAGCTGTTGAAGAGCATAGTTGAGGGAAGCATCATTTCCTGCTGTGGCTACTCTGGAGGGGCGTGAACTCATAGATTCAGAGTATTCCTGAATGGAAGTCGAATTAACAGTTTCAAGATAATTTTCTTCGTATTCTTGCTGCCAGGAAGATTTCTCTGGTGAAAAACCTTGAACAGCAGAATCCGCTGCAACACTTTCGGGTAATCCTGTTGGAATTAATAGAGTTAGAGAAAGGACACCTGTGGTAAGCCAACGTCGTTTTTTATTACGCTTCATTCCATCAATCACTCCTTTTTATTTGTTACTGTTTATACTAGCAAATGAAACATCCCCATAATATGGTAGATTGGTAACTTTCATGTAGTATATTGTCATTATTTTGAAACTAAGGAAATTAGGTACTAGGTAATAGTTGACAAAAGCAACTACATTCATGTATAAATAAGTCAAAATAGTTAGAAAATGGTGAAAATTTTGTATGAGGAAATAAGAAAGTTCAACCGGTTTTATACACGAGTATTGGGATTAATCAATCAGTACACCGAAGAAAGTCCATATACACTTCTGGAAGCTCAAATTCTTTATGAAATATATACTAGGGAAGGATGTGTAGCTCATGAAATAGGTAACCGTTTCTCAATAGATAAAGGGTACCTTAGTAGAATTATTAATAAGCTTACAAAGGAAGGCCTTATCTTTAAAAAACCCGCTGACCATGATAAAAGAAAGAGTATCTTACTGATTACTCCTAAAGGGATGACCCAATTAAATGAACTGATCGAATCTTCCAATTACTATGTTCAAAGAATGCTAGAAGGTATTCCTGATCAGGAACAGGAAAGACTAATCGAAGCCATGCAGGTGATTCAAGATATTTTTAACACCTACAAGAAGGAAAAATAATTATGTAGAGGAGGAGGAACCATGAGTAATATCTACATAACAGTAGTCGTTCTTTATTTGGTATTAATGATTCTGATGGGAGTTTATTATGCCAAAAGAGAAGTAAAGACAAGTGAAGATTTCATGGTAGCTGGCAGGAGATTACCAAGAATTATTATGATTGGTACGTTGTTAGCCACTTGGGTTGGCTCCGGTACGGTGGTTGGGGGTGCCAGCTTCATTTACCAATACGGACCTCTAGCATCTATTATTTATTTTGCCGGGGCTCCTATAGGGATTTTCATCTTATATTTTATTGCTGATAAGGCACGGGCACTAAGTAAATATACGGTTCCCGAGATGCTCGAAGTAAAATTCGGGAAACATACCCGAACAATTGCTGCAATATTTATTCTTCTGGCGTATGTTGGGATCACCTCTTACCAGTTTATTGGCGGGGGATATGTGTTGAATATCACTACCGGCATTTCTGTAGAGATGGGCACATTGATTACCGCGGCACTTGTTATTTTTTTAGCAACTACTGGTGGTATGTTTTCTGTCGCATATACGGATTTCTTAAGCTCTTTCCTTATCGTGATTGGTTTTATTATTGGCATTCCATTCGCTTTATCCGCAGCCGGTGGAGTGGATGGGTTAACGACTGGACTTTCAGAAGCTCAACTGTCCTGGACCGGAGGGTTAACTGTTACCCAGTTAATCGGGTTTTTCCTTCCTACTTTCCTTTTAATTTTAGGTGACCAAAACATGTACCAACGTTTTTCATCCGCTAAAACCCCAGCTGTTGCAAAAAAGTCAACCGTCGGCTTCTTCTTTGGTGACTTACTCATCGTAGGGTTAGCCATTACATTAGCTACTTGTTCGATTGTTTTATTTCCTAATATCCCCGCTGATACCGCCATCATCGAATTGGCTGCAAGTGGATTACCGATCGGTATCGGTTCGCTCATTCTTGCAGCATCTGTCGCTTTCATTATCACCACAGGAAACTCTTACTTATTATCTTCAGCCGGAAACCTCGTATATGACTTAATCCAAGGATTTCGTAAAAAGAAGATCCCCGAGAATAAGCTCCTTGGATTGAATCGTTATATTGTCATTTTGTTAGGAGCCTTTGCTTATATTATTGGACAATTCTTCCCCACCGTTTTAGCCATCCAAATGTATTCTTACACCATGTATGGGGCAGCCATAACACCAACCATCTTAGCTAGTTTTCTATGGAAAAGAGCAACAACTCCAGGTGTTTTAACTTCGATCATCACAGGCGGAGTCGCCACCTTATTTTGGGAAATGGCCCTGCAAAGACCCATGGGCTGGAATAGTGTGTTAATCTCATTGCCATTATCTGTAGCTGCTTTGATTGTAGTGAGCCTGCTTACCAAACCAAAACAACTGGAAGCTCAATCTTCTAAAGTTGTTAATGACTAAATGGAGGTAGATAATATGAATATCGACAAACGTATTTTAGAGTTAAGAAACCACCTGGAACAAGAGGGAATGAATGCCGCGATAATTACGTTACCTGATCATCAGTATTACTTAACAGGATTCAAGGCACTTATTTACTCCAGACCGATATACTTGGTTGTTGATTTCAAAAAAAGCACTCTGATTGTTCCAGGGTTGGAAGAACTGCATGCGGTTCAAGAAGCGCAGGTTGATGAAGTAAAGGTTTATTATGAACACCCGCTGGAAGAACAAACCAATCATATGAACCTGGTAAAAGAAGTTTTATCTCGTTATTCGTCGGGATCAAAAATTGGCATGGATTTCGCCAGTGCACCAACGAGTTTATCTCAATTCACCGCTGACTTAGGTTATTCATTATCAGATATTAGTCAACAACTGGTTCGTATGCGCTACATTAAGAGTGAAGAAGAAATTGATATGATGAAAAAGGCCGGGCAATTAGTGAACCTTGGAGTGCAAACATCCATCGAAGCCTGTAGAGCGGGGATAAGTGAATTACAAATGGACGCTGAAGGAAACAAGGCCATCTATCAGGCAGCATCCCAGGAACATCCGGATGCAACTTTAGAACTCATTGTTATGTCACCTTCTGGAAAAGTAAGGACAACTTTACCTCACATTTTCTCCAACACCAGGCAAGTGAAAAATGGTGAAAGCATCATACACAGTCGTCAAGTCGCACTAAATGGTTATCGAGCAGAACTGGAACGAACCATTTTTGTAGGACACCCCTCCGAAGAACAAAGAAAACTCTTCGACCTGGCTACTGAGGCTCAACTAAAAGCTTTGGAATTCATACGTCCAGGTGTGAAGGCAAGCGAAGTCGATCAAGTCGCCAGAGATATGATTCAAAAAGCTGGTGTAGACCAATATGCCGTTCATCGAGTCGGCCATGGGTTAGGGATTTCTGCACATGAAGAGCCCTATATCCGTTTTGACAATGACCTTGTATTGGAAGAAGGAATGGTGTTCTGTATCGAGCCCGGAATTTATATTCCGGAGTTAGGCGGTTTTAGACATTCGGACACTGTGGTGCTAAGGAAAAATGGCGCAGAACAAATTACATCCTATCCTAAGACGTTAAATGAGCTTGTGTTACAATAGAATTTTTGTTCAGTTGGAAAAATGTTATCAGGTTGTAATCTATTGTCTTCTTAAGCCAGAACCCCACAAACGTATCATCAACGTTTGTGGGGTTTCTTGTATCTCCTTTTAAGTCCCTATCTAAACATAATATTAAAACATGGATTTCACTTTTTTCAGAATAACAACATCATATAATCTATAGAATCTATTAAATTTAAGTCTAACCTTTTAAAAAAAGTAAAACGTCCCCTCTTATTACTTCGTCCCCACTTGCTACATTCAGGCTATCAATTAAACTGCTTACCCCAGTTGCCAGATACTCCAGGGTACCTTTATCATTAATGATCGCTAATAAATGCTGTCCTTCTATAATCATTTCTCCCTCTTTAACCCTTATTTCTTCTACCTTGCCATAAATCGGACTTGTTACAATTTCTTCTTTCCCCCATTTATGGGGGATTATTTCATGGATCATTATTCAGCGCTCCCTTTAATTTCCAAAATTTACTATCAGAAAATTAATAAGACAAAATTTCTAATTTCATAAGATCCACTTGTCTATTTTCTATCTATTCCTTCCTGGTTAGGTTCTTTCATGGAAGATTTTCTTTCTTTATTTTTAACCTGACACAATTTACATTCTTCACAACTTGGAGTATCACAAATAATCTTCCCCTCCTTATTTAACTTTTCTTTCAGTATAAAGACTACTACTGTTCTTCTTTAATTTGTTTATAATGGAGATAAAGATCCTTACACGCAGCAGCAAGAGCATTGGTAGCTTTACCCCTATAGTATTTATGAATATCTTCTATGGATCCTTCAATACCATCCTTTAAGCTGACTCCTTTTAGTAACGAGCCCATAAAATCCCGTCCATGTGTTGTGGCTAATGTGCAAGAAGCTTCTAAAATCACTCCGTATTTTTTATCCACTTCAGCTGTAATTGTTAAAGTTTCAAATACACTCTTTGCAGCCATGCCTTGCGGTAGCTTGGAATGTCCAGCAAGGAACATAATTTTAGAGTTAATCATTCCTCTCCCCTCCTATTTGCAACTTCATATTACATGTGTCATGATTAATAATCTTCCAATGAGGGATGCATAGGTTGTAAAATTGACCTAAAAAAGCCCTTTAAAATATCTATATCTTCTAGATACACCCCCAATTTTTCAGACCAGTACGTCTCATCATTAATATCTTCCTTAGACATTAATAACAGCACTTGATTTTGCAAGGAAAATACCAGACTTTTCCCCAAAAACTGTCTTGAACGAACCACACCGATATCATAGCGCCTGTCGTTAGAAACAATGCCTGTATACCTCACCTCTTGTTCTTCTACTTCTTCAAATAAATATTCCAGTTCCATTTACTCAGCCTCCCTATTCAATCGATCCATCCTCTAAAACGCGCAGCTTCTGCAATCTTTTTAACGCCAACTATATACGCTGCGGCTTTCATATCTACTCTGTAGCGTTTACTAGTTTCATATACATTCTTAAAACTGCCTTGGATTTTTTCTTTTAACCTCTGATCAACAAGTTCTTCATCCCAGTAATACCCTTGATTATTTTGACACCACTCAAAATAGGAAACGATTACACCCCCGGCATTAGCTACTACATCTGGTACAATCAGGGTACCTTTCTTTTGTAGAATCTTGGAGGCTTCTCTTGTGACTGGCCCATTAGCTGCTTCAATAATGATATCTGCATGCAGACGATTTACATTTTCTATTGTGATCTGTCCACCTATGGCGGCAGGAATTAGTACATCACATTCTTTTTCCAGTAACTCTTTGTTTGTGATTGTATTTCGATAAAGGTTACTGATCGTACCAAAAGAATCTCTCTTTCCCATTAAATAAGGAATATCAATCCCTCTTTCATCATAAATAGCCCCCAGAACATCAGAAACGCCAATTATTTTAGCCCCTTGTTCATATAAAAAGTTTGCTAAATAACTCCCCACATTTCCAAACCCTTGAATGATAATTTTCATCTGATCTACTGGAATGTTCTTTAGTTCACTCACTAATTGCAGTGTATAAAGGACTCCTTTTGCAGTTGCAGTTTCTCTGCCATATGAACCACCTAAGACAATTGGTTTACCGGTAATAAAACCGGGAGAATCAAACTCGCGAATGCGGCTGTATTCGTCCATCATCCACGCCATCACTTGTGAATTCGTGTACATATCAGGAGCAGGAATATCCTTTGTAGGGCCAACTACTTGACTAATTGCTCTTACATACCCTCTACTTAACCGTTCTAATTCTTCAAAGCTTAATTCCCGGGGATTACAAACCACACCTCCTTTACCTCCCCCATAAGGTAAGTCATTAATTCCGCATTTCAAGCTCATCCACCCAGATAATGCCTTCACTTCGTCAGGAGTAACTTCTGGATGAAAACGAATCCCTCCCTTAGTAGGGCCTATAACATCATTGTGTTGGGAGCGATACCCTGTGAATATCTTTATATCTCCGTTATCCATTCGGACGGGAATTTGCACACTCAAAAAACGAACTGGTTCCTTTAATAGTTCATATGCGGACTGTGTATAATTCAATTTACTTACGGATTCTCTTAAAATTTGTTGAAACTCTTCTAACGGACTCAAGGGAGTATTTGCATGACTTGTACGAACTTCCTGTTTAACACTAATCATATTCACACCATCTCCTTTTGGCATTTCCCATATTTTGATTGGTATTGGATGGAATTTTCCAGACAATACACATATAGCTGAACGTCTTCAGTAAACAAAAAGCCAGTTGCACCTGCCACCTTTTCGGCAATTAGGTACAACTGGCGATAATCTAGATTATTCTCCGTGTTAAACGAAGTATTTAGATTTACTCAGTCAACATATAGTTTTACTGAACTGTTTAATCATGATCACTGCTCCTGAAAGGGGTTATCTATCTGGAAGTGAATGATTAAAGATTCTTTAGTTAACGCTTTACTTTTTTGTCTTTATTAAGCATACAACACGATTGACACCCTTAAAAGTTACAGTTTTAAATTATTTGACAGGGTCAGCTTTAAAAAACGTGTTCAAAGTAGTATATCTGTTTCTATAGGTTATTAGAAATTGAAATTGTTTTAAATGCGGTGAAAAATTCTTTGGCAGCTTGTCCCTGCTCCCGGGTCCCGGAACTTGACTCCTTCATTCCGCCAAATGGTGCTTGAGGTTCTGCTCCTCCTGTTTCTCCATTAATTTGTACCATTCCAGCTTCACTGTTTTTTATAAAGTGAAAGGTTGTTTCTAAATTATTAGTAAACAGGGAAGCACTTAATCCATACTTAGTGTCATTTGCTTGTTTTAACGCTTCTTCATAACTATTTACTCTTATTAAAGACAAGACAGGACCAAATATTTCTTCCTGTGCAATAGTCATGCTATTCGTTACTTGATCAAATAGGGTGGGTTCAATAAAGCAACCACGTTCATATGGATCGTTTTCTAACAGGTTTCCTCCGTGTAAAAGGTTAGCTCCCTCTGAAACCCCTTTATCAATATAGTTCTTTACCGTTTCCAATTGTTTGCTGGACGCTAAAGGACCCATATCCACATTATCTTCCATTCCATTACCGATTTTAATTTTTTTAAAGTGATTTAATAGCTGGGATTTAAATTCTTCATAAATGGATTCATGGATAAACGCCCTGCTAGTAGCTGTACAACGTTGCCCTGTTTGCTTCATCGCTCCATCAAATACGAGCCTGGCCGCCAATTCCAAATCAGCGTCTTCCAGTACAATTGCTGGATTTTTACCTCCGAGCTCCAGCTGATACTTTTTGTTCAAACCAGCTGCTTTTTCAGCGATAGTCCGTCCTACTTTATTTGAACCTGTAAATGTTATGGCTGAGGTATCCGGATCTGTAACGATAGCGTCACCTACAGAAGGACCTCCATGTACCACGTTAATAACACCTTTGGGTAACCCTGCTTGTTCAAAGCACTGAACTATTCTGGTAGCTGCAATGCTGGTCAATTCCGACGGCTTCCAAACAATGGTATTTCCGTATATTAATGCAGGTGCTATTTTCCATATCGGAATAGCTACTGGAAAATTCCATGGAGATATTACACCCACCACACCTAGAGGAACACGTATGCTATATAGGGTATTATTTGGATTTATCGATGGAAGCATTTCACCAACATCACGCATTCCCTCTTGGGCATAATAGCGTAGAATGGTTACACTCCTGAGGACCTCGCCTTTTGTTTCAGCTAATCTTTTTCCCATCTCTTTGGTGCACGTTTCTGCTATATCATCGCAATTTTTTTCAAGCACATTTGCAACTTCTTGTAGAAACGATCCCCTTTCAACTGGTGATGAATTTTTCCACTTTCCAAACGCTGTCTTGGCACTTTTTACAGCCTCTCTGACTTGGATCTCTGTTGCAATATCCACTTCGCCCAATTTTTGCTGTTTGTTTGCCGGGTTATTTACACTGAAGTTTTTCCCCGAGCCTGAATGAACCCATTGTCCATTGATGAAATTTTTATATCGCTGCATCGTGAATCTAACTCCTTTACTAATCATCTATCCTTCAAGTATATTTCAAATGCTTCTTCTAAAATGGAAAATCCTTTTTCTAATAATTCGTTATCAATATTAACCGGAGGTAAGAATCTTAGAACATTGCCATAAATCCCCGCACTCAAGATAAACAATCCGTGTTGCCAGCAATATTTGACAATCTTTCCCGGTAGTTCACTCTCAGGTTCTTTCGTTTGTCTATCTTTCACTAATTCCATTGCACACATCGGACCGAGCCCCCGCACTTCTCCGATCACCTTATATTTTTCTTTCATTTGAATAAATTTCGTTTGCATTTTCTCGCCCAACTCTTCACTTTTGCTCACCAATCGTTCTTCTTCGATTACATCTAATACTGCTAGAGCTGCTGCACAGGAGAACGGACTTCCTCCAAGCGTTCCTCCCAGCTGACCTGCTTCTGGAGCATCCATGATTTCAGCTCTGCCGGTTACTGCACTCAAGGGCATTCCAGCAGCCAATGATTTTGACATGGTTATTAAGTCTGGAGCGATATCAAAATGTTCCATGGCAAATAACTTACCTGTTCTGCAAAAACCTGTTTGAATTTCATCAGCAATGAATAATATATTATTTTCCTCGCAAATCTTTTTAATTCCCCGAACAAAATACTTAGATGGCAGGATAAAGCCGCCTTCCCCTTGCACGGGTTCCATTATAACTGCTCCTATCTCATCCACAGAGGCCTCTGAAAGGAAGAAATCTTTAAATCTATCAAGCATAATGTCGTCTATTTCTCTAGTATCAAGATTACTTTCTGAACGATAGTAATAAGGATATGGCAATTTATACGTGGAATTCGCGAATGGTCCAAAGCCATATTTAAAAGGTTTTACCTTACTTGTTAACGACATGGTTAGTAGGGTTCGCCCATGGTATCCACGATTAAATGAAATAACACCTGGTTTTCCTGTAAATTTACGTGCGATCTTTATTGCATTTTCAACTGCTTCTGCGCCACTGTTCAGAAATAAGGTCTTCTTTTCAAATGAACCTGGCGTTAAATCGTTTAGTCGCTCAGCTAACTCAACGTAATCCTCATAGGGGGCGACGTGAAAACATGTATGAATAAACTTGGAAGATTGTTCATTTATCGCTGCAATCACTTTTGGGTGAGAGTGGCCGATATTTTGGACCCCGATTCCCCCGGCAAAATCGATATAATCATTTCCATCAACATCCGTTACTGTGGCCCCTTCCGCTTTATTTACATAGACTTCTGTCACATGGTAAGGCCCTCTTGGAACCGCCTTATTTCTTCGCTCATGTAATGACATAGATTTTGTCCCCGGTATTTTACTCGTTTCTTGTTTCATTTTCGGCATTTGTATTCCTCCCCTATTCGTCAAAAATTCCATTTTCAAAAGCAAAATGACATTTTAAATATTAGAATATTGCAAATGTTATTAATCTTGTTATATTATAGACTAAATAACTTTTGACCCTTAGAAAAGTGACAGTTTATAAAAAATCGACAAGGTCAGATTATGAGGTGAGTATAAATTGTTAGAAATAACACCGCTTTTAGAAGAAAGATCGGGTACCTCTTTGTATATTCAGCTTTATGAATATTTGAAAGATGAAATTAAGTCAGGCAACATACCTGCAGAAACCCGTTTACCTTCCATCCGTAAGTTGTCTACTTATCTGAACCTAAGTAAAAATACTGTAGAAAAAGCTTATGACCAATTAGTCAGTGAAGGGTATTTGGAGAGCAGGCCAAGAAGCGGTATATATGTATTGGAATTAGAAAAAGAAGTAATTGCTCTTAAACCAAAACCAGTGTTACAACCTCAATCTAAAAAAAAGAAACCAGAAATCAAGTATGATTTTCGATTTGGTAACATCGATACCGGTCATTTTCCTTTTTCTACATGGAGAAAATTGACAAATCAATGCTTATATCCCGACCAAAAAGAACTTTTTTCATATGGTGACCACCAAGGTGAGTATGAATTACGCAAGGAAATTAAAGAATATCTTTACTACTCCCGCGGAGTAGTGTGTGTTCCAGAGCAAATTATAATCGGCGCTGGAATTCAACAGTCATTAAGCTTACTTTTTCAAATCATGCAGTTTTTCAATCAAACAGTAGCAGTTGAAGACCCAGGATATGATGGTGCGAAATCTATATTCATGAACCACGGCTGTACCATTGACCCCATTCCTTTAGATTCAGAAGGGATCAATATTGAAAGTTTATATCAAAGTCAAGCAAAAGTTGTATATGTAACACCTTCTCACCAATTTCCTTATGGGATGATCATGCCCTATAACAAGAGAGTGCAACTATTAAGATGGGCGGAAGAGAATAATGCACTGATTATAGAAGATGATTATGATAGTGAATTCCGTTATGCTGGAAAGCCCATCCCATCACTGCAAGGATTAGGTAAAACTAATAAGGTAATCTACCTTGGTACATTTTCAAAGTCACTTATTCCCTCTCTACGTATTAGTTACATGGTTTTACCTACATTTTTAATGGAGAAATATGAACAACACTTCCAATCCTATCAACAGCCAGTTTCACGTATACACCAAAAAACGCTGCATTCATTTATGAAAGAAGGCTACTGGGAGCGTCATATCCGTAAGATGCGAACTACTTATCAAAAAAAACAGCATACATTGATTTCTGTTATAAGAGAGCGTTTTAAAAATAATGTTGAAATCATCGGGAATGGAGCGGGGTTACATATCTTACTGCGAGTTTATACCAATCACACAGAAGAAGAGCTATTAGACATAGCTGAGAGGAATAAAGTGAAAGTCTACCCCATATCAAAATTTTGGACCCGTAAGAATGTAAGTGGATTTCCTATCATTCAAATCGGGTTTGGTGGCTTAAGCGAAAAAGAAATTTTAAAAGGGATTAAAATTCTTGAGAGAGCCTGGTTTGGTTAAATCTATATGAAAGTATCAAAATTACAAATGTTCTGAGACATACGCTTATTAATTTTAGAGAAATATTGAATTTTCACGGTTAATAAAAATCACCCCACTGATCGACTGTTACTAGAACAGTCGATCAGTGGGGTGAAACACTTTTCCATTAATCATGAAAACATTCGTTAACTCCAATAGGCAAATGACCTTTTCTGCATGGTATCCCGAAATTGTTTCGTAGATTCAAGTAATACTTTATTGGTCTTATAGTTCATTACTACACCATAACGGCGAATAACATCCAGTTTGTCAATTTCTCCTTTATTAAACAGTTGTTCCACGTATTTCGGCTCCTCTTCCAGCCATTGTTTACGGTTATTTCGTATGAACTCCCTGGATAATTCAGTGGCTTCATAATCGATTTCGAACTGGTCCAGATTTTTGTCTACTTCCTCAATGATAACTCCATAATCCTTTTCAGCCCTTTCAACTGACACATACTCGTCCATGACATCTTCTAAAACAGCTTCAGGATTCCTTTCGAGTGGATCACCTAGTCCGCCACCGCCAGCAGAAGGACGGATGAAAGAGTCTCCGCTCTTTACCTTAACATTAGAAAATATAGCACCCAAAAACTCCTCATTTTCTTTTCCTGGATTCAACCATGCACCATGAGGATAAGAAGGCAGCCCCCCCTTGATACCCCACGTGACGGAACGAGAGCGATCACAGCAGTAGGACATCACGGTATTATTTAACTCCGTCAGGGTGCCGCCTTTTTCTACTCCACAACCACCTCGATATTTTCCTGGTCCGCCTGAATCGGTGATTATTTCATGTTTAGTGGTAAGGACTGGTGAGAGTCTTTCCTGACCTTCACAAGGTTGTACACTTAATCCCACTCCAAAGACAGGGGACAATGCATTTACCCCATCCCTATCACTTCGGCCACCATGCCCTCCTGCCATCCAGTCATACCACATGAAATAGTTATCCTGCCCGTGTCTTGAATCATTACCTCCTATCAGAAGGTATTCCAGGTTAAACGAACATGCGATAGCTCGCTCCGGCATGATAGTGGACCATAACTCAAAGCAGGCATTCATTATTTTCTCATACGCTCCTGAACAAAACCCGGTAACCGCTATTGGCTCAGGTGCATTGACTACTGAGTTTTCCGGTAATTCCACTTTCACAACTTCATAAAAGCCGGAATTCAATGGTATTTCAGGGAAGAAAGTTTTTGTACCTGCGTAGGCAGCTGATAAGGAAGCACCAAACCCTGAGTTTAGAAAGCAACCAATATAAGGATGAGATCCATTCAGATCATATAGAATTTCCTCATCCGTTATTGTCATTTTAACTTTAATCGGAATCAATCCGTCTCCTATTTCCGGATCCATATCAATATAGTCCACTGTTTCCCATGTGCCATTTGGAAGTGATTTCACTTTTGCTTTTGCTAGGCGCTCTACATACCTTTGCACTTCATCAAAAGCTACCAGCATAGTTTCTAACCCATACTTCTCTACTAAATCTATTAACTGACGTTCTCCCGTCTTCGCAGCTTCTACTTGAGCCCTTAAATCCCCTACTCTTTCCTCCGGGATTCGCATATTCGATACGATTAAGCTCACTACATCTTCCAGATATTCACCCTTGCTATAAATTCGGACAGGAGGGATCCTCACTCCTTCACCAAAATGGTCTTTCGCATTCACGTCAAAGGACCCAGGAGTAGACCCTCCCATATCCGCCCAATGGCCATTTGTTTGCATGAAAGATATCAGCTGCCCATTGTAAAAAACTGGGAGTAGTACACGCGTATCGTTGAAATGGGTACCGCCACGATAAGGATCGTTCACTAAAAACACATCACCAGGATGTATATCACCCTTAAAGTCTTCTAGCACCGCTTTTGCTGTCAAGTGTAAAGTCCCTACGTGTACGGAAATATCCTGTGTCCCCTGCATGATCGTATTACCTTCCGCATCACACATGGCACAGCTAAAATCACGATTATAGATGACAAAAGAGTAACATGTACGCAGAATCTGTTCAGCCATCTGATCCACCAGGTTAATAAAACCATTTTTTAAAACCTCAAAGGTAACCGGATCCAAACGTTCATCAAATTTTGGTTTAGTAAGTTCTGTGCTATTATTCACCATCATCCACCTCTCGTTTAATTATTAGTGTTAATAATTAAGTTTTTGTATACATCCACTTTGGCCGAAAAAGCCGGTGGTATAACCGTAGTTGTGTCAAGCTGATCGACAATGGCCGGTCCTTCTATTTCAGACAAAACAGGAATTTTTGCTCTATCATATACAGGTGTCTCTACGTACTCCCCGTCAAAATAAACGTTCCTCGTTTGCTTAATAGCATCTGTAATATTTCCTATCGGCTCAAACGTTTGGAATGCCGGTTTAGGTACAGTTCCGATGGCTGTTACTCGTAAACCGTATATTTCTATCGATTGATTTTCATCAGAAAATGCAAATTCTCTTTCATGCTCCTCGTGGAAGCTTTTTATCGTTGCTTCTAAAGATTGAATTGGGCGTCCAACAGAAACAGCCAGAGAACGCCATTGTCCCATATATCTCATCTCTATATAACGCATGAGTGTAGAATCCACTTCTGAAACGCCTTCTTCTTCTAATAAATCTCTTGCTTCTGTATCCATACTGATGAATGCTTCTTCTAATTCTTCAATGGTTACGCTTTCAACATTCCTTACAAAAGTTTTCGATATGTCGTGACGTACATCAACCAAGAGACATCCCATAGCAGCTGCAACTCCTGGATGAGGTGGAACTATAACTGTCGGTATCCCCATTTCTTTTGCCACATAAGCTCCTTGAACCGGACCTGCTCCTCCCATTGTCACTAGGGCAAAATCACGCGGGTCATACCCTCTACGTACGGAAATCAATCGTAAGGCGTCGCACATATTGGCATTAGCTACTTGGAGGATGGCATCAGCAGATTCTTCTTTAGTGTACCCAAAATGCTGGCCGACCTTATCTACTACATCATCAGCTTTTTCTTTATCAAGTATCATTTTTCCATCCAACAGTTCTGTACCTAACCTGCCTAATACAAGGTTGGCATCTGAATTAGTAGGTTCTGTACCACCTCTTTGATAGCAGGCAGGTCCGGGCACAGCGCCGGCGCTCCTAGGTCCGTTCCGTAAAGAACCGCCTTCATCGATCCAGGCTAAACTTCCGCCTCCGGCACCGATGGTAATTATCTCTATACTTGGAAAGCCAATTGGATATCCATATTCAATATACCAATCTTTCGTTATCCTTAAATCTCCATCATGCATCAAGGAGATATCTGTGCTTGTACCACCCATATCCAGACCGATAGCATTATCGAACCCACATAATTTAGCAATATGTTTACTGGCAATTGCCCCAGCTGCAATTCCTGAGCTGGCAAGTCTTGCAGCATACCGTGGTACGGTTTCAGAAGTCATAACCCCTCCTCCTGAATGAAGTACAAGTATATCGTCTTTATACCCATGTCCCTCCATTTCACTTTCTAGTACATTGATATATTTTGTTATGGTAGGTCCAAGCACAGCATTGATGATGGTGGTACTCATTCTTTCATGTTCGAATATTTCTGGTAAAACTTCACTTGAAATGCATATATAAGCTTCTGGAAGTTCTTCTTCTAATATTTCTTTTATTTTCGCTTCATTCACACCATTCACATAAGCATTCATTAAACATACAGCAACGGATTCCGTGCCTCTTCTACGCAAAATATTGGCTAATTCTCTTACTTCTTGTTCATTAACTCCATTCAAGATATTTCCTGAATAATCAATTCGTTCATCGACTTCAAACCGATCTCTTCGCTGGATATACGGCTTAGCAACATCATCATAAGCATCCCATAGCTCACGCTTGGTCCCTCTTCTGATTTCAGTGACATCTCGAAAACCTTTAGTAGTAATCAAAGCAGTCTTCGGCAGCTTTCTTTCAATTAATGCGTTTGTCCCTACCGTAGTACCATGAGAGAAAACTTTGATATCTTCTCCATTTATTTCTGCTTTTGCAATCCCATCCAATATGCCTTGCTCTGGATTGGAAGGAGTGGATGCTGTTTTTGTAACTGAGATCTCACCTGTTTGCTCGTTAAATAGAAATACATCTGTAAATGTGCCGCCTACATCAACTGCCAGTCTATATTGCTTCATTTAATCACACCTCTTATGTATAGATTTTAATACTACCTTTCATCAAATATATAACTCTAGTTTCCCGCTGTATTTTTCACCTCCTTTAAAATTCATTCGCAATGAGGGCTTCTAAAAGGTAAATACCTAATTAGATAAAGCTTAACCACTCAAATAATTAACAGAATATTTGTAATGTTTTAATTATTAATATATATAGACTAAACAAATTCTGTCCATTTAAAAAGAGACAGTTTATAAAAAATGAAACAGGTCAGATTTACATAAAAAATAAACTGGAATAACTATCACCCCAGGTCCTCCGGAAATTGGATGTCCCGGGGTGTTGACTGGTATACCCCGGAGCCCTCCAAATTATGGATGATTCAGGGTTATTGTTTCTCTGGCTCTGACAGAATTGTCATAGCTCTTCGATACTGTTGAAAAACTTAGGGATTTTTTAGTGGTAAGGAGAGGATTCAGCGGTTTGAGTGATAAAAAATAAAGCTTTGTAGTTGGTGGTTGCTCGTTTCAACAAGCAGGTGTACGTGGTTGGATATGAGGCAATAAGCATAGAGATAAAATGAGTATCTACTGCTGACTTCTGATTAATAACTCTAAGTAATAATAACGGTCAACATCTTCTAAAAATATATATTGTAAATTTTTGTGTACCCCGGGTCCTCCAGAATATGGAGGACCCGGGGTACACAGACTCACAGACTTACTTAGTTCCAGCCGATCATTTGGGCGATGATTAAAAATACGGTACAGCAGGCTATCCATATACCGAGTATGGGAAGAACAAACTTCACCCATTTCCCCCAGGAAACATACGCGAGCGCTAAGGTAGCCATAAATGGCCCAGCAGTCGGATAAAGGATGTTTGTGAATCCGTCACCGAACTGGAAGGCTAAGACAGCCGTCTGCCGGGTAACTCCGAGCAGGTCAGAGAGTCCGCTCATAATCGGCATGGTTATCATAGCCTGTCCGCTTCCAGATCCGACAAGGAAATTGAATAGACCCTGTACAAGCATCATAGCAACAGCAGTCACTTCTCCGGGAACCATGCCAACTACCTGGGTAATGCCAAAAACAATTGTATCGAGAATATTCCCTTCTTCTAGAATAATTGAAATCGAACGTGCCAACCCGATCAACAACACTCCGAGCAGCATCGTTTTGAATCCTTCATGGAACGTTTCGGCAATTTGGCTGCCATTCATCCCGCAAATCAAGCCAATAACGATTCCAAGGAATGCATACCAGCCGCCAAGCTCGACAAAATACCATTTCCACACCAGCAGTCCATACAGCATGATACCGAATCCTGCAGTCAATACAACTAAACCGATTTTTTGTTTTGCGGTAGATTTATGAGTGATACCCTTATCCTCCGTGAGGAATTCATTATCATAGCCATCATCATAAACATAGCTGTTAGAAGGATCACGCTGAACTTTCCGAGCATAATTCCATACATACCAAATCCCAATTCCCGTTATGATAGTAAAGATAATCATACGGTAAACGGCACCAGAATAAAGTGGAAGTTCGGTGATTTCCTGAGACAGTCCTAACGTTGCAGGCGCGGTAATACCAGTGGAAAAGCCGGCAGTAGCGCTAACTAACACAAGGGCAAGCCCTGTAAAACGGTCGAATCCCATTTTCACAACTAGTGGAACAATGATAGGAACGTAAATCAATATCATTTCTAATGCTCCGGTTATAGTGGTAAATACAGCAATAGGGATCATTAGTAACGGAATGACGAGAATGGTTCTGGATTTCAAGGTGGTTACGATTTTATGCACAACTAACGGAAGAAGACCGGCTTTCTCCAGCACAGCAACCAGTCCACCCATCATCAATCCACCGAAAATAATTTCACCAGCCTGAACCATCCCTGTGGGGATCGCAAAAATGAAATCGAATATACTGAGGTTAACTTCTTCAGTGAATTGGAAAGTGCCAGGGATAAGTATATTGGCACCACTTTCTGTTTGCTGTCTTTCAAACGTGCCACTTGGAATTAAGTAGGTTGCTAAGTAACCAAGCACCATCATCGCAAATAATATTACATAAACATGGGGGAGTTTAAATCTTGATTCCTCTTGCTGCCTGTCATATTCTTTCCATTCCTTTGCGTGTAAGCCCATAACTGCCTCCTTTTATCGAAATATTCGAAATTCAATATGGAAAAATATAAAGGGGAAGGATTTTCCCCTGCTTACGTTAAATATTTAAATACGGCATGTACAAAAATGTTGACCCCATACTTCAAAGCATCTTCATCGATATCAAAATGGGGATGATGATGAGGATGGATAATACCTTTCGCTTCATTCCCTGCTCCAATCGTAAAAAACGCCCCTGGGGTGTCTTTTAAATATCCCGAAAAGTCTTCGGCGCCCATTTTCGGTCTCTGATAGTCGAGGGTAGTCTCCCCATACAATTCCCGCACCGTATCTTCGATTACTTGTAGCACGGTTTCGTCGTTGATGACGGGATCATATCCTTTTACATAATCCAATTCATACGTGGCTCCATGCGCGTCTGTAATTCCTTTAATCACACGCTCCATCAATTCGGGCATTGTTTTCTTATATTTCGGGTCAAATGACCGTACTGTCCCATCGATTTTTACTGCATTAGCAATTACATTCCCCGCTTCTCCTCCAACAAATTTACCGATAGTAAGTACTACCGTGTCCAGCGGATCGGTATTACGGGAAATGATCTGCTGAAGATTGGAGACGACCTGGGAAGCAACCACTATGCTGTCTACGGTTTGGTGCGGCATGCCTCCATGCCCGCCTTTCCCTTGTATCGTCAGCCAGAATCCATCCGTTGATGCCATCATCGGACCAGGGACAATCCCAACTTTGCCGATTTCCAAGTCGGACATCAGATGTGCCCCAATGACAAAATCGACTCCTTCTATAACCCCGGCTTCTACCATTTCGACCGCTCCACCAGGGAAATGTTCTTCTGCGTGCTGGAATAAAAAACGTACTTCCCCGACAATCTCATCCTTCAAGCCTGAAAGAACTTTTGCCGCACCTAGCAGCATCGCCGTATGCCCATCATGGCCGCAGGCATGCATCACACCCGGGTTCTTCGATTTGAATTCATGTGTGGTTTCTTCTTCGATCGGCAGGGCATCCATATCAGCTCGAATTGCTAATGTCTTCCCCGGCTGATCGCCCACCAGACGTGCCATCACACTGGTTTTGGTTGGCCGTGTCACCTCCAGATTGCCGAATGACTGGAGCTTGTCATATAC
This sequence comes from Thalassobacillus devorans MSP14, assembly GCF_000496835.1. GTDB lineage: Bacteria > Bacillota > Bacilli > Bacillales > Halobacillaceae > Thalassobacillus > Thalassobacillus devorans_B. The sequence goes on from NZ_KI543237.1 coordinate 627,954, forward strand.
AAATTGCGATGTATTTACTTCCTGAAAGGAAAGCTCAGGGTGCTGATGTAAATGTCTTCTCCATTGGGTGACTTCTTTTAATACACTTTCGACTTCTATTTTAGATGTTAATTTTGCCATTGTTCCTACCTCCTATTGTCAGCTATTGGCTCAGAAGCTTTTCTTTTTGAAAAAACAGGTTTCCATCGATATACGTTTCCAGCACAGATGCTTTGTCGATATCTTCCGCTTCCATAGTGAATATGTCCTGGTCCAATACCATAAAATCGGCATGAAATCCTCGCTTCAGCTGGCCTGTATCAGCGATTCGGGTAAGCTCCTGGGCAGCTTTTGTATAAAGAATGATCGCTGTCGGAAGATCAACCTGTTGATCTTTTCCTACATCTGTACCATCATGCGCCAGCCTGGTGACAGCTGCTTTTAATCCAACAAATGGATCGACGGGCTCAGACCATGCATTTCCCGGCGCATCCGAAGAAAAAGCAACCGCTCCACCAGTTTGAAGCATGGATTTAATAGGGTAGGAATGCTGCGTTTTTTCCAAACCGATATTATTCTTATAACTCTCAATTTCTGCATATAGAAAAATAGGCTGGGTGACAAAGCCTATCCCTGCTTCCACTGCACGCTTGAGCACTTGTTCTGAAGGAAACGAAACGTGCTCAATCCGAATCGACGGGGCATCCTCCAGCCATCCCGGAATATGTTTCAATGTATCGACGATCCATTCAATCGCCTGTTCTCCCATCGCATGTATCGCTAATTGTATCCCGTTTGCTTTAGCTCCTTCCGCTGCAGCAAGCAGCTCTTTTTTCGTGGTCACCTTAATTCCATAGTTGCTGTCGTCACCAATAAAAGGTTCTTTGACCCAGGCCGTCCTTCCTGAAACGCTTCCGTCGGAAAATAGTTTAAACCCACCAATATGAACAGGCTCCTCTCTCTCCGTCCTATTTTTGTCCAGTATCGGTGCATGCTCAATATCTTCCCACTTATAATATAAAGCCGTCCGTTGCTTCAGCCCTTTCTTTCTTGCTTCGGTATAGATATCATAGTCATCTGTCTCCCCTTTTCTTGCCATCATGTCCGTCATACCTGTAACCCCATAGCGGAGCAGTTCGGAACTATGCTCGGCCAGCATCGTCGCCTTCTCTTCCAAGGTTTGAGTTGGCATTGCTTTCTCGAACAGGTCTTTTGCGTTTTCCCGTAAAATTCCCGTAGGCTCGCCCATATCGTCTCTATCAATTTCTCCCCCCTCCGGGTCTGATGTATGTTTATCGATACCTGCCAGCCTTAAGGCTTTCGAATTGGCTACAGCTATATGTCCGCAGGTTCGTGTCAAAAAGACAGGAGCATCAGGTGCAGCTTTATCAAGATCCCACCGTGTTGGTGTCCGTCCTTCGATAAGTTTTCCTTCATCAAACCCCCAGCCTTCTATCCATTTGTCTTCATTTTGTTCCTCTGCCCTTAAGCGGACTTGTTCCACTAAATCTTGTATAGAGTGGACAGTCGGCGGGGTGCTTGGTACCTGATTCGATATTTTAGCCAGATGCATAGGATGGAGATGCGCATCGATAAAGCCCGGAAGTACTCGTCGTCCTTGAAGATTAACCTTATTTTCGGGTTCCCCCCCCAGTTCCACGTATTCCCCAATCCAGTGGACCCGGCCATCTTTTATGATCATGGCATCCGCATATAATTGTTCAGGGTTTGAGGTGAATATTTTTGCGTTGTAATATAGCATTTGATTGTTACCTGCCATATTTCTTTTCCTCCTTTATGAAGCCTTTTAGTTGTTTTTAATAGAAGAGGTTTTCATTTTCTGGGTCATACCTCCTGCTAAGTATTATGCAAATTTCATGCCAAACAACGGAGTATATCCCCTGGATCGGTTTGAATATTCAGAATAATACAGGGTTGAAAAACTTTACACTTTCGTTTATTAGGAAGGATTTCGGTTATAAAAAATAAAAAAGAGAGGGAAATTTTCCCCCTCTACGTAAAAATTTTTTTACCGCAAATTGTATTTATTTATCTTATATTTCAACGATTGTTTTGAAATGCCTAACCTTCTTGCTGTTTCCGCAATAACCTCTTCAGCAGCTGTATAATGTTCGATAATCAATTCTTTTTCAAAATTCTCGACAGCATCTTTCAACGAAACACTATCGTTAGTAATTGGTGATGCTTCTTTGCTTGATTTTTTACAAATACGTTCCGGGATATCATCCAGGGCCAACTTACCATTTTCTGCATGATTATATGCCATTTCAATAGCATTTTTGAATTCTCTTACATTCCCGGGCCATTTATAACGCATAAAGCAATCGATTACTTCCTGGTCCACTTCCTCAATGGTAATGTTCATTTTGTCGTTGTAGAAGTTCAAGTAATAATCAAGCAGAATCTTAATATCTTCTTTACGTTCCTTCAGCTCCGGTAGACGGATTTCCACTACAGCCATACGATAAAATAAATCTTCCCGAAGCCTTTGTTCCGAAAGTAAGGTTTCTGGATCTTCATTGGTAGCAGAAATCACCCGGATATCGACGGGGATATTCTTTTTGCCGCCAATCCTCCTGACTGACTTTTCCTCCACCGCCTTCAGAAGTTTCACTTGCAGTGTAATATCAAGCGAATTGATCTCATCTAAAAATAGTGTGCCTCCATCGGCCTGCTCAAATAATCCAGGAGTTTCTTCTGCCCCTGTAAAACTTCCTTTCGTTGTTCCAAACAATGTAGTTTCCATTAGATTTTCCGGCACAGCACTGCAATTAAGAGATATAAACGGGCCACCAAATCGATCACTAAGGTTATGAACAGACTGGGCGACTATTTCTTTTCCTGTTCCGGTTTTTCCGGAAATCATTAATGTAGAATCAGTGCGTGAGATTTTTCTTATTTTCTGTTTTATCTTCTCCATGGCAGGGTCCTTCGTAATCATATCGCCAATCGTATAAATCGTATTGTTCTTGCGATACATTTTATGACCAGCATATTTATTAAGGGACTCAATATTCTTTTTTGAATAAAAACGCTTGGAAAACTCGATAGCTCCCTTCACTTCGCCGGATTCTATAATCGGATAGGTGGAGCTGATCGATTCCACTTTGCCCCCTTTGTGGGTTGTCATGACCTGTCGTATATCTGTCAATGGCTGTCTGGTTCGCAGTACGGTCATCACGGTACTGTCCTGTTCCGATAAATCTTTATAGAAAGTCGTCACCTTACGTCCCAGGAAATCTTCCGGGCGCTGGCCGAGATGGCGAAGTACATTCAAGTCAGGAATGTCATAAAAGAGGGTATGCCCTTTTTCATCCACTACTAAGATATTTTCATAGTCGGCCAGCTTATCAACATAACTGATGTTCATCATGGTCCCTCCTCTATCGTTTCAGGATACCATAACTCTTCCTGACAATAGAAAAAGAGGCGTCCGCTAAAAGTCTGCAATAGACTATTGTGACGCCCCTTTAGGTGCTAGGTAATGATTGGCAAGTTATTACCCCCCCTTAGTCTATCAGTAGAAAGGAGGTGTCGTAGTGCGGGTAAGAACCGTTAAGGTGTTATTGAATGTATTCAAGTTAACTATTGCCCCAATAGGAATTGCAGTTTTATAAGTGCCGTGTGCTGAGGTTAGATTAGTCATCAGCGGCTTTCCTAATGGGATCATAAATTCATTGATAAAATCTTCGTACGTCTTACCATAAGATTCATCACATTCTGTACATTCTCCCATAACAACCCCAATACAGTCCCGGAACTTCCCAGCCATTCTTAATTGTTCAGTATATCTGAATAATGTGTTAATGGGTTCGTGTGTATCCTCGATGAGGAGGATCTTTCCCCGAGTATCTATTTCAAAAGGAGTACCGATGGTGCCAACTAATGATGTGAGATTTCCGCCAACAATCGGCCCGGTGACGTTTCCTGGTACTCTGCTTTTTAACGGAATATCAGGGGGGGTTTGTATTTTTCCTATTGGTGTAGAGGAAGAAATAGCAGTAAAAAATTGATTAAAATTATAGCCGGGTGTGCTTGGGTTAAAATCGACAAGCATCAGACTTTGAAAAGTTATTAAATGGGCATATTGGTACAAGGCATTCAACAATACCGTTATATCACTGTAACCACTTATGATTTTTGCGTTTCGCTGTATAAATGCATAGTCAAGATAAGGGAGAATTCCTGCAACTCCTACCCCACCCCTTGTAGGTAATATCATTCTCACCTCAGGATTGGCAAACATACGCATCAAATCTCCCGCACGTACTTGCGCTGTACCTGCTAAGAAACCATCTCGTGCGTACACGTTACGGCCGAGAAGTGTTTTAAAACCCATGTCCTCCAACATTTTTAAACCCGTCTCAACCTCATCTCTTTCTGGCGGGCTTCCCAATGTGACAATACCGATCGTATCTCCGCGCTGTAATGCAAATGGTCTTATTTGCATAGAAACACTCCTTCCAGAGTCAAACTTCATTCTAGAGTTATTTTATTTGAGAAACCCTCTTGAAATACTAAATAATTCTTGCTGGTGTAGAAAATGAGAAAACCCCAGGTCCCCCAATTTCTGGAGGACCTGGGGTAAACAACAACAAACGAGCACCCCGGAGCCTCCAGATATTGGAGATAGATAAAAAAAGCTTATAGATAAACGTGAAAGTTTTTCTCTAAGCTAAGAATTACACAAACACCCACTATTCTTTTACACCGCCACCGCTCATACCTTTTACTAGATACTTCTGAAAGATGATCGCTATCACTACTGGAGGGATCAAGGGTGCTGTTTTTTTAACGTGCATTCTGCGCCATACGAAGTGGGACGATTTTATTTCGTTCCCATGCTTGATCGAATGCACTGGCTGGCAGGTGTCTCTGGCCAGGATAGGCACTGATTTCTATCGTCAATCCTACCGCTTGAATTCATCGATAATCTGGAGGGCTCCGGGGTGGATTAGTTCTAATAGATTATAGACAAAATATTACAAAATTTTTACACTGTATGTAAAACAGATTTAAACTTTTTTGCTATTTTTTAGATGTTATTAAATTATAGGAGGTAGATCATGTTTCAAGTAAAAAAAGTATTACCAGCATTTCTTTTATCCGTTTCTCTCATAGGTACATCAGTTTCAGCTGCTCCCGGGGCAAATGATAGCTATAAGGAAAGATACATACCGGTTCAGCTATTAGGCATCAATGATTTCCATGGTCAACTGGACGTTTACCGAACCATCGGTGACCGAAAGGCAGGAGGAGCAGAATATTTGGCTGCTTACCTGAAACAGTATGAACAGGACAATAAAAATTCGCTGCTTGTCCATGCAGGCGATGTCGTTGGGGCAAGTTCACCTGTTTCTTCCCTGCTCCAGGATGAACCTACTATTGAGATTCTAAACGAACTTGGTTTTGATGTAGGAACGGTCGGCAACCATGAGTTTGATGAAGGGGTTGCTGAAATGAAGCGCCTGATCAATGGAGGGACTCATGAAGAAACAGGAGATTTTGAAGGAGCTTCCTTCCCTTATACCGTAGCAAATGTGAAAGATAAAGAAACAAGCGAGCCGATCCTGCCTCCGTATGTAATCAAAAAAGTCAACGGCATGCCAATTGGATTTATCGGTGTAGTCACCACGGACACGAAGAACATTGTTCTTCCGAGCGGTATCGAAGGCGTTGAGTTCACCGATGAGACAAAAGCGATTAACAATGCAGCTGCACAACTGAAAGAAAAAGGCGTCGAATCCATTGTTGTACTTGCCCACGTTCCTGCTTCCTCAAACCAGGATGGTTCCAACCCTTCTGGAGAGGTTGTGGAATTTGCACCAAAAATAGACGATGAAGTCGATGTTATTTTCGGCGGGCATAATCATGCTTATGCGAACACGGTTGTAGATGGAAAGCTGATTGTGGAATCTTACTCCTATGGAACTGCTTTTTCTGATGTAGATTTAATGATTGATCCAAAAACGAAGGATATCGTTTCAAAGGAAGCCTCCGTGGTTACCACTTTTCACGACGCCATCGAACCTGATGCAGAAGTGAAAGATATGGTAGATAACTACAGCAAAGAAGTGGAGGATCTAGTTCAGGAAGTCATCGCGCAGGCGGGCGAACCGATCACGACCGCTCCAGATGCCAGCGGAGAGTCCGCACTCGGCAACCTGGTTGCTGATTCACAACGGGCTGCCATGCAAACAGACTTTGCGTTTATGAATCCCGGCGGTATTCGTGCGAATCTTGATGAAGGCCCAATCACATGGGGAGAACTATATACCATGCTTCCATTTGGAAATAACCTTGTAAAAATGACATTGACCGGAAGTCAAATAAAAGCAGTCCTTGAGCAGCAATGGTCAGGCAGCTACCCTCGGATATTGCAAGTGTCAGGATTAAACTATACTTGGGATGACAACGCTCCAAACGGGGAAAAAATCGTCGCCATGACAGACAGTAATGGCAACCCGATTGATCCCGAACAACAATACACAGTCACCGTCAACAACTTTATCGCCACTGGCGGAGACGGGTTTACGGTTTTGAAAGAAGGAACAAATCAAGTAACAGGTCCGCTAGCATTGGATGCTATGATTGAATATCTAAAACAACAAGAGGACATTAAAGCACCAGCTTTGAACCGAATTGATGTGAAGTAACTCAATTAAAAGTAGCCCCAACTAACAAAGCACCCCGGGACATTAGTGTGCACCCCTTAAAATAGACGTTGAAAAAACACCCGGTTACAACGTACGATTTTTAAGGGGTGCATTTTTATGGCTTTAAAAGGACAAAAGAAAAGAACTTACCCATTCGAACTGAAAATGGAAGCCTTAACGTTAAAGAAAAAAGGTTGGACGAAACGCCAGATTGCCAATAAATTAGGGATTCATGATAGGGACTTGATCAAGGCTTGGGCAAGGAAATACCGAGCGCAGGGCGCTTACGGTTTGGTTGACAGGCGTGGGCGAGGGTCAAAGAAGAATGGGGAATATACGGATCAAGAACGGTATATCCGTTCGTTGGAAATGGAGAATGATGTGTTAAAAAAGTATTTCGAGATTCTAGGAAAGGAGAAGCGTTAACGGCCTATCAAGTAATTGATGTTTTACGGGGAACCTACACGATCGAAGAATTGTGTGCTTACCTTAGCGTTTCCAGGAGTGGATACCACAAATACCGTGCACGCAGGAAATGCCCGGATAAGGATCGTTTCTTGCGAAACCGAATTTGGGAGCTTTATGAAGCTTTTGATCACCGGTTTGGGTATCGACGAATTCAAGATGAATTAATCCGCCAGGATCAATGGAAGGTGAATCATAAAAAAGTATATCGACTGATGGATGACATGAACTTAAAAGCTAAAATACGCAGGAAACACAACAGCAAGCTTCGTATGAAAAAAGTGATGAAACCTTATATCGCAGACAACGTTTTAGAGCAGAACTTCCAGGCGGAGAAACCAAATGAGAAATGGGTTACGGATATCACTTATATTATTGTGGGACAGGAACACCGTTATTTATCCGCAATTATGGATTTATACACGAAGGAAATCATTGCTTATCAAATCAGTGATTCCTATGACTTAACCTTTGTGCTGGATACCGTAAAAGAAGCTGTTCATAAAGAAACAGACGCAATGGGACCTCCGATCCTTCACAGTGATCGAGGAGCCCAATATACGTCTGAGGATTACCATAACATACTGGCTGACCACCACATCACGCCCAGTATGTCAGGTAAAGGCAATTGTTTTGATAATGCCTGTATCGAAAGCTTCTTTTCCCATTTGAAAGTGGAAGCTCTCTACTATTATCCTATCGCAGATATCGATGAAGCTCAAAGAATAACGGAAGAATATATCTATTTCTATAATCACCAACGTGCTCAGCGAAAACTAAACCGCCTGACTCCTGTCGAATACAGAAATCAGGCGGTTGCATAACCCCGGTGTTTTTTCAATGTCTACAGTTTTGGGGCTTGACCACATCCATTAATTGGATGTCCCGGGGTGCTTTTGCTAACTATTCTTAACGAGCGTTCTCTGCCATTCGTAATGGCACGATTTTATTTTTGTTCCACGCTTGATCAAATGCGCTTGTCGGCAAATGTCTCTGCCCTGGATAGGCACCGATTTCAATCGTTAACCCTACCCGCTTGAATTCATCTACGAACCAATCGGTATAGCCGCCGCCTGATGGATTGGGCTGTGGGCTTACTGGCTTGTAGCCAGTAATCAGGCTGATGTTGTCTGCTACCCGCTTGTCGCGATCATATTGTTCTCCTGTCTGGCTGAAGTACCAATACACGATTTGGCCTGCTGAGTGATAGGCGACTGTTGAGCGTGGTCCGGTTTCATAGGTGAAGCTGGCTAGATGACGGGCTTCTTTTGCCTGCATTGGATAATAACCTTTGAAGTCCTTATAATATGGCTTTCCACTACTGTATTTGATGTTTTCCCAGTCTGCCGGGTACTGACGGTTTAGGTCTTCCCCTTTGGCATTTGCTTTCCAGCGTGTAAAATCCCTCATTCCGTCATTCATTCTAATAAGATCATTATGAATAGAAGACGGCATTGCATTCAACCCCTGCTGCTGAAGCGTAACACCATCAGGATTTACCATCGGAACGAACCAGATGGCAACGTCGTTAAGCAGCGTTCGTACCTGGAATCCATTGATGGTTGTGTTATTGGAATAAGCCTTCGCATATTCCTCTACCATTTTCATATTAAGTGTCGAGGTCAGCCACTCCCTGGCATGGTGGGAACCATTGACAAGGATATTTTTATCCCCGCTGCCTACTTTCACCGCCCAAAGTTCTCTGCCATATGGGGAAGTTCCAATAGATTTATAGGTTATAGCTTCAGGGTAACGTTCAGCCAATACCTTGATGTCTTTCGTTAATCTTTCATAAGAATAAGTAGTGTCTGGATCGACTTGTGACGCCGAAGCGGTATTTTCCTTAAGTCCCAACCCTCCAGAAAAAACGATCAAAAAAGCGAACAAACTCATAAACAAATTTTTGTAAAACAAACTTTCTCATTCCTCTCTGGTCTTAAGATTCGACAAACTTCTATGCTTGTTATCTATTAAACTACCGCATACACACGCCCATTTCACCACTATTACAAAATGTTACATAAAATAAATAATACGAGCTATCCCCCTCCTACTAAGGGAACAGCCCGTATTTACCTCTGCTAATCCATATCCTGTATTAAAGGGACGATAGAAGTCTTATTCATTACTAAGATATGCATACCTCTAATTACCGGTTAACCTAAAAAACACCCCGGAGCCTCCAATATCTGGAGGCTCCGGGGTGTGGTCTTGTTTAACTGGCAGTGTTCACTCTTTTGATTTTCCTGATTCCAAATACTAGTACTGCTATTAGTAAAGCGAACAACAAAATCGGAATACCATAAACAAATGTGAAATAGCTGATTTGACTTTTTTCTTTAGCCACTGGCACGCTGAATTCGTCAGAAGCATTTTTAATATCCTCAGTCGGCAATGCATATACATTACTGTCCTGACTTCCTACAATCAAGGTGTCATTCATAATGATTGGACCTGATGGAGCCAATTTTCCACCTAACTCTTTACGACCAATCTCTTCCCCTGTCTCGGCATCCAAGGCATGGACAAACCCCTTCGCATTGGAGAAGTAAACAACTCCGTCATCCGCTACTGGCGGAGCCTTCATAACTGCATTATTGAACTCCCAGAGCCGCTCGCCAGATTTCAAATCATAGGCATAAAACTTTTTAGTGATTGGACTTCCTACATAGATTTTGCCTTCGTATATAATTGGAGCACCGGATTTATTGTTCTTTACAAATTCACCGATGCCAAGACTATCTTCCCAAATCACTTCACCAGTTTTTGTATCCATTGCGTAAATTTTGTGTCTGGGATGCTTTTCACGTTCATTGATGAAGCCGCCTCCGCCAAAGAAACCTTTGATGGCTTCTTTATAGACTTCAACTACACCATCCCGATCGTATACTTGCTTCAACCGAACCGGCGTCGCGTCTTCCAGAGCAGTTGTCACGACAATCCCTTGGTCTACCGCAGGCGGAACATCATCCAGGCCGGCATTTACATTTTCAAACTCGGTCTGCCATTTGATTTTGTCTGTAGTAAGATCGACAGAAGTAAAGGCATATGGTAACGGACCGCTTCCCCCGACAAATAGCTGATCACCAACGATGTTCGGGGATGACATACTTACCGTGTGGCCCAGGTTCACCTTTGTATCTGACTCTCCAGTTTCGGCATCAATTTTATAAAGATGGTCGTCTCCGGTAGCAGCATACACATAACCGTCTTTGAAGGTAGGGGTAGGCATCACTTCACCTTTGGTATTAAATTTCCATTTTGTTTCTCCTGTTTCTGCATCTAACGCTAACACACCACTTTCCCCAGTTCCTCGGGTACCATCTTCCTGGAAGAACCGGTTACCGAATCCAACAAACACAGTGCCTTCGTTATAAATCATCTCAGAGTGAATCCAGTTAGGGGCTTTGCTTCTCCACAACTCTTCACCACTGTTAACATCAAATGCAAACAGATCACCAGAATTGTGGTTCCCGACAAACAGTTTGTCCCCTGCCACGACTGGGGTAGCACGTACCTCATCTGCAGTTTTAAACGTTTTCGCTTCCAGTGGCTCGACGCCTTCCTGATTGTATACGGCATTCTTATCGTCCTTCAGACGATACTCATGCCAGGCATCCGGTCCAAATTCAGCGCTTGCCTGCACTGGAGTCATAAGTAATGGGACAGCCAGTAAGGCAGCCAATAATCCATTTTGCCTCTTCTTTCGCATTCTTTCCACTCCTTAATTCATAAAAATATAATGACAAAATATTTACACTTCTAAGTACGGTGCATATTATAGCACATTTTGTCGAGCATCCACATTACAATTTAGTGTTAAGGGTATGGGTATCCAATATCTGGATGACCTCGGGCATGAACGAAAACACCCCGGAGCCCTCCAAATTTTGGAGGGCTCCGGGGTAGTATTGGTATTAATGCAATTTTTTATAAACGCTTTGGACTTGTGAGGCGAATTGATCGATGGAGAAATTGGCAGCTGCGTATTTTTGTAAGGCAGCTCCGATATGTTTAAGCTGTCCCTCTTTCTTTTGTTCCACTGCTTCTAATATCGCTTCAGCTATAGAAGTTCTACTCGATGGCTGAACCAGCCAGCCATATTTCTTCGAAGGTACCAGCCGCTTTACGCCTCCGACATCCGTACTTATAACCGGAACTTCCGCCCGTGCCGCTTCCAGTAAGACAAGCGGGAAGCTCTCGCTTTTTGAGGTCAACAGTTCTACATCCATCATCGGCAAAATACGGTCGACATCGTTCCGGTGCCCGAGGAAATAGACAGCAGATTGTATGTTCAACTCCTTTGCCAGCTTCTGAAGGTTATTCCGCTCCGGCCCATCTCCAACTAATACAAGCTTACACCCCGGACAGTTTTTATGAACTTCCCGGAAAGCTGCAAAGGCCAGTGCGTGCTGTTTGACCTGTTCAAGCCGGGCGACCATCACTACTAAAAAGTCGGCTTCCTGAAACCCGAGCTCTTCTCGTGTATAAGGCCGTTCCACCTGATCATCAAAATCCAGGCCATTCAGTATCGTCGTAATCTTTTCTCCCGGAATCGAAAAGTCGAGCAGAACCTTTTTGAACCTTTCTGAGATAGCGATACAGTGGTCGGCCGAGCGAATCGCCCGTTGTTGGAGCTGCCGCATCACATTCCCTTTCCAGCCCTTGCCCATGAAATCATCCCTTGGGTCGCTGTGAACCGTGACGACCCAGGGGATATCCAGCCAGTGCTTCATAGCATGGACAAGCACGTTCGCCCGCGGGCCATGAGTATGCACGATACCAATATTCTCTTCCTTTATGTAGTGCTTCAACTTTTTCATAACACGCAGGTCCAGCTGACGGGTTTGCCTGAATACAACCGTTCGGATACCAAGTTCACGAGCGCGCCTAATCATTTCCCCTTCCTCGAATACCCCGAGAACAAATGTTTCCCGGTCTAGTTTGTTGAGGAGAGAAAGGATATGGAACATGCCGCCTCCTGTTTCATTGCCTGCATTTAGATGAAGCACTTTCATTATTGATACCCTCGTTTCTACTGACTTTATTTTTTCCTGATAATATGCCAAAGGAACCGCGGCAGCTGAAGCATGCGCTTCCAGCGGGATGGACGTTTGATCAGCCGGTACAGCCACTCTAAGTTCAAACGTTGCCAAATCTTTGGAGCACGCTTCATTTCTCCGGCCCAGACATCAAGACTGCCTCCTACCCCCATCATCAGGCCATGATCCAGCTGCTTGATTGCTTTGAAAATCCACTTTTCCTGTCTAGGAAATCCGAGTGCCACGAATATCAAATCTGGAGCAGCTGACTTGATCTCCTCCAAAATTGTTTTATCGTCATCATCAAAATATCCATGATGATAACCGCATACATCCAACTCGGGATAGGCTTTTTTAATATTGTCGGCTGCCCTTTCCGCTACTTGATCTGTCGCTCCCAGCAGATAGCACTTCAACTTTTTATCATTACCATAGTCTAGCAGCTCAAGCATCAAATCATACCCCGGTATTCGTTCTGGCAACGGTTTTTTTATGATTTTTGAGGCAATAATGATACCGATGCCATCTGCAACCACATAATCCGCTTCCTGCTGGAGGATATATTTATATTCCAGATCGGATTCAGCGGCCATCACGATTTCCGGGTTCGCGGTGACGACGAAGTTTTTCCCTTTGTTATCTAGCGCTGGGTAAAGATGATTTTTCAATAATTGTTGCTGTGTAATATTGATGAATGGAATTCCTTTAATGGAAACATAACTGGTAAATTTATTCATGACAAGCAACCTTTCGCTAAATTTACATAATTTTAGTAAAATGTAATCAAATTATAAAGAAGTGTTTAAACGAGCATAAAATCCATGAGCTACATTATATATGTGTGATAAGAACAAAATAATGATCGGGGTGAGATTTTTGAAACCATTTGATTATCGACTGCTACTTATACATATTGGGCTGCTGGGGCTGGCGCTTTTATTCCCTTCCCCGCTTTTTGGTTATATCATAACAGGAATCATCCTGGTGACAAGTTATTTTTATGTAAAGAATGGCTGGCTGTTCTTACTGGTATTCTTTCCATTACGCCCGTTTCTTACTGAAGTGAATGGAGGATTGCTCTATTTGGGGGATCTGATTATCATCCTCCTTTTTTTCATGAGCCTTATCTATGCTCGACCGTCTTTCGAGCATTTAAGACGAAACTATCTATTCTCTATCTTTTTCATCCTAATGCTCGGGATCGGATTTTTTTCCGGTTTGTTGACCGGGATATCATTGGTCGCAGGCATCTTTCAGATTCGTGCCTTTTTAATCATGTTTTTACTTATTTATATTGCAAGTGCATACCCATGGGAAAAACGCGACATTAAGGCTACCATCACTGTTTCGCTTGCTGTAGCCACTTTGTTAAGCGTCCATGGCTTGATCGAAAAGATTTCCATGCGGCATTGGCTGTTGCCTGAAACGTGGGAAAACTGGAACCTGGCTGCTGCGAATGCGATGCGGATTTATGGCTTGATCGGCAATCCTAATGTGCTTGCTACGTATTTAATCATCGTGTTTTTCATGAGCTTTTACTTAAAACCCGATATGATACGCTGGTACAAATTGCTGCCGGTCATCCGGATAGTCATCCTGGGTGCCTTTTTATTGACCTATTCCCGCGGGACAATTCTCGCCTTTGGGTTCGGTTTCCTGGTCTTTCTTTTCTTCCAGAAGAAATGGCGCTCGATTGTACCCGTATTCATCTATGGAATTGTAGCATTCGCTCTCATCTACTATCCGACAGTTATAGCAGTCGACTACATCCAGGAAGCCGGCTTTTTTCAGGAGGATACAGAAAAAGAAAAGCCTGAGTCATCGGAACTGAAGAAAGATACAGAAGAGAATTCCTCTTCGAAGACAAAAAAGCAAAATAACGTGTTCATTGAACGCTTCCAGGAGATGTTTTCCAGTGCCACCTTGCAATCCAGCCTGGAATGGGGAAGGTTATATGTCGTTTTTAAAGGAATCGAAATATTCCTTGACCACCCTGTCATCGGTACGGGATTCGCAACATACGGAGATTCAGCAACAAAAAGCTATCCCTCACCGATTTATGAAGAATACGGCGTACCAGATAATTTATATACTGATAATCAATATATCGAAATCCTGGTCGAAACCGGCGTAATCGGTACCGTGCTGTTTCTCACTTTCCTGGTCTTTCTAATATGGAAGCTGTTTCGTTATCCTCCTTCCCTTGTGCGGAATCTTGGGCTTGCCATGACAGCTGTCATGCTTGTCGCTGGATTGTTTTATAATATTCTTGAAGACAAAACATTCACCCTGTATTACTATCTATTGATCGGGTATATAATCAGTATCAACAGTCACAAAAAATTGGAGACATGATTTCATGATACAGTTATCAAAATTAATGAAAGCGTTCGGGATGGTAACCGTTTTATCAGCGTTCGGCAAATTATTCGGTTTTGTCCGTGAAGCTCTGATCGCCTCCTTTTTCGGGGCTTCCGGAACCGCTGACGTATTCTTTGTCGCTTTCCTGATCCCGACCATCCTGTTTACTGCACTTGGGACAGGCATCCAGGCAGGTATCGTCCCGCTTTACATCCAGGAAAAAGAACGATCTGGCGAACAAGCCTCTCACCTGCTGCAGCGGCTCGGAAGCTTTTTCATCCTGAGTTCAGCTGCGCTGACATTACTCGCCTATTTGCTTGTCGTTCCGTTAGTACATATTTTCGCACCCGGGTTTACCAACGCCCAGTCGGATCTGGCTGTCATCCTGACGATGATTATGCTGCCAAGTCTGGTGTTCATGACAATCCAGTCCTTGACTCAGGGTGTCCTTCATTCCAACGAAAAGTTCGGGCTTCCTGCCTGGGCGCCGCTCGTCAACAATCTGGTGATCATCTTATTTATGTACCTTTTATATGACTGGCTCGGCATCCATGGGCTGGCAATCGGGGTACTTATCGGGAGCGCAATGCAGCTGGTCATCCAGCTGCCCGGACTTCAAAAAGGCGAACGAATAGCAATCACCTTCAAGTTTTGGCAGGAATGGAGCACCTTGAAGAAGGTATTGAAGCCCTTCATGCCGATCATCATCGCATCACTCGTCGTCCAGTTGAACCTCGTAGTCGACCGGGTCGTGTCATCATTTCTGGAAGAAGGAAGTGTGTCGGCACTGAACTACGGCAACCGTTTATTGTGGTTACCACTGAGCATTATTTTGATGCCGATTTCAACGATTTTATATCCTTACTTATCCCGTGTCGCTACAAAAGGGTTTCAGGCATTTATGGATATCTCAAATCAGGGAGTAAAAGCGATCATCATGCTGGCGATACCACTTCAGGTCGTCATGGTAATCGAAGCGGATTCCCTCGTGCAGCTCGCCTTCGAACGGGGAGCTTTCGATGACAAAGCAAGCATGCTGACCAGCCAGGCGTTTGTCTTTTTTGCTGTCGCTCTGCCGTTTTTCGCACTTCGTGATTATTTGATGAACAGCTTTTATGCTTTCAAGCTGGCAAAAATGGCAATGTACTCCTGTCTGTATGGTGTCGGGTTGAACATCCTGCTCAGTGTCAGTCTTGCTTATTGGCTTGGTGTCGGAGGTGTCGCTCTTGCGACCAGTCTCTCGATGGTGTTCCAGACGGTATTCCTATACCGCTACCTGGTTAAACAAACAGTATCAGGCACCGAAAGGCCGGCCCAGCATTTGTTTCGGTTAGCCGGGGTGCTTATCCTGTTACTTATAGGTTCAGCCGGGCTGCACTGGCTGCTTCCGGAAATGCCGATTCTTTTTTCTTTAATCATTACGACATCATTTACATTTATTCTTTATGGACTTTTCTTATACATCTTTCGACTGTATCATTTACAAACACTATTCCCTACCCTGACCAGTAAAGGAGAATCCTGATGAAAATTCTGATCACTACAATTTTCGACTATCCCCATGAAGGCGGCCTTTCTTCCCATGTAAGCACATTGAAAGAAGGCTTGGAAGAACGGGGCCATACCGTTGATGTACTTTCATTCTCAGACCTTGGAAGCTTAAAGAAAAAAGTGCTTGCCCAGGCTCCGGGGTACATTGTCAACCGCTTCAAAAAAGGGCATGGCCAGTTGCTGAATGATTTGCAGCGCAAAAAGCTATTGGAAGAGGCTTTAAAAGACAAAGCTTCCAATTATGATGTCATCAACTCACAGGATATCTTTGCAACGTTAGCATCTACCGCTACAGATGTTCCAGTAGTTGCAACAGTCCATGGCTACTATGCTTATGAAGCAATCAGTCGCGGTGCCATCCAGCAGGAAACGAATACTTCGGACAAGTATCGAAATTTAGAAAAAGAAGCTTACCAGGCGGCTGACCTGAACGTTACCGTTGATCAGAGGATTCGCGACTATCTTAAAGATACAGCGGGTGTCGAAGCCGAGGTGATGAAAAACTTCATCAACACCAAACGTTTTGACAGGATTGATGTTAATCTGGACGAGTTGAAACAATCACACGACATCCCGTCAGACAGGGAAATGTTATTCGTACCACGCAGGCTGACCGAAAAGAACGGAGTCATCTATCCGATCCTGGCACTTCCTGAAGTTTTAAAACAGCACCCGAAGACCATGCTTGTCTACGCGGGCACCGGAGAGCAGATGCCGGCGATGAAAAAGAAAATTGCGGAGCTTGGGTTGCAGGAAAATATACGCCTGCTCGGCTCTGTCGCACCTGAAGAAATGACAAGCCTCTATCAGGCGGCTGATATCGTACTGATCCCCAGCGTCCATTCCCATGGTGTCGAGGAAGCAACGTCGATTTCAGCATTAGAAGCGATGGGTTCCGGCACTCCGGTGATTGCAGGAGCTGTCGGGGGTTTGAAGGAAATCATCGACCATGAAAAAGATGGGCTATTATTCGGGGACCGTGATGTAAAAAAGTTGGGTAGCCATGTCATCAAGCTATTACAGGAAGCTCATTATGGCGAGCAGCTGGCTATCAAGGCAAGAGAGAAAATCAGTACCAGCTATTCCCATCAAGCTGCAGCTGAAAAATTTGAATCTTTTTATAATACAGCAATCAATTCTAAGAAAAAAATCACCTGATTATCATACACTAAATCTTTTATAACATTAAAACCCCCGGCCGAGGCCGGGGGTTTCTCCTTACAATTAGTTGATAATAATATGGACAAAGTCTTGATGAACCCATCCTGCTTCATTAGAATCAGGAAGCTGGATTTTGACATATTCATCTTTTACAATAAATTGTCCTTCTTCCAGTACAGCTTTCAAGAAATCACCAGGATACGTTTTACCAACTATATCTCCATTAGGAGCGTTACGAATGTTCAATCTAGGTGAAACATCTTCGTTAACTTGAATCAAGTTGTTCATAGCGAGTGATTTGCCATATACCCAAACTGTTCTACCATCTACTAACACTCGATACCATCTGTTGTCATATGGATAGCTTCCATTTTCACGGACATCCTCATTATAACCAATAATGGTTACTTCAGAAGACTGCGTTAATGTCCCAACATAGGTCGAAGAGGATGTATATGGCAGCGTACGATAGTTTGAGTTTTCCAGCAATGTAGCTGTTATGCCTTCCGGAAAGTTGATAATTACATCTTCCGGGTATGGCTGGCTTTCAGGAATATTGCGCCCGTAGGTACCAGGCGAACTTCCATTCATTGGCAGGATAGAGGCTGAAGAGTAATGCTTTGCATCATATGGACGGATGCTTTCCATCAGCCTTGCAATACCATTTTTCCAATTTTGGTCGGTTGCATATCTGACGTTCATACCAATCAGTGTTGGGCCGTTATAATACCGCCCATCAGGATTCAGATAATTTGTTCTAACCATATAGGCTACAGAGTTGATGCTTTCTGCCTCTGTCGGATAATAATATCCACAAGTGAATGGGCAGACATCATACGCACCATAACCGTATAGATTGTTTTTGTAATCCATCAAGTTAGAGCCGCCCCATCCTGTTTCCCAAATCGTATGAGCAACAAGATAAACTGCATTGACACCATATTCATTCTGAACGTCAATAAAGTCTTGAGCCAAGTCTTTCAATGGACTTTCTGGTCTTGTCCGATTGAAGTAATCTACTATTTCTTGGGCAGTTACATTAGAGGGTTTTCTCAAATCCGTATCAATGTAGGTTTTATCTGGTTCTGGCTCTAAATTTGTAGTTACATCACTTTCAGCTATATACCCAGTTACATATTTGCCATTGATTGACACCTTCACTTTATACCAATCCTCAGTAAAAGTGTAAACCTTAAGAATAGAGTCTTTTTCATATGACTTTAAAACGTTCGATTTACGTGAAGCTAAATCATGCACATTCACCTTGTCGAGGGCTCTTACTTGGAACGTGGATGTTTCATCAGTTAGTCCCTGGACATGGGTATTATGGATATACCCGGTCTTGCTTGAACCATTAATATCCACAGTGATTTCATACCAATCTTCTGTAAAAGATTGATAGGCCAGTATTTCCCCTTGCTTAAAGGCTTTCAATACTTCAGAACTTAATGTGGCTTGAGAATATACATTGGTCGGATCTGCTAATCCAATCCCTTTTAAGGATGTAGGAGAAGGGTCACCGCTTTCAACATCTTCCTTATAGATATAGCCATTTCTCCACTTACCGTTACTATAGACGACTGCTTGATACCAATTTGTGGTGAAAGTTTGATACTTCAAAACAGTTCCTTGCCCATAAGTTTTCAGAACTTCGGAATTGGTTGTAGCATCCGCATAAATGTTCGTAGGGGCCTTAATTCCAATCCCGGACAGAGTAGTCGGATTAGCTACACTATTCTCTGTGTCGCTGGCATTAATGTATCCATGTCTTCTTTTACCGTTTACGTAGACAGTAGCTTCATACCAGCCTGATATAAAGGTTTCGTATTTTAAAACAGTACCTTGGCCATATGTTTTTATTACATTAGAGCTTGTAGTAACATCTGAGTAGATGTTGGTAGGGCTTTTAAGACCTATACCATATATAACAGTTTGATCTTTATCCCCGTTTTGCACATGGTTAGCATTAATATAACCTCCTGTCTTTTTCCCGTTGACATAAACAGTAGCTTTATACCATCCGGAAGTGAATGTTTCATATTTCAACACTGTACCCTGACTATAACTTTTTAAAATATCAGCACTGGTTGAGGCTTTAGCATATATGGGAGTTGGACTATTCATGCCTACTCCCCTTAAAGTTGTTGGATCAGCATCTATATTTTCGACATGATCTGTCTTAATATATCCAGTACGATATTCACCGCTAGCATAGACAGTTGCTTTATGCCATCCCGTGGTAAAAGTTTCATATTTCAATACTGTACCTTCAGCATAACTTTTCCAGGCAGATGAGCTGGTGGCAGCCTCTCTATAGACCTTCGTCGGGCTTTGCAAGCCTATACCATACAGAGTAGTCGAAGAACTGTCTCCATTGCTTACATCACTTGCTTTAATGTAGCCTGTTCTATAACTTCCTTCAGCATATACGGTCGCCTCATACCAGCCAGAGGAGAAAGTTTTATACTTCAAAACTGAACCCTTGTTATAACTCTTCCAGACGTTCGAGTTTGTCGAAGCTTTGGAATAGATATTAGTAGGATCAGCTTGTGCCACCCCGTGTAAAGTAGTTTGAGAATCTACAAGATTCTCGACATCCCCTTTGTTGATATAACCGGTAGTAGGGGTTCCATTGATATACACAGTGGCGACATTCCAGTTTGCGTTAGAGAAACCACTGTATTTGAGTACAGAACCTTGCGCATAACTTTTCAGCACTTTAGATCCTGTTGAAATTTCCGCATAAACATTCGTAGGAGCCTTTAAAGCAACTCCATGATATGTTTGAGTAGTTTCTACACTGGTCATTGTCAGAGACTTCTTTTCCATACCAGCGATGGAGACTTGTTCGTCAGTAGAACTTTCCTCTTGAGCTTTCACATTTTTTTCCTCTTTGTCTGGGTTCTCTTCACCTGGAAGCTCATTTGAAGAAGACTCAGTTTCTATAGTCTCTTCCTCTTCATTACCTTCAACGACCTTATCTTCAGCCGCTTTTTCCTCAGTTGAAAGATCTGCCTCATCACTACTTACTGACGTGTCTTCAGAGGAAGTGTCATTCGTCTCCGGTGATTCCTCGCCAGCCTCTCCTTCGATAGGCGATTCTTTCGTGACAGTAGACTCTTTGTCCTCATCTATTTCCTGTCCTTCTACACTTTCCGTTGAGGATAACTCGTCAGCACTTTTCTCCTGGTCTATTGTTTGCTGCTCACGGGAAGTACGGATTTGTTCTGCTTCTGCCTCATCAACCAAATAGTTTTGGTCAAGAAAACCAGTCCATACTTGTTCAGAGTCAGTCCCTTCATAAGTGACCTTAGCATATTCATCACCTATTTCTTCCACAATGACTTTTGAATCATCCGGTATATGTACGAGGACATCACTATTTGCATCCTTTTCTTCCAGAAGTTTCACTTCTTCTCCGATATTATCAGAAAATACTACTCCATTAACCTTCCCATCTGCTTCAGTTCCCGTGGTGGCGTCCACCATATGTAATGGAATGAGCTGAATAAAAAGTGCAAAAACCATAAGAAGAATATTAACTTTTTTTATCATAGCGTTCACTAATCACTCCTCCATTTGTTAAATTTCATTTCCTGAAGAATTTTTACATTGAAGCTATTAATATACTAGACTAGCGTCACCACCTTTTAGAATTTTATAGATGCACTTTCCTATTATGCCGAATTTTGTCAAAAATGTTAAGCCTATATTTCGATAAATTTCATAATTTTAAATTTAATTTACAAATACATTGCATCTAGTGGTTTATCATAGAAATTAAGTTATGTAAGGCCTATAAAATGGTTTTTTTAACATAATATAAAGTGTCTCTTATACATTACATCGACAAATTCTGATAAAAGTAAATACTTTCCTACTAAATTCCAGCTAAATTACTATTTAAACAATAAAAATTTCCCAGGCCAGTGCTGGGAAAAAAATAATATAAAAAAGGACAGCTGAGTTTTAAATCCAGCTGTCCTTTTTTTAGTTGGAAGGAGCTAATCCTATTCCGCTTTGTTTTTTACTTACTTCTTCTCTATATTGCTGTCTTTCTTTTTTACTCATTTTTTTATATTTATTAAGGAATTCCTGGTATTGAGGAAGTACTTCATCAACGGATCCATATGCCTTCACTTCCCCGTATTCCAGCCAGAGGATTTTCTCGCAGAATTCTTTCATTTGTCCTAGCGAGTGGCTGACAAAAAACATTGTCTTTCCACTTTTTTTGAACTCATGCATCTTAGATAAACTTTTCTCAGCAAATGCTTTATCTCCAACCGATAGTGCTTCATCAATTAGCAGTATATCCGGGTCGATATTAACAGATATTGCAAACCCGAGCCTTGACTTCATTCCACTGGAATAAGATTTTACAGGCTGGTCTATAAACTTGCCAATTTCCGCAAATTCAATTATTTCATCCTCAAGCTCGTTAATCTCTTGCTTATTAAAGCCTAACATTAAAAGCTTTAATTCAATATTTTCTCTCCCAGTCAACTTTCCATCCAACCCGGTGTTTACTGCAATCAAGGCAGCCTGCCCATTGACTTCAACTGTTCCCGATGTCTCTGGTACTACTCCGGCAATAATATTTGAAAGTGTGGACTTACCTGATCCATTGACCCCCACAAATCCTACAATGTCTCCCTGCTCGACATCAAAACTGACATTTTGGAGTGCATAAAAATCCTCCCCATAACTTTTCTTGGGGATGACCAAGTCTAATAGTCGCTCTTTGGGATTATTGAACAGTTTGTACTTTTTACTGATATTTTTTACTATGACTGATTTACTCATAAGTTAACACTTCCAATTTATAGAAAATCAACAAAATGTCTTCTGAACTTAACATGTAATGCTCCACCTATTACGAACAATAGTAATAACAGCCCAAAGAAATAAAGTGTATACTGCCATTCTTCTATAAAATACCATCCACCGGTCACCAAAGAATGACGATACCCTTCCACAATATAATAAAATGGATTGATTTTCATCACAGTCTGCACCCAGTGTGGTAATCCACTGACATCCCATAGAATCGGAGAAAGATACAATAGCATCCTTAGTACTGATTGTAGCAGCATTTGAACATCTCGAATTATGGTAGCCAACGTGGAAGTGATTAAAGAAATAGCAAAAATCAATGCTACTACACCAAACATGTAAATTGGCAGCTGCAAATAATAAATTCCCATACTGAAAATCGAAAATCCTAAAAATTGCAAGATAAGAATGATAAACCCTAATAACATTAGATGAGAATAAAAATTCGCAAATATAACGTAATTAGGAATGACGCTCATTGGAAAATTCATTTTTGATAACATTTTAATTTTTGTATATATCGATTTAGATGACTTCAGTAATCCTTGATTAATGAAGAACCATACAACAATCCCGCCTAAAAGCCAGGGAAAGTAGTCGATATCACCAATTTGGCCTCTTTTATCCCTTAATATACCAAAACCAAATACAAACCAATAAATGGCTATTTGTATGGCAGGATTCAGAAGCTCCCAGAACATTCCTAAATAATTATTGGAATTAGTACTCTTCAATTCATAAAATGACAATCGCTTAACCAAATAAAAATATTTGATCTGTTCCTTTAAAACAGTGACTGCAGCTTTCATTATATATATCCCTTCTTCAATAAAGCTTAACTCTGACAAATGCCATTATATCCAATCTGATTTTGTTTAACAATTGGAATCTTTAAATGTCATCAAAATATAATCAAACCACATACTGATTATATTTATCAGTCCTTTATAAACCTGTCTACTACTCTCCTGGAAGCATTACCATCTTCCCATTCACAGAATCTGCGATAGAATTCTTCATACTGTTCCAGTTTGAACTTTTTTTCCTCGCTTTTAATTGCCGAAACCAACTCATCTGTCGTTTTCACTAATGGTCCGGGGGCTTCTTTTTCAAAATCGAAATAAAATCCTCTTAACTGGTCACGGTAATATTCTAAATCATATACATAAAAAATCATGGGACGCTTCAAGTTGGCAAAATCGAAAAATACAGAGGAATAATCAGTAATCAATATATCTGAAACTAAGTATAAATCCCGTATATCAGTATAATGAGAGAAATCATATACAAACCCTTCATATTCGGTCAAATCTAATTGATCCGCCACTAAATAATGCATTCGCATCAGCACGACATAATCCTCACCTAATTCAGCTTGAAGCTTGTCCAAGTTCAAGGGAGAAGAGTATTTATATTTACCTTTGTGATGGTATTCATTATCTCGCCAGGTTGGTGCATATAAAAGAACTTTTTTGTTTAAAGCAATACCCATTTGTTCTTTCAACCTACTAATATGACTCTCCTGATTGGCATTATATAAATAGTCATTTCTTGGATACCCGGTCTCAAGAACTTCTTTATCAAAACTAAAAGCTCTACGAAAAATCTCTGTCGAATAAGCATTCGGTGATATTAAATAGTCCCACTTACTTGAAGCTTTCTTAAAGTTCTTTTTATAACGTTGAATATCTGTACCAGGCATCTGCACATCTTTCATATCAGCTGCCAATCTCTTTAAAGGAGTACCATGCCATGTCTGTAAGTACCTCGTATGCTTAGGCTTAGGAATCCATAATGGTAAACGGCTATTTGAAACCCAATAACGTGCCCTGTTCATCGCCACTAGCCACTTTATAGAAAAGCGAGGCACCATCTCTATTCCCTGGTCTTTGAAATAAGGGATGGAAGAACGGTCCATGCTCCAAACTAGTTTATACTCAGGATTATGTTCAGCCATATATTCAAATATAGCCCTTGGGCTGTCGCTATATTGTTTCCCTAAAAAACTTTCAAAAATCACCAATTTCGAATCAACCGGCAATACTTTACCAGCAACTTTAAAAAATAGCTTATAAAGTTTGGTTAAAGAGGCTTTGATAAATGCCTTTCTTAAAATAGCTTTCATCTAGTTTAATCCCCCGTTATTTTACCAATCATTTGTTTAACTTTATTCACCACAGAATGCTTTTCTTTCTTTGATGGAGAAGCTTTCACTTGGTTCTCTGTCACTTTTATTGAAAGGTTACCATGTTTAGTAGAATAAAGCCGGTAATTAAAGTTATTTTTTTGAACTGTATGACTCTCATCGTGATAAGAAAGACGGATATCCTTAGCGAAAGTACCCTGAGCCAGCCGTATACTGAAATCTCCAATAAAGTCCAATTGCTCCAGGTCTTCAAATGGGATTTCAGTAAGAGCTTCCCCCCCAGTCTCCATTATATCGTAGAACTGGATCCAGGTAGATTTCCTGCCTCTAAGATACAGTTGAACTTCCTGCATGGGAAGATCAAGTTTTTCCATTTTTAAAACTAACCGCTGTTGATCGAAGTTTACTTCTTTAATGGTAAAAGGCAAAGCGAATTTAGGCTTCTCCTGTCTTATTACAGGATCTTTATCATTCAATTCTTTTAGTAGTTTTTTCCAATTTCGCACAAATTGGTTATAACTAAACTTTTCCACTACAGAAGATGCCTGGTTTGAGAATTGGTTTCTTTTATCTTCATCTTCCATCAACTCAATTATTCGTCTGCCAAGCTCATCGGTATCGCCATCTTTTACTAAGTAACCATTTTCTCCATGAGTGATTATATCACGTGGGCCAAAGTTAATATCATAAGCAATAACAGGCGTCCCGAAAGACATACTTTCGGTCATTACCATGCCGAAACCTTCAGAACGTGAAGTCATTATGGTAAGATAAGAACTTTTATAAACCGAGCCCATATCTGTCGTGAACCCTTTCATTACAATATTATTGGATAAGTTCAGGTCTTCTATCAATGTGTTTATGTTATTTTCTCTTTTATCCTTATAACTAAATCCATATATCTCCAATACGGCGTCAGGGTTATATTCAACAACCTTTTTGAAAGCTTTGATGCCGTCCTCTACTCTTTTTTTATAATGAAGGCGGGCGACTAGAATTACTTTATTCTTATCATATTCCTCCCCTATACCTTTTTCATCCGGTTCAGCAACAAAATGAGGGATAACAGTATAGCTAGGCCTGTCACCGTATAATTTCGCTACCGATTCTTTTTGGCCATTGGTCAGGAAGATATGCTTATCAAACTCATTCAGATGATTGTAAAGTGTATCCCACACTGCACTAATTGGAGCATATTTTGTAAATGGTTTTGCAAAGTGACTACTATGGGAGAATGTCACTTTGCGTACTGATGGATGTTTTACTTGAATAACAGTATAGTCCAGATTTTTATCTGGCAGATTATATAACCTGTCTCTAAATTCAGCAAATAACACCGGTGCCTTATCATCTTCTATCACTTGTTCAATCCAGTAAACATAAGCGTCTGCCATGCTATCAAAGGTGATTGGTTCAGGAGCGTGCAGCTTGCATCTCACCCACTGTTTTTTATCATTAACTTCTATCGTTAAAAAAGTCTCACCATTTTTACCAACATGATGGTGGAAGGTCTCTTTCCTAGATTCAGGTTCGTACTCTATCACTCGCGTCAATTGCCCGCTGACTGCATACTCTTCCCGCTTAAAACGCCGCCTGGAATCATTGAAATAGTCGATATACATCAACTTTCCCTCTTCATTAAAACGCTTATATTTAATATATTTTCCGTTTATAAAATAGCGGTAAGCATAATCCCTTTTTTCATCAGGTTTACGATCAAACCCTTTTTCTTCTTTCATATGAGCATCATCATCAATTTGGATTTCTTGATGTTTGGAGGGATCGATATCGTAGAAGAAATTACGGATGTCGATGTCTTCAGGCAACTCCCCAAGTTCTCTCATTTCTCTCAGATCTTTCTGTAGGTTCCGTTGATAAGAAATAGTAAGCAGCTGCACATCTACTTCAGGAAATTCATTCCTAAACATCTTCATGCGATTAACAACTGCTTTTGTCAACCCGCCTCTTTTAGAGGCGATAGTATTCAAGATAAAATATGGTTTCACTTGGATAGAAGACAATAGAAACTCCTCCTAACTAGTTCATAGCCCTGCAGTTTTAACCACAGGGCTACGTCATTACTTTCAAAAAACCTCTTTTACTACTCGCTCCGTTGCTTTTCCATCTTCTAAATAACAGAACTTATCATAAAAAGCTTGATATTTGTCTTTATAATCTTCTTTTAGTTGATCAAGTCCAGAGATGGCCTCAATGACTTCTGATGTTGTTTTTACAATAGGGCCTGGAGCTTTCTCTTCAAAATCAAAATAAAACCCGCGCAAGTCATCTCGGTATTCATCCAGGTCGAATGCAAAAAATACCATCGGCTTTTGAGTATTGGCATAATCGAACATGACGGAAGAGTAATCTGTTATCAAGCAGTCTGTAATTGTATATAATTCTTGCACCTCTGGATACTTGGATACATCTATTGCAAATTCCTGCATTTCTTCCGGTATCACTAATTTATTGCTGACAATTACATGCATCCGCAATAAAATAATGAAATCTTCTCCCAGTTCCTTTTGCATTTGCTCTAAGTCCAAATCAAGTTTGAAAGTGAATTTATTTTTTGATTTTTGATTATCTCTGAACGTAGGTGCATATAAAACCACTTTCTTTCCTTCTGGTATACCCAGTTGCTTTTTCAGCTGTCCAGCAATTTGATAACGTTCTTTCTTGTAGAACAAATCGTTCCTTGGGTATCCGGTTTCCAAAATAGTTCCCTTAAAACGAAAAGCAGAACGAAAAGACTTGGTAGCATATTCACTTGGAGAAATCAGATAATCCCAATTTTTAATAGCATTACTGACTCTCTCAAGGTAATCAGCGCTTCTTCCATGAATTTCTTCGATATCAAACAGCATTTTCTTTAAAGGAGTGCCATGCCATGTTTGCAAATACACAGTTTCCTTAGGTTTCTTCATGTAGGTAGGGAAATTTTGATTGTTGACCCAATATCCTGCCCTTGCCAAATAATAGTAATATTTTGGACTTAATCGTTTGATTTTTTTCGTATTAGGGTCTTTGAAGCGGTGATTGCGATTATACACCCATACCTTTTTGTAGTTTAATTCTTTCCTTACTATTTCTTCATAGATATATCGTGGGCTGTCAGCGTATTGTTTTCCTGTACCACTTTCAAATAAAATAAGTGATTTGTCTACAGGAAAACGGCGAAGTACTGAATAAAAAGCCTTCATAGTTGGGAAATACCATTTACTTTTCCTAAACCTTTTCCCCAGTTCATCCCAAATATAACTATTCTCTTTAATTATTCGTAATTTGTTGTTTTTCTTTGCCCTTTCAATTACTGAATAGATTCGTTCATTAGCACTCTGATCCTTATATGTGATGAATTTAT
This sequence comes from Thalassobacillus devorans MSP14, assembly GCF_000496835.1. Taxonomy (GTDB): domain Bacteria; phylum Bacillota; class Bacilli; order Bacillales; family Halobacillaceae; genus Thalassobacillus; species Thalassobacillus devorans_B. The sequence continues at coordinate 655,533 of NZ_KI543237.1, forward strand.
CACTGCGGATTTTGAATTCTTCTTTCATTTTGAAACCATCGTTTATTCTTTGCTGCAGCTTATCCAAAACCTCATCTGCTTCAAAGACAATATCTCCGGGTAAGTCATTGTCCAAATCCAAATGGGAAGGACGTTTTCCGATAAACCTGCTGCGGTCGAATTGGTAGTAGACGATAGGTTTATGCAGGAAACTAAAATCAAATGCAACACTAGAATAATCCGTAATCATCAATTTACTTTCTTTTAGCAATTGCTGTACATCTACTTCTCCTTGAGTGATAACTTTTACAGGTGAATCTTCAAACGCATAACTATATTTTTGCATATTCGGATGTAAGCAGAATAGTACTTCTAAGTTATTTTCGTCTGCAATTCTGTGTAAGTCGGGATGATGGATCAATTCGTGATACCTTTGGTAATATTCAGTTTCTGTAAAGTTTTCGAGAGATCCTATATAATCACGCCAAGTCGGGATGATTAAAATCTGGTTTTTTACAGGGGTATCGGACTCGAACAATTTATCAAACCTCGAAAGTCCAGTTACAAATACCTCCTCCTCTTCATAACCGAAATCATTAATAATCATCTCTTTTTCAAATTCGGAACTAACTAAAAACAAATCAGTATCAAAAGCTGGTGACTTCTTCCCATAGTTAGCTACCATATTTTTCGTTCCCATGACACCATGCTGCAAAAACACCTTAACCGCTGTCACTTTCTTTTTAAACTTCGGTGACCGAACCGGATACAGATAGTCGGGGTGATGGGAACCAATGATCCTATTAGCTAATAAGGTATAGAGGATGTGACGTTTTGAACCGAATTCAATAACGTTACCTAAATGATCAATATTTTTTCTTTCAGGTGAATCTTTTTCTATTACATAATAAACTTCTTTGTCCGGATGATTTTCGCGCATATATTTAAAAAAGTGATAGCCGGTGTCTTGTGCTTTATATGGACGCTCCCCCACTAACCAAATATCTCTGCCACGATTCATCCACTTCAAAACCCTGGCAATTTTAAGCAATCTTTTCATGTATTGATAATTTTCATTTTTTAATTCAAACACTTCAAAAGAAAGGTTTGATTGCTTAAATGTGTAATATGGTGAAATAATACTGGCAGTATTTGAAGACTTAGTATCCGCGCCTCTTGTCAATAACCGTGTTTTAAAGGTAGGTTTTCCTACCCTTATCCATTTTTCCTCACTGAGGTCATGCATGTTTAATCTAAGGTATAAATCGTATACTCCTTCATTAAGTAAAGGAACACCTGTTGTTTTATATAATGGCACGTCCACCGTATATTGGTACCTATTTAACCCGAATTTGTTTCTTGTGCCTTCAAAGTCATGTATTAAGGTTAATTCAACAACGTGCTGCTCTTGAGTCTCCCTGCTCACTAAAACAGCCTCTCCATTATTTACAGACGAATTCCTGGTGAATAACTTACCAGCAATCATGTACTTCTCTTTATCGCGCTCCGCTTTTTCTATTTGAATTTTTGTAGGAGATTGAGGATCCTCATTAATTGTCAAAGAAATATTACCCTTTTTAGTGATATAAAATTGAAAAACATTTTCTTTTATGTGAACCGGGCCTTGTGGCTCCACCTCGGTCTGTTGAAATCTTCCAAGTCTAATTAAGTAAAATGCTATATCTATCCCATTTTTATTGATTACTTCGGCCTTTTCTTTAATTCGATTCCATGTCTTCTCTTTAAGTGAACTTTTAGGAGTGGCCACTTTCAAATATAAATCAAAAATGTTAGTTGAGACTTCCTGTTGTAGTTTTTCTAAATCAGAGTAAGTAACCTCAAATGAAAATTCATTACTTGGTTTTATTTTTCCGAGTCTACTTTCCGATGATGAGTCACGTGCGATAGCCCATAACTCCACTGCAGTATAGTTACTTCGTGCAAATTCCCCACTAAAGCAAACTGCATTTTCTCCATACTTTATATCAAATTTGTGTTTTAATTTTTTACCACTTTTATTTTTTTTGTTTTTCTTTAGGTTGAACAACATCAAATTCACCTGCCACTATAAGAATTCTTTAATAAGTAATAATTTTATTTCACAAAATTTCTCTATGTTCCCAGGTTATTTCAAAAATTTGCCAACAATCTTTTTCATTCCCTTTCCTTCATGTGCTGGAATAAGTATCGGTATAAAATTGAATCCCTAAGATTATTGTGCTCTCTTATAAAAAAATCATAAAATAGTTGCTCCTCCAACCTGAGAGAGCTAAAGGATAGCCTCAAATTAATTATTATATCTTCTTTCGCTTAATCTTAACTTATGCTACACCAATTTTTGCTGTATTATCAACTATTATTCCTGCAAACCATTCCCCTTAACGATCAATTCAAACACGTCCCATAGTTCACCAACAATAATTCGATATATAATCAGAGATTTAGTACGTTTGCTGGTTAAATTCAAAAAACTCCCCTGTAGCTATCCTTCATTGCTACTTGGGGAGTTTTTGTATAATTTTGTAAACTAATGGATAGGCTTGTCTTTTTGTCCTGTTCCCTATAAAATGATTATAGCAATACCTATTATTATACCGAACTAATATTAACTCATTTTAAATAAATTGTTAAATTTACGTTATGACTGTGTAAAATTCGGCTATTATACTAGTAAACTAGTAAAACCTTTCACTTAACTATTCAATAATTCGAGTTTATATTTTCCAGGAGGGAAAAAACATGAAAAAAGTAATTACCTATGGAACATTCGATTTGTTGCATTGGGGACATATCAATTTACTAAGTCGTGCTAAAGAATTAGGGGACTACCTGATTGTAGCCATTTCTACAGATGAATTCAACGCTATAAAAAATAAAGAAGCTTATCACAGTTTTGAAAACAGAAAAATGATTCTTGAAGCAATCAAGTATGTAGACGAAGTAATCCCTGAAGAACATTGGGAGCAAAAAGTAGAAGATGTCGTCAACCACGATGTAGATGTATTCGTAATGGGAGACGATTGGGAAGGAAAGTTCGACTTCCTGAAAGATTATTGTGAAGTGGTTTATCTGCCACGTACCGTCGGAATTTCTACCACGAAAATCAAGAAAGAAATGGCTAAAGTTAATAATGGTTAGAGAAATACTTGTGAACGCCTATTTGATTTTTTTTCGAATAGGCTTCACTTTATTCAACTTATTTCCCCAAAAGAAGAAAACAGTCTTTGTTGCTTCTTTTGGGGATAATGTTTTGTATGTAGAAAATGCCTTAAAAAAGTGTTATGAAGGAAACATCGTTATCCTTAGCGCCCCTGAATGCCGGGTCAATTTTAAATTAGATTTTCAAACAGACGTTATTCCATTCGATTTAAAACGTCATCCCATACAATTCATTAAGTCTATTTATCATATATCCACATGCAGGCATGTATTTATTGATAATTACTTTGGCTTTTTAGCGGCTGCAAAGTTTCGAAAAAACGTGAAGTGTGTCCAATTATGGCATGCTGCAGGTGCCGTGAAGCGTTTCGGCTTGAAGGATCCATCAACGAAATATAGATCTGCTAAGGCGCAGGCTCGTTTCAAAAAAGTTTATCAAACGTTTGATCATGTCGTAGTAGGTTCGGAAAAAATGGCAGCCATCTTTAAAGAAAGTTTTGGGTTGGCAGATGATCGTATGCTGCGTACGGGTGTACCACGTACGGACTTTTTTTATGATAAAAACGTGATAGAAAGAGTTGAATCTTCCCTTCACCGCCAATACCCTATCCTTCAAAATAAAAAAGTCATATTATACGCTCCTACTTTCCGTGATCATCAGTTAACCAACCCAAACATTCAATTGAACCTCCAACATCTATACGAGGAGCTAAATGAGGAATTTGTACTCTTGATGCGTCTCCACCCTGCTGTGAAGGCAAATTTATCAAATTCATATCCGGATTTCGTTATTGATGTCTCTTCCTACCCCAATATGAATGAGCTATTGGTAGTGACCGACATCCTTATTACAGACTATTCATCGATACCTTATGAATTTTCTATTTTAGAACGTCCAATGATTTTTTATTCCTATGATTTAGAGGAATATAAACGCGCGCGAGGCTTTTGGGAAGATTACCATTCCACTATTCCTGGCCCTGTTGTTTCTACAACGCAGGATATTATTGAAATAATTAAACGAAATGACTTTAATATGGAACAAATCAAACAATTTTCCCAACAATGGAATCATTATTCTAATGGAAATTCAAGCAGGCAGTTAATTGAAAAACTTTATTAAAAAGTGAAGTATATATACGAGGAGAAACAGCATGAAAAGAAAAGTTTTAGTTAGAAAGAGAAAACGCAAAAAATTAATTCGGAGAATGATGGCCGTTTTCATCCTTACGCTGGCAATAATCGGGGGAAGCTTAAGCTATTTATATTACCAAACAACGGAAGCTTCCAACAATGCCTATAATGATTTGAATCGTGAAAAGAGCGACCTGCGTATAGAAAACGTTTCAATTTCAGATGATCCGATCTCTGTGTTATTAATGGGTGTGGAAGATTACGCAACAGGCGGAAGCCATGGCAGGGCAGATACAATCATGGTAGCTACCTTTAATCAGACGGAAGAAACCATGAAACTTGTCAGCATTCCCCGGGATACCCTGGTTACCATCGCCGGAAGAGGTACAGAGGACAAAATCAATCATTCCTTCGCATTTGGCGGTCCTAAAATGACCATTGAAACGGTTGAAGAGTTTTTGGATATTCCAATCGATTATTATGCGACCATTAACTTTGAAGGCTTTGAAAATATTATAGATATTGCGGGAGGGGTTCCGGTCGAAGTTCCATTCAACTTTACAGAAAAGAATGCAGATGAGTCTGAAACCCTTCATTTTACTGAAGGCAATATGGTATTAAATGGGGAAGAAGCACTCGGATATGTCAGAATGCGGAAACAGGATCCAAGGGGTGACCTCGGGCGTGCTGACAGGCAGAAACAGGTCATGAAGAGCTTGATCAGTCAATTGACGAAGCCTGGCTCCTTATTGAAAGTTGATGATTTAACAGATGAAGTTGGGAATAATGTCACGACTAACCTGCAAATCCCGGAGTTACTAGCATTCTATAAGCAGTATAAAGACTTCAACGTCGATAACATCGAACAACTTGAACTATCAGGAGAAGGTGTACGCTATAATGGTGTCTACTATTATTCCGTATATGAATCATCGGTTAATGAAGTCCGCCAGACACTTCGCAGCCACCTGGAGATGGAGCATTCTTTATCAGCAGATAGCAGTAATGAAGCAGGAACTATGAGCCCATAAAAAGAACGATGTGCTTATCAGCACATCGTTCTTTTTATTATGAAGAATTTTTTTCTCTGTTTTGCGACTTAGTTGTTTTCTTCTTAACCGTGTCGATAACAGGCTTCTTACCACCCTTAATGACCCCAGTCATTTCAGCAAAGAGTTGCAATAGTAATAAGAATAAGAATGTCAGACCTAAAGCTAACGCAAATGATGCATACGAAAATATGATACCCAGAAAACCGAACAGTGCACTAAAAGCATATAAGATCAATACGGTTGTGCGATGGCTCAAACCAGCTGCGATCAGTTGATAATGGATATGCTGACTGTCCGGTGACATAATGCTTTGCTTATTCCTGATTCTTCTTAAAATGGAAAACAGCGTGTCAAAAATTGGAATCGCCAGTACTAATATCGGGATGATGAAGCTGAAAAATGTAATACTTTTCATCAATCCCAGTACGGATATGACAGCAACGGAATACCCTAAAAATAACGACCCTGTATCGCCCATGTATATTTTTGCCGGATAAAAGTTATGGGGTAAAAAGCCTAAGTTACCCCCGATAATCGCTACACAAATCATTACAGCAGCTGCATGCTGATCAATAAAAGCCATTACCATGATACTTGTCAGTGCTATTGTTGTAACACCTGTAGCCAAGCCGTCAAGGCCGTCAATTAAATTGATGGCGTTCGTTACCCCGATAATCCAAAAGAAAGTCAGTATTACTCCGACAAATTCATTTAAGGGTATCATTCCGATCAAGGGAATGGTCAGGTTTTCGATGATAAGCCCGGAACTGATTAAAAGCACGGCTGCAATGATTTGACCCGTCAACTTTATTAACGGACGTATTTGATATCGATCATCCAGTAATCCTGTCAGCATGATCACCGTAGCTCCAAGGCAGATCGCCCAAAAATGTTCAATGGCAGGTTGTAAATATAACAAGCCGGCAACTACACCTGCAAATATTGCTATTCCGCCCATACGCGGGGTAACGGTTGTATGTATTTTTCTTAATTCCGGGTAATCCATCATTTTCAGCTTTTTGGCAATTTTACGAACCGGAAAGGTCAACAAAAAGCTTGTCAAAAATGCAATCACTAAACCTATAAGTAGGTTGCTGATATCAAACATAGGGGGACCCCACTTTGTTGTTAAAATTATAATTCAGTCAAACCTCTTTCATTTTACCTTAATCTTCCCCATTCTTAAAGCGAGTAGTAAGATTGAAGGTCCCCGTTTACAAAAAATTTACATTATCCAAGCTGTTGAATAAGTTCTTCAATCGCCTGTTCGGTGGTTTCAATCTCTGCTGATTCACTCTGCTTGATTATATTTTGTAAAATTTCGCTTAAATTTATGTCTTCCTTCATGATATTTACTCCTCTGTCCTTTTATTTATACCTATGCAAGATGAGCTGTCTTGGTTTCTACTACATATATTTACATAGCGATACGATATCAAACATAGTTTTCCGTCCGTTTGATTAAATATGAGTTTTTTCTACAAAAAAAACAGATGATTTGCTGAATAATAGCAAATCACCTGTTCTGGTCAAATATGCAGGCTAACTATATTGTGCTTTCCGCTCCATTCGTAAAGAGGCAGACCAGTTAACTGCAAATGTATCCCTTTCCTTTTTTTGACTAAGTTCGAATAATTCCTCAAAGTAACGGTCACTCTCTTCATATTGTCCCTGACAATAATACTTTATTGCCAAATAATGGAATAATGCTTTGTCGAATATTTTATTAAGCTTGATAAAGGCATTCGACTTGTCCAAAAAATAACTTAAATAATTATCTTCAATCCATCGAACATGATCAAGCCTATGCCTTTGATAATTGTAAATGGCTAAGAGCAGGTGATAAATCATTTCCTGGTGGAGGGATGAGATAGGCTGGTACATTTCAATTTCAGAGATGAATTTCTCTGCTTTCTCGTGTTCACCTGTAAATAATGCTAACTGAAAGCTTTGTAATAAATTATGAACCCCTTGATCCGTTATATTATGATTTTCAAAGTATGAAACAGGCCTGTCAAAATAACCACTGAGGTATCTGGTGCTTGAGGGTGGCAATTGGATGAGCCCCTTCTCGAGCATTTCTAACTCTTCCATAGGGATGTCCAGCTGTTCAACCGTGACAGCATTGATATGACACAAATAATCAATCCTCGATCTTAAATTCATCATACGCCCTCCCGCATTGGATGTCAGATGCTGATTCATACCAATGGTAGCATAGGCGGGTTAAGAAGTTTGTCACTTCTTGTAGCTGGTGACTGATTATTCTAAAAAGTTTTCGACAAATGTGTGAGATTTCCCGGGAAATAGTTTAAATCAGACAATATTATTTTCCTGGATTCATCTTTCTCGACAGTAAAAACAGAATAGCTACAGCAATTATCGCACCTGTCGTATCGAGGATGACATCCCCGAAATATGGTGTGCGGTTAGGGGTTATGCTCTGATGCCATTCATCTGAGATGGCATAGATGACTGTCAGCAACCAGGCGAGTGCCAGTCGAACGTTCAGACTTAAGCGGCTGGTTTTGGTAAGTGCGTAATAAAACGACAAGGTCAGGATAAGAAATACAGTAATATGAGCACCTTTCCGGATAAAGAATTCAACTAATCCTGCTGTCCCTAACGCAGCTATGCTTACTTCCGAATGGTGATAAGTGAAGTGGAGCGGTTCCAGTATTGGCTTCAGGAAAGTAAGGTCAAGCTTGCCGGATAAAAAAGGTTTGATATCCTGGTCCTGGTACGGCTGGGCGGATGAGTAAAAAATGACTGCCATCCAGAGGGTTGGCCAAAGCCAGTATTTCATGATGAAAAGCTCCTTTCATAGGGAAAACCTGCAAGCATAGGCTTACAGGTTTACGCTTTTTTTGACTCAGAATCTGCTTCGTCAGTGTGCAGCTGCTCATGTTTCTGCTTCAGCAGTTCCGCTTTTTTATTATATAAGTCTGCTACGACAGGATAAAGTTCGTCCAGTCTCCGTTTGTTCTGCCGGGCTTCGTAATAAGCAATCACTTCTTCGTAGAGATGGATAGCTGTCCTGATATTGTCATCTTCACTTGCCAGCATCTCCGCTTCGAGCAGAGTTAGCAGCGCTATTTCTTCTTCGTTAACGGCTGCTTGCTTTGCTTTTTTCAGGTATTCATCAGCTGTTTCCTTATTTTTCAGGATAAAGTTAACCTTAGCTATCGCGTGCAATTCATTGAAGTGCCCTTCTTCCAGCTCATGTTCTTCAATCAACTGTAGCGCTGCCCGATATTTCTCCAGTGCCTGGTGATATTTATGCAGCTTGTAGTAAAGGACACCCAGATTATGCTGCATCCGTGATTCGGTCACTGGATCTAAATCAAGCTCCCGCATTTTCTCGAAGTAATGGATAGCAGGCGGGTAGGATTCCTTCAGCATGTATAAGACTCCCAGGTAATTCAGAGCGATTGACAGTCCCCGGCTGTTGTTATGATCTAGGCTGAATGCATGCAATCGCTTCATATAAGCAATCGCCTGGTCAAAATCCTGATTGTTCATCGTAATCAAAGCCAGATTTTGCATGATGGACACTACTTCATCCTCATTATTCGTCTTTTCCAGCAGCCGTTCAAAGTAACCAAATGACTCTTCCTGCTTTCCTTCGTAAAAATATTTGACTCCATAGTAATAAAATAGCGCTTTTTGAAATGCTGAGGACTCTGTCAGAAGATTATGGTCAGGAAGCATGAATGACAAATAATCCGTTTCGATTTGCTCGGCTTCCGCTTTATAATTATTTTTATAGAGATAAATGGATTTCAATAAATGAAAAATCACTTCCTGAGTCAGCGATGACAGAGCCCATGATTCATCAAGCGAATGAATGGTTTGAGATGCTTGTTCCTGGTTGGTCAAAAGCTCATGCTGCAATGAGCGCAGTTTACGATAAACAGCAAGATCCTTCTTATTATAATCCACAAAATAGGCTGTAGGTATCTGCCATAAGTCTGCTAAATATTCTGCCTGACTTTCTGTAAGCGGTAAGCGCCCGGAAAGTAACTGCTCCCATTCGACTTCCATGATCTTCTCATCTGAAAAGTCAGGCGCAGGACGTTTATGCGCTTTCATTATATAATTCAGTCGATTTCCAATGTTCATGAGTACTCACCTTCTATGCCTGTTTCGCATCGCCGTTTTTATTGTGCAGCTTTTCCAACCCAGCCTGATATTCATTAGCTTTCTGATATTTCCCCAATTGTTCAGCCAGCTTTGCAGCTGCTGGATAAATGGACTCAAGCTTGCCCTTAATAGTATGGCGTTCGTAGTAATCAAGCGCTTGATCGTACCATTGCAGTGCCTGTTCAGGAGATTCTGATTCCGATGTCTGGGCCTTCGCTAATAGAAGTAAAGTTTCTTCACCTTCATCTTTTGCATAGGCATGTGCTTTTTCGAAATATTTTTCTGCATTCGGTTTGTCATCGTGAAAGTGATACACTTTGAATAATGCGTGATAAGAAAGGAACAAACCATCCTTCATGCCGTACGCTTCTTTCAGTTCCTTTCCGGTTTCATACATCTCAATCGCTTGCTTGAAATTATCCAGTTTGAAATAAAGCACACCCAGATTATGATACAGCCTGGATGTAAGGCGTGGCGATAAATCCAGCTTTTTCATTTGTTCAAAATAGTGTATCGCCTGGCGATATGCTTTTTTCTCAATATATATAGCACCAAGATAATTGAGTGCAGCCGACATTGCTTGCTCGTCTTCTTGCTCCTGACTATATCGCTTCAGCCGCTCCATATAATGAATGACGCGGTCATACTCTCCGTTTTCTTTTAAAATCAAGGAAAGATTCTGAATGATAGATACGATCTCGTCACGATCTGTCGTCTTATCTAACAAACGGGCAAAGTAAGCAAGTGATTCTTCACGTTTTCCTTCATAGAAATATTTGAAACCATAAAAATAAAAAAGAGCCCGTTGGAATACCGCAGACTCCTTCAAAATGTTATGGTCCGGCAACATGAATGCTAAGTATTCATTTTCTATCTGTTTCACTTGCTCAAATTGTTTATATTTATAATGATACACTGCTTTTAATAAGTGGAAGATGATTTCCTGGGTGATCGATGAAATGGACATCGGTTTCATTAATCCGGCGATTATTGTTTCGTCTGGGTCATGTTTAGTCAGAAGTTCATGTTGAAGGTCCTGGAGTAGTCGGTGTATGTGTATATCAGTCTGATCATAGTCAGTTAAATAGGTTAATGGAATATTCCAGTATTCAGCCAGATGGATTGCCTGTTCCATCCGAAGTGGTAAGCGCCCTTGTAGTATAGCTGTCCATTCTTCAGGGAGAATCGATCCATTTTTCATGTTTGGCGATTCTAAATGATAGTAATGCATAATATATTGGACCCTTTTCCCAATATTCACTGCAGGCCCTCCCTCTTTTTATCTCTTAATCTAGGTCTATCATATCACACTATTATAGCACACTATCTGACAAAATATTACATGATTTCCGTGATATTTAAATACCCCGGAGCCCTCCAATATATGGAGGGCTCCGGGGTTTTAGGACTCAGGCTCCTAATAATATCAGCAGGATTGGAATGGTTAACAGACTAAGAAGCGTGGTGACGAGAGTGATGCTGGATACAAGTCCCGGCTTGGCATCGAATTGAAGAGCATACATTGTCGTAGTAGCTGCTGATGGACAGGCGGCGGCTACTATCAACACGTTAGCCATCATCGGATCCATCGGCAGGACCAGTGTCAAAACATAAGCGATTAAGGGTGATGCAAGCAGCCGGACGAAAGCAGCATAGCTGATTTTCATCCAGTTCATATTTTTAACCGTTATTTCAGCAAGCTGCATGCCCAAAGTAATCATCATCGTCGGTATCGTTGCATCTCCGACCAGGGTGATGACTGACATCAGGCTCCCCGGAACCGGAATGGAACCAAGGTTCATTACTAAAGCTGCAAGCACTGCATAGGTCGGTGGCATCTTCAGGACAGATTGGAATGCCAGCTTAATGCCGGCACTTCCTCTGGCTGCGTAATAAACGCCAAAAAAGTTCATGATGATTGCCTGCAATACCATAAACGACACAGCATACATAAAGGCTTCTTTCCCAAAAGCGAACAGGATAATCGGTGTTCCATAATTCCCGGAATTCATGAATGCAGTAGACAGGATCATACCGCTCTCAGTCGCCTGGTCATAGTTTCTGATTTTAGCGGCCAATTTGTTAATAACTATGATCGCGGCAAGCAAAATCGCAGCAAAAGCGAGCATCATGACGTATTCCTGATTGAGTTCTGCTTCATAGAACGTCTTGAAGACAAGGTTTGGGAGCATGATATAAAGCGTGATGGTTGCGAGCGATTTTATATCCAGACGGGCAACGAGCTGAATTACGTAACCGGCAGCAAAGATGAGCAGTACCGGAAATACTACCTGGAGAAAAACTGCCATGTAATCGTTCCTATTCTATTATTATGTAAAGGTTGTGCGTTCATATCGGATGTTCCTTTCTAGTTTAGTACCATTTAATTTCCCGTTTTTAAAAATTTTTCCCACGGAATAAAGCCCATCCTCTTTCCCATCTTAAACCCTTCCTATATTCGTTTCCTGGCAATTGCTTTCCGCATTTTTGCCAATGCTTCCTGAGACTGATTTTTCCTTTTGACACTGTAATTGACATACAGTGCATCGAGGATGGACAGTTCAGCAAGCCTGGAAGACAGTGCTTCGGAACGGTAGCCCGTCTCAGGAGCTACGGTATACAGACATACATCGACTGCTTTGCTGAATGGCGACTTTGCGTAATTGGTAATACCAATCGTTTTGGCACCGGTATTCCTGGCAACATCGATAACTTCCAGCAAATCCTTATTTGCACCGGTATGGGATATACATAATGCTACGTCCTCTTCTGCCAGTTGGGATGCCGCCATCAATTGAACATGAGTATCGGTATAGGCATGACTGGGCAGACCGCTGCGCATAAATTTATGCTGTCCATCCTGTGCAGCCACCCCGGAGCCCCCATTTCCATAAAAATGGATTTGCTTGGCGCCAAGGATGTAGGTTAAGGCTTTTTGAAAATTTTTTTCATTTTGTATTTCTCTCGTATATTCAATAGCATTGATGTTTGCCTGAAAAACTTTTTTCATGATCTCCATTTCGGAGTCGTTTTCATCAATTTCTTCATGGATGTCTTTGATCGGACTGACCAGTTCGGAGGCCAGGGCGATTTTCAGCGCCTGATATCCTTTGAAACCGAGCCGCTTACAGAAGCGGAATACAGTTGCGTCAGCTACTTTCAAGTCATCTGCGACCTGGTTGATGGATGAATGGACGATTTTTTCCGGATTGGAAATGATGTAATCCGCAATCTGCTTTTCTTTTTCACTGAATTGCTGATAGGTCGATCGAACTCGCTGCATTACGTGTGAAGGCGCTTCAGCCACAATGTATTCCCCCTTTTTCAAGACATGTAATCAGTTTAAACGATTTACAATTTAATGAAAAGTAATCTGATGAAATATTTTTTCACAATAATGAGTTGTATCAAAAAAAATTTATTGTATAATCGTAGTCAAAGAAAATAATTTTCATTGTTATATTTTAATCTGAAAACGCTTTATAGTTTGGAGGGAAATGGATGAAAACATCTGTCGTACTTGCTATAGATATCGGCACCACCAGTACGAAAACGCTCGCATACGATACTGCGGGACAGATTTGGGCCGAAGTGGAACAAGGGTACCCGCTTTACTCCCCTGTTCCAACCCATAAGGAACAGGATGCGGAAGAGATCTATCAGGCAGTGATATATACACTACAGGAGGCAGCAAAAAAAGCCGCCGGTAAAAGCGCTTCCATTACAGGCATCAGCTTCAGCGCCGCCATGCACAGTCTGCTTGCCCTGGACGAAAACGGAAGGCTTCTGACCAATGTCATCACCTGGGCAGACCAGCGATCAGTGGAAGAGGCAGAAACATTAAGAACAAATGGCGGTCATGAAATTTATCTCAGAACCGGAACACCAATCCACCCTATGTCGCCACTCACAAAGCTGTTATGGTTCCAAAATCGTGAGCCTGGAATTTTCGCCAAGGCGGATAAATGGATATCCATCAAAGAATATATCATTTACCGCTGGTTTCATCGCTTTGTCGTCGATTATTCGATTGCTTCCGCATCTGGATTTTTCCACTTGGAAAACCTGGAATGGGATCAGGAAGCATTGGAGCTGGCCGGAATTACAGAACAACAGCTATCCAGGCCGGTACCTACGACACAAATCATCAATGGAATGGACGACGAATTGGCAGAACGCCTTCACCTCCCGTCTGGCACACCAGTAGTCATTGGAGCCAGCGACGGCGTGCTCGCCAACATTGGCGTGGGGGCCATCGATCCAGGTATTGTCGCCTGTTCAATTGGAACGAGCGGCGCTATCCGCACGGTGGTAGACCGTCCGACCGTTGATCCGAAAGGGAGGATTTTCTGTTATGCCCTGACTGATGAACAATGGGTGATCGGCGGCCCGATCAATAATGGCGGGATCGCTTTCCGCTGGGCTCGTGATGAGCTGTACCCTGACCTCCAGAACATTCAGGATGGAGAGGTTTACAATGAGCTCACCAGGCGCGCCGAAAAAATCCGCCCAGGGGCTGATGGTCTGTTGTTTCTCCCTTATCTGACTGGAGAACGCGCCCCATTCTGGGATGCAGATACGAAAGGTATGTTCTTCGGCTTGACGTTGAACCACGGCCGTAACCATATGGTGCGAAGCGTACTGGAAGGTGTGATGTTCCAGATGTATTCGGTCGTAATCGCCCTTATTGAAGCAGGTGTTGAGCCAAAGGAATTCCGGGCCGGCGGCGGATTCGCCCGTTCAGAATTATGGAGGCAGATGATGGCTGATATTTTCGAAGCAGACATCGTCATTCCAGAGAGTCACCAGAGTTCATGCCTCGGAGCTGCCTGGCTGGCGATGAATGCACTCCGGATGGTTGATGACATTTCCAGCGTCAAACAGGTCATCCACACGAAAGTGAAACACAGCCCGATTGAAGAAAACATTCATGTCTATCGGGACCTGAAACCAATATTTTTGCGGCTTGCCCGTCAAATGGGCCAAGAGTTCAAAGCGATCTCTGACTTCCAGCGGAAGCATGGTCACGGGGATCAGAAACTATCAACTAAGTTAGACTAGAAAGGGGATTTTTGAAATGGATTCAACTGCAGGACTGATTATTACCGCCGTCCTCGGTGTTTTATTGCTATTATTTTTGGTTATGCGTACGAAACTGCAAGCGTTCATCGCGCTCCTGCTCGTCAGTATCATCATTGGACTTGTTGTCGGTATGCCGTTACAGGATATCATCAGTACGATAGAAAAAGGAATGGGCGGTACGTTAGGGTTTATCGCCGTTATCATCGGCCTTGGCGCCATGTTCGGGGAAATGCTCCGGGTATCCGGCGGTGCCGAACGACTCGCCTTGACGCTCATGGATAAGTTCGGCGAAAAGAACATCAGCTGGGCTCTCGGCCTGACAGGTTTTATCGTCTCTATTCCGGTATTTTTCGATGTTGCGCTGGTCATCCTTGCTCCAATCCTGTACAGCCTGCAACAGAGAACGAAAAAATCGCTCTTGTATTTTGGTATCCCGCTATTAGCCGGTCTTGCCGTCACCCACAGCTTCATCCCGCCGACACCGGGACCAATTTCGGTCGCATCCCTGCTTGGCGCAGACCTTGGCTGGGTCATTTTGTTCGGCTTTATGGCTGGTATTCCGGCTATGATCATTGCCGGTCCGATCTTCGGTAAGTATATCGCTAAAAAAATCCATGTCGGTGTGCCAGAATATATGATGGAACAAATCAGAGAAACAGAGTACGACCGTGATCTCCCGAGCTTCAAAAGTGTCGTCGGTATCATTACCCTGCCACTGGCTTTGATTCTGCTCAATACGACTGCCAGCCTGGTGCTTGCGGAAGACAGCCAGCTGCAAAGCATCCTGACCTTCATCGGTCACCCATTCGTAGCTCTGACTGCTGCGGCATTGCTAACCTTTTATGTCTTCGGTTACAAACGTGGATATAAAAAGGAAGAAATTCAGCAGATCACAACAAAAGCATTGGAACCAGCCGGTATCATCATCCTCGTCACCGGGGCCGGTGGGGTCTTCGGCGAAATGCTGATCACTTCTGGTATCGGGGACATACTTGCTGACTTGATGAAAGATGTTCAAATGCCACTGATCATATTCGCCTTTATTACTGCGACGATTGTTCGAATTGCACAAGGATCCGCGACGGTGTCGATGATTACTGCAGCCGGACTGGTTTCACCATTGCTCGATTCGTTCCAGGTCAGTGAACCGATGCTTGGTCTATTAGTAATTGCCATTGCTTCCGGTGCAACGGTCGTATCCCATGTCAATGATTCAGGTTTCTGGCTTGTCAACCGTTACTTCGGCCTGACGGAAACCGAGACTTTGAAATCCTGGACAGTGATGGAAACACTGATCGGACTTGTAGGATTTGGTGTAGCACTTGTGTTAAGTATGTTTGTATAAAATAAGAGAAAAGAGGTTTGCGATATGAAAGCAGGTTTAATCGGTTTAGGAAAGATGGGCTTCAACATTGGAGCCCAGATGCTGGAAAAAAATCATGAAGTTGTTGCTTATGATGTTAATGAAGAATCCATCGAAAACTTTAAAAAAGAAGGCGGCAGCGGTGCCGGGTCCTATCAGGAGCTTGTTGATCAGCTCGATACCCCGCGTGTCATCTGGATGATGGTACCTGCCGGGGAAATCACCGACCAGGTGATCGAAGAATTGTCCCCATTGTTAGCGGAGGGGGATATCCTGATTGATGGCGGCAACTCCAATTATAAAAAAACTTTGGCCAATCATGAGAAGCTGAGCGCTAAAGGCATCCAGTTTTTCGATGTCGGCACGAGCGGCGGGATTTCAGGTGCCCGTCATGGAGCCTGCTTCATGATCGGTGGCGACAAAGAAACTTTCGGTGTCATCGAGCCGTTGTTCCGCGACTTATCTGTCGAAGATGGCTACCTTTATACCGGAAAAGGCGGCAGCGGCCACTTCTTGAAAATGGTTCACAATGGCATTGAATACGGCATGATGGCCGCTATCGGTGAAGGGTTCGAGCTGCTGGAAAAAAGTCCGTTCGACTATGACTACGAAGAGGTTGCGAAAGTATGGAACCACGGTTCCGTCATTCGCAGCTGGCTGATGGAACTGATGCAGGACGCTTTCCGTAAAGATGCCAACCTCGATGAAATAAAAGGGGTTATGAACTCTTCCGGAGAAGGAAAGTGGACGGTCGAAACAGCACTTGACTTCGAGACTCCAGCTCCAGTTATAGCCCTTGCACTGATGATGCGCTATCGCTCACAGGAAACCGATACGTTCACAGGAAAAGTGGTATCCGCCCTTCGTCACGAATTCGGAGGCCACGCTACTGAGAAAAACTAGATTTTCTAAAAACAATAACCCTTGCAAAAGCCGGGTCTTCCCCGTCCTTTTGCAAGGGTTTTATTAATTTTGCTTCCTTTTCCATTTGTTGAACTCAAGATACTCTTTGAATTGCTCTTTCGTGACACCTGACTCCAGCGCTTCCTTTCCGAGTTCCATCCAGCCTTTGTCTAAATACTGCTCTTCCTGTTCGCCGTGAAGTATGTAATGGATCGAAACATCAAGTACAGCGGCAGGAAACTTCATCTGTTCAACGAATTTTGCTTATCTGTTTTCATCAAAGAAAAGAATGCCCTGATATCATCTCTGCTCATTCCCAGCTCCCTTGCCTCTTTCATCAATTCCACCCATTCCGTGTCCAGCTCTTCTGTTTTCGCCTGTTTTGAAATTGTCATCGTTTTTGATCCTCCAATTAATAGTCTTCCAGGCAGTCCAGCCGCCATAGTAGCATTTTCCGTGAACAAAACTTCCCCCTTAGGCCTGCGACTTTGCGCCCTCATTTTTCAACAAGTTTGCCGTTTTCTGAAGAATTTGTCTTATTTATTAAGAAAAATATACTATAGAAAGCTTGTTAATGTTTGTAGATTTTTGTCAGGCAATCAGTTCTAGTTTTGTCGAATGATAAAAATTGGAAATTTAATAGGGTTTAAGGGGGTGTTTTTGAGTAATTAGACCTATTGCGAGGCTGGTGATAGAGTAAAAGGAAAAAACTATTGATTTAAGGTCCCGCCCTGCCGGTTTTCCTATAAAGAGAAACGCCCAGGAAGGGTTCCTGGACGTTTCTCGCTTCTATTCTATTATATTGCTGATTAATCGGTGATAAATTCTTTCTGCTACACCCTGTTATTGGTTTTTCAACCGTTTGACTGCTGCTGAAAAATGTTCATTTTCTTCTTTTAGGATAGTTAATGCTTTATCCGCTTCGATTCGAAACATCAGCATCAGGATCGCGATTCGTGCATCTCCCCCCGCCTGGGAGCTTGCCTCGCGTGCTTCTGATTCAGAAACACCGGTCAGCTCCTGGATGATGGATACCGAGCGCTGCTTCAGTTTTTCGTTGGTCGCCTGGACATTCACCATTAAATTTTTATAGACTTTTCCGGTTTTGACCATGGAGGCGGTCGAAAGCATATTCAGGACCATTTTCTGGGCAGAACCTGCTTTCAGCCTGGTCGATCCGGTCAATACTTCAGGTCCGACTAATGCTTCGATCGGATAGTCGACTGCTGCCGACAATGGTGTATTGTCATTGCAGGTCAGTCCGATCGTTTTTGCTCCAAGTCGTTTGGCTGCGTCGACGGCGCCCAATACATATGGCGTGCGCCCGCTTGAAGCAATACCTACTACGACATCTTTTGGGCCAGCCGCTTCCTGGATCGCTCTCTCACCTTCGTCCCAGTCATCTTCCGCATTTTCGATCGCATGCCTCAGCGCATGATCGCCACCGGCGATGATACCCTGGACCAGGGTTTCCGGGACCCCGAATGTGGGCGGACATTCGGATGCGTCAAGTACACCCAGCCTGCCGCTCGTGCCAGCTCCTATGTAGATCAACCGGCCGCCTTGATTCAATGCGGCGACAATGATATCAATCGCTGCTTCGATTTGCGGGAGTTTTTTTTCAATAGCAGCAGGGACTGTGCGGTCTTCCTCGTTCATCAGTCTGATGATTTCCATAGTCGATAATTCATCCAGTTGGTGGGACTTGCTATGTCTTGATTCGGTTAACGTTCTTTCTTTTGTGTCACCCATTCATTCAGCCCCCAATTTCTCTGTTTTTGATTGGACTTGCTTATATGATTCTTTCATGGTGGTTATCATCGTATCGGTCACCGATATACCTGCTTCAAGCAATGCGCAGCAGTACGCACCAACGGCCGGCGGCATTTCCGTTTGTAAAAATTCAACCTTCGGATGGAAACGTGTATCGCTTTTGTTTCGGAATAATTCCGTAAAATATCGCGATTGAAAAACGCCGCCTGCCAGAACGACCGGTGTTGCAGTTTGTGCTTTTTTCCTATGGGCTTCGATCAATTGTAACAGCTCTTCGATTGCAGTGCCGACAATGCTTTCGGCCACTGTATCGCCCTCCGATACGGCCGCTATCACATCATTTGCTGTCGAGGCGATCACCTGCCTGGGGTATTCATGTTCATAAATGAACGTGATCATCTCTTCCGGGCTTTTTAAACCAAATCGTTTCAATAAACGATCCCTCAATATTGTTTTTTCCTGCCTGCCATCATACGCTTGCATGACTGCCTGTAGACCGCGCCTGCCAATATCATACCCGCTTCCTTCATCGCCAAGCAGGTAGCCCCATCCGCCGGTTCGTAACGGATCAGCCCCGGGCTGGAACGAATAAATGATCGAACCGGTCCCGGCAATCAGGACGGTCCCTTGTTTAGAAAAAGTCGTGCCAGCCAAAGCGGCGATGGCATCATTTTCTACGGTAACCGGACTGTCAGCACCGACAATGTCACGCATCCATGATTTCCAGCGATGCTTATCTTCCCTGCGGTCGCCTCCAGCTGCCGCTACAAAAATATGCTCCGGGATAGGGTTGATAGAGCCTTTAAGCAACTGATGGACCGTATTTCTCACCTGGGTTTCCTTTCGTGACTTCAAGTTCGTGGACGCTCCTGTTTTCGACAACATCACATTTCCGGTCTCATCACCGATGACAAGCTCTGTTTTCGTGCCTCCGCCATCCATTCCGATAAAGTATCTGTTATTTGATGGCACCGGCAGTCAGTCCTTCCATGAACTGTTTTGAAGCGATGAAGAAAAGAATCATCATCGGCAGCGAAGATAATGTCAGTCCTGCGAATAACGCTCCCCAATCGGCAGAATACTCACCGAACAACGACAGCATCCCGACTGGAATCGTCTTTTTCATTTCATTCGAGATGAAGATGAGCGGGAAAAAGAAATCGTTCCACGCCTGAATGAAGTTGATGATCATGACCGTTCCAAGCGCCGGACGCATCAATGGCAAGAGGACATTCCATAAAATCCGGAGATCGGTCGCGCCATCGATCCGGGCCGCTTCTTCCAGCTCGATCGGCATTGTCCGGAAAAAACCTGTCAAAATCAATATCGACAACGGAATTCCGGTGGCCGTGTAAATGAAGATCAATGACCATAACGAGTTGGTCAGTCCAAGGTCTTTCATCAAAATGAATAATGGCACGATTCCTAATTTGATCGGAATCATCATCCCCATCAGGAAAAAGAAAAATAAAGCGTTATTCCACCAGAAGGTGTACCGGGCGATATAGAAAGCCGCAAGCGAGCCACAAATCAATATCAACAGTACTGCTGTCACACTTACGACGACGCTATTATAGAAGTATGTCATGAACGGTACTTGCTCAAGCAGGTTCCGGTAAGGCTCCAGGCTGAAGCTTTTCGGAAGGGACAACGGGTTCATGAAAATTTCGTTGCTTGGCTTGAAGGAGGACATGATCATCAGGAATATCGGATACAAACTGATGGATGCGACTACAAAAGCAATGACGTAATACAGCGGTCTGGTCCAGATGTTTTGTTTCATGTTCATCCCCTCCTACATTTCTACTTCTTTTTTCCTCATGAAATAAAGCAAAATTGCTGTGAAAACCGAGATAAATAGGAACAACACGACTGCCAATGCCGACCCTAACCCAATTGCAGACGATCCGCCGCCGGATGACCCGCCGAACGCGAGACGATAGAAATAGATTGCCAGTGTGTCGGTTGAATGGTATGGCTCCCCTTGCGACCCCTGCATGGCATACACGAGCTCGAATGCCTCGAACGACTGGATGAATGTCAGTACAGTGATGATAGTGATCGCAGGCATCATCAATGGGATAATGATTTTGCTCATCATCTTCCACCCTTTCGCGCCATCCAACGTCGCAGCCTCAATCAATTCGTGGGGGATCGATTGCATACCCGCCAGGAAAATCAAAACAGCAAACCCTAAACCGAACCACGAGTTTACGAGAATGATAGCTGTGAGTGCCGTATCCGGATCGCCAAGCCACGCTTTTTGCAGCGATTCCAAACCGAATTTTCCTAAAATCACATTGAGTGCCCCGAAGTTCGGGTTCAAGATCAGTTTCCAGAGGAAACCGACAACGATAATCGATAGTAGACGAGGCATGAAGAAGGCGATTTTGAAGAATTCCGCCCCTTTGATTTTTTTATAAATGATGAATGCGAGTATGAATGCCAGCCCGTTCTGTGCAATCAATTGTCCTGTGAAGTAAACGATATTGTGCTGGAAAGCATTCCAGAATAACTCTTTATATGGCTCCAATGAAAATAGAGCCTGGAAGTTTTCCAGTCCGATGAATGCACCACGGACGAGTCCATCCCAATCAAATAAACTGTATGTAAATGCAGCAAGAATTGGATAAACAATAAATAGTCCATAAATAGCTAAGGCGGGAATAGGGAAAAGATGGATAGCCCATCTTTTCCATTTCCTTTTGGTTTTCGTTTTTGCAGCTGGCTTGTTGACAGCTTTGACTTGAGATTCAGCAGTATTCAACGTATTCACCGCCTTGAATAATTATTTTTGAAAAGGCTCGTAGTAGCTTTCCGCACTTTTCTGAACTGCTTCGGCTACTCCTTCAGTTGTCTGTTCTCCTAAATACATACCTTGCAGTTCTGTTTCCAATGTCGCTTTCGTTGATGGATTTCCTTTTGCGAAATGAACCAGAATCAAGTATGGCGTTGAGTTTTGCTCTGCCGCTTTGGCTAGATCGCTGACCAGCTGGTTATCGGATTGGACACCAGGTACAGCGCTGACCATGCTGAATTCTTCCGTGAACATTTGACCGAACTCTTCTGTCGTCATCCACTCTAGGAACTTCTTCGCTTCTTCTTTATGTTCAGAGTTAGCATTGATCGCATATGACCCGTCGACCCAGGTAGTAATGGTCGGTTCTTTGCCGTCTGCTGATGGCATCATGAAGAAGTCAAGCTGCAGGTCAGGGTTCATTTCCTTCAATACTTCGATTTCCCAGCTTCCCAACGGGAACATCGCTGCTTTTTCTGTGAAGAATAAGGTACGGATGTCTTCCATTCCAAGTCCTTCATAGTTGTCCGGGAAGTAAGCTTTTAATTCGTCCATCGCCTCGATAGAAGCCTTGAACTCATCACTGACAAAATTGGTTTCTCCGTTTTCAATTTTTTCAACGAATTCGTTAGCTCCATATTGAGATGGTCCGACGATTCCGTGCATCAAAGACATCAGCCAGCCTTCTTTGGTACCCATCGCAAGTGGCGTGTACCCTTCCTTTTTCAAAGTTTCATTGATTTCAATGAACTCTTCGTAGGTTTGTGGTTCTTCCAATCCCAGTTCATCAAAAATCTTCTTATTATAGAACATTTGCGTCGTACTCATGTTCAACGGAACACCATATTGCGTACCATCAGAACCTTGCGCTGCCATTAAAGATGATTCAGGGAATGTATCCAATCCATTAAGATCGTCAATCGGCTCTAGGTAACCTGCATCAGCAAGCTCAGCACCCGCTGCATAAGGACGAAGCTGAAGGATGTCTGGTCCTTCTCCACTTTTCAACTCTGTGTTCAGAATCGTATTGTATTCGGTATTTTTCGATGGTTTGAACTCTAACTTGATGTCAGGATGCTTTTCGTTGAAAGCTTCAAACAGCTTTTCGTACTTTGCTGTATCTTCCGTCCGCCAGCTCCCCACTTGCAATGTGACGGTGTCTCCGCTGCCTTCGTTACTGCTGTCTCCGCCTTCTTCTGACCCTGCATCTGACGAACAGCCGGTTAAAATCAAAATGAACGCTAAAAATCCAATCATCCAACCTTTCGTGATTTTCCCCATTTTCTTACCTCCTGTAAAAATGATTTTTATTTTGCAAAACATTGATGCACATGACTGTGTAATTCTTTTCGAATCGTTTTCAGGTTATGGTTTCTTCCATAATGCACGACATTCGTCAGCAAAACGGTGATGATTTCATCCTTAGGGTTGATCCAGAGGCTCGTGCCTGTGAATCCGGTATGGCCGAAGGATCCGGGCGGCCAATGTTCTCCACATGAAGGCGGGTCCCCTATCCTGTTCCAAACCTCCCAGCCGAGTCCGCGTCCCTGTTTATGTTCCTGGCAGGCTCCTTTAAGTAAGTACGGGTCAATTACAGCCTGGGAATCAGGGTAGAGCCATTTCAGCCCGTAGGCCTCCATGTCTTCAGCGGTAGTGAACAATCCGGCGTTTCCGCTTACGCCGCCCATTTGGAATGCTTTTTCATCATGGACTTCCCCCTGAAGGTACTGCCCGTTGTCCCATTCGGTCGAGGCTGTTTCCATCTTCTGTTTTTCCGTTAGTAGATATGTAGTGTTTGGCATGTTCCAGCGTGGGTAAAGCTCTGTTTCTACCAGGTCATTTAAGGGTTTGGCCGTGACTCTTTCGATCACTTTCCCCAGCAATATCATGCCAAGGTCTGTGTATTTCACTGTCTCACCAGGCTTGGTAACAAGTGTCGAAGCGAGCAATTCATGAAAGATATTCCGTTTATGCCAACGGCTTTTATGAGATAAGTCGGCGGATAATCCTGCTGTGTGGGTCAAAAGATGATAGATGGTGATGGACTTGAAGGTGAATTCCGGGATGTAGTGTTGAACCGGTGCATGAAGGGCCAGTTTTTCCCGATTAATGAGATAAAGAGCTGCCGGCAGGGTTGCCATCACTTTCGTCAATGAAGCTGCATCAAACCAGGTAGACGTTGTGGTTTTCCTGCTGGTCCCGTCTCTGGCCTGGTAACCCCCGAACGCCTCAAAATATTTCCGCTCCCCTTTGACATTAACAAGAACAACGGCGCCGGGGACCTCCCGATTTTCGACGAGATGGTGCATGTAGGATGTGATCACTTAATCATTTTCACCACCTTTCTTGTTTTATCAAGAGCTTCGATGTTAGCCGCCTGATTGGAACGCGTAATTCCAAGAAACAAAATATCGATGACATTCAACTGAGCGATTCGTGAACTGGTGGCACCACTTCGGATATTTTTTTCAAGTGAGGTTGTATATAAAGCAATGTCAGCCAGTGAAGATACTGGGTTCTCACCCATTTTTGTGAGCGTGATGATCGTCGCACCATTGTCTTTGGCGACCTTCAATGATTCGTATATATCGCGAGTCTGGCCGCTGTAGGAGACACCGAATGCGACGTCTTCTTTGGTCAGGTTGGCGGAAATCGTCAGCTGGGCATCAATATCGAGACCAACTTCACACCAGTTATCGATCCTGGTCAGCTTCTGCTTGAAATCCTGTGCGATGAAACCGGAAGCACCAATGCCGTAAACCGCAATCTTGCGGGCTTTGGTCATCAATTGGATGGCTGCTTCCACATCTTCCGGAGCCAGGATGTTCAGCGTATTTTCCAATGACTGGATATTATTATAGGAAACATTGTTGATCAGCGACTCGATAGAATCGTCATCGGGGATGTCCTGGTATTTTTCTGTCGATGTTTCAAAAACAGCCATTTCTCTTGCGATGGTCAACTTGAGTTCCTGAAAACCCTTACATTTAAGTTTTTTAGAAAGCCGGATGATTGTCGCTTCACTCACTTCGGTTTTTTCTGCAAGCTTCTGGATCGATAAATTCACTACTTCGTCGGGATGCCGCAAAATGTAATCGGCTACTTTCTTTTCCGAGGGCTTGCAGCTGTCCAGTGCTTCCTGGATAAAAATCAATTGATTGCTCATATGCTTTGCTCCAATTTCTAATATTTTAACTTACTGTATATCTTACAAAATAATATTACTTAATACAATACAATTAATGAAACTTTATTACATTTTATTGCTATTTGGTCACTAATATGCAAAAAAACAGACAATGACCGGCCGTGTCTCCTATTTGAGAGACATCCAGTTCCGCCTCGGTATCAGGCATTTATCGTGATTTAATTGTGTATCTTCTCTACGTACTGCCATCCCTGATGTTTTTTTAATCCGGATTCCGTTATAATAAGAGGAAACATCATTTTTACATACAAAGTAGGTGTCAACGATGGACGGATCCAGACAAGAATTGGAGCTCGCGGAACGATTCGAGATTGCATTCAATCAAATTCACCAGCAATTGAAAATGATCAACGGGTATCCAAAAAACGACAATTTCATGGAACTGCTTCAACGCTCCAAGATAAAACATAGTGTCATCCGGCATCATTTTGACAATTTAAAACAATATGCGAAGCTGCGAAATGCGCTCGTCCATGAAAAAATACGCGATGATTACTACATTGCCTACCCGCACCGGGAAGTCGTGGAAGAAATAGAAAAAATTAAACAAACGCTTGATCAGCCGCCAAAAGCGATCGATGTTGCGACACGGCCTGTGCTTTTTTTCAAATCGAACTCTCATCTGACAAAAATTGTCGAGGCATTCAATCGTTTCAAAGTCTCCCAATTCCCTATTTACGGAGAGGATCAGCAGTTTCTGGGGCTGTTGACGAATGACGGGGTTGTGCGCTGGCTGTCCCGTAACATGCATAACGACTGTATTCAGATGGGCGAGGTCCGTGCTTCTGACATTTTGAAGCTGGAAAAGAATCATAACGTCCGTTTTTTAAGCGAAAAAAACTCCATCTTCGATCTGGAATCTTCATTCGAACGCAGTTTCGAGCAAAACCTGAAATTGAAAGCAGTCATTATTACAGGGGATGGTTCCCAGCATAGTAAACCCCTTGGAATCGTCACAACCTGGGACCTGATCAAAATTGACCGCTACGGAGACGAGAATTGACATGTTCATAAAAAATACGATGAAAAACCCGTTTGATTGTTTATCCAATCAAACGGGTTTTCGTTTTAAATGAATTTGCGTATCACATCGCTGGCTTTTGGCACACAGCCTTACTTATCTTTCCGGAACCAGCCCGTAACTTTATCGGAAAGGTCGTCGAAATAGGTATAGACGACCGGGATCAACAATAACGTGAATAAGCTGGAGATCGTCAATCCGAAAATGATGGTGACAGCAAGCGGCTGCTGGGCTTCTGCCCCCTGGCCGAGACCAAGGGCGAGCGGAATCATCCCGAGAACAGTCGTCAAGGTCGTCATCAGAATCGGACGCATTCGGCTTGGACCGGCTTCTAAAATCGCTTCGTAGCGGTCAATGCCTTTTCTGCGCAATATGTTGATATAGTCTACGAGTACAATCGCATTGTTAACGACAATCCCCGCAAGCATGATGATACCGACGAATGCCGGCAGACTCAATGGCAAGCCGGTTGTGAACAAGCCAAGCATGACACCGATGATTATGGTCGGAAGCGAAAACATAATGATTAACGGGAACAGGAAGTTCTCGAATTGTACAGCCATGACGGCATAAACAAGGAAAATTGAGAATACAAGCGCCAATGCCAAGTCTCCAAAGGCTTCCTGCATATCCTGCGCCTGGCCGCCGATTTCATAACTGTATTCATCGGGAAAATTCAAGCGCTCCAGTTCCTTCCTGATATCTTCTGTCACACTTCCAAGGTCGCGTCCGACAATTTCACTTTCTACGTTGACCTGGCGCTGCTGGTTTTCACGCAGCAAAGTAACCGGTCCCTGTACTTGTTTCAGTTCTGCCACACTGGCAAGCGGAATCAATGAGCCGGTCGGTGTCTGCAGGGTCATGCCTTCCAGATCGGCAATCGTCCGGCGCTCTTCTTCCGGCAAAATCATCCGGACATTTATTTCGTCGGTTCCATCCCGGTAACGAGTCGCTACCTGACCGTTGAATCCGAGCTCAACCTGGCTGAGCACCTGCTGGTAGCTGAGACCGTACTGAGCCGCTTTGTCACGGTCGACCTGGACTTGCATTTCCGGGCGTCCCTCGTTGGTGGAAGACTCCGGGTTATGGACCCCGTCTACATCTTCTATCATGTAGACGACCTGTTCAGCCAGTTCACTTAAGACCTCGTAGTCCGGTCCATTCAACTGAATTTGAACAGGGGCTCCTGTTCCAAGACCTGCTCCAATTTCACTGACGGCGATCTCCGCTCCAGGCACCCCGGAAACGTCTTTATCAATCGCCTGCATGATTTCACTAGTGCTCCGCTCCCGGTCGTCCGGCCCGACAAGCTGCATCGTATAAGTGGCTTCATTGGCGGACGATGAAAAACTTTCGAATCCACCGCCTCCGATAGTCACATAATTTGTTTCGATGACATCTTCATAGGCTTTTAGTTTTTCATTCACTTTTTCTGTAACTTCTTCGGTTGTCGAAAGCGATGTCCCGGCAGGAGCCGTCACACTGATCTCGATCTGCCCCTGGTCTGACGGGGGAATGAATTCAGTTCCGATCATCGGAACAAGGAACCCGCTGCCTGCAATCGCTAACAGGGTCACGAGAACGGTCGTTTTCCTCCACTTCAACACCCGACGCAGCATGGACTGGTAGCCATTGTTCACTTTGGCTAAAAAGCGGTCGAACCAGTACCGTCGTCCCGATGTCTGTAATGGTTTCGTCAATAGCTTGGAAGATAGCATCGGAATCAAGGTTACTGATACAATCAAGGCGGCAATCAGTGCAAAGGAAATGGTCAAAGCAAGCGGCGTGAACAGCTCTGATGCAATTCCTTCTACGAAAATGATCGGCAGGAACACGACGATCGTTGTCGTCGCCGATGCAATAACGGCTGGTGCGAGTTCCGACGCGCCCTCTTTTGCTGCTTCCATCATGGAATATCCTTGCTGCCGGTAGTTGACGATGTTTTCCAGAATGACAATGGAACTATCGACCATCATCCCGATTCCCAGCGCCAGTCCTCCCATGGTAAGGACGTTCAACGTTTCCCCGGTGAAGTACATCAAGGTGAACGTTGAAATGATGGCAATCGGTATCGATATTCCGATGACCAGCGTGGCACGGATACTTTTTAAAAATAAGAGTAAAACCAGAACAGAAAACACCCCGCCGATGATGATATTCATCATCACCGAATCGATCGACTGGGTGATGAATTGAGAAGTGTCCAGCACGACTTTCATGTTGACATTCTCCGGAAGACGTTCTTTGATATCTCCCATGGCGGATGTAACATTATTCGCCGTTTCCACGGTATTTCCATCTGATTTTTTCAAGACTGACAAAACTACGGATGCCTGGCCGTTAACCTTGGAAATCGTTGAAGTGTCTTCATAGGTATCTTTCACATCTGCAATCTGATCGAGGCGGATTTGCGCCCCGCCTTCTGTTTGCAATAAGGTATCTTTGATTTCCTGCACAGATTCGAACTCACCGGCGATTCGTATCTGCAGGTCTTTATCTCCTTTTTCAACCGCCCCGGCGGAAGCCGATTGGTTTGCGGCGTTCAAAGTCTGAATGATGGTCTGGCTATTAAGCCCATATTCGTTCATCTGACCGCGATCGATCAGGACACGGACTTCCCGGTCTTTTCCTCCTTCAATACTGACAGAGGCTACGCCTTCCTGACGTTCAAGAAAAGGGACAACCCGGTTCTCTGCGATTTGCTGCAATTCTTCCGGACTGTCACCGGTTAGGCCGACCCACATGACAGGAATTTGCTGGGGGTCAAAACGAAGCACGTTCGGTTCGCCTGCTCCTTCAGGGAGCATCCCCTTCACCTGATCGACTTTTTCACGGACATCCAATAGTACGTTATCCAGGTTGACTCCGGTATTGAACTGCATGAACACGATGGATGCTCCAGTTTGCGATTGTGATTGCACGGTTTCCATGCCCTCAATCGCACTAACCGACGATTCAATTGGTTCACTGATCAATTTCTCCGTTTCCTGTGGTGCTGCTCCCGGATAGTTGGTAGATACGACCGCAATTGGCAGATCGATTTCCGGATACAAATCGATAGCCAAATTTCGTAAGGACATGATGCCCAGAGCTAATATGGCCAGCACAATCATAATGACGCCGACCGGGCGTTTGACGGATTCGTTTACGAGTTTCAAATCAGGCATCCTCCTTTATGATGCTGACTTTAGCTCCATCTGTCAGGGTCAATTGCCCGGTGGTGACGATTTCAGCTCCCGCTGTAATTTCACCTTCGATCGCAGTGGTTTCAGACTGTGCTTCAACGACGGTCACTGCAATTTTCTTTGCTTTCTCCTCAAGGATTTGGTAGATATACGCTTCTCCACCTTCTTCTACTACTGCTTCCGTCGGGACTAGGAATGTATCAGCTACGACGGTCTCCGGAAGCAGGAAGGTCGCCATCATGCCTGGCTTAACCTTTTCTGATTCATTGGCAATTGTCGCTTCCACAGGGTACAAACCCGTATCATTTGGCACGGAGGCGACATACTCCACCGTAGAGGTGATCGTTTTCTCCACCCCATTGATTTTCACATCAATTTCCTGACCTTCTTCAAACAGGTTGAGCTGGTCTGCTGTCACGGCAGCTTCAGCAGTCATCGGATTTAATGCGACAATCGCGCCGATCGGCTGCTGATTGGACACCATATCACCAACCCGTGCTTCCAAAGAAGTGATTTCACCTGTGGCCCCTGCGTAAATGGTATTGTTGGAAGCCTGCTCCTGGGCCTGGTTCAATTGGACCTGCGCCTGCTCAACTTGAAGTTCTGCCTGTTCGACACCAACTTCAGCCTGGTTGAGCTGAGACTGCGCTTGATCTACTTGCGCTTCAGCCTGCTCGATTTCCGCAGAAGAAGGTACGGTCTGATTTTTCGCCTGCTCATACTGGGCATAGGCCTGGTCTGCACGGCTTTTCGCCTGTTGATATAAAACTTCCGGAATCGTACCTTCATCCGCTAACTTTTTCGTCTGATCGGCAAGCTCTTTCGCTTGTTCATATTGCTGATAGGCCGCCTGTATCTGTCCTTTAGACTGTTGGGCCTGTGCCTGCCGGGCCTGCTTAGCTGCAGCTAATTGCTTTTTCGCGTTTTCTACGCCGAGTGCTGCCTGCCGTCTTGAAATCCGGGCGTTTTCAAGCTGTTTCCCTGCCTGCTGTACGGCATTTTTCTGCAGCTCCACCTGGCTCTGTGAATTCTGTGCATCCACCTGACCGATGGCATCACCCTTTTTTACACGGTCCCCTTTTTCCACATTCAAAGCAACCAGCTCTCCAGGTGAACGCGGGATGATCTGCGAGGTAGTTGCCGGCGTGGTCCGTCCGACAATTTTACGCTCGATACGTAAATCTCCTTTTTCTACGACAGCGGTTTCTACCGGTGTAATACGCTCGACTTCTTCTGCCTGCTCGCTATCATTATTGGAACAGCCGCTGATCAATCCCAGCAAAAGTACCGCCAGGACCACCGGACCTAATAATTTTTTCATAAAAAAGACTCCTCTCACTTTCTTAAATCAATTCGATGTTCAAGTCCTGGGCGATTTGCTGGCATTCTCTTTGAAAAACAGTTATCCCGGTAAAATGGGAAAGCATGCCCTGGAATAAAATGTGCTGCGGCTGGTCTTTCTTGATTTCGTTAAGCAGCACATCGATGGCGCTATGCAAGTCTTCCCGCTTTTGCTTCGGCATTTTCAGTGTATCGATTTTCCCCCGCATCACCGTCAGCTTTTCTTTCACCCTGCTATGGGGATCCTGCTCTTTAAATGTAGGAAAATGCCGGATAACATCATCTAAACCTATCAACGGTTCCGTCTCTTTTTTCAGCATACCCTCGACAACATCGACAATACGTTCCTGGATGAATGAGGCAAGCCTTTGTGGCTCGACCTCGAGATCGTCAATGACCAGCCATTTTGCATAACCATTCAGTATGCCTTCCATCAATATCGAACTATCAACAATATAGTCTTCAATCGCTGAACCGAATAGTTCCTTCAGATTTTCACTCGTCCAGCGAAAACTCTCCATTTTCATTTCAAGTAGAAAGTCATCGACCTGAGGAGTGAGCGAGATATTATCTCTCAGGTGCATCAGAATGAAATCTTTATTCTCCATCAGGCTCGTGAGGAGCATCTCGATCTGACGCGTCATTTTGACCTTGGGATCAAGGTCCATCTGACGCACTTCCTCCACTTTATCCATCATTTGCTGGTAATAAAATTTATAGATAGACAGCGTTAAATCTTCTTTGGAATCAAAATGCAGATAAAAAGCCCCTTTAGAAACACCACTCTGCGTAGCGATTTCCTGTATGGAGGTGGCATGGTAGCCTTTTTGGGCAAACAACTTCATTCCTGATTCAATCAGCTGCCGCTTCCGTTCGTTCATATGTATTCCCTACTTTCCTCACTATCTGACCAGTCAGTCACAACAAGATTAATCGTACTAAAATCTGGAGGATTTTTCAATTACTAATCCATTATACTGTTTGCAATAAAACTGCTTCCCGACAATTTATGATGACGCAACCTCGGATATTTTCTTATCCTTTCATCGTTAAACAATATTAAACTTCCTAGACATCAAAAAAACCGGATGACTAATAAGTCATCCGGTCTGTTACGTTTCAGGAAAGATGTCTCCCTAATTCTGATACCATCAGATCCAGCTTTTTCACTTTGGAAAGGCTGCTTTTAGGAAAACGTTTATCAAAGTTATCAAACATTACTTGCAAACTCTCTTCGTCCAATAGCTCGCTATACGTATCAAAGGTATGGCGATACTGGTTGATATACCTTTTCATTTTTTTATAGAAGCTATTCAAATGATACGTCGATGAAAAATCGAACGCCTTGGCTACATCACTATCATAAGTAGGAAAATAACCGTTTAGTGTATGTAGCATTGCCGTCGCGAGCGGAAATTGCATCGTCGGATTGCCTTTATGGTTCTTCACTTCGTAAAGGTCGGTCACGACACGGACGATATTCGGCCGTTTTTCATTCCTTTGGTTCTCCATAATTTCAAAGAAACGATCCTGGAATTCCTCGGTCAGGCTCGGATTGTCCAACTTATAGAAATAACGGAAGTTGAACTGGAAGACAAGATCCTTCGTGACATCCGTCTTTTTGAAGCGGTCATGCAGAAAGTGATAGACATCTATTTTTTCTGGGTCGATGTTATTGATTATGGTTTCCTGATCATCAAGCAGGAGGTCTTTGATGTCAGCTGCCGTTCTATATTTCATCCGAATCACCTCTCCTATTCATTTTCCCTTTACCAACAGCGGGAAAACTATCAATTTTTCCCATAAAGCAGGCTCAGTAAAGCGTTTCCACGGGTATGATATGTTGTTTTCATCTTACCATAAAAACCCCGCGGGAAAAACGAAAGGGCTATTCAGAAATGACAAAAACCTCGTTCTTCTGAAACTTATGTATAGTGTTTCCGATTTACCAGACGGGCAGCCAGATTATATTGACGTGAAAAGGAAGATTTCGAGATGTCAATCTGATAGGTAGTATTGTCTGTAAAAAGGATTTCCATCTTGCCAGTGGAAATGACCCGCTGGTCTTTGACATGATGGTATGCGATCCAAACCTTTTCCCCTAATACATTAGAACGTAGAGGGAACATCACAATATTGGATGGTGCACTCACTTCCACCGGCAGTTTTTTATCCGTTTGTAAAAAAGCTCTGGAAAAATCCCTCCGGCCATTAAAGGAGGCCCCATACAAAAGGCAACTATTATCAAGAATTTTTTTAACGCTCTTGTTGGTACAAATAACATGACTTTCTTCTCTTACGAAGGTGGATACTTTATTTCCTGTTACATTCGGTTTTAACATCATGGTATCCTGATTTATTAAATAATCGGAGGCTACTTCAACACATTCCACATCTCCATCCCCTTTTTCTCTCTTTTCTATTACATAAGACTATATTACTATACCAAAGGTCCGCGAAATTCATCATATCGTGTCAGATTTGTGAACAATAACCATATTGTCCATATAATGGTTAATTCTTGTCAGTCATTACTTAAAACTAACTTGCCTGAGGTGCAGCACCCGACGCTCGGCGGCCGGATCGACCTGAAAGGGTGACTCCAAACAAAAAAGTCAGAAGCTGCCTGCCACAGCCTCTGACTTTTCCTCATTCGTTATTATTTTCTCCATTATCCATGGTATCTTCGTTTGTCATATCTTCTTCAGCCTGCTCCCCTTCTGCATCCATGTCCTCGGTTTCATTCATTTCTTCATCAGCAGCTTCCCCGTTCTCTCCATTTCCTTCTGTATTACCTTCCTCTTCTTCCATGTCACCTTCTTCATTTTGTTCCGTTCCGTTGTTACCTGCATCATCTTCTGCCGTAGCACATGCGCCCAGCAAGAAAATCGCTAAAGTAGCCGCACCAAGTTTCATCCACCATTTATTAATCATCATTTATTCCTCCTATTCAAGATTTATCACGCCTATCTTTCCCAATTTGTCATAAATAAACCACGTACAAGTAATTTTCTGGCCAAAAAAAAACGCCCCGCCATCTGGCGAGTCGCTTGATTCTCACGAATTGCTTACCGGTGGATGCTTGCCGCGGGCACGACCTCAGCTAACTTGGTCAAGAAAATCACTTGACCAAGTGGATCTTCGGCTCGCGCTGTTCCCTCAGGCGTCCACCGAACGCTTATCGTGCAGTCCACAGTGGGATCGTTTATTGGCTTTCAAAGTGAAAGACCATTTTCTTCTTATTTCAAAGCGAACATGATTTCAGCTTCACAAGCGAGCTCACCATCGACGGTCGCTTTTGCTTTTCCTTTTCCCATCGGTCCTTTGGCTCTTACGATTTCCACCTCAAGCTTCAGGCGGTCGCCTGGCTGAACCTGGCGCTTGAAGCGGCACTTGTCGATGCCTGTGAAGAAGGCAAGCTTGCCCTGGTTATCTTCCTTTTTCAGCATTGCGACTGCTCCGACTTGTGCAAGGGCTTCTACGATCAATACCCCAGGCATGACGGGATAGTCCGGAAAATGTCCCTGGAAAAATGGCTCATTGACTGTGACATTTTTATAGCCGACCGCGCGCTCTCCTTCCACTACTTCTTCAATCTGGTCGATCAATAAGAAGGGGTAACGGTGCGGGATGATTTCTTTGATTTCGTTTATGTTCATCATATGTAACAATCTCCTTTCGATATCAACTATGCCTATTATATACATGTTTGTCTGTTTCGACAAAGAATCATGAAGGGAGGTCCGTTACCATGAAAGGGATAGGATGGTCCGGGAAACAACTCGCTTTCCAGCTGCATCGCCTAGACACTCGCGACATAAGCAGTCCATCAACGGGAAGAAAGAACACTTCCCTTTTGCTGTTCTGCTTATGCGTGTCGTGTCTCCCAAGGCGATTACGCATTTATTT
>NZ_KI543237.1:689606-722615 GCF_000496835.1 Thalassobacillus devorans MSP14
AAAGCCCTGCGGGATCTCGCCTAGCCCCTTCTCCCGCGGGAGTCTCGCCGTTTCCCTACCCATCCAGCCAATTTTGCAATAAACGGTCCTTTCCAAAAAAGAAAAGTGTACAATAAAAACCTTCATCATAAGGGATTTATAAAGTTTATAAAATAGCCAAAATCTTTCAACATTATAGAACGATTCCATAATGGGGATTTCGAGAAATTCCTATGGCAAGGGGCGTGGGGGAACGGGGAGACTCCTACGGGAAAAGAGTTCCAGGTGAGACCCCACAGAGCGTCAGCTCGAGGAGGCTCAGTGAACGCCCGTGGAAAGCGACTCGTTCCCCAACGCCCCTTCCTCACAACTAATATCTCGAAATCAAGTCTTCGACTTTTCGATCATATCATTGAATAAGGCATTTATGAGAAAAGCAGGGAGGGCAACTGGCCGCTGCCGTAGTACACATCAATTGGAGGATGCTGATTTGGCAGGGGCTTCCTGGTGCTCCTGGATTTCAGCTTGTTCAGCATCAGTCTTTACTTTTTCTGCTGACTTTGGTGTCAGCCAAAAGGTAAACCAGGATCCTTCTTTGATGATTGGGTCGAGATCGAACATGTCAAAGTCGCCTTTTGAAAAGATGGAATCAAGGTCGGATTGTTTTGGCAAAGCAAATAAATTGGAATGAGCAACAAAGAAACTGTTGAAGGCGGAAGAAAACGCTTTGCCGTGTTCGGTACCACCGAGCGGTGTAATCACAGAAACCACACCATCTTCATCCAAATTGTGATTGATCTTTTCAAGCAGCCTGCTGCGTTCATCGGGATGGATATAGTGGAAAACGTTATGGAGCAGAATCATATCGACCTTCCCCTGTTTCGGTTCCCATTCTTCGAAATCTCCCACTTCAAACGTAAGATTTGGGTAATCTTTTGATTGCAGGCGTGCGCTTTCAATTACTTTTTCATTGATATCGACACCGATCATCTGGATATCCGGGAAGTGATCAGCAAGTTTCCTTAAGTAGCCGCCATGACCGCAACCGAGGTCAACGATCGTTTCAATTTTTTGTTCGCGTACTTTCCGTTTGATTTTACGAATGGCAAAGTGCTCCAGCAGAGCGGAAGTCTCGGCGACAATCCCTCCATATTCTTCATGATCGAATGACGCTCGTTCCTTTGAACGCATGATATGAGGATAGGCAAGTAACGTCGGTAAATGCAATTCCATCATTTCTTTCAGCAATGCCGCTACCCCGGGAGAACCATAATCTGACATCAGCGCACTGCATCGTTTTTTTGAGGTCCGGAATTTATCGTTTTCCTTTTGCTTCAAATGTTTCAGTTCCACTCCGACCTGCACCCAGGATTCAAGCAGATCCTCCGGATAACCTGTCCGTGAAGCTGCTTCCTCCACTGTCGCCGGTTCCTTGAATTCATCGAACAACCCTAGCTCTGATCCTACATAAGCATGCCAGCTATATAAGAATGATTCATTTTTCTTCATCCATTTGCGTGCCTGCATGGCAATCGTCCATTCATTCATTCCATTCTCCCCTTCCGGTTATCCTTTTGTTTCCATGGATAATCATCATTTTCATCAAAGATATATCGTTTCTGCCGATTGTTTGAAACCTTCTTTTTCCGGACCGGCAATACACTGCCTTGTATTGCCCGATCTACAATAGAAAAATTCCACATCCCAAGGCCCGAAGTATTCAGCATTTGTTTGACATGGAGCCTGTCATCTTCAAACATCCGGTTCACTGCCTGCATCCTGATCTTACGCCACCATCGGTAAGGATACGAATAAACAAGCGCTGATAAATGGCTCAATTTCAATAAAAATTCAACCCTCGGTCTCCGTACCTGTTCATAATAAGGAAGGCAGGCATGGTAGGACTTCTGTTGTTCTTTGCACCAGCTGAGCAGTTCCCCCAGCACGTCGGCATCCTGAATGGCGAGGTTCATCCCTTCCCCGGCCATCGGGTGAACAGTGTGGGCTGCATCTCCAAGCAGCGCAAGATTGCCGCTTACGTACCTGGAGACATGGTAGGTGTACGGCACCATCAGCTGAATCTGTTTCCAACTCTTGATGGCGCGGACATCTTCTTTCAGCCTGGGTTCCAGTTGACCGTACGCTTCATATACATGCTCGAGACCGTTTTGTTTGATTGCTTTATATTCACCTGCCGGTATCATATACACCGTTCGTATTTGATTGTCGGGGAGGGGAAACATGCCAAGGAAAGCTGTTCGGCTCGTTACGATTTTCCCTTCCTGAAATGACTCCGGACGCGGAATTGTCACCGTTAAAAAGTGATGGTTATAATCTTTACGATTTATGTCCACCTGCATCGCCTGTCGAGTTGGCGAGCTGCGTCCTTCCGCACCGATATAGACATCTGCCGTGACAGCACAGGTTTGTTTATCATACTTGATTTGCGCTTGTCCATTTTCAAAACCAAGAAAACGGGCACCCGGCAAATACTCGAAATAATCTTCATAGTGGCTGCCTTTACTTTTTAAAATCTCTTTGATTTTTTCATGCGGAATCATAATGGCATAGTTATAGTTGCTCGCAATGCGGTTATAGCTCATGCACGTGCTCTCGATTTCCTCAGGGGCGGCACCGGCATTCACATTCACTTCCTGGAACGCCAGAGTTTCAATTTTATGACCGTGCTCTAGTACTTCCGGCAGCACGGCTAACTGATCTAATATGGCGATCGTTTTTGGCTGGAGGAGTTCTCCTTTGTATAAAGGCGATTCATTTTTCAACTGTTCGGCGACCGTGACCCGGACGCCACGGCTTGCCAGTTTGACGGCGAGCGCAAGTCCTCCGACTCCTCCACCTGCTACGAATACGTCCGTTTGCAAAATCTGACCCCCTTTTGTAACTGGTTTTATTCTAGTTCCACAAAACACCTCTCGGAAAACGCTTTGAAATGCAATAGCACACCCCGGGACATCCATTATCTGGATGTCCCGGGGTGTGCTATGCTAAAATAAAAAACCCGCTTCAGCTTTATGCTGTTCGGGTTTCGTATCGTGTCATTTTGTTTTTGTTGCGATATTCCATATGTGTTCCCACGTCTCGATCTTCAATACATCCAAAGGCTGGCCGTCACCCAGCACACTATAACCTACCATCAACCCGATAATCAATGCGACAGCACACAAGATCGTGATGACAATCAGGCGCAGCCATATCGGAAAAATCCTGCGACGCGGCGGCTTTTCTTTGTTCGAGCGTACCTGCTTATCAGCCCCTGGCTTGTCCTTCGTTTCTTTGATTGCTTTAGGTTCTTCTGATGTATGTTTATATTGTTTTCTGGTCGTCGGCTGTTTCTGACCGGTAGGGTTTGTTGACATAGTTGTGTAGCTCCTTACAGTTAAGATCTCAGTTGATTGACCAATCCACTCATCTGGTCACTCAAGGATATAGATTGGCCGTTGAATTGATAGGCCCGTTGTACCATCAGCATATCCGTCATCTGTTTTGACAAATCGACATTAGAAGATTCGAGAGCCCCGCTTTTTATCTGTACGTTTTCCTCATCCACTGACTGAATGATTTCTTCCGTCACCTGCCCGGCAGGCACCCGGAACGTATTGTTGCCCTCCGCTTCGAGCATATGTGGGCGAACAGCCTCTACGATTGCCAGACGGGCTTCGACTGCTTGTCCTTCATCTCTCTCTACTGTAATCGTACCATTTTTACCGATCGTCAATCCATTAAAACCTTTTTCCAGAAAAATTGGACCGTCTTCCCCAAGGACCGGAGCGCCGTTGGTATCCGTCAGCATCAATTGGCCATTGGCTGCAGGGTTCAAATAAAAATTTCCCGCCCGTGTATAACGGACCTCTGTCCCCTGGTCTGTCGGTACTTCTATTTGAAACAGGTGATTATCCGTTATTAAGGCTGCATCGAGACTTCGATCCGTCACTTGGAGCGAGCCTTTTGTTACATCCATGGTCACCGTACCCAATTTCGCCCCTGAACCGCTTCGGATACCTGCAGGAGTCACTCGCGAGGGCGCAGGATCATTTTCCTCAAGGTTATTAATCTGCTGGTAAAGCAGGGAAGAAAATTCAGCATTACGACTTTTATAGCCTGGCGTATTACTGTTCGCCAGATTGTTACCTATCAGGTCCAGCTTCTGCTGCAGCTGTCCCATCGTAATTGCCGCCTGTATCATCGTTCCGGACATGCTTACGCCCCCTTTATCTCAACCTGCCGATATCGTTGACAGCCTTGTCCATACTTTGGTCATAAGCTTTCAAGACACGTTGATTCATTTCGAAATTACGATATGTATTCATCATTTCTACCATCGTTTTACCCGCATCTACATTGGAACGTTCGAGGTGGTGCTGCTGAACGGAAAAATTAACGCCAGCCACCTGCCTGGCATCCAGGGCTTCCCCTTCGTCCAAACGGAAAGTAGTGCTGCCTTCTTTGACCAGGCTTCGTGAATCAGCAATATAGGAAATCCCCAACGGAATATTCCCTCCTGCGGGGGACACAGTACCTTCGGAAGAAACCTGGAATTCCAATCCGTCCACTGCAATTCGATCCCCGGCATTATCCAGTACATATGCACCTTCCTGGGTCACCAGGTAGCCGTGTCCATCCACGGTGAAATTGCCATTTCGTGTATAACGGGCGTCCCCCTCATCACTCTGCACGGTAAAATAGACAGAACCCATCTCGTCCGGGAGGGTGCCATTGATGAGAGCCATATCCGTTCCAATCCCTGTCTCACGGATATCACCCTGAGCAAAATCAGGAATGGTTTCCTGCAGATATGCACCCGTGTTCAACGTTCCGATTTTTTGATCCACAGGAACATGCAATCCCCTGCCTGATGGAAAGCCTTTCGCTTCTACCCGCTGCATCAACAGCTCTGGAAAAGCACGCATGACACCCTGGTCGGATTTGTAGCCAGGTGTGTTAACGTTCGCCATATTATTCGACAATGCTTCTTGACGTCGCTGCTGGGCAATCATACCGGAAGCAGCAGTATAGAATCCTCTCAGCAAGGGAATCGCTCCTTTGAACTGGATTATCTTCTGATTTTATTTTTAGCAATTTTATCGATGTTTTCTAACATGATGCCTGTACCTTTAGCGACACAGTTCATCGGCTGTTCCGCTACTAATACCGGAACCTTCAGTTCTTCTGCCAGCAGCTTGTCGATACCATGGATCAACGCCCCGCCCCCAGTGATGATAATACCGCGGTCGATGATATCTGCTGACAATTCAGGAGGCGTGCGCTCCAAAACCGATTTGGCCGCCTGGACGATGACCTGCACCGATTCACGGAGCGCTTTTTCGATTTCAGGAGAACGGACAGTGATTGTCCTCGGAAGCCCGGATACCATATCCCGGCCACGTATGTCGATTTCTTCATCGCGTCCATCAGGAAATACGGTGGCTACACTGATTTTGATCTCTTCAGCTGTCCGTTCACCAATTAACAGCTTGTACTCTTTTTTGATATAACTGAGGATTTCCTGGTCGAATTTATCCCCTGCCATTTTGATCGAGGAAGCCGTGACGATATCTCCCATGGAAAGAACAGCAACATCTGTTGTCCCCCCGCCGATATCGACGACCATATTGCCGCTTGGCTGGAATATTTCCATACCTGCACCGATCGCAGCGATTTTTGGCTCTTCTTCCAGGTACACTCTTTTTGCCCCTGATTTCTCCGCCGCTTCTCTGATCGCTTTTTGTTCGACCTTTGTGATATTCGTCGGACAGCATATCAACATGCGAGGCTTCGATAAAAAGCCACGCACATTGATTTTGTCTATGAAATGTTTCAACATCGCTTCTGTCACGTCAAAGTCCGCAATCACGCCATCTTTCAGCGGGCGGATCGCCTCTATATTTCCCGGGGTACGACCGACCATCCGTCGGGCATCCTCTCCTACTTCCAGAACTTTACCAGTTGTCCGATCCATTGCGACTACAGAAGGCTCATCCAGGACGATTCCCTTTCCGCGCACA
The DNA here is from genome assembly GCF_000496835.1 of Thalassobacillus devorans MSP14. Taxonomy (GTDB): domain Bacteria; phylum Bacillota; class Bacilli; order Bacillales; family Halobacillaceae; genus Thalassobacillus; species Thalassobacillus devorans_B. The sequence continues at coordinate 695,609 of NZ_KI543237.1, forward strand.
TGAATCAGCACATTCGCAGTACCAAGATCAATTCCGATATCTCTAGCTAGCATGTTTAGTAGATCCTCCCTGTTCAAAACAAGACTTTTCTCGCATCCGTCCGAAAACTTCATGCATCTAATGTTATATTCTATCATAAAAGTACGACCATCGTCGCACCTCTAATGAAAAAACTTTCCAAAATTCGAGGAAATTATACAAGGGAGGATCATTTTACAAAATTATTGAGAGGGCTGCACAGGCTGACTGGATTCTGTCTGAATTTTCATCTGGTACTTCCGTTTCGTGGCTTCCCCACCACGGAGATGGCGGATTTCCTTATGGTAGTCGAGGATCTTTTTTACTTGTACAGCCATTTCCGGATTCAACTCTGGGAGCCGTTCCGTCAAATCCTTATGGACAGTACTTTTTGACACGCCGAATTCCTTTGCGATCACTCGCACTGTTTTTTTCGTTTCCACAATGTATTCCCCTATCTTGATGGTCCTCTCTTTGATGTAGTCATGCACATCACTCGCCTCCTATGGTTGACTATCCAAGGTGTGCAATGAGACAAGTTGATTCACTTGGGGTATGTTTTTTATGAAAAAGCAGTTGACCGAAAGCTTTTCGTTTCTAGGATCGTAACGTTCACCTCGGATGCTACCGAATGCTCGGTTAATTACATCTTATTAGTCAGCAGTCAGGAATATGTATGAAAAACAAGGCGACAAGTCCTAAGTATAAAGGATTGAAGTCCTTCTGCAGATATCCAGGAGGAATATTTAAAGGAAAACCATGCATATTATTCCAAACGATGCGCAAAATAAAAAAAGCCGCGCTGGACGCGCGACTTTTCTCAGGTTTGTGTCATGGAAATGGAGGATTCGGCATTTTCATCCATACCAGGCTCTTCTTCAACGCCTGTTTCTTTGTCACCTTCACCTGGGGCTTCTTCTTCTGCTCCAGGCTCAAGTTCTCCAGTTTCCTCTTCACTTACATCTTTATTTTGTTCTTCTTCACCAGCTGCATCCTTGTCTTCAGCTTTTTCAGTTTCTTCTGTCTGCTTAGATTCATCGGCTTCTTTTTGTTTTTCCAATTCACTTAAAGGTTTGCCGAAGAATGATTCAGGGTTAAGTGCTTCCCCGTCTTTGCGGACTTCAAAGTGTACATGGACTCCACTTGCCTGTCCGAAGATGTTACGGCCGGCGGTACCAAGAACAGCGCCTTGCTTGATTTCAGTACCAGCTTCAACTTGGACTTCATCAAGACTGGCATAGACCGTAGTAACTTCCTGACCATGATCCAGTTGAACGACATTGCCATAAAGCGGATCTTCTTTTACTTCCGTCACTGTACCACTTAGAGCTGCTGTCACGTCGAATTTTTCATCATTTTTTGTGATGTCGACACCTGTACTTTGATAATACTTATTGTTATACAATACAAGTGCGTTTTCCTGGTCTTCCTCTGAAGCATCGTAGTCATAGAACTTGGTTACAATTTGAGAATTTTCTTCCTCAGCGACCGGCATCGCCATCTCTTCTCCTGATTCCATGACCGGTACAGCATCTTCGTCACCGAATGGATCTTCTGTAATCACTTCATCGTTTACATTCGGATCATTGGCCAAATCAACTTCTTCCCCACGTTGTTGATACCAAAGCACCCCAGCTAACACCAGAGCTGCAATCGATAAATAGATTGCCGGATACACCCACTTCTTGCCTAACAAGCGTCGGAACTTAAGTTTTGTGACGCTCTTTTTTTCTTCGTCTCTCATTTGTTCATCACCTCAGCAACCATTCTGAGCAAAAAATGAGAGACTTATACATCCAAAAGAAAAAATTTTGATAAACTGGAAGAAAATTCTGTTAAATACCCAAAGGACTCCGTTATATAACGTGTGGGAAGGGAGGTTGGAAACGACTCGCTTTCCGCGGACGTACGGTCAAGCCACCTCACTTCGGTGCGGGGGCTCGACTCGTACTTACTTAGCAGGAGTCTCGCGTTTCCAATCTCCCTTAACTTTATTATTTAATATCGGAGCCGATAAAATATTATGGCTTATCAGTCGTGGAAGTGTGTTTTGTACATATTTTAACAAGTGGTGAACCGAATACTAAGAGACTTCTGCTTTGTAAGCGAAAAGGCTGACGATGTAATATCGCCAGCCAGAGAACGTTATCTGCTTTTTATTATTGATTCGGGTTGATCATGGCTTGCAGGGAATTCAACTGATCCAATTTCGTTACTTTTGCTCCCTGGTAGTAATGCTGGACGATTTCTTTATAATTGCTACCTTGTTTCGCCATTCCGTTCGCGCCATACTGGCTCATACCCACACCATGGCCATAACCTTTCGTTGTAAAAATCAGATGGCCATCTTTCTGATCAATGGAAAAATCACTGGACCGGAGACCAAGTTTTTCCCGGATTTCTCTTCCTGAAAACTTCTTGCCCCCTACTTCGATGCTGCTCACCCTGTTCCCTTCTGTCAAATTGATCCGGGAGGCAGTGACATCTGCAGGAAAAGTGACCCCGAGCTTCGCTTCCACTTCCTGGACCGAAAGCACCTTTTGATCCAGGAATTTCGGTGACTGTTTATCCCATGGGCTTTCTACACTTTTTAAATAAGGAAAGGCATTTTTCCAGTAATCTTCCGAGTTTTCTGTATAGCCATTACTCGTGGAGAAGAAGGCTGCAAAAATCGGTTTTTGTTCGTACGTAATGATTTCACCGGCAGTTTCTTTTACTGCCTGGTTGATTTTACTCATGTTCGCAGTATATTCGCCTTTCCACTGTTTTCTTAATTCGGCATCGTTCTTATATACCTGATGATCGACAGTATCGGTGACGTCCGCCTGTTCCGAGATGTTTTCTCCGTTCGAATAGTGCTGGACAATGTAAGTCCTTGCCGCTAACGCTTGTGCCTTCAACGCCTCTTTTTCGAAATTCGCCGGCATTTCCGAGGCTACTACCCGTGCAACATACTGCTCAAGAGGGACTTCTTCCACTTGATTGGTATTTGTTCTAAGGACATTGATGCTGAAAGGAGATAGATCATCCGGAATTTCTATCATTGGGGTAGTGTCTTCCGGCTGCTGCTCTGTGATGCGCTGTTCATTGCCTGAATCAATAAAAGGTATGACGATTACTGCGGGAATGATAAGAATCATACCTACTAAAAATAAAAAAGTGAGTAAACCTGGCCGTTTCCAATTTTTCATCCCATGCCCTCCTGCTAGAACGTTAATAGATGTCTCTAGTAAATACTTATACAGAAAAAGGATATGATAGAACCCTTTTTAGCAGAAGTGAACAAAAAAAGCTTACCCTGCCTATAGAGGCAAGATAAGCTTTTGTATTTATTGTTCTTATGAAGTAGCCTTCACAGAGTCATCCACCGGCTCCTGTTCACCAGCCGGGTTATCGTTGATACGTTCGATATCCGCGCCAAGCTTTGCGAGCTTATCAGCAAAATCGACATAACCACGATCCAAGTGCTTCAATTCTGTGACCCGTGTGTAGCCGTCTGCTACAAGTCCAGCGAGAATCAATGCTGCGCCTGCCCGCAGGTCTGTAGCTGCTACCTCAGCCCCTTGTAAATCAGATGGGCCTTCGATAATGACACTGCGTCCTTCAATCTTCATCTTAGCGTTCATGCGGCGGAACTCTTCTACATGCATAAACCTGTTTTCAAAGACAGTTTCCGTGATCACACTGGTACCTTTAGCAGAAAGCATCAATGCCATGATCTGTGACTGCATATCTGTCGGGAAGCCAGGGTGAGGCTGGGTTTTGATATCTACTGCCTTTAAATGGTTCGGACCAATAACACGCAAGCCATCGTGCTCTTCTTCGATGATGACTCCCATTTCCTGCATTTTAGAAACAAGGGAACGCAAGTGTTCCGCTTCCGCTCCCTGCACAAGTACATTGCCTTTCGTGATAGCCGCTGCTACCATGAAAGTACCTGCTTCAATCCGGTCTGGAATAATGGTATGTTCAGCACCACTAAGCTTATCCACTCCGGTGATACGGATCGTTTCTGTACCAGCACCGACGATTTTAGCTCCCATCTTATTCAAGAAGTTAGCCAGGTCGACGATTTCTGGTTCTTTCGCACAATTTTCCAAAATTGTCTTTCCATCAGCGAGTGCGGCAGCCATCATGATATTCTCCGTAGCGCCGACACTTGGTACATCCATGTAAATCTTGGCACCTTTCAAACGGCCGTCTGCGTTCACTTCAACGAAGCCATTGCCGACATTTACACTGGCACCCATGGCTTCAAAGCCTTTTAAATGCTGATCGATTGGGCGGGAGCCGATAGCACAACCACCTGGCATAGCGACCTTAGCATGACCATAGCGGGCTAAAAGTGGTCCCAGTACAAGCACAGAAGCGCGCATTTTGCGTACAAATTCAAATGGGGCTTCTGTTTTTATTTCGCCAGAAGCATCTACGGTTACTGTATTGTTTTCAAAGCTTACATCTGCATTGATATTACGTAAAACTTCATTTATGGTAACTACATCAGCTAATGCTGGAACTTCATGAAGGACACTTTTTCCTTCACTTGCAATTATACTTGCTGCGATGACAGGCAGTACGGCATTCTTGGCACCTTCAACTTTAACGGTACCATTCAGCTGCCTCCCACCACGGACGATGATTTTTTCCACGGTTCATTCTCCTCCGAGTCCATATTCATTATTATTAATATTCAGACGTGATAATTGGTGTGCCTATCGTAATGTTTGTCTTTGCGCCCAAACCTTTGCGGACAGCAAATTGAACGTTCATAGCACCCGCTGGCAGGGGGATCGTCTGCTCCCACTCTGGTGTATATCCGGAAATACTTTTAAAGTCTGTTTCATCTATCATTTCGATTGTTTTTATGTCTAGGGCTTGTTCTAAATTTTTATACACTAAAACATCATCAATAATACCATTAATTTCTGCTTCAGCACAAGAGAAAATAGCGACATTTTCCGAGAATATACGATCTTTTTCAACAAGAAAATCATTGCTCAAATAATGCTCACTCGCTTCCCCCCAGCCTGTCCCGGTTATTTTATAAATGACTTCAATATAATGGCGGTGTTTCTTTGGGACAACCATAATAAACGTTTCGGTAATACCGGCCGCTTTCTGAGGGTAGACGATCGAGTACTTCTCACTGTTACGATCAGAAGTTTGCTGCCATTGAGCTTGTGGCAGCTCTGCTTCCACTAAACTTTTGATTCTGTCGAGATGCTGACGTGAAAAGGATTCCTTCGCGATTACTTCCCATCCATCCACCTCGATCCCCTGGGATTGTAATTGAGCAGCAATCACACCCAAAGGCAGTTCTTCTTTGTTTTTGACCCCAGCGAAAGTTTCTAAATCAGTACTAAGCATCAATACGGCAACCAGGATGATCAACAAACTTCTCATCGTAACAATCCTCTCCTTGATAGATTACTATTTTCATTGTTTCCAAGGAGAGGGTGTTACATACTGTACATATTTCAACATTTCACGACAATTAAAAAAGATGGATCAATTGCTGGGACCATTGCAGGAAGTCGAGGAAGAAATTGCTGACGGTAGTACCAATTGTAATTGTCACCAGCATCATCAATACTCTCACTTCAAATACATGGTCTCTGCGTATCCAGCCTTCTACTTTTATCGCCTGGAGGACCCTCCAGGTAATAATGATGAAAATCAAGTGAGAAATCATCCCGATAAGGGCTTGTTGACCCGCCTGTTGCATAAAAGTATCTGCCATGTTTTTTACACCTCTTCAATTTCATTTCCCAAATTCAGTATAATCCTTTCCAAAGATGACATGGAGAAATGAAATTGTCAAACCTGCGGATATCCTAATCTACTACTACCTTTATTCTCCTCTTTGTAAACCTGCCTGCATAAAAAAATCCCCCGGGTATGCTAAAAATAACACACCCAGGGGGTTGAATGGCTTTAATAGAACATTTCCGCAAAGTTGAATTGGGTTTGGAAGAACTCCAAAACCAGTCCTGGAAATAAACCTAACGTGATTGTACCTGCCGCACAAAAGACCATGGTGATGGTTACTCCAACAGGTAATCGCACCTGAGCTGCACTTCCTGCCGGCCGCATGAACATTTGAGCCATGATTCCAAAATAGTAAAAATAGGATATTACCGTGGTTCCAATCATTACCACTGCTAAAATATACCTGGATGGATCAGAAAACAGAGCTCCGATGAAAATGTTAAGTTTACCGATGAAACCCGCTGTTCCCGGAATACCCGCCAAGGATAATAGGAATACAGTCATCATGATGGCGATCCAGGGCCGGCGATAGTAAAGACCGGCGAAAATAGAGACATCTTCCGAATCGCTATGTTCTGTCATCACCTGGATGATGGCAAAGGCGCCAATGTTCATCAGTAAGTAGGCCACTAAGTAAAACCACATGCTTTCGAACATCAATTCAGAGAATGCCACAAACGGCACCAGCAGGTATCCGGCATGTGCAATACTTGAATAGGCAAACAATCGCTTGATATTACGCTGTTTCAAGGCAATTGTATTTCCGACGATCATCGTCATACCCGCAAGCACACTCAGGAAAATCATCAACGAATGCAGCAGGGAGGTATTCTCCTCAAACCCCTGGGTAAATGGAAAAATGCTTATCAACACGCGAATGATGATGATAAAACCTGCTGTTTTAGAAACAACACTAAGGAAAGCGGTTACAGGGGTGGGTGCCCCCTGGTAGACATCCGGTGCCCACATTTGGAAAGGGACCGTCGATATTTTAAACGCTAACCCGACGAAAGTGAGGATGAAAGCAATGCTTAATAATACCTGAACGTTAGCCGGGGTAATATTCGATATTTCCCGGGAAATGTCGGCAAGATTCGTGCTGCCTGTCAATCCATAAATGTAACTCATGCCAAACAAGGTAAATGCTGTCGATATCCCGCCATTAATTACGTATTTCATTGCAGCTTCATTAGAATACCTCGATTTTTTCCGTGTTCCAGCCAGTATATAGGAAGAAATCGTCAGTAACTCCAGTCCGACAAACAAGGTGATCAAGTCTGCACTGCTTGCCATCATCATCGCGCCCAGCAACCCTGTAAGCAGGAGATAATAGAATTCTCCCCTGTAGGTCAATTCCCCTCTCGCTTCAAAAGACACTCCCATCAACAATACTAGAAGAGACCCTGTTAACAGAAGAATTTTAAAGCTTAAGGAAAATGCATCCAGCCTGTAAGTATTCGCTAAAATCATTGCAGGTTCATGACCTATTTGACTGAAGGAGAATATCAAAGCGATCGCTATACCAGCGATACCGAACCAGCCGAAAAGTTTCCGGTCTACGTTTTTACTGACAAATAAGTCAATCAAGGATAGGGCAGTAGCCACAAGCAATATGGTAAATTCTGGTGCCATTATGCTCCATTCATAACTTAATAATGTATCCATATCCATACGCTTACCCTCCTATCCCAAGCATGATTGATTCCAGCGCAAATTGCAGTGTATGGGTGATGAAGTTTGGATAGATACCGATTAAAACAATCAGCGCCAGCAAAGCTGCTGCTGGAATCATTTCCCTTCGCGTAAGATCGTACATTCCGGCAAATGATTTCACTGTTTTTCCGTATGTTACCCCAAGAACTGCACGCAGGATGTAAACTGCAGTCATTATAATTCCGAGTGTACCAATAGCAGCAAGCCATGGCATCGACTCAAACAGTCCGAGGAAAGCCATAAACTCTGATACAAAGCCACTCATACCTGGAAGACCTAAGGAAGCCATTCCAGCTGCAAGAAAGAATCCTGCTGCTAACGGCATGCCTTTGGCGAGTCCGCCCAGGCTCCGCAATTTCGTCGTATGTGTCCGTTCGTATATGACGCCGACTAACAGGAACAATAAAGCGGCTATCAAACCGTGTGATAACGTCTGGAAAATCGCCCCCTGGATTCCCGCTTCATTCATCGCCGCTACTCCCAACAGCACAATACCCATATGGGAAACACTCGAGTAAGCGAACACACTTTTCAGCTCGTTTTGTACGAAAGCAAGAAATGCTCCATATAATAGGTTGACCAGCCCTAGTACCGCCATGAATGGAGCTACCTTTGCGAATTGATCACCGAAGATTCCGATGCCGAAGTTTATCAAACCATAAGCACCTATTTTCAATAGAATACCTGCATGAATCATTACTACAGCGATAGGGGCATGGACGTGTACCCGTACCATCCAGGTGTGCAAAGGAACAATCGGCAGCTTTACTCCGAAAGCGATCAATAATGCCAGTAAACTTCCGAACCGGAACTCTTCACTGACCGCATCTCCACTCCCCATGATCGTTTTTAATTCTTCGATGTTGGTCGTCCCTGTTTTGGCAAAAATAGCGGCAAACAGGATTAAAAGAACGGCAGACCCTAACCCGTTATAAATAAGAAAACTGTAGGCAGCTTTCTCCCGTTCGACAAACCCCCACCGTCCAATCAGGAAGAACATAGGGACAAGTGTAATTTCAAAGAAAATGAAGAAAAGTATTAAATTTTCTGCTGTAAACACACCGAGCATCCCGATTTCAAGGATGAGGAACCAAAGGAAAAATGCTTTCAAACCTTGCTTGATTTGAGCCGCTGCGACACTGGCAGATAGTGCAGAAACTATTGTAGCCAGCAATAACAGCAGCAAGGAAAATCCATCGATGCCTAATTCGTAATTGATCTGAAACAGTCCATTTCCAAAACTGATCCATTGGTGAGAGATAGCTAAATCTCCCCCACCATGAAACTGCGCGTAGACTACCAGCGATAATAGCAATGGTAAAACCGTAGCCAGAATTCCGGTCAGGCTGATGGTAACCTTTTGTTCCGCCTGCAGTAAGCTTAATAGCAGGATCCCGATTAAAGGGGAGAAAATCAATATCGTCAGCCAGTCCATTATAGATACCCCCCTGTCCAAACGACTAGGAAGACAAGGATGGCCAAACCTACGAAGGCGACGGCCCCATAAGTTTGCACCTGTCCCGATTGCAGCCTTGACCCGAGGCTTCCCACACTTTTAACCACCCCGGTTACTGCAGCTACAATCACTTCCACGATATACTTTTCTATGAAACTCCCAAGATAACTGACCGCGCGGGCACCATACTCGATTGTGTACTGATAAAACTCATCGATGAAGTATTTGTTAAACACCAGTGTGTATGTGTTAGGCATGTGACTGGTAAGAAAATCCCGCTGTAATGACTTCTTATAATAGATAAGGTAAGCAAGGCCGATTCCCGCGAAAGCAATCAGGCTTGCTGCCAGCATGATCCATACTGGACCTTCATGATGTTCAAAAGGCAGAAATTCGCTGTCACCGATAAGCCAATCCCCTAAGAAAGTTCCGAACCACGGAGTGTTGATATAACCGGAGAAAATAGCTAAAACGGCCAGCGTTATCATCGGGTAGGTCATGGAACGCGGTGATTCCTGCACCTCCGTAACTGTCGACCGGCTGTCGCCTGTAAATACCATGAAGAACAAACGGAACATATAGAAAGCTGTAAAGAAAGCAGCAATCAGCCCCAGGGTGAACAGCCCATACCGGCCGTCATACCAGGTCGCCAGTAATATTTCGTCTTTACTGAAGAACCCGGAGAACAATGGGACACCACTGATAGCCAACGTTCCAATCAGGAACACCGGGCCAGTGATACGCATTTTCTTCCAAAGCCCCCCCATTTTTTCGATATTTTGCGTATGGACAGCATGAATGACACTCCCCGCCGCCAGAAACAGCAAGGCCTTAAAGAATGCATGGGTCATCAAGTGGAAAACCCCTGCCACATACCCCGCGGCTCCAAGCGCCATCATCATATAGCCAAGCTGGGAAACCGTAGAATAAGCAAGCACCCGTTTAATATCCTTTTGCACAAGTCCAATCGTAGCTGCAAATATCGCAGTGAATCCACCCGTTACAGCTACTACAGTCATTGCTGCCGGACTGGACTCAAACACTGGAAACAAGGTTGCGACTAAATATACACCTGCTGCTACCATGGTTGCAGCGTGTATCAACGCAGAAACCGGTGTCGGACCTTCCATCGCATCCGGCAGCCAAGTGTGCAGCGGGAATTGACCCGACTTCCCGACCGCCCCGATAAAAATAAGGATAGCAATCAGCGTAAGCAGACCTTCTGCTACCTCCCCATCACGAACTGCTGTGAAGATTTCATTGAATTCAAGACTGCCAACTTGCCAGAATAATAGAATCATCCCGATCAACAGACCGATATCTCCTATTCTCGTCATAATGAAAGCTTTTTTAGCTGCTGCTTTCGCTTCTTCTTTATAAAAATAAAAACCGATCAATAAGAATGAGCCTACCCCGACTAACTCCCAAAAAATGTAAAGTTGCAGCAAATTCGGAGAAATCACCAAAGCCAGCATGGCAAAGGTGAATAATCCAAGGTAGCTATAAAAAGTCGTAATCCGAGCATCATCGTGCATATAGCTTTTTGAATAAATATGTACTAGAAAACTGACCAGAGACACGATAACAAGCATCAGCGCGTTTAATGGATTGACGACGACTCCAACACGAAATTCAATCGAACCGATTGTCAGCCAGGCAGCCTCCGCCCCACCGCTTCCATTTGTCATTTGTACAAATAGCACGATGACAGATAGTACGAATGAAATCCCTGTGAAACCTATGCCTACAAAGCTGCTTTTTTCTCTCCATTGATTTCCGAGGAAAATCAAAAGGAGGAACGACAGCAATGGAAACAAAGGGATCAACCATGCATTTTCTAACATCCTGACACAACTCCCTTCTGTTCCAGGTTTCCATTTGAACCGACACGGATCATCAGTGCTTCATTGTATTCATTTCATCGATTTGCACCGTAGAACGATTGCGGTACAGAGCGATAAGAATCGCAAGGCCTACTGCAGCTTCCGCAGCGGCTACTGTAATCGTGAATAAGGAAAAGATCTGGCCGGTGATTCCTGGGTTGATTCCATATTTACTGAATGCGACTAAATTGATATTCACTGCATTCAGCATCAGTTCAATTGAAATCAGCACAATGACCGTATTCTTTTTCGTCAAAGCACCAAACAAACCGATACAAAACAACACCAAAGCTAAAAGAAGATAGGCATTTACAGGTAAGGAACTCATTTTTGCTCCGCCTCCTCCTCGTCATCCCTTTTAGCCAATATGATCGCTCCGACTAATGCTACGAGCAGGACCACTGACATCAGTTCAAAAGGAATGACATATTTGCTGTACAGTTCCACGCCAATCTGTTTCGTGTTTTCCACATGCAGATCGGTCGCCTGGTCACCAAATGACACTTGATTGATAGAAATGTACATCGTTATAAAAAATAGCACTACCCCGGCACCGACTATGATATTCCTCGTCAGATTGCCTTGATTCTTCTGTTCATCATTATGCCGGGTGAGCATGATGCCAAAAATCATAATGATTGTGACTGCGCCTGAATAAATCAATACTTGTGCAATAGCCACGAATTCTGCAGACAACATTACATATAGCCCTGCAATGGCAAGAAAGGTAAGCACTAGGGATAACAGCATATGAATGACTTTCGTCAAATTCAACATCAGGATACCGCCTAAAATCGCAAGCAAGGCCAGCACCAGAAAGGCGAATAACTCTCCACTCATGCTTTATTCTCCTCTCTGATGTTCTGGTCATTTTCATCCAGCCATTCCAGGTTTTTGAAAAGATCATCCCGGGAGTATTCTGCCAGCTCGAAGTTGTTTGTCATGACGATCGCTTCGGTCGGACAAACCTCGGTACAGAGATCACAAAGAATGCAGATCTCAAAATTGATGTCATAGGTGTCGATTACTTTCCCTTTTTTATCAGGGTCCGGATGCTTTTTCCCTGTCAACTGGATACAATCTGTCGGACAAATGTTGGCACATTGGTTGCAGACAATACATTTTTCCGGGTAAAACTTTTGTATGCCGCGGAATCGATCCGGCATCGGAATAGGTTCCTCCGGATACTGGTAAGTCACTTTTTCCTTTGTCATATTCTTAAGGGTATATTTCAGACCTTTCGCTAAACCGAGCATGTGTTCAGCCCCCTTTCAAGTGGTATGCCATAACAGTTTAGAAAAACAACTCTTTGATGATAGCCGTGAGAAAAATATTCGCCAAAGCAATCGGAAGCAGCACTTTCCAGCCAAATTCCATCAACTGGTCTGCGCGAAGACGCGGAAAGGTCACCCGCAGCCACATAAAGAAAAACACAACAATAATAAACTTCATCGTGAACCATACAGCACCAAGACCTATGTCGTTCAATCCTAACCCTGGAATCGGGGCATTCCATCCCCCAAGGAATAAAACGGTAATCAAAGCTGAGAGAGCAAAGAGATATACATATTCCGCCAGCATGAAAAATGCAAAACGGAAACCTGAGTATTCCACGTGGTAACCCGCGACCAGTTCCGATTCCGCTTCCGGGAGGTCGAATGGGGTCCGGTTCAGTTCAGCTGTCCCCGCAATCAGGAAAATGACGAATGCGACCGGCTGAAGGAAAACGAATGCTATATTCTCTTGATAGAGGACAATATCATAAAGGTTAAGGCTGCCTGTGAACAGGATGATTCCTACCACCGACATGACCAGCGGGATTTCATAAGAAATCATCTGAGCAGCAGCACGCATGCCACCCATCAATGCGTATTTATTGTTGGACGCCCAGCCTGCCGTAACGATCCCGATCGTAGAAATACCGGAAATCGCAATATAGTAAAGCAGTCCGACACCAATATCAGAAAACTTGAAAGCCGGTGTAAATGGAATGACCGCCAGAACCAAAAAGGCAGGTGCATAAGTAATCATCGGTGCGAGAACAAATAATGGTTTATCCGCAAGCTTCGGCATCGTATCCTCTTTCAGAAGCAGCTTCAATACATCCGCCACACTTTGCAGCAAACCGAATCTGCCTCCGACACGGTTCGGTCCATGACGAAGCTGCATGAACCCCATCACCTTCCGCTCTGCCAAAATCGCAAAGGTTACAAACCCAAGCCCGATTCCCAGCATGGCAAGACCAAGCGAAAAGAAGATGGCCATATTTCCCCAGCCCGGCTGAGATTGCAGTACGGCATCAATCCAGCTCATCAGCCATCCACCTCCCCTAAGACGATATCCACGCCACCAAGTATGGTGATCAGGTTAGCCATATTCTCTCCCTCGAGAAGCTTAGGCAGTATTTGCAGGTTATAAAAAGATGGACGCCTGAATTTCAAGCGGTACGGTTCTTTTTTCCCTTCACTTGCAATATAGCAGCCAATTTCTCCCCGCGGAGATTCAATCCTGACAAATGCTTCCCCCTTAGGAGCTTTGATGATCCGAGGCACCTTAGCCATATACTGCCCATCATTCGGAATCTGCTCAACCGCCTGTTCGATGATTCTCAACGATTCTTCGATTTCACCCATCCGGCATTGATAGCGGGACCAGGCATCTCCTTCTTCTGCCGTAATAACATCGAAGTCGAACCGGTCATAAATAGAATACGGTTCATGCTTCCGCAGATCCCATTCAATCCCGGTACACCGGAGATTAGCACCGCTTAACGAATATTGCAGTGCGTCTTCTTTCGTATAACGGCCAATTCCCTTTACCCGGTTCAAAAATATTTCGTTGCCTGTGACCAGGTCATGGTATCCCTCCAGTTGCTCACGCATGTAAGGAACAAAGTCGCGGACCTTGTCGATCCATCCGTCCGGGGCGTCCCATTTGACTCCCCCTACCCGCATATAATTGAAAGTCAGTCTACCGCCAGATAGTTCATTCAAAAGATTGATGATGGCTTCCCGTTCGCGGAAGGCATAAAGGAAAGGGCTTACCGCCCCTATATCCAGTAAATATGTACCGAACCAGACCAGGTGACTGGCTACACGGCCTAGTTCCATGGCTAATACCCGCAAATATTCTGCATGATCAGGAAGCTCCAGACCCATCATTGTTTCTACCGCGTGACAAATGACATAATTGTTGGTCATCGCGGAAAGATAATCCATCCGGTCCGTATACGGGATGATTTGTGTATATTGCAGATCTTCCGCCAGCTTCTCTGTCCCTCGGTGAAGGTAACCGATCACAGGGGTAGCTTCTTTGATAGTTTCCCCGTCAACCTTGATTACGAGACGAAATACACCGTGTGTACTCGGATGCTGCGGTCCGACATTAAGCATCATTTCTTCTGTTCTGATCATTGTCTACACCTCCACATCATGGGGTTCGTAATCTTTTCTCATCGGGTGACCTACCCAATCCTCCCCAAGCAGGATACGTTTCAAGTCAGGATGGTTGAGAAACTTGATTCCAAATAGATCATAAGCCTCACATTCCGGCCAATTAGCACCTTTCCAAAGGCCAACCAGCGATTCGATTTCCGGCTGATTGCGATTGATTTTAACTTTCAGGGCCACCGATTGCTTATTCCGTAAAGAGAAAAGATGTACATAGACCTCCATATGTGTTTCAAAGTCTGTGCCATGTAACTCCGATAGATAATCAAACCCGAGCTGGTCATTGAATTTTAGAAACTGAGCTATTATATAGTACGTGTCTCTTTTTGCTACCAGGGTCGGGACGTGTTTGGAAAGTCTATTAATGTATGTCTCCTCGAATACATCTTCACCAAGATGCTCTTTGATTACTTTTACGTACTTATCCAGTACTGGCTGGTTAGGGGATGGCTTTTCTTCTTCATTCGATTCCTCTTTCTTCTTGCCACCGGCTTTTTTCTTTGCTTTAGCTGCAGCTGCTTTCGCCTTAGCTGCTGCAACAGCTTTCGCTTTTTCATCATCTGCAGCAGCTTCATCATCAACAGAACCCTCGCGCTTTTTCTTCGCTGCTGCGGCAGCTTTTGCTTTTGCGGCTGCCGCTGCCTTGGCTTTTGCTGCCGCTTTCGCTTTTTCATCTTCCGCTTCTGCATCTGAATCCGCTTCTGCCTGCTTTCGCTTTTGTCTTGCCAGTGCTGCTGCTTTTGCTTTCGCGGCGGCTGCTGCTTTTTTCTTTGCTAATTCACCATCTTCAGCGGGCTGGTCTTCGGATTCCGATGCTTCCTCCTGCTTTCGTTTTTGTTTGGCCAGTGCTGCCGCTTTTGCTTTTGCGGCGGCTGCTGCTTTTTTCTTTGCAAGATCGGCATCTTCTGCAACATCCTTCTTACTTGTATCTTCTGGTGATACTTCTTTTTGTTCCTCAGACGCTTCAGAATTTTCCGGGGTAGTCTGGTCCTCTGCTTCCTTCTCTTTCTTCTTTCTAAGCGCTTCTGCCCTCGCTTTTGCCGCGGCGGCCGCTTTCTTTTTTTCTAAGTCCTTTTCATCGCTCATTGACTTGTCACCCGCTTTCCGGTCTTGGCTTCATAGCGGATTTTCTCTTGCAGTTTATTGATTCCATAAATAAGCGCAGCTGGATTCGGAGGACATCCCGGGATATAGACATCGACTGGGACGATTTGGTCGACTCCTTTCACAACTGCATAGGATTTGATATATGGGCCTCCAGCCGTAGCGCAGGATCCCATAGCAATCACATATTTTGGTTCCGGCATTTGATCATATAAGCGCCGTAATACCGGTGCCATTTTTTTAGTCACCGTTCCGGATACAATCATCACATCAGAGTGACGGGGGGAGGTTCTGAAAAACGATCCGAACCTGTCGAGATCGTAATGCGAGGATCCGACACCCATCATTTCAATCGCACAGCAAGCGAGCCCGAAGGTCATCGGCCAGAGTGAGTTACTTCTCGCCCAGGCCTTCACTTGTTCTAAAGTCGTCAAAAAGACATTGCGCTCCATTTCTGCTTTTTCTTGCGGGGAAACATTTTCTAAGTTTAAATCCATCGTAGCACCTTCTTTTTCCAAGCATAGATCAAACCGATCAAAAGCATGACGACAAATATAAGCATCTCAATTAACGCGAAAACACCAAGTTCTTCATAGGCGACAGCCCATGGGTACAAGAAAATGGTTTCCACATCAAAAATGACAAACATTAATGCGAAAATATAATAACGGGCATTGAATTGTACGCGGGCATCCTGGAATGGATCGATCCCACTTTCATAGGTGGTGCGTTTCTGTTCTGTAGGCTTATTAGGACGAAGCAGCCTTCCGAGCGATAATGCCACAATTGGCAGCAGGATACCTAGTGCCAGAAAGATTACAACCACTAAATAACTGTTTTGATATGTAAATAAATCCGTCATTTCCCCTCCCCCTTCAAACGAATAAAATTTTGAAGATTAGCAATATTGTAATCGCTATCATTATAGCAAATCCTGTATATAGTGTCGATATGAGGCGGCAGATAATATCCAGTATTTACTAACTTTTTGCTTTTGTTTTGTTTCCATCTATAATGTAAAACAAATACGATGATCCTGCCATGACAAACGTGGTTGCCAGCAAATCCTTTTTACTTTATAATGTTTGTTTAAGTTTTATGAGTTGTCCTACGAAATCATGAATCATTCTTTTGTTATAAAACAAGTAAAGTGTGATTCTGCAACTTAAATAAAAAAATCTCTATCTGTATTAGATACAGATAGAGAACCTGAATTTTTTTCTTTCTATCAATTATTCCTTAAAGTTATCAGATTGTCACAAAAATTTTTATAATATCCTATAATAACTTGCATCATGGTTACATATGAGTTGTGGAAGCCGTCTTCATCTATCGCAGGGATTCGTTTCTCTCATCCTTCGGATGGGGTGGTTGGGAAACTGCGAGACTCCCGCGGGAGAAGGAGTTAGGCAAGATCCCACAGGGCGATAGCCCGAGGAAGCTTGCCAAGTCCCCCGCAGGAAAGCGAGTAGTTTCCAACCACCCCTCACGCTTTTAAGATAAAGAATCCCTATTAACTTGAAACTGAGACTTCTACAATTCGTCCCTATTGTTGAATAAGCCTATTGTAAAAAATAAACTGTAGAACCCAAAATAAAAAACTGCTTCCCTAATGGAAAGCAGTCAACTCTTAAAAGTTATTTTCAAATACATCTAAACGGTTGATAGCACGCTTTAGTGCCATTTCAGCCCGTTTGAAATCAACATCTTCCTGCTTTGTTTGCAGACGGCGTTCTGCACGCTCCTTCGCCTTTCGGGCACGCTCTATATCAATCTCAGAAGGTTTTTCTGCTGATTGTGCCAGAATCGTCACTTTATCGGGACGAACTTCTAAAAAGCCACCGTTGACAGCGATACGTTCGGAGCTTCCTTCTTTTTTCAGACGGACAGCACTGATTGTCAAAGGAGCGACCATCGGGATATGACCTGGAAGGACCCCAAGTTCCCCACTTTCCGCCTTACAGCTCACCATTTCAAATGCATCTTCCAAAACCGGGCCATCAGGAGTGACAACACTCACCGTTAGTGTCTTCATGATTACCCCTCCTTGGGCTGGACTCACCCTAAATGGATAGGCAGGCTAAAGGTATAATCCCTATCGCCTGCCATTCTAATCAGGCAAGAAAATTTCTTATTGCATCTGTTTCGCTTTTTCAACGACATCTTCGATACGTCCGACCAGGCGGAAAGCATCCTCCGGAAGGTCATCGTACTTGCCATCCAGAATTTCCCGGAAACCTTTGACCGTCTCCTGAACAGGTACATAAGAACCTTTTTGTCCTGTGAACTGTTCGGCAACGTGGAAATTCTGGGATAAGAAGAACTGGATACGACGAGCACGGGCAACCGTTTGCTTGTCTTCATCGGATAGTTCGTCCATACCAAGAATCGCGATAATATCCTGAAGCTCTTTATAACGCTGCAGTGTACGCTGTACTTCTCGAGCCACATCATAATGTTCCTGACCCACGATTTCAGGGTCAAGAGCACGGGAAGTGGATGCCAGAGGATCTACCGCTGGGTAGATACCCTGCTCGGAAAGCTTACGTTCCAGGTTGGTAGTTGCATCCAAGTGAGCGAATGTTGTCGCTGGCGCCGGGTCTGTATAGTCATCGGCTGGGACGTAGATCGCCTGAATGGATGTTACGGAACCCTTATCTGTAGATGTGATACGCTCTTGCAACTGCCCCATTTCCGTTGCCAGGGTCGGCTGGTAACCAACAGCTGATGGCATACGGCCAAGCAAGGCGGATACTTCCAGACCACCCTGTGTGAAACGGAAAATATTATCAATGAAGAACAATACGTCCTGTCCTTGTTCATCACGGAAGTATTCAGCCATTGTAAGACCCGTCAACGCAACACGCATACGTGCTCCAGGCGGCTCATTCATCTGACCGAATACCATAGCGGTACGGGAAATAACTCCGGAGTCTTTCATTTCGAAATACAAGTCATTTCCTTCACGAGTACGCTCACCAACACCGGCGAATACGGAAATACCACCGTGCTCCTGGGCGATGTTGTTGATCAATTCCTGGATCAGTACCGTTTTACCAACACCAGCACCACCAAACAAACCGATCTTACCACCTTTGACATAAGGTGCAAGCAAGTCGACGACTTTAATTCCTGTTTCAAGGATTTCTGTTTCTGTAGCCAGATTTTCAAATTTCGGAGCCTGGCGGTGAATCGGATCACGACGTACATCAGATCCTAATGGTTCATCAAGGTCGATATTTTCTCCTAGTACGTTGAATACACGACCAAGTGTCACTTCACCAACCGGCACAGAAATCGGTCCGCCTTTATCATTTACTTCCATTCCGCGCTGGACACCCTCTGTAGATGCCATAGCTACGGTACGGACTGCGTTGTCTCCTAAGTGAAGAGCAACTTCCAATGTAAGGTCGATGTTTACTTCATTTTCGTTTTGCGCGACTGAATGTACGTGCAAAGCGTTATTGATATCAGGGAGTTGTCCATCTTCGAAAGAAACATCGACAACCGGTCCCATTACTTGGATTACGCGTCCATTACTCATCGATTTCCCTCCTAACTAACTGTTAAAAATCCAGGAAAGGTGTTATTCAAGAGCAGCTGCTCCTCCGACGATTTCGGTAATTTCCTGGGTGATGGCTGCTTGACGGGCACGGTTGTACTTAAGCGACAAATCGCCGATGAGGTCATCTGCATTGTCTGTTGCGCTTTTCATAGCAGTCATACGTGCTGCATGTTCACTTGCTTTACCGTCCAGCAAAGCACCATAAATCAAACTTTCCGCATATTGGGGCAGCAAGGTCTCCAGGATTTCTTCCTCACTAGGTTCGTATTCATATGAACTTGTGCTTGCTTTTACCCCTTTATTTATATCTGTCAGCGGCAGTAATTTCTTCTCGGTCACTTCCTGAGAAATAGCACTGACGTAATGGTTATAGTAAAGATAAAGCTCATCAATTACTTCGTCGGTAAATAATTGCACCGTTTCTGAGGCGATATCTTTGATATCAGCGAAATCCGGCTGGTCAGCAATTGCTACGATTTCCTTATCAACCGGCATATTGCGTTTCTTAAAAAAGTCACGGCCAATTTTACCGATGGTAATCAAGGTGTAATCATCAGCTGAGTTATGACGTTGTTTAATCGTTTGATAAACATTACGGAGAACACTGCTGTTGTATGCACCTGCCAATCCACGATCAGAAGTGATGACGACATATCCAGTCCGTTTCACTTCCCGTGATTTAAGCATCGGATGATCAGCAACACCACCGCCTGTAGCGATACCAGCCACAACTTCCTGTATCTTTTCACTATATGGTACGAAGGCTTTGGCATTTTCTTCTGCACGATTGAGCTTTGCTGCAGATACCATTTCCATTGCCTTCGTAATTTGTTTCGTTTTTTTTGTGGAATCTATCCGGCCTTTAATATCTCTAAGAGATGCCACGCTATTTCACCGCCCTTTCTTGCAAAGGTTGCGCTCCAATTATTCAGAAACTACGAATGTCTTTTTGAATGCTTCGACCGCTTCTTTCATATCGTTTTCGTCTGCAAGCTTACCAGTTTCACGGATTTGCTTGAGAAGTTCTGCGCGGTTGTTATCCATCCAGTTATGGAACTCTTCTTCAAAACGGGTCACATCATCTACTGGGATATCATCTAAATACCCTTGGATTAACGAAAAGATGATCATGACTTGCTTTTCAACTGCAAGCGGCTTATGAAGTCCCTGCTTCAGTACTTCAACGGTACGGGCACCACGATTCAATTTCGCCTGGGTTGCTTTATCCAGATCAGAACCGAATTGGGCGAACGCCTCTAATTCACGATAAGATGCAAGATCCAATCGCAAGGTACCTGCAACTTTCTTCATCGCTTTGATCTGAGCGGAACCACCGACACGTGATACCGAAAGACCCGCATTGATCGCCGGGCGTACACCGGAGAAGAATAAGTCAGATTGCAAGAAGATTTGTCCATCTGTGATGGAAATTACGTTTGTCGGGATATATGCTGAGATGTCTCCAGCTTGTGTTTCTACGAATGGCAAGGCAGTCAATGAGCCTCCGCCTTTTGCATCACTAAGCTTCGCTGCACGTTCAAGCAGGCGAGAGTGGAGATAGAAAACGTCCCCCGGGAATGCTTCACGACCTGGCGGGCGGCGCAGCAATAAGGAAAGTTCACGGTAGGCAGCAGCCTGTTTAGATAGGTCATCATATACCACCAATACGTGCTTGCCGTTATGCATGAATTCTTCACCCATGGAAACTCCAGCGTATGGTGCCAAGTATAGCAATGGAGCCGGCTGGGATGCACTTGCTGTAACAACGATGGTATAATCCAAAGCACCATGACGGCGAAGTGTTTCAACCGTTCCACGGACAGTGGACTCTTTTTGACCGATAGCGACATAGATACAAATCATATCCTGGTCAGCCTGGTTCAAAATCGTATCGATTGCAACTGTCGTTTTCCCTGTTTGACGGTCCCCGATAATTAATTCACGTTGTCCACGTCCAATTGGCACAAGTGCGTCGATCGCCTTGATACCAGTTTGAAGCGGCTCATCTACGGACTTACGATCCATAACCCCTGGTGCAGGTGACTCGATCGGACGAGTTTTTGAAGTTTCAATCGCACCTTTGCCATCTACTGGCTGTCCCAAAGGGTTTACTACACGACCCAATAATTCTTCCCCTACAGGTACCTGCATGATGCGACCTGTACGGCGTACTTCATCGCCTTCTTTAATATCTGTAAATGGTCCCAAAATGACAAGACCGACGTTATTTTCTTCCAGGTTCTGGGCCAGACCCATAACACCATTTGAAAATTCAACTAGCTCCCCAGACATGACGTTGTCAAGCCCGTGAGCACGTGCGATACCGTCACCGACCTGGATGACCGTACCTACATCGTTGACTTCAATATCAGATTCATAATTTTGAATTTGCTGTTTTATCAATGAACTGATTTCTTCAGCTTTGATGCTCATGCCATTTCACCCCTATCATCTATATGTTTCCAGATACCAATTTCCGTTCGATACGCTCGAGTTTTCCACTGACAGATCCATCATAAATACGATTTCCTATACGGATTTTTATGCCGCCGAGGATACTTCGATCAATGATGTTCGTTATATTCAGGGTGTTTTTTCCGATTTTTTTGGCAAACACATGTGAAATCTGGAGCTTTTCTTCTTCGGATAGCTCTCGAACAGAATAAACTTTTGCTTCAGCAATTCCCTTAGCGTCATTAACCTTCTCGATAAAGTGCTCAATCATAGAAGGAATGATATCTTCACGGTGCCGATCCAAAAGCAGCATCATCGTGTTCAACACTGTTGTATTGAATTTTGCAAAGCTGGTCGCGACGATCTCTTTTTTCTTTTCGACTGAAACGCGAGGATGCTTCAGGAATGTCAATAAATCTTTATTGGTCACCCATACTTCACGGATGTTACGAAGTTCACTTTCAAATTGATCAAGCTGATTTTTTTCTTTGCCGAGTTGAAAAAGAGCATTAGCATAACGTCGTGATACTACTGAATCACTCATCGCTCTTCTCCCACTTCTTTGATGTAATCATTGATCAATTGCTGTTGGTCCTGTTCGGACAATTCTTTCTCGATTACCTTGCTGGCAACCAGTACGGACAAGGATGCAACCTGGTCTTTCAAGGCTTGGACCGCTTTCTCTTTTTCCTGCTCAATTTCCTGACGAGCAGACTGTTTCAAGCGCTCCGCCTCTTCACGTGCTGATTCGATGATCGCACGCTCCTGCTGTCCTGCCGTTTTCTTCGCATCTTCAATAATGGTATGTGCTTCCTGTCTTGTCTTTTTCAACTCTTCAGAAGCTTCACGCTGCATGCGTACGGCTTCTTCACGACTTTTTTCAGCTGTATCTATTTCATTGGAAATATAACTTTCGCGTTCTTTCAGCATGTCCATCAATGGACCCCAGGCAAACTTGCCAAGAAGGGCTAAAAGGATCAGGAAGAAAACCAGTTGGACCAACATGTCCCCTATCATTAAACCACCGGCTTCAGCACCGATGACTAACCAACCTGTGTATGCTTGCACAGTGTTCACTCCTTTCCACATGTTACCGTAACAGGCATTACATGAGAAAATTCGGCCTAAGGAGGTATCCTGCCTTAAGTCGAAGTTTCAGTCTCACTTGTCCGGGTATTTATATGTTGTAAGTTATAAAGGAAGGGCGAAGATCTTCATCTAGACGAACTTCGCCAACAATCATTCTGATATAATTTGAAATCTATTGACCCATTACGATAAATGCAATAACGACACCGATGATTGGAATCGCCTCTACCAATGCGACACCAATGAACATTGTAGTTTGAAGTGTACCACGAAGTTCAGGCTGACGAGCAACCCCTTCTACTGTTCTTCCTACGATCAAACCGTTACCAATACCAGCACCTACGGCTGCTAGACCTACTGCGATTGCCGCTGCAATTAGACCCATAATTTACTCCTCCTTAGATATTGAAAGTTTTTTATTTTGTTATATTAATGGTCTGAACTCACTTTGTGAGACATGTAAACCATTGTCAACATGGTGAAGATGAATGCCTGGATAAACCCAATGAAAGTACTGAATCCCTGCCATGCAAGCAATGGGATTGCCGCGCCAAAAAATCCTCCGACACCTGAAACAGCCAGTCCTGCCAATAGCGTCAATAAGATTTCCCCGGCAAAAATGTTACCGTAAAGCCGGAGACCAAGTGTCAACGTATTGGCAAACTCCTCGATAATCTTAAATGGAAACAAGAAAGGGAGTGGGCGGAAAAAATCTTTTCCATATTCTTTAGCTCCTTTTTCTTTTATTCCATAATAATGTGTCAATACGACCACCATCGTAGCCAAAGTCAATGTAATTCCAGCATCTGATGTTGGTGATTTCCACCATAGTTCATGGCCGACTACAGCCATCGTGATAACCCCTAGCATATTGGCGACAAAGATATAAGTGAAAAGTGTCAGCCCAAGAGGCAAAAACTTCCTGCCTGTCTTCCAATCCATATTAGAGCCGATGATCCCTTTGATAAAGTCTATCAACCATTCAATGAAATTCTGTAAACCTCTTGGTTTCCTCTGCAGGTTACGACTTGCCATCACTGCAAAGATAAACACAAGTACAGAGGCAATAAACATCATTAACACGTTTGATAGGTTGAAATCTAACCATGGGATCCCCAAGACATCCGTAGCTAAAGGTGCTTCATGATTCATTTTGCTCACCCCTCTTCTGTATATTGGTTTCTTGATTCAAATAACAAAAAATCTATAATAATGACAAAATAAATTGTCACTAATCCAATTACTACTCCAATAATATGGATGTGTTCAGGGAATTGAAATGCAATCAATACAGCTAGTCCTGCAGCAGCAAACCTTGAAAAAGTACCTAACTTATAAGATTTGCGCTGATCAGAATCTGCATGATCCATGCTTTTGCGGATTTTTCGCTGCATTTGCAGCAAATTAATAAAACTGAAGGCAGTGCCTAGTAGAAGCCCCATAAAAAAAGACTTGTAATCTGTAAATCCCCAACCGAGGATGAATGCGGCTAACAGATAGAACATCCACTTACGCTGCCGGGTGATCATATGATGATATTGCTGCATGTTAATGCTCTCCCGTATACTCTCGTACTAAGCGGATCGTACCGTATGTACCTGCCCCCACTCCAAGCAGAATACCGGTAATCATAAAGAGTGGATGCGTGGTGAATTGCTCATCCAGCCATTTCCCTAGAAAAGCACCGGCAAGCGGGCCGCCTGCCAGCTGCGAAACGATAGCACTCGTCAGCGCCATTGCACGAAATGGATTTTTTTGTGTTTTCAAATCAAACGCTCCCATCAATTTACGGGATGAAAAACACTGTGGAATAAGTTATGAAAACCTTATCATTCCACACTAAGTAAGCATACAATAGGGGTATTGGGTTGTCAATGAGTTTGTGAGCAAAAATACATAAGAATTGACAATTTTCTACAGGTTTTACCTGCCCCTAAAACACCCTTCTAACATTATATAAGATTTTTCAATTTTGAAAAGAGACACCATAAAAAAAAGAGCTTGTAAAGCCCCTTTTTATGGATATTCATTTATATCAATTGGCACACCATAACTATAATGGCTGCTCTCATTCTGAATGGTGATGACTGCAATATAATGCCCTTTCTCTCCGAGCTTTCTTCTTGCCAATTCCCCTTCAATCACTCCCTGCTGCTGATCGGACAGTTCGAACAGCTTTCTCTCATAGAGCAAAGTATCAGGATTATAAAGGTCCACCTTCACCTCGTCTGCGTCTTCTGGCAAATAGAATTGATATTCATAAATAGTGGGGTCAAATGTAGAAGTCGCTATTTCAAATCCCATCGCGCGAGGGTAATCACTCGTTTCCATCATGAACAGATATGGTAGATTAAACGTTTGATCAGGCGTATCCATGCGGATCCAACCCTGATGCAGCCCTTTTTCCAAAAAGGCAGGTGTCACGTGGAGACCGATTTCGACCTTTTTTGATTGATTTGGGGCTAACGTAAACGCTTTTGGCAGCTCCCATCTCATGCCCTGTTTTTTCTTAGGAAGTGAAAAATGAACTTTTTGTGAACTTTTTTCATTGTTCTTTATTTTTACCATTATTTTCTTTTTTGGAAAGCTATTATTGAATCTGCCGAAGTTTAACTGCGACGGATTAATTTGGAGTGCAGGCTTGACCGCCGCCTCAACATTCACTTTACCCATCCCCTGCTCTGTCGGTGAATAAAGGGTGCCATCTTTGTCTTTCAAAGGCGTTGCCGTCGAAAGAATCGCCGTTTTAATTTCTTGCGGTGTCCACTCGGGATGCGCTTCCTTGATCAAGGCTGCTACTCCCGCGATATGAGGAGAAGCCATGCTGGTTCCTTGAAGTTCCTGATAACCGCCAGGCACCGTACTGTTGATGGACACTCCGGGAGCGAGTATGTCTGGCTTTATTGTCCAATTGGCGGTTACCGGTCCACGGGAGCTGAATGGAGCCAACGAATCAACGATATCGATATATTCCGTTTCCAGCCATTCTGAGCTGCCTGATTTGCTCTTTTGCTTCAACCATTCTCCTTCTTCTTTAGAAACCGCTACTACTGGAATGCCGATGGAACCATCATCGATTGTTCCTTGAAATTCTCCCGCTTCATTATTATAAACAATCAAGGCGATGGCACCACTTTTTTCGGCTAATTCAGCTTTTTCCGTAAACGGGATTTTCCCCCGCTTCATGATGACGATCTTCCCTTTTGCATTTTTTAACGGCTGGTCGCCCACCCCCCCATAAACGAGTTGATAGCTTTTCTTCAATTTCCAATCATTCGAACCCATCATCGGGATAAGGGGAATCGATTTACCGGCGAACCTATCTGTCAACACAGGGATTTGCACAGGTGGAGTGGAAGCTCCGACAGTAATAGCTTTTGGAGCGGTAGCCGGTGAACCCACCGTCCAGTCATCGGGCCCCGTATTGCCAGCCGCTACGACCACAACTGTTCCAAGAGCTACTGCCTTGTCTACCGCAACACTTGTCGGCCAATCCGGTCCATTGACAGCATTCCCCAACGAAAGATTAATGATGTCCATACCATCTTTTACCGCTTCTTCAATTGCTGCTATGACATGGACGGACGTTCCGAAACCGCCAGGTCCAAGCGCCCGGTACCCGTAAAGCTCCGCATCTGGAGCGATTCCTTTCATGTCCCCATTAGCAGCAATGACACCAGCGACATGGGTGCCATGGATGGTCGGATTTTCTTCTATAGTTTCCATAGGGTCGTTATCAAAATCAAAAACATCAAAGCCGCCCTTATAATTACCGGAAAGATCCGGGTGCGTATAATCGATGCCTGTATCGATAACCCCTACCTTCACCCCTTCTCCAGTAAAAGGAATCGTCCGTTGTTCGTATTTTCCCTGAAGGAGAAAAGGGACAGATTGATTCAGGTTATCATTCGATGTGGTCTGGTAGGTTTGTACCGGGTGCTGGTTGACGATCGCATCGATTTTACTTAGCTTTGTAAGCTGCTCCGGCTTTCCTTTAATGGCTATCCCATTAAAAACCGTGTCATAGACAGTCAATACAGTCAGACGTGGAAGGTTACGCTCGATCTCTTTTTTTATAAGATGGGGATCACCTTCCACTTCAATGATTCGGGTGACATATTCTTTATCTTGTGGATCGAATGCAGTCATCATGGTCAGAGAAATGCAAAGTAGTATTAATAGGAAGAAATTTCGCAAATTAGTCGCTCCCCTTTCGTTGCTTCTATTATTTGAAGAAACGGGAGAGCTATACTCCCGATTGTTGAAGACTCATTTTCGAGATGGTTGGGTCCGTTACCATGAGCGGAATGGAATGGAATGGTACGGGAAACAACTCGCTTTCCAGCTGCATCGCCTAGACACTCGCGACATAAGCAGTCCATCAACGGGAAGAAAGAACACTTCCCTTTTGCTGTTCTGCTTATGCGTGTCGTGTCTCCCAAGGCGATTACGCATTTATTTCTTTCCTGCGGGGGACCTGGCAAGCTTCCTCGGGCTAAAGCCCTGT
>NZ_KI543237.1:722640-1189983 GCF_000496835.1 Thalassobacillus devorans MSP14
GGGATCTCGCCTAGCCCCTTCTCCCGCGGGAGTCTCCCCGTTTCCCTTCCCATCCAGCCAGTTTTGTATTAAACGGACCCTTCACAAAGAGAAAGAATGTAGCTGAAACCTTCATCCTGAGGCATTTTACAAAGGATGTAGAGGCATTAAAATCTTCAATCATAGGACAGTTTTCTTCGGCTGATTTCGAGAACTTCCCACGGCAAGGGGGCGTAGGGAAACGGTGAGACTCCTCGAAAATGCTACGCATTTCCTTCGTGCGTGGGTTAAGTCAAGATGAAAATTCAAAGTCCTGTGGGAGCTGAGTGATAGATGAGGCCCCGCAAGGCGAAGCCTGAGGAGACTCAGCACACGCCCACGGAAAGCGAATCGTTTCCTGAAGCCCCTCAACTCCAACAATATCTCGAAATCAAGTCTTCCATAATCCGGCCAAATAGTTGAATAAAGGACTTTGAAAGTTAACAAAAACGTTCAACAGAACCTTTCCACAAAAAAGCCCTGCTCTCCTCATAAATGAGGCCTGCAGGGCTCTGGTTGTGTTTTATAACGTAAATGGATCCGGCTTATCTTCGCGTTGCTTGAAGAAATAGCGGATCGCTTCGGCAATACGGCTGGATGCCTGTCCATCTCCATACGGGTTTGAAGCTTTAGCCATCGCTTCATGCGCCTGTTCATCGGACAACAATTCATTGGCAAGTTCAAAGATGTGGGCTTCTTCTGTTCCGGCCAACTTAAGCGTTCCGGCCTCAATTCCTTCCGGACGTTCGGTTGTATCCCGGAGGACTAATACCGGTACGCCAAGAGAAGGGGCTTCTTCCTGTACACCGCCTGAATCGGTCAAGATCAAGTGGGCGCGTGAGGCGAAATTATGAAAATCAATAACACCAAGCGGATCAATCAGTTGAATGCGGTCATCGTTTCCTAAGATACGTCCCGCTGTTTCTTGTACTACAGGGTTTAAATGAACGGGATAGACCACCTGGACATCGTCATGGGTTTCGACTAATCGCTTAATAGCACGGAACATCTGCTCCATGTTATTTCCAAGATTTTCACGGCGGTGAGCTGTCATCAGTACAAGACGGCGGTCACCAAGATTGTCCAGCACCTCACTTGAATAATTATCATCAACGGTTGTTTTCAAAGCATCAATTGCTGTATTACCCGTTACAAAGATTTGCTCATTTGGTTTGTTTTCAGCGAGCAGATTATCCCGCGATTTATTAGTGGGAGCAAAATGAAGATCAGCCATGACACCAGTCAGCTGACGGTTCATTTCTTCCGGGAATGGCGAGTACTTATTCCACGTCCTTAGCCCCGCCTCAACGTGGCCGACAGGAATCTGGTTATAATAAGCAGCCAAAGAAGCAGCAAATGTCGTGGTGGTATCACCATGAACCAGGATCATATCGGGCTTTGTCTCTTTTATCACTTCGTCCAGGCCTTCCATGGCCCGCGATGTAATCTGTGTCAACGTCTGGCGTTGTTTCATGATATCCAGATCATAATCTGGTGTGATATCAAATATCTCCAGCACCTGGTCAAGCATTTCCCGATGCTGTGCCGTAACCGTAACGATTGGATCAAATTGATCTGTGCGTTTCTTTAATTCCAGAACCAACGGAGCCATTTTGATTGCTTCCGGGCGGGTCCCGAAAATCGTCATTACTTTAATCGGATTGGTCATCGTTGACACCTCTGTTTCTTTATGGTTATTTCGTTCCGAATAAACGATCGCCTGCATCCCCAAGACCAGGAACGATATAGCCTTTCTCGTTTAACTTTTCATCTAATGCTGCAAGATAAATATCAACGTCCGGATGTGCTTCCTGTACAGCTTCTACCCCTTCCGGCGCTGCCACGATACACATCAAGCGGATTTGGCGGGCACCACGTTTTTTTAAGGAATCGATAGCCGCATTCGCTGACCCCCCGGTCGCAAGCATCGGGTCAAGTACGATCAATTCACGTTCTTCAATATCGCTAGGGAGCTTCACATAGTATTCAACAGGCTTTAATGTTTCCGGGTCACGGTATAAACCAACATGTCCTACCTTGGCAGCCGGGATCAATTGCAGCATCCCATCTACCATTCCAAGCCCTGCACGCAGGATAGGAACAAGACCGATTTTCTTACCACTCAACGCTTTTGCTTTCGCACCAGAAATAACTGGTGTATCTATTTCCACTTCTTCGAGCGGGAGGTCACGCGTAATTTCAAAGGCCATCAAAGCAGCTACTTCATCTACA
Organism: Thalassobacillus devorans MSP14; assembly: GCF_000496835.1. Lineage (GTDB taxonomy): Bacteria > Bacillota > Bacilli > Bacillales > Halobacillaceae > Thalassobacillus > Thalassobacillus devorans_B. The sequence continues at coordinate 724,891 of NZ_KI543237.1, forward strand.
AGCTCACGGAAATCCTTGGTACCTGTGCTTTCTTTCCGTATGTATGTCAACTTATGCTGGATTAACGGGTGATCCAATACGTACACTTTTCCCATTGCCGATCCACTCCTTTTAAAATTTTAATTGACAAATGTCATGAATTTTAAATTTTGCATCCTTCAAATTGTACATAATTATAGCTGTAACTGCAAGGCAAATCCGAAAGCGTGGGCGAACGTTTCTGGACACACAAAAGTCCCGCTGCCATAAATGGAGCGGGACTTTTTTATTATTGATAAAGCGGGAATTGGCTGGTCAAACGAAGCACACGGTCTGCCGCTTCTTTCAACTTGGCTTCATCCTCATGATTCTTAAGCGTGAAAGCAATGATTTCTGCGATTTCGTCCATTTCTTTTTCACCGAAGCCACGGGAAGTGACAGCAGCTGTACCAATTCGTATACCGCTGGTTACAAATGGGCTTTCAGGATCAAATGGAATGGTATTTTTATTGGTAGTTACCCCAATATCATCCAGTGCTTTTTCGGCCACTTTTCCTGTCAGATTAAGCGGGCGGACATCCATGAGCAGCAAGTGGTTATCCGTACCACCGGAAACGATGCGGACGCCATGCTTCTGCAGGGATTCGGCAAGACGCTTGGCATTCTTGACGACCTGTTCGGAATAAGCCTTGAAATCTTCCTGCAATATTTCATAGAAGGAAACGGCTTTAGCAGCAATCACATGCATCAACGGACCACCCTGCATGCCAGGGAATACGGTTTTATCGATCTTCTTCGCGAATTCCTCCTCACAAAGAATCATGCCGCCGCGTGGGCCGCGTAATGTTTTATGCGTTGTAGTAGTTACAAAATGGGCATGAGGAACAGGGTTTGGATGATGACCCGTGGCAACCAGGCCGGCAATGTGTGCCATATCTACAAGCAAATAGGCATCTACTGCATCTGCAATTTCACGGAACTTAGCGAAATCTATGGTACGTGAATAAGCGCTTGCGCCAGCTACAATCAATTTCGGCTTCAATTCTTTGGCGCGTTCCAGAACTGCATCATAATCGATTTGTTCCGTTTCTTTATCCACACCATAATCTTCAAAATTGTACAGTTTACCGCTGAAGTTGACACCACTACCATGTGTCAAGTGTCCACCGTGGTTCAAGTTCATACCAAGCACGGTATCGCCAGGTTCAAGAACGGTAAAATAAACAGCCATATTGGCCTGGGCCCCGGAGTGCGGCTGTACGTTGGCATGGTCGGCACCGAAAATTTCCTTAGCGCGATCGCGTGCCAGGTTTTCGACAACATCTACATGTTCACAGCCGCCATAATACCGGCGTCCAGGATAGCCTTCCGCGTATTTATTCGTCAGCACAGACCCCATCGCTTCCATGACTGCTTCAGAAACGAAGTTCTCCGATGCGATCAGTTCGATTTTTTCCTGCTGGCGTTTCTTTTCCGCTTCGATTGATTCGAATACTTTCAGATCCCTTTGTTTGACTTGTTGCATGTTGAGTTCCCCTCTCTATTTCCATCAAATTTTGATTTAATCACAATCTGCTTCCACTTGAGGTTTCTTATAGACTGCCCGTTCGCCGCCAATCAGACGTGGTCTGGTACGTGCGGCTGTCAAATGGGCTTTACCAATGGATTTCTGTTTGAACCGAAGCGGCACAGCCACCCGTTTCAAATGCATGCCAATCATCGTATCGCCGATGTCGATCCCCGATTCGGCTTTGATTTCCTCCACTACGACCGGATCCTCCATATGATTGAAGGCATAAGCAGCCATCGCGCCTCCAGCCTTCGGCACTGGTATTGCCGATACTTGCTCATAACCGCGTTTTTCCATTGTCTTCCGTTCCATAACAAGTGCACGATTCAAATGTTCACAACATTGAAATACAAGTTCTATTTTTTCATTCTCCCTCAAACTCTGCATTTCTTCAAACAACACAGCAGCAATTTCTTCACTTCCGGACGTGCCGATTCGCTCGCCGGCAATTTCACTGGTAGAGCACCCGATAACGAATTGTTCGCCAGCTTTCAAATGACCGCTTACAGACAATTCATTTACCAGATTCCGGACATCTTTCCGGATGGATTCCATACTCATGATGCCTGGACACCTCCGTGAGGATTTTACTTGTAAAAAAGGAGAAGCGTATCCCTAAGGCTTCTCCAACTCTCTATTTTCTATTCTATTATTTATTTTCGTATTCGGCAATCTTTCCAACACGATTGGCGTGACGACCGCCTTCATAATCTGTAGATACCCATGTACGTACAATTTCCGCCGCAAGCCCGGGACCAATGACACGTTCTCCCATGCATAGCACATTGGAATCGTTATGTTCACGGGTCGCTTTGGCACTGAATAAGTCATGAACAAGCGCCGCACGTATACCTTTCACTTTGTTTGCAGAAATGGACATACCAATGCCTGTACCACAAATAAGAATCCCTTTATCGAATTCTCCGCTTGCGACACGTTCAGCCGCCGGCAAAGCGTAATCCGGATAATCTACTGAACCTTCACAGTCGCAGCCAATATCTTCATAAGGAATTTCTAATTCATCCAATATCGCTGCTGCTTCTTTACGTAAGTTTGTTCCTCCGTGGTCGGAGGCAAGGATAATTTTCATGCTGACACCACTCCTTCTTCTACTATCATGATTGTAACGCGTCAGCCTCTTAAATGGAAGCGGTGAAATGTCAATTCATCATCCTTCGGGATACTGGTCAGCATCTATCTTTTTCAATAGATAAGTAATGTTGTTATCTATTTCTTTCATCGTTTCCCTGTAAATAGCGATGTCTCCGCCGAATGGGTCACTGATATCAAAGCTCGGCAGTTCGTTTTCCAGCTTTTGAATTTCTTTTAAATCCTCTTTCAGTGCTTCATATAATTCCTGCTGCATCTTGTCATCCTCGTACTTGTTGCGATTGTCATTGATGAACTGGATCCGTTTCTCTTCGATTTTCGTGTATGCCTGCTTCAAATTTTCCCAATCGGCCGCAGCCTGATCACCAGCTGCATATTCTTTCAGAGTGTAATATTTATCCTGCCATTGATCATATTGCATAGCTAATGATTGTTTATGTTGTTCACTCATTGTCAAAACGAGATCTGCCCACTCCAGCAATTCTGGTGTGACAGGCTGGGACTGATGATTGACTTCAACCCCTGCTTCTTCCAATACCTGGCGGGCACCACCGGAAATGGGAGCACCTTTTGACGCAAAAACGCCCGCTGATTTGACGTTTACGTTTCCGTTATTCTTCTTCAGCAATGCTTCCGCCATTGGACTTCTGCATGTATTGCCGGTACAGACGAAAAGTATATTCATTCCGGAACTCCTCCTTGCTACGCCGTTTCTATCTTCCCATTTTACCATAGGAGGAGGTAAGACTCATCAGAATAGCATGTTGAGTCCGATGGCACAAAGGATACTCCCGCCTAATAATTCACTATATACCCCGAGCAGCCCTTTCGCTTTTCGGCCCAGTAAAAAACCTGTCCACGTCAAACTCATGCTCATGAATCCGAAAAGCAAGACAGCCATCAGAACTCCTACCCCTGACAACCCTAGGCTCAAACCAGCAGAAAAACTGTCGACGCTCACACTGAAGGCAAACAAAATAACTCCGATACCAATCGGAGACTGGGGCTTTTTATCCTCCCTAAAAGAAGAAAAGAACATGTGAGCGCCGATTCCGATCAACAGCATTCCACCAAGTAACATTGTCATATGATTCAATGGCGCAGATACTAACTGGCCGATTATAATTCCGATAAAAGGCATTATCATATGAAAAATGCCTACCAATAGTCCTAAGAAAAATATTCGTTTCAGACGCATCCGCTGCATTCCCATACCTAATGACACCGAAAAAGCATCCAGACCCAGTGCAAACGCAAGAATAGATAAGGAAACGACTTCCCCAAGCCAAACGGACTCCATAGAAAAACCTCCCCGGACATGCTATCTCACTATATGCGGGGAGGCGCATCGATATGCTTCGGTTAAAATTGATTAAGCTTCTTGACAGCGGCCTTTTGCAGACGATTCATGATAGCTTCTCCATACCCTTCGTCGGAAAAGGCTTCACCAAGGATGATGTCGACATCCGCTTTTTTAAATTCACGGAGCGCACTATATAAATGGACGGCGACTTCTTTCAGGTCATTGCGTGACCCACAGGCAATCACATGCCTTTGTGGTAATTGTTCAGCCAGTTCATTGCTGGCGATGATTCCGATCCGTTTTCCGTCCCTTTCCAGTTCCTGGAGTTGTTCGATAAAAAATTCATCACTGCCATCCACAAGCCATAACGGAGCTTCCGGTGCATAATGGGTATATTTCATGCCTGGCGACTTCGGCTTCTCTTCTGGGGAGGCAAGCGCAGGGTCAACCATGGCCGCTCCGATCACATCTTCAATTTGCTGCCGTGTAATCCCGCCTGGCCGTAAAATCACCGGCATGGTACTGGTACAATCCACTACGGTCGATTCCAGCCCCACGCCTGTAGGACCGCCATCAATCAAACCGGCAACCCGTCCATTTAAATCCTGATAGACGTGATCAGCTGTCGTCGGACTAGGCCTGCCGGAACGATTGGCACTCGGCGCAGCAAGCGGTAAGTCGCTCGTTTTCAATAACGCAAGAGCCACGGGGTGATTGGGGATCCGGACGGCGACTGTCGATAAGCCAGCCGTTACGTTTTCGGCACAAGCCCCGTTGCTTTCCAGAACAATGGTTAATGGTCCAGGCATGAATGAGGCCATCATTTTCTTTGCAGTCTCCGGAATCTCCGTTACCAGTTTTCCCACCTGGGAAGCATCGGCCACGTGGACAATCAGCGGATTATCCGATGGACGTCCCTTCGCTTCGAAAATACGATGGACTGCCTGCTCACTTGTTGCGTCTGCCCCCAGACCATATACTGTTTCTGTCGGAAACGCGACAACCTCCTGTTGCTGCAGGAGGTAAGCTGCTTGATTTATTTCATCCATATGCGCAGAAACGCGCATCGGATCGATATTCCATACATTCGTTTTCATAGACATAGCCACTTATGCTCCTTCACATATTCTCTTTTTTATTATGCGATGGGAGCGTGCAGGAAGCAAGTATTGGAGTCAAACACAAGTTATTAACAGTTTACACACAAGCATTCCATTATAAAACCCTTATATTTTATGTTTTTCAATCACTTTTACACAGTAATCCACAGTTATACACAGGAATTATCCACAACTGTGAATAATTCCTGTCAGTTCACCTGATAAACCCAGGCTTTTTCTGTGGATAACTGATCGTTTGTGGGTAACTTTTCTGATTCCATTTGTATAAAATCAAAATGCTCCAGTAATGTATCCAACTGTTCAGAATGACTATTGACGATTACAGTAGAAATAGTCGATTGGTGAATATCTTCTACAATCGTTTGAAAAATAACCAGCAGTAATTCTGGAGTAGCCTGGTTGAACAGTGTCAGTTGTTTCAATTGCACCACATTCTCCCCGACAGGCTGCAACAGGTAACTGCCCAGCAGCATTTGTCCTTCCTGGATCAAATAGCCATTTGCCAGCATTTCCTCCTGATTCCACGTGACATTTGCGGGGTAGTTATACTTATTTTTTAATAGTTTCCAATGGTTTTCTTCTAATTTAATGATTTCCATAACAAAAACACACTCCTTTTCTACCACTAATCTATGAAAAGGAGTGTGCCTGATATGCTAAGAAAATAGATTTTTTATGGAATTCCAGATTTTCACGAGGATAAAGTCTACTTCAACCTCCCTGGAAGCAGATTGTACCGTCGTATCCTGTTCGGATTCAGCAGCAGAAGCTGTCGTGGTGCCGTTTGCGAAATCCAGGAAACATAATGGCGGGAACAAGACGCACCACCAGTTGTCACCTTTTCCTGCTCCTAGAGTAATCAAAATCGCCTCGTAGGTGCCTGCAGGGTAAATATAGCTCCCGTATAATTTCGTAGGAAATTCCACCTGCTCATCATACTCTACTTGATATGATTGATTGACATTCGCGTTTTCCAATGTATCGGCGACGATCTTTTCCACCTCGCCAATCCTTCTTTCAATCAACTGACGCGCCGCCTCGATCGAGGTCAGTTTTTCTACCCAGGTTGTAATTTCGGCATTAACCTTGTCGCGTACTTCCCGTTTCAATTCCTGATCATCTTCCCCATTGCTGTTAGCGAGAATCCGTAAACGGATCGCCTCATCCGGGATGACCTGGTACCCTGGTCCTGTAGTAGTTGCTCCTGTTGTTGTTATCGGTGAAGCTGTTATAAAAATCGTAATAATAATAAGCGATATAAGTGCTTTTTTCATTGTTCCTGCCCCCTTCTTGTTTTCAAGTATGGGCAGGAGATTTCACTTTTAAACTCTTAATCTATTATTTTTCTGAAGATTCAATAATAGGGCCGAATTGTAGAAGACTTGATTTCGAGATATTGTTAGAGTTGAGGGGCTCCGGGAACGATTCGCTTTCCGTGGGCGTGTGCTGAGTCTCCTCAGGCTTCGCCTTCCGGGGCCTCATCTATCACTCTGCTCCCACAGGAGTCTCACCGTTCCCCTACGCCCCTAGCCATGGGAAGTTCTCGAAACCAGCCTACGAAAACTGCCCTATGGTTGAAGACTTTAGTGTCTTTACATCCTTTGTAAAATGCCTCAAGATGAAGGTTTCAGCTACATTTTTTCTCTTTTTGAAGGGTCCGTTTAGTACAAAACTGGCTGGATGGGAAGGGAAACGGCGAGACTCCCGCGGGAGAAGGGGCTAGGCGAGATTCCACAGGGCTTTAGCCCGAGGAAGCTTGCCAGGTCCCCCGCAGGAAAGCGAGTTGTTTCCCAAGCCATCCCATTACTGTCATGGTAAAGGACCTAACTATCTTGAAACTGAGTCTTCCATTAAAGCTTTAATGGTAAATCAGCGCTGAGATTTAATAGATGCTTTTGTATAGGCAAATACCATCCTTGGGTAGCCGTTGATATCCGAACGAACTTCCGCATGATAGCCGGGCAGTTCTGTTTCAATAATCGCCTTGACTGCTTCTCCTTGTCGATGACCAATTTCAAAAGCTATCAGCATGGGGCGGAGATGATAACTTTTTATCTGACGGATAATCGTCTGGTAGGCTGCCAGCCCTTCGTCGTCAGCAAATAATGCAAGGTGCGGGTCAAACCGGACGACGGTATCAGAGAGTTCTTTCAGCTCGGCGAGTGATATATACGGCGGATTCGATACGATGATATCGATCGCTTCTCCGGCGACTGGTGCTAGAAAGTCTCCTTGATAAAACTTCACTTTGGCATCCAGTTGATGGGCGTTACGGGCGGTGGTTTCCAATGCTTGTGAGGAAATGTCCGTCGCATATACATCCAGGTGGTCCAATTCCAATGACAAGGTGCAAGCGATCGCCCCACTTCCTGTACCGAGATCGACAACCTTCAGGTATTCGGAGTTCAGCCCCTTCTTCTCGATGAACCGTAAAACTCCTTCCACCAGTTCTTCTGTTTCTGGTCTGGGTATAAGTACATCCCCATTTACCTTGAACCGACGACCATAAAATTCCGCTTCGCCAATCAGGTGCTGTACCGGGATGCCTGTCTCCGTATGTTTATAAATATCTGCCACGAAGGCCGTTTTTTTTTCATGGGGAAAGGGGTCCCGTCCGTAAGCCATCAGCTGTGTGTAGCTCATGTTCAGGTGATGTTCAAGCAGCCAGTCCGCAACACCCGGTTCCCGTTGCTGTTCTTTTAAAAAAAGAGAAGCCCACTTTCGGGCTTCCTGAATCGTCGTAAACGATTGTTCCATGTTATTCACCAATCTGCTCCAATTTTTTTGTTTGTTCCTCAACAATCAATGCATCAATGATTTCCTCAAGCTTTCCTTCTAAAATCTGGTCAAGCTTCTGAATGGTCAAACCGATGCGGTGGTCGGTGACACGACTTTGAGGAAAATTGTAAGTACGGATTCTTTCAGAGCGGTCTCCGGAACCGACAGCGGACTTACGGTTCTCATCATACTCTGCCTGCGCTTCCTGCTGAAATTTATCATAGATACGGGCACGAAGTACCTTCATCGCTTTTTCTTTATTCTTGATCTGGGATTTTTCATCCTGACAAGAGACGACGACACCTGTCGGTTCATGTGTCAGTCGAACGGCAGACATGGTTGTGTTAACGCTTTGCCCGCCTGGACCGCTGGAAGCAAATGTATCGACACGAATATCCTTATCGTGGATGTCTACTTCTACCTCTTCCGCTTCTGGAAGGACGGCTACGGTTGCGGTTGATGTATGGATCCGGCCGCCTGATTCAGTTTCGGGAACACGCTGGACACGGTGCGCTCCGTTTTCATACTTCAACTTGGAGAATGCTCCCTGGCCATTGACCATAAAGATGACTTCTTTATAGCCGCCAACATCATTTTGATGAGATTCGATGACTTCTATTTTCCACCCTTGGGTTTCCGCATAACGGGTGTACATCCGGAACAAGTCACCGGCAAACAGGGCAGCTTCATCACCGCCTGCTGCACCACGCACTTCCATAATGACGTTTTTGTCATCATTCGGATCCTTCGGCAGCATCAGGAATTTCAATCGTTCTTCCAGGTCTTCCTTCCCGGTGCTCAGTTCGTCGATCTCTTCTTTGACCATGTCATGCATCTCATCATCCAGGTTATCTTTCAGCATCACCTTAGCGTCGTCCAACTGTGTGCTGATATCTTTGTATTCCCGGTATGCCTGAACGGTTTCTTCCAGATCAGACTGCTCTTTCGAATATTCTCGTAATTTATTCGGATCACTGATGACCTCAGGATCACTGAGGAGTTCATTCAATTTTTCATATCGATCTTCAAGGGATTGCAAACGTTCTAACATGTACATCCACCTCTTTCTCTATAACAGTCTAATTATATTATAGAGACTTGGGAGTTACAAGATGACGCGTAAAAGTTAAAAAAGAAAGGCGGCTGTCCTCCAGCCGCCCTGATAATCTCTTCCTGTCATCGAACCCTAACTTTAATATCATAGCGGGGAACTGCCCGGTAAATGGCCTGCTCAATTTGCTGTTCCCAGTCCTGCCTGTCTCCATCAGACAAACTATTATCAGGGACATTTGCAGTTACACGTACAAGCGGTCCTTCTAAGATGACACGCTCTACTTCCACTCCCGGAACACTTTCAGCAGCCGACTTGATTTTCTCACGATCCTGCTTCAACCCCCAGCTATCGCCGACATTATTGATCATACGCGGATTATCGATCTGATTGCCTCGTTCCTCCGTATTCTGGGTATCCATCAAGCCTTCGTCTGCTCCTTGATCCTTTCCCCCGGCACCTCCGCATGCTGCTAGGAAAATCGCTGCCCCCATTATTATCGCTGTCGCCTTGTATTTCATATTTTCCACTCCTTACGCTTTTTTCTTAGGATGTCCCGGAGAGGAAAAAATATGAATGTCAGATACATGCATTTTATCTGTGAAATATAAGTTTTATTTGCGAAATTAACAATATATTAGCGATTTTTCAGATATATTTGCGAGTTTATGACTTTATTTGCGAGTTTTTAATATATTTGTAACTATTAAGATACAAATAAAAGGAGCACCGAAAAAATGTCAAAGCTTTTTCGGTGCTCCTTTTATTTAAGTTGATATTTGGGTTTTCAGCTGCGATTGCCTGGGCTTCTTAGGCACGTCATGATGATGACGGCAACGCGGCTCGTATGATTCGGAAGCTCCGACAAGAATGATCGGATCATCATATGAGGCCGGCTTTCCATCAATCAGACGCTGGGTACGACTCGCTGGTGATCCACAAACCGGACAGATAGCATTCAGCTTTGTCACCATCTCACTCAAGGCCATCAAATCCGGCATGCAGCCGAACGGAACGCCACGAAAGTCTGTATCCAGACCGGCGACAATGACGCGAATTCCTTTATCGGCAAGTTCTTCCACAACATCCACGACTTCCTCATCGAAAAATTGAACTTCATCGATTCCAACAATATCGATCGTATCATCGACGGCTGCTAAAATATCTTTTGAGTGCTCCACAGGACGGGCGAGCACAGAAGTTCCATTATGGGAAACAATCGCATCCTCTGAATATCGATCATCAATTATCGGTTTAAACACCCGGACGGACAGATTACCATATGTAGCACGACGTACACGACGTATCAATTCTTCGGATTTCCCACTGAACATACTGCCACAAATCACTTCTACCCAACCGCTTTGCTTCATCACATACACTTTGTAAGTCGCTCCCTTCCCAAATCTCCATCTATAACAAACATCGTAAAAACAGAAGAAAGGGACTGCCGGCAGGACAGCGACAGTCCCCTTTTTCGATTCCTGTTCGTATTAGAAAACTCAGTTAATCACCAGGAAGCCCTCATGACGGAAGGCTTCCCTTTTCATATCTTTTATTCCTTTAACATTAAAACTATCTTAAAGTGCAAAAAAACAGGCAAAGTTAGACAATTTGCCTGTTTTTCGCATAAATTCGCATATCCCAAATGGTATGACGAATATTACTTAATGTTGTATTTTTTCTTAAAGCGATCGACACGGCCGCCTTCTTTATCAGCTTTTTGCTTACCTGTGTAGAACGGGTGAGAAGCTGAGCTGATCTCTACGCGGATCAATGGGTATGTGTTGCCATCTTCCCATTCGATTGTTTCGTCAGATCCCTGTGTGGAACCACTTAGAAACTTGTAATCAGAACTTGTGTCTAGAAATACGACTTTGCGGTATTCTGGATGAATGCCGTTTTTCATGTTCTTCCACTCCTTTTTGCCCTGAATCCTTTGGAAACAGAGTTATTGTAAGAGCCGTATCAGGCAGAACCTGCCCTGTCTCGAAACTCACATAGAATGATTATAACAGGGGCATTTTTGCATTGCAAGAACTTGTTTTATTTTCCCTGGGGCTGTGTTCTTCTGCCGGTCGACTTGCCTTTCATTTCTTTATCCATGATATCGAAAAATTCTTCATTATTTTTCGAAGCTTTCAATCTGCGCATAAAGCGTTCCGCAAAATCCGGGGTGTCGGACAATGCCTTGCGGATCGCCCACATTTTTTCCAGATGTGTCTTAGGGAGCAGCAGCTCTTCTTTCCGTGTACCGGAACGAAGCACATCGATAGCCGGGAAAATACGGCGCTGTGCCAGGCTGCGGTCCAGGTGAAGCTCCATGTTCCCAGTGCCTTTGAATTCTTCATAGATGACATCGTCCATCCGTGAACCGGTATCGACAAGGGCTGTAGCCAAAATCGTAAAGCTTCCGCCTTCTTCGATGTTTCGAGCAGCACCGAAGAATCGCTTCGGACGGTGGAATGCCGCAGGGTCAATTCCCCCGGACAGGGTACGGCCGCTAGGCGGGATGACCAGGTTGTAAGCACGGGCAAGACGTGTGATACTGTCCATCAATACGATAACGTCACGCTTTTGCTCCACCAGGCGCATGGCACGTTCCAGTACGAGCTCAGAAACTTTGATATGGTTTTCAGGTACTTCATCAAATGTCGAACTGACGACATCCACATCGGGAGCAACCGAACGTTCAATATCGGTGACCTCTTCCGGTCTTTCATCGACAAGCAAAATGATTAATTTCGCTTCAGGATGGTTCAAAGAAACGCTGTGCGCGATTTCTTTAAGCAGCATCGTTTTGCCGGCTTTCGGGGGTGCCACAATCAAACCACGCTGGCCGAATCCCACCGGCGCCATCAGGTCCATGACTCTGGTGGAAATGTTCTTGCTCTTCGTTTCCAGCTTCATCATCCGGTCCGGGTAGAGAGGAGTCAGTGCCGGGAAGTGGACGCGCTCTTTCGCGGTTTCCGGATCTTCCCCGTTGACCGCATCGACATGAAGCAGTCCGTAATAACGTTCGTTTTCCTTTGGAGGACGTACTTTCCCTGATACCTTATCCCCATTCCTCAAATCAAAACGACGGATTTGGGAAGCAGAAATGTAGATGTCTTCTGCACTGGGTGAATAATTAATTGGACGTAAGAAACCGAATCCCTCAGAAGGAATGATTTCCAGGATCCCATCCATGAATAAATATCCGCCTTTTTCCGCCTGCGCTTTTAAAATAGCGAAAATCAGTTCCCTTTTTGTCAGTTTTGCATAATAAGATACTTTGAATTGTCGTGCTAAGGAATATAAATCTTTCAATGTTAACGTTTCTAAATGAGATATTGTCAATTCAGCCACAAAATCACCACACTATTATATTTTTGTTACCTGGTTCTGTCTGCCGTCTTTAAGCCCTGCAACGCTATCTATCTGACAAAAAAAGTATAAACAGGTGGGGACAGCAAGAAAATTTGCCAATGTATGCTGTTCTAATTCGCAAGAACGCTTTTTTGAAGTGATAGAAGAAATTCTCGAAGCTAATTTTGGGAAGCTTACAGAGGTTTTTCACTATTTAAGGGTTGTTTAAACTTTAACCATTTTAACTCTTTTCCATGAAACTATTCAATATAAATCTAAAAAAAATCAGATCTATCTTTAAAGCACCTGTTTTCCGGCATAAATAAGGGAAAAGGAAGCCGTTATGACGGCTCCCTTGCCTATTAAGGTTTGATTACTAGATTCGGTTTCTTTTTCAAGCTGTGATCCCCGTCGATGAAACGGACAGTGCCTGATTTGGCACGCATGACAATTGTCTGAGTCGTAGCTTTGGTTCCTTTAAATTGTACACCTGTCAAGAGCTCGCCATCCGTGACACCAGTGGCAGCGAATATCGCATCATCTCCGGAACAGAAGTCGTCCATATAAAGGACTTTGTTGATGTCTTCAATTCCCATGCTTTTGCAACGTTCCAGCTCTTCATCATTGGCCGGAAGCAGCTTGCCCTGGATCTCCCCGCCCAGACATTTCAGCGCTGTAGCAGCAAGCACCCCTTCCGGAGCACCGCCTGAACCGAACAGAATATCCACACCGGTATGATCGAAGGCTGTATTGATAGCTGCAGCCACGTCCCCATCAGGAATCAGTTTGATCCTTGCGCCAGCGGCACGGATTTCCTCAATGATTCCTTCGTGCCGCTTCCGATTAAGTACGATGGCTACTACATCTTCTACGTCTTTATTCTTCGCTTCCGCTACGGCTTTCAAATTGTCGGCGATCGAAGCATTGATATCCACTTTCCCAACTGCTTCCGGTCCGACAGCAATTTTATCCATGTACATATCCGGGGCATGAAGCAGGGCACCATGATCAGCAATCGCAATGACAGCCAATGCGTTCCATGTCCCCTGGGCCACAATGTTCGTCCCTTCTAACGGATCGACTGCAACGTCGACACGAGGGCCGTAACCATTCCCGAGCTTCTCTCCAATGTAAAGCATCGGCGCTTCATCCATTTCCCCTTCACCGATTACGACGGTACCTTTCATCGGGATGGTATCAAAGACATCGCGCATGGCAGATGTTGCTGCATCATCCGCTTCCTCTTTCTTCCCTCTTCCCATCCAGCGTGCAGATTTAAGTGCCGCCGCTTCGGTGACACGTACCAATTCCATTGTCAAACTTCTTTCCATGGTTATTCCTCTCCATTCATATCTGAATTTTTCCCCATCTCCATGGAAACCAGATTGCTATGAATTCTGAAATTGCTCCACTTCTTCTTCGGTCATTCTTTCATGCCAAATGGTAGCACCAAGATTGGTGAGCTTTTCTACGAGGTCCTCATATCCTCGTTCGATATGCTCAATTCCAGTCACTTCCGTAATTCCATTGGACATTAAACCAGCAATAACCAGGGCCGCTCCCGCACGGAGGTCGGTCGCTTTGACTTTCGCCCCTTGCAATGGAGATGGGCCTGCCACAATCGCTGCTCCACCTTCCACCTTAATATGGGCATTCATCCTGCGAAGTTCATCAATGTGCTTGAAGCGTGCCTGGTAAATCGTATCGGTAACAACCCCCGTCCCATATGCTTTGGTCAAAAGCGATGTGAACGGCTGCTGTAAATCCGTTGGGAAGCCTGGATAGACGAGTGTTTTGATGTCGACACTCTTCAACTTATCACTCGTCTTGATGAACAATTGCTCATCGCCTTCGTCCACCGTAACTCCCATTTCACGCAACTTGGCAAGCAGGGATTCCAAGTGCTGGGGAATTACGTTATCAATCAGGATTCCGTCCCCAAGGGCTGCTGCCAGAATCGTATAGGTTCCTGCTTCGATACGATCCGGAATAATCGTATGATTACAGCCGCTAAGTTGATCCACACCTTCAATCCGGATCACATCCGTACCTGCACCTTTGATTTTCGCTCCCATACTGGTAAGCAGGGTAGCAACATCAATGATTTCCGGTTCCTTGGCAGCATTCTCAATAACCGTTTTTCCTTTAGCTCGAACCGCCGCCAGCATAATATTGATGGTCGCGCCGACACTGACCACATCCAAATAGATGCGTGCGCCGCGCAGCTCTTCGGCACGCAGGTAAATGGCTCCCTGTTCGTTTGTTACCTGGGCACCTAACGCTTCAAAACCTTTGATATGCTGATCGATCGGACGCGGACCAAGATGGCATCCTCCCGGAAGTCCGATGACCGCTTTTTTAAACCGGCCAAGCATGGCTCCCATGAAGTAATAGGAAGCTCGCAGCTTCTTCACTTTGCCATTTGGAAGGGGCATGGAAATCATGTCCGATGGATCGATCTCTATGGTCTGCCCCTCTTTTTTCACCGTACCGCCAATTTCCTCCAGCAAATCACTCAGGATCTGCAAGTCGGAAATTTTCGGCAGCCCTTCGATCGTGACTGGCGATTCAGCCAAAATAGCTGCTGGGAGCAAGGCAACCGCACTGTTCTTGGCCCCGCCGATCCGTACTGTACCTTCTAACCTTTTACCGCCTTCTACAAGTAATTTTTGCATGGCTAACTCCTCGCTTTTAATCCTGCAATCTACCAGCAAATGTCTGACTGAAGCAGACATTTGACCAGTGATTGTCCGATTGATTGACATTCCCGGCAGTGTCTTTTCCAAGAAATCCAGTTCTCAGTCAACCTGTTCCTGCGCTGTTAGTTTGTACAATTTTACCAATTTCATGCTATTTTTGTTGATTCCAATCTGCAAGAAATTTTTCGATACCCTGATCCGTCAATGGATGTTTTACTAATTGATTCAATACTTTAAAAGGAACCGTAGCGATATGTGCCCCATTCATGGCAGCTTCCGTTACATGGACAGGATGACGGACGGATGCCGCGATGATTTCTGTTTCGATCCCGTGTCTGTCGAAAATTTCGGCAATCTGAGCGATTAAATCCAGTCCGTTATGACCGATGTCATCCAGACGGCCCAGGAAAGGGGAAACATAAGCTGCTCCTGCTCTTGCCGCAAGCAAAGCCTGATTGGCAGAGAAAATCAAGGTGACGTTGACTTTGATATTAAGGTCGGCCAATGCTTTGACTGCCTTCAGTCCTTCCATCGTCATCGGCACCTTTACTGTTATATTCGGTGCAATCGCCGCAAGTTCCTTCCCTTCCCGAATCATTCCTTCTGCATCCTCGGAAACTACTTCTGCACTGACAGAACCGTCTACCTCTTCTGTGATCTCTTGCAAACGTTCATGGAACGACACGCCTTCTTTAGCCACCAGGCTCGGATTTGTCGTCACCCCGGCCAGTATACCTAAAGCGTTGGCTTCCTTGATATCGTCGATATTTGCAGTGTCAATAAAAAATTTCATGTAAATAATCCTCCCCATCGATGATTGCGTTTTCATAATATGTTGAAAAGGAAACCGTCCACTACAAACGGCTTCCTTTGTTCACCTGTTTATTTACGCTTTGTTGGAAGAACCGAACTCACGCATTTTGCCAATCACAGTTTCTTTGATGGCATCGCGTCCTGGTCCAAGATACTTACGTGGATCATAAAGGTCCGGTTTTTCCGCCAATACTTCACGGACTTTCTTGCCTTGAGCGATTTGGTTTTCAGTATTGACATTGATTTTCGCTGTACCAAAAGAAATCGCTTTTTTAATGTCGTGTGTCGGAATGCCTGTACCCCCATGAAGGACAAGCGGTTTATCTACAAGACCCATAATTTCTTCCATGCGGTCGAAGCCAAGGTTCGGCTCTCCTTTATAAGGACCATGGACAGAACCTAATGCTGGCGCGAAAACATCCACGTCAGTCTCGTCCACCAGCTGCTTGCACTCAGATGGAATAGCATAAGCTGCTTCTGCATCATCAACAATCAAGTCATCTTCCTGTCCACCGACACGGCCAAGTTCTGCTTCAACAGAAACACCGTGAAGATGCGCAAGTTCTACAACTTTTTTAGTCACTGCGATATTTTCTTCCAACGGATCGTGGGAAGCGTCGATCATGACAGAAGTGAATCCTGCATGAATCGCTTTTGCACAGCTCTCAAAGCTGGAACCATGGTCAAGGTGTATAGCAACCGGAACAGTAGTTCCATAAGAATCCATCAGTGCTTTTACCATGGAAACCACTACACTGAAACCACCCATATATTTAGCCGCACCTTCGGATACACCGAGGATGACTGGTGATTTTTCTTCTTCTGCTGCTTGAAGAATCGCTTGTGCGTATTCCAGGTTATTCAGGTTGAACTGCCCAACACCGTAGCGTTGTTCCTTAGCAGTTTCGAGCATTTCCTTCATTGATACTAAAGGCATGAAAGCTCCTCCTTCGAATGGGTATATTATTTACTAGCACATTTGCAAAACGACTCACAGACATGCTATGTATGTGTAATCACAATTATAAGAATACCAATACCCAGACGAAGGTGCAACAACCCAAGAAGGATAGAGCGCTTACATCAAAAAATTTCTCAAAAAGTCAATTTTTGTACACTCTTTATTGCATAATTTTGGTGATTAATTCCCGGATATCCATGATATTAAACGGTTTAGAAACCACTTTTTTCACAAAGTGGAAGTCCTTTTCTTCCCCGAGGCTATCCACAGATAAACCCGTCATAAGAATGGCTGGTTTGTCGTATCCTGTCTCATTCAAATGGTGCAGCAGCTCACCGCCATTCATGACCGGAAGATTATAGTCGATTACCAACAGGCTCGGGTCATTTGCTTCGATATAATCGAGTGCCTCACGCCCAGTTTCGGCACAAGCCACAGCATATCCTTCTCCTTTGACCACTTCTTCCAGTAAAAGCCTGATACCTGGCTGGTCGTCTACAATCAACACTTCTTTGGCCATGATCGCTCGCCTACCTTTCTGCAGTTAGATTACGCTCATATAATACCTCCTTCTTTGTTCATTCGATATAAATTGACTTTTTTCCTGCTAATGGCAGCTTTAATTTATTCTCAACATCAGCCATTTGTGCTAAGCTATGAAAATTGAATGGTAAATAAAGGTGGGATCAACATGATGAAGATGCTGACTACCCAATTGACAGGGAAGTTCCAGCAAATCGAGGAGAAAGAAACACTCGCGATTGAAGAGGCAGCCAGAGGTCTGGCTCAAGCAATCATAGGAGATGGAAACATTTATGTGAAAGGCTTTGAAGAAATGCAGGCTGTTGAAGCGGAAATGCTGGATGGAAAAGAAACGTTACCAAAAAGCCAGCGTTATCAACCCGGTACCGAGCTGACTTCCATCGACCGGGTAGTTCTCGCAGCAAGGTTCGCCGATCACAAGGAAGCGACAGCCATCATGCATGATGTCCAGGCGCAGGGCGCACAGGTAATCAGCTTATCTTCTGCAAAAAACAAGGAGGGTGAACTATACAAACAAGCTGATTTTCCAGTCGATACGAAAGTGACCGACTCTCTGCTGCCTTTTGATATGGAACGGATCTGTTTTCCAAGTGCCATGACCGCACTTTACAGCTATTACGCAATTTACATTACCGTAAAAGAAATCCTCTCCGAATACGAATAAGTCCCGCTCCGCACCCCAGGGGTGTCCAGGAAATGGAAAAAGCGCGAAGCCTCAGGAAAAGGTTTCGCGCTTTTTTTCTTACTTTTTATAGGTAGAAGCCGCTCCGATGAATCCGTAGAACAATTCCTGCGGACGAGTCGGACGGGACTTGAACTCTGGATGGAACTGGCTTGCAACAAACCAGGGATGATCTTCGACTTCGATAATTTCAATCAGGCGGCCATCAGGGCTGGTACCGCTGAAAGAGAAACCTTTTTCTTCCATTTCTTCCCGGTAATGGTTATTGAACTCAAACCGGTGGCGGTGGCGTTCATAAATGACCTCATCTCCGTAAGCTTCTTTTGCTTTGGAGCCCTCTTGCAGCTTACATGGATAAATACCAAGACGTAATGTTCCCCCCAGATCAGAAATTTCTTTCTGTTCCGGAAGAAGGTCGATGATTGGATGAGGAGTGGCTGGGTCGATTTCAGCTGAGTGCGCACCTTCTAAACCAAGAACGTTACGCGCAAACTCGACAGTAGCAAGCTGCATACCAAGACAGATTCCAAGGAACGGCACCTTATTTTCACGGGCAAAACGGATCGCTTCGATTTTACCTTCGATCCCTCGATCCCCGAAACCACCGGGAACAAGAATACCGTCTACACCGGCAAGTTTATCTTCCACATTGGATGGGTCTACTTCCTCCGAGTTAATCCATTGGATATCAACATCTGCATCGTATGGGTAGCCTGCATGTTTCAATGCTTCCACGACAGAAATATAGGCATCAGGTAATTCGACGTATTTTCCGACAAGGCCGATCGTCAGTTTATCAGATAAATGGGTTACCTTAT
Organism: Thalassobacillus devorans MSP14; assembly: GCF_000496835.1. Lineage (GTDB taxonomy): Bacteria > Bacillota > Bacilli > Bacillales > Halobacillaceae > Thalassobacillus > Thalassobacillus devorans_B. Next base: position 743,667 of record NZ_KI543237.1, read on the forward strand.
CCACCAATTGATTCCACTCCGCCATCTCGGCAGGCTTACAGTCCAGACTAAAATGGTCACAGGTCAATTGATCGAGCTTTTGCTCTTGCAGTATCAATGGAATTTTGTAAAGGGTATCTGCATCAGGGCACTCAATTACCGCTTTTTTATTAATGTCGCCGAAAAGAGCGATCTTCTCCTTCATTTCTTCGGATATTTCCATCTCCGTACGCAGTACAATCACGTCCGGCTGAATCCCAAGTGAGCGGAGTTCTTTAACACTGTGCTGTGTCGGTTTTGTCTTCATTTCACCCGCTGCCTTGATATAAGGAACAAGCGTACAATGAATGTACATGACGTGATCGCGTCCGATATCACTCTTGATCTGACGAATCGCTTCAAGGAATGGAAGGGATTCAATATCCCCTACAGTACCGCCGATTTCAGTAATGACGACATCTGCATTCGTTTCATGACCGGCACGGAAAACACGGTCTTTGATTTCATTCGTAATATGTGGAATGACCTGGACGGTTCCACCCAGATAATCTCCGCGACGTTCTTTCTTAATGACGTGGGAGTATACTTTCCCTGTCGTTACGTTGCTGAATTTATTCAGGTTGATATCGATGAAGCGCTCATAGTGGCCAAGGTCCAAGTCAGTCTCAGCACCATCGTCTGTGACGAACACTTCTCCATGCTGATATGGACTCATTGTACCAGGGTCTACGTTCAAGTATGGATCGAATTTCTGGATAGTCACTTTCAATCCACGGTTTTTCAATAATCGGCCAAGTGAAGCGGCTGTGATCCCTTTACCTAAGGAAGACACTACTCCACCTGTTACAAAAATGTACTTTGTCACGGTCATCCCTCTTTCTTCTGTAATCTTTCTTATATCATGACCTACTGGCTGCTTCAGCAGTCATAAATGTTATGAATAGCTAATTTCTTCCCCTAAAAAATAAAAAGCGCTCCCCGGTAATGGGGAGCGCCTTTAGGTTCGTTCTACGAAATTTTAAGAGCCCAAATAAGATTGTACTTATTTAAGGTTCGAAAGTCAAGCGGCAATCAGAGGTCGTCATCTTCCTCGTCATCATCATCGCCGATGAAGCTGATATCATCTTCGATGACCTCTTCCTCTTCTTCATCAAGGTCATCGTTATCATAATCACCTTCGAAACCATCATCGCTCTCATCAAGATCCAAATCTTCATCATCCAAATCAAGTTCTTCCTCAAGATCTTCATCGAACAATGCTTCATCTGCAGTTTCTTTTTTCACTTTACGCTTCGGCTTTTTCTTTTTACGTTTCTTCGGCAGGTTGGAAATTTCTTCTTCCATCTGTTCTACCGGATACCAGCGCTTCAATCCCCATTTATTCGTGCCAATCGTCATGAATCCGCCGTCAATGTTCATATCCGTATAGAACTGGGCGATATAATTTTCCTTTTGTTTCTCCGTATAGCCTTTCATATCAGCAATCTCGTGGAACAAGTCATTGAAGTCGACTGCCTCTCTTTTTTCTTCCAGCATAACCGCTGCAAGATCAATCATGGACATTTCTTCAATTTGATCTTTACTATACTCTTTCAAGCTCAAGGTCCAGCACTCCTTTAATGATAATTAAGGTATATATGTCTACTTTCATCAAGTCATACGATTCTCATATTTAACCATACCTAATATTATATGGTTAGCCTATATAAAAATCAATGATTCGGAAATTTTCTATCCCAACTGGCTGCCAATCATGACCTTTGATTTGGTCTTCCGGCATTTTTATCGTAAAATAAGTCTATCCGAAGTTCAGTTACAATAAACAAAGGAGAGAGATTCATGCGGGTAGCAAAATGGCTCCTTATCATCTTTTTCGCCTTGGTCGGCGGGTATTATTTATACACGAATTACGGGATGATCCACTCAGAAGAATTGACCAGCGTCCAAATTGAAAAGAAAGACCACAAGGATGACGCTTACTATATTTATGTCGACGGAGATAAATATAAAGTGAAAAATAAAAACATCTGGATGCTTTTGGACAAAGAAAAGAACTATGATCTTACTTATGAATGGTATGGGCAGACTACTCCTACCATCAAGCAAATCAACCAGACCGGCGACCACGATACCGTTGGTGGTGGACACTAACAAAACACCTCAATTCAAAATGAGGCTACTGAAAAAGTCCTTTTTAATCTAATGGAGCTGTCAAAGTTTGTTGTTGATTCTCACGAATCGCTTATCGGTGGAGCTTGCCGCGGGCACGCCCTCAGCTAACTTGGTCAAGAAGATCACTTGGCCAAGTGGATTTTCGGCTATAAAAAGAACTCCCAGGGAGCACTGGGAGTTCTTTTCTTAAACCTTTACATGTTCCGGCGATATTGTCCGCCTACTTCGTAGAGGGCATTGGTGATTTGTCCAAGGCTCGCCACTTTAACCGTTTCCATCAGTTCAGCAAAAATATTACCTTCACTTGCTGCTACCTCTTTTAAGCGCTGCAGGGCTGCTTCTGTTTCATCCCCATTCACACTCTGGAATTCACGCAGCGTCTGGATCTGATGTTCTTTTTCTTCCTTCGTAGCGCGCGCAATTTCCATGGAGTTGATTTCATCCTCTGAAGGCGGTGTAGGATTCACGTAGGTATTAACTCCGACAATCGGCAGGTCTCCGCTATGCTTTTTACTTTCATAATAAAGCGATTCTTCCTGGATTTTGCCACGCTGGTATTGGCGTTCCATCGCGCCCAGTACACCGCCGCGGTCGTTGATACGTTCGAATTCCTGGAGGACTGCTTCTTCCACCATATCGGTCAACTGTTCGATGATATAGGCCCCTTGCAGGGAGTTTTCATTTTTCGTCAGACCGAATTCCTTACTGATGATCATCTGGATCGCCATCGCCCGGCGTACGGATTCCTCTGTTGGTGTGGTGATCGCTTCATCATAAGAATTGGTGTGAAGCGAATTACAGTTGTCCTGAATGGCAATCAAAGCCTGCAGTGTAGTACGGATATCATTAAAGTTAATTTCCTGCGCGTGTAAGGAACGTCCGGAAGTCTGAATATGATACTTCAGCTTCTGACTCCGCTCATTCGCACCGTACTTCTCTTTCATAATGATTGCCCAGATTCTTCGGGCAACGCGGCCCATCACCGTGTATTCGGGATCTAAACCATTCGAGAAGAAAAATGACAGGTTCGGTGCAAACTTATTGATATCCATGCCACGGCTTAAGTAATACTCGACATAAGTAAATCCGTTCGCCAATGTGAACGCAAGCTGCGTAATCGGATTTGCTCCCGCTTCGGCAATATGATAGCCGGATATCGAGACAGAATAGTAGTTGCGGACTTCATGATCAATGAAGTACTGCTGAATATCCCCCATCATACGCAAGGCGAATTCCGTTGAGAAAATACATGTGTTTTGGCCCTGGTCTTCTTTCAAAATGTCCGCCTGAACCGTTCCACGTACGACATGCAGGGTTTCCGCTTTGATTTGCTCCGTTTCTTCTCTGTTTGGTTTACGTCCCTGTTCTTTCTCAAATTTCTCGAGCTGCTGATCGATCGCTGTGTTCATGAACATAGCCAAAATGATCGGCGCCGGTCCATTGATCGTCATGGAAACAGATGTCAGTGGATCTATCAGGTCAAAGCCGTCATACAGCTTTTTCATATCCTCTAACGTACAAATGCTGACACCGCTTTCCCCGACTTTCCCGTAGATGTCCGGGCGTTCATCCGGGTCTTCGCCATATAAAGTAACAGAGTCAAAGGCAGTGCTTAAACGCTTGGCATCATCGTCTTTCGACAGATAGTGAAAACGGCGGTTGGTCCTTTCTGGTGTTCCTTCTCCGGCAAACTGTCGTTTCGGGTCTTCCCCCTTACGCTTGAACGGGAATACTCCTGCAGTAAATGGAAACGCACCTGGTACGTTTTCTTTCAACAGCCAGACAAGACGGTCACCCCAGTCGGTGTAGGATGGCAAAGCCACTTTCGGTATTTTTAACCCGGCGAGACTTTCTGTCGTCAGATCCATCGTGATTTCTTTATCCCGCACTTTGAAAGTGTAGGTATCCCCACTGTACCGTTCGTGAAGCGCATCCCAATCCTCCAGTTTTTCTTTCGCTTTCGGATCGATATCCTGCTCATATTGCCTGATCAGCGCTTCGATTTTTTCTTTAGCTTCTTCATCTTCCAATGCTTCCGCTGTCCCTTTCAATTGGTACAGTTTGCGTGCTTTCTCTGCCTGCTGTTCCGCATTGTCATGGTAGTTGCGTACCAGCATGGCAATGTCACGCAAGTATTGTTTCCGTTCGTTCGGAATAATGACATTCTGTTTTTCTACATTTGCTGTTCTTTCAAAAGAAGTTTCCTCTCCCCAGTCATAGCCTTCGTTCAACTTATCAATGATGGCCGCGAACAGGGTATTTGTTCCCGGGTCATTGAACTGGCTTGCGATGGTGCCGAAAACCGGGAAAGTGCCTGGATCTTCGTGGAACAGCATATGGCTGCGCTCATATTGCTTACGCACTTGCTGGTATGCATCCTCGGATCCTTTCTGTTCAAATTTATTGATGACGATGAAGTCAGCGAAATCAATCATGTCGATCTTTTCAAGCTGGGATGGTGCTCCAAATTCTGCTGTCATGACATACATGGATAAGTCGGAAACTTCCGTCACAGCCGCGTTTCCCTGCCCGATACCGCTTGTTTCCACAATGATAAAGTCCACTCCAGCCGCTTTGACGACCTGAATCGCTTCTTCAATCGCTTTCGACAATTCTGATTTGGAATCTCTTGTTGCCAGCGAGCGCATATAGACACGTGGATTAAAAATCGCGTTCATACGGATTCTGTCTCCTAATAATGCCCCTCCGGTCTTTTTCTTTGTCGGGTCAATCGAAAGAATGGCCACTTTCTTGTCCGGAATTTCATTTAAAAAGCGGCGGATCAATTCATCGGTCAATGAACTTTTCCCTGCTCCCCCGGTACCTGTAATTCCCAATACCGGGATATTTTTCATGTCACTTTGTTTCACAGCTGCTTCAAATTGAGCAGCAGCTTCACGATCCTCTTCCGGTGTGTTCTCTACATAAGTAATGAACCGGGCGATCGCCTGATGATCTCCCTTTTCCAGCTCCTTCACGGTTTCTTCCGGAACGAGCGGCGGCAAAAAGTCACATTCTTCCATCATCTGGTTGATCATACCCTGGAGGCCATGCTCACGTCCATCCTCCGGGGAAAATACCCGTGCAACGCCATAATCATGGAGCTCTTTGATTTCACGCGGCAGGATGACACCTCCGCCGCCTCCGTAAACACGGATATGGCCAGCCCCTTTTTCGTTCAGCAAATCAATCATATATTTGAAATATTCGACGTGTCCGCCTTGATAAGAAGAAACTGCTATTCCCTGGGCATCCTCCTGAATGGCCGCATTGACAACATCTTCAACAGAGCGGTTGTGACCAAGGTGAATGACTTCTGCGCCGGTGGATTGCAGTATCCGGCGCATGATATTGATCGAAGCATCATGACCATCGAATAAGCTCGAAGCTGTCACAAATCGGACCGGGTGCTTCGGCTGGTAAACTGTAGGTTGTTCCATCGTTCCATCCTCCTTCAGTTATGAAGTATGTTGATCCTGTAAATTATTTATATTAAGACCTTCTAATAAAAGGTGAACCTGACGCTTTGTGTAACTTTCCAATGTGAATTCTTTTTGCAGCATCCAGCGCCGGAATCCCCACATTTGCCCCTGGATGAATATGTTATTTGCAATCAGAGAAATATCCTGATCTGCCATTGGGGTGGAAATACTGTTCCGAATCACCCGGGTCAACATCTCCAGCATATCTTTCTCTTTTTGCAATACATATTCCTGAGAGTCACGGGGCAGGGACTTGACTTCCTGATACATGACAACGACCTCATCCTGCATATCATCCATCAGTTGAAAATAGGAAGTGACCGCATGAATGAGGCTGTCGATCGTTTTCTTTTCGGTATCGATCACCTGCTCCATTCTGTCCTTCACCCGCTCATAAATGGAATCACAGACAAGAAACAGCACATCCTCCTTGGTACGGATATATTCATAGAGAGTGCCGATGCTGAAGCCTGAGGCCTTGGCAATTTCCCTCGTCGTCGTTTTATGGAACCCTTTTTCGATAAAAAGAGAAACGGCACCCTTGATCATCTGGTTGCGTCTCTTCTCTACGAGACTCTGATCTTTGATCGATGAGGGTACCTGTTGATCAGCCATGGCTATTCCCTCCTTTCACTTTCCATTCCTGGAACCATTCCTTAGCCAATTGGTAAGGGTCGGAACCAGTGTCCTGAAAAGCCTGCTGTTTTTGATGGTCATTTTCTATCGTCTGCTCGACGTCCCGCCAGATTTCTTCCCGGATCAAATCATAGACTTCCAGTTTCAACTGTTGCTGTCGCTGCTCTTCCCCTTTTTCTGTTTCATATAAGTAGTTATGATGACGACTGATTTCCTGCCATAATTGATCGACCCCTTCATTTCGGGTGGAAATCGTCTGGACAATCGGAGGTACCCAGCCTTTCGGATTGGCGATCATCATGTATTCTTCCAGTGTCGTTTTCAGCCGCTGTACACCTGGTAAATCCGCTTTATTGATTATGAAAAGGTCAGCGATTTCCATAATTCCTGCCTTGAATATCTGTAAGACATCACCACTGTTCGGAGTAAGCACAAGACCCGTCGTATCGGCAACTTTCATAATATCCAGCTCGGACTGCCCGACTCCGACCGTTTCTACGAGAATCACATCAAAACCGTAAGCATCACAGACACGGATTGTATCCTTCGTCGCCCGCGCAAGGCCGCCAAGACTTCCCCGCGTCGCCATACTGCGGATAAAAATACCAGGATCGGTAAAATGCTGGTTCATGCGGACACGGTCCCCTAGCAGGGCCCCGCCGCTGAACGGACTGGTCGGGTCTACCGCGATGACCGCTACCGTCAGGTCCTGTTCACGCAGATGGGAAAGCAGCCGATTGACGAGTGAGCTCTTTCCGGCTCCGGGCGAACCGGTTATACCGATATAGTGAGCGTTCTTTTTCAATGAGAAAATGTCACTCAGCATATCCAGTTTTTCCGGCGCGTCGTTCTCTACAAGTGTGATGGCTCTCGCAAGAGCCCGCATATCCTGTTGTTGGATCCGTTCAGCTAATGGGTGCATAATAGCTTCCTTTCTCCTATTCTTTCGTCAGCATACGTCCGATGACAAGACGCTGGATTTCGTTGGTACCTTCATAGATTTGAGTGATTTTGGCATCCCGCATGTAGCGCTCGACTGGATAGTCTTTCGTATATCCATATCCGCCGTAAACCTGGACAGCCTCGACAGTGTGGCGCATCGCTGCATCGCCTGCGTATAACTTTGCCATGGCAGACGCTTTGGCGTATGGCTTACCTTCTGACTCAAGATAAGCTGCCTGGTAGGTCAATAGACGAGCCGCTTCTACATCAGTCGCCATGTCAGCAAGCTTGAAAGAGACTCCCTGGTTCTGCGCAATCGGCTTGCCGAACTGTTCCCGCTCTTTCGCATAGGCTACGGAAGCATCAAGTGCGCCCTGGGCAATCCCGACAGCCTGTGCTGCGATACCATTACGACCGCCGTCCAATGTCATCATCGCAATCTTGAATCCTTTCCCCTCTTCTCCCAGCAGGTTTTCTTTCGGAACCTTGCAATCTTCGAAAATCAATTCTGTGGTAGGAGAAGAACGAATGCCCAGTTTCTTTTCTTTTTTACCGAATGTGAATCCTGGTGTGCCCTTTTCTACAATGAAGGCACTGATACCACGACTGCCTGCATCCGGGTCCGTTTTGGCAAATACAATATAGATGTCCGCGACGCCACCGTTGGTGATCCAGACTTTGCTGCCATTCAGTACATAATGATCGCCGTCAAGTTTCGCCTGAGTACGCATGGAAGCTACGTCACTTCCTGCACCCGGCTCGGAAAGAGCATATGCTCCAAGCTTTTCCCCGGAAGCAAGCTGAGCAAGGAAGGTCTTCTTCTGTTCTTCATTACCGAATTTATAAATCGGCCAGCTGGCGAGGGATATGTGTGCGGATAAGGTCACACCAGTGGAAGCGCAGACACGTGAGAGTTCCTCTACTGCAATGACATAGCTGACAAAGTCTGATCCGATACCGTTGTACTCCTCCGGCCATGGGATACCGGTCAATCCGAGTTCCGCCATCTTATCAAAAATCTCCCGGTCAAAACGTTCCTCTTCATCCCGTTCAGCCGCCGTCGGCTCTACTTCATTCTTTGCAAAATCACGCACCATTTTACGTAGCATTTCTTGTTCTTCGGTCAATTGAAAGTTCATGTCGGTATCCTCCCTGAAATATTAGTCCTTCAACAAATGTTTGCTGATTACGATATGCTGAATTTCATTCGTGCCTTCATAGATTTCACAGACCTTGGCATCACGGAAAAATCGCTCAACTGGATAATCTTCCGTGTAGCCATAGCCGCCGTACACCTGAACAGCTTCAATCGCGTTTTTCACCGCTGTTTTTGATGCATACATTTTCGCCATCGAAACTTCTTTGTTACAAGGAGCACCCGCTTCCTTCAAAGAAGCTGCATGATAGGTCAATAGTTTTGCTGCCTCTACTTCTGTTGCCATATCGGCAAGCTTAAAAGCAAGCCCCTGCTGCTTTGCAATCGGTTTGCCGAATTGCTCCCGTTCTTTCGCGTAAGCAACCGCATGCTCCATCGCAGCTTCGGCAATCCCTAACGACTGGGCTGCAATTCCGATTCTTCCGGAGTTGAGATTGGACATCGCGATCCTGAACCCTTCCCCTTCGTTCCCGAGCATCTGCTCTGAGGAAACTTCACAGTTGTCGAACGTCAATTGGACCGTGCTGGATCCATGAAGCCCCATTTTCTTTTCTTTCTTACCGATAATAAGGCCTGGCGTATCTTTTTCGACGATGAAAGTGCTGACCCCCTGGTAGCCAGTTTCGTCCATGTTGGTACGGGCAAAAACGATATAAGTGTCCGCTTCTCCCCCATTCGTGATGAACACTTTCGAACCGTTCAGGATATAGCTGTTACCCTGCTTGACAGCCCGTGTTTTCAAACTTCCTGCATCCGACCCGGCACTTGGTTCTGTAAGGGCAAAGGCTCCAAGATACTCACCGGAGGCTAGTTTCGGAATATATTTCTGTTTCTGTTCCTCGGTTCCGAAATTCAAAATCGGCAGTGTGCCGACTGATGTGTGCACCGACAGGATGACTCCTAGTGTCGCACTTACTTTCGATAATTCATGGATAGCAATTATATAGGATGTATAATCCATTTCAGAACCGCCGTATTTTTCGGGAATTGGAATCCCCATCAATCCCAATTCTCCCATTTTGGTGACGATCTCCCGCGGAAAGCGGTCTTCTTTCTCCATTCTCTCTATTGCTGGAGCTACTTCTTTCTGAGCGAAATCGCGCACCATTTTCCGCATCATTTCCTGTTCATCTGTAAACTGAAGATTCATTGTTGTTCTCTCCCCTGAGAATCAATTTTCATACGAATAGAAGCCGCGTCCCGACTTTTTGCCAAGCCAGCCGGCTTTGACATACTTACGAAGTAATGGACATGGACGGTATTTGCTGTCGCCGAAGCCATCGTACAGCACTTCCATGATATACAGGCATGTATCGAGCCCGATAAAGTCAGCCAGAGTCAATGGTCCCATCGGATGGTTCATGCCAAGTTTCATGACCGTATCGACGTCTTGCGGAGTAGCAACTCCTTCATACACAGTGTAGATTGCTTCATTGATCATCGGCATGAGGACACGATTTGATACGAATCCCGGGAAATCGTTGACTTCTACTGGTGATTTGCAGATTTTTTCAGTCATGTCTTTGATAGATTGATAGGTTTCATCGCTTGTTTGTAAACCACGAATGATTTCAACCAGTTTCATCACAGGAACCGGGTTCATGAAATGCATTCCGATTACCTGAGATGGACGATTCGTCACGGCAGCAATTTCAGTAATTGGGAGCGATGACGTATTGGATGCAAGAATGGCATGCTTTGGGGCAATCTCATCAAGCTTTTTGAACAGCTTCGTTTTGATGTCCATATTTTCTACTATAGCTTCAATGATCAGGTCGCACCTTGAAGCCTCATTGAGATCGGTTGTATAAGACAGATTTTCGATTGTCTTTTGCTGTTCTTCTTCTGAAAGACGATTTTTTTCCACCGAACGGGCCAGCCGTTTTTCAATGCCTGCCTTCCCTTTTTCCAATGCTTCTTCCGCAATGTCATTCAACTTTACCGAAAAACCGTACTGGGCGCATACCTGCGCAATCCCCGCACCCATCTGCCCGGCTCCCACTACCATCACTTGTTTAATTGACATAGAAAAACTCCTCCCACTATTACGTGTTCAACATCGTTTATTGCTTAGGTACTTCAATCAGAACTGCATCTCCCTGACCGCCGCCACTGCAGATAGCCGCGATACCAAGACCGCCGCCCCGGCGCTTCAATTCATATACAAGTGTCAGAATAATACGTGCTCCGCTTGCACCGATCGGATGACCCAAAGCTACGGCACCGCCGTTAACGTTGACTTTTTCTTCGTCCAGACCGGCGATTTTACCGCTTGCCAGTGATACAGCAGCAAATGCTTCGTTCACTTCGAACAGGTCGATTTCATCCAATGACTTTCCTGCCTTTTTCAACAGGGAATTGATGACAATTCCTGGCGTTTTTGGAAAGTCTTTTGCTTCGACAGCCACTTCATCGTGGGCAAGTATGGTGGCAAGTGTCTCTGCTCCCATTTCTTTCGCTTTATCATCAGACATTAATAGCATTGCGCAGGCACCATCATTCACCCCAGGCGCGTTTCCTGCTGTAATCGTTCCGTTTGATCCGAATACCGGACGCAGCCTGGCAAGCGATTCTTTCGAAGTATCTTTCCGTGGTGCTTCATCATTTTCCACGACGACTGGATCACCTTTTCGTTGTGGTACATCCACAGGAATTATTTCTTCTGCCAGCTTCCCGTCTTCCATCGCTTTGATTGCCCGCTGGTGACTGCGATAAGCCCAACCATCCTGCGCTTCGCGGCTTAATTCATATTCATCAGCGACATTGTTTCCATAGTTGCCCATGTGAACACCGTCAAATGAACAAGTAAGACCATCATGAACCATTAAATCCTTAACCGCGGCATCGCCCATGCGCAAGCCCCAGCGTGCTTTTGGCATGAAGTATGGCGCATTGCTCATACTTTCCATACCACCTGCAACAATGACGTCTTCGTCTCCAAGACGGATGAACTGGTCAGCCATCGTGACACTACGCATACCGGAAGCACATACTTTATTGATCGTCTCTGTTTTCACTTCCCATGGAATTCCTGCTTCCCGTGCTGCCTGACGTGAAGGAATCTGTCCCTGGCCACCTTGTAAAACAGTCCCCATAATGACTTCATTGATGTCTTCCCCTTGAACATTGGCACGGTCTAACGCAGCCTTGATTGCTTTCCCGCCAAGCTGGGATGCAGTCAATGTGCTAAGCGCCCCTCCGAATTTAGCAAATGGCGTTCTTGCTCCTGAAACAATCACCGTTTTTCTCATAATAAAATTCCTCCCTTTATGTGATAACGCTTTCAAAAACTATGGTATAAAAAGAGAGATGAAACAGGCAGTAACTCCTGCTATAGCCTCTCTTGCAAAAACGATTCCCCAGTGCGATTGAACGCTCGCTCAATATAGCCTCATAAGGAAAGTGTACAAAACTTTCTGTACACTTTCCACAAAAATTCAAAATATTATGCTGATTTTTCCTGTTTTTCTTCAAAAATCGATTTAGCCAGGATTTCTGCAATATCCATGGTCCCCACAGATTCCTCCACTTCTTTCGCCTTCGTACCGTCGGAAAGCATCGTCAGACAATACGGACAGCCGCTGGAAATCATGGTCGGACTGGTTTCCAATGCCTGCTCGGTCCGGGCAACGTTGACTCGGTTACCCGCTTTTTCTTCCATCCACATCATACCTCCGCCTGCTCCACAGCACATACCATTTTCACGGTTACGCTTCATTTCAACCAATTTCACGCCTGGAATCATTTCCAGTACTTCACGCGGCGGCTGGTACACTTCGTTGTAACGGCCCAAGTAACAGCTATCGTGGTAGGTGATTGTCTCATTGACCTCATTAACCGGCTTCAGCCTGCCATCTTTCAGCCATTCAGCCAGCATCTCGGTATGGTGGTAGACCTCTGCTTCAAAACCGAAATCCGGGTATTCATTTTTGAACGTATTATAGGCATGCGGATCAATCGTGATGATCTTCTTGACGTCATTCTTCTCGAATTCTTTGATGTTCTTCTCGACAAGCTCCTGGTATAGGAATTCATTTCCCATCCGACGGGCGGTGTCCCCGGAGTTACGTTCTTTGTTGCCGAGCGTAGCGAATTTGATCCCTGCTTCATTCATCAGCTTGGCAAAAGCAAGTGCGATTTTCTGACTGCGGTTATCGTATGCCCCCATGGAGCTGACCCAGAACAGATACTCAAACTCTTCGCCTTCTTTCTTCAATTCCTTTACTGTCGGAATGCGGACATCCGGCTCCTGATCACGCCAGTCTTCCCGCTCTTTCTTCGACAGGCCCCAAGGGTTGCCCTGGCGTTCGATGTTCGTCATCGCACGCTGTGCATCCGGGTCCATTTTCCCTTCGGTCAACACAAGGTAACGGCGAAGGTCGATGATTTTATCCACGTGTTCGTTCATAACCGGGCACTGGTCTTCGCAGTTTCGACAAGTCGTACAGGCCCATAGTTCTTCTTCTGTGATGACATCGCCAATCAAGTTATGATTCTGCGCTGCTTCCACAGAAGCAGCTGCTTCGTCGCTGCCCTGTGCCTGGGCCATTTTCGCAAGCTGGTTTCCCTCTGTGTTGGAAAAAGCATAGGCCGGCACCCATGGGGATTTACCGGTGACAGCAGCACCTTTTTCCGTCAATTGATCACGCAGCTTGATGATCAGGTCCATCGGTGACAGCATCTTTCCTGTACCTGTTGCAGGACAGACATTAGTACAACGGCCACATTCAACACAGGCGTAAAAGTCGATCATCTGCAGCTGACTGAAGTCTTCAATTTTTCCGACACCAAAGGAAACGTCCTCTTCAGCAGTCTCTTCATCGACGTCAAAGTCGATCTTGGAAAGCTTCCCGGGTGCGGAACGGCGGGTCAGGAACACATTGACCGGTGCCGCAAGTAAATGGGCGTGCTTGGACTGCGGTACATAGACAAGGAAACTTAATAGTACTAACAGATGGATCCACCACATGATGAAAAACACAGTAGCGGCAGCGGTCGGGCTCAACCACCCGAAAGCGTTTGCAATCAGGGTCGCAACAGGTTCTGTCCAGGCACCTTCATGACCGTGCCAGATTAATCCCATTCCATTACCGATCAATACACTTAACATCAATGCTCCAATAAATATCAGGACAAGCCCTGCTTTAAAGCCCCGCTTCAAGCGAACGAGCTTCTCCACGTAACGTCGATGGAATGCCCATACGACAGCGACCAGAATCATTAAAGTGACCAGTTCCTGGAAGAACGTAAATCCTGGATAAAAAGGCCCGAGCGGCAGATGGCTATCTGGTGCCAGCCCTTTCCAAATAAAATCGATAGCACCGAATTGTACCAGGATGAAACCATAAAACATCATTACGTGAATGATTCCTGATTTTTTATCCTTTAATAATTTCTTCTGACCAAAAACGTAAATCCAGATATTCTTCAATCTTTCTTTGATTTCCCCATCAAACTCGAATTTTTTTCCAAGCTTGATATAAGCGATTCTCGTCATGACGACACGCACGAACAAATATAAACCGTAAATAGTAACGCCTAAAAATAATATCCAATTCAATAATAACAGCGTGCTCATCCGTCTACCCCCTCGTTAGTATCAATCTCTCTCACTCTGCTGTCTCTCGAATTTTTGGAAACGAGCCGTGAAAATTCAGAATCTTATAGCTTAACTATAAAATATGAATGAACATTCAGTCAACATATTTTCTTTGCTTTTATGTACAAATTTTGGATGTTTTAGGGGAAACTATGGAGGATGGTGTCTGCAGAGGAGGAAAAAAATGACTGTTCTACTATGGGTTTCAGCCGTCCTTATTATCTTTGTTTTGTTGATTTTAGTAGATTTCGTATCGGGAAAACAGAACCATAAAAAGAACCTGAGGAAGTTGACTTTTACAGAAACTACCGGAAGTTATCGCGTGTTCCAAAGTGGAAATCGTCTGTTTGAGGCATTATTTACCGATATTAAAAATGCCGAAACACACATCGATGTTCTGTTTTTTATTATCAAACAGGATGAAACGAGTCAGCGTTTCTATAATCTGCTGCAGCAAAAAGCTCAGGAAGGTGTAGTTGTACGCCTGATGGTCGATCGTCTTGGAGGATTCCGGATTAACAAACCGCTGCGACAGCAATTAGAAAATTCAGGTATACAGTTTCAATTCGCCGCAAAACCCCAATTTCCTTTTTTTATTTATAAATTGAACCGTCGAAACCACCGGAAGATTGTTGTAATTGATGGAAAAATTGGATATGTTGGCGGTTACAACGTCGCAGATGAGTATGCAGGGAAAGATGCCGAAATGGGAGATTGGCGCGATTATCATCTGCGGATGACAGGTGAAGTCGTGGCACAGCTGCATGCTGTATTTTTAGATGATTGGTTCTTGAATACGAAGGAGAAACTGTTCCCTGCAGAAACCCATGAAAAGGGGCAGCATGTGTTGAAGGTTCTCCCGACCGAATACGGGGAATTAGAGGAAGTGTTAGTAAAAAAATTCTCTGCGGCGAAGCAGGAAATTTTACTTGGCAGCCCTTATTTCATTCCTCCGAGACGCATGATGGACGCCTTGAAGCAGGCAATCCAGAGAGGCGTCACTGTTAAACTGCTCTGTCCGTTGAAATCCGACCACCCGTTCGTGAAAGAAGGGGGGATCCCTTTTTACGAGGAGCTTTACCGTGCAGGTGGAGAAGTCCGCTTTTACGATGCTGGTTTCTATCATGCAAAAATTTTTATCATCGACCAGGATTTCTGCGACCTCGGGACCTCCAACCTTGATTTAAGGAGTCTTTACCTTAATAAAGAGATCAATATATTTTTTTATGAAAAAGAGTTCATCGATGATATGAGGAAGCGTTACTTACAGGATTTCGCTGAAGGTATCCCCTTTAATGACAATTGGCTTGCTTCACGCTCCCTGGGTACGAAAATCAATATAAAAATCGCGCGGCTGATCCGCCCGATCTTATAATATCACCTTATGAAGCTGGAAAGTACCGGTCCAATCCAGGCAAAGACTTTGAAACCAAGATAGATGCCAATGATTCCAGCCACTCCGGCAAACGCTGGCGGCGCAGGAATCGGAAGCTTGAACCAGGCAAATAGAAAGCCTACGATAAAGCCTGTCAATAACGCAAAAACGACTTCTTTCATAACGAATCTCCTTTCGGTACAGACAATCATGTTTAGTATAACGCCTATCCTAGAAATTAAAAAAAGATTTTCTCCAGCTTTAAGAGAAAATCTTTTTTACTGTTACATTTTTTTAGTGAAAAGGCATGGTGAAGCTTACATCCGTTCCGGCGCGGAAACTCCAATTAGCTTCAACGCATTAGAAAGCGTAGTACGGACGGCTTTCATCAATCCGACACGTGCTTTTGTACGTTCCGGTTTTTCCTGATCCAATACTTTTTCAGCATTATAAAAGCTGTGAAGGTTGGAAGACAGATCAAAAGCGTATTGCGTCACACGGTGTGGTGTACGTTTTTCTGCTGCATCTGTAACAACTTGCGGGAATTCTCCCAGACGTTTAAGCAGGTCTTCTTCTTTTTCAGAATCAAGCAGCCTCGCATCAAAATCCTGATCGAACTTGACACCCTTTTCTTCTGCCTGACGCAACATCGAGCATATTCTGGCATGCGCATACTGCACATAATAAACGGGGTTCTCATTAGACTCCGAACGAGCAAGGTCCATATCAAAGTCCAGGTGTGAGTCGGCAGAACGCATCGAGAAGAAGTAACGCATTGCGTCAATGCCTACTTCATCCATCAATTCGCGTAGTGTAACTGCTTTTCCAGTCCGTTTACTCATCTTCACTTTCTCGCCATCCTGGAATAAGTTGACCATCTGAATGATCTCTACTTCCAACGTATCTTTTGCATAGCCAAGCGCCTGGATAGCCGCTTGCATACGCGGAATATAACCATGGTGATCAGCACCCCAGATGTTGATCAGCGTGTTAAAGCCGCGATCCATTTTGTTTTTATGATAAGCGATATCCGGCGTCAGGTATGTGTAGCTTCCATCCTGTTTAATCAAAACACGGTCTTTGTCATCACCGAATTCGGTCGTCCTGAACCAGGTCGCACCGTCCTGCTCATAGGTGAACCCCTTGTCTTCAAGTACTTTCAGCGCGTTATCGATTTTCCCATCCTGATACAAAGATGTTTCTGAGAACCATTCGTCAAAAGGTACACGGAAATCTTCCAGATCGACTTTGATTTTATCCAGTTCAAATTTCAATCCATATTCACGGAAATAGGCGAGGCGTTCCTGCTCCGGTTTATCCGCCCACTCTGAACCATGGTCTTCCGCTAACTTTTTACCCAGTTCGACGATATCCTTTCCGTGATAACCATCTTCCGGCATCTCCCAGTCTTTACCGAGCGCCTGCATATAGCGGGCTTCTACGGAATTAGCCAGGTTGTTGATCTGATTTCCGGCATCATTGATATAATACTCACGGGAAACGTCATATCCAGCTTTCGCCAGAATATTGGAAAGAGAATCACCGACTGCAGCACCACGGGCATGACCAAGGTGAAGGGTTCCTGTCGGGTTAGCTGAAACGAACTCAACCTGAATTTTTTGACCTTTTCCTGTTTCGCTTTCGCCATACGTTTCCCCAGCTTCCAGAATCGTCGCCACCAGGTCCGTCAAATACTGGTTATCCATATAGAAATTGATGAATCCTGGTCCGGCAATCTCAATTTTATCGATGGATGCTTTCGTATTATCAAAATTAGCGACGATATCCTCCGCAATCATACGCGGGGCTTTTTTGGCAATCCTCGCCAGCTGCATCGCCATATTTGTCGCATAATCCCCGTGCGCTTTATCTTTCGGTTGTTCCAGTACGACTTCGGGCATTTCTTCTTCGGTTGCCAAACCCGATTTTAACACAGCCTGCTGGATTTCCTGTTTCAGTTTCGCTTCCGTCTGCTCCACAATATTCATTGCGTTGTTTCCTCCTTATGATAAGTCAAGGTTAATCGATGACGCTGAGTGATTTCCTGATTAAGAGTCAGCTGATAACTGATGAATAGCCGCCCTTTTGCTCCCTGGGATAAGGATTGGTGTTCAATCTGATCCGTAAACGTGTTCATATGAAAAACTCCATACGTATGATGGTAATTGTTTTCTGTCGTTTGCTTTTTTCGGAAAATCTGGTGCATCCTGACTGCTCCAGAGCGTTTGATGCTGACTTTCCCTGGCTGGATGGTAATCATCGTATCGATCGGATCGCCTTCATCGGGGTGCTCGGTGAACTTGAGGACTTGGGTCTCTCCCCGTTCGAAAAACCCTCCCTGTTCTTCCATGACAACTTCTTCTTTCCGACCGCTGTCCCTGATCTCCGTCACAAGGCGAATCGATACCGGTGTCTGTGCAGCACTCATACTATCTCTCCTTACGTTCCTCTTAACCTATCCATTATAAAAACTAAGCAGAAAAAGCGCAAGCCCTCCAGATATAACATTGAATTACAGGGCCGAAAAGTCGAAGACTTGATTTCGAGATATTAATGGAGTTTAGGGGCTTCGGGACACGATTCGCTTTCCGTGGGCGTGTGCTGAGTCTCCTCAGGCTTCGCCTTGCGGGGCCTCATCTATCACTCAGCTCCCACAGGAGTCTCACCGTTTCCCTACGCCCCTTGTCATAGAAAGACTTTGAAATCACCTTTATGGAATATCGGCAATGATAATAAGAAACAAGACTTTGGCCCCACTATATCTTTTATAATGGCGTCTAAATGAAGATTTCAGCTACATTCTTTCTTCTTTTGAAGGGGCCGTTCAGTATAAAAATAGCTGAATGGGAAGGGAAACGGTGAGGCTCCCGTGGGAGAAGGGGATAGGCGAGTCGTTTTCCCAGTCCCCCCAATTCCATCATGGTAACGGACCCAACTTTCTTGAAACTGAGCCTTCAGTAAAGGGAGGTTATGTAAAAAAGCTGCCGCATACGATGATGCAACAGCTTTCACTCTTATTTCACCCAGCCGAGGAGCATTTCGCGGACGAATTTACTGGCTGCGATGGCAGTTTGTTCAGTTGGATCATAAGCGGGTGCTACTTCTACAAGATCGCCACCGATCAGCTGTATATCAGCATTTGCAATCAAATGAATCGCTTCTAACAATTCTTTTGACGAAATGCCGCCCGCTTCTGCTGTGCCCGTGCCCGGCGCAAATGCAGGGTCGAGCACATCGATATCGATCGTCACATAGACTGGACGACCCTTCAGACGTGGCAGCATTTCCTTCAACGGTTCAGCCACATCATATTTTGCCATGTACATTCCACTTTCTCTGGCATACTGGAATTCTTCACGCATGCCTGAGCGGATACCAAATGAATATACGTTTTCCGGTCCGATCAGCTCACAGGTTTTTCTAATCGGTGTGGAGTGAGATAATGGCTCACCTTCATATTCTTCACGTAAGTCAGCATGAGCATCAATATGGATGACTGCAAGATCCGGATACTTCCGATACATTGCCTTAAGTACCGGCCAGGTGACAAGATGCTCACCGCCCAGACCTAACGGAAACTTCCCTTTTTCTAACAGCTTCCCAATATACTCTTCAATCATATCGATGCTCCGCTGGGGATTTCCGAACGGTAACGGGATATCTCCGGCGTCGAAGTAATTGACTTCTTCCATATGTTTATCCAAATACGGACTGTATTCCTCCAGACCGATCGATGCCTCCCGGATGCGATTGGGACCAAAGCGGGAACCAGGGCGGAAGCTGACCGTCCAATCCATCGGCATCCCGTAAATAACCGCATCAGCTGCTTCCCCGTCCTCCCTGCTCATAATAAACACTTTTCCGGAATAAGCTTCGTCAAAGCGCATGTTATCCCTCCTTACTCTGTCAAATCTTTTACAAATTTCGGCAGCGCAAATGCTGCTTTATGCAGCTCTTTTGTATAATATTTCGTTTCCATGTCATGGAATCGCTCTTCTTGAACTTCCAGCGGATCATACTGTTTGCTCCCGATGGTGAAGGTCCAAAGTCCGCTTGGGTAAGTAGGAATATTGGCGGTGTAGACACGGGTAATCGGAAAGGTTTCTTTTACATCGCTGTATACCTGGCGAATTAAATCTGCTTTAAACCAGGGGTTGTCCGTCTGGGCAACAAAAATCCCATCGTTTTTCAACGCCTTGGCTATACCTTCATAAAATCCTTTGCTGAACAAATTGACCGCCGGCCCTACTGGCTCGGTGGAATCCACCATAATGACATCGTAATCATTTTCACTCTCAGCGATATGCATGAACCCATCCGCTACTTTCACTTCCACGCGAGGATCTTCCAGCTTGCCGGCGATGTCAGGCAAATAATGCTTCGAATACTCAATCACTTTACCATCGATTTCTACCAGGGTCGCTTTTTCTACTTCAGGGTGCTTCAATACTTCACGAATGACCCCGCCGTCCCCTCCGCCGACTACCAGCACATTGTTTGGATTAGGATGGGTAAATAACGGCACGTGTGCCACCATTTCATGGTAGACGAATTCATCTTTTTGAGTCGTCATGACCATATCATCCAGAACGAGCATGTTCCCCCACTCTTCCGTTTCCAGCATGTCCAGCTGTTGAAAATCTGTTTTCTCTGTATGAAGCGAACGTTTAATCTTCGCTGTTATACCGAAATTCTCGGTCTGCTTTTCTGTAAACCATGTACTCATCTATCATAACTCCCTTCGTTAATAACACAGGTATCCTTCTATTTATCCCTGTAAACAATCAAATTATAGAGAATTCCAGAAAAAAAGCAACACTTTTTTCCTTGTGCCCTGAATCGCGCCAATGTTTAATTTCCCCCCCATTATCCCATAATGTTAAAAAACATTCGAAAAAGTCGGAGAACGGGGAGCGCTTAACATGAAAAAATGGTTCCAGCACCGTAACAAATGGATACGTTCACTTCTTTTGCTCGGTACAGGCACAATCGCTGTCGGGTTGGCAGTCATGATAATGGTGCTTCTCTATGCATTGATCAGCGGCCCGCCGTCGTTGACTACAGAGCAAAACACCATCTACTACAGCCGGGATGGCAGTGTAATTGAAGAAGACTTCGGCACTAAACGACGCTATTGGGTAGATTTGGAAGACATTTCGCCTTATGTCGTCCAGGCAACGCTTACCTCAGAAGATCGTCATTTTTATGACCATTCCGGGTTTGATATCAAGCGGATCGGGGCAGCTGTCTTGAAAAATATCCGCAACCTTTCCAAAGTGGAAGGCGCAAGCACGATTACCCAACAGTATGCCCGTAACCTTTACTTATCCCATGAAAAAACATGGGTACGAAAAGCGAAAGAAGCAGTCTATGCACTAAGGCTCGAAATGTTTTATAAGAAAGATGAAATATTAGCCGGGTATTTGAACACGATTTATTATGGTCATGGCGCTTATGGCATCGAAGCGGCCAGCCGATATTATTTTGACAAACATGCAGATGAGCTCACACTTGCTGAAGCAGCGATGCTTGCAGGCGTCCCGAAAGGACCAAGCTATTATTCTCCTTACAATAACGAAGAGAACGCCAATAATCGTCAGGCACGCATTTTGGCCAGTATGGAAGCGGCCGGGCATATCGATGCGGAGGAAAGTGAACTTGCCTCCCGCGAAGTGCTGGATTATCAGGAACCATCAGAAGTTGAGGCCCCGGATATTGCTCCTTACTTCCAGGATGTTGTGGCGATAGAAGCAATGAACCGGCTTGATATCGACCGGGAACAGCTAACAGTTGGAGGCTACCATATTTATACGACACTTGATATTCCTACCCAGGAAACATTAGAAAAATCTATGGAACGTCATATTGAAGAAAAGTCAAAAATTCAAGCAGCAGGTATTATATTAGAACCTGATTCCGGCGCAATCAGGGGACTTGTGGGCGGCCGTGATTATGAAGCAAGTCCATTCAACCGGGCGACTCAGGCAAAACGGATGGTAGGCTCCACTATCAAACCTTTTTTATATTATGAAGCCCTTGATAGTGGTTTTACGCCGACGACACAATTGGTAAGTAAACCGACTAAATTCCAGCTGGGAAATGGCGAAACCTACGCCCCAAGCAATTTCGACGGCTATTATGCCAACGAGCCGATTACAATGGCCCAGGCCCTCGCGGTGTCCGATAATATTTATGCGGTCAAAACGAACGTCTACCTGGGGCCGGAACGTTTAAAAAATACCTTGAAGCAATTTGGAATTTCAGGGGATATTCCAGCTGTACCTTCCCTGGCCTTAGGCACAGCTTCCCTTTCGCTATATGATATGACTAAAGCGTACAGTAAGCTGGCTCGTCCAGAAGAGGATAACACTCCTCATGCCATCACTAAAATCACTGATAGTCACGGCAACATCCTTTATGAATATGAGCCGCCAAATGTAAAAAATAAGATTGATCCTGTACGGGCATTCATCACCGCTCATATGATGACAGGAATGTTCGATTCATCACTAAATGGATATATGCGTGTGACCGGATCAAGTATTGCTGATCAACTTAGCCGCCCTTACTCTGGAAAATCCGGATCAACAAATACAGACAGCTGGATGATAGGATTCAGTCCTGAGCTTGTAGCTGGTGTTTGGACTGGTTATGATCAGCAAAAAGAAATCACCAGAATGAGCGAATTTCAATACGCCAAAAACATATGGGCCGATGTGATGGAAAAAGCTCATGAAGATAAGAAATTCAGGACTATGAAGGCACCCGAGGGTGTAATAGGCGTTTATGTCGACCCCGCAACAGGACTGCGGGCAACTCCCTATTGTGATACACAACGATTGATGTACTTTCAACAAGGGAAAGAACCTGAAGAATTTTGCACAGAACATACCTATGAAAAGGATCAGTATCATTTAGATGAAGAAAAAAACAAAGGTGGATGGAAAGAATTACTGGACTGGTTATTTTAACTTCCAAAAGAAAAAGGTCGAGGAAAATCCCCGACCTTTTTCTTTGTCCTAGTAAAACATGTATAACCCATGTGATAAACATTTTACAAATTTCACAAAAAAACCTCAAGATTTTCACACATCATTCACAATTTAGACACATTTGTATGATGTTTAAACCTTCAGCGCTTGCTTTAATTCATCAGAGGAATTCTCCCACATTTCCTCACTATGTTCGCGCAAAAATTTAGTAAGAATCTCTTTTGATTTATCATCCATGTGCTCGACGACAAATTTTCCTTTCAATGATTTGTCCATGTGGTTGACGTGCTCAGGAAGCAGTTTATATCCCCGGCGGATTTCCCGGTCTACGCGGATTTCACTGCTGGCTACACCATAATATAGAGGACCTTTCTCTGTACGTTCAATGGTTACCCAAGTGATCCAATACAACAAACCGTTTGGTACCTCTGACTTGTCGGTAAGAAACTTGATCCGCTTTTCGACAGCACTGCGGGCATGCATTGCCCCCATATCAACATAAGCCTCTTCTTCATTAGGATCGACAATGACAGGTGACATATTCTCCAATGTAATCGCTCCGACACCATAACCACCGTGTCCATCAGTAGAGTCGTCTTTTAATATCGTAAATTGGTTTTTCTTTTTGTCTTGATCTTTGTTTTTCTTGAACTGGTCAAATTCTTTCATGGTAAGCAGCCTCCTATTTCCGATCGGTTTGTTTTTTCATTTTAACATACTGCTTCGTTCTGTTCAGTTTGTAAAACTTGCAGAAAAAGCAGGAATTTCGACAAATTATAAAGAAATAGTTTTGCAGTCTGTCGATTGGGACTTTCTAAAACCCGTACCGTAAAGTCGAAGACTTGATTTCAAGAAAATTTGGGTCAGTCGCCGAGTCATGAGTAAGGGCGGCTTGGGAAACGATTCGCTTTCCTGTGGGGGAGCTGGCAAGCCTCCTCAGACTTCGTCTTCCGGGGTCTCGCCTAGATCCTTCTCCCACGGGAGTCTCACCGTTTCCCCGCCACCCTATCCGTTTTTTGATGAATGAACCCTGCCTTGTAAGAAGATACCTTCCACATTTACTGAATGATAAGGCTCAATGATCCAGGAAGCAAGCGCTCTTTGGAGCTGTTACTATGTTTGAATGATTCTGCCTATCGATGTTTCCGTTTCTGTTATAAACGTAAGGAGGTCCGGGAAATTGCGAGACTCCTATGGGATTAAAGTACATGGTGAGATCCCGCAGGGCTTTAGCCCGAGGAAGCTCACCGTACTCCCATGGAAAGCGAGTGATTTCACGGACCTGCAGAGATTCTCATCCGTTACGGAAACAGTTTCTCTCGAAACTGAGTCTTAACTTAAATGCTGGAAGGTCGTACGGATGAACAGAAACAAGCATTCGCCAAAGTAGTGACTGATGCAGTCACTAGAACTACTGGTGCCAGGAAAGAAGCAGTAACTATCGTTATTGAAGAAATGGCCAAATCTCATTATGCTGTCGGCGGTAAAAGAGTGAGCGATTAAAACACAGATAAGCCCGGGCGAAAGACACCCGGGCTTTTATTTATTATGAAGTGGAGCGCCGCAATGGCAGGGTACAGCAGCGGAATGATCCGCCAGACTTAATAATTTCCGAGAAATCAACTTCTACGACTTCAAATCCTTTCTCCCGTATCTTCTCATTCACTTTTTTATTGTGAGGCAGGCTGATGACCTTACCTGGAGCAATGGATAGGACATTTACTCCCATGGTGAACTGTTCATCCTCATCTACCTCAATCAGCGTGTACTGTCGGCTCAGCATTTCATATTCTTTTTTTCTAAGCGCACCTGAAAATACTAAAGCATACTCCGTGGAGAGAATATTGAATACACAATCAAGATGTAAATATTCTTCTTTTATTGGCACCGCAGTCACATGATGGTCAGGAAGCAATTCCTGAAGATTTGCAACACCGTTTTCATTGGTCCGGTCGCTCAGACCGACCCATACCTGGTCTCCATCTACGATGACATCTCCGCCTTCAATGGTACCATTGGAGATTTTTTCCCAATTGGCACCTTCCTGTTGCAATATCGTTTGCAACAATTTTTCTTCTCCTTCACGTACTTCATTACCCATATTGGAAACAATCACTTTTTCTCCGATGCAAAATCCAATGTCCCTGGTAAACACTTGTTCATTAAAGGACTCCTCAGGTTCTAATTCAATTACTTCAATATTATGGTTCCTCATTAACTTCACAAAATCATGATGCTGCTTACAAGCCTCGTTGATATCTATATTTACATCGATGTATTTCTTTTGGGTTTCGTTGATGGCTTCTTCAATCCGCATATAAGCGGGCGAGCATACAACCACCTTTTCTAATGTATCGAATTCCGATTCACACCCAATACCTTCATTCATTTTTTCCTCTTCTTTCAATACCAAGGCCAAAGCTACCACCTCTATAAGATTTATTCTTTATACTAATAATTCCCTTTATCATGAGAAGCAAACCTGTTCAATATCTGCTGCTATTTATTTTGTCCTATACCGTACGAATCATTATCTATATATACGGTTTAAATTTGAGAAAGGTTGGTAATTGAAAATATGTCAGCAAAGAACAATATTATAGAAAAGGAGGTTATCTGTTTGGCAAAAGACAATAAAAAGATGGGTTATGACGAAGCAGGCCCGAGGAAAGATCGAAAGCCCGAGAAAAAATATGATCCGCAAAGGCTTTCTAATATAGCTGATGATCAAGAAGAAGATCCAGTGAGTCATAAATATAAGCAAGATAACTATAAAGACGTAAAAAGAAATGATGATCCATCTAACACCTGATTACAATCAAATTACAAAATTGGAAATTTTAAGTAAAACGGTTTTAGTCAAGTGATATCGTGGTAACTTAAACAACAACTACTCAAAAGGAGGTTTTTCAATTGGCTAACAACAATAAGAACAACAACCGTAAAATGAGTTATGAAGAAGCAGGTAAAAAGGGTGGCGAGAAAGTAAGTAACAAGTACAGTCAGGAACATTTTGAGGAAATCGGTAAAAAAGGCGGAGAAAAAGTAAGCGATAAGTACAGCAAACAGCACTTCGAAGAGATTGGCAAAAAAGGTGGAAGAAATTCCAACTCTAACAACAATTCTTAAGAGTGAATAGTCTCTATAGAATTTTTGAAGGTTAGTACTCCCCATTATTGAGAACATCACTATATTATCTAAGGAGGTTTTTCAATTGGCTAACAACAATAAGAACAACAATCGTAAAATGAGTTATGAACAGGCTGGACAAAAGGGCGGCGAGAAGACCAGTAACAAGTACAGCCAGGATCACTTTGAGGAAATCGGCCAAAAAGGCGGAGAAAAAGTAAGCGATAAGTATAGTCAGGAACACTTCGAAGAGATTGGCCAAAAAGGCGGAGAAAAGACCAGCAATAAGTACAGCCAGGATCACTTTGAGGAAATTGGTAAAAAAGGTGGCGAAACCACCAGCCAAAATAAAGATAAAGATTTTTATCAGGAAATCGGTAAAAAAGGCGGAGAAAAAACAAGCGAGAAGCATGGAGAGGAATTCTACGAAGACATCGGTAAAAAAGGCGGTAGAAATTCCAGCTCCAATCGGTAAATAACTTCTCACCTGATCATACAAGAGGGCTGTCCTGTAGCGAGGGCAGTCCTTTTTTGCATAGGAAGAATCCTATGTTTGTCCATTATAACAAACGTTATCTTTATTTCAAATTAGAAAAACTTGGCTTATCGCCAAGTCCTTATGGTGAAAGTCTTAGTTTTTTCTTATACTTTAACCCTTTAACAAAGTTAAACTTTCCTAAAGTACAAAAAACCGCGCCCCTATCTAATGAAGGGTACGACGCATTTCTTCGATAAAGCCCCAGGCTTCGTTTATCTCATCCACCGTATAATTCTGTTTACTTTTTACTGTCCGTACTTTCTCTTCTACCTCTTCACGGGATAAGTGTTCAAAGTACAGCATGGTTGAAACGAGTTCCAGAAAACGGGAGCTTTTTTCTTTCATTTTTGTAATCCGCTCCCCCATTGCAGGCAACTCGACCTGGTAGTGCTTCAAAAACTCATTTCCAGCATCTGTGAGTTGATAGCGGTACTGGTAATAGTTCTTTTTTTCTTCTTTTGTTTCATTAATAAACCCGAGGTTGCATAGTTCCTCGATTCTTAGCGTCAGTTCCTCAGAATACGGTCCATAAAAATGAAACTGGTAGCGTTCTTCAAAAGGAACCTCGCATTTTTTTAAGATATAAATTATTTTCTGCAGCTTCTTTCTCCCTACGATTTCATCTGAGCTGGCAAAAAAATGCATAAGCTTTGCATGGTTTTCTAACATACGGCTCATCCCCTATCCGTACAAAATTTCTAGGATCCGCTTCTTAGTCTTACTACGGTTGGACATTTCTTCGAGACGGTCAAGCGGAAAATACAGTTTATGATCGGTCCTTTTTTTCCCTGAAATCGATTCGACAATGTCAGACTGACGTGAAAGTTCT
The DNA here is from genome assembly GCF_000496835.1 of Thalassobacillus devorans MSP14. GTDB lineage: Bacteria > Bacillota > Bacilli > Bacillales > Halobacillaceae > Thalassobacillus > Thalassobacillus devorans_B. The sequence goes on from NZ_KI543237.1 coordinate 770,496, forward strand.
TTCAATTCCTGATTCGGCATCAATAAGTGGATCGGGAGACGCTCCTCTTCCTCTCCAGGCCGGTAAAAGTCATACGGCAAGTCAGAACTGGAATCGACAACCAGGTAATAATCCGGGTTCAATCCAGCTTTATTGAATAAACGATATAATTCCATCCACTCATTCATCTGCAGATTCGGATTGAATTCAATGTATTTGAACAGACGACGATTGACGAACCGTTCGCATAGATCACTTAAAATCGGGTCTTCTTCATTCATCCATATTTGGAAGTAATACATTGCTACTGCTTCATCCAATGCTAAGTATTCTTTCAAGTTAGGTTTTTCTTTGAAAAATGATAAAAAGTGTGTCGGCTTCAACGCGAACTTATAACCAGTTTCATGGAGTTCCTTGGCACGGTGGAGAATCTTAGAAAGAATCACTTCCGCACTCCGGGTAACCGGGTGAAAATAAACCTGCCAGTACATCTGATAGCGGCTCATGATATAATCCTCAACAGCATGCATCCCGCTTTCCTTAATGACAACCTGGTCTTCCATCGGACGCATGACACGCAAAATACGTTCCATATCAAAATGACCATAGCTTACCCCTGTAAAATAAGCATCCCGCTGCAAATAATCCATACGATCGGCATCAATCTGGCTGGAAATCAAACTGACAACTAATTTGTTCGGGTATGTTTTATTGATGACATCGGCGACTTTTTCAGGGAAACCATTTTCCACTTTGGAAAGAATCGCATTGATCGTCGTATCCCCTAATAAAATCTCCTGGGTGAAGTCTTCATGGTCGAGCTTGAAAACTTTTTCGAAGGAGTGAGAAAACGGACCATGCCCAAGGTCGTGCAATAAAGCGGCACATAGGCACAGCAACCGTTCATTCGGATCCCAATTCGGCCGGTCTTCGAAATTGTGAAGGATACGGCGGACGATTTCATATACACCAAGCGAATGGTTGAATCGGCTGTGTTCCGCTCCGTGGAAGGTCAAATAAGAAGTGCCGAGCTGTTTAACCCGGCGCAGACGTTGAAATTCCGGTGCTCCGACTAAATCCCATATCACTCGATCCCTAATATGTACATACCTGTGTACGGGGTCTTTAAAAACCTTTTCTTCATTTAATTTTTCATCTTTATAAGCCACGGTTAATCCTTCCAATCGGCATTTTTATCTATTATAGCTGTTAATCTTATTTAAAAAAACACCTTGACAATCAAGGTGTCTATAACTTGCTTTAAAATATATCGACCGGGCTGCTTCTGAACTCGCTTTCGCCCTTTGCTTAATTTTTCTTCGATTTTTCAGTTGATCTTCTTCGGGTGCAGAAACAGGACGATTGTTTACATACGCGAAACTCATTTGCCATTACACACCCCACTTCTCATCGAACCAATACAATATTTTACCTAGTTTTATGGATACATGCAAGCGGCTTGTTCTGTTATACTATGGGAGGTTATATGTGAACGGAAGGAGTATTTTCGCTATGCCTGACTTACATCCTTTACTTAAAACAACACCATACAGGTTCATCGATCAAAGCACACTGGGGCCGGAGTTCTCAGCCCTTCAGTCTTTTGCGATGGATGATGCATTATCTATGTCTGTCGGTCAAGGCTCTTCTCCCACTACCGCACGGTTATGGGTTCATCATAATACCGTGGTACTCGGTATCCCTGATGCAAGACTTCCCTATATCACAGAGGGCGTCAACTACTTGAAATCACAGGGTTACCAGGTAGTAATAAGGAATTCTGGCGGACTCGGCGTCGTTCTTGATGATGGTGTATTGAATGTATCGTTGATTTTCTCTGATTCAAAAACAGTCAATATCCATGAAGGATATGATGCCATGGTGCAATTCGTCCGCTACCTGTTCAGAGATTATACGAACCGGATTAAAGCTTTTGAAATTACCCAGTCTTATTGCCCTGGCACCTATGATTTAAGTATCGATGGAAAAAAGTTTGCCGGCATTTCCCAACGCAGGGTAAAAAATGGTTCCGCTGTCCAGGTTTATTTGGATATTACAGGAAGCGGTTCAGAGCGCGGGCGGCTCATGCGCGACTTTTATACAATCGCCAAACGAGAAGAGATTACGAGGTTCGACTACCCGGATATCGATCCGGATGTCATGGCTTCTTTGAATGAATTACTGAATGTGGAATTGTCTGTCACTCAGGTACGTAATATGATTTTAACTACTTTACATGATTGGAGCGGTAACATCTCTATGCAACAGCTGGATGGCCAGGAGATCGAATGGTTTCATAAACGTTTCGAGCAGATGATCGACAGGAATAAAAAAGCGCTGGCATCCTTGTGAAATGGAGGCCGGCGCGTTTTCTATTACTATAATGTACGAAATCGAAAATTCAGATGTTTACAAATGCTGCCTGTGGTTCATGTTAAAATAGAAGAAATCATACGGGAGGTGTGGCGGTATGTTCACTGTTTTCATCATCATAGCTATTATTTTAAGTATCATCGCCTTGATTGCTACGATTTATGTAGGAAAAGATATCAATAAAACAATTGCAGAAAGAGAAAATGACACACCGGAAGATGAGCTTGCCAGGTCACAGGAATACGAAAAGGCACCTAATCTTCGGGCTCTGTCCATCATCTATATTATAACTTTTGTTATTACTATTGCCTTAGTAGTGATTTTCATATTATAAAAAATCCGGGCACCCTTATAAAGGGGCCCGGACTTTCTTTTTGCAAGAAATTTAATGATCATGGATAACATTGGCTACATTCAGCTCCGACGCATATGACGTGCCGTTTTTAGCCGAACGTCATTACCAGCAAGGCGCTTGCGCTTTTGTTCCTTATAGGGATTGAGCCGCTGTTATCAGGGCTAATTTATAAACGTCATCTGCATTACACCCGCGGGATAGATCGTTCACTGGCTGGTTCAGTCCTTGCAGCACAGGACCAACAGCATCAAAACCGCCAAGGCGCTGTGCGATTTTATAACCGATGTTCCCAGCTTCAAGACTTGGGAAAATGAATGTGTTGGCTTCCCCTTTCAATGGGGAATCAGGTGCTTTTTTCTCTGCTACAGACGGTACGAAAGCTGCATCGAATTGGAATTCGCCGTCGATAAGCAAATCGGGGTTCTTTTCTTTAGCAATTTTAACTGCTTCAGACACTTTTTCTGTTTCTGGAGATTTCGCGGAACCTTTGGTAGAAAAGCTCAACATTGCGACTTTAGGCTCCACATCAAATAGCCTGGCGGTTTCTGAGCTTGCCAAAGCGATCTCTGCTAAGTCTTCACTGTCTGGCGACATGTTAATAGCACAGTCCGCAAACACATACTTCTCTTCCTCACGAACCATGATGAAGACTCCAGAAGTCTTTTTGATTCCTGGCTTTGTTTTAATAATTTGCAAAGCTGGCCGTACGGTATCTGCTGTGGAATGTACAGCACCGCTGACAAGTCCATCCGCTTTCCCCATATACACAAGCATGGTTCCGAAATAGTTACCATCTTTCAATATTTCCTTGGCATCCGCTTCTGTCGCTTTTCCTTTCCGACGTTCTACAAAGCTTTGTACCATCGCTTCCATTTCTTCATAATTTTCCGGGTCGAGAATTTCAGCAGCTGAAATATCCAGTCCAAATTCGCCCGCTTTCTGTTTTACTTCATTTTCATTCCCCACTAATACAGGAATGACTAATCCCTTTGTTCCCAAACGACTGGCTGCAGTCAGGATTCTTTCATCTAAAGCTTCCGGCAATATGATACGCTTACCTTTACCTTGAATTTTATCTGTTAATGTCTCAAAAAGATCGCTCATATTTTTCCCTCCAATTCTTGTCCTGTTATATATGATAAGCCAATATGTGTATGAATGAAAGTAATATGTAAGTGTAAACAGTTTCTTCTATAAAATGTGTCAATATAGTGAATTCATACCCCTTATTTGCGTCCGACATGAAGGCCTGTATTGATTATGTTATATTAAGGAAGGAGAATATACTTACTATGTTTTTTATAAAGGAGCGTATGATCTATGCCAGAACCAGCGATAACTTTAGATGGATGGTATTGCCTACATGATTTCCGGTCCATGGACTGGACTGCCTGGAAAATGATATCAAGTGATGAACGTGAAAGTGCTATCCACGAGTTCCATCAACTAATCAATAAGTGGGAAAAGACAGAGAGCAATAAAACAGGAAGTCACGCTATCTATTCCATTGTCGGCCAAAAAGCGGATTTCATGATGATGATTCTACGTCCGACCATGGAAGAACTGAATGAAATTGAAAATGAATTCAATAAAACCAAATTGGCAGAATTCACTATCCCTGCTTACTCTTATGTTTCTGTAGTGGAACTCTCCAATTACATGGCACAAGGTAAAGACCCGGAAACTGACCCGGAAATACAGGCCCGTTTGAAGCCTATCCTGCCAAAATGGAAATATGCCTGCTTCTATCCAATGGACAAGCGCCGTCAGGGTAATGACAACTGGTACATGCTCGAAAAAGAAGATCGCGGTAAAATGATGTATTCCCACGGCATGATCGGACGCAAATATGCAGGAAAAGTACGACAGATCATCACAGGCTCCGTAGGCTTTGATGACTGGGAGTGGGGAGTCACTTTGTTCGCCCATGATGTCCTGCAGTTTAAAAAGTTAGTATACGAAATGCGTTTTGACGAAGTAAGCGCCCGCTTCGGGGAATTCGGTTCATTCTATGTCGGGCACCTGCTCGAAAAAGAATCACTTCCTAAATTCTTATCCATCTGAATACACTATACCGGAACAGTGCTGCCACCCATACGGGGCAGCACTTTTTATTTTTCATAATGTAAGAACCCGTACATATACATTTACAGAGAAGTTCATCTTGTGGAATTGAAGCGGGGTGAAAAAATGGCGGTAATCCCTTCCACAGAAAAAGGTGTGAAGTTGTTAGCACGACTGATGCGCGCTGAGGCAGAAGGGGACGGAAAGCTGGGAATGCTGATGGTGGGTAATACGGGAGTGAACCGTGTACGTGGAGATTGCATCGACTTTAAATCAATCAATTCCATCCAAGACATGGTTTTTCAGAGTCCCGGGGGATTCGAAGCTACGCAAAAAGGATACTTTTACCAGCGGGCCCGGGACAAAGACATTCGTCTAGCCAGAAGGACAATCAAAGGAGAACGGTTTCACCCGGCAACCAATTCCCTATGGTTCTTCATGCCTGAAGGAAACTGCCCTGACCAATGGTTCGGTCAATGGAATTCAGGACGGTTCAAATCGCACTGCTTCTACTCTCCGTTACAAAGTGAGTGCCCACGAGTTTATTAAGGCTAAAAAGGAGTGATTGTATTGTCACAAAATAATAAGGAAAAGCAAGCTTCCGCTCAGTCTCAGCAGAACCAGCCATATTATCCATCCTATTACCCAGCTTATGCAGCACAGACTCCCTCAGGGTATTATCCATCTGCCCGCCAAACTTATCCTCCACAGGGGGCAGGGACGATGGGGTCGTATCAACAATCGATGGGAATGCCCGGAATGATGCAAGGTGGAATGCCCGGGATGATGCAAGGCGGGATGTCCGGAACTCCTCAAGGGAGTCCCCAGGGACAGGGAGGAATGCTCCCTACCGAAGAATCTTATATAGAGAACATTTTACGCTTGAATCGAGGAAAAGAAGCAACCGTTTATATGACTTTTGAAAATAACGCAAAATGGAACGCCAAGATCTTCAAAGGGATTATTGAAGCAGCAGGCAGAGACCATATCATTTTGAGTGACCCTCAATCTGGAAAACGTTACTTATTACTAATGATTTATCTTGATTACATTACATTTGATGAAGAAATCGAATACAGCTATCCATACGGCAGCACGGGAGGCCAATTTGCAAACTACTCGCCAAGGTAACCTTTTGGAATTATCGTCTTATTTCAACCCGATTTTCAAACAGAGAAAAAGCCACGCCGCTATTTGCGCGTGGCTTTACTTCATCCAAGGTGGTGACATACCAGTGAAACACCCATACGAGAAACTGCAGCGCCTTCAAGTGCTGTGCATGGTGCTGTCAATCGTTCTAGCTATTGTAGCACTCGCCCAGCAGGCTTTCTCCTGGACGGTATTAGTCATGTTTTATATGCTTGCTTTGAGCTTCATGTTCGAAGGGATGGTAGAACTGCAAAAACGGAATACTTTCCATTTCGTCTCCCAGGTCATTCGCGCCCTTTTGATTGCCATTTTTTCTACATTACTATTCTTTTAATTAAATGATTTTCGTTACCGCTATCCCTAACAACACCCAGCCGATCAAAAACGCCAGACCTCCGAACGGAGTAATCATAGCCAGCGCTTTGATTCCGGTTGGGGCGTAAATATACAAGCTGCCGGAAAACAACAGGATACCGATGAAGAAAAGCCAGCCTGATCCTGATAACAGATTGGATTGAGTTTTCATCATCAATAGTCCGACTGCAAGCAAGGCTCCTGTATGGAACATTTGATAGGTCACTGCTTTTTCCCATGTTTTCAACGCTTTTTCTGAAATTCTGCCTTCCAGTCCATGGGCACCGAAAGCCCCAAGTGCTACTGCAATAAAACCGTTGATAACAGCCAATAATAAAAATAATTTCATCGTTCTCTCCCCTTAAAAATCAAATATAGAATCACCATTTGCTTCTTCGTGGTCGGTTGTCTGCTTTTTCTGCTTGTCTGTCTGCTGTCTGGATGACGGAAGATCTCCCATCATTTTTCTAATTTCTGCAGTCGTTGGTTCATCTACCTCCGTTGGATCAGGGTAGGCAGAACTGCCAGACGAATGAGCAGCATGCTCTTCTAACATCAAATCACATAGTAGACGGACAGCCCGAACATGCTCGCGAACCAATGAGGTCTCACCATTTTTTTGCATCGCTTCTTGTATTTCAGTCATCATTTTCTTCAATACTGCTTCATTTGAAATCGCCATTATTATGACTCCTTTTTGTATACGAAAATATCACACTATGTAGTTTAACACGTCCATACCGCCTAGACTAGAAAAGAAAACAAGACCGCTCCCTAGTGGGAACGGTCTTCATTTGTAAAATAATGTATTTCTTCCCGCTTATTTTTGTATCCAGTGGGGCCAAATATTATTTTCCTCCACCATGGTCATAGCTTTCATAATAGAGGAAAGCGAGTCTTATCCCTTCTTCTGTCACAAGCTCCTGCTGCTGATTGAAACCGTACTTCTGATAAAATCGCATCGCCGGTTCATTTTTCGCTCCAGTCGTCACATAGCACCTGCTGGTCGGATTCAAAAACAGCACTCTATCCAGAAGTTCCTTGCCGAAGCCCTGACGCATCCACCTTGGGTGTACCGCCATACGTGTTATCCAGAAGTCACCTGCTTCGAGTTGATAGGCAATCAGACCAACTAATCTTTTTTCTTTATATATACCTAAAAAGGTTTCGTCAGCCATACGGATATCCTGGTAGGTTTCTGTCAGCGGCGGAAGCTTGCGGCTATGCACGTATCTCGCTTCCTGGTGATAGGAAAGCTGCTGCAATGCTTCGATTTCTTTTGCAACCTCTTCCCTCGTATGCTCTAATTCAAAAATGATAGACATGTAATTACATCCCGAGAATTCCTACGGCATTCAAGAAAATCAAAATGATCACTACCGGGGCAATATACTTGATGATGCTGTACCAGACGTTACCGATCGGATTACCAGTCAAATCCGTAGCGTCCAATGCAGTGGCCTTATTAAAATACCACCCGACGAACATAGCCATAGCAAGACCTCCGAGTGGAAGCAAAATATTGGAGGCGATGAAATCCATCGATCCTTGGATATTCCGGTCTCCGATTGGCGTGAAGCCGGACCATATACCGAAACCTAAGGATACGATCAACCCAAGCCCGAACATGATAGCGCCCGTCAGGATACTCGCCATTTTTCGACTCCAATGGAAAACCCGCATAAAGTAAGCAACCGGTACTTCCAAAATGGATACCGATGAAGATAAAGACGCCAAAGTTAACGCAAAGAAGAACACCAGGCCGACGATTCCGCCCACTGGCATCTGTTCAAAGATGCCAGGCAACGTGATGAACACCAACGGCGGGCCGGATCCAGGGCTGATACCAAAAGCGAAAGCCGCCGGGAAAATCACTATTCCGGAGATGACCGCAAAAAAGGTGTCCATCAAACCAATACCAAGGGTCGCGCTTGGCAGTTTGTTCTCCTTCGATAAGTAACTCCCATACGTAAGCATAGCTCCCATACCGAGGCTTAATGAAAAGAATGCCTGCCCCATGGCAGCTAAATATACGGACGGATTACCCAGCGCTGACCAATCCGGCTGGAAAAGGAATTTCACGCCTTCCATTGCCCCTTCCAGTGAGAGACTGTATATTGCCAATCCAATCAAAATGATAGCCAGTGTCGGCATGAAAATTTTGTTCGCCGCTTCGATTCCTTTTTTGACTCCGATATAAACAATCGAAATCGTCAGTACCATGAATAGTGTATGCCAGAAAAGCGGCTGCCAGGCATGGGAAATAAAGCCGCCGAATGCGGCTTCATAACCGCCTTCAGGCTGGCTGAAGAAATCACCGGTAATATATTTCCATAAATAATACATCGACCAACCGGCTACTACGCTGTAAAAGCTTAAAATCAAGAATGATGCCATTACTCCAAAGAATCCAGAAAGGAACCATGGCGTACCAGGGGATAACTTCGCAAAAGATCCGATGACATCACTTTGCGCTTTTCTTCCGATACTCACCTCTGTTAATAACAAAGGTACACCGATGACGAGTACGAAAAATAAATATAAAATCAAAAAGGCGCCTCCGCCACTTTCACCCGCAACATAAGAAAAACGCCAAATGTTACCGAGTCCAACAGCAGACCCCATCGCCGCCAGCATAAAGCCTAGCTTGGAGGCCCATTTTTCCCTAGCCAATAGTCTTCAACTCCCTCACTCTATTGTTTGTAAATATGCCATAGCATATCACATATTCATGGATACGACGACCTATATTCTGAAATTTCATTTTATTTACAGTGTGATATTTATGCTTTAACGCTAAACCCTTTGTTCTGATTCACGTGCTTAGAAGCGGGCGTATCGGGCTTATATTGTAAACATTCCGTTCCAGTCGTTTTTTTCACCAGTATGGATGGCATTTCTCTTGTTTTGAATCCATAGGCCCTACACCCTCTCGGAAACTGGGGATTCCAGGTCGTGAAAAAGGACTCACACCGGAAACAATTGACTCTTTCCATCATATCTCCCTCCGATATAGCTATGATAGAATAATAGCACAGAATAAATAAAGGAAAATAGGATGATGGTGTATGAAACAATGGTTCGGTAGTGGTACTGATCAACCGTTCGACATGTTCGGCGTAAGTCATGTCATCATGCTGGCCATCTATTTGGCAGGCCTGGCATTGATACTCCTTGGGTATAAAAAGCTGAAAAAAGATCAGACAATCTATCAATGGATACGATGGTTTTTATTCGCTTTGCTGATTATTTCCGAAATCACTTACCAAACCTGGGCAGTAGTTAACGGCGTATGGAGCAGTAAAGATTACCTGCCGTTACATCTGTGCGGTATTGCATCTTTAGTGGCTGCCACTGCGCTTTGGAAACCAAATCATACGTTGATTAAAATCACCTATTTCATCGCCGTTATTCCTGCATTGATGGCTTTAATGACACCAGACCTCCCCCATGACTACCAGCACTACCGTTACTGGAAATTCTTCATCCATCATATAGGGATCTCCTGGTCCGGGGTACTCCTGGCACTCGTTCATCCCGTAATCATCACCTGGAAAACTACCATGAAGGCTTATGGACTCCTGGTAATTTACGCCATTCTGATCGGCTTTGTCAATCAAGTGATCGGTTCGAATTATTTATATTTATCCAGGACGCCTGGCAAGGGAACTCCCCTTGATTTATTAGGTGATGGTTTCTGGTATTATATCAATCTTGGAATTCTCGCTTTTGCTTCTTTTTGGCTGCTTTATTTTATCTATCAACTTTTCACAAGATGCAAACCTTCCTCCTCTCTATAACGAATCCAGGAAATATCTACTTGACTGAAAGTGCTTATTCAACAATATAGCCGACTCGTGAAAGACTCAGTTTCAAGGTTCTTTACCATAAAAGCGTTAGGGGTGGCTTGGAAACTACTCGCTTTCCAGCTTCATCGCCTAGACACTCGCGACATAAGCAGTCCATCAACGGGAAGAAAGAACACTTCCCTTTTGCTGTTCTGCTTATGCGTGTCGTGTCTCCCAAGGCGATTACACAATTATTTCTTTCCTGCGGGGGACCTGGCGAGCTTCCTCGGGCTATCGCCCTGTGGGATCTCGCCTAACTCCTTCTCCCGCGGGAGTCTCGCAGTTTCCCACCCACCCCATCCGAAGGATGGGAGAAACGAACCCCTGCCATAAATTAAAATGTCTTCCACAAATCATATAGAACTATCATGCAGGTAATAAGCACGTTTCATGAATAACTCTCCCTATGGTTGAAAGAGGCTTAGATGCTTCCGTACTTCTCAAAAACGCAAGGAGGGCCGGGAAATTGCGAGACTCCTCGAAAATGCTACGCATTTTCTTCGTGCGGTGTTTATTCAAGAAGCTTATTCAAAGTCCTATGGGAGGATAGGACATGGTGAGATCCCGCAAGGCGAAGCCTGAGGAAGCTCACCACATGCCCACGGAAAGCGATCCGTTTTCCCAGCCGCCATAATCGCTACCTGAAATCTTGAAACTGAGTCTTCAGGAAATAATTGTAGATTTAATAATGAGATTTAACAGAGACGATGGGTAAAATGAGAGATAAAAAGCCCAAAGCTGCAGTAGAGCTTCGGGCTTGTTGCTGTCAGAACAAGTATGGCGTGTAGACGATAATAACGATCAGCACCCAAATGATATCGACAAAGTGCCAATAGTAATTAAAAATCCTATGTTTTTCAGCAAAAAGGTTGAAGGGAAGCAGTTTGCGTTGAATAAGAAGAACTATCATCCAGCCAAGTCCAAAGAGTACGTGGGAAGCGTGGAGACCCACCAGTACAAAATAGGAGGCTAGAAAGTTGTTTTTCGCGACTGTATGTCCTTCAGATATAAACTTATAGAATTCGTCCACTTCAAAATACATGAACGTCGCTCCAAAGGTAAATGTAATCAACAGTCCTGTCAGTATCATCCTGGCGTTCTTTCGATCCAGCCCTTTCTCCGCTATCATCAATGTCCCACTGCTGGATAGAAGAAAAACCGATGCCAGGACGACAGTGTGGAGTTTGAAAAGTTCACCAGGATAAAGCCCCATTTGGGGAGGTGTATAAATAATATAAGTCGCAAACAGCGTTGAAAACATGATCGCTTCCACAAATAAATAAATGAAAAACCCCATACGTTTATCGCCATATAAATCTTTGGACATTGTTTTACTGCTCATTGTCCATTTCCTCCCTTTCATAAGCGGGCTTCCGTTCATCATTGAATGCCCGAATGACAAAAGAAGCTAATGCTGCAGCTCCGCCAAGTATTTGCATCCATATCCATCCATAGATGAACCCGAAACTCATTATGGTCAGCGCCACAGAAAGAAACATCGGCTGCACGGTTTTGACAGAGACCGGAGATGCACGATGATTCTCTGTATGAGGCAGTTCTTTCTTTTCTAGTTTCGCCCACCATAAAGGGTCACGCCGGGATATTACCGGCATTTTTTCAAACGGATGCTCAGGAGATGGAGACGGAACGGACCACTCCAGTGTCCTACCATCCCACGGGTCAGCACCTGCGTTCTCTTCTTTCTTACGGTGTGTTTTATACACGTTCCAAAGAACGATCAGCATACTTGCCCCCATCATGAATGCCCCGATGGAACTGATAAAGTTGTATACGAACACGCCGTCTTCCCAGGTATAATCATAGACACGGCGAGGCATTCCGTTTAACCCCGCAAGATGCTGCGGGAAGAATGTCAGGTGGAAACCGATCAAGAACAACCAGAAGTGCCATTTACCCAGCTTATCATCCAGCATTTTTCCAGTGATCTTGGGATACCAGTAATAGATGCCAGCGAAAGATCCCAGTACGGTTGAACCTATGATGACATAATGGAAATGGGCGACCACAAAATAGGTATCGTGGTACTGCATATCTGCTGCGGCAGATGCAAGCATGACACCAGTCACCCCTCCCATGACGAAGGTCGGGATAAAACCGAGCGCAAAAAGCATCGGAGTTTGAATCCTGATGACACCCTTCCTCATCGTGAATAACCAGTTAAACACTTTGATGCCAGTGGGGATGGCGATCATCATTGTCGTTATCGCGAAGAATGTGTTGGCAAACGGTCCTAGACCTACAGTGAACATATGATGGGCCCATACCATCAAGCCTAACAATCCAATTAAAGCTAATGCGGCAACCATGGAGGTATATCCAAATACATTTTTTCGAGAAAAAGCAGAAATGATATCAGAAAATATCCCGAACGCAGGAAGCGCAAGAATATAAACTTCCGGATGACCGAAGATCCAGAATAAATGCTGCCAATAGACAGGGTGACCTAACTCTCCCATAAAAAACTGGGAACCGAATTGACGATCGAATTGAAGAAGTAATAATGCAATCGCCAATACTGGAAATGCAACGAGAATCAAGAAGGATGTAATCAAGCTAGCCCATGGAAACAGCGGCATCCTCGTCAACTTTAGACCAGGTGCCCGGAGCCGCAGTATCGTAACAAGCATATTGATGGCAGCAAAAATCGTCCCTAACCCGGAAACCTGGAGACCGAGTATGTAGTAATTATTATTCGGTCCAGCCGTAAACGTTGAAGTGGACAATGGCGCATAAGCTGTCCACCCTGCATTTGGAGCAGCATTGAAAAAGAAAGCTGCAAAAAAAATCATTCCACCGGTAACAAACAGATAAACGGAAACTAAGTTCAAATATGGAAAAGCTAAATCATTCGCCCCTATCTGCAAGGGTACCGCCACATTCATTAAACCAATCAACAGAGGTGTGGCAACGAAAAATATCATCATCGTTCCATGAGTTGTAAATATTTCATTATATTTATCGCCTTGAAAGACCCAAAACTGGTTTTCAGGAGTGATCAGCTGAAGCCGGATGAACAAGGCATCTACACCGGCTCTGAAAAAGAATAAGATGGAAAAAATGATATAGACTGTACCGATCTTTCTATGATGAGTGCTCGTAGCATAGTCCCAAATGACCGGCCAGGCCCTTTTTTTAGTTAGCCAATATAATACAAGCGGCCCTGTGATAATCATCAGCACCCATGCAGCTATGACGTCCGTGGGTAATAAGATCAGTTTACCAAATAGGTTGATTTCCATGGTTTCACCCTTTTCTCTGTTAGTGTCATTATTTCTTTGACAGCCAAGTCTGAAATTCAGCTTGTTTGATTACTTTTGTTTCGAACCTCATATCAGCATGAAGCGTTCCACAATATTCCGCACATTTCCCCTGATAGGTGCCTGTTTCTTCCGGGGTAACCTTCAGTCTTGTTTCTTCACCAGGTAATACATCAATTTTTCCTGCTAGTTTTGGCACCCAAAAAGAATGGATCACATCTTTTGAGGTTAAGTGGAAAATAACTTCCCGATCTTTCGGTAAAACTAATGTTTTGTGGGTTTTTTCACCGTTCTCATACTCAAAAGTCCACCTGAATTGCTCTCCCGTAACATTGACATGGAGGGCGTTATCATCTGAACTTGCTCCAATATAGGAGACATCATACGTAATCATCACAGTAGGGACCGCCAGTCCAATCAGGAGGATAATAGGAAATACAGTCCAGATGATTTCCAGTGTCCTGTTCCCTTCTTCATGTTTTGGAATATCATGACGATTTTTTTCTGTTTCCCTGTATTTCACTGTAAAAGTAATAAAAAGAAGCGCTACCACTAATACGACGAACATCATGATGCCAAAACTTAAGTAAATTAAAAAGGCCTGATCAGAAGCTGTCTGGCTTTTCGGATCAAGCACACGCAGATTGCACCCAGAAAGGATGAGCAAAATCGGTATCATTGCAAGTTTTTTCATAGCTCCACGCAACCTTTACCAATAAAATTTTAAAAACGTTATTAACCCTTTAACCTCTCCATAAAGTTATTAAACCTTTGGATTTCTGAAACGTTATTGGATATTTTCACAAGAATCTTATTCAACAAAATGGCCGGATTATGTAAGACTTGGTTTCAAGATAAGGGTTCTTTATCATAAAAGCGTCAGGGGTGGTTTGGAAACTACTCGCTTTCCTGCGGGGGACCTGGCGAGCTTCCTCGGGCTATCGCCCTGTGGGATCTCGCCTATCTCCTTCTCCCGCGGGAGTCTCGCAGTTTCCCTACCACCCCATCCGAAGGATGGGAGAAACGAACCCCTGCCATACATGAAGATGTCTTCCAAATTCACCGCCAAACAAGGCCTCTTTGTACCTATTAGTATGGTTGGATGACTCTGCCTGCCAATGTTTTCGTTTCTCTTATAGACGTAAGGAGGGCCGGGAAATTGCGAGACTCCAATGGGAGGATAGGACATGGTGAGATCCCGCAAGGCGGAGCCTGAGGAAGCTCACCGTCCGCCCATGGAAAGCGAGTGATTTCCCGGACCTCCAAACGCTTATCGCCATAACGGAAACAGTTTCTCTCGAAACTGAGTCTTCAGGAATAGGGAGCTTATCTGTAAATTCAAATCGGAGGTTCAAAAGAGCCAAAACTTTTATCTTATTTCGAAATATGGGGAATTACGGATGTAATTCCAATAATATATTTTCAGAAGATAGCTTGTCATGATTATTTAAATTTACTTAATTACAGTGACAATATATAATGATAGTAATTTATTGTTAAAAGGGACTGAATTGTTTTATGGTGCAAAAAGAACACGTGGTATTCTTCCAAAAGAAAATATCTGAAAACGTTGACGAATTGACTGAAAGAATATTCACTTTATCTGAACATAGGTACCCGCAAGAACTAGCAAAGTTAACCGAAGAAGACTTAAAAGATAATAAAAGAGTCGTCCATGAACTATTTGAAACAATTGCTAAAACAATGCTATATGTAGAGAAATCTAATGAAATAGCCGCTCAATGGGGAGAGGAAGTCGGAAAAACAGCTGTCCGCCAGGGTGGTTCTTTAAGTGATGCGTTGGAGAGAATCGGAATATACAAAGAAGTGCTTTGGACATTTATCGAGGAAACAGCAAGGGAAACCGATTATAACTTCACCCACATCATTGAAGTGGTGACACGTACGGATGATATCTTCAACCATATCGTGCATGGGTTCAGTCTTAGTTTCGCTCGGGAAGAAGAGCGGATTCTTAGAGATTATGAAGAAAAATACCTTAAGCTTTCTACTCCAATTGTCCCAATCAAAGACTCCGCCGCTATCCTGCCAATCATCGGAGAGATTGATCAGAAGCGGGCAGATGTCCTGATGGATGAGACATTGAAAGAAGTGAGCAATTGGAATATCGACTGGCTGATCATCGATTTATCCGGTGTATATGATGTGAACAACTCTTTTATGAGCCATTTGTATCGTCTGCTTGATTCCCTGACTCTATTAGGGATTACACCGCTCCTTACCGGTATGAGACCTGACCTCAGCATGCAGGCAACCAAACTTGGGTTATTTCAAACGAGCAAAAACCGCATTACCACCTGCTCTTCGTTGAAACAAGCGATTGAATTGTTAGACAAGAAAAACATCTCATAACCAACAAAGCCAGCTTCCCACGCAGGAGAAGCTGGCTTTGTTCCGTTATTCACTTTTGTCCCCATGAAGCTTTTCTAATCGTTGTACCCTTGCTTCTAATCTTTCGTATTCGTCTTTCGTTACAAAGCCCATCTCTTTGGCACGCTGTTGCATTTTCGCTTTGCCTTGCTCACTCCACTCAGCATCTTTCTGCATTCCTTTAGCCATAAATTCATCAAACATTTCACGTGCCTGCGAGGGACTGACATCTCCCCGCTGGACTAGGTCATCTAACAGCTTTTCTGCTTTTTCTTTCCCGCTCAAAGCTGCTCCAAGTCCTAGATAAAACCCTTTTTTCAACAGGTCACTCATTATTGACCCCTCCTATTCAAATTGATTGCATGCATCATTTTGACGTGCTTCCTTCCGAAAATTAATAATCCTAAAACACCTATTATGGCCATTACAAAACCGCTCCACATAAGAATGACGTCGGCTGATCCATACCAGTAGATGCCGAGCCCGCCGCCAGCGACAGCAGTCAAGAAAGACAAAGCCGCATAAAAGAGGTAAAACTGGTGGAACATATGATTCTGTTGCTTTTCCGCAGCCCACTCCCGATCTCTTTCGCTGCTTTCCAAATAGCTTACTAATGCTCTTGGCAGCGACAACAGCGGCCGGGCTGTTTCAGCAGCGATATCTTTATAGAAACCATACTTGGAATCATCACCGCTCATCCATTCCCGAATCACCGGCTTTCCCCATGCCATCAAATCGATTTGAGGATAGACAGCTGTCAGTACCCCAATGATGATGGACGTAGCTCTTCCTAAAAAGGCATAATCGGCAGGCAGCTGTATCGGCTGGTTTTTAACGAACCGCTGGATATCCTCCATGATATCGTTCATAATCGTCGCATCCAGTTTCGTGAAGTCCCCGTCCAAATACATATCGACCGTTTCCCTCAACAATTTCTTCACGCGTTCGGTATCAGCGTTTTCAAGCAGGAAGTTCATCTTAAATAAGGCATCGATCACCTGGTCATAGTCATCTAATATGAATCCCTGAATCATCAACCGGATGTAACTGGCATCCTGCTTCTTAATTTCCCCAACCATACCAAAGTCAATCACCACGACTGTACCGTCCGCTTTCAGCATCAGATTTCCTGAATGTGGATCGGAATGGAACATGCCGGTATATAAGAATTGCTCGACACATAAATCGAACAGGATCCTTGCGATTTTTTCACGGCTGATGCCATTTCTTTTTATGAAAGATAAATCAGTTACTCTGGCACCCTCAATCCATTCCATTACCAGTACACGCTGTGTGGAATAATCATTATAATATTCCGGGATATAAACGGACTCCATATCTTTGAAGCGCTTTTTGAAATGATTACCGTTTTGCAGTTCTTTTTTGAAGTCCAGTTCATTACTCATAACCGTTACAATCTCTTTGTAAAGTGCCTGCAAATCCGCCTTCTTCCCATATTCCGTAAAGCGGCGCAGCATCCAGAAGACGATGCGGAGAGCCTTGAAGTCCATATGAAAAATATCTTTGACACGGTAGCGCTGCACCTTAATAGCGACGGAAGTGCCATCTTTCAGCGTCGCTTTGTAGACTTCACCGATGGAAGCTGATGCCACCGCTTCTTCCTCTATGTCCTGCAAAAATTCCTTCAGTTCTCCGTTCCATTCTTCCTCCAGAATCTTTTTAGAATATGAAAAAGGAACCGGCTCTACCCTGTCGACCAAGCCCTCCAGTTCCCGAATGAAGGTGTCAGGCAGCAGATCAGCCCGAGAACTTAAAAATTGCCCGAACTTGATCAGAAGCCCTCCTAAATGGATTGATTTGACGCGATATTCACGAGCTTGCCTGGTCATCAAATCATCCCATTTACGTTTCGTCTCTTCATCCCAGATTCTATGGGTTTTCTGAAACCATAACAACTGCAACATGAATTTGGCAGACATCCATACAATGACAGTTATCCGGTAGAAAGCTATGTATTTCATTCGATCCCGCACGCCAGCTCACCCCCTGCTTCGTTTCTCTATTTATTAGTACCCTATTTTTTCCCTCTCAATCTTAGAATTAAGCTAGTGATTTTAGTGTTAAAATCATAAGGGCAACACTGCCTTATCCAGCCTTTAAATCAGAGTCATCTAATGCTTATCCTTGTTATCGGGTTTGATAAATTATTTCAATATCTTTCCGAACATATTAAATGCAGTGTCCATATATCGAATATCAGCCTTTACTAACCGAAAAGCTCATGACATAAATCATCATTACCTTCCATTATTTTTCTAAAAACAAAATATTTTTAGGCCATACGTCTCGACAAAATATGACTTAAGTATCATTAATGTGATAAATTCCCTCCTATTTTACCATTCACAATTTTCCGAATTTTGGCGATAATTATAACCATATGGAAAATATTCCATGAATTTTAGGGGGAGGAATCACAATGAATAAGAAATTCACAGCGTTGCTATCTGCCAGCGCGTTGACGTTGTCCCTGTTTGCACCAGCTGCAGGCGCAGGAAACGTCAGTGCAGAAAGCAAGTACAGCAACTTCAACACGGAGCGGTATACTGACCGTATCGACATCGACGGTATGCTGGAAAGGCAATCCCGCGATGAGGACTTCCAAAAGCAAGCGAAGCAAAAGATTAAGGAAGCAGCTGAAAATACTGATTTTAACGAGGAAGAAACCACTAGCTCTTCTGGTACACAGGCCAATGCAGCTGCCAACGTCGGAGAGACTAAAAAGTTCCTCAATCGTAACCTTGCATTTAAACCCTTTACTCTTATGAGTGTGGGTGAACATGTCGAAGTTTGGGTAGCTAATGACCTTAGTTTTCCAGAAGGAGACCCGCGTGAGCCACATGTAGTGACACAAGAGCAAGTGGACAAGCTTACAGCTGAGTTCGATAACAATATCTATCCTACAGACACTGAATTTTTCGGTACTCCAGACAGCCATGATGGTACAAATGCCGCATTGGAAGAATTGGGAATTGTTCCTGAAGGTTATTACCAGGGTGATGGCGATAAGATCGTATTGCTTGTCGATAATATTCAGGATGACAACTTCAATGATCCTGATTATCCATTCTTTGTTGCCGGTTTCTACTGGAGCACTTTAGAAACGTATATGGACCGCAACATCATCACCATTGACTCTACTGACTGGGCTAAGCGCCTGGAAAGTACTTTCTATGGAACGACTATCCATGAATTACAGCACTTGATTCATGATGACAATGATTCCGATGAGACATCCTGGGTGAACGAAGGAATGTCCACCTTCTCTGAATTCCTTGGTGGTTATGGTATCGATGAAGGTTCCATCAACTTCCTATTGGACCATCCAGAAAACTCACTGACTAACTGGGACGAGCATGTCAATGCGGAAACTGGTCCGGAAACGATTGCTGACTATGCGTTAGTTCAATTGTTCAACCTGTATAACTATGAGCAATTCGGTCAGGAATTTATCCGTACCATTGCTACAAGTGAAGTAAATAGCATCGAAGGCTACGAAAAAGCTTTAAAAGAATTTGGCATCAACAAAACATTCAATGAAGTTTACCAGGACTTCACTACAGCTTTGACAATCGACGACGATCAATTCAAAGGCGGTATCTATGGCTTCCAAAACGCTGACCTAAGAGAGCTGGAAGTGGAAGATGGCAAAGAGCGTGGTAAGACTGTAAACTTTGAAAAAGCGAAGGCTTTTGAAAAAGACGGCGTCCCTGCTTGGGGAACTGACTATAAAGTGTTCGATTTTGAAGACAATGCTAAGATTGAAGACTTCAATTTTAATGGCGTGGACTTTATGCCAACAAAATGGGAAACTGTTGCCGATCCACTTGGCTCAGATAACCAGGTTTATTGGGGCGGAGAAGGAAATGAACTGGACAACAATATCATCTTTGAAGCTGACCTGACTAATGTAAACGAAGCAACCCTTCAGTTTGATAACTATATCGATATTGAAGAACAATGGGACTTCGGAGTAGTACAAGTTTCTACCGATAATGGACAGACATGGACTTCCCTAGCAAACGAAAATACACGTTCTGATGTAGTACCAGAAGGCTATCCAAAAATTAAAGATAACGTTCCTGGCTTTACCGGTCACTATGAGGACTGGCAGCAAGAAACGTTCGACTTGTCTGACTATGCCGGGCAGAAAGTACACATCTCTTTCCGCTACCTGACTGACTGGGGATATAACGATGCTGGCTGGTTCGTTGATAACATCGAAGTACCTGAAATTGGATTGAGCTATGATGGTTCTTCAGTAGAAGACTTCCAATCTATGGATGAACTGCTTGAAAACTATGTGAACTATGGTGTAAGCTTCATCAACGAGAAACAAAATGGGGAACACCGAGTCCTTCAGGTTGATCCATTCAACGTAACAGAAGAAGAAGCACTTCAATTGAAACAGTTATTCAAAGAAGGTACTACTTATATGACAACCCATTATGCTGCTCCACAGGATAATGTCACTCCAGTACCATTTGAATATAACGTCAAGTATAAAAAATGAGAAACCCTAGAAGATAAAAGATAATTAACCTTAACCAGCCAGGACTTAACCTGGCTGGTTTTTTGTAGAAGATATCTGCTTGCGCTTACTTCCCCTTCTATGTCATGCTTATAGAAAAAAGGCAGGCGAATACCTTTGCAAATAAAAGAACTAGAAGTGAAAGACTTACAAAAGGTTGCAGAATGGCTCTACCATATGAACGAGCAGGACAAGCATTTCGTAGCCTGGCTAGCTTCTGATCAGAATGAAATCTATGAACAAATTTGGACGTTGACCCAATTCACTGATCCACTGGCATATGTAGCATGGGAAAATAATAAGATTATCGGATTTCTCGGCATCCTGCCATTTTTCGAGCAAAAGCTATGCCGGCTGCTTGGTCCGTTTGCAATGGAACAGGAAACAGAAGTGATGGAAGGGTTATGGGATAAAGCATCGTTAACAATGGAACTTCATTTTAAAGCTGTAAAGGTTGCCAGTTTTAAAGCAAATAGTCATTTGATAGACTTTTGTGAACGACATCGTTTCCATCTGTATAATATTGAAAAAACGATGGCTATTCACCGTTATGACTACCAACCCGGCCAGCATGATGCCCGTAATGTTGTAGAAGTCATGGACGAGGATGAAGCAGAAATCAACCGCCTTCACCCAAAAGGTGCCTATTACACCACACAGGAAATGATGACCCTATCCCGCAAAGAATCTAATAAGCTATGGGGCTATCAAACGGAAGGCCAGCTCAAAGGTTACCTTTACTTTGAAACGATCATACCGAATGAAGAAGGGGAAATTTGCTTTGTAAATGTCGACCAGGACGAACGCAGTCAGGGAATCGGCACGGTGCTGATTGACCATGCCCTCCAATACGCATTTCTTGTCCTCGGCCTGGAGGAAGTAACCATATCGGTACGTACAAACAATGAAGGGGCAGAGAGTCTGTATCGTGAATTTGGTTTCAAGGAAGCACAAACTATCTTTGCGTTTGAAAAGCTGTTCCAGGAGCCTGTACTGAAAAACCCTTTCCATTAATGTGAAAGGTCCTGCAAAATGTGCTGCTTCAAAACCTGATCTCAAGGTTTGAGGCGGCTTATTTTATGTGCTTGTAAACGTGCGACAATACAGCCTAATCGTGCAAGTCAGAGTGTTAAACGTGTGACTGCTGGTAATAAACGTGCAAGTTTCGCAACTAAATGTGAGGGCACTGAATCCGCTCTTCCAGCAATTATGTAAAAAAGCAAGCTTCATCGAGAAGCCTGCTTTTGCTTAAAAGGATAATTTTGTTGTTTCATCCGTTAGTACTTCCACTTCTTCTCCATTCACAAACAGTTTTACACTGGTCCCTTCCACTAAATCCAGTGCAATACCGTCGCGGGATACTTTCACTTTGATCGGCCGCCCGTGGTAATGAATATGAAAGGCATAGCTGTTCCATTGCCCGGGCAGTTTCGGGGTTAAATGCAGACCATCCGGTTTAATGCGCAGGCCGGCAAACCCGAAGACGATCGCCATCCAGGTTCCTCCCATGTTAGCCATGTGAAGCCCGTCTTTTGTATTTCCATGTGTGTTATCCAAATCCAGCCGGGCTGTACCTTCAAAATAATGATAGGCTTTATCCATATCTCCCAGCTTGGACGCCATCATACTGAACACACAGGAGGACAATGATGAATCATGCGTCGTAATCCGCTCATAGTAGTCATAGGAATGATGGATCGTCTCCTCATCACTGTAGTCTTCCAACAGAAAATGCGCCAGTACTGTATCTGCCTGTTTACACACTTGATAACGATACAAAGTCAAAGGGTGGTAATGCAATAATAAAGGATAATGTTCCTTCGGTGTATTTTCAAAATCCCAAACCGCTTTGTTTAAAAAGCTGTCATCCTGCGCATTGATTTGCAGGTTTTCATCGTATGGGAGGTACATAGACTCAGCTGCTCGCTTAAAACTTTCCACTTCCTTTTCAGAAAGGTCCAGCCGCTCCCATAGCTTTTCAGCATCATTATCCTGCCAGGTTTTCATTTTTTCGTAAATACGATAAGCCCATTCCAGATTGTACTTTGCCATGGCATTAGTATAGTAATTATTATTAACAATGCAGGTATACTCATCAGGCCCGGTGACGTTGTCGATGCCAAAGGTGCCATCCTTGCGGAAATGCCCCATATCGACCCAAAGACGGGCAGTTTCCATCAGCACCTCCGCCCCATAGTCCATCAGGAAGACGTCATCTCCGGTAGCATGGTAATACTGAACATAGCTGTAGGCAATGTCTGCACTAATATGATACTGAGCCGTTCCAGCAGGAAAATAGGACGAGCATTCTTCCCCGTTTATCGTTCTCCATGGAAAAAGGGCTCCCTGGTTGTGCCCCATTTCTAACGCTCGTTTACGAGCGTTGTCTAAAATAGAATGGCGATAGACCAGCAACTGCTTGGCCAGCTCTGGAGCTGTCATCAAAAATACAGGAATCATATAAATTTCTGTATCCCAGAAATAATGCCCTTCATAGCCTTCCCCACTTAAACCTTTCGCCGTGATATTACTGAATTTATCTCTTCCGGCAGATTGCAGCAAATGGTAAAGGTTGAACCGGATTCCTTCCTGTAAGGACTCATCACCATCTACTTCTACATCGCTCCGCTCCCAATATTGTTGGAGATATTTTTCTTGTGCTTCCAACAGCTGATCCTCCTGGATGCTGTCTAATTGACCTTTAATCCGTACTGCTTTCTGTCGTAAATCCCCGTTGTGACGTAAGTCGTCCACGTAAATGTTCCACTTACTGAAGACAACCGGCTTATCCTGATCGGCTTGAAATTCATACGTGAACACAATCCGTTGTTCCTCTGCTTCCTTACTTATATCCACGAGCTTATCATCAAGGCCTTTATGATAACTCAGGCAAGCCATTTCCAGTTCCGATCTCTCTGCTTTACTTTTAAGAAAAGCATTTTCATCAAAAATTTCCGACTCATTCACGTGCAGCAGCTTGGCATGTCCCGCTCCAACTCTTGGATCCCCGGGATCTACGAAGTTTTCTACTTCTCCGTCCAGCGTGGATACAATTGTGATAGTATCATTGAAGTTCAATGGAACGACCGAGACTTTAATAAAGAACAACTCACGGTGTACAAAGGACACCACGCGCTCGAAATGAATTTCCACCTCTTTCCCCAATGGAGATTTCCATTTGATCGACCTGACTGTTTTTCCTTTGTCCAGGTGAAGAACCCTTCCGTATTCCAGCACCTCCCCTTCCTGAATGGAGAAATGTTCTTTTTCTTTACCTAAATAGATATGGATGGTCTGGCCATCAATGACATTCAACATTTTCTGCTGCGTATCCGGGAACGCGAACAATTTTTCTCCATAGGGGATGTCAATCACGTCATGAAAAGCATTCAAATAGGTACCGCGTACTGTCGGTACTGCTCTGCCATATGATTCTTCAAAATTTCCTCTTACGCCGATATAGCCATTGCCAAGAAAGAATAAGCTTTCTTCATTATTCAAATCCAATTCTTTGATGGAATGCCGCTCAATTTTCCAACTCATCATTATTCTCCTCCCTGCTTTCATAGTGGCAGTCTAACGAGTTCGTTCCCATTTGCTCCAAATCTATTTTTTCCCGTTATACTGTATGGACAAACACCCTTCATTTCAAATATAACCGCTTTAATTTTTTAGTGAAATCGCTTACAATAGTGATTAAATCGTGCATTTTACATACTTAGGGGGCCTCATGATGTTGACAATCAAGCAAACGATGATCGACCAGTTTATGAGCATGCGAATACATAATAAGAAATCCCACCACCCTCACCCATCTTATCTGCTGGAACAGCAATTATTGGAAGCTATCACAAGAAAAGATATGGACCGGGCAAGCCTGTTACTTAACCATATCAATCAAATATCTCGTGTACCATACGCGAGACGCAAACTGCGAACACTAAAAAATTCAATGATCAGTTTATGTACATTATTCACCCGTTCAGCCATAAAGGGCGGAGTTAACCCGGAAACGGCATTCCAGCTAAATGAAAGATACTTGCAGAAGATTGAAGACCTTACCACTGCTCAAGCGATCCGTCAGCTTGAGCATACGATGCTGGAGGAGTTTATCCAGGCCGTAGAAAAGTCAGATGAACTCCCTTACAGTCCGGTCATCAATAAAGCGATCACGTATCTGCATGAACATATCCTATCTGACTTGACATTAGAAGATATTGCGCAGGCGTGTTACGTCAGCCCCAGTTACTTGTCCCATCTATTCAAAAAAGAGGTTGGGCTGTCCATTATCCAGTTCATCAATGAGAAAAGAGTCGAGGAATCAAAATATTTTTTGCTGCACACGTCCACTTCTATTGCTGACATCGCCCGTTTATTTCAATTTTGCAACCAAAGTTACTATACCTCTGTGTTTAAAAAATATGTGCAACAAACTCCTAAACAATACAGGGAGGCAATAGGTGCTCCTCCCCTGAAGGAGTGTTAGCATGAAGTACGGGGTATACGTATGTTGGAGGGATGTTGATGAACCATACAATTCAAAACGCCTTGCACAACCTTGGAGACCACTCTCCTGTAGAGGCGATTCGTCAGGTGGCAGGTGGAGATATCAATGAAGCTTATCACATTACTACCCGGGAGAATAGCTACTTTATCAAAACTAATGAAGGCATTCCCACACACTTCTTCGAGGTGGAAGCCAAGGGCTTGGAATTGATTCGGAATACCAATACGATACGAGTCCCATACGTCTACTATTTTGACAGACCGGAAAATGGAACGGCCGGAGCAATCGTAATGGAGTGGATCAGCGGGGCGCCTCAGAACGATACACCCGCACGTCTCGGAAGAAAGTTGGGAGCCATGCACCAGGTTGAAAATGAACGTTATGGTCTAAAAGGTGAATCGTTTGTCGGCACACTTGCCCAGCCTAATGGGTGGTTCGGAGACTGGTTAAGTTATTATCAGAAACAAAGACTGCTTCCACAGCTCGAGTTAGCAGCCAGACAAGGATTGATGAACCATGAGCGCAGAAGTAAAATGGAGCAATTAATAGCCCAACTGGATGAATGGATACCAAAGCATCCAGGTGCTTCTTTGCTTCATGGTGACCTTTGGGGAGGGAACTGGATGGCAGGTCCGGACGGAGAGCCTTGTTTGATCGACCCTTCTGTCGTTTATGGAGACCGTTCATTTGAACTTGCCTTCACCGAACTGTTTGGAGGATTTCCAAAGCAATTTTATGAAGCCTATGAAGACATTCACCCATTTCCGCCCCACTATCACGATACCAAAGCGATCTACCAGTTATTTTACCTGCTCGTTCACTTGAATCTGTTCGGAGAAAGCTACGGCAGGCCTGTGGACCGGATTCTCACTGCCTATATCGGCTAATGCTTTTCACAACGATGCTCCCCCTTGTGGGAAGATTACGCATCATTTTCGGATTCTGAATCTTTTCAAAAAATTACTATTGGCAATTCATACATTTTGTATTAAAATTAATTTTGCTGTATTTTTATGAATATCCTTTATATCACATTATAGGAGTGTACCCCATGAATAATTATCGTATAGCCGATCATTTAAAATTTATTATTCCATCCTTAATTGGTATCATCCTGTTTATGGTACCTTTTGCCGATACAACCGAAGATGGTCAGGAAATCATCACTATTCCGATTGCTATTTTATCGGGATGGGTAGAAACAGCGCTTGCTGATCAGTTATCGTTTATCATGATGTTGATTATATCCATTACTGCAATCGGATCGATTGTTATCCGATTGACGGGACCTGCCTTACTCGACCAATTCCCGTTTTTCCAATCCTTATTCTATGTATCACCGGTATGGCTGATTACGAGAATTCTCGGTATGATTTTCGCCATCATGGTCTATTATCAAATTGGGCCAGAAGCAATCATCTCTGAGAACACCGGTGGACTGCTGCTGGACTCTTTACTGCATGTTTTGTTTGCAGTCTTCTTATTCGCCGGTCTATTTTTACCGTTATTACTTAACTATGGACTATTAGAACTGGTAGGTGTGTTATTGACAAAAATTATGCGTCCGCTGTTCACGCTGCCAGGACGTTCTTCCATCGATTCTATTGCCTCCTGGCTGGGAGACGGAACCATCGGTGTGTTATTGACAAGTAAACAGTATGAAGAAGGATACTATTCCAAGCGGGAGGCTGCCGTTATTGGTACTACCTTCTCTGTGGTATCCATCACCTTCAGTCTTGTAGTCATCAGTGAAGTCGGTCTGGCGCATATGTTCGTACCGTTCTACTTGACCGTAGGGTTTTCCGGCTTTGTAGCTGCCCTTATTATGCCGCGGATTCCGCCACTTTCGCGTAAAGCAAGGACCTATGTAACCGAAGAATCCGAAGACGTCGAGGAAAAAATTCCAGAAGAACATAATGTGTTCAGTTACGCATACCAGCAGGCCGTCGAACGCGGCAGCAAAGAAACCAGTGTGAAAAAGTTCTTTAAGCAAGGTGCGCAGAACATCCTGGATATGTGGATGGGGGTAGCACCGATCGTCATGGCGTTAGGAACGATTGCCCTTGTGATTGCTGAATTCACACCATTTTTCACATGGCTCGGTTATCCGTTCATTCCATTATTGGAATTAATGCAGGTTCCATATGCAGCGGAAGCATCAGAAACGATTCTCGTCGGTTTTGCAGACATGTTCTTGCCTGCCATTATTGGGGCATCCATTGAAAGTGAAATGACCCGTTTCATTATTGCTACGCTGTCGGTCACTCAGTTGATCTATATGTCTGAAGTCGGCGGCTTGTTGCTCGGCTCTAAAATCCCCGTCAACATGAAGGATCTCTTTATTATCTTCCTGCTTCGTACAATAATTACATTACCGATCATTGTACTTGTAGCTCACTTTATATTTTAAAAAGAAAAATATACCCCGGAGCCTCCAGATATTGGAGGGCTCCGGGGTATTGTTATTGGATAGATTATTTATTCATTTCATCGACAAAGGCACGGCCGGCACTTAAGCTGGATTGCGGGTTTTGTCCTGTAATGAAGTTACCATCTATTTGAATATGATCTTCCCAGTTATCTTTAGTAATGAATTCTGCACCTTCTTCACGAAGCTTACTTTCCAACAGAAATGGCATTAGCCCATCAAGTCCTGTATCGCGTTCTTCTGCGTCAGTAAAACCTGTGATTTTTTTGCCTTTCACAATAGAATCTCCATTGCTGTCTTTGACGCCGACAAACCCAGCTGGCCCATGACATACCGCCCCGATCAATTTATCGTTATCGGCAAAGTGCTGCAATGCGTTCTGCAACGTTTTATTATCAGGTAAATCAAACATGGTCCCATGTCCCCCAGGAAGAAATACTCCGTCGTAGTTCTCAGGCGTAATGTCATCCAATTTAACTGTACTGTTCAGGGGATCCATTACACTGTCATCCCACTCATCCGGCAGCTCGTTGGAATAGCTGTTCGGATCAATATGAATCTTTCCTCCTCGAGGACTTGCAGTTGTCACCTCATACCCGGCTTGAGTAAATTCCATGTAAGGCTCTACAAATTCAGAAAGCCAAAGTCCTGTTTCATGCTCTTCATCAATTTTTTGAGTGCTCGTTACGATCATTAATACTTTCTTAGCCATGGCGTCGCCATCTCCTCCTTTAATGTTGAATCTCTCTCTACTTACTATTTCACATTTCCTGTTATTTCAAACAAAGTAACCGTTTGGTTAAATAAAACAGCTGTTCTAATGCGGATAGAAAATAAGAAAGCCGTATCCATCCAGGGAAGCCTGGAAGATACGGCTTTGTTTCAGCAATTTATGAGGTTTGCTGCCTTTTTCTTACTAAAGGAAGCTTTCCTTCAATGAAGGGCTTTGCCACTGTCAATGCTGGTTTGCTTGATAGCAATAATACGATCAGCATCGATAATACTGCTAAACCTACGACATCCATGATGTTATCCACCTTGAACGCATCGATTTGCCTGAAGAACTGGATGAAGAAACCATGGAGTAAATACACATACAATGTCCTCTGCCCCAGGCTGGTAATTCTCATCTCTCTTCGGGGCATCCAGGCCATGACACTGACAATCATCAGACCCGCCAGGATATAAATACTCAAACGTATTAATCCACCCGCATCTGCAAGCTCCAACACTTCGTATGACTTGGACCCTAACAGCCAGCCTGAGTTGATTTCAGGCAGGAAGAATAGCAGCCCGGCGACTATGCCCATCACAGCTAATGAAGTAATCCTTACAGGCATGGTACGCCATTTTGCGATGTTTTCTTTCGTCAGCCAGTAGCCTGCCAGGAAGAAGGGGAAAAACACAAACGTCCTCGATAGACTATAGGCATGACCAATTGTATCAAAGTATCCGACCAGTATGCCTATCGCAATTGTAATTGCCATCCCGGTAAGTGGTGGAATTCTGCTGAACAATTGCAGCAGCAGGTGCCAGCAGAACATACTGACTAAGAACCATAATGACCAATGCGGGTAGAACAGCCCGCTCGCCCAGCCTTCTTTTCCAATAAAAAAGAAATATCCTGTATAAATCGTTTGGAACATCAAATAAGGAAAAAGTAACTTTTTAGCTAATTTAGCAATGTATCCCTTGTTCCCTGCACCTTTTGCGAAAAATCCAGCCAGTAATATAAAAGCTGGCATATGGAAGGTGTAGATCCACATATACAACGTATACATCGGTTTTGATCCATCCGTAAACGGTTGAATCATATGACCGAACACAACAAGTAATATCAAAATTACTTTCGCATTATCAAACAATGCATCGCGTTTCATATGCCTCAGTCCTTTTTATTTTAAAATCTTCTTCAAATTATTCACCGTTTGTGCTTTTTTAAACAGGTGATCATGTTTCATTTTATATGTAAATCCCTGATCATAGGGCAATTTCAAAGAGATGTTATCGAATTTTAAGTGGGGTGACAAACTTCGTAACCAGTCTGTAACAGACCAGAACAAAAGCGCAAGCGCCTTGCTCACCCCCGACAAGCTTAAGTCAAGCCTCGCCGTGACGTTTTTTTGTCACAGAGAGGATTGACTTAAGACCTCGAGGGGGTAGGCGCTGGAGCTGGATGCGGCCCACAACAAAATGTTATCCACAACCATTATTTTTTATAATTTCTAGACCATGAGAAAAAGCAGCTGAACATATCAGCTGCTTACGATACCTGCGTTAAATTATTTAAAATCGATTGCCCAGGAACCATCGATAAACAGGGGTTCGGTAGTACCATCAGCCAGCTCGCCTTGAATTTGTAAATCTTCCGAACCCATCATGAAGTCAACGTGGACCAGGCTGTCATTGACCCCATTTTTATCCATTTCTTCTTTGCTCATATTCGAGCCACCTTCGATGTTCGTCGGATAAGCTTTGCCTAAAGCTAAATGACAGGAAGCATTCTCGTCATACAAGGTATTGAAGAAAATATGGCCGGACTTCGAGATTGGCGACTCATGGGGTACCAGGGCGACCTCACCCAACCGCTTAGCTGCTTCATCTGTTTCTAGCAGGTGTCTCAAGGTATCCTCACCTGCTTCCGCTTTATAATCCACTACTTTGCCATTTTCAAATATAAGCGTGAAATCTTCGATTAAGCTGCCACCATGATTCAATGGTTTGGTACTGGTCACCTTGCCGTTGACCCCATATTTATGCGGCATCGTGAACACTTCTTCCGTAGGAATATTGGGATTGAATTCGATGCCATCATTTGTTTTGGTAGAACCGCCATGCCAGATGTGTCCCTCTGGAAGATCAACCGTCAAATCCGTACCAGGTGCTTTATAGTGAAGCTTGCGATATTGCTTTTTATTTAGAAATTCTCGTGCCTGACGTAATGTTTCGTTATGCTTATTCCAGGCTTCTACCGGATCATCCTGGTCGACACGGGTGATCTTGAAAATCTGGTCCCATAATTTATCAACCGCCATTTTTTCCGGGCGGTTCGGGAATACTTTTTTCGCCCATGCCACTTGAGGAAAGGCAATGATGTTCCAGGAAACCTTATCATTCATGACATAGTCGCGGTAAGTGGTCAGTGCCTGAGCACTGGCTTTATTAGTAGCCGCGATCCGCTCGGAATCCACATCTTTCATCAAATCCGGGTCAGGACCGTAAATGGTCAATAAAGAATAGCCATCTTTGACCATTTCCTCTAAACCTTCTGCTTTCCACTTTGGAAAGTTGGTCAGTACATCCATGGGGGCGTTTTTTAATTTCATGTACGAAAGCATTTCGTCATTCCATTCTACATGAACATTTTTCGCACCTTTACCATAAGCTTTCGCAGCGATGATCCGTACAAGATCGGAAGCTTCCAATGGCGCATTTATAATCAAGCCTTGTCCCTTTTGTAAGTTGACGCCCTTAGTAAGGGCTAAATCTGCATATTTTTCAAGGTTCTTCTGATTGTTTTTCATACTGTCTACCTCCATTTATTGCCGTTTTCTTAGCTATTCTCAATTATTTCATAATTTCGGCATCTTTCCCAGCGAGATAACTCCAAATAGCCTTTGACTGACAATAAAAACCAGCGACCGACAACCCATCCTATGTATATCTCCATTTTTAAACAAACCACCCCCTCTTGATCAATCATTTGATCAAGAGGGGTTTTATCTTGATGTCTATCAATATCTAGACGGCAATATCCTTTTCAACTGCATCTTTATCATTAAATTTGGTAACATCCAGTTTCCCTAAAATTCGTGATGTCAAAGTCCCCGAGGTCATGGCACCGTTAACGTTTAATGCAGTCCTTCCCATATCGATCAGCGGTTCTACGGAAATGAGCAGTCCCGCTAAATAAACGGGTAAATTCATGGAAGACAACACGATCAACGCTGCGAATGTCGCCCCTCCCCCTACTCCGGCTACACCGAAGGAGCTGATTCCGATTATCAAAATCAACTGGATCAGAAAACCTGGACTGAGTGGATCGATCCCCACTGTAGGAGCGATCATAACTGCAAGCATAGCGGGATAGATTCCGGCACAGCCATTTTGGCCGATGGTAGCTCCAAACGAAGCCGACATATTTGCCGTTCCTTCATCTACCCCCAGGCTGTTTTTCTGAGCAGAAATATTTAACGGAATCGTGCCTGCGCTGGAGCGTGAAGTAAAGGCAAACCCTAATACCGGTAATACTTTTTTCACGTAAGTCAACGGATTCAAGCCGCCAACTGCTAATAATATCAAATGCAGAAAGAACATGACCAACAGCGCTGCATAGGAGGCGAGCACAAATTTACCCAGTTCCAATATACCAGCCACATTCGTCTGGGCCACAGTACTTGCCATCAAACCCATGATGCCGTATGGAGTCAAACGAAGCACCAGGGTAACAATTCGCATAACAACTGCATAAACCGCATGGACACCTTTAATAAAGATCGCCGCTTGTTCTGGGATCTTCCGTCGGACCCCAAGAACTGCTATCCCGACAATTGCTGAAAAAATAACAACAGCGATGGTGGACGTGGCCCGTTCACCGGTCATATCCTGAAACGGATTAGAAGGGATGAATTGTAGAATCTTCTGAGGAGTAGTCATTCCTTCTATTTCACCCAGACGTTCTTCCATAAAGCTTCCCCGTTCTTGTTCAGCCTGACCTGCTTCAATCTGTTCTGCGTTCAAGTCAAAAACTAGAGAACTGCCAATCCCTACGACTGCTGCTACCATGGCGGTAGCTACCAGAATACCAATGATCCATCCGGACATCTTCCCTAATTCGGATGTTTTTTCTAAGTTGATGATCGACTGGATAATCGAGACCATGACGAGCGGGATGACAATCATCATTAACAGTCGAACATAACCACGACCAACAATACTGTACCAATCTGTTGTTTGGGCTACTATGCCTGATTCTGCCCCGTATGCAATTTGCAAGAATATCCCTAACAGAATTCCAAAGCCTAAACCTGCAAAAACCCGCTTGCTGAATGAAAAATGCTTTTGCTGCATTTTCACCAAGGCTCCGATAAGAACAAGTAAAATAGCAATATTCAAACCAACCAACACGTGAATCACACCTTTCTCCTTCTAAGAAATGGTAAAGCTCTGTTTAACCTGATAATACACATAAGTTTAATTGGTTTTAGATAACATACCGCCATTTTATGCAGGTGTCAATGGATTGTTGCTTATTTTTAATAATATGAAGATTGCATCTTGTCCTAGTCAAAAAAAGTTCACGCAACGTTGCGTGAACTTTTTCATGATTATCCGAGCATTTTATTCAAGTTAGCCATTTCGATTGCTGCCGACGCTGCTTCCCAGCCTTTATTACCAGCTTTCGTACCAGCGCGTTCAATTGCCTGCTCAATCGTATCCGTTGTGATGACACCGAAAATCACAGGGATGCCACTCTTGCTGGAGGCCTGTGATACCCCTTTGGCTGCTTCGCTGCATACGTAATCAAAATGAGGGGTGGAACCTCTGATGACAGCCCCAAGTGTAATAACCGCATTATATTTTCCGGATTCAGCCATTTTGGAAGCGATCATAGGAATTTCAAACGCCCCAGGAACCCAGGCAGCTTCCACCTGTTCTAAATCTATTCCATGACGCTTCAATCCATCCAGCGCCCCTTCATAAAGCTTGCTTGTAATAAAGTCGTTAAATCGTCCCACGACGATTCCGATTTTCAAGTCCGATCCGACCAAATTTCCTTCATAGTGTTTAACCATGCAGTTTTCCTCCTTCAATCCCTAAAAATGAAATAAATGACCCAGCTTGGATTTTTTCGTTTGCAGATACTTCTCATTTTCGACCCGGCTAGGCATTTGAATAGGCAGCCGTTCAACGACTTCCAAGCCATGTCCGCCCAGACCTGAAATTTTTCTCGGATTATTTGTCAATAAGCGAAGTTTGGTAATACCCAGGTCCTTCAATATCTGGGCTCCAATGCCATAATCCCTTAAATCAGGTGCAAAGCCCAGCTTTTGGTTAGCTTCTACGGTGTCGAGCCCCTGCTCCTGCAATTTATATGCATGCATTTTATTTAACAAGCCGATACCGCGGCCTTCCTGTCGCATATATAAGAGGACCCCACTCCCATTCTCCTCGATTTGACGGAGGGCAGCATCAAGCTGTGGTCCACAATCGCAACGGTAAGAACCGAATACATCACCGGTCAGGCATTCAGAATGAACCCGAACCAATGTGGGTTCAGCCGGTTTTATTTCCCCTTTGACCAGGGCCACATGTTCCCGGAAATCGACATCATTGGTATAGCCGTATGCCTTGAAGTCCCCATACTCTGTTGGAAGATTGATTTCCACTTCCCTCTTAACATGATTTTCATAACGGTTTCTGTACTTGATCAAGTCTTCTATCGTAATCATTGTCAGGTCGAATTCATCTGCCATTTTTCGGAGATCAGGTACTCTTGCCATCGTTCCATCTTCTTTGATGATTTCACAAATAACTCCGGCAGGATCCGATCCGGACAGTTTAGCTAAATCTACCGCAGCTTCCGTATGACCAGCCCGGCGCATGACTCCTCCTTCTTTCGCTAACAAAGGGAAAATATGACCTGGTTTATTGAAATCCTCTGGTTTCGATGCAGGGTTAAGCAGTTGTTTGATGGTATCTGCCCGCTCTGCTGCTGATATTCCTGTCGTTGTATTTTTATGG
Source organism: Thalassobacillus devorans MSP14 (assembly GCF_000496835.1). Lineage (GTDB taxonomy): Bacteria > Bacillota > Bacilli > Bacillales > Halobacillaceae > Thalassobacillus > Thalassobacillus devorans_B. The sequence goes on from NZ_KI543237.1 coordinate 804,518, forward strand.
TCAATACTGACTGTGAAAGCCGTTGCCAGGGAATCCGTATTTCTTTCTACCATCGGGAACAGATCCAGCTTCTCAGCAATCGGCTGGCTGACTGGAGCACAGACTAACCCTTTACCATACGTAATCATAAAGTTGATCATTTCCGGAGTCGCATATTCCGCAAGTCCAATCAGATCCCCTTCATTTTCCCTATCTTCATCATCACAGACGATAACGACTTTTCCTTGCTTTAAATCTTCTAAAGCTTGCTCAATAGAGTCAAACATTTCGGTCACCTCTCTCAATTTCCTCCAAACCCGTGTTCATCCAGGAATGCTTTCGTCAAGTTTGAAGATTGGCTCTTTTGGCTATTTTGTCCGGATAGAAAATGGGCGACATATTTACTGATCATGTCACATTCAATATTTACGTCATCCCCCACACCTTTCGCGCCAAGGACGGTATGATCCATCGTGTGTGGAATCAACGATATTGTGATGGTATCTTCACTGACTCCAAACACGGTCAAACTCGTTCCGTCGACAGCGACCGATCCTTTATAAACAAAATATCCCAGTAAATCATCAGATAAAGATATTTCATAATAAACCGCATTCGCGCGGCTGTTTTTGCTTACAATTGTTCCTTTTCCATCAATATGTCCGGAAACCAGGTGGCCCCCGAATCTGCCATCTGCTGCCATGGCCCGCTCCAGGTTCACTTTACTGCCTTTTTTCAATTCATTTAAATTCGTGGCATGATAGGTCTCTGGCATAACATCGAAAGAAATGTTCTTATTTTTGATTTCAGTAATCGTTAAGCATACTCCGTTAATGGAAATGCTGTCCCCGAGCTTTGCATCCTCAAGAATAGTATTAGCTGTAATGGTTATTTCCATCGCTTCTGTTTTAGAGGTGATGGCCTGGATTTCTCCGATTTCTTCTACAATCCCTGTAAACATATTAAGCTCTCTCCTTTGGCACGGCTGTCACTTTAATATCTTCTCCAAGCATTTCCGTCGACTGAATACGTAAATGGAGCGCTTGCTTCAATTGTTCGAACCCTTTACCTTCTACAGGAGTAAGGGCATCTTTACCACCTAACAGCTTCGGCGCGATATAGGCGACCAGTTCACTGATTTTTCCAGCGCGAACAAACGCGTCGGCAATCGTCCCTCCACCTTCTACAAGTAATGAAGTGATATCTTTTTCACCCAAATAGCGCAGCACTTCCGGGATCTTGATTGCGGGAGATTTTAATGAGATGACTTCGACGTGTTCTTTGGACCGGTATGCTTTCAGCTGATGTGGAGATACCCTGCTGCTCGTTATAATCCACGTAGGAGCCTCGTCATTTTGAATCAATTGAGAAGAAAGTGGTGTCCGAAGGTGGTTATCCAGTATGATACGTACCGGGTTTTTTCCATTGCCTTCAATGCGGGTGGTCAATTTAGGATCATCGTTGATCACGGTTTGGACCCCAACTAATATCGCATCACAACGACGACGATAATGATGACCGTCGTTTCGCGCAGCGTCGCCAGTGATCCATTGACTTTCCCCAGTTGAAGTAGCGATTTTCCCATCCAGCGTCATCGCAGTTTTCAAGTAGACGTAAGGCTCACCGGTTTTAATAAAATGAAAAAAATTGGTGTTCATGCTGTCAGCCTGTGCTTCCAAAACACCAGTAGTCACTTCAATTCCAGCGTTTTCCAGCATTTTAATACCTCGACCGGCTACCTTCGGATTGGGGTCATCTGATGCAATTACCACTCGTTTCATTCCAGCATCAATGATCGCCTGTGCGCATGGTGGTGTTTTTCCATAATGACTGCAAGGTTCCAGCGTTACATATATTGTTGCATTATTTGCCTTCTCACCAGCCATTTTCAGCGCATTTATTTCTGCGTGGGCTTCACCCGCTTTCACATGGACCCCAAGACCGACAACTTCATTGTCCTTCACGATCACCGCTCCTACAGATGGGTTCGGCGAGGTCTGGCCTACTGTCGGCTTTGCCATGTCAATAGCCAACTTAATATATTGTTCATCTCGATCCATATGTTCCTCACCTCCAACATTCTGCAGGAAATTCATCCCTTAACGTTCTCAATAGAAAAGCTCGGCTTGTCGCCAAGGCGAAAGCCTTCGTATTTTCTTACATGTTAATCCAGTTAAACCTCTCAAAGGATAAAACAAAAACCCTGAAGAAGGCATACTTCTCCAGGGTCATCGTAAATGTCTTTTTATTTTTGAGTATGCTTAAGAAGCCATACTTTCAGAATTCATGACCATTTACTTCTTTCCTTCTCCCATCCAGACTGTAACTGTCGGCTTTGGACTTTCACCAAATCAGGGGGAACACCAGATGCTTCATGCACCCGTTTCCAAAGTTGCTTTGGAGGCCTTCCCCGTCGCGGGCTGAGAGCATAATGCTCATTACCGCCGGTTGAGAATTTCACTCGACCCCGAAGGAATTCACTTATTCGATTTATATCACTTACCATTAAATATAAAGGAAATAAACAGATTTAGCAATTCTTTCGGTTTAAAACACCTTGTCACATATTTTACCTCTATAAAATTCATCTATAAGGCCACACTAAATAGTAAACAAACAGCGAGAGGTGCTGACCATGAAGCATAAAGAAAAAAGAAAAGACCAGAAGTATACGGATTTCGCTAATGTGGAGACACAACGTAACTTTTTGGTACCCGAGGACTTCCCGGATGGTCCTTATGGTTCCCCGATTCGAAAGGATGAACCGGTTGAATATAAAAGCACCCCATGGAAAGAGGGGCAGCAATATTATAGTAATTTCACATATGAAAACCGGAATTTACACGAGGATCTGCCAAGACAGTATCCACAGGCGCACCCTACTCATGATGATAAGGAAATGGATAGTGAAGCTCCCTATGATAACGCATCAAACAAAGGGGACAGCTAGAGAAAATGGGAATGCCGTGAATGGCATTCCCATTTTTCTCACTCTTATCGTCGCGTCGCTATTCTTCAATGGAGGTATCTGCTTCTAATTCAAGTTCTACATTCCCTTTGATTGCTTTCGATATCATACAACTGGTTTCAGCTTTCTTAACCAGCTTATCCACCCTTACTAACTCGTTTTTTGAAGCATCTTTTTTCAGAACAACCTTAGGGCGGTGAATGATCTTCTGATAGGTGAAAACCCCGTCGGTTACATCTACAATACCTTCCGAGGTAAGCGCCATTTCTTTCAATGGTATACCGGCGCGTTCAATCATAGCTGCCAGAGTGATAATATAACAGGTGGACGCCGCGCCAAGGAGCATTTCATCGGGATTGGTACCGATATCAGGTCCATCCATCTCTTTAGGAATAGATATCTCCGTTTTCAACTTTCCGGCATCTATGTAGCCGACATTATTTCTCCCGCCAGGCCAATCCGCTTTTAAATGGAAATGATGTTCCGTCATCTTCATCCCTCTCTTTCATTTTTTATATCTATTGTATAGAGGAACATGCTTAAATTCCAAAAAAACAACCATGCCCTGCAGCGGCATGATTGTTTTACTGATCTTTCTCAAGCAATTCCTTTAAAACAACAGCGTGGTTATGCTCCTCATTCTTTGCACCGTACAGCAAAACCAGGCGTTCATTTTCGGCCATTTCTTTCAGCTGTTGTAATTGTTGCTTACGCTCTTTACTGTTATCAATTTGTTCTTTGTAGTATTCTTTGAACTCTTCATACTTCTCGGGATCATGATCGAACCATTGTCTGAGCTCTTTACTGGGTGAAATTTCTTTCATCCATTCATCTACCTGGGCTTGTTCTTTTGAAATGCCACGTGGCCATACTCCATCAACAAGAACACGGTTGCCTCCTACAGGATCAGATTCATCATATATCCTTTGTAAAACGATAGACATAATTCAAACCCCTTTCTCATCCTTACCTTTTCTTATTACCTGCTTTGCATAAGAATAAACCTGTTTTTCACCATTTCACCAAAGTCATTCTAAAAATTTTAAATGTACGTTTTCTAAAATGGAAGGATGGAAAAGTCTAATCAGGAAGAAAGATCTTCCTCCCAGTCCTTACGAAAACGCTCGATTTTTATTTCCAAGTCCTTCACCATGCCTGCCAGGTGCTTTAGCTCAGCCGCTCCGGAATTTTCCTCGTCCATAGATGAAGCTACTTCATGAAGCATTTTAATACGGTTCTTTAAATATCTGAATTGTTCGTTCGACTTTTCTGTGGCTTTGCCCAACCATTTCATCTCCTTTAGTAAAATTATTTCACATAAAACAGCCGCACCCCTGGGGTACGGCTGTTTGTCTTATTCTTCCGGAACTTCTTTTTTGCTGGATAAAAACCAGCCAGCTGCTGCGATTAATACCAGCACGCTGTAGAAAATAACTTTCCACAATGTCGAGTGAGCAAAGTGTTCATCCAGAATATGAATATTCGGGTGTGCAAGTACCGATACGACCAGCTTGACACCGACCCAGCCAACAATGACGAAAGCTGCAACTTCCAACCCCGGGCGTGTCTGCAGCAGTTTTACAAAGACATTGGCAGCAAACCGCATGATGATGATCCCAATCATACCACCCGTCAGCACTACGGCGAACTGAGCGCCGTCCAGGCTGCCCACATCAGGTAAAGCTGTACCTGGAAGGGAAACAGCCAATGCTACTGCCGCCAGAATCGAGTCGACTGCGAATGCTAAATCAGCAATTTCCACTTTCAGTACAGTCGCCCAGAATCCTTTACCACGTTCAGGTCCTGCATTTTCTTCTGTTTCTTTTTTATCCTCTTTGCCTTTCCATTTATCATATAAGTGCTTGATGGAAATGAAAAGTAAGTATGCAGCACCAAGAGCCTGCACCTGCCAAACGTCTACCAGGAAAGAAATGATGAACAAGGAACCGAACCGCAATACAAAAGCTCCGGCCAGCCCATAAAATAATGCCTTTTTCCGTTTATCTTCCGGTAGGTGTTTGACCATAATGGCCAGGACCAGAGCGTTATCCGCTGCCAGTATCCCTTCAAGACCGATGAGTACAATCAGTACCCACCCATATTCAATCAATAATTGCGTTTCCATACTAACTCCAGCTCCTCCAAACTAAAAAATGATCTTCACCCATGGCAAAGATCATAAAAACAGACCTTTACCATGTGTGGTAAAGGTCTCGCTAACAACAAACGTTGTCAATAAAGCCGGGGATCACTCCCGAAATGACGACTTTATTGTTTTAAGCTACTCCCCTTTAAGGAAATACTAATGTAATGAATATCATACCATGAAGCGTTAAAAAGTCAATTACTTTCTCTAACGTTCACGGACCATCTATCTTTTTGTCATAGCTGCTATATTCATCCTATACCCATATTCAGCTAAGATAATCCTATTTATTAAATTTTTTTGACCGACCTACCACTATCTTTATTGTTTACATGAAGGATATAATGGATACATAATGATAGTTATTATTTTACATAAGAAAAGCGCAAGCGCCCTGAAAGACACGACACGCATAAGCAAAACGGCTGGAGGAAGATGTCCTTCCCTTCCGCAAGAAGGGTCGCTTATGCCGCGAGAGTCTGGGCGCTGAAGCTAGCCAATCTTCACAGCAAAATCTTATAAATTTCTTATTATTTAAAAAAGGTGTGTGTTTCGTTTGTTGGATAAAGCCTGGTTCAGAGTATTGGTCGCTGCTATCCTTGTTTCCCTGCTGATTTTCTTATTAGCTAAAATTGATTTCATTTTTGATCCATTATTGTCTACCATCGGTGCAGTCGCGGTGCCTTTTATTGGTGCCGGGATTCTTTATTATGTAACACGGCCACTCATGTACTTATTAGAGAAATATAAAGTACCACGGCTGCTCGCTATATTGGCTGTTTATCTGGTTTTGATACTTACCGGATATATCATCACTCAGTTCATAGCACCGATTGCCCAGCAGCAGTTTTCCCGTTTAATTGACAACCTTCCTAAAATGCTTGACAGTGTTCAGCAGTTCATTGTCTATTGGCAAAACAACCAATCGCTGCTTCCAGCGCAAATTTCTGAAGCGATCAAACCGGAAAATATCATGAACAATGTGGAGAAATATTCTGAGAGTGTCACCACCGCACTTATTAATTTTCTCTCTTATTTAGTCAGTTTCATATTTGCTTTAGTACTGGTTCCTTTTTTCTTGTTTTTCCTATTGAAAGACGGGGAAAAGCTGGTACCATTTATCCGCCAATATTTAAATAAGCGAGTCGGCGAAAGTTTTGCAAGGCTGGCAAAATCGGTCGACCATACGCTGCAGGCATTCATCCAGGGGCAGCTTCTCGTCAGCTTTTTTGTCGGTGTGCTGCTTTTGATCGGTTATTTGATCATACATCTTGATTATGCTTTGACACTCGCTTTATTTGCAATGTTAACGAATGTCATTCCATTCATTGGTCCGTTCCTGGCAGTTATCCCCGCGATGCTTGTCGCTCTTTTTCAGGACCCGATCCTGGCAGTATGGGTAGCTGTGATCATGTTGATCGCGCAACAGATTGAGGGTAACTTGATTTCTCCTAATGTAATGGGGAAAGCGTTAAGCATCCACCCACTCACCATCATCACATTGATACTCGCAGCCGGAAGCATTGCCGGGTTCCTTGGTATCCTGTTCGCGATCCCGGTTTATTCCGTCGTCAAAACGATCATCCATCACCTGTACGAGGAGTGGATGGCAAGCCGCGAAAAGAAAATCACAGACATCGATTAATGAACATAAACCCTCCTATCCTTGCGATAGGAGGTTGAATTTTTATGTGATTGCTTTACGATACAATCAATACGTAAAAAGGAGAACACCTTCATGCAGGAAACACCTAAACTTTGGACAAGGCCATTCATTTTTCTATTATTAGGGAACTTATTCACCTTCATGAGCTTCCAAATGCTGCTGCCTAACCTCCCTCCTTATATTGAGTCTATTGGCGGAAATAAAATGGAAATTGGTCTCGTGACCACCATGTTTTCCATTGCAGCAATTCTGATCCGGCCATTTATTGGCCATATCTTGATGACCAAAGAGAGAAAGGTACTTGTTTTAGCAGGTTCCCTTTCTTTACTCCTCATGACACTACTTTACCCAATAACACAAGTTGTTCTTATTCTGCTGATTCTACGATTCGCCCATGGACTTGCATGGGGCTGGTCGACGACTACGAATGGTACCGCAGCCGTAGATATCGTACCAAGAAAACGTGTTGGGGAAGGGATGGGTTACTTCGGACTTTCCATCACAATTGGAATGATCATTGCTCCGAGTCTCGGAATATTCCTTTACCAGCATTACACATTCAATCTTTTGATCTGGATTTCAGCAGCTCTGGGCATTGTTGCCATCCTGTTATTTTCACTCACCAGCTTTCATACACCGGCCAATGTCAAGGAAAATCAGGAAGCCCCTCCTAAGTTCTCATTCGCAGGTTCCTTGATTGAAAAAAGGAGCTGGTACCCGGCACTAGTCACCTTTTTCACAACCTTCGGCTATGGTTCCATTGTTACTTATATCGTTATTTTCGGCACTGAGCGCGGGTTAGATGGGACTTATTTGTTTTACTTATTCAATGCATTATTCGCGACTATTTCCAGGCCGGTTACCGGACGATATTTTGACAGGAAAGGTCCATGGAATCTGATCATGGTATGTACATTGATCGCTTTTATAGCTATGTGGATTTTGGCAATCGCTGATTCAAATATGCATTTGATCATAGCAGGCGCTTTATTCGGTCTCGGTTACGGCTCGATGATGCCGGCATTCCAGGCCTGGGTGATTTCTAAAACGACTACGGCCAGAAGCGGTATTGCCAATGGGATGTTCTATTCTTCGATTGATCTCGGTATAGGGTTAAGTGCTGTTGTATTAGGAGTGATCTATCAATTTGTTGAAACGGCAACCTTATTCAAGATATCCAGTTTTCTCTTCCTTCTTGTCTTTGTCCTGACCTGGTTAGATGCCAGGAAACAGACAGAACCCTGGCAGCCTGTCAGCTGAAACAGAAGCGCGAGCGCTTTGCTCACCCCCATAACCTTAAGCCGACCTCTACGTGACGAGTTTTTTGTATTTTAATACAGACTAACTTTGTTGAAGAATCAAAGTATAAGAAAAACCACGAAGAAAATGAATTCTTCGTGGTTTTTTATTTAAACGAGGCTTGGTATCAGCCCTTAACACATCTAAATTACTCAGCGGTAGCTTTTTCGATTTCTTTTTGAAGCTTATCCAGAATTTTACCATCTACAGTAGAAACTTCTTTACGATAGAAATCACGGACAGGCATAGCTTTTTCTTTGAATGCCTGGCGCTGTTCTTCAGTCAATTCTACAATTTCAGTAGGGTTTTCATCATCGTTCTTGATGACTTTCAGATATTCCTCGTTTTGTTTCTTTTGCTCTTTAAAAACCCAATCTTGCATTTCTTTGGTGGTTTCTTTAACCATTTTTTGCATGTCTTCAGACAAACCATTAAACCAGTCTGTATTCACAGTAGTCATCGCAACATAGTTGTTATGATTGGATAGTGTCATATAGTCCTGTACTTCATGGAAAGAAGCATCCCCGATAAAGAAGATCGGGTTTTCTTGTCCTTGCACCGTACCACGGTCAAGAGCTGTATAAAGTTCAGACCACGACATCGGGGTAGGCTGGGCACCATACGCCTTGTATGATTCAAGAATCAAAGGAGACGTCTGGGTACGCATTTTGAAGTTTTGGAAATCATCCGGTGAATCAATTTTCTTGCTAGACGTCCATTGCATTGCACCTTCTGTCCAGAAGGCTAACGGTGTAATGTTATGTTCTTTATACTTTTCAACCAGATCTGTATTCAAAGCTTCACTCGTATTTAAAATTTCCTGTGTCTTCTTGACGCTGTCCGGGAACAAGAAATGAAGTGCAAATATCTGTCCTTCTTTTACCATGTTACCTGTGAAACCAGGAGACATGACTGCCATCTGTACCGCGCCATTTTGAAGCTGCTCTACCTGGTCACTCTCCGTACCAAGTCCGCCATACTCGTAAACCTGGATGTTGACTTTGCCATCTGACTTTTCCTTCATACGTTTGGCAAACTCTTCTGCATACTCATACTGCACCTGGCCCTTTACTTCTTCCGTGACGAATTTCCAGTTTTGAGTTTCACCGCCGGAGCCCGAACCGCCTCCATCTCCGCCGTTGCCGCCACAAGCTGCCAAAACCATACCCACGGACAACAGCAGTATGAAACTAATTAAACCCTTTTTGTTAAAAATGATAATTACCCCCTACAAATTTTTTATATTATCTCCCACTTATTACAATAAAATAAGTGAGAGCTCCTCAAAGTAAATCAATAAGAAAGAAACAAATACCAACATGATGATGTATGGCGGTGTTCCTTTGATGACCTCCAAATACGGTTTATTAAAAACCGCACTAGCGGTGAATATGTCGACCCCGAATGGTGGTGTTGCAGATCCTAATGCTGCCTGGAATGTGATAATCACTCCTAAATGGACCGGATCGACTCCGGCACTCATTGCAGCAGGGTAGAAAATAGGAGTTAACACTAAGATGACGACAATCGGATCGACAAACATACATCCGATGAAGAAAAATAATGTAACCATAAGCAGAACGAATATCGCACTTGGATCCGGACCAAGCACCGCTTCTGTGATCATCTGAGGTATTCTTGCAAACGAGATGACCCAGGTGAATGCTTGTCCGCCTGCTACTAGTACGAATACTGCAGAAGTAACCAGTCCGGTTGAACGTGCGATTTTAGGTAACTCTTTAATGTGTATGGATCGATAAATCAATACTTCGAGAATGAAAGCGTAAAGAACAGAAACACCTGCGGCTTCCGTAGGGCTGAAAATACCTGCGTAGATTCCGCCGATAATGATGATTGGAAACCCTAAAGGAAGCAATGCTCTTCGGAAATTCCTGAATCTTTCTCCCCAGCTTGATTTTGCAGTCAGAGGAATGTCGGCAATTTTAGCATAAATGATACTGTAAATTGCAAATAAAAGGAAAACGATAATACCCGGAACGATACCAGCAATGAACAAATCGCCGACGGAAGTTCCGGACACAAGACCATACATGATCATTCCGATACTTGGTGGAACAAGCAATGCGATATCACTGGAATTGATGATCAATGCGATCGCAGTAGGATCTTTATAACCGACCTTCAAAAGTCTTTCCCGCATCGGTGTACCGATTGCCACGACCGTCGCCTGGGTAGAACCGGAAATGGCTCCGAATAAAGTACAGGCAGCTGCCGTAGTAATTGCATATCCACCACGCAAATGCCCTATAAAAGAACTGATAAAGTCGAGCAGTCTATTCGATGTTTTACCGGTGGTCATAATATCTGCGGCAAAGATAAATAACGGAACAGCAAGTAATACATAAGGTCCGATTCCCGTTGCAAACTGTTTCATCAAAATCATTGCATCTAAATTTGGAAAGTATAAGAAAAGTACAATCAGTGGTGCCGCCATGAGCGGGATCATCATTGGGAAATTCAATAACAATAGTACAACCATGATTGATAATAGAGTAGCTACCATATTGTTTTCCTTTCTTGATCAAATTTGTGTGCTCTAATAGTAGTGTGAATTATAGGTGAAGTTCCTCTTTCACATCCCGATCACTTAACTCTTTGTCATTATAATCTTTCGCATCTGTGCCTAAGTACACTTCATCCCGGTTTGTGATATTGATAAGCATATTCCGTAAGAACTGTATACCTCCCAGCGTAAAGCCGACAGGAAGTGCAATATACATGTAATAAGATGGAACCTGCATAGCTGAAGTCACTCGTCCTGAATCCTTTAAATCAACAACATATAAGTATGAATAATAAGCGAGTACAAACAAGAAAAGAGCTGTTACCGCGGGGATGAGAATCATAAGTATCTTACGTACTTTGAATGGTGCAAGATCATAAAACGCTGACATACTGATATGTCTGCCTTTTCTGGCGGCGTAACTGATCCCCATAAATGTTGCGATAATGACGGAAAACTGACTTACTTCGTCAGCAAAGGGTGGGGAGTAAGTGAATAATGCTCTTAGAAGAGCTTTACCAACGACCATTACTGCAATGACAATTACAGCATAGCTTAAAATGAATTCTTCTAATTTCAATATGAAATTGTCTAGCATCCTAAGTAGTTTCAATGTAAGTATTCCTCCTAAATTAGTGCAGGAATTATCAGAAAAAAGCTCATGTATTCCTTATCATACCTAATAGATTCCACTTACTCAAACTTTCCCAGTCTTTATAATACGCTTTCAAAGCACAAAATAAGGGATATGACTAAATTAGTAAGCACATAGTTATATATTGTCTGGAATACTGGGTAATCATCCTTATTTTAATATATTATCAGAAAATTCACTATCTTTCTACCTGAAAATTAATTAATTTCTACTATCAGGTAATTATTAGTGCGTTATGATTCACTATTAAAGCGATATACCACCGACTCTCCTATAGGAAAATAGCCTATTTTTTTATAAATGGAATTAGAAACAGGATTATCAGCATCCGTATAAAGACTGCAAAATTGGAAGCCCTGATTCAATAATTTCTTAGTAAGTGACCAGACGGCACTGGTGGCATACCCTTTCCCTTTTTCTCTATCAGGGGTGTAGACAGCATTTACGGTCGCTCCATTCCTGGTGCTCCTTGATTGATTCACCAATGATACCGGCTCGCCATCCACCATCCATAAATGCATGGTACCAGCCGTTATCATACGCCCCGCCAAAACCTCTGCATCTTCTTTTATAGATGTCTCCCCTGTTTCCATTCCAAACCTGTATAGCCAGTCGGCAATCAAATCCGTGTCTGCTTTTACAGCGACTCTTAATTTCCCCTCTTTCAAGGCGATTGGCTGCAACGCATCCAGCCTGTATACGTATTTATTCATATGTACCCTGCTATTCCTGCTGCTTCTTTTTGTGTAAGCATGGATGAATTTTGTCGCTCCTTGCTTTTCACCGACCACGCCACTGACCGGATAATTGTTATGGTAAAGAAAATCTGCTGCTGTTTGAAAAACGGACTGTTCCGCGGTACAAGCTGGCAGTACCCATTGATTGCGCATCGTATGTAAAAGCGTGTAAACGACCTCCCCACTTTCTTCCAACGTTAGTAAATCTGCTTCTGACGGCTGGCTTTTCAATCGCTCTGCAATTCCCAAAGGCAAGTTGTTTAATGCTTCTTTTTGCATTAATAAAGGTTCGACCTTTTCGTAATATACCTGTGGATCTTGATATGTCTTAACTTCCATCGTCTTTCCCCCTTTTATATAAGCTTGTTATTTCTTAGTATCTCCGTTAAAGCTCCCAATTGCAGAATACTCAGTTTCGAGAGAAACTGTCTCCGTTATGGTGATAAGCGTTTGGAGGTCCGGGAAATCACTCGCTTTCCATGGGCGGACGGTGAGCTTCCTCAGGCTCCGCCTTGCGGGATCTCACCATGTCCTATCCTCCCATTGGAGTCTCGCAATTTCCCGGCCCTCCTTGCGTTTGTAAGACTAACGGAAACATCGATATGCGGAACCACCATCTTAACAGCTGAAAAGAGCTTATGTCCTGAATCATTGAGCTTTTCATGCAGAAAATGTGGAAGATATATTCTCACAACGTAGGGTTCGTTCGTCAAAATATGGATAAGGTGGCGGGGAAACGGTGAGACTCCCGTGGGAGAAGGGGCTAGGCGAGACCCCACAGGTCGTGAAACGGCCGAGGAGGCTTGCCAGCCTCCCCCACAGGAAAGCGAATCGTTTCCCAGCCACCCTTTCCCCTGTCTCGGTAACGAACCCAAATTACTTTGAAACTGAGTCTTCCACAATCCGGCCATATTGTTGAATACGACATTTTGGAAAAATCAATAAGGACGTTTAACAGAGTTTTCTGATAAAATTTCAATAACTATACCATACTTGACAATCCCTCTACAATAGAATTAGAGGTGATGACAGTGACAAATAAAGAAATCAAAGATCAAATCGCTGAATTGAAATCAGACTATGTCCGTATTCAGGGAGATTTAGATAAGATTGAAGCTACTGGTGGAAATGTTTCTAATGCGGAAAAGCAATTGCAGCAAATCGAAAAACAGTTGAAAGACCTGAATACACAACTGGCTGAAAATAATTGACAAAGTGCCGGCCGCCAAACAGTTTTGGCAGCCGGCACTTTTGTTTAGGCCTGTTCCGTTTCATTCCGTTGTTCTTCCAGACGCGTTTGTATTTTGTCTCGTTCTTTATCCGGGGGCATGAGGCTGACCACCACGTCTCCCTGTTCTGCTTTTATTTCGAAATCTTCTGTAAAAAAATCAATCTTCCCTGATCGTTTTTTAACAAATAACAAAATAGCGTCTTCATTTTTGTTGTTCATATAATCCTTAAAGCTGTACTTAGAGGTAATATTCGTCTTTCTGAATTTATAACCTTCACCAGTCAGCTGGTTCAGCTTCTCCCAGGAAGCTCCTTCTTCGAACAAAATGCGTCCACCAATCGAGTGGACCAGTCCCTCCAGATTGTCTCCACTCTGGTTACGCAGGCTCAATTGATAAAGATTATTCCTGCCGAAAGTCGGCACGAACGTGGTGCAAATGAGAGCATTATACGAATCCAGTTCCGATGCAGCAATCAAATATTCAAATGGCGTCATATCCATGGTATATTCCGTCTGTTCCGAAAGTATCTCTCCATGATAAATGGGAACACCGGCACGTCTTGCTGTCGTCAACCGCTCCCAGGATGAGTCGATGATCATCACTGGAACTTTCAATTCTTCCAATGTTTTTGCGAGCGCGACTGTAAACGTACTGCTGCCATTTATCAATACTCCAGGTGGACCTTCCATGGATAAATTCAACTTCTTAGCCAGCCACTGGATTGAAAAGCCATGGGCCACGACCGTAGAAAATACCAGCGCAAACGTAATAGAAATAAGCAGGTTGGCATCTTCATACCCTTCATCCAATAGCACACTGGCAAAATAACTGGATACAGTCAAAGCGACAATCCCACGTGGAGCAATCCAGCCGACGAGCAGTTTTTCTGATTTTGTAAGATCTGTTCCTATCGTTGAAATCCAGATTGATAGCGGCCGGACGACAAACAACATCAGTAATACAAACCCGATAATCTGGATATTTAATATCTTAAACAATGTTTCGGGTGTCAAAGAAGCTGTCAGCATGATAAAAATCGTTGAGATCAACAACAATGAGATATTTTCTTTAAAATGCCTCATATCGGAAATAGAAGGGATATGCAGGTTTGCCAGCGTCATCCCCATTGCTGTCACAGCAAGCAAGCCGGTTTCGTGGGTAATCTCATCTGCAACCGTGAAACAGGCAATAACCACCGTGAAAACAACAGGTGATTTCAAATACTCCGGTACATATCCCGTTTCAAACATCCAACCGACGCCTCTTCCGCATGCCCAGCCGAGAACAATAGCAAATAACGAGGCAAGGAAAAAGGAGAGCAGACCAATGACTCCGACTTCATCACTGAGAATAAAGCGGATGAACTCGAAAGCAAAAACAGCCAACAAGGCACCAATCGGATCAACGATAATACCTTCCCATTTCAAAATCTTAGCTGGTCGTGCTTTTAATTTGGCCTGCCTTAATAAAGGAAGGATGACAGTCGGACCTGTCACGATGAACAACCCTGCAATGACAAAAGCCACCGCCCAGGACAGGCCAGCCACATAATGGGCGGCAAACGCACCAAGAATCCAGCTGATAAAAGCCCCTACTGTCACAATCCGAACCACAGGACGACCAAGACCCTTTACTTCTTTAAAGTCCAGATTCAGACTTCCTTCAAAGAGAATGATAGCTACAGCCATCGCAATGATCGGACGATAGACTGCGCCGAAATCCTGTTCCGGATTTATCAAACCGAAAACGGGCCCTGCTAACAAACCGGCAATCGACATCAATACAATTGCAGGAAGTCGAAACCTCCAGGCTGCCCACTGGGAACCAATACCTAAAAGTCCGATAAGCATAAATTGCAATAAAATAGAATCGATCATGACATATCCCCTTTGCCCCCCGTTTGAGAAGGCACCCTTCTTGTTGACTCCTAATATATAAACTTAGCAATATTCTATAGGTCTGATTTTTTGATGTAAACTATTACGATTAGGATCCTTACCTTTACCCATATGTCAGATACGTTAACCCTAAGGTTAAAATTGACAATAGCTGCAGTGATAAAAATATATTGACATCGATTTTCCCGCTTGATAATATTAGCTCGTCTTGTAAATATTCAAAAAAATCTGAGATGCTCCAACCGGTTCAAATCAGCATCTCCTCAGTTTCCATGACATACATGAAATGAACGACAAGGGTTACATTATGTGTAGGGTCGTCCCTCGCCAGGGACGGTTTTTTTACGCCTTCGTTCCCTGCGTGCAGAAGGAGGAAGTTTTATGAAAATGAAATCAAGCGATATTCTGTTTATCGGTTTTATGTTATTTGCATTATTTTTCGGGGCTGGAAACCTTATCTACCCACCTACTTTAGGGGTAGAGTCCGGCACTTCGTATTGGCCCGCTATTTTCGGGTTTGTATTGACGGGTGTGGGTATTCCCATCCTTACGGTTACCGCAATCTCACTGGTTAAAAATGGAACGATTGAGTTAGGCAGCAGGGTCCATCCATTATTTGGACTTGTTTTCACCTCGGTCGTCTATTTGGCTATCGGTCCGTTTTTCGGCATCCCCAGAGCGGCCAATGTCGCTTATGAGATGGGAGTACAACCGCTTGTAGACGGTGGAAATACTGGAGTATTATTAATTTTTACTATCATCTTCTTCTCCCTGGTTTTTTGGGTGAGCCTGAACCCTTCTAAATTAGTGGATCGTGTCGGGCAATGGCTGACTCCGCTATTATTGCTGGCGATTATTGGTCTTGTGCTCGGAAGTTTCTTTTTATTAGATGGAGCCGTTCAGCAGCCAGCAGAAAAATACCAAGCTTCCCCGTTTTTTACAGGTTTTCTGGAAGGTTATTTGACAATGGACGCCATCGCGGCACTGGCATTCGGGATTATTGTCATTACCGCCTTGCAGGACCGTGGGGTCACAGATCGTAAGCAACTGACATCTTTCACCCTTAAAGTAGGGGCCGTTACGGCAATTGGGCTGACTACAGTTTATGCATCTATTGGCTGGATTGGAACAAAGATGGCTACAAAAGGTTCCTATACTAACGGCGGGGAGATTTTAACCGGAGCAGCACAACTGATGTACGGACAGACTGGCACACTACTGCTTGGTGTAATTGTAGCGCTGGCTTGTTTCACAACATCGGTCGGACTGACTGTTGCCTGCGGTCAATTTTTCAGCAAAACCTTTCCAAAGCTTTCTTATAAACTGGTTATTACCTTGGTGACAATCAGCAGTTTTGCTGTTGCCAATTTAGGATTAGAACAAATCATTGCATTTTCTGTTCCAGTGTTGGTTTTCATTTACCCGATTGCCATCGTTCTGATTGCGCTCGCTTTTGCCAATCGGTTGTTTAACGGCTCTCCGTTCGTTTATCGTGGTGCTATTTTGCTTACAGCAATCACCAGCTTATATGATGGCTTGGCAGCTTTCGGAATGGACTTATCAAGTGTGGAACCACTGATGCAGCAATTACCTTTCTTTTCCCTTGGCCTCGGCTGGGTTGTCCCTGCACTGGCTGGAGCTTTAGCGGGCGGACTGCTGCAACTGCTTGTAGCATCCAATGGCAGAAAAGTAATCAACTAACTATATTTCAATCCATCACAAAAGGGCAGGTCAGTTAAACTGGCCTGCCCTTTTGATGAGCAGAAACTGTTTTCTTTTGTGTAAGGGTAGTACTTTCTTTCATTATTGCTCCAATAATGTGACACTTACTTTGACATCCAACGTCTGTTGACCACCCCGATAAACACCTTGCAGTGGACTGACATCCGCATAATCACGTCCGACCCCGACACGTATATGCTGTTCCAGGGTTTCTACGTTATTCGTCGGATCGAGACCTACCCAGCCGATGCCAGGTACCATGACTTCTACCCAGGCGTGTGTGGCTGCATCACCGACAAGTGCTGAATCCTCCCCTACATACAAGTATCCGCTGACATACCGGGCAGGTATCCCCTTAGACCGGAGTACAGCCAGCATGATATGCGCATAGTCCTGGCATACGCCTTTTTTGTTCGGCCAGCTCTCATATGCTTTTGTATTCACATGCGTCGCTGTCCCATCATAGATGATCGACTGGTGAAGATAGGCCATCAAATCCAATGAGAACTTTACAGGATCCGTCGGATCGCCGACCGCTGCCGTAATTTCATCGATTTGATTCTTATATAAAAAAGTGTAAGGTGTTTCGTTCAAATAAGCTAAATAATGCTTATGAAAGAGTTGAGAATGGAAAATCTGACGCATTTCATCTGTGAAATGAATCATCCGCAGGAACGGGCTTTTTTGTATGCTCACCACAGAATTGGTTATTACCTTCAAATGTTCATGCTTTTCAGGAATATAAAAAGTCTCGACATGATTACCCCATAGATCGATGTGCTCCCTCGTCATAGAGGAAGGTGTAATTTCTGTACGGTAGAATAATAAACGCTGACATTCATCAGTCCTTGGCTTCAGACGGATATGGTTCATGCTTTGATCGACAAAGTTTTCGTAATGAAAAATATTCGTATGTTCAATTTCATATTTCATGATGACAGTCCTCCAGGCACGGAAAAATTCGTTTCGTACTAACGTATGATAGAGTTATCCTTATAGTACCCGCCTTCCTCATTTTATTTCGACAGGTTCAATCAGGTAGTAGGTTTCCGAGAAAACCCGGCTGACCTGGATGCAGCGGTTTTGGAAGTGGTCCAGAAACCCCATCAGCTCCTCCATCGACATCTCTTCCAAATCGAAAGAAGTCACTTCCTGTTGAATGGTTTCCAACAGCTGAAACAACCGTTCAGAGTAATGATGGATCTCACCTTTTTCAAGCTTATAGATTGTTTCCATCACATGATCGACACAATAGCGTATAGAACGAGGGAACTTTTCTTCTTCGATAATGAAATGCAGGACATGCATCGCATTCATTTTAGGTGGGTATTCTTTAATATAGGCATCATAACCATTCACCAGCCTCAGAGCAGCCAGCCAGTAATAATGATGGTTGATAGAATCTTGCTTTTCCTTTCTGGCTTTCTCACAAATAACATTTAAAATTCTTGCTGTTTTCTCTGCCCGTTCCAGCCATTTGCCTATTTTAATGAATGAATAGGAAACGCCACGTGTCATCGTTGACTCAATAACTCCTTGGGAGGTCATCGACGTCATGGTAATCGTATGCAGGAAATTCTGGATTTCATGGATAGTGAAGTCACTGCGGCGAACCGCTGGCAAATCCAGATAAAACCGGTTCAGACCTTCCCAGACCCCTTCCGGAATGATATCCCTGGTTGCCCGGGCATTTTCCCGCGCATAAGTCATACAATTGACCAGCGAATTGATATTACCAGAATCAAATGCCACATAGTGGATGATTTCCTCCGATTTCAACTCCGGATATTGAGATTGATAGTCTGCTAAAGACGCAGTGATTTCCAACACTTCTTCCCAATCACGGTCAAGTACCTCCGCATCATTCGCCTCCAGCATATTGATCAGCTGTACATGCAGAGCCCGGGCATTATTTTCCGCTCGTTCCAAATTTCGCGCCATCCAATACAAAGAGTCAGCAACTCGGCTAAGCATGTGCATTCCCCCTCTCCTGCAGCACCCACGTGTCTTTTCCGCCGCCACCTTGCGAGGAATTGACCACCAGCGACCCCTCTTTCAGGGCAACCCTTGATAGCCCGCCAGGAAGTACGTGACTATGTGCTCCGCTCATCACAAACACTCTGAGATCGACATGACAAGGATAAAAACGGCCTCCCTGAAAAGCGGGGGCACGCGACAATTTGATTGTCGGCTGTGCGATATATTGAGCAGGTTTCTCTAAAATCTTTTCCCGGAACACAGCAATTTCTTCCTCCTCCGCATGAGGTCCAATCAGCATGTCGTAACCTCCGGAAGCACCAACGTTTTTCACCACAAGTTCATGCAGATGGTCAAGGACATAAGCACGCTGTTCTTCATCTCTTAAAAAATATGTTTCCACGTTCGGAATGATAGGCTCTTCATCTAAGTAATAGCGAATCATATCTGGAACATACGCATACATCGCTTTGTCATCAGCCACACCGTTCCCTATGCCGTTCACAATCGCGACATTTCCTTTCTGATAAGCACGCAAGAGACCGCGCACGCCCAACACTGATTTCGGATCAAAGGCATCCGGGTCTAAGAAATCGTCATCGATCCGCCGGTAAATGATATCGACCCGCTTCAGCCCGCGAATCGTCTTCATATAAACAATATCATTCCGTACCACCAGGTCACGCCCTTCAACCAGTTCAATCCCCATTTGCTGGGCAAGGAACACATGATCATAGTAAGCAGAGTTGTAGCTGCCCGGCGTCAAAAGCACCGCACACGGCTGTTCCGGTGATAAAGAATTGGCAGGAACATGCATGATCAGAGCTTGATGCAGTTCAGACAACTGATGCTCAAGGGTTTCAATCGCATGTTCAAAAAATAATTCAGGGTAAACCTGCCGCATTACATACCTGTTTTGGAAGACGTAGGACATGCCGGAGGGGTTTCGTAAATTATCTTCCAGCACCCGGTATTCCCCGTGTTCATCACGAATCAAATCGATACCAGCTAAAAAAATATGATTTTGATACGGAATGTTCAAACCTGAGGCTTGTTCATGATAGTAATATGGGTTTTGCTCCACCAGTTCGCGGGGGATGATGCCATCATTGATGATTTCCTGGTCATGATATATATCCTCCAGAAAAAGGTTGAGCGCTTTGACGCGTTGTTTCATCCCTCTTTCTATGCGCTGCCAATTTTGTGAAGGAATGATGATGGGAACAAAATCAAATGGCATCGTCCGTTCGGTTCCTACCGAATCACTATAAACAGTAAAGGTGATGCCTTTTCTTAAAAAGCTGAGTTGAGCAGTTTCGTTTTTTTCATGGAGGACTTCAACAGAAAAACGGTGGAGCATTTGATAGAAGTGTTCGTAATGAGGCTTCGGCTGTTCTTTGTTATTCATCATTTCATCAAAAAAACTATCAGTTTGGTATTGGTCCAGCATAAAATCCCCCCTATTTTTAAGTGATATAAGGTCTTATACCCTAAAAAAGCACCAAGTAGTCAGAAAATTCCCAAACTACCTGGTGCTTCTGTTATACTATTATTTGATAGAAATAGCAATCTTTCCTTGAGCATGGTGTGTTTCACTCAGTTCGTGAGCCTCTTTCAACCCTTCTTCGGTAAAATCAAAGCGATGGCCAACAACCGCTCTTACTTTGCCTGTTTTAATCAATTCAGCAATTTTGGTTAGCTGTTCTCCATCTGGTTCCAACCAATGGAAGCCTGCTTTGATGCCTCGTTCTTTCGCTTTTTCATCCTCGGGCGGCTGTGCAACCGAAACGAGTTTCCCGCCCTCTTTCAAGACTTCATAGCTTTTCTCCTGGACCTCTCCGCCGAGGGTGTCCACTACAATATCAAAGTCCTCCAGTACTTCACTGAAATCCTCTTCCTGATAGTTGATGAACCGGTCGACTCCAAGCTCAGTCACCCAGTCTTCATTCTTACCGCTTGCGGTCGTAGCGACATATGCACCGAAATGCTTCGCTAATTGAATCGCATAGCTTCCGACACCACCAGACCCGGCATGAATCAATACTTTGTCCCCATCTTTGATATCAGAAAAGTCGACAAGACACTGCCATGCAGTCAGCCCTGCCAGTGGGACAGATGCCGCTTCTTCGTAAGTGATATTTTCCGGCATGTGGGCAAGCAGACGTTCATCAACTGCTGTATATTCGGCATATGTTCCAAGACGAGTCAAGTCTGGCCGCGCGAATACATTATCGCCTTTTTTAAATTTCGTTACGTTCTTTCCTGTATCCGTAACGACGCCAGCCAAGTCCCAGCCAAGAATGATCGGAAAATCAAAGTCAGCTTTTTCTTTCAAATATCCTTGCCGCAGTTTCCAATCGATTGGGTTGATCGAAGTTGCATGGAGCTCGACAAGCACCTGATCGTCTGTAATTTCAGGTTTATCTATCTCTCTCATTTTCAGTTGATCTTTATCTCCGTAATTGTCAATTACAATTGCTTTCATAAATAATACCTCCAAACTTTAGGTTCATGAGTATTTTTCCCCTGTCAGATTGTATTAAACATGGTACCATTAATGAAGGATTTATAAAGGATGATAGATGATGCTAGTACAAGCAAGAGAAAAATTACAAGAATATTTCGGCTACCCTTCCTTCCGGCCAGGTCAGGAAGATGCGATTTCTCAAATATTACAAGGAAACAATACGTTAGCTGTGATGCCGACAGGCGGTGGGAAATCCATTTGCTATCAAATACCAGGCCTTGTACAACCGGGCACAGCCATTATCATTTCACCGCTCATTTCTTTGATGAAAGACCAGGTGGATGCCCTTACCTCGATGGGAGTGGCAGCAACTTATATCAATAGCTCCCTGAGCATGGAAGAACAGCAGGAACGTGTGCGTGATATGAAACGCGGCCGTTATCAATTCGTGTATGTTGCACCAGAACGGTTCGATTCCTCGAATTTCTTTTATGCGATTCAATCGATTCCATTAGCACTGATTGCTTTCGATGAAGCGCATTGTATCTCACAATGGGGTCACGATTTCCGGCCTAGTTACCGCTCTATCGTTCCGTTATTGAAAAAGCTAAACAACCTTCCGACCATGATGGCATTGACAGCCACTGCGACCAAAGAAGTCATCCACGATATCCAGGAGCTGCTTCATGTGCCGGAAAACTCTGTCATCAACACAGGTTTTGCCCGTGATAATCTCTCCTTCCGCTTGATTAAAGGACAGGATAAACGGGACTTTTTACTGGATTATGCCACCAGGCGAAAGAGTGAGTCCGGAATCATTTATGCAGCCACCCGGAAAGATGTCGACTTCATTCATCAGTATTTACTAAAAAAAGGATTCCAGGCAGGAAAATACCATGCCGGCCTTACGGAAGACGATCGAAAACAAGCCCAGAACAGCTTCATTCAGGATGAAACGCTGATCATGGTTGCAACGAACGCGTTCGGCATGGGGATCGACAAGTCGAACGTCCGCTACGTCATCCATTATTCGATGCCGATGAATATCGAATCGTATTATCAGGAAGCAGGCCGTGCTGGGAGAGATGGTGAACCGAGTGAATGCATCCTGTTATTCTCCGGTCAGGACGTCAACTTGCAGAAGTATATGATCGAGCAGTCAACCTTACCGGAAGATAAAAAGTCTAAAGAGTACGAAAAACTGCAGTCCATGGTGAACTATTGCCATACCCACCACTGCCTGCAGCAGTATATCCTCGATTACTTCCATGATCCGACAGGAAGTGAACCGTGCGGGCGCTGCTCCAACTGCTTGTATGATGGAGAACGGGAAGATATGA
Source organism: Thalassobacillus devorans MSP14 (assembly GCF_000496835.1). Taxonomy (GTDB): domain Bacteria; phylum Bacillota; class Bacilli; order Bacillales; family Halobacillaceae; genus Thalassobacillus; species Thalassobacillus devorans_B. The sequence goes on from NZ_KI543237.1 coordinate 827,128, forward strand.
CAAAGGAAGCCCAGATGGTTTTATCCTGCGTCAAACGTATGGGAGAACGTTTCGGAGCTGGCCTGACTGCCAAAGTGCTGCGCGGGTCCGCTGATCAGAAGGTGAAAGAATTCGGTTTCGAGCGTCTGAGCACCTATGGGTTGATGTCTCAATATAAGGAAAAAGAACTGACCAGCTTCATTCATTTTTTGACGGCAGAAGACCTGTTGAATCCGGGACAGGGAAAGTTCCCGACTTTACAGCTGACACCAAAAGCAGTCGATGTATTAAAAGGCGAGAAACAGGTGTGGATGAAAATTGAGAAAGCAGCGCAACAGACCCCTGTGGACTACCACCAGGAGTTGTTTGATTCCTTGCGTCATTTGCGGAAAGAAATTGCTGACAAGCATGACCTTCCGCCATACGTCATTTTTTCAGACGCTACGCTTAAGGATTTTGCACGATATTTTCCTGCATCAAAGACAGACATGCTGGCAATCAAAGGTGTCGGGGAAAGGAAATACGAACAATATGGAGAAACTTTCCTTGCTGCCATCGAACCTTGGAAAGAAAAGCTGCCTGCCAGTAAAGCCGTCAAAGGACCGACTCCGATTTTCCAAAAGAAATCCGAGCAGGATAAATTACCAAGCTACATGATTTCTTACCGATTATGGAAAGAAGACGGCAAAGATTTGGAAGCCATTGCCCGTGACCGCGGTATGAGCGAAATCACAATTGAAAACCACCTGTTCAAAGCAGCAGGAGAAGGGTATGATTTTGACTGGGAGCAATGGTTTGATGAGGCAGTTGAAGCAGAGGTTATGCGCGCACGCGAAACGTTGGAAAAGGATGAGGGCTTGAAGGCGTTGCGAGAAGCGCTGGATAACGCTTATACTTATGCCACCATAAAAGGTGTGCTTGTGAAAAATGGTCTGATATGAAAGTTCAAAAAATGCCCTCGATGATTAATCATCGGGGGCATTTCTCAACCTAGTTGTCTAGAAAAATCCTTGCCTGTCCAGTAAATTTTATAAAATGTCTAGTAAAATTTCCAAAGTGTCTAATAAACTTTGGAAATTGTCGAGTAAACTCAATTATTGTCTTGAAAATCAACAGATCTGTCTTGTATACCTACTGTCTTGTCTAGTATTTAATCCATTTTGAAATCTAGAGCTAGAAGGGACTACCTATTTACGATTCCTTTTCTCTGATGAACTCTAGGACTGCTTGCTCTGTAGGCATGCCCCCCTGTGCTCCCGATTTTGTTACTGATAAGGCAGAACCAGCATTGGCGATCTTGCACGCCTCCTCCAGATTGTCCCCACGAGCCAGGCAAGTACTCAATATGCCACAAAACGTGTCACCGGCCCCCGTTGTATCAACGGGATTAACTGGATAGCCTGGGATTTGGACGGTCCCTTCTTTAGAATAAAACATAACCCCTTGCTTACCCTTCGTGATAAGAAGCTTGTCGTGCAGGTCTGTACTACCAGCAATCAAGTCTGCTGCTTCTGCTTCATTCGGGATTACATATGTAACCTTTTCTAACAGCTTACTGCTCAATTGCTTCGAAGGGGCTGGATTCAAAATAATTGGTACTCCAGCTTCATACGCAATTTGAGATGTTTTTTCCACAGACTCCATCGGAATCTCCAATTGAAGTAACACCATATCACTTTCAATAACCAAGTTACGATGCTCTTCTATATGTTCAGGTGTGACCCTCCCATTCGCACCAGGAACAACAATAATCCGATTATCACCCTCGGTCAATAAAATAGTAGCTGTACCTGTCGACATGTCTTTTATGGAACAAACTCCGGCAGCCGATATTTTTTCTTCTGCTAAAATCAAAGAAAGTGATTGAGCAAACCCATCGCCCCCTACAGCCCCGATCATAGAAACTTCAGCGCCGAATCGAGCAGCAGCAACTGCTTGATTAAAACCTTTACCACCAGGGTAGGTAGCAAAGGAAGTCCCGTGCAGCGTTTCTCCTTTTTGTGGCATACGATCGAATGTAGTTGTCAAGTCCATATTGATACTTCCAACCACTGTAATTTTAGGGCGCCTCATTTTATCCACTCCTCAGAATCCTCCTACAATAATTTCGCCATATAATACTCATTAACATAATCTCCATCAATCAATAAGGAGTCCCGCTTGGTGCCTTCCACTTCAAATCCTGCTTTTTTATATAACCCGAGAGCTGCTTCATTTTGAGTGACAACAGTAAGTTCAAGACGGTGGATGCCTTTTTCTTGTGCCCATGCTTCCAACGCTTGAAAAAGTTTTGAACCAATTCCATTGCCGCGAAAGTCAGCATTGATTCCGATCACTAAATAGGCAGAATGCTTCGTTCGTTTAGCTTTCCCGCCTACAGCAATCAAATATCCTGCGAGATCCCCATCAAAGTCCGCAAGAAAGATGGCAGCGTTCTCCTGAGCCTGGATACTTTTAATCATAGATTTCTGGCGTTCGATGCTTATATCTCTTTCGCCAGCCTCATAAAGCATAAAGTCCGACTCGGCTTCCACTTGCAGCATCAGGTTACGAAATCTTTCAGCATCAGCTATCTCAATATGTCTTATTTTCATGATTGCCATCCACTAACCCAGTTTGAAGGTACATTGTCCAAGTGAATCGCCATCCCACACCAACTCCATGTGATCGCCATCAGTTATGGAGCCTACTCCTTCAGGTGTGCCAGTAAAAATAATATCTCCTTCACTTGTACCTAAGTGCGTCCCGCAGTAGTCGATCAATGTCTGTAAATCAAAAATCATTTGCTTTATGTTTCCAAGCTGAACTTGTTTTCCGTTTATCATGAGGGCAAAGTCTTTTTCTTTACATATTTCTTCCCCGGGAAAAGGAATGAAATCACTGATTACCGCTGCGTTCGGAAAACCTTTTGCCATCAGCCATGGGTGTCCTTTCTTCTTTAGTTCACTCTGTACATCGCGCAAGGTAAGGTCAAGTCCAAGCGCCATACTGTCAATCAATTCATTTACCTTTATCCCTTTTTCGTAAGGCTTGCCCAGGCGTATGATTAATTCTGCTTCGTAATGAACCTTACCTTTATCTCCCGGAAGCATGATATCATCTCCAGCAGCTTTTACCAGGGACCGGTTCGGTTTAGAAAATAAAAGCGGCTTAGTCGGTACATCATTATTCAGTTCTTTGGCATGGTTCACATAATTGCGGCCAACACAATAAATATTGCGTATTTCATTCATAGGTATCATCATAGCTCCATCCTTTTTTTAAAAACATAACTTACTTTGTCATAATCCGCCTTTTCTTCGTAGAAACGATGTGCGTCAGTCCGCTGCAATCCAGAAGATAGCGCCACACTTTCGTATCCCCTCTGTTTTGCCCAGTCATGGACAAAATCCAGTAATACTTTCCCATAACCATGGGAACGGCTATTTTCATCTGTCACTAAATCACATACCCATACAAACCGGCCATAATAAAGCGTAGTCATCGGTTCAAAACCTACAACTGCTACAATTTTTCCTTCTTCATATAAAGCAAACATCCGATAACCATCTTTTTCTCTGGCTTCTGCTGCCAACTGAGCATATGTAGAAATATCAAGATGGGTTCTCAGCTGTTTGATAACGGGATAAGCTTCCAGTATGTCTTCTTTAGATTGAAGTTCTTTGAGTGATGAAGCATCCATAGCAAGGCTCCTTTTTTCTGAATATTTTCAATATCACTAGATTAACATATCTCTCCCGTTCTATGGGTAAAAAAGAATGGGCGACCCTTTATCGTAAGGATACACCGGATTATGCATGAATCCGTCGTGTAGCATAACTGAGCCCATCGAAAACATGCAGGTGTCAACAAGTACTGCCTCTTCCATTTCAGAGGGGCGTTTCATTTGTCACCTGCTGTCAAAATCAGTATAATTTTATAATTGTTCTATGAAACTATCTCGTTTAGATAATATAGATTGAAAAGGAGGAGAAACATGCCGGATCAGAATTATAATAAAGTTTTAATGGCTGGATTATTGCTTGCAGGTTCGTTCATTACTATTCTTAACCAAACACTTATGATTACGGCTATTCCTCCGATTATGCATGAAATGAACGTGTCAGCCAACTCAGCACAGTGGCTCACTACAGTCTTCATGCTTGTCAATGGAATCATGATTCCTATCAGTGCTTTTTTGATAGAGAGATTTACCACCAGACAACTTTTCATGGCCGCCATGAGTGTTTTTACTTTTGGAACGATAATAGGCGGACTTGCCCCCAATTTTCAGCTGCTGTTGGCGGGAAGAGTCATCCAGTCGGCTGGGGCTGGCGTAATGCTTCCCCTGATGCAAACCGTGTTTTTGTTGATTTTTCCTGTCAACCGCCGTGGAGCAGCAATGGGGTATATTGGACTCGTCATATCCTTTGCACCAGCGATCGGACCCGCTTTATCAGGGTGGATTACAGAACATTATTCCTGGCGCGCATTATTTCTAATAACCTTACCGCTTGCCATCATCATTATTGCGGTGGCCTATTTTATTTTGAAAAATGTTACCGAGCTTAAGAACCCGAAAGTCGATATCCCATCCATCATCCTGTCTTCCATCGGTTTTGGCAGTCTGCTTTATGGGTTTACCAGCGCAGGTAATAATGGCTGGGGCAACTCGATAACGATGTCAACTCTGGGACTCGGCGTACTCACACTGACGTTGTTCATTACCCGGCAATTACGCATGCATCACCCTATGCTTGAATTCCGCGTATTCAAACTGAGGACATTTACCATTACGACAATTATTGCTATGATCGCCTTTATGGGTCTTATCGGGTCGGAAACTTTGATTCCGTTATATATGCAGAATATGCGGGACTTCACTGCATTTGAATCCGGGCTTGTACTATTGCCCGGCGCTTTGATTTCAGGGTTTATGTCACCTGTCACTGGCCGGATTTTTGATCGGATAGGTGCACGATTACTGGGAATTGTTGGTCTGACCCTGATTACTGGGGCCTCCCTGGCCCTTTCTTTCCTGAATCCAGCGACAACCATCGTTTACTTGACGGTTATGTATGCGATTCGGATGCTCGGCCTGTCCATGGTGATGATGCCTATTACGACAGCAGGATTGAATGAACTGCCAAACAAGTTGATTCCTCACGGTGCTGCTATGAGTAACACGATGCGCCAAATTGCCGCATCGATCGGTACAGCAATCCTTGTCACAGTAATGACCACCACAGCTCAAAATGCAGCACGGCAGCCTGATGTAGCCAACCCGGATATTCACGGGGTGAATGTGGCATTCCTGGTGATTACCGTATTGTCTTTCATAGGTATTCTATTATCGATTTTCGTGAAAAAGACAGCACCACCAACTGATGAAGAACTGGAGACGACAGAACACGCCCAAAGAAAACAAGAAAAACTAGATGCCTGATCAAGATCAAGGGGGATACATGATGTGTCTCCCTTTTTATTTTGGTTGAAATAGCCCCTCCATTGGAGCGTTTCCAAATAAGAGCTATAATAAATACAGGAGGCGATTTGATGGACAATTCAAATATAACTCGTAAAGATGCGATCGAACTGGATGAACAGGATAAGCTTGCGCACTTTAAAAAGGAATTTTACATAAAAGAAAAAACTTTATATATGGATGGAAACTCGCTTGGTCTGTTATCGAAGCGGGCAGAACAAACGCTTCTTACCTCTCTGGAGGACTGGAAACAGCATGCAATCGAAGGATGGACAGACGGGGAACAGCCATGGTATTACATGTCCGAAAAGCTCGGTGAAATGACAGCACCTCTGATCGGGGCAAAAAAAGAAGAAGTAATCAACACCGGGTCCATCACCACCAACCTGCACCAACTGCTGGCCACCTTTTTCAAACCAAAAGGAAAAAACACAAAAATTTTGGCTGATGCCCTGAACTTTCCTTCCGATATCTATGCTTTAAAAAGCCAGCTCCGTCTACACGGGCTGGATCCTGAGGAACACCTGATTCAAGCGCCAAGCGGTGATGGAAGGACGCTTGATGAAGACAAAATCATCGAGCTGATGGATGATGATGTAGCTTTACTGCTTCTTCCTTCAGTTCTATACCGCAGCGGACAGCTCCTGGATATAAAGAAACTGACAGAAGCCGCTCATGAAAAAGGGATCATCGTCGGATTTGATTTAGCCCATTCGATTGGCGCACTCCCCCATGAACTTCACAAGTGGGAAGTGGATTTCGCTGTATGGTGCACGTATAAATATTTGAACAGTGGCCCAGGTGGTGTCGGCGGACTTTTTGTTCACGAAAAACATTTAGGTCAGGCACCCGGTCTTGCAGGCTGGTTCAGTTCCCGAAAGGATAAACAATTCGATATGGGTCACACCCTGATACCGGCAGAAACAGCAGGTGCCTTCCAAATCGGTACACCGCACATATTAAGCTCCGCGCCTTTAATCGGTTCCCTGGAAATTTTTGAAGAAGCAGGAATCGAAAATATTCGCAAAAAATCACTACAGCAGACAGAGTTCATGATGAAGTTGATCGAACAAGAACTGGATGGCTGTGGGTTTACGATTGCCAATCCCCGTGAAAATGAGCGGCGCGGCGGCCATGTCAGCCTGGAACATGACGAAGCGGCAAGAATCTGTAAAGCTTTAAAAGAAAAACACATTATTCCTGATTTCCGCTCACCGAATGTCATACGGCTTGCGCCAATCGCCCTGTATGTGTCCTATGAAGATGTATTAGAGATGGTCATGCGCTTAAAAGAAATCATGGAGAAGCAATCCTATAAGAAGTTTGAAAACGAACGTGGGATTATTGCCTAGGAGGTTAGAACATGAAGATCATTGATATTTCCATGTTGCTGGACCAGCAAACTCCCCCCTGGCCGGGAGACGAGCAATATGCATACAATTTAACGTGGTCGATGGAAGAAACAGGATCGGTCAATGTCGGTAGCATAAAATTGAGCAACCACACCGGCACCCATGTTGACGCTCCATTTCATTATGATGATAAAGGAATGAAAATAGCCGAACTGCCGCTGGAAAGATTTCATGGCCCGGCCGTTGTGGTTGATATCGAAGGGAAAGCAATAGTAGGTGCGAAGGATTTAACAGGTATCGATTTTTCCGGAGTATCTAAACTTTTACTCAAATCCAACAGTTGGAAGGACCGCGCTGCCTTCCCGGAAAACTATACCGTCCTCGGGGATGACCTCGGCCCGTTTTTAAATAGAAACGGCATCGATATGGTCGGTGTTGACACTCCTTCCGTCGATCCAGAAACAAGCAAAGAATTGAAAGCTCACCACAGCTTATATGAAAATGATGTTCTGATTCTGGAAGGATTGGTGCTTGATCATGTGGAGCCCGGACAATATGAACTCAGCGCCTTTCCTTTAAACATGGCAGAAGCAGACGGAAGCCCGGTCCGCGCGGTGTTGAAACAGAAATAAAATAACAATCCCAGCATCCGGAATGCTGGGATTTTCTAATTTATAAGTTTTGATCGCGAGCCATTTCCCCGGCTACCTTTGGTGCTAACCAGATGACTGGAAGTAATAAGAGGGAAACTGGTACAGCGGTTATGACAATGAATGATTGTAATGCACCGACTCCGCCTTCCCCAATGAATAATAAAATAGCTGCCAGCGTTCCCATGACTACAGACCAGAAAATCCGAAGCCACTTTTGAGGATTCCCCTCTCCTGTAACTGCCATAGCAATCGTATAGGACATCGAATCATTGGTGGTAACTACAAATAAAATAGTCAGCAGCAGGAAAAGCGGAGAAATAATTTCGCTTAACGGGAACTGCTCTGTAATCGCGAACATGGCAGCCCGTTTCCCAGCTTCATTCAATGCTTCCGATACAGAACCTGCTGTTTCTAACTCAAAGAAAATCCCTGACCCGCCAAGCACCGTGAACCAAAAGGCCGAAATCACCGGAGCCATTATTGAAATCGCAAGGATGATCTCCCTAATCGTACGGCCGCGGGAAATCCGGCTTACTAAAATCGCCATCATCGGACCATAACCGATAAACCATCCCCAGAAAAATACCGTCCATAACGATAACCACTCTTCATCGGCACGGAAGGTACTCATCGGAATGAATTCCTGGACGTAAAAACCAAATGAGGAAATAAAGTAATCAATGATAAAGCCGCCAGGACCAAATAAAAGGACAAATAGCATCAAAACAACCGCCATACGGACATTGAAACTGCTTAACCATTGAATCCCCCGGTATAAACCAGTAACCGCTGAGATAGTAGAGATGGTAACGACGGCAATAATAATCGATAGCTGGGTTCCGAAAGTATCCGGAACGCCGAATATCGTGTTTAAACCATAACTAGCCTGCGCTCCAAGAAAGCCGATTGGGCCAATTGTACCTGCTGCAACAGCAATGACCGAAAAGGCATCAATAATCTTGCCGAACCAGCTGTCCCTGAGCTTTTCCCCGAAAATAGGATAGAGGAGCGTACGGGGCTTCAACGGCATCCCTTTATAATAATGACCGTACATCATGACAACGGCGCTAATCGTACCTAATATTGCCCAGGCAAGAAAGCCCCAGTGCATGAAGCTTTGTGCTAATGCCGCATTAATGGCTTCTGTGGTGCCCGCTTCGATTCCACTGTGAACTGGTGGTACTGTCAGAAAGTGATACATTGGCTCTGCAGCTGCCCAAAATACACCGCCACCAGCAAGTAGAGTTGCCATGATAATAGACAGTCACTTCCACAAACCGATTTCAGGTTTATCCAATCCACCCATTTTGATTTTTCCTTTTTTTGAAAAAGCCAGCCAGAGACCCACAAAGAAGGTCGCAAGCATCAACAGCTGCCAAAAGGCACCGAAATAGTTAGAGGAAAGGACAAGGCCTTGGCTTACCAGTTCGGAAACCATCGTTAAATCTATAAAAGCTAATAAAATAAAAATAAGTAGCGCTCCACCACTTATAATTAAAACAGGCCAGTCAATATGCCCGTGATTTTTGTTATCCATAGTTAACTCCTTTTTATACGAATTAAAAGCACAATATCGAACTATACCAGTAATTCACTTGATTTGTAAACTAAAAAAAACCTCATCCGTTATAGGATAAGGTTTTTCAGTTAATATTATTCTTATTCAGCATCCATTTCATCCCGTTTCTCATCGGAACTTAAACGTTTCTGACACTCTTTACAAAGTTTCACTTTTTCTTCTTGTTTACTGGTCAATAATATTCCACAATTGCTGCATTTGTCAAACTCGTTCGGGTTGGCTTGAAAGCCTGTCAAATGAGATTCTGGGCCAGTCATAAAATACAACTCCTTGTTATTGTCATTCGATATAGTTTTGGTTTACCCGATTCAAGGAAAGCAAAACTTTCTCCAAGGTGCAGTGGGCTTCACACCCCTTACGTTTTAAAATACAACCAACTATATTAGAATAAAATCAGTTTCACACAGCAGGAGGAACTTCTATGTTGAGCAATTATACCAACAAAAATAAAATAGTAATGATTTTGGTGACTTCCATCATCATCGGATCTGTTTCATTTTTTATACATTCCATTCGTACCGGCTCACAGGATAATTCCAAAATTACCCCCACTTTATTTGTGCACGGGTTTAAAGGAGGTCCAGGATCCTTTAATACCATGTTAAACCGCTTCGAGAGCAACCGATTGGGAAAGAAAGAAATGGTCGTTCGTGTCTCTACTGAAGGCCGGCTTTTCATTAGAGGGAACTTTTCCGGGAGTAAGCAGCCTTTTATCCAGGTAATCTTCGAAAACGACCGCGCAGCTCTCCATAAACAAACCATATGGCTGCAAGAGATAATGAATAAGCTTCAAACTGATTATGGAATTCAGCAAATGAATATGGTGGGCCATTCGATGGGAGGTTTAGCATCTGCTAATTTTCTAGTCCAGGGCCACGGCACGTACCCGACTGTAAAAAAACTGGTGGTCATGGGCAGCCCATTCTTAGGAATCGATAAAGAGGAATATTTTGAAATGAATACCGGTGAGGCATTGCCGGATTTACGTGTGGATTCGAAAGCACTGACGGCGTTGAGAGGAAATAAGGATAGCTTTCCTGCCCATACCGAAGTCCTTGCTATCGCCGGGGTAATCGACGGAAAGTATACGACCGAAAACGCAGATAAGGTCGTGAAACAAAAAAGTTATGATGGAGGAGATGGGTTGGTAAGCGTATCCAGTGCGCTTGGCATTAAGCAGCTGGTGAAAAAAAGTAATTACCATCAGGAAGTGTTTCTCGATGCTTCAGCCACACACTCCGGACTGCATGAACATCCCGACGTTGACGAGGCTATAACTGAGTTTCTTTGGTAATACTCCTATGCCGCAATCCCCCGTACGAGCGGGGGATTTTCATTCTGCTTCAATAATGAAGCTTGCAAAATTTTCGCCTTCTACCGATACTTCCATTAACCACAGGCCGGGCTTACCTAAACTGAATTTAGCTCCACTTACAGCATCAGCGGAAATGTGGTCACCTGTGTTCTTACCGATCATTTTACTATACAATTCCCTGGCTTCGTCCGCATTTTCATGGGTGGCTGTCAATGTATATGATTTACCGACTAAACCCTCCAGGTCTCCCCAAAAATATACACTATACAACCTCCCCTGAGGACCTGCAGGAAAATCACTCTCGTCATCTTTTCCATTTTCCTTTACAATCGCAAACTTACCTTCTTTACCATAATAAGTCCGGCCATCAACTTCAAACGTTTCATCCTTGCTCCATACTTCTTTCTGCCCCGCTTCACTGGAGCATGCCAGAAAGAATAAAAGTATTATGATTACACTGACGGAAGCCTTTTTCATAGCACCTTCCACCCTTCTGTTTCATTATCCATCACTAAAACTATTCGTGAATCCCCTTAAATAAACCTTCTATTTTATCCCTGCAAACATTTCTTCTAACAAAATATCTACCAACAAAGAAAATGCCGGATGCATGCTGCACCCGGCATTTGTCTTTCTGGTTAGTCAAATTTGATGGCCCAGCTGCCTTTACGCATGACCGCTTCTGTCGTACCATCTTCCAACACGCCATCAATATCCAATTCTCCAGATCCCATCATGAAATCAACATGAGAGAGACTATCATTTACCCCATGCTTATCAAGCTCTTCTTCATTCATATCCGATCCACCTTCTAAGCTGTTTGGATAGGCTTTACCCAACGCTAAATGGCAGGAAGCATTCTCATCATAGAGGGTGTTATAGAAGATCAATCCTGATTGGGAAATCGGCGATTCGTTCGGTACGAGTGCCATTTCTCCAAGACGGGTCGATCCCTCATCTGTTTCCAATAAATGCTTTAAAGTAGCTTCGCCTTGTTCCGCTTTGTAATCAACAACTTTTCCTTCTTTGAACGTCAATGTAAAGTCATCAATCAGGTTTCCGCCATAATTCAACGGTTTTGTGCTGGACACTTGGCCATTGACCCCATATTTATGAGGAACCGTGAACACCTCTTCGGTCGGCATGTTAGCATTGAAAGGTATCCCCTCTTTTTCTGTCTTGGATGCTCCCCCCTTCCATTTATGCCCTTCCGGAAGTTCGACTTCCAAGTCTGTTCCAGGTGCTTTATAAATGAGTTTCTTATATTTTTTTCGATTCAGGAAATCCCTTGCCTGGGCAAGAATATTGTTATGTTCTTCCCAGGCAGCAACTGGATTTTCCTTATCGACTCGGACAATTTTAAAAATCTGTTCCCATAATTTAGTGACCGCTTCCTCTTCACCAGCTTCAGGAAATATCTTTTGCGCCCAAGTAGTGATCGGAATAGAAACAATGGACCACTGGATACGGTCATTCATTGTAAAGCTGCGGAAGTTTTTCATTGCCTGTGCTCCCGCCTTATTAGCTGCAGCTATTTTTTCCCCATCTATTCCTTGTAGTAGATCCGGATCGGTAGCACGGATGGATAGGATGGCAGCGCCGCCTTCCGCAAAGTAATCATACATATCGACTTTCCATTGGGGTACTTCCGATAGTGTTTCTTTTGATTCAAACTCGTATTTGGTACGAATGATGGCATCGTCGGCCCAGTTAATATGTACTGTTTTTGCCCCCATTTCGTAAGCTTTGCGAACTACAATACGGGTGAAATCCGCTCCTTCAACGGTCGAATTGACCATCAACATTTGACCCTTTTGCAAGTTGACGCCTGTTTTCAACGCCAACTCGGCATACTTTTCTAACATTTGCTGTTCTGGCATCTTTAACTCCCTCTCTCTAATAATTTATTTCCCGTTCCTATTATTCCATATATTGTATGAACAAACAAAAAAATCCGCAGTTTAACACCGCGGAAATTTTTAACAATTACTTATTTTCTAATTCTTCAACCAGTAAAGATAATTCCTCCCAGCGCTCCATTGCCTGCTCAAGCTCAGCCTCCAGGATTTCCTGTTCCTTATATAAATCCTGAACTTTTCCGAGATCACTTCCTGCTTCTGCAATGGATATTTGTACTTCTTCTATTTTTCCTTCAAGATTTGCTATTTTATCTTCAATGCCTTCAAATTCTTTCTGTTCATGGTAAGAAAGTTTCCGCTTTTGCCTCACCTTTTTTTCTGCAGTCTTTTCCGCCTGCTGTTTCTTCTCGGCAGCTTGGAGGCGTTCTGCCTGCCTTTTTTCGTCGATATATTCACTATAATTACCATGAAACTTTCTGATTCTTCCTTTACCTTCGAATGCGACCAGACGATCAGCTACTCTGTCGAGAAAATACCGATCGTGGGAAACCGCAATGACAGCACCTGGAAAATGATCAAGATAGTCTTCCAGGATACTCAGGGTTTTCGTATCCAGATCATTGGTAGGTTCATCTAAAAACAGAACGTTTGGTTCTTGCATAAGCACACGCAGCAAATAAAGACGCCGCCGTTCACCACCAGAGAGCTTCCTGATGTAAGTCCATTGCTGGGATCTAGGAAACAAAAATCGTTCCAGCATTTGCTCAGCGGTGATTTCCTGACCATCAGCAGTAGTAATCACTTCAGCTACTTGTTTGATATATTCTACCACTTTTAAACTGCCATCGATTTCTTGATGATCCTGGGTATAATAGCCAATTTTCACTGTTTCACCGATATCAATAGTTCCATTATCAGGCTCCATACGCTGCGCCATGATATTCAATAGTGTTGTCTTGCCGCTTCCATTAGGTCCGATAATACCCAGTCGTTCTTCAGGTACAATCAAATAACTGAAATCATCAATCAGCGTTTCTCCAGCAATTTTTTTTGTGATGGTATCGAGTTCAATCACTTTTTTGCCTAATCGACTCGATCCAATCGCAATATCCATATTCTGTTCCGCACTCGGACCGGATTGATTTCGTAATGATTCTACGCGCTGTTTACGAGCCTTTTGCTTAGTCGTCCGCGCTTTTGCACCACGTCTTAACCATGCTAATTCCCGCCGGAGGGTATTCTGCCTTTTTTCTTCTGAAACCCGTTCCTGTTCGTCCCTCTCCGCCTTTTTTTCCAAATAAGTTTCATAGTTTCCTTCATATATATAAAGGCTGCCTCGATCAAGCTCATAGATCAGATTGGTCACTCTATTTAAAAAGTAACGATCGTGAGTGACTACAATCAACGCACCCCGATACTGGGAAAGGAACTCCTCGAGCCACTCAATGGTTTCGTTATCCAAATGGTTGGTTGGTTCGTCCAAAATCAACAAGTCTGCTGGCTGAATAAGTGCCCTGGCAATGGCGACTCGCTTTTTCTGTCCACCTGATAATTCCCCTGTCTTTTTATCAAAGGTGTCAATCCCCAGCTTGGTAAGGATCGTTTTAGCTGCCGTGTTTGCTTCCCATGCATCATTTTCATCCATGTGCTGCTGGTTTTTTAGCAACTGATCCTGAAAGTGTGTATTTTCAGGATCATTTTCGAGGTTTTGCAAAGATTGTTCGTAAGCCCGCATCGTTTTCATTATTTCGGAATCACCATAATAAATCTGCTCCAGGACAGTCAATTCCGGATTAAGCTCTGGTTCCTGATGGAGGTATTCCATGCGAAAACCCTTAGCATGTTTCATCTCACCGGATTCTTTTGAATCCAGGCCAGCGAGCACCTTCAGCAAAGTCGACTTGCCTGTTCCATTGACTCCTATCAAACCGATTCGCTGCTCCTGTTCAATCGTAAATGATATATTTTCAAACAGGGTCTTATCCCCATATGTTTTTGTCAAATTTTCCACTTGCAAAAAACTCATATCTATCACCCTTATTATTAAGCTTGCTCTATTATAACATTGAAATCTGAAGGTTTCTTAACGGGGGGTTGAAGGGAAGGAACAAAAGAAAAACCAGATGCGACTGCTGTGCATCCGGTTTTCTACAATTATCCATCAATGAACAGTTTAACTTTACCCCGTTTTTACTCTTTCCACGGGAAGGCTGTCCCGAATTTTTTGGCCAGTTCTTTAGATTCTTTGCTCCGTTTCTTTCTTTGGTCATGGCGATCTGCTGCCCCTGCATGCAGCCATTTTTCTTCATCTGATTCTGGACGTACCGGAGGAACGGGTGTTGGTCTGTTATTTTCATCAACGGCTACCATCGAGACAAAGGCAGTGGTACATACCTTCCGCTCACCACTCAATAGATTTTCAGTTATCGCCTTTACGAAAACTTCCATCGATGTATTATGGGTCCAGGTCACATAGCTGACCAGACAAATCGTGTCGCCTTCAAATACGGGTTCTAAAAAATCAACAGAGTCTATCGAAGCCGTCACCACTGGTTTCCGGCAATGACGTGTAGCAGATATCGCAGCCACATCATCAATATATGCCATCAATTTTCCTCCAAATAATGTCCCGTGGCTATTCGTATCCGGCGGCAGGACGTGTGAGTTTTTTACTGTCAATGAATCAATACACGCTTTTTTTTCCATTACATTCTCTCCTTATCATTCTTGAGGGTATCAGACTTTGGTAGCAGGATGTTAAAGACAGCACCTTTAGCTTCTACATTATTTTGTGCAGCAATCTTTCCTCCACTACGTTCAATAATCGCTCTGGAAATGGCTAATCCCAGTCCGGTTTCTCCTTCTTTCCCTTTGATAAATCGTTCAAATAATTGCGGGAGAATTCCTTCAGAAATACCCGTACCGTCGTCCTTAACTGCAATCAGTATATGATCTGCAGTTTCCCTGGTCTTTATTTGCACCCTGGAGTCCGCATGACGGATCCCGTTAGCTATAATATTAACCAGGGCTTGCATCACTTTTTCGGGATCTACATATAGGTTGTACGATACTGGCTGTTCATAATCAAGCTCTATCCCTTTTCCTCTGGCAAGTGGGTACAGCCCTTCTTTGGCTTGTTCAATCAATGCATGAATATCAGTATCTTCCGGATGATAAACATTTTCATCACTATCCAGTTTAGCCAATAAAATCATTTCATTCACAATTTTCTTCAGTCTTTCCGTTTCCTTGATCATGACAGACAATCCTTTATCTGCCGCTTCTCCCTCGAACACTCCATCACGGATGCCTTCAGCATAACCCTGAATGGACATCAATGGTGTTTTCAATTCATGGGAAGCGTTTTGGAAGAACTGTTTCTGAGTACGGATATAATTCTCTAACTCAGCAGCCATGGTTCGGACACTATGTTCGACCTCTTCTATTTCCCCGCTCGCTTTCACTGGTTTAAGGTCCTGGAATTTACGATGCTCAATTTTCTTAAGTTCTGTTTTCAGCCGGATTAACGGAGTTACCAGTCTCCGGTTCATAAAATGACTGATGCCGACAGCGAGCAATAAGCCTATGAATAATACGAAAATCATCCGCCACGCAAACATCGTTTGGACAGCCTGTAAGTCTCTCAACGGCGTAGCTAATACCAGGATGACACCATCTGCCTGCGGGGTGAAGGCAATATCGTAGACGACAAAGTCCTTCCCCTGGCTTTCCCAGAGATCTTCCTCATGTAATGTCTCATCATATTGACTTGCCCAGGCAGCAGCAGTTTCCGGTGGTAAAGTAGAAAACATGATTTCACGCTTGCTGCGATCAAACATCAACACCCTGAATTCACTATCCCTTAAAAGCTGCGATAACTGATTGACTTTTAGAGGGCTATCTTCTTCGTTAAGTAACTCTATCAGCAATTCCCCTCTGCCTTCCAGCTGCCGCTTTTCATCTTCAATCAGCATGTTGAGGATCAGGGAATAAAGGATGAAAGCAGTAATCGACATGACTATGATAATTAATGTTGTGAATGCGGCATTCAGTTGATGAAGCAGTTTCATGGCTGTGCGCCATCTTTTTTAAGCCGGTATCCATATCCCCAAACCGTTTCTAAAGGGATGTCGGTCAGCTTTTTTCTTAAACGCTTGACGAGATCGTCTACAGCTCGGTCACTGCCGAAGTAATCGTCGCCCCAGATTTGTATCAGCAGCTCTTCCCGGGAAAAAGCACGGTTGGGATTTTGTGCAAGCAGCTTCAACATATCGAATTCTTTCGCGGTCACTTCCACCTCTTCCCCACTCCAAAAAGCACGGCGTTCCTCCATATAAAGTGCCAGGTTGTCCACTTGGAGTGTTTCCTTCTCAGATGGAAACGCTGTTTTATTCATCGCTTCCCACCGGGTCAGCTGCCGTTTTACTCTGGCCACTAATTCCCGCGGGCTGAACGGCTTGGTCAAATAATCGTCACCCCCGAGTTCCAACCCTAATATCCGGTCAATTTCGTCATCTTTAGCAGAAATAATGATAATGGGGACTTGTGAGTTTTGGCGCACCTGTTTGCAAAACTCATAACCATCCATTCCTGGCAGCATGATATCGAGCACCCATAGGTCAGGCGGATCCTGTTGGAATAAATCCCATGCTGCTTCCGCTGATTCCATCTCATTAACCTTATAACCGTCTTTCTCCAAATAAGCTTTGACAATATCGCGGATATTCATATCATCTTCAACAATTCCAATCGTTCGCTTCATGTAAAAGCCTCCTTATCCTACCTGACTGCCTCTATTTTCCCACATAGATTGGGTGTTGTTCCTCTCTCTTCTTATT
This sequence comes from Thalassobacillus devorans MSP14, assembly GCF_000496835.1. Classification (GTDB taxonomy): domain Bacteria; phylum Bacillota; class Bacilli; order Bacillales; family Halobacillaceae; genus Thalassobacillus; species Thalassobacillus devorans_B. The sequence continues at coordinate 844,167 of NZ_KI543237.1, forward strand.
TTACACATTTATTCCACATTTTCTCCAATCTCGTGCCATACGTGGAACGTAAACTAATAATTGTCCAGGTTAGGAAATATCATTTTTTTAAAGGGGACCTGTTTATATGTCTATAGAACAACAACCGCAAAAACGGACAAGAAAACGAGCCAATTTTGCTTATGGAGTTTTTGGAGCGATAGCAGCTATTTTTCTCGTTACCACTATCTTTCAATGGAAAGGCGTTTCCATCAACATCAATACAGAAAAGCCGACAGCCCAAGCCAACGAATTGAATATAGGAAAAGAAAAAGAACCCGTTACTCAGGCTATTGAAAAAGCTGGCGGAGCTGTTGTCGGCATCTCTAATATAAAACAAAGCAGCCCGATGTCCCAAAAATCCGGTACAGGTTCAGGGGTCATTTACAAAAAAGAAGATGGTAAAGCCTATATCGTCACCAATCATCACGTAGTTGAGGGTGCGAGTCAACTGGAAGTGATCATGAATGACGGTACCAAAATTGAAGCCGAACTAGAAGGAAGCGACCCATTGACTGACCTTGCCGTTTTAAAAATAGATGATCAACACGTCAAGCAGGTTGCCGAGTTAGGCAAGGCCGAAGACGTAGAGGTAGGGCAAACAGCCATTGCCATCGGCAACCCGCTTGGCATGGAATTCGCCGGATCAGCCACTAAGGGGATCATCAGTGGTTTGAACCGTAACATCCCGGTTGATATCAACAAAGATGGTCAACAAGATTGGCAGACAGAAGTAATCCAGACTGACGCTGCCATCAACCCTGGTAATAGTGGCGGAGCCCTCATTAACCTTCAAGGTGAAGTCATTGGTATCAACTCGATGAAAATCGCCAGAAATGCAGTGGAAGGCTTAGGCTTTTCCATTCCGATGGACGTAGTGAAGCCGGTCATTAAGGACCTCAAGACTAACGGCGAAGTGAAACGACCTTATATGGGAGTTTCCTTACAAGATGTGCGTCAGATACCTGCTAACATTCTGACAGAACAATTGAACCTCCCTCCAGATGTTCAGCACGGTGTCATCGTCGGTGGTGTCGAGCCCGGGTCACCTGCAGCAAAAGCCGGACTTAAACAGAATGACATCATCACGGAAATCGAAGGTAATAAAATTGAAACTATGGTAGACTTGCGTCAATATCTTTATAAGGAAGCAGAAAAAGGCCAGGAAGTAGAATTAACAATTTACCGGAATGGCGAAAAGATTAAATCCAATTTAGAATTGTCAGCACAGTAAGCAAGAGCGAAACAACCTCCCCCTGAATATAGAGAAAAGCCTGCACCTTGATTGCCAGAAAGGTGCAGGCTTTTTTTGTCGGAATGAAAACATGTATTTCCATACAAGCAACATATTTCACTAATGCAAAACCTTCTATTATAGGGCCGTGTAAGGGAACAACTCGATTTCGAGATGTTTATCTGAATAAGAGTCCGGTGGGGAACGACTCCCTTTCCGCGGACATGCGCTGAGCCTCCTCAGACTTCGTCTTCCGGGGTCTCACCTGTCATTTTCATCCCGCAGGAGTCTCGCCGTTCCCCTCCGGACCTTGCAGTAGATAGTTTTCAAAATCACACTTGTGGGAAAAACATCCCATATTATTTGAAAGAAGACTTCTGCACCTTTATTTCCTTTATAAATGCTTAAGTATGAAGTTTTTAATTGTACATTCTTTCTCATATTTGAAGGGTCCGTTAATTACTAAGCTGGCTGGATGGGAAGGGAAACGGCGAGACTCCCGCGGGAGAAGGGGCTAGGCGAGATCCCACAGGGCGCAGCCCGAGGAAGCTTGCCAGGTCCCCCGCAGGAAAGCGAGTTGTTTCCCAGACCATCCTATTCCTCTCATGGTAACGGACCCAACTATCTGGAGCCTGAGTCTTCAATTAAAAGGAGCTTATCTGTAAATCAACACTGAGAGTTAACAGAGCTGAAAATCAAAGGATAGGTGACAATAATCTGGCGATGGATTCCTTGAAACGTATCCACTTCGATCTATGTTTATAAAGTTGAACGGTCAGCTGGGTTGAATCTATGATATCTTCCAGAAAACTATCCTCCAGCTCTTTTGCTAAATCCGGGTGATACAAAAACGCATTTACCTCAAAATTCAACCTGAAACTCCGGACATCAATGTTAGCGGTTCCGACAGATGCAATCTTTCCATCTACCACAATGGTTTTGGCGTGTAAAAATCCTTTTTGATAAATATAGATTTTCGCCCCGGCTTCTAACAAATCTCCGACATTCGAATAAGTCGCCCAATATACAAAGGGGTGATCGGGCATTTTTGGGATCATCACCCTGACGTCCACGCCAGACAGTGATGCTATTCGTACCGCATCTAAAAGGCTGTCATCCGGAATAAAGTAGGGTGTCTGGATATAGACAGTATCTTTTGCCGAGAGGATCATTTTAATATAGCCATGTTTTATTTGTTCCCATTCTGAATCCGGACCGCTGGAAACGATTTGCATAGCGACATCCCCCTTAGGCTCAGCCTGATAATACCGGTCTTCATAATGAATATCCTGTCTGGAGGCATGATTCCAATCCAGAATGAAACGGGTCTGCATGTTATGTACAGCACCGCCTTCCACCTTCAGATGTGTATCCCGCCAATAACCGAATCTTTTGTTGAAGCCAAGGTATTCGTCGCCGATATTAAACCCGCCGATATATCCGATTTTTCCATCGATGATCGTAAGCTTCCGGTGGTTTCTGTAATTTATTTTCATATTCAGCTTAGGTATCAAAGCAGGGAAGAAAGCTTCTACTTCAACGCCGGACTTTTCCAGTCTTTTTACGTACTTTCTGCTTAATGTCCTCGAGCCCATGTCATCATACAGTACACGTACCTTGACGCCTTGTTTGGCTTTTTTGATAAGAGCTTCCGATAGCCGCTGTCCTAACTGATCATCCCTGATGATGTAATAAAGCAGGTGAATATGCTCTTTGGCATTTTCAATATCTTCAATTAAAGCATGGAATTTATCCTGCCCATCCGTAAAGATTTCCACCTGGTTATCTTTCGTCAAAAGAGCATCATTATTTTTCAAGTGTAAGTAAAACAAGTCTTCGAAAGACTCAAGTTCGGAATGATCCAATTTTAAGGTGTCTTGTTCAATCGAGCGAAGCTGATCCTGCACAGCCGCTAACAATCCAAGTCTGTTCTTTTTATCCCATGTAAATATCTCTTTTTTGCTCAGTCGTCTTCCAAAAATCAAATAAAGCAGGAACCCGCCGACAGGAATGAATAATAATACCATCAGCCATGCCCAGGTGGCGCTGGCATCCCGCCGTTCTAAAAAGATGATGGCAAACGCCAGTAAAACGTTGATAAAGATTAGAAAACTGAATAAATAAGGAGCCATTGCAAAGTCCAGCATCCACCTCACCCTTCCTTGACTAAAAATTAACGCTGACTAAAATATAGCATATATTACTTTATTCAAAAAAAATCGAAGGAAGAGATTTGCCTTGCCAGCATACCTCTTCCTTATCCTATTCATTATGGCTGCATTTGCCTCAGGCTTTTAATAAAATGCCTTCCTTTTTAAGCGCTTCTACGGCTTCATCCAGGGCTTCTTCACTTTCTGCAGCCACCGTATGCATATGAATACCATCGGTCAACTCTGACAGGAAGGATGCGTTTGTTTCCTTAATATTATCCAAGAACTTCTGTACGTCCCTGCGGTTCCAAACTAAAACAGAAGCGGTCAGGTCTCCATATACTGGATGCTCAACGGTTACATCCTTAATGAACACCCCATGATCCACCAGGATAGTCAATTCTTTCTCCGTCTGATCAGGGCTGTGCTTTACAGCAATTGTCCGTTCAACCGGTGGAGTATCGATTCGCTCCGTCATGTAGATATATCCCTGGCTTGTCGCTACAATCGGTTCATTTTTAGCTTTCAATAAAGAAACATCCCCGACAATCACTTGTCGTGAGACATCCATTTCCTCAGCAAGCTCGCTCCCTGTAATCGGTTTTTCACTGTTTTTAAGCAGTGCCAGAATATCCTCCCGCCTTTCGGAAGCTTTCGGTTTTTTTGGATCTTTCACCATGCTCTCTCTTCCTTTCCTGTACGGTTATCTTATCGTTATTTTATCATAAACGCACAGTTTTACAGGAATAGCAGCAATAGTTATTTAACAAGTTCATGCTTTGGCTGCCCGATGGATATGCAAGGTTAAATAACCGATTTCCGAAGAAGGGAAATGGATGCCACATTTCTCTGACAGATGCGTAGTCATATCTACGGCACACTGGTATGCTTTTTGATATTTTTCCTGGATCATCACTAACATGTTCTTGTCCACCATGTTAAATTCTGATTGTTCTCTCGTTCTTTGTATCGCACGGTTCAAATGGGTCACTAAATGCTGATAAGCAACATTATCTTTGGATAAAACTTTCTTATAATCTTTCTCTATCTTCCAAACAAGATCACGAATGATAGCCACTTGTTTTACGGATTTATCAGTGCCCTCATGCTTCCATCTTCCACTATGAATGAAAATGGCAATATGCCCGGCCTCTTCTTCCGGCAATTCACGATCAAACCTCTCTTTAATTGAACGTAATGCCCATAACCCAACTTGAAATTCTTTTGCATACAATATACTTATTTCTTCAATCAAGCCATTTTGAATCGTTACATGCTTAGGTGGATCATTTAATAAAAAGGATAGGTGATCTGCCAATTGTAAATGAACAGCATCACTCAACTTCGTCTGTAAATAATCTTCTGCATGCATGATGATATCTTCTGTCAAACGAATGATTTTTTGCGGTACCAGAAGAAGAAACTCCTCATACTGTGCCATATCATCATTCATATCGATTACCTTGTCGATTTCATTATCATCGATCGGGTCTCCATTTCTTTTATCTGCACCGATTCCTTTTCCTATTACAAATTTTTTTTGATTTTTAAATGAAGTAATGACAATATCCTCATTAAGCACTCGTTCAATCCTCAATCCTGTCATCTCCCTCTCCCGATAGCCTACTTTGTTTGTATGGTCATAATTGGTGTTTCTCCACGAACAGCTTTCTCCATGGTGTGGTGATCCATCTGGTCAGCTACTTCATTGTAATTAGTAATGATTATTGGAGTTATCGTACTCTTTGCTCTTTCCTTCACAAGGTCCATGTCAAACGTAATCAACTTGTCCCCGGTTTTCACTTTATCTCCTGCCTTCACGTATCCTTCAAATCCTTCCCCTTCCATGCTTACGGTTTCCAATCCAATATGAATCAGGACTTCGACTCCCGATTTAGTTTTTATTCCAACAGCATGATTGGTATGAAAAATTTGGATGACTTCGCCATCGACAGGACTTACTACTGTACCATCGGAAGGTTCGATCGCCACTCCTTCGCCCATCATCCGTTCTGCGAATACTGGATCCGGAACCTCACTAAGGTCGACTACTTTCCCTTCGACCGGAGCAATTATTTTCACTTCACCACTGTCTTTTTTAAATAAGTTTTTAAACATCGGTTTCATCCTTTCTAATGAATAAATAAAAATCATGGACTGCATTTTAAATCCACGGAGAATTTTTTCTATAATATATATCTTTTATTACCCTTTAAGCGTCATAATCATTCCATAATCAAAGTCAAACTTTATAATTATTAATATTTTTCTTATTTGTAAAGTATTTGTAAAAAAAGGATTGACGTTCCAATTTAATTTGGATATGATGTTACACAAATAGTGATAATTTACTGAAAATTTAAACAGGGGTGTACTATGAATAACTTTACAGATTTTCAGTCCCAACCTCCTTTGCTTGAAGTAAACAACCTGGAGACCGCCTTTGAAATTGATGGAGAATGGCATAATGCCGTAGATAATGTCAGTTTCCAGGTGAAACCCAAGCAGGTAATCGGTGTAGTAGGCGAGTCTGGATGCGGAAAAAGCGTTATGTCTTTATCGATCATGAAGCTTTTACCAAAAGGAATCGGAAAGATTCGCAATGGAGATATAAAATTCAATGGAAAGAACCTTGAAAAATTAAATGACAAAGAAATGAATAAAGTACGCGGTAAAGACATCGCGATGATCTTCCAGGAGCCAATGACTTCTCTGAACCCAGTATTCACCATAGGTTTTCAGTTATCAGAAGCCTTACATAATCATTTTAATATTTCGAAACAGGATGCTCGTAAAAAGGTTATCCATCTACTTGATAAAGTTGGAATTTCCCGCCCAGAAAAAGTAGTAGATGAATATCCTCACCAACTATCCGGGGGGATGCGGCAGCGTGTCATAATCGCAATGGCGATTGCCTGCGAACCCAAGCTGCTGATAGCTGATGAGCCTACCACTGCTTTGGATGTCACTGTTCAGGCCCAAATCCTCGAATTACTGCAGGAACTTCAAACCACCAATGATATGGCAATCATCTTAATCACGCACGATCTTGGGGTTGTAGCTGAAACCTGCCATGAAGTTATTGTCATGTATGCAGGCGAAGTAGTAGAGCAGACGGATGTGGTCACCTTATTTGAAAGCCCAAAACATCCTTATACGCAACTTTTGATGCAATCTATACCACGTATGGATCAGGAGGAAGAAGTTCTGGCTTCGATCGAAGGTATCGTTCCTTCCTTGAAAAATATGCCGAGACAGGGATGCAAGTTCGTAGATCGCTGTCCAAAAGCGATGGATGAGTGCCGCAGCATTACACCTCAATTGAAAGAAAGCAGCCCAGGTCATGGCGTGAAGTGCCTCCTTTATGAGTCAAGCTGGGAACAGGAAGGGATGAAAGCCAAATGAGTAATGTCGTAGATATTCAGCATAAGGAGCAATCGCCTCCCCTCCCCTCCAATCAGGAGACCTTATTAGAAGTAAAAGATTTAAAGACTTACTACCCAGTAAAAGGCGGCTTTTTCCGACGGACAGTGGGACATGTCAAGGCAGTGGACGGGGTCAGTTTTTCCTTGAAAAAAGGTGAAACACTTGGACTTGTAGGCGAGTCCGGATGTGGGAAATCCACCGCAGGCCGTACCATTTTGAAGCTGCTGAAACCCAGCGGGGGCCGCATTACTTTTGATGGTGAAGATATTACGAACATCCGTGGCAGCCGGCTAAGAGAACGCAGAAAAGATTTCCAGATGGTCTTTCAGGACCCTTATGCCTCTCTCAACCCCATGCAGATGGTCGGAGATATCATATCAGAGCCGATTAAGAACTATTACCCGAGGAAAAAGGCGAAAGACATCAAGCAGGAAGTTATGGAACTGTTGAATCGGGTCGGATTACCTGAAGATGCTTACCATAAATATGCGCATGAATTTTCCGGTGGGCAGCGGCAGCGAATCGGTATCGCCCGGGCGCTTGCGCTCAAGCCGAAACTGATTATAGCAGATGAGCCAGTGTCTGCACTTGACGTATCCGTACAATCCCAGGTATTGAACCTCTTGAATGAACTTCAGGATGATTTTAACTTGACCTACCTCTTCATTGCCCATGACCTTAGTGTCGTCAAGCATATGAGTGACCACATCGGCATCATGTACCTCGGTCACATTGTAGAAATCGCAGATAAGAAATCCATTTATGAAGAACCGCTTCATCCATACACGCAAGCATTGATCTCTGCCGTTCCTGAACCGAATCCCAAAAAGAAAAAGGAACGAATCGTGCTCAAAGGGGACGTACCAAGCCCTGAAAATCCTCCATCTGGATGTCCTTTCCATACAAGGTGCCCGGTGGCTGTGGATAAATGTTCCACCATCAAACCAGAATTGAAGGAGGTGAAACCAGGACGCAAGGTCGCGTGCATTCTGGTTGATTGATCTGATTCATTCATTAACTATTACAGGGGGTAACCACATGCAAAAGAAGAAATCTTTTTATTGGCTGGCAGCGATGCTGCTGATCATGTCTTTGTTTATGGCTGCTTGCAGCAATGGTGAGGAAGAAGCTGGAGCAGAAGATGACAAAAAAGAAACAGAAGGCAATGAAGGCGGCGAGGAAGCTGCCCCTAAAGAAGGTGGAACTTTAGTTTACGCTCTTGATGCAGCACCTGAAGGACTGTTCCACTGGAACTGGTATGGTATTCAAACAGACGCAGAAGTCCTTGGTCTGTTTGATGACAACTTGATTACATTTGATGAGGAATTGAAGCCACAGCCTAATATCGCCAGCTGGGAAACAGAAGATAATAAAGTCTTCACCTTCAAGTTCAAGAAAGGCGTCAAGTGGCATAACGGCGATGAACTGACTGTCCAGGACTGGGTATTCTCTTTAGAAACCCTCGCTCACCCGGATTATGAAGGTCCCCGTTACACGAATGTCCAAACTGTTGAAGGTGCAGAAGCTTTCCGTAACGGAGAAGCAGATTCCATTTCCGGACTTGAAGTAATCAATGACTATGAAATAAAAATCACTTTTGATAAAGCACGAGTCAACAACCTGTTGAACCTTTGGACTTATCCGATGAATCGTTCAGCATTCGAAGGGATCGAAGTCGCTGACATGGAAGGTTCTGATCCTGTCCGCCGTACACCGATCGGTACTGGTCCGTTCAAAGTAAACAAAGTAGTCTCCGGTGAATCTGTTGAGCTTGTAGCCAATGAAGATTACTGGCAGGGCAAGCCGAAGCTGGATAAGATCATTATTAAAGTTGTCGACAGTACTGCCGTTACTGGCGCGCTGCAAAATGGAGATATTGATGTCGTAAGTGTTCATCCGACAATCGGTAAAGATGTCGAAGCGATGGAAAACGTTGATTTAGTGACCGCCCCTGGTCTTTCTTATTACTATGTAGGATTCAAGCTTGGTAAATTTGATAATGAAAAGAAAGAAGTTGTCGAGCAAAAAGAAAAGTATGCGGATAAAAAGCTGCGACAAGCAATGATGCATTCCATCAACCGTGAAGAATGGATTGAAGCCTTCTTTGGTGGCTATGGCGATGTTGTCAACCGTCCGGTCCCTACCGCTCACTGGATTGCTGCTGACAACGATGATTTGAATACCTATCCGTACGATCCTGAAAAAGCGAAAGAAATCCTGGATGAAGCTGGATATGTAGATACAAATGGTGATGGTTTCCGTGAAGACCCTAATGGAGATGAATTTGTCGTCAACTTCTCCCATTATGCAACCGGCAACCCGACATTTGAATCCCGTGCCAAAGCCCTTACCCAATATTGGGAAGCTGTCGGGTTAAAATCTACGCTTGAAATGATCGAAGTCAACCAATATTACGACATGGTGGAAAAAGACAACGAAAATATGGAAGTCTTCTTCGGCGGCTGGGGCTATGGTGCCGATCCTGATCCATCTGCATTATGGAAGTCTGATCAGTTGTGGAACTACCCTCGCTGGGTAAATGAAGAAAGCGACCAGCTTTTGGAGGATGCACTTGACGTGGAAGTCGTGGGAACAGACGAAACAAAGCGTAAAGAGCTTTATGTCAAATGGCAGCAAATCGTCAATGAAGAGCTCCCTATGCTATTCATTACCGAGCTGCAAGAAATTTATGGTATGAACAAGCGCGTAGGTGGTTTGACATTAGATGTCTCTGGTTTCAACAGTGCCCACGAATGGTTTGTGACAGAATAAGCCGCTGGTCAATCTGAAAAAAGATAAGGAGCATACTCATGTTAAAGTATACGTTACGTAGAATCTTAGGCATGATCCCGATGCTTCTCCTGATATCCATTGTAGTGTTTTCCCTGGCATTATCTATGCCGGGGGATCCCTTCGGTGGAGAAATTGATCCTAATAATACTGACCCTCAATATATAGAGGAAATGAGAGAAAAAGCAGGACTTAACGATCCGGTTCATGTACAGTATGGCAGATGGATTTCTAATTTTATGCAGGGAGACTTCGGTGAATCAACACGCTATAAAATGCCGGTTGCTGAACTTATCGGTGAACGCATGCCGAACACGCTTTTTCTAGGTATCACCTCACTAGTCATTACATATATTCTCGCATTCGTTATGGGCATGTACGCTGGCCGGAAACCTTACACGACAGCTGATAATTTAATTGGCGGTGTCAACTACCTCGGCTTGGCCATCCCCTCTTACATTGCAGGTGTCTTTGCCATTTATTTCTTTTCCTTTAAATTGGGCTGGTTTCCTTTCAGTGGATCTGTCGATATAACTTTGCAAGATGGGTCGTTTGAATACTATCTAAGCAGGCTCCACCATGTATTTTTACCAGCAATCGTATTAGGTGCTCTTGGTACAGCCAGTTATACCCAGTTCTTACGAAATGACATCATTGAAAGCAGCCGGAAAGATTTTGTACGTACCGCACGGGCAAAAGGAACATCGGAATCGAAAATTTACAATCAACATATTCTGAGGAACTCGATTATTCCATTGATTACATTCTTAGGATTTGACATTGTTACGTTGATCAGTGGTGCAATCATTACAGAAGCGATTTTTACTTATCCTGGTATCGGTCAGCTTTTTCTCGATTCCATCAACAACCGTGATTACCCTGTAATGATGACATTGACCATGATGTTTTCGTTCCTCGTTTTATTTGGGAACATGATCGCCGACTTGTTGTATGGAATTGTCGACCCAAGAATTCGTGTAGACTAGGAGGGCTGAACATGGCAGAAGCTATTAATGATACATCCATAACTAAAGTCAAAGCCCAAAAGTCAATGTCACCATGGGCAGTCGCAAGAAGAAAGTTTCTCCGAAACAAACTGGCTATGATAAGTCTATTCTTTTTGATGACTGTCTCTATCCTTTCTTTTCTGGCACCCTATATCACTACTGTCGATATCACAAGAGTAAATATCGGCTCCATGTCTTTGACACCATCGTCCGAGCATTGGTTCGGAACCGATAAAAGCGGTCGTGATGTATTCACGAGGCTCCTGTATGGTGGGCGAGTATCTTTGCTTGTCGGTATCTCCTGTACCCTGCTGATCATTACATTCGGTACTCTGATCGGTGCGCTGGCCGGATTCTTTGGCGGGATTGTCGATGCCTTACTCATGCGGTTCACCGATTTTATTTTGAACTTCCCCTTGCTGGTATTCGTCATCGTCCTGAACGCTGTATTTTTCGGAAAACTGGGCGGTGTTCCAGTGCTGATCGCAGTAATCAGTGTTCTCGGCTGGGGCGGGGTTGCTCGTCTTGTACGAAGCAAAATACTGTCTGAGAAAGAAAATGAATATATTCTTGCAGCCATCTCGATCGGTTCCAGACCTGCTAAAGTAATCATGAAGCACCTGCTCCCAAACGTGTTATCAACAATTATTGTACAGGCGACCCTTACTTTTGCAGCGATGATTGTCGTCGAATCTGGTTTGAGTTATCTTGGATTCGGTGTACCCGCAGAAACACCAAGCTGGGGAAATATGCTGGCTGCATCACGCGAACCCGATGTACTGCAGAACATGCCGTGGATATGGATACCTCCAGCATTAACGCTGGTCTTTACCATACTTTCCATCAACTTTATCGGTGAAGGAATCAAGGATGCCTTAAATCCAAAGTCACTTCGTTAATATTAAAAAGCAGGAGCCTACTGGTTCCTGCTTTTTTCCGGTTTATCGTTTTTTACGGACGAAAGTTTTTTAATTCTTAATCCCTTCTTTTACGGCTGGTAATTTGCTTAGAGCCTGCTCCAGGTCGGACCAAATATCCTCCCATGCCTCCAGTCCGACAGACAGCCTTATCATTTGATCGGTAATCCCCATTTTAAACCGTTCTGCTTCCGGTACGACTGCATGTGTCATTGTAGCCGGATGCTGAATCAGGGTTTCTGCATCACCAAGGCTGACGGCAATTTGAATAAAAGATAACTGGTTCAACAACGCCTGGGCGTTCTCTTTGCTGCCTTCGATTTCAAAAGAGATGAGCCCTCCTCCCTGCTTCATTTGCTTTTCTTTGATGGAATAGTCGGGATGGTCCGTATCACCTGGATAATAGACCCGTTTGATTCCAGGATGCTTTTCCATCTCTTTGAATATTCTTTCTGCATTAGAGGAATGGCGATCCATCCTTACTGGCAATGTTTTCAACCCTCTAAGCAGCAGCCAGGCATCAAAGGGTGACATTACTCCCCCGATATCCTTTTGAGTAGTCATGGCTACTTCGCTTAAAAATTCTTCTTTTGCTACAACAAGGCCAGCGATGACATCGCCGTGCCCGCCAATATATTTCGTCGCACTATGAATGACGATATCGCAGCCAAGTTCAAGAGGACGCTGTAAATATGGTGTAGAGAAAGTATTATCAACGACGACTGGTATATCATATTCTTTAGCTATTCGGGAAATCATTCCCAAATCCAGTAAGCGCATCGTTGGATTAATCGGTGTTTCAATATAAATGCAAGCTGTATTCGGTTGAATTCTATTACGCAATTCCTCTTCTGTCTCCATTAAACTGAAATCACTTGTAATATTATATTTCTCTTCCATCATACTTAATAGTCCGAATGTACAGCCGTATAACCCTTGTGAACAAAGAATATGGTCTCCTGTCCTGGTCAACGCTACAAGCACAGCTGATACAGCAGCCATCCCTGAACCGAACGCGAGTCCCTTTTCCCCGCCTTCCAATTCCGCTATTTTATCTTCCAGCGCCCGTACCGTCGGATTTCCCAGACGAGAATATATATAGCCTTCTTCCTCACCGGCAAACCTTCTCTCTCCTTGTTCCGCAGAGTCAAATGTAAAAGTGGATGTTTGGAAAATAGGCGTGGAAAGACTCCCTAAATGTTGTTTAGAATCGTATCCAGCATGAATCACTGACGTTTCAAATCGTTTGTATTTGCTCATTTTTCTTCTCCCCTTTTTGAAAAATCTCCCTATTCTTCTATCATATGTGAAAATAACTTTCATTGAAAGCGTTTACAATAAACTTCTTTGATTTCTCCTCCTCCCTTTTCACATGAAAAACAAACAGTTGGTAAACCTAACTAGAAATGAAATCAATAGGAGGATTTCTTATGAAAGAATCGAGAAAATGGGAACAACCCGAACCCTTATGGCGGGAAGATACCGAATTTAAGAAATTCGACAGCCTTAAAGAAGATACCACTGCTGAAGTTGTCATTGTGGGAGGCGGAATCACTGGTATCACTACAGCATACCTGCTGGCCAAAGAAGGCCGTGATGTTATTCTGCTGGAGGGCAGTGAGGTGTTGAATGGCACAACCGGACATACTACAGCCAAAATAACTGCCCAGCATGATTTGATTTATCATGAACTGATTCAGCATTTCGGCAAAGAGGGAGCCTTGGCCTATTATAAGGCTAATGAAGAAGCACTCCGTTTTATCCGAGGTACGGTGAAGCAAAATCAAATCGACTGTCACCTGCAAACCGAGGATGCCTGTATCTATTCTACTACTGACAACTATACCAAAAAGCTGGATAAAGAGTATCAGGCTTATCAGGAACTGGGAATTCCTTGCGAATATACGAATGATATCCCAATTGACATCGATGTGCTAAAAGCATTGTTTATGAAAGACCAGTCTCATTTCCATCCGCTGAAGTATCTTTCTTTTTTATTAGATGAATTTGTTAAAAGCGGCGGGAAGGTTTATGAAAATACGGTAGCTGTCGATGTCGAACGGGATCCGGAGTTAGCTGTAGTGACTAAAAAAGGCCATCGCGTGTCATGTGACGACATCGTTTCCTGTTCCCACTTTCCTTTTTATGATGGTACAGGATTCTATTTTGCACGCATGCACGCAGAGCGGTCTTATATAGTTGCAATCGAACCTGAGCAGGAATATACCCGTGGAATGTACCTTTCTGTGGACCAGCCTGTCCGATCGGTCAGGAAAGCCACTTACGAAGGGAAAGAAATCCTGCTTATCGGCGGGGAAAGTCACCGTACCGGAGAAGGGGTGGATACCGACTTCCATTACCGTGCACTTGAAGAGTTCGCCTCAGAGACGTTCGGAATCAAAAAGAAGCTTTACCAGTGGTCTGCCCAGGATTTGATTACTCTGGATAAAGTTCCTTACATTGGTCAAATTACGAAGAACAAGGACCATATTTATGTGGCGACCGGCTATAAAAAATGGGGGATGTCCTCAGGGACAGCAGCGGCTTTGCTATTACGGGATCAGATTACCGGCAAGAAAAACCCTTACGCTGATGTTTTCAGCCCCTCCCGTTTCCAGGCAGACCCGAGTCTGAAGAAATTCTTCTCTAATAACCTTAACGTCGCCAGTCACCTTCTGGAAGGTAAATCAGAACGGGTCGGCTTCAGTCACGAAGCACTGAGAAAAGGAGAAGGCGGAGTCATTCAGTACCATGGCGAGCGTGCTGGTGCCTACAAAGATGAAAATGGGCAGGTATACCTTGTTGATACTACTTGTACACATATGGGCTGTGAAGTCGAATGGAACAGCGGTGAACACAGCTGGGACTGCCCTTGCCACGGCTCCCGCTTTTCTATCGAAGGTGAAGTGATGGAAGGTCCGGCCAAACAGCCATTGAAGCGTTTACCCCTGCACAAGGATGCCCCGGAAAACGAGCAGCCTGACAAAGATACGCCAGAACCAGTGTAAGCAAACAGCCAGCCAGAATCCATAAGGCAGTACAGGACTCTGGCTGGCGTTTTGCTGGCCCATAGTAAACATAGAATACATAAGAGAGACAGCGTCAACATTATGAGTGGCGGTTTTGAAGTAAAGAGAAACAATTTCAACAAGTTGAGAGGCACTTCAGCAATTATGTGTGAATTTTTTCAAGACCTTGAGCATCCTCCCCGGTAATCCTCAAACAAAAAAAACCTATTGCTTTACTACACTAAATTATCTTATAGTGGTAAGGTAATGAGCAGCCAAGGGGGGGAATGTAAATGAATGAAAATAAACTCGGCATGATCTATACAGGCGGTGCGTATGTATTATGGGGATTCCTCCCCATCTACTGGAAGCTTGTCCAGGAAGTTTCACCCCTGGCTATCCTTGGGCACAGGATCGTCTGGTCGTTTGTTTTCATGACAGGTGTAGTCCTGATTTCACGCAAATGGTCTGCTTTCAAAGCAGAGTTGCGTAGAACTTTAAAGAATAGGAAAAGCTCTATAGGTATTACGTTTGCTTCGATTGCCATTAGCATCAACTGGCTGACATACATTTGGGCGGTCAACACAGACCACGTCGTAGAAGCCAGCCTGGGTTATTATATCAATCCATTGGTCAGTATTTTACTTGGTATGATCTTCTTCAAGGAAACCTTCACGAGACCGCAGTGGATTGCTTTTATACTGGCTGCAACAGGAGTTGCATATATGACCATCAATTTCGGTTCGGTGCCATGGCTTGCCTTACTATTGGCATTCAGCTTCGGGGTCTACGGTCTATTGAAAAAAACGGTCGATTTGAATGCCATGTTCGGTTTGACTATTGAAACTTTGATTATGACTCCTATCGCTGCTATCTACCTGGTTACTCTGTCTAATGGGAGCTGGGGGGACATTGAATGGCTATCGATGACATCGCTGTTACTTTTTGGAGCTGGTGTCGCTACTGCTATTCCACTATTACTTTTTGCCGGCGGAGCAAAACGGATACCCCTTTCGATGGTCGGCTTCTTACAATATATCGCTCCCACAATCATGTTGGTTATCGGAGTATTTTTATACAATGAACCTTTCACAAAAGTTCACCTGATCTCATTTTTGTTCATATGGTCCGGTCTCTTGATTTACACATACTCCAGAGCGAAACGACTGCGCAAGTATGATCAGGCCGCTTAGCAGTGCCCTCCGGCCTTTGATTATGGTATGATGGAAACAGGAACTTCTAATTAATGAAAGGGGCAATGAATGATGGGGCTGTTGGATGAATTAATGGGTAATGCTTCTGAAGTTGATATGAAGGACGTCGAAAAACAACTCGAGAAAATAATCACCACTAATGAACGAATCGAGAAGGCATATAAAGTGTTAAGGGACATGATGATTTTCACCGATAAACGTATGATTCTGGTGGATAAGCAGGGAATGACAGGTAAAAAAATCGAGTTCCATTCCATCCCCTATAGATCCATTACGCATTTCAGTGTTGAAACAGCCGGTACATTTGACCTCGATGCCGAGCTGAAAATTTGGATTTCAAGCACCTCGGAGCCAATATCGAAACAATTCCGCAAAGATAAAAGCATCTATGATATCCAACAGGCAATCGCAGAATATGCAACCCAATAACGAAAGCACAGGAGCATATCCTGTGCTTTTTTATGTTTGCTCTACTTCCATAATTTCATCCAGGATGGGGTAAACCGCTTCTACACCTTTTTCTGCCACCAGACAAGCGACACCGAGCGGGGTCTCCCAGAATGAATCAGGAATCTGTGGAGTTTTAAGGCCTGCCGGTTTGAATAATGCCCGGTAAATTTTTTGTACATGTTTCTGGGTCAGCTGCCTGTCCTCTATCCGCTCTCCCCTCGCTATTAAAAATACATAGCGCATCGATTGAAACAGGTTGTCACCAGGCATGAAGGTATATTCTTTGAATAACTTCAATTGCTTTACCACATCTTCTTTCAATCCATTTCTTGCCTGCAAGTCGTCCAGATGGGCTAGCAGATGGCTGTAAACCTGCTGGAATACCCTTCTTTTCTCTTCCTGTATGACTTTATCCGTATAGATTTCCTGCAGCTTTTCATACGCCGAAGCTTTGGTCCACAAGTACCCTCGACCTCCTCTTCCTCTAAATTACAATTCCTCTCCCTTTATATTAACATTATTTTCTGACAAAAAAGAAGGATCACCTTTCTAGAATTCGGGTGACCCTTCACGTATGTTTTATTGATTATTTCTTTCTGCTTCCTGTTTTACTGCTTGCCATAAGACCGGTATATCTTTCGAGTGATATTCCAGTAATTCAGGAAGACGCGGAGTGATTTTGTTCCAGACAATCGGGTTTGAAGCCATGGTATCCATGAAAGCAGTTTCCTTCGGTGACCAGGACCGGACCGATTGGATGTAGTCCAGGGTCAATTCATAAGATGGTTTCAGCTGTTGATCCCGATTTTGATGGAACTCACCCATCACATCGTCCCATTCGGCTCCATCATAATACTTTGCGATAGCATCTGCTAACAGGAATGACTGCAGGAAGGCGTCATTGATGCCAAGACCTGTGCTCGGATCCTTACTATGACCTGCATCTCCTATCAGTGCCCATCCTTTTCCATAAGGAGTCCGGAAAAAGTTTTCAACCCCTGCACTCCCCACTATCCGTCCCTGCAATGCAGCATGCTTCATTCTTTCATCCATTCGATAGAATTGTTTGTAATGATGCTCAAATAGTTTCTGCGGCTGTCCGGCAAATTCTTTGAATTCATCCGGGTGTATTTCTAAACCAAGACAATCTCTCCCATGTTCCATCGGAAACAAAAACCCGATCCTCCCCTCCTGGAGAAAGATTTCTGTCGCAGGCTCCTCCAGTGGCTCTACCCCCTGATAATAGCCGTAAAATACTGGTCTAAGGGCTGGCAGTTCATTATACTTTTCTGCACCCACCCATTCTGCTATTTTTGAGCGCATCCCATCCGCACCAACCACCATGGGGGCATGAATGTTTTCTCTTCTCCCGCTTTCATCCATAACTTCCACTCCAAAAACACGGTCTGAGTTCCACACGAGTCCGGCAGCCCGAGTCTGCTCCCGCAACTCTACTGTCGGATTATCCAATGCACGTTTGATCAGAATATAATCAAGAAAATCCCGTCTGGGAGCCAGAGTATATGCTGTTCGCGGGCCTTCGATCAAACTGTCATTTATGTAGGTCCGCATTCTTGTTATTTTTCTTAGTCCAGCCTTTTCTACATCTTCTAATACACCCAATCGCCTTAAGTAGTCAAGATGTGACAGGTGATGGGTAGAGAGTGTATCGCTGGGAAATGATGCTTTATCAATCAGCAGCACCTTTTTTCCTTGTTTTCCTAACAAAAACGCAAGACTTGATCCCGCTGCTCGTGCACCGACAATAATGACATCATAGTCCGCCTGATTCATCATCCTATCCCGCCTTTATTAACTCATTATCTTATTTAAGGATAGGTGAAAATGAGGACTTCCGCCATTAGAAAAACTCGTCTTGTCGCCAGGTTCTTATGGCTGAATCTTAGTGTTTTCCTTTAAAGTATTAAAAAACCCCCGCACATTTATCGATGCGGAGGCTAAATATATTAATAGGTTCTCTCTTCGATTACTTCCTTATTTTCATCCTGGATGGATAATTTACTTGGCTTATTTTCCTGCGCCATCTGTTCTGCTTTTTCAATGGCTACCGATTTTTCATCGTATAAATCTGTCGGAGCTGTGTCCTCAATTTTTACAAACCAGCCTGTCACGTCTTTGTTAGGTTCTACACTATATTGTTTCATGTTCATACACTCCTCTTCCTTTGTTCTTGCTACCTATGTTCCCAGTTTGCTCTTCTGTAAAACATAGTGGAAATATTGGTTATGTTAATTAACAGTCTTATTCAACAAAAGGGCCGGATTGTGGAAGACTTGATTTCGAGATGTTTGGTAGAGTTTAGGGGCGTTGGGGAAGGATTCGCTTTCCGCGGGGAAGCCGGCAAGCCTCCTCGAGCTAAAGCTCTGCGGGGTCTTGCCAGTCTATCCTTTCCCGCAGGAGTCTCAACCTTCCCCCACGCCCCTCGTCATATAAGGTACTCGAAACCGTACTTGGAAAGTCCAGCACTAATTAGTGACGAAAACCCTATTACATTGCTAATATGAATGTATTTTCTGTGTTATAAACCACGCTATTCCTGATAAAGTTTCGAGACACAAATAAACGTATGGCAGCGGGGAAAACGGGGAGACTCCTGTGGGATGAACATGAGCGGTGAGATCCCGCAAGGCGAAGCCTGAGGAAGCTCACCACATGCCCACGGAAAGCGATCCGTTTTCCCAGCCGCCATAATCGCTACCTTAAATCTCGAAACTGAGTCTTCAGGGAGCTTAACTGGAAATTCACCAATGAGAATTAGCAGAGTCAAATTATAAAAAAGTGATTGACTTTGAAATAATAATCATCTAGAATACGTAGCAAGCATAAATATTGGATTAAACAATCGAATCTCTTATCGAGAGCGGCGGAGGGAATAGGCCCGATGATGCCCGGCAACCATCAAGCATTGCTTGAAAAGGTGCTAATTCCTACAGATCTGTGGATCTGAAAGATAAGAGGAGGAAACGTACATACGCCCTCTTCTTAGGAAGAGGGCTTTCTTATTTCCCTCTACCCCCTTTCACATCCCCCACCGTTCTAAATGGAATGCTCTCTCTTCATCCCGATTGCTTAACCTATTCATTTGAAGGAGGAATTTACATGAGTTTTTCATCCCATCATTATAATCCCGAGACCTTGCTGCTGCACGGTGGTCAGGAAGCTGATCCTACGACAGGATCCCGTGCGGTACCAATCTATCAAACTACTTCCTATGTTTTCCGTGATACAGAACATGCCAAAAATTTGTTCGGTCTGGCAGAACCAGGGAATATTTACTCTCGCATCATGAATCCGACAGTGGATGCTTTCGAACAGCGGATTGCGTTGCTGGAGGATGGTGCAGCCGCTGTCGCTACCTCTTCCGGGATGGCTGCAATTACATTGGCGATTCTGAATATTGCTTCTGCAGGGGATGAAATCGTCGCCTCCACTAACTTGTATGGCGGGACGTACAATCTATTCACCCATACACTGCCTCGTTATGGCATCACTGTCAACTTTGTAGACAGCACGGATCCGGAAAATTTCAAACAGGCTATTACGCCTAATACAAAAGCGATTTTCTCTGAAATTATCGGTAACCCCAGCTTGAATGTATTGGACATTGAAGCAGTTGCAGACGTGGCTCATGATAATGGCATCCCGCTTATTATTGATAACACATTCGCCACCCCATATATTTGTAAACCATTGACCTGGGGGGCAGATATTGTCGTGCACTCCGCTACCAAATGGATCGGCGGTCATGGAACGACGATCGGCGGTGTAGTCGTCGATAGCGGACGCTTCGATTGGACGAATGGCAAGTTCCCTGGTTTCACAGAACCTGACGAGAGCTACAATGGACTTCGCTATGCTTACGATGTCGGTCCATTAGCCTTCGCTATCAAGCTGCGTGTCCAGCTCTTGCGCGATATCGGAGCCTGCCTCAGTCCGCAAAACGCTTTTCTTTTACTTCAAGGGCTGGAGACTCTGCATCTCCGCATTAAACAGCATACGGAAAACGCTCGCGAAGTCGCCCGGCACCTAACTGAGCATGATGGAGTGGAGTGGGTGAATTACCCTGGACTTGAAAGCCACCCTACCCATCATTTAGCGAGAAAGTATCTGCATCACGGAGCAGGGTCGATCGTCGTATTTGGCATCAAAGGCGGCAGAGAAGCTGGTCGTAAGATCATTGATAATATTAATTTATGGTCTCATGTAGCAAATGTAGGGGATGCTAAATCATTGATCATCCATCCAGCATCCACGACCCACCAGCAGCTGAGCGCCGATGACCTGGAAAAGACAGGAGTAACAGAAGAATTGATCCGCCTCTCCATCGGATTGGAGTCTACCGAGGACTTGATTGCTGAGCTGGATCAGGCCATCGCTATTGCTACAGGAGAAGAAAACCCGGCGGGGACTTCCAAAGGCAAAGACACGGTACAAACCGTACTTGGATCCTCTCTGGATCGTGATAATGGCGACCTTAGAAGACGCGTCATCGCTACGGTGGGTGAACTCTCTGACAGTGGCAAACAGGATGTCAAAAAGCTGGAGCGTTTGGGGTTTATCATCAAAGATATTTCTGAAAAAGATGCCCTGTCAGATACGAAAGTAGATATCGTCTATTGCGAATCTGCAGTTGAGGCTAACAACAATAAAAAAGAAATCACTAACCTATCTCCAACATTAATCTGGGTAAAAGAGAATAAAGCTGTCACGTTTGATAATGACCTTGAAACCATATCGGGAGATAATCTTTATGAACGAGCAGTTACACTTAGACAAGCGACGGACTATTCAGATGCAGCACTGACTTTATAAGAGACTGAGGTATTTATAAATAGCCTATTGGCTGATTAATCCGGTAAATGCAAGAAAGAAGGAGGATAACCATGACGAAAATAAAAGCCGCACTGCTTGGTTACGGTACGGTCGGGCAAGGAATTCATGAAGTTCTTCATGAACACCAGGAAAGGTTCCGTACCCTTCTGGGGAAGGAAGTAGAAATTGTTGCTATCCTTGTCCAGAATCCTTCTAAATACAGGGATCTTCCAGAGAATATAGTAGTGACAAAAGATTTTGAAAAAATCATCACGATTCCCGAACTGGATGTAGTATTTGAAGCAATTGTAGGTGAGGAACCTGCGCTTTCCTACCTGACACATGCCTTGGAAAAAAGCATCCACGTCATCACGGCAAATAAAATGATGTTTGCCAAGCATGCGAATTCCCTGCTCGAAAAAGCTAGAGAAAACCATGTGAAAATAGGTTTCGAAGCTACAACAGCTGGTGGAACTCCTGTGATTCGTACGATTGAGCAGTTATTACAGGTCAATCAGGTAGAAAAAATAGAAGCGATCTTAAATGGTACCAGCAATTATATTTTGACAGCCATGAGCGAGCGTTCCATTGATTTCGAAACCGCCTTAGCTGAAGCGAAGGAAAAAGGTTATGCAGAAGCAGATCCTGCGAATGACATCGATGGGACGGATGCATTCAACAAGCTGATGATTTTAAGTCAGCTGATCTTCAATGAGCAGCCAGTTTGGAATAAGGTAGAAAAGACAGGGATCCAGGACATTACCAGTACGGCCATTCAAACTGCACAAGAGAATAATGAAAAATATAAACACATTGCTGTCATAGGAAAAGAAGGAGATCAGTTAAAAGCTGAAGTATCACCTTTATTACTCTCCTCTTCCCATCCGCTCTATAACATTGACGGAGTGGATAATGCCATTGCTATTACCAGTAATATAGTAGGGACTATCACCCTGATAGGTCCAGGGGCTGGTAAGTTGCCAACAGCCAGTGCGATGGTGGAAGATTTGGTTGACATATTTCAAAATGGAACGAATAGGCATTCCACTTACCCATATAAAGACCAGGCAGCAGTTTGAACTGCCCCCACTTCATTTTTTCCGAAAGTGATATGATAAAAAAAACAGCAAGCCCCTTTCATCAGGAGCTTGCTGTTTTTCTTTATGGGAGCGAAGACAACACAGGTGGATTACCGGCCATATCTGCCTGTCCATCGCTTCTTAACTGGCTGACCGTTACAAATTGATAACCTTCTTCATGCAATCTTCTTAACAAAGGATCGATCACGTTGCTTACATACGGCGATGCTTCCTGCAGCGAAATGATCGCTCCATCTTCCGCATGAGCCATCACTTCGTTAATAATAGCTTGCGGATCTGTAAGACGCCAAATTTCTATATCATGGGTGTTATGAATGATCGGAACACCAGCAGCTTGTTGGACTTTTTTATCTACATGTCCATAAGGCGCTTTAACAACGCCAGGCTTTTTGCCAGTCAATTCCTGCAGCTTAGCTGAAGTTCGTTGTAATTGTTCTTCTATTGCAGATGGTTCAAGTCTGGTCAATTCCCGGTGATTCCAGGAATGATTTCCGATTTCATGCCCGTTAGCAGCGATTTTCTTCACCAGTTCAGGATAATAAGCAAGGCGGTTGCCGAGTACGAAAAAAGTCGCTTTACCGCCATATGCCTCTAATTCCTCCAACACCTGTTTCGTCACTGTCGGGTGAGGACCGTCATCGAAAGTCAAAGCAATTTGCTTACCCTGCTGTTTATCCATTAGCTGCTTTGTACTCCGTTGCGTCTCCTCGGATGAGGAACTAAGGTTTTCAGAAAGGGGTTCGGAGCTGTCGTGTTTCATAACTTCGATGTACCTTTCTTTCATCATATCGGTCAATTGATATTCAGGGACAGTCACTTTCAAGACTGGTGCTGTTTTTTTATTATTCGAGGGCTGGTAATAAAATGTCATACCGTCCTCGTGTAAAGTAAACATCCGGAAACTTTTTTCCTGGGGAAGGATTGCCTGTTCCATCCACTCTTCGTCAAATCCCGAGCCTAGACGCTCATGAGTACGCAACTGGTTTATTACATATTGCGATAGCTTACTTAAATAGTCGCTATCCTTTTTAAACAAATGGACCAATTGCAAACGTTTCCCTTTTGCCACATCAAAGTTAAGAACATTAGTGCCAATTACCGGCTGCTTCTTTCCATAGTCAACAAACTCTTTGAATTCAATGCTGACAACTCCCCCGGAAGTATGGAGAAGCTCAAAGTCGATGTTGAACTCATGTGGCTTCTCGCTGCCCTCTTCCTGCTTTAATTGGTAGCTCTCTTGTTTGAACTTAGCGATCTCTTTCTTCACATAATCTAATATGATCTGGTTCAATTGAGCATTGGATGTCTGAGGAAAATGTACGGCTAACCGGTAATCTTCATATTCCTCAATGATAGACTCTATTTCAACATTCAGTTGTGCGTTGTTATTACTTCCTGATTGCTCGCTCGCCTTTTCATCCGTAGTTGCTGATGTCAATGAACAAGCGGTTAAAAGCAGGAGCAACAATATGGTTACGGATATAATCATTTGTTTCATGGTCAGATTACCCTTCTGTGGTTAATGTGAGTAATCCTATTGTAACATGTTTGTAATATTAATCGACAATTTTTTTAGTTTAAAGCGTAAAATAGCTATTTCTATTACAAATTCGTTCGAACGTCCCACAATTCTGGAAAAAAACGATGGTCGAGAACCTTTTTTAAATAACCGACACCGGATGAGCCACCTGTTCCTGTTTTATGTCCAATAATTCGCTCGACAGTCTTCATATGGCGGAAACGCCATTGCTGAAGCCAATCTTCGATATCCACCAGCTTTTCAGCAAGCTGATAGATATCCCAATATTTTTCGACATTTTCATAAACAGTCGTCCAGGCAGCTTCAACAGTAGGATCACCGTGATACGTTTCGGTAAAATCACGATTGACGAGGTCAGGATTAATATCGAGTCCTGCCTTTGCAAGGGCTTCGATTGCAGCATCATAAATACTAGGCGATTCATATGCCTCCGTTAATTTAGCGTGAAGCTCAGGATTTTTTTCATAAATCTTCAAGACATGTGATGTTTTGTAACCAAGAGCAAACTCAATCATGCGGTATTGGTAGGACTGAAAACCAGAAGCCTGGCCCAGCTGATCACGGAATTGAATATATTCTGCTGGTGTAAGCGTTGACAAAACATCCCAGGCATGGATGATTTGGGTTTGGATTTTTGAAACTCTGGCAAGCATTTTAAAAGCACTTTGCAGATCATCCCCCCTGATCGCATCTATAGATGCGCGTAATTCATGCAGAATCAGCTTCATCCAAAGTTCACTGACCTGATGGATAATGATAAACAACATTTCATCATGGTGGTCAGACAAACGATTTTGGGCGTTAAGAAGTTGGTCAAGGTCAAGGTATTCGCCGTAAGTCATACGTTCCCTGAAGTCGGTATGTACTTTTTCGTTCGTTTTAGAATCTTCGTACTTCAAAACTCTCACACTCCTTTATCATTGCTAATTATAGTTTACCATGTTCTCCTTGTCCCTTATAAAATTTCAGCAAAAGCCCCACCAGCATTCGCTGATGGGGGTATATCAATTAGATATAACTTCTACTGGATAATTGAAGAAGATACCGTTCTCTATTACACCTGGTATTGCATTCAAGTCTTGTTCTGTCGTCAATCCGATATGATTAAACCTTACCTCTAAAATCAGATTACCAGCTTCTGTGATAACCGGGCCGTCTTTATGTTTGGCCATCCGGAGCCCTACTGCGGAAACATCCATTTCCTGCAGCTTCGTTTCAACAAGGTGGATCGCACGTGGATCTATTTCAACTGGCACTGGAAAATTATGACCCAGCCGGTTGACGAATTTGCTTTCATCTACCAGGATATACGTTTTTGGTGAACTGGCCATTACCAGCTTTTCTGCAAACATCGCTCCGCCACGACCTTTGATAAGGTTAAATTCCGAATCGACTTCATCCGCGCCGTCGAAACCCCAATCCGGCCTTGCTTGTGCTAAGGTTGTAGTCGAAATTCCTGCCCGGGCACAGCTTAAAGCAACTTCAACTGATGTAGGAATCGCAGTTACCGTCAAATTTTCTTTTTTCCCTTTACTTGCTATTGCCTGAATAGCAAGAAAGGAAGTAGATCCCGAACCGACACCTATAACCTGTCCATCCTTTACATGTTCTGCTACTCGAAGAGCCACCAGCTCTTTTTGTTCTCTGTTCGAAATATCACCCGTCCATTTCAAATTATCCGCCAATTGGTTGTTCCATTTCAACACAATCACCTCTTCCGTCCTTATCTATGTTTAGTATTCCCAATAATAAATTCTATCAAGCGCTTAATTGATGGCATTGTGATTTCTTGTCACTTAAAATAGAACAAGATACAAGCAAGAGACAAGGAGGTTTTTGTTTTTGGGAACTTATTTATTGAAGGGTATTGGGCAGATGCTGCTGATCGTGTTTGGCGGAATATTTTTATGGAATCTGATTCGATACGGAAGTCTTCATTTTGTTGAATCAGGCATGGCAATTGCAGGGTGGCTGCTCTATCTCTGGGGCAAAAAACGTGAAAATAAAAAAAGAGGAAACTAGTTGAAAAGCTGTTCCCTCTACTTATTTGTTAACATGGTTAACACGTTTTATTTACGATAAATCCAGCGGGCGAAGTTTGGCTTCGATTTCTTCACGGTCAGTCTCCAAAAATGGTGGCAAGGATAATCTTTCCCCCAGTGACTCCATAGGTTCATCTACATCAAAGCCAGGTGTGTCTGTAGATAGTTCAAATAGTATGCCGTTCGGTTCCCGGAAATATAGCGCTTTAAAATAATGGCGGTCTACTTTTCCAGAATTCGGTACGCGGGCTTGCCTGATGCGCTCTGCCCAGGAATCATACTCTTTCTCATTCGGCACACGAAAGGCTAAGTGATGAACGCCTCCACGACCGAGACGTTCTTTTGGCAGGTCAGGACGTGTTTCAATGTGTACCTCAGCTCCCGTTCCTCCCTTGCCGGTAGCATAGATCTCTATATCCGGAAGATTTCCACTAACAAGGGATGGGTAAGAACCCACATGTGTAAAGCCCATTAAGCTGGTTAACACTTTTTCCGTCGGTTTCAAGTCAGCGACAGTCAATGTCACCGGTCCCAACCCCACAATCCCATACTGCTTTGGTATCTCGTCTGTTTCCCACGGCTCACCAGGTTCTACCCCTGCTTCTCCGTTATCCGCTACTAATATTACTTTTGTACCTTCATTATCTTCAAAAGCAAGCGTTTTTCTCCCTGCACGCTGGATGATTTCACCATGGGTGACACGCTTTTCCTCAAATCTCCGCTTCCAAAATCGTAATGCCTCCGTGTCGCTCACCCGAAGTGAAGTCGCCGATATACTCGACACTCCTGGGTGGGTTCTGCCCAGCATCGGAATATCGAAAAAGGTCAACTCTGTACCCGGGTTTCCTTTGGCATCCCCATAGAATAGATGATACGATGTTGTATCGTCCTGATTGACAGATTTTTTCACCAGCCGCATTCCCAACATCTTTGTATAGAATCGGTAATTATCTTCAGCTTTTCCGGTCAAAATGGAAACATGATGCAGGCCTGATAATTCCATGTTAGTGCCTCCTGTTATTTATCTCGAATTTGAGATAATTCTATAGTAAAACTGAATGAAAGTCAACTAAGTAACCTGGAGGATGCTTAAACCTTTACATTGTGAAGTGGCTAATAACTATTACAAAAGCCAGGAACTGTATTTGTTACAGGACCTGGCTCTATTTACCCAGTCTTCCATAGCTGGTTATTAAATTATGGAAGTCTATTTTTTAAATAATTGATACTAATCTCTAAACTGTCAAAGGGGGTCAGACGACTTTCATCCTGTTCTACGATCCACCATTGAACCCCCACTTCTTCACCCGCTTCCAGCACAGCATCGATATCGATACCGCCAGTGCCGAGTTCCGCAAAAAATTGCTCTTCGTCTGTGGTCATGTCTTTTAAATGAATGAGGGGCGACCGCCCTTGGTAACGGCTCATCCATTCGACAGGGTTCTCACCTGCTTTCTTCAGCCAATAGACATCAAGCTCCGTATGCAGTTGGTCCGCGGTAGTGGCCTCAAATATAGTTTCCAGCGCACTCCTCCCTCCTGGCAACTGCTCCAGTTCAAAGTCATGGTTGTGATAGCAAAGAGTAATCCCCTCTGCCCGGCATGCTTCTCCTGCTTCTTGTAAAAATGAGATAAGCGCCTGGTAGCCTTTATCAGTACGCTGTTCTTGACTCAAGAACGGAACTACAATATATTCACTTCCCAGTATCTTTTGATTGTAGATAACCTGCTGTAACTCAGCTTGTAAGGTTTCCAACGGAACATGGCTCGATACTGCCTGAAGTCCCAATCTATCGATCATGGTCTTGACTTCTGATACAGCTAATCCTCCATACCCCGCAAATTCTACTCCCTCATACCCTAAATCAGCTACTTTTTTTAATGTACCGGCAAAGTCTTGTGCACTTTCCTGACGCAAGGTATACATTTGCACAGCCACTGGTATATGTACCATCCCAATACCCCTCTCCCTTCCAGTCATTGGATCAAATCGTGTTTGAAAGCATAAATAACTGCCTGTGTCCGATCATGCACTTCCAGTTTACCAAGAATATTACTGACATGAACTTTGACGGTTTTCAGTGCAATGTACAACTCATCAGCTATTTCCTGGTTGGTTTTCCCTTCTGCTATCTTCAACAGAATTTCCAATTCGCGCCCTGTCAATTGTTCATGCAAGGGCTCCTCCGGTTTCTTGCGCATGCGATTCATAATTTTCCCTGTAACTTCCGGTTCCAGAATCGACTGCCCGTCATAAGTGGCCCGGATAGCCGAAGCAATTTCGTCTGCTTTCGAAGTTTTCAGCATATAACTTGTGGCACCTGCTTCAAGCGCAGGGTATACTTTTTCATCATCGATGAAGCTGGTGACAATGATTATTTTTGCTTCGGGCCAGGCATCAGTAATTTTCCTGGTTGCTTCAATCCCATCCATTTCTTTCATAACCAGGTCCATCAGGATGATGTCCGGCTTCATTTCTAAGGCTAATTTTACAGCTTCCCCGCCATCATCAGCTTCAGCCACCACCTCGATATCCGTCTGAGCGGAGAGATATGCGGTTACACCAATACGAACCATTTCATGATCGTCAGCAAATAGCACTTTAATCATTGTCCTCACCTTCCTTTAACGCCGGGACTTTCACTTCCAGCCTGGTCCCTTGCCCTTCAATACTGACTAATTTAAACGTTCCTCCTACCTCATACGCTCGTTCTTGCATATTCTGTAATCCGTAGGAACTCGATTTTGCCTGTTCGACATCAAACCCGATCCCATCATCCACAATGCGCAGGATGACAAGCCTATCGCGCTCAATCAACAGGACATGCAATTTATCCGCTTTGGCATGTCTCAGTGTGTTTGATATAGATTCCTGCAGAATACGGAAGAGTTGGTCTTCCACACCTTTATCGAGTTTCAGATCTTCAATATTCCATTCTATGGTCATCGGCACTTTTTGCGTGAGTTCTGAGAGCAGCTCTTCCACACCTTCCCGGATTGACTTCCCTTTTAAAGCTACCGGCCTTAAGTGAAGCAGCAACGCACGCATTTCAAGCTGGGATTGGTGAATCATTTTCTCAACCATAGCCAGCTGCTTTTTAATAGCGGTATGCTCCGTCCTGTCCCCTTCATTTATTGCTGACATCATCATCGAGGCAGCAAACAGCTGCTGGCTTACGGAATCATGCAATTCCCGCGCCAGCCGGTTACGTTCCTGAACGACTACCTCCTGGAGGCTTTTCTCCCGTTCATTCGTTCTTTCCGTCGCCAGGCGCTGGGAAAGTTCGACCTGTTTATTCATTTTTTCTTCTAATTGCGCCAGATGTTTCTCAATATCTATGATTTCCTGAATCGTTTCATTTTCTGGCTCAGAACGTTTCTGCCCCTTCACCAGCTCATTCAGCTGACGATCAATGCCATGGAGCTTTCTGCGCCAAAACCAGCCGTAGACGACACCGATAATCAGGCCAATAATGATAGGGACGCTAACCACCAGCATGAAATAAGGAAAATCAAACACTTCCACTTCCCATAGGTTTTTCCAGTTTTCCAAAGGAAAAGCTAAAAAAGTAGTTCCTGCAATGATGGCTGCGATCAATATACTAAAGAGTACTGCCGATAAGATTTGGCGCACGATCATATTCATATGCGCTTCACCTCGATATTACCGGAAAATAATGTGGTGATGATTTTCACCTGAGGATGATTGGATCCGTATCCTTCTGTCCGATAAGCAAGCTGCTGGTTGATCAGTTTAGTATGATGGTTATCAAAAACAATGGCACGCCCCAACACAGCGCTGTGGGAAATACTTACCTCCACTTCGTATGGGACATAAATTTCAATGTTCCCTATCAGATGACGGATGGAAATAACAGCTGTATCTTCGTGGGGAAGTACGGTATTACTCAAGTCAACGACGCGATCTCCAAACGCTCCATGAATATTGATATCCTGCCATTGATAAGTCGTATCCTTTGTTTTCTGGTCACCAAAAAAGTTATGTCGAAACAGAGGTTCTACCTTATATAAAGGTTCCCTCGCATCAGACCATTCAGGCTTCAAATAAGCCGCTTCCTTTTTCGACCGGGAGTAATGAAACAAAAATAATATAAGACCTGCTACAATCAGGAATCGTACTGCCATCATATTAAGAATCGTAAAGGTGAGGCTGACCGCTCCTACCCAAAAAACTACTTTGGCCCATAACCGAGTGTATTTTTTCCAGCCCAAGTACATCAATAAACCTGAAAAAAGCACAGAAAAAATCAATTCACCGTTGAAAAAAACGATTTCAAGTACAAAAAGGAAGACACCGATGATGATGAGCCAATTCAGTGTATCTGTATTCAAACGTTGCAGCATCAGCGGCTCCTCCTTTCATTGATTATGTAGCAAAAAATTGAACGCTTTTCTTAAGGTTTATTTTCTTAAAGTCTAAAAAGACGCAATACCTGCGCCTTTTTAGAATATCATGTTTTTAGTGATTCGCTGTAGCATTTTCTTGTTCCTGCATTTGCTTTTCCAGTTGAGCGATTTTACTGTCAAACGTATTGCGATAATAAGCACTATTCACTTTATATTCCAGATTATCGATGTAATGCTCCATTTCATTAAAACGATTATAGGAATTTTCTGATGTGTGCTCGATAACATGGTTCATTTTATGATGAGCCCGGGCGACATTCTCCCTCCCCATTAATTCCATACGTTTCAGATGCATATCCTTTAATCGGTGTTTCATATCTTCATATTTTTGTTCCAATTCTTCTAGCTGATGCACAGCTTCCTGTCGGGAGGTTTTCATCCGTTCTGCACGCTCATGGTATTCCCGGTATTCTTTCATGGCAAATTCGTACATATCTTCTTCCCCTGCACGTTTGGCAATGTCAGCCTGTTTTTGACGTTTTTCAGCCATGTCCTGAGCTTTTATCTGTTCCCGCGCAAACTCTTGTTTTAATTTATGCTGGCGTTCCACCAGCACTCTCACTTTTTCCGTTTCCTGTTCACTTTGACGCAAATATTGATTCAAAACAGCCATCGGATTCTTTTGTTCCTTCTTATCCAATAATTCATGGAAATCAGCAGTAATTGAATCTTTCATACGTTCGAATAAATTAGCCATGTACACTCTCTCCTTTGGTTAGTAATTTTTCATTTCCGCCCATTGCTTTTCAAAATTCGTGAACGGATCCTCTTTTTTTGAGGGTTCGATTGTCTCGTCATCAAGCTTTTCGTCATGCCAATGCTTATAAATTACATACAAGGCATATGCGGCACCAACACCTATAACCGCGTAAATGTTAGCAAATGCAATGCTTAGGATAAGCAGGCCTGCTATCACCCATCCGATTTTACCTGCTGTAGAATCGCTCTTGATGAATTGCCTGAATACGATATACAACAGCCATACGCTTACCCCAAGCAAAACCATCGGTCCAAGATTAGCCAGTAATACCAACAGAGCGATCAGCCCTGCAATAAACAACATAAACTTTTTCATCATCCTGCCTCCTTTCTGCTATCTTGACTTCATCTTACCTTGTAAATCGATGGTTAATAATGAGCCTAAGCTATATTTCCATATAAGACCTCAGGCGTATTATTTTTTATAAATTTTTCAAATAGCTCTGGTCATATAAAACATAATTGTGTTAATATACATATTATCGCATATTTATTCTGTTATTGGTTTCGGTTTGCCAATGGTAGAATCCGCTTTATTGTTCATACCTCAGGAATAGCACTGCATAAATATAAATTTAAAGGAAGAGAGGAGAAATGGTTAATGGTTCAGGAACAGGCAGTTGCCAAACCAGCCAGCACGCTGTTTGGTAAAAGCTTTTTGACACTAAAAGATTTTTCAGAGACCGAAATAAACCATCTGATTGATAAGGCAAAAGATTTAAAAGCTAAAAAGAAAGCCGGTATCCCCCATCGCTATCTGGATGGACAAAATATCGCTATGTTATTCGAAAAGCCTTCGACCCGGACACGATGTGCTTTTACGGTCGCATGTAATGACCTGGGGGCCCGGGCTGAATACTTAGGGAAGAACGATATTCAGCTCGGAAAAAAGGAATCGGTTCGGGATACAGCCAAAGTACTTGGGAGTATGTTTGATGGAATAGAATTTCGGGGGTTCAGCCACCAGACAGTCGAGGAATTGTCAGCCCATGCAGGGGTGCCCGTATGGAATGGGCTGACAGATCTCTATCATCCCACTCAGGTGCTTGCTGACTTTTTAACCATTAAAGAACAAGCCGGACATTTGAAAGGGATCACGTTTGTTTATATCGGTGATGGACGGAATAATGTGGCCAATAGCCTGTTGATCGGCGGCGCAAAAGTTGGGATGGACATACGGATTTGTTCCCCTGAAGCACTTTTCCCAGAAGAGTCGATTGTCCAATATGCCAATCAGACCGCAAAGCAGACAGGTGGCAAAGTGACTGTCACATCCAATATCGATGAAGCTGTTGCTGGCGCAGATGTTCTTTATACCGATGTATGGGTATCAATGGGGGAAGAAGATCAATTCGAAGAACGAATCAAACTGCTTCACCCTTACCAGGTCAATCAAACGATGGTGGAGAAAACGAATAATAAAGGTGTCATCTTTCTCCACTGTCTGCCGGCTTTTCATGATTTAGAAACAGCAGTGGGAAAAGAAATCCATAAAAAATTCGGATTATCCGAAATGGAAGTAACAGATGACGTTTTCCGCAGCAGGCATTCCTTCGTTTTCACCCAGGCAGAAAACCGCCTGCACACCATCAAAGCACTGATAGCAGCAACCAACCAAAAAGCATAGTTTATTTTGAGTGTCAGGGAGCGGTTACGTACTTAACATGGCTATATTCTGATTTAACCCTCCCTGCATGCCAAAAAAAGCGGATTACCTCTCGTGAAGGTAATCCGCTTTTTATTATTCTATGATCTGTAATTCTTTCGGAAACTTTGTTAATGTCTCATAACCGTCCTTTGTAATCAATACATCATCTTCAATCCTGACCCCGCCTATTGCCGGATCATAGATGCCAGGCTCAATGGTGTAGACCATCCCTTCTTTCAATTTCCCATCATTCAAGTGGCTCATCGAAGGAAATTCATGCACACTGATACCCATCCCATGCCCGATGCGATGCGGGAATTTGTCACCATAACCTGCAGATTCTATAATATTCCGGGCAGTCTGATCCAAATCCCCGATTCTCGACCCTGGCTTACTTATTTCCAAGGAAGCTTTCTGGGCTTCTAACACCGTTTCATAAATTTCTTTTTGTTTAGCATTGGCAGATTGGTAGACAAACGTACGTGTAATATCAGAAGTATAACCTTCAAGCACGACTCCTAAATCAAATAATACGAAATCACCTTCTTGAAGCTTGCGGTCGCCAGGAGACCCATGAGGCTGCCCGGACTTTTCGCCGAATAATACCATAGTGGAAAACGACATTTCACGGACGCCTTTTTTCTTGAGCTCATATTCGATTTTCGCAAGCACTTCCATTTCGGAAATTCCTGCCTGCAGAGCTTCTACACCTGCTTTCACACCGTAATCAGCCAGTTCAGCGGCACGACGGATAATATCTATTTCGGAGGCATCTTTGATCACACGCATCTCATTCAATATACCGGAAACGTCAACGATCTCCTGTTCCGGAAATAATTTTAATAACGATTCTGTTCTGCCATAGGATAGAACATCCTTTTCGATACCTAAAACGGATAGGCTGGTCTTTCCTTTTTCATTTAATGAGTCCCCTAACATGGCCCAAGGATCTTCATGATCAGCATAGCCGATTACTTCATATTGCCATCCAGTTTGACGCAGCTGTCCGCTTTCCATTGCAGGAACGATGGCTACCGGTTCCGCTTCCGGAAACACCATCAAACCTATCAGACGCTCATGTGGATCCGTATGAAATCCACTTAGATAAAAGAAATTCTCCTTCCCGTTAATAAAAGCTGCATCCATGCCAGCTTCTTTTAAATGCTGTCCCACTTTCTGCAAACGTCGCTTCATCCTGCCCACTCCTTCTATGTACTTTCTTCTATAATAGCGGAAAATACTAAGTCTGAAAAATTAGTGAAACTTGGCTTATAGCAAATTCCTTATGGTGAAAAGCCGCTTCTTTTACTTTAACCCTTTAACAAAGTTTAACCTTCTTAAAGGATAAGAAAAGCTGACCGAAAGAATGGTCAGCTTTTCTCTGTTCACTATCCCGCCATCAAAAACCTGTTATAACAGGTTTTTCATACTCTCGCCTATCTCTCTGAAATCATTCATCACCTTCATAAGCGAAGAATCAGCAAATTCCTTCCTGTCGATCCCCTCTTCACTCCATTCCGTCATCCCCTGTTGGAACTCCTGCTTGAACTGTTCACCCAAAGATAACAGCTTATCCTTCACCTCTTGAATATACGTCGGTATTTCGGTCTCTGTCACCTTTTGCTTAGTAGTATCATAAGCATTTTCTAAATAAGTCAGTATATTAGTTTCTTGTAAACTTTCTTTAGATTTTTCATAGGCTCCTATAAAAATTGCTCCACTTCCTGGACAACCTTCTCCCCGTCTTCGCTGTAACTACTAGAAGCTTGGACGATCCCTACTTGGCTGTATGCGGTCAGAAGTGAAGCCGTGAAAAACAAGACGAACATTTTTTTCAAATTCATTCCTCCCAGATGTATTACTATTGTTGAGGGACGTGGAACTCAATGATATGACCATCGGGATCACAGCAGAAAATTTGAGCAAAACCACTGGTACTATTGGGCTTCTCTTTTATTTCAATTTCACTGGCTTTCAAGTGTGCCGCTGTCTCCTGATAGCTGTCCACTCGGAATGCGACATGGTTCCCTCTTGTATCAATATGACGACCAGGGTTGTAGATAAACCCGGGATCCTCGATTAAATGCAGCTGTTTATACTCCCCGATCCGGTACCACGCACCCGCAAATGAGAAATTGGGTCTGTCTTCTTCCACTAACCCTAGTACTTCTCCATAAAAACGCTTCGCTTTTTCCAAATCACTTGTCTTTAAACTGATATGATGAATCATTGCCAGTTTCATATATTCTCTCCTTTTCATGTTACATTACTGATGAATTTTTATAAAACAAACCGTCTCTAATTAAATCGACATTCCTGTGACACATGTTTTCATCATGTCATGCTTCCGATATAATAAGGTGGTCATAGTGCTAATGATAGTATTTATTTTAGTAGGAGGAGTATTATGGATCGTACGCGTTTTCTAGTTCGTGTTTCAGCAATATATGCTTTGATAGGTGCATTTATCGGATCCCATATGGCTGGCGCAGGAGGTTATGAATTCAGAGCAGTTCACGCCCACATCCTTGTTGTCGGTTGGTTATCGCTATTTTCTTTTGCCATCTATTATAAAGTTTTCCCCATCCCCAAAAAATCAGTGCTTGCAACTACTCAGGTATGGACAGCTTTCATCGGGTCGATTGGACTGACAGCAGGAATGTGGCTCTATTACGTCAAACCTTTCGGGGACATGAACACTTTCAATCTCATCTTTTTCATTGTGGGCGGATCAATTTTAATGCTTTCCTTCATTGTGTTCGCCATTATGACGTTTGTCCAGGGAAACTATATTTCAGAAGATAACTGATAGGGAGGCAGGCACATTGATGAAAAAAATTTCTTTTAAGAATTCCCGTCATTTGAATTTGATTGGTGAGTTGTATCCAGCTTCACAGGAGAGGATTGTCATCATGTGCCACGGCTTCACTTCTGATAAATCTTTAAAAGGTAGATTCGACCGATTCTCCAAAGCCTTCCACCGGCATGGGTTCAGTGTATTGAAATTTGATTTCAGCGGCTGCGGGGAAAGCGATGACGACCGAATCACCCTGCAGAAAGAAATAGATGATTTACAGGCAGCCATTTCTTATGTGAAAAACTTAGGTTTTACGCGAATTGGCCTCTATGGTCACAGTCTTGGCAGCAGAGTCTGTCTGGAAAGTTTCACCGAAGGTGTCGAGGTTATCATGCTAAGCGGGGCCCTTACGGGGCCAATCAAATATGAGTGGACCGAACATTTCACGGAAGAACAGCTGGACGATGTGACAGTCCAAGGGTACCTTGTCGAAAAAACTCAAAGTCCTCACCGGGAGAATATTCAAATCGATCGTCAAATGCTCATGGATTTTGAAACGTGTAACCAACAAAAGCTCTTATCAAAAATCGACTGTCCCGTGTTGATTATCCATGGTGATGCAGACGAGGAAGAAGTAAAACTCTCCAACATTTCCAGACTAGGGATGAAATGGCTCCCTCCCCAGTCAAAGCTTGAAGTCATCCATGGCGCTAATCATACATTTTTTGGCTACCTGAATAAAGTAGAAAGTTTGCTCACTGACTGGCTGGTAAAACACCTCGCTCCCTAAATAAAATGGATTCTACCCCCAGCCCATCACTGATTAGTAACCTTAAACAAGCGATCATCGTCTGCTGCAGGAGAGCCTCGTCCATCAGTATTATTATTAATGAAATAAATATCCCCGTTTTCAATCGTGACATCGCGGATTCGCCCATATTCATCCGTCATAACCATGGGTTCCAATTCATTCAAGTCCATGGTACGGAGAGCCTGCCCGCGCAGACTGGAAATGTACAATCGATTATTTTCTATTGCCACTCCGGATGGGGCCCAGGTGTCGGTACCGGTATGGAAGATAGGCGTCACCATACCTTCTTGTTCTTCATCCCCTTTTATCACAGGCCAGCCATAATTACTCCCTGCTTCAATTTTGTTGATTTCATCATGAGCATTGGAACCATGCTCAGATGCATACATTTCCCCATTCTCTGTCCAGGCGATCCCTTGCGGATTACGATGTCCTAAAGTGTAGACGTAAGAATTTTCAAAAGGGTTATCCTCTGGTATGCTGCCATCCAAATTCATCCTGAGAATCTTTCCCGCCAGACTTCCCAATTGCTGGGCTGCACGTTGGTCCGAAGCATCGCCAGTCGTTATATACAGCTTGTTATCAGGACCAATTTTTATACGGCCGCCGTTATGAAAGCTGGAACCCGGTATACCCTCTATAATCACGTCAACCTCCCGCCATTGTCCATCTTCAAGACGTATGACAATCACCCGATTTTTCGTGGTGCCATCCTGTCGATAAGTATGATAAACATAAGCTTCTTTCGTTTCTGCAAAATCAGGACGGAGCTGGAAGCCGAGCAATCCGCCTTCACCTTGCTGGTGTATAGCCTTTTCAGTTATGACCTGCTGCCTTTTTTGCTTTGATTCCGCAGACCAGGTGACAATGTTTCCTTCTCGTTCCGTGATAAAAAATGTATCCCCGGCGATTTCAATATCCCACGGAGAATTCAAATTGGCAGTCAGCACTTCTATCTCAGACCTTTTCCCGTTATTTTTCTCAGGTGTCTTTGTCTCGGGTGACTCATTATTTGATGAACACCCAGCAACCAGAATCAATGTCAGGAATAAAAGCAACAATTTGTACATGATCCTCCCCCTTTCTTACTTCATTATACTTTTGGAAAATCGAATAGAAAGAAAGCTTCATTAATGATAAAAACCAGTCGGCCATTGAAAGGGATAACTGACAGACTGGTTTTTATAGTGTTCTGTTATTTTTCAGAGTTGTTTTCACATTGCTCCCTTTACTTATATGGCAAAGGGCGTAGGGGAATGGCGAGACTCCTGTGGGAAATGCGATGTTAGATGAGACCCCACAGAGCGTCAGCTCGAGGAGGCTCATCACTCGCCCACGGAAAGCGAGTTGTTCCCCTACGCCCTTCTCCTCTTACAATATCTCGAAATCAAGTCTTCGACTTTTCGGCCCTATAATTGAATAAGTCTCTTATGAAAACTCAATAACAACGTTTAACCGAGCCTTTAGAGTAGATATGGTCCAATGAATACAGTTACGAGCAAGAGGTGAATACCTACAAAATAAGTGAATTTCATTGGGATTCCCCAATCTTTCCACTTTCCTTCCCGCTCCATCAGCAGATAAGCAATTACTGCAAAAACTGTTAGTAACAACCAGGTACTACCTTGAAAATTCAAGTATTCCGGCATCCTGGACATCAGCTTTTCAGAAAATAACATGTCATTCCATAATAGTGCCGATAATATATATAGCGCCAGTGCTGTGTGCATCACCCATTTCTTTCCTTCTTCAACCACTCCTCCGAAAGCACCCATCATTAAGAAAATAAACAGAAATGGCCAAATATACCACATGAAAGTGATGAAAAAAGTAAACGGCGCGTATGAAAACATTCCCATTGTCTTACCCAGAGCGCTGATAAAATCAGCCTGTTTGTATCCTTCTGCTTTTGATATCAACACTTCCTCCCGGGAGGCGACATTGATTTCATTCGTTTCTCCCTTCGTATCCATCCATAGGACAGCCTCCCCTCCTACCCGTATTGGATTTACGGAACGCCCCGGTGTATTACTAAACCTGGTCGTCACCACTTGATTTTCATGGATTTTCAGCTCATACACATTGAATGCGGGAGTGTCTTTGTAGGTGGTCCTGGTTGCCCCGTGGGCAGCAAATAAAACGCTAGCACCGTTTTCATTCAGAGAAAGCTGCAAATTACTCCATTCTTTCAAACTCCCATGCCCAAAGGGGTCCTCTGCCTCTAAAGAATGTAAAGAAAGATCGTTCCCCTTTAAGTCCTCTGCTGCATAATAATAATAATACTTGGGATTACCCGAAACGCTTTGCTTTTGAAGCGTACCAATCATCAGGCCAAGATTCCTGCCCTGAACATCAAAGGCCACTTCTCTTACAGTTTCTCCTGATTTTACAGGGAAAGACTTTTCTGTTAGTAATTCCAGATTGTGCTGTTCTCCCATTTGATAAACTTTCAAATCGGACGAACTGTTTCCAGGAGTTACAGTAAGGATATGTAGACCAGCAGACGTTTCCTTTACATGGACATCCGCACGATTATTATCTAATTCTAAAATATTTTCAGATTGCAAGGTATCGGGATCAAGGTGAAATAATCGATTTTCCTGTAAGTAAACTACATGATTCTGTGTAGGAAAAAATCCATCAATTTCTGTCAGTTTCTCCCCCTCTTCCCCATGA
Organism: Thalassobacillus devorans MSP14; assembly: GCF_000496835.1. GTDB lineage: Bacteria > Bacillota > Bacilli > Bacillales > Halobacillaceae > Thalassobacillus > Thalassobacillus devorans_B. The sequence continues at coordinate 883,014 of NZ_KI543237.1, forward strand.
AAAAGGGCTTGTGAATCCGTATAGAGCAGCGTTTCGCCATTGTTAAAAACCCGGGAAAACTTCTGATAGTCGATCGCATATGGACGCTCCGACTGCATCTCCCACTTCTTATCGTAAGTCCTTTCGATCAATGATTCTTCATAAAAGTAGCTTACTATGTAACCATCATCCTTTTCGTATATAAAAGGGGTTGTTCTCAGAGAAGTCTCTCCGATTTTCCAGCTTCTGCTTATCCCCTCATCTGCAAGTTCTGTAACTTTTTGCAAATTTTCAAAAAATAACAAAGCTGTCCCTGCCAATAAAATAATGAGCGGAAATATCCAATAACTTTTGTTCTTATACCACATCCAACCCGCACCTCCTACTACTATATTACACGAATGGAGTGGTAAAAAGTTTCAGAATATGTAAAAAAAGAAGGGGGATCCCCTTCTTTTTAAGCATTTGCCTTATTTTCTTTCCGCTTTTTTCTGATGTCTATCTTTGTCAAGATAGATACGATTAAAGCAATGACGAAAAAGCCAGCGAAGTAAAGCAAGCTGCTTTCATAGCTTCCTGTTGTATCTTTCATCCATGCAGCAAAAATAGGTCCGACTAAACCCGCCGCTGCCCATGCTGTCAGGAGAAACCCGTGGATTGCTCCTAATTCTTTCGTACCAAACAAGTCGCCGATAAATGCAGGAAGTGTAGAAAACCCACCACCATAACATGTATAGATAACTGCAAGGAAAATTACGAATAAGGCAGTTACGGTTGTCCATGGCAAGAGGATGAATAATCCTATTTGCAGGATGAAGAAAATCAAATAAGTATTACTTCGTCCAATATAGTCAGAGAGACTTGCCCAGCCAATTCTGCCTCCTCCATTGAAGATACCCATGACACCGACAAGGGTTGCAGCAGCTCCTGTACTCATTCCCACACTTTCAACTGCTAAAGGTTTCGCTGCAGAAATAACAGCGATTCCACAGGTCACGTTAATGAACAACATGATCCACAAATAATAAAAACGCTTTGTTTTGAGAGCTTCTCTCGCACTCAGGTAAGCAAGGTCTTTTTTATTCTCTTCTCCTGTATCACCTTCAAACCCTTCCGGCTTCCACCCCTCAGGTGGACGTTCGATATACAAAGAGGATAAAATCATGATAATGAAATAGCTGATACCCAGAATATAAAAGGTCATAGCAATTCCTACTGAGTCAATTAGCAGGTCCATTACCGGACTTGCTATGGCAGCAGCAAAGCCAAAGCCCATGATCGCCATACCTGTCGCCAATCCGCGGCGATCCGGGAACCATTTAACCAAGGTAGATACCGGTGCAATATACCCGACACCCAGGCCTACCCCGCCTAATACGCCATAGAAGATATACAGGAGCCAAAGAGACCCCATCTGGACGGCAAAACCAGAACCGGCCACCCCAATTCCAAAAAAGATAGCTGCCGTGATCCCTGCAACCCGAGGACCATACTTTTCAACAAACCAGCCTAAAAAAGCTGCCGATAAGCCTAAAAATAAGATCGCAAGACTAAAGGTGAACTGAACTTGACTGGAGGACCAGCCAAACTTTTCACCTAAAGGTGTAGTGAAGTTGCTCCATGCATAGACGGATCCAATCGAAATATGGATGCCAACTGCACACAAAGCAATTAACCAGCGGTTCTTTACTTTTTGATTCGACATTTCAAACCCTCCGTCAAAATTTCAGAAATATGGTACAGACAACTAATATCGCCATTTCCCTTATCCGCTTTCACAAAACTTGAAATTCACAAAAAGTTCATATTTAGTAGTGAGCTTAAAATTATCCTTCCCTAATTTTTTTTGGATATAAAAAAAGACGCAAATGATGCGTCAATTTTTTACGTAATTCTACAACCTGTATTATTTCCCCGGAAATAATGACGAATTTCCTCATTTGTTGACATTATAATGAGACCATTCAGACGGAAATAAACTTAAATATTTATTAGTAAGGAAACGGTCATCCACTAATAGGATGCTGCCATGGTCCTCCTCTGACCGGATCAACCTTCCTCCAGCCTGAAGTACTTTGTTCATACCAGGATACACATAAGCATAATCATAGCCATTTTTACCTTTTTTATCGAAGTAATTCTTTATTAAATCACGTTCCATACTTCTAGGGGCCAATCCTATTCCTACGATTGCAACACCGTTCAAACGATCTCCTCGTAAATCCACCCCTTCAGAAAACACCCCACCCAGCACAGCAAAGCCAATAAGCTTCTGGTCTTCTCCTTCTTGAAAACTTCCCAGAAAGTCATCACGTTCTTGCTCCGTCATCCCTTGGCTTTGGATAATGGAACGAAACTTCCTCCCTTGCTTATTCTGTTTTAACCACTCTGAATAAACGTGTTCCATATAATGATAAGAAGGAAAAAAGAATAAATGATTCCCTTTCACTCTTTCAGCCATATCATATAAACTTTCTGCCAACTGAACGCTGGTCTCTTCCCGATCTTTATACCTGGTCGACAACGGCCGAACAGTAATGTCTACCTGGTTATAGTCGTATGGGGAACCTAATTGCAGGATATAATCTTCCTTTTTTCCTCCCAGCATATCCTTATAATATGGGAAAGGGGATAAGGTTGCAGAAAAAAACACAGAAGCCCCATATTGTTTACTGACCTCGTTAAGTAAATAAGAAGGATCGACACAATACAAACGCAGGGCTACATTATTTTGTTCAATGCTGCCATAGATTACATAATGATCATCTACCAGCTGAAGTATTTTCAGAAAGTTTTGAGCTTCAAAATAAGTTTCGAGCAGCAAGTCGTTTTGTTCTCTTTCCGGTTTCTCCCTTAATTCCTGTTCTGCTTTTGCTACGAAGTGATCGACTGCTTCTTCCATCATTCCCGGTACTTCTTCCATTACAAAGTTTTGGTGTTTTTTATGGTCAGCAAAGAGCGTTTCATAAGCTGCCACCACATAATCTATTGCTTCCGACAGCTCTCCCCCTGCATAAAGCTCCTTTAAATCATTAAAGGCACCACTGGTCAGGTCAGCAGAAAACATCCCCCGGGACCTTTCGACAAGGTTATGCGCTTCATCTACAAGTAAAGCTGTTTGCTTCCTGTCTTCGTTTACCATCCTTTTCAAGGAAACCCTTGGGTCGAAAATATAGTTATAATCACCAATGACCACATCAACGATATAAGCGAGGTCGAGTGAAAACTCGAAGGGACAGACCCGGTGTTTTCTTGCGTATTCCTCGATCACTCCCCGGGTCATCCGGGTTTCAGTCCTTAAAATATCAATAATTGCGCCATTCACTCTGTCATAATATCCATCTGCGAATTCGCAGTATTCAGGCTGGCAGATCGTCTCTTCCTGAAAGCATATTTTATCCTTGGCCGTCAGTGTAACCGACCTTAGGCGCAGCCCGCTTTCTTCCATTAAAGCTAACGCTTCCTCAGCTGTCATCCGGGTGATCGTCTTTGCAGTAAGGTAAAACAGGCGCTCTGTCTCTGTATCGCCCATCGCTTTTACTGCAGGAAAAAGAGTAGAGATCGTTTTCCCGATACCTGTCGGAGCCTGTCCAAATAAGTTCCGTTCTTCTTTGATTGTCTTGTATACGGCCCCTGCCAACTTACGCTGACCAGGCCGATACGAAGAAAACGGAAAATTCAATTCAGTGATGCTGTGATGCTTCTCTTCTCTGATATTGGCGAGAATCCGCGCATAGGAAGTGTATGCAGCAATGGTTTCCTCCATAAAGTCTGCAAGGTCTTCAAATGAGCAGGTTTGTATGAATCGCTTCTTTTCTTTAGTAGTTTTTTGCACATAAGTCAACTGGACTTTTATCTCTTTCAGTTGATGATCCAGTGCGTAGATATACGCATACCCCTTCGCCTGCGCCCAATATACAGGGAAGCTATCAATTGTTAATTCTTCAAGCGGCATGGATGTTGACTTGATCTCATCGATGACAACACTTGTTTCAGTTTTCAACAAACCGTCACAACGCCCATGAACTATGATTTTCATACCTTCTTGTTGGAATTCTGTCTTTAAAAAGACCTCTTTCTCATCCTGATCCTTATACTCCCGCTGGATATGCTGGTGAATGATCGTTCCTTCCATAAGGGAACTGCTCGAACGAAAACGGTTATCAATGTCTCCTCCACGATAGACATATTCAACGAGGGAGCGGATAGATATCTTCATTTCTTTCATGATATTTTCACCCTCAATTATCATTAAATCCTTGGCCACGGACAATTTGTCAGCATTAAAACCGAAACATGTATAATAAACGTTTGTCTATTAGAATATTACTGTAATAAGGAAACAAAATAATTTCCACAAACCAGTGGTAAAGCATATAATATAGGAAAACAAACAATACAGGTGTGATACTGTGAAAAACAAATCATTTTTTCTTATAATCACGGCCATCATTCTAGTGACAGGCCTTTTTATTATAGCAATTTCACAAGAACAGCCTGCTACTAATAATGATACGGCTCAAACGCCCCAAGAGCAAGCAGACGATACAACAGCACTCGAGGAGAATGAAGATCTCCCGGAAAACAGCGATACACCTGAGGAAGAAGATAAAACGCTTGGTGAGGATATAAAAGACTCGTTTACCAACGCTCTTGAAAACGCAGTAGGATTGTTCCTTAAAAAAGACCTGAAAATAGTAGCAATAGGGGATTCCCTGACCCAGGGAGTCGGGGATGATACCGGGAATGGCGGCTATGTTGGTATTCTGGAAGAGAATTTACAGAATGCAGAGCTTTATCCTAACCTGAAAATAGAGAATTATGGGAAGCGCGGCAATCGTACGGATCAGCTGATCAAACGTATGAAGACGGAGGAAATATCCAATTCCCTTGAAGATGCGGACATTGTTTTAATCACAATCGGAGCCAATGATGTCATGAAAGTCATCAAAGATAACTTCCAAAATTTGGACTATCAGGATTTTGTAGAAGTTCAGGATCAATATAGACAGAATTTAGAAGAAATATTTCAAATAATACTGGAAAAAAACCCGGATGCCAGCATTTATCATTTAGGTCTATTCAACCCATTTGAAGGCTATTTCACTAATATCCCTGAAATGGGGCGAATCATGAGCGATTGGAATCAAATCGGCATTGAAGTATCAGAAGAATATGATGCAGTTACATTTATCCCTATTGAGGATCTCTTTACAAATGCAGAGGAAAGGCTGTTGTGGGAAGATCATTTCCATCCGAATAAAAAAGGATATAAACTTATTGCCGAGCGCGTGTTAGAATATATAAGACCAGATATTGAGCAAAAGCAATGACACGGTTGAAATTCATAATTTATCAGGTGGAATGATATGAAATTTATAGACTTCAAAAATAAATGGAAAGTATTATTCTTAGCACTCGCAGCTCTGAACATTGGGATCATTATATGGATATTAGCTTTGATTTTTTTACCTACTTCCTATACGATCGTCAATGTTGAGGATCAACAGAAAACGGAAGAAGCAGAATTTACAATTGTCTCGACCAAAGAAAACCTTGAACAGCTCGTCAATGAGTTCTTAAGTCAGCTGCCAAGCGATGATGACTTGAACTACTCCGTGTCATTAGAGCGCAACGTCGAATTGAAAGGCAACATCAAAGCATTCGACCAAAAAATACCATTGAAAATGAACTTTGAGCCTATTGTTCAGGAAAATGGAGATGTCGTTCTTCAGCAGGAGGGAATATCACTCGGAAAGCTGCCGCTTCCCAATAAAAAAGTATTAGAGTATGTCAATAAGAGTTTCGATCTTCCTGAATGGGTTATCATAAACCCGAACGAGGAAACCATTTATGTAGCAGTCACTGAGATGAAACCCGCCAGCAATTTCGACCTCCGGGTAGATCGTTTTAATCTGAAAACAAACCAGCTTGCCTTTAAGATCAGAGTCCCGAACCACAGCTTCCGGTTCGCACAGGAATTTGCAAAAGAGAATTTTTAAACAACCCCCCCTGTTTCCATGATAACAGGGGGGTAATTTCATTCGTATTCATATAAGTCTCTTGGTATCTGTTTTAAAAAGGGACTCATTTCTCCGATATAACAAATATCCAATTCATGCATAGCCCTTGTGCACGCAGTATAAAACAGTTTACGTTCACTTTGATCGAAATAAGTGGATGCAGATGCATCCGGAATAATAACAGAATCAAATTCAATTCCTTTAGCCAAATAGACCGGCAAAACCATTAAGCCTTTTTCAAATGGCTGTGATTCTTTATAGATAAAACGAAGTGAAAATTCACCTTCTAATTCAGATACAATCTCCTGACATTCCTCTTTAGTCCTTCCAAGAATCGCTATAGTTTCCTGTCCTTCCCGCTGTCGTTCTTTAATTATTTTCTTCAGCTGTTTTACCTGCTCTGTCTCCTTATGAAGACTATGGAGGCGTGGAAGCCTTCCATCTCGGTTAAACGCCTCAATTTCATGACCACCCGGAATCAGCTTGCTCGTAAAGTGGACAATCGGCTTTGTGGAACGATAACTGCGCATCAGCCGGATGCGCTTTACATTTTCATACCCGCCTGCGGCTTCAAGAATAGTTGGGGCCTCTCCCACATTGGCCAGGATCGCCTGGTTATAGTCCCCTAATAAAGTAAAGTGCGCATTAGGGAAAAGCTGCTGGATGAATTCAAATTGGAAGGGAGAATAATCCTGTGCTTCATCGATGAATACATATTGGATAACAGGATTTATTTTTCTCCCTTCTATCTGATCCTGCAAATATAAATACGGCGTAATATCTTCTGCCGGAAGCTTTTTTGATTGGATAGCAGCAATAGTACTTTCCCCTATCTCTTTCCATTTCCCCGGATAATCTGCTGGTAAATCCTGTTCGAATAACCCTTGATATACCCTTTTCATATGAATAAACTTTAAGTTTTTGATTTTATTACGTAATGGCCGAAGACTGCGATCGACGATCATTTTCGCCAGCATCTGCTCTTCCCTCTGATAATCATCAAACGTTTCCTCATTGAAACGCTGATTCTTTTGCAGTTCTTTGAAGGCGTCCAGATAATCTTTTTTATCCATGAAAGAAGCTTCTTCCACCGGCCAGTCTTTCGTTAATTCTTCTTTAGCTAAATCGTCTACCTTCGCTAACAGCCAATCCATCACCAGTTCTATTTTATTCGGAATCGACATGTTGGCATTTAACTGATAAAAATAATCGGTTATATCTTTTCCACTGACTATCGGTTCACCACGGAACTTGATATTGCGGAACTTCATCCCTTGTGTTGCGAGCTTACTGACATATTCATCTATCATCTTCTTGAAGGCCAGCTCAGCCTTATAATGAATCCCGTCAACCCTTGCCTCATAGTTGTTCGCCGACTGTGCTGTTAACAAATATTCCAACTGCTCGAATGGGGATTCCAATGTATATTCATCATCCAGCCGTTGTGCGGCATATTCTTGAAATGTATTTTGGCGCATATTTTCTTCTCCGAGCTCAGGCAGAACGGAGGACACATAACTGATGAACATTTGGTTCGGGGAAAACAGCAAAACCTGATCAGCCCGGATTGTTTTGCGGTAGCGATATAGCAAATAGGCAATACGCTGCATGGCAGCAGAAGTTTTCCCGCTTCCGGCAACACCCTGTACAACAAGCATGTTATTTTTTTCATATCGGATAATTTGATTTTGTTCTTTTTGTATTGTTGCTACGATACTTTTCATTTGAGAGGTTGCATTGCCGCCAAGTACCTGCTGCAGCAGTTCATCACCTATCGTCAGACCTGTATCAAACATTCCCGTGATTTTCCCATTTCTAATTATAAATTGACGTTTGAGTTCCATCTCACCTTTAATCTTGCCTTCAGGCGTCTCGTAGTGTGCTGGTCCTGGGGAGTAGTCATAATACATGCTTGCAATAGGAGCACGCCAATCATAAATGAGGAAGTCATCCTCATCCTTATCCATAAGGGAGCCGATACCAATATACACCGTTTCTTTTTGACCGCCTTGCTCGGTAAAATCGATCCGACCGAAATATGGTGAGTCTTCCAGGCGACTGTAAAGTTTGATCGACTTATAAAATTGCCCGTGACTTCGCTCCCGTTCGGATAAAAGCTCTGCTTGCTGCTTTATACTGGCATAAGTCTCAATCACTTCGTCCGGTTCATCAATGTTGACGGTGACATCTTCCCAGAAATTTTTTCTTAAACTAATGATGTTTTCTTTTAGCTGCCCGGTGTTTTCTTCCAGTGATTGTCTCTTTGCCTGGATAAGCCCGGTGATCTCTTCGACACGGGCTTGTTCCTGCTTCCATACACGGGTATTTTTATCCAATGGCTTCACTCCCCATCTTTTCTATCTATTCCTGTTGACAACAGATGATTGATGTAGTAAAATTATAATTGGGTAATTTTATAATTTTACAATATATGAATAGACGTTTCTTATTCTACTATACGTTGAAAGAAGAAACAATATGTAAAGGGCACTTTTGTGTCCTTTTTTATATGAGCCAACCAATTCCTATCACCTTAGTAGGTATTAGAGTTTATAATATGTTAAAATACTATATATATGATGCAAAGGATGTGACGGCATGAAAGTTGTAAATAATATGGCAGAATTGATCGGAGATACACCACTGGTCAAACTGAATCGTCTTTCTCCCGAAAATGGGGCGGATATATACTTGAAACTTGAAATGTTCAACCCTAGCGGCAGCGTAAAAGACCGTGCTGCTTACAATATGATTGTAGAAGCTGAAAAAGCAGGTCATTTGAAAGAAGGCTCCGTCATCATTGAGCCGACAAGTGGAAATACCGGTATAGGTCTGGCTATGAATGCTGCAGCTAGAGGCTACCGTGCTATCCTTGTCATGCCGGACACCATGACACAGGAACGAATCAATTTGCTAAAAGCTTACGGCGCAGAAATCATTTTGACACCTGGAGCTGATAAAATGCCTGGTGCCATTGAGAAGGCCAAAGAACTGGTAGCTGAAACTCCAGGAGGATTCATGCCGATGCAATTTGAAAATGAAGCCAACCCTGATGCCCATCGGTACACTACTGCTACGGAAATTATTAAAGCGATGGAAGAGTTAGGCAAACCATTATCGGCTTTTGTGTCCACAGCGGGTACCGGTGGAACAATTACAGGCACAGGAGAAGAGCTAAAAAAACATTTTTCCGATATGACCATTCATGTGGCAGAGCCAGCAGGCTCCCCTGTATTATCAGGCGGAAAGCCAGGCAAGCATAAACTTGTCGGCACAAGCCCGGGATTCATTCCAAGCATCTTGAACCAGGAAGTCTATGACGAAATTTTCAAAATCGAAGATGATGATGCTTATGATATCACCCGTCGGTTAGCACGTGAAGAAGGAATTCTTGTTGGAACTTCTGCAGGCGCAGCCTGCTATGCAGCTATCCAGGTCGCGAAACAGAAGAACCCGGGCGAAGTGATTGTCGCCATCGCACCGGATACAGGTGAACGCTACCTATCCGGCGATTTATTCCGTGTTTGAGAACTGAAGCTTAAGTGCCTAGCTGGTAATGACGTTTTAAGAAAAACGCCACGGCTTGTGCGGAATAGAGGCAGCCCGATCCATTACACTAATGGTCGGGCTGCTTTTTTCATATTCACGCTTCATCTTTTTCCGGAATACTAGACGGCGGCACTTCCTATACACGATAAAGGTCGCGAAAACGTAAATGCCAGCCTAAGTGATAGGAAAGCACTCTGAGCAGGATAATCACAAAAAATAAGAGGTACATCTCAAATGTCTGATTGACGTCCACCCATTCTAATCCAATGGCTAAACCCGCAAGCATAGCCCATACAGCATAGATTTCCTGGTGCAGTACCATCGGTTTCCGCTGGGCTAACACATCCCTTGTCATCCCCCCGCCGACTCCTGTCAAAATAGCTGCAAAAATTACTCCTCCGAGAGGAAATCCTGTATCCACCGCAAAGGCAGCTCCCTGGATAGCAAAGGCAGATAAACCGATAGCATCCAGATAGATGTTCCAGCGGTCCCAAAACATGACCCAGTTTTTAGGGAAAAAGTAAACGATCGCTATCGTCGACACGGCTATGTAAAATAGATAGCCCTGCTCCCACACATGGACTACCGGTAAGTCTAAAGCGATATTCCTGATAATACCACCCGCAAAAGGAGTAGCGATTCCCAACATGAAAGTGCCAAATATATCGTACCGCTCGCTCAAAGCAACAATTGCCCCACTAAAAGCAAAAGCAGCCACAGCAATAATATTAAGTAAATCCCAAGCCATTGTGAATTTCTCCTTGTCATCCATTATACTTAATATTATCAGGATTACCTGTTGACCACCAATGATTTTTGTTTTTTAGTAAGGTCCTGCCAGGTTAAAAGAACCTTTCTACAATCTATTTCCCTGCTTTTCTATTAGTGTTGCAATTTGCCACAAGGAAATATGATGATTATGCAGAATTACTAACTATAGAAGTATGGCTACAGTGAGGAAGCGGTTAAATGAGAACATGGCTGATTAAGCTTAGAAAAGAAAAAATGTACACGCAGCAGGAAGTAGCATCAAAGGTTCATATCGATCGGGCATACTACGCTCAAATCGAAAACGGAGCACGCAATCCCAGTATATTTGTCGCTAAACAAATTGCAGATTTTTTTCATATCCACCCATCTGTTTTTTTCACAGAACACATCAGCGATCCTTTTCAAACCGCCTTGCTGAGCTCACCAGTGGTACTGGCCCATTGTGGAAAAGATTTACGTTACACCTGGGTTTTTAACGCCCCTTCCCATTATAGTGAGAATTCCCTACTGGGAAAAAGGGATGATGAATTGGGTTCCAGCGAGGGAATGCTCACCTTAATGAAAATGAAACGCGAAGTAATCAAGGAAGGAAAGCCGCTTCGTAAAACCATCCGTTTTGAAAGACCGGAAGGATGTACCATTTACGATGTATTCGCCCAGCCTATATGGGATGAAGAAGGTAACATCACTGGCGCTGCCACTTGTGCCACGAAGCTTTCCTGACTTTTGAAAGGAGTACCTACACATGGAAAACCTATCCTATGAAATGTTAATCCAGGCTTATCGCGCTGCACTTAAGCTGAATGTGGATGATGAATTTATAGAGCTGCTGAAGCAGGAAATGAAGCGCCGGGAAAGGCAGCAGGACAATGCTCCAGGTTTCCGCTCTACGAGATAGCCTCCTTTAAGACAAGAAAAAAGGACGCAGATCGTCTACGTCCCTATAGTCTTCCTGTATTTATTCACCGATGCAAACGTTCCTTCACCCAGTTGATCAAACCACCCATAAGGATGAACTCTAACTGACGCGGTGAAAGTGCATGCTCTACTTTGATGGATTTATCTTTCCCTTTCACTTTTACTTCAAATCGATTGCTTTCTTTAATTTTCTCCCTTAATTCCTCAAACTGTAATACGTCTCCTTGTTCTAACTCTTTCCAATCTGACTCATCGACAAATGTGACCGGCAGGATACCGAAGTTAGCCAGATTCTGCCAGTGTATTCTGGCAAAGTCCTTAACAAGCGCGACCCTCAAACCAAGATATCGGGGAGCTAATGCAGCATGTTCACGACTGGACCCTTGTCCGTAGTTTTGTCCACCCACAATAGCGTGGCCACCATGGTCACGAATATCCATGGCCCGATCATAATAGGTCTCATCAACAATTTCAAAGCAAAACTTACTGATCTCAGGAAGATTACTTCGGTATGGAAGCACTCTTGCTCCTCCAGCCAGGATTTCATCCGTTGATATGTCGTCACCCATTTTCAGTAATACAGGAAGTTCTAAATTTTTCGGAAGTCCTTCCATTTTCGGAATGGTAGCTATATTCGGCCCCTTCACCAACTCTACCTGCTTAGCCTCTTCTTCTGGTAAAGGCTCCTGCAATAAATCAACGTCAACTGTTGGGTTTTCAGGTTCGTGAACTTCCGGGTAATCCATATCAAGTGTACGCGGGTCTGTGATCACACCAGTAAGCGCAGATGCAGCCGCCGTCTCCGGACTGACAAGAAATACACGATCCTCTTTGGTCCCGGACCTGCCAGGGAAGTTACGCGGCGTAGTCCGTAAGCTGTTTCTGTCAGTCGCCGGAGCCTGACCCATACCGATACAACCATTACAGCCTGCTTGATGCAAACGTCCTCCTGATTGGATGAAGTTAGCGATATGGCCTTCTTTCGAAAGATCAAGCAACATTTGTCTGGAAGTAGGGTTCAAATCAAACGAAACATTTTCTGCCACTTTACGACCCTCTACCATTTTTGAAGCAATGGCAAAATCACGGTAGCCGGGGTTGGCAGATGATCCGATATATGCCTGATAAATCGGTTCGCCGGCTACTTCACGGACAGGAACAACATTTCCAGGACTTGTCGGCTTGGCAATCATCGGCTCTAATTCTGAAAGATTGATTTCTTCTTCCAAATCATACGTGGCACCTTCATCCGCTTTAAGTTCTATCCATTCCTCTTCTCTCTGTTCCTGTTTCATGAAGCGCTTCGTTTCGTCGTCTGATGGAAAAATAGTGCCTGTCGCACCAAGCTCTGCTCCCATATTGGCGATAACATGCCGATCCATTGCAGACAGGTTCTTGACCCCTGGTCCATAATATTCAAAGACATGATTTGCCGCCGCCTTCACGCCATGTCTTCGAAGCATTTCCAGGATAACATCCTTGGCGCTTACCCAATCTGGTAATTCTCCGGTCACTTTTACGCCCCACACTTTCGGCATTTTCACATAAAACGGTTCCCCTGCAATCGCCATCGCTACATCAATTCCACCGGCGCCGATTGCCAGCATACCCATGCAGCCATTGGCACATGTGTGGCTGTCGGAACCTAACAACGTCTTACCGGGCCTTGCCAGACGCTGCATGTGAACAGGGTGGCTGACACCGTTTCCAGGTTTACTGTAGTAAAGTCCGAAGCGCTTAGCAGCACTTTGCAAAAACAAGTGGTCATCAGGATTCTTGCTGTCCTCTTGAATCAAATTATGGTCCACATACTGAGCAGAAGCTTCTGTCTTGGCTCGATCGACACCCATTGCTTCCAATTCCAGCATAACCATTGTTCCGGTAGCATCCTGGGTGAGGGTCTGGTCGATTTTCAGACCGATTTCTTCCCCTGGAGTCATTTCACCTTCAACAAGATGATCTTTAATCAGTTTTTGAGCTACATTCAAGCCCATTTTATTCCTCCTTTTCTTCTCAGAAACAATTGTAAGTATTTCCAATAATCATATATTCAGCCTATATATCCCATTACCCGCAACTGGAGTGGAGTATTCCCTGTATTTTTCCATGAAAAATACACCCGCATATCTATGCGGGTGCTTCATAAATTACTTATTTCTCTTTTACTACTGGAAGATCTTCTTTAACCCAGGCATCGTATCCACCTTCAAGGTTTTTCACGCCTTTAAAGCCGTTCTTTTGCAGGACACTGGTTGCAATGGCAGAACGGGCTCCAGACAGACAATGGACGACAGGAGTTTTGCCTTCTGGAATTTTATCGAGATTGTCTGGAAGAGTACCAACGAAGATATGCTCAGCATCTTCTAAGTGCCCTTCATTCCACTCTGACTCTTCACGAACATCGATGGTGACATAGTCATCATCTTTCTGGTATTTATCACGCAGCTCTTTTGGCGAAATGTTCTCATAAGTTTCCAGGTTGGACTGTTTAGAGACATCCTCTGCCTTTACATACGCTACCGCACGGTCAAGCCCGATCGATTGCAGAGTAAGGTTGATATCATAAGTGTTTTCCTCATCAGCGATCAATACGATATCTTTATCATAATCCATCATCCAGCCAGCCCAATTGGCAAATGACTTATTAAATGGAATATTGATCGTTCCCTCTATATGACCCTTAGCAAATTCCTGCTTAGGACGGGTATCCAGTATAATCGTATCGTCATTCTTATAACTATCCAGTTTATCGATAGAAATCTGCTCTAAGTCTTTATCTTCCAGGAAATCCGGACCTTCTTTATTAATTTTCTTCATCATAGCGAAATATTTCGGCGGTTCTGGCTGCCCGTCAAGAAGACTCTTAACAAATTCATCTTCAATGTCTTCTTTAACTGCCCAGTTATTGAGTTTTTCATAACCTACAGTAGAAAGAGGTACAGCGCCTAATGACTTACCACAGGCACTTCCGGCACCATGCCCTGGCCACAGCTGGACATACTCAGGCAGTTCCTTGAATTTTTTCAGGGATTCAAACATTTGATGCGCACCTTTTTCAGACGTACCTTCTTCTCCTGCTGCTTTTTCAAGCAAGTCCGGACGTCCGACATCCCCTACAAACACGAAGTCGCCAGTAAAAATACCCATTGGAACTTCCGAGCCGCCTCCTTCATCTGTCAATAAGAAGGAAATGCTTTCCGGGGTATGGCCCGGTGTATGCATGACATCAAAGCGGACCTTTCCGATATAAAATTTATCTCCATCGTTAAGCAGCTCATGGTCAACATCATCTAGATACTGATATTTCCAATCTCCGCCACCTTCGTTGGAAAGATAGAGTTTTGCATTTGTACGCTTAGACAATTCACGAGCTCCGGAAACGAAGTCTGCATGGATGTGTGTTTCTGTCGTTGCTGTAATGTTGAACCCTTCTGCTTCAGCCGTTTCCAGATAAGGTGTAATATCACGGGCTGGATCGACAACTAGCGCTTCACCCGTTTTCTGACAACCGACCATATAAGACATCTGCGCAAGATTTTCATCGAAAAAATATTTGAAATACATGTAATACCTCCGTTTTTCATTTTTTCATTGTATATACATTATATACCCAGTACGGTATATTCGTAAACCTTTAAGCTTCCTCGAAAAGGAGTTCATATATACCCATATCCGTTTGTGCTTCATTTAAACTTGGGGTTAAAAAAACCGCCATATGAACACACCCTATTGTCCGTTCTAATAACAAAGGTGCAGTTCACAGGCGGCTTTCATTTATTTTCATTATAATAGGCAATCAAAGTATCCAACGGCTTTAATTCTTTCAATGGGGATAAAATAATCCGGTTGTTTTTTTCATTTACTTCGATAGCGTCAATCTCCTCGTAGGATAATCCTTGCAGGACATGTTCCATCCCAAGCTTTATTTCATTCATCATGCCAAGAACACTGCGGTCATGAGTTTTTGTATAAACAATTTCCTGCCCTGCCTCCAGGAAATCATCGATGATAGCTTGGTCGACTTTAAGTAATCTTAGCAGCTCTCTTAATGAGCCCATAATGACTTGATCCATATTTTTGAATTGCTCCTGTTTTAAACCGAACAACGTCAAATTCAGCCCGGTCTCATCATTCATCAATAATATACATTTTCTCCGCTGAATAGTAAAAAAATTCATATGCCATTGATAAATTCGCGGGCTATCAACAGCATCTGCAGGCTGAACTTCTTTCTTCAATTCTTTTGCCATTTTAGCTGTAACGCCTATTTGCATCATCCTGAAATCACCTACTTCTGTAAAATCGGTCTTTCATCTATTTTTCATCTTAAAGTATAAATCCATACAATCCAAGTAAATCGCTGGCGTAATAATGAACCTTTGAAAATTGTTAAACATTTCATAAGGGGCTTATTCAACAAAAGGGCCAAAAGTCGAAAACTTGATTTCGAGATATTGTTAGAGTTGAGGGTCTTCGGGAAACGATTCGCTTTCCCCATTCCTCATATGGTAACGGCCCCAATTGTCTCGAAACTGAGTCTTCAGCAATTGGGAGCTTATCTGGAAAATACGGAGATTTAACGAAGTCTCTAATAAATAAACACTTCCAATAGAAGCTGCTATATTCGCTCCTTATGGAAGTGTTCTTCAATGATTTTCTCTTAATGGAAACTAGATTCTCTTTTGCTTAAATCAGGAAAGTTATTTGCTGCGCCGGGCGAAATCCACAAACCTGAATTTATCCGGGCGGTGCCTGGATTCGGTGAATTGAAAGAGGGTGGTATCCTCCAGATAAACAAAACTGCGGATGACCACCATTTGATCGTGGTTGTTCACATCCAGCAATTCCCGGTCTTCTTCCGACACCGGTTCGACGACAATTTCTTTTTTTGCATAGCTGATGGCCAACCCCAACTTATTTTCAATATATTCATACAGTGAATCTTCACAAATGGTTTTGGTCAATCCTGGTACAATATCCTGTCGGATGTAATCCTTGTCCAGAATGACTTTTTCTCCATCTATATTCCTTGAACGTACAACACGCCAGATTGGAACTTTTTCAGTATTATCCAAAAGCTCGGCTAACTTCCTGTCGGGTTCTAACAAGTATAACTCATGTACTTTTGTCTGGATTTGCTGGCCGGATTGATTCGTCAATTCCTTGAAGCTTGTCAGTCCGGAAACAGGAAACTCATATTTATCACTGTCCAGTACGATCGAGCCTTTCCCTCTCACTTTTTGAATATAACCGTTTTGCGCTAAAAGATGAAGGGCTTTACGGATCGTTTCCCGTGATGTATCATAACGCACGCAAAGCTCATGCTCAGACGGCAGTCGTTCTCCTGCCTTGAAACTGCCGTCCCTGATAGACATGACGAGTTCATTGTAGATATCTAAATATTTCTTTTTCATAGAATCACCATTACCATTTTAACATTAGTGGATGTGATAAACGACGGACTCATACGGCCGCAATCCTGCCCCCGCGTAGATATCCTTGTCTGAATCGTCGTAATTGCTGATCAGGATATCCACTTGCTTCCCTTTTAGGTCGAATTTCTCCGGCATTTTAAAACGCGTTGCCAACCCATAGAAGTTATTGACAACAAGAAGGGTTTCGTCTTTCCACTTACGTACATAAGCGAAAACCTGTTCATCCTCCTGTAGAATCCATTCGTAATCCCCGTAAGTGATAATGTCAAATTCTTTACGAAGTTGAATTAACTTTTGGTAATGATAGAATACGGAATCTTTTTGTTCCATAGCCTTTTGAGCATTGACCGTCTTAAAGTTGTCAGCCACTTCAATCCATGGATCAGATTTAGAAAAACCGGCATTAACGCTATCATCCCATTGTACTGGGGTTCGCGAATTATCCCGTGACTTCTGCTTCAATATCTCGATAATTTCCTCTTCGGTAATCCCTTCTTCTTTCAAAATTTGATACATATTCAATGATTCCACATCCCGGTACTGATCAATAGAATCAAAATAAGGGTTAGTCATACCGAATTCCTCACCCTGGTAGATATAAGGTGTTCCTTGCATCATGTGTATCGTTGTCGCCAGCATTTTCCCTGACTCTACCGGATAGTTGACATCATTACCAAACCGTGAAAGTACACGGGGCTGATCATGGTTACACCAGAATAAAGCGTTCCAGCCTTTGCCGGCATTCATTTCTTTCTGCCAGGTAGACAGGATTTTCTTTAATTCATAGAAATCAAAATCAGCAACTGTCCATTTTTCACCGTTCGGGTAATCGACCTTTAAGTGGTGGAAGTTGAACGTCATGCTAAGCTCTTTACGTTCTGGACGGGTATAAAGAATACAATGATCGATGGTTGTTGAAGACATTTCTCCGACAGTAAGCAAGTCGTATTTTCCAAATACCTCCCGGTTCATCTCCTGCATATACTCATGGACTCGAGGTCCGTCGGTATAATACTTGCGTCCATCTCCCGGAGCGACACTGCCATCATCATCCGGAAATGCCTGGTTTTTGGAGATCAGATTAATCACGTCCAAACGGAAACCATCAACACCTTTTTCCGCCCAGAAACTCATCATTTCATAGATGCTTTTACGAACTTGTTCATTTTCCCAATTCAGGTCGGCCTGTGTAACATCAAATAAATGGAGGTAATACTGATCAGTCTGTTCGTCATACTGCCAGGCAGAACCGCCGAATTTTGATTTCCAGTTGTTCGGCGGTCCACCGTCTTTGCCATCTTTCCAAATGTAATAATCGCGATAAGGATTATCTTTCGATTGCTTAGCTTGCTGGAACCATTCATGATCGGTCGACGTATGGTTCACAACAATATCCATGATCAGCTTCATGCCGCGGTCATGGACGCCGGTAATCAGTTCGTCAAAGTCTTTCATCGTCCCATATTCCGGATGGATATCATAATAGTCGCTGATATCATATCCGTTGTCCCGCTGTGGGGATTTATAAGGTGGAGTCAACCAAAGGACGTCGACCCCTAATTCTCTCAAATAATCCAGTTTTTTCACAATACCTTGCAAATCACCGACACCATTTCCTGTGGTATCATTAAAACTTTTCGGATAGATCTGGTAAACTACCGCTTTCTTCCACCATGCTTCATTCATAAAAACACCACCAACATATAGTAATACTTAGCACAATATAAACCTCAGTCGTTTGTCAAAAAGCGAAAATCAGCAATCGCCTCTACGCTTCGCCCATAGATACGTGATTACCATTGGCAGAATGATGACAATTGCCATTCCGATGAAGAAAGGCATCCATTTTCCGGCACTGATTGATAAGAAGCCGGGAATCCCGCCGACACCAATGGAAGTAGCTGTTACTCCTGCTACGGTAATATACATACCTGCGATACCAGAAGATACCAGGGCTGCAACAAACGGATATTTAAAACGGAGGTTGACCCCGAACAATGCCGGCTCGGTGATACCGAGATAGGCAGAAATACCAGATGTAGAAGCCAGACCTTTTAATTTTTCATCTTTTGTGGCAAGAAACATGGCAAATGCTGCTGAACCTTGTGCGATATTAGACAATGCAAGCATTGGCCATAAAAAGGTCGTACCTGTGCTGCCGACTAATTGAATATCCACTGCCAGGAACGTATGATGCATCCCTGTTACAACTAACAGACCGTATAAGCCACCATAGATTAATCCGCCTAATGCAGCGAATTGGTCAAAAATGGATACAAGACCATCAGTCAGCAGATTACCAACAAAGAACATAGCTGGTCCGATGAATAAGAAAGTCAAGAAACCTGTTACCAATAAGGTTACCGGTGCTACAATCAATAACTGTAAAGAATCCGGAATACGTTTACGAAGCCACACTTCTGATTTGGCTAACACCCACGAAGCCAACAATACCGGCAATACTTGACCCTGATAGCCGATCTTTTCAATTTCCATTCCAAATAAATTCCATGTCGGGATATTGCCTTCTTTTAAAGCATTACCATAATCCCAAGCGTTCATCAGGTCAGGATGAACTAAAATCAGACCGAGGACAATACCGAAGAGCGGACTGCCTCCGAATTTTTTCACTGCCGACCAGCCAATCAGTCCAGGCAGGAACACGAATGCTGTATTAGCAATAAGGTTGATCATTTCAGCTATGCCGGACCATTGCGGATAGACATCGATCAAAGATTTTTCGTCATAAAAGATCCCAGGACCAGCAAGAATATTATTTAGCCCCATCAATAAACCAGCGGTAACAATTGCCGGCAAAATCGGGATGAATATGTCCGCAAGAACCTTGATGGCTTTTTGAAGCGGATTCATTTTTTCCGAAGATGCCGCCTTGACATCTTCCTTCGTCTGTTCACCGATCCCTGTGATAGAAATCAATTCCTGATAAACTTTATCGACAGTTCCCTGTCCAATGACTATTTGAAATTGCCCGTTCGTTGAAAAAGAACCTTTAACCGCTTCAATGTTGTTCAGTTTCTCCTGGTCGACTTTGCTTTCATCATTCAAGGCTAAACGCAAGCGTGTCACACAATGGGTAGCGGCATTAATGTTTTCTTTTCCACCGATGGCTTCTAAAATCTGTTTCGCCTGATTATTCAAATCCATCATGATTTCCTCCCGTTTCTATTAGTTGGCCTTTGGCTTTATTTGCATAATTTCTGTCGAACCGGCTTTCACTTCACCCTGATTATAAAATTCAAGAGAATATTCATCGCTGTTTGTGATAATTACAGGGGTTAACGTGCTTGATGCTTTTTCCTCTATTTTTGCAAGATCAAAAGTCATCAGGGTCTGGCCTGTCTTCACTTTATCCCCTTGCTTTACAGAAGCTTCGAACCCTTCCCCGTTCATGCCAACTGTTTCCAGACCTATATGAACCAGTACCTCGACACCGGCTTTATTTTTCAGCCCGATTGCATGTTTTGTAGGAAATAATTGGACGATTTCTCCATCAAATGGCGCTACCGCTTTTCCTTCAGATGGCTGGATAGCAAGTCCTTCCCCCATCATTTTCTGTGAAAAAGTCGGATCCGGCACCTCAGACAGATCAATCACTTTTCCTGTGACAGGCGCTGTCAGAATGGTCTCTTTATTGTCTTTGCCAAATAGTTTTTTCAACATAGTAAATGTCCCTCCTAATCAGTTTTTCCCAATCGCCATGACATGTATATACAAGTTATGATCCAATTATAATTTGTATATACATGTTTTGCAAGCGTTAACAATCATTTTTTTATTACTAAAACATGGAGGCTTCAAATTAAGCGTGACAAAAAAGCTGTTCTTGAAAAGTAGTAACTAATCAAGAACAGCTTCGATAATGCTTATCCTATACTATAATCTTCATTTTTCTTATCGGTAATAAACATGTGCCCCGGGGCATGGGTGAGCATCAATTCCGGCTTCATGTGCATGGCGACTGCCTGAGGAGTAACCCCACAGGCCCAGAAAACCGGAATTTCTCCATCTTTGATCGTTACGGGATCACCAAAATCCGGGCGGGATAGATCAGCAATTCCAATTGCTCCCGGGTCCCCGACATGGATTGGAGCTCCATGTACGGAAGGAAACCGGCTCGTGACCTGGACAGCTTTAGATATGTCGGCAGCTTTCACTGGGCGCATGCTTACAACCATCGGGCCTGAAAACCGTCCTGCAGGCACACATTGAATATTAGTCTTGTACATGGAAACGTTCTTTTTTTCTTCCATATGTCGAAGTGGAATGCCATTCTCGATCAATGCTTGTTCAAAGGTAAAGCTGCAACCGAGTAGAAATCCAACCATATTTTCATCCCATTGTTCTGTTATATCAGTCAATTCTTCAGTCAGCTGGCCATTACGGTACACCCGGTAACCGGGTAAATCCATCCGCAAATCTGAATCTGGTGCAACCAAACGCGGCACAGGAGACCCTGGCTCAGTCACATCCAGAACGGGACAGGGCTTCGGATTGCGTTGGCAAAACAATAAAAACTCGAACGCCATTGCTTCGGGCAGGACAACCAGGTTTCCTTGAATATAGCCGGGAGCCAGACCGGAAGTCGGCCCCGTCCAGTATTGCGTGCGAATTTTTTCCCGTGCTTCCTCTGGACTCCATGTTTCCGGTCTTTCCATTTATGACTCCTCCTCTTTTTTATTCAAATAATTGCGGAATACCTTCCATTAGCGTAACGAAGCCCATATAAGACATGACAATGACGATCAATGCTCCGAATATAGTCATCCAAACCGGGTGCTTATAATCTCCTACGATACTCTTTTTATGGGCAGCGATAATCATAACCCCCAACGCAAGCGGCAAAATCAATCCATTCAGGGAACCAACTAAGATTAAAATGCTGACCGGGCGCCCCACGGAAACAAATACCAAGGTGGAAACAGCTATGAATCCGACAATATACCATTTATGGTGCTTTTCAATTGATTTACTGAATGATCTGATAAAAGACACTGATGTATAAGCTGCACCTACCACAGACGTAACAGCTGCCGCCCATATGACCACACCGAATATTTTATAGCCTATCGTACCTGCTGCCGACTGGAATACAGTGGCGGCTGGATTCCCGGGATCCAATTGTATCCCCTGAGCGACCACTCCAAGCGCAGCCAAGAATAGAAAGACACGCATGATGGAAGCGAAACCGATCGCTGAGACTGCACTGCGGTTGACATATTCCAACGAGTCCTTCCCCTTGACTCCTGCTTCCAGCAGTCGATGGCCGCCGGCAAAGGTGATATAGCCACCGACAGTCCCACCGACTAACGTTACAATTGCAAGAAAGTCGATCGTGTCCGGGGCAAACGTCTTTACAGCGGCTTCACCGAGCGGAGGAGTCGCGGTGAACATGACATAGACCGTCAACCCGATCATTAGAAAACCAAGCATTTGCGCGAAGCGGTCCATCACCTTACCAGCTTCACGTACGAGGAAAACCCCAATAGCAACCAGGCCGCTGAAGAGCGCCCCTATTTTTGGTGAAATCCCGAACAGAACGTTAGTACCTAATCCCGCTCCGGCGATATTCCCGATATTGAAGGCGAGACCGCCTGCCACAATCAGGGCAGACAAAACAAAGCCAAGTCCGGGCAGGAGCTTGTTGGCAATGTCCTGGGCAGGTTTTTCTGAGATAGCGATAATCCTCCAAATGTTCAACTGGGCTCCGATATCAATAATTATCGAGACGAGGATAACAAATCCAAAGCTAGCGGCTAATTGTTCTGTAAAATGTGTCGTTTGTGTCAGAAATCCAGGTCCAATGGCAGAAGTCGCCATCAAAAACGCTGCCCCCAACAGTAGTCGCCTTCTTGATCGTTTGTCCATAGGTTCCACTCCTTGCTGTTATTTCAATACATCTTTGATTTTTGTAGTTTCAATACCAGATTCGTTTAATGCTTCATTGATATATTTCGCAAAATCCAGAGCATTTTCTCCGTCACCATGGATGCAAATCGTATCGGCCTGCACCTCAATATCTTTTCCCTGGACGGTATGGACCCTCTTTTCTTTTATCATCCGGGTCACCTGGTTGACCGCTTCCTCATAGTCAGTCAGTAAGGCATTTTTTTCTTTCCTCGATGTCAGGGAACCATCTTCCTGGTAGGTCCTATCGGAAAAGACTTCACTGGCGGTACGAAGTCCTGCTTTCTTACCCGCCTTCACTAGTTCACTGCCTGCTAATCCAAATAAAACAAGTTCTGAATCCACTTTATAAACGGCTTCGGCAATAGCTTCCGATAAGTCCTGGCGCTTGGCTGCCATATTATATAATGCTCCGTGTGGTTTGACATGCTGCATCTTTCCACCTTCCGATTGTACAAAACCGTTCAAAGCTCCAATTTGATAGATGACAAGTTCATATGCTTCCTCAGGAGAGATGTCGATGTTCCGCCTGCCAAATCCCATCAGGTCAGGTAAACCGGGGTGCGCCCCGATGCCTACCCCTTTTTCCAGAGCCATGGCTACCGTCTTTCTCATGGTAGTGAAATCTCCCGCATGGAACCCGCATGCCACATTGGCTGAAGTGATAAAGTCAAGAATTTCTTCATCACGCCCTTTTTGATAGGTCCCAAAGCTCTCTCCCATATCACAATTTAAATCTACAATCGCCATATCATCCCCTCCTAATTGAATTTCAGACGTATTCCTTGAGCAAGCTGCTGGATACTACGCTCTCTTTCTAAATAAAGTTGTTGTGCCTTGTCGTGGGATATTTCCTCAAAACGGACTTTCTCTCCAGGTTTCAATTGCGCCATCAGCGGTATGTCGACCGAGGCGATTTGTCCGATTTTCGGATAACCGCCCGTTGTCTGCCTGTCAGCCAGCAGAGTGATTGGCTGTCCATTCGATGGCACTTGGATTGTCCCCAAAGCCACCGCTTCTGAAATCATATCTCCTTCTTTTTTTATATATAGTCCGGGGCCTTCCAGGCGATAGCCCATTCGGTCAGACTTACTGCCGACTTTGAAAACCTCATGAAAAAAGGCTTCCCGGCTTTCCCTTTTAAATAGATTATATTGTCTTCCTTTTATAGCCCGTACCGGCTGCTCTTCTTGAAATGCCGGGATGAATTCAGAAGCCACATACCAATCCATACTGATAAAATTCCGCCCGTCCGACTTATCTTTTAATGAGGCCATTATTTTCTTAGCAACACTGGAAGCTTCCTCCGTCCGTAATTCATCATTCTCCTGCAATGCTCTTCCATGGAACCCTCCAAGCCCGGCCCGGAGGTAGGTCGACTTGCTCCCCATGACATCAGGAACATCAAATCCTCCCGCCACAGCTAAGTTAACCCGGCATCCCTCTTTCGCTTGTCCAAAGCGGAGTACACTGCCCTTTTTAACAAAAACAGGGCGCCACAGCTTGACCGGAGCATCATCAATCGATGCCGAAAGATCCCCGCCACACAGGGATATCAACGTATCACTTTCAAACCTTAAAGCAGGGCCTGACAATGTCATTTCCATCGTAGGCACGTCCTTCTGGTTACCTACCAGCAAATTGGCAATCCGGTGTGCCACAGGATCCATCACACCGCTGGCAATTACCCCGTGTTTTTGAAAGCCGGTCCTGCCCAGGTCCTGCAGGCTGGTCAGAAGGCCTGGCTTTAAAACTTTTATCATACTTCCCCCTCCTTATAATCGTCATATTCCTGCCGGGTAATCGCTTTAAAAACGACTTTATCTCCGGCTTGTAATAAAGAGGGGTTCGTTTGCTCAGGCCGGAACAAAGGAAGTGGCGTCCTTCCAATCAACTGCCAGCCTCCAGGAGTCTCAATCGGATAGACACCCGTCTGACCTCCTGCGATACCGACAGAACCTGCAGGAATTTTCAGCCTGGGTTCTTCTTTCCTTGGAGTAGCAATCTTTTCTGTCATCCCACCGATATAAGGAAAGCCTGGTGCAAAGCCGATCATATAGACAAGATAATCTCCCTTTGTATGATGTTCGATGACCTGCTTTTCTGTGAGTCCATTGTGCTCAGCAACGCAGGAGAGATCTGGACCCAACTCCCCTCCGTAACAGACAGGGATTTCTATGACTCTTGCTTGTTCAGACACGCCCTCTTTCAAAGTAGCAAGTTTTCTATCCAGCTCTTCGACAACCATCTCATATGGCAGCCGGGAATCTGTTTCTCCCAGGTACTCGATGACTTTCAAAGGATCATAGAATACCGCTACAGTTGTAAAAGCGGGAATATATTCTGTCATCCATTCTATTGGGTTGTCTTCAAAATAATTGGTCGCGCTTTTCACTCGCTCGTGTGTGTCTTCATCTATCGTTTGTCCAAACTCAATAATGACCGCCTGATCACCCAGTGGGTATATCTTATAATTCAAATCACGACCTCCTATGCTGACCTTTACGGTTTGTATTTTCATAAAATTCTATATTCATAAATGGTAAACGAACTGGAATCGCAATTCAATCTAATTTTCTGACGTTTATTATGGTGTACCTTATTCTTTCTCCTATAAATAAAGATGAGCGAGCATTTTTCTTTCAGGGAGGCAAAGAGTATGATATACATTTAGAATGACGAAATAATATTTAGGGTTCCGAAATAATTAATTTGAAAGAAGTGATTCATTATCGTTGAGCAAGAAAAATTGGCACAACGAAATCTGTTCATCATGTGGTTTGCTAACTTCTTTATTGCAGGAAGCATAACCATGGTTTTGCCCTTTTTATCTTTATATATAGATAGCTTTGGAAAATTCTCGGAAGCATATGTGCAACAATGGTCGGGTTGGGTGTTTGGTGTTACCTTTGTGACCGCCTTTCTATTCGCGCCAATTTGGGGACGCGTCGGCGACAAGTATGGCCGGAAGAAGATATTAATCATTTCCGCCTTGGGACTCGGACTTTCTGTTTTTTTGATGGGACTGGCCAACTCGGTCTGGCAGCTGTTTTTTCTCCGATTATTCATGGGTGTTTTCACCGGATTCATTCCGATGTCCCAAGCGCTGATTGCAACACAGACACCGAAAAACATTGCCGGGAAGGTCCTTGGAACTCTGCAAACAGGGAGTATCACAGGAAGTCTGATGGGTCCGATGTTAGGTGGATTATTAGCTGATTCTTTCGGGTACTCTGTGACTTTCCAGGGAACATCGATTACTGTCTTCCTATCTGCAATGATTGTCCTCTTCGGAATCAAAGAAGTTAAGATGGCAGATGAAAATAGTGATAATAAAACCAGCTATTCAAAAAAAGAAGTCATCAATCATATTATCAGACACCCGGTATTGTTGATGGTGATGCTGGTATCCTTGTTCGTACAAATCGCCCATTTCAGTATCCAGCCTATTTTGTCCTTATATGTTGCTGAACTGCATGGCGCAGCCAACCTTGCTTTCTTTTCGGGAATCGCATTCTCCGCAGCAGGGTTAGGGAACCTGTTGATGGCAAGACGCTGGGGCAGGATTGCTGACCGGGTCGGTTACATCAAAATACTCGTGTTCCTTTTATTCATGGCGGGAATCGTCTATTTTCCAGGGGCATTCGTTACCAGTATTTGGCAGTTAGTCGTTATCCGTTTCTTATTGGGCGCCTCGATTGGAGGCATCATTCCAGTACGCTCTGCCTACATCCGCCAGGAAGCCCCGCTCGCTATGCAAGGAGAAGTGCTCGGCTATAATACCAGTATTCGTTTCTTAGGAAATATGATTGGACCTGCACTCGGCGGAATGCTTTCCGGTTATTTCGGTTTTTCATCCGTATTCTTTGTTACCAGTACACTACTCGTAGCCTCAGGCATCGCCATGTATTTGACGATGCAGCGAAACCCGAATGCTGTTAAACACCATGCGCATTCTGTCTGAATATGAAAAATCCTCCCGTTTTTTAACGAAAAAGTTCGGGAGGCTTATTTTTATTTTCATGTAAACGGTTTATAATATAGGGAAATGGTCTTTTACATCCTAACTATTTTCCTATTTAAAAGGGGCGCTTGTTATGAATAGACTCTTCTTCCTCATCTTACTATTTCTCCTTACAGCTGCCTGCAGTCAGTCGGACCCTGCTGCTTTTTCTGCCAAAGACCTTACTACAAAGAATTCCGCCGTCCAGGCAAAACAGGATTTTCCCGCCAACCCTAAGATAACCCTCTCAGCAATCGGTGATATCCTGATCCACTCCCCCATTTACCATGATGCGCAAACGACCGATGGTTACAATTTTGTTCCCATGTTCAAAAACGTTGCACCTTACCTGAAAAACACCACATTATCCATCGCTAATCAGGAAACAATGATAGGCGGAACCGGTTTCGGCCTGTCGGGATATCCGGCATTCAACAGCCCCAAGGAAGTCGGGGATGCGTTGAAGGCTAGTGGTATCGACATAGTGTCCATTGCCAATAATCACACTCTGGACCGTGGAGGAAAAGCGATCCAACAGGCGATTTCCCATTGGAATGCCATCGATGTCTTGTATACGGGAGCATTCAAGAGTGAGGAAGACAAAGAGAAACTTCGAGTCATCCGGACCGCAGAGGGGATCGATGTCGCTTTTTTAAGCTATACGTATGGCACGAACGGAATACCGGTCCCTGAAAATAAAGATTATCTTGTCAATTTGATTAATGAACAAACCATCAAGACAGAAGTTAAGCAGGCAAATCAAGCGGCAGATGCCGTTGTTGTCAGTATGCATTTCGGTGAAGAGTATCAACGCATGCCGAATGATTATCAAAAAGAACTGGCACAAATGATATCCGATGCCGGGGCCCATGTTATTCTGGGTCACCACCCTCACGTACTTCAGCCAATGGAAAAGCTCCAGGGAAAGAAAGGGAATCAAACGCTTGTCATTTACTCCCTGGGAAATTTCCTCTCGGCTCAGGAAGAAACCTACAGACGCATCGGGGGTATCCTGCAAGTGGAGCTGGAAAAAGACAGGCTGGATGGCTCAATTTCTGTGAATAACCCTGCGTTCATACCAACGATCGTCGATTATACCCCTTTCGCCAATCAACACGCAGGAACAGACTTCAAGATCCTGCCAATGCACACCTCTCTTCAGGAAGAGGTCATTCCTGAGCAGAAAAAGGTTTTCGAGGATATTAAAAATCACATGTCCCAGTGGCTTCCTGAATTACGCTTTCCTTCTCCATGAAAATATGACATTTCTCACATTATCAAAAGCCGAGCTGGCAAAAGCCCGGCTTTTTTGCACTTTAAAAGTTTAACTAAATTATAAGAAAATACTAAGGCTTTCGCCATAAGTACTTGGCGACAATCCAGGTTTTTCTAATCGATTTATTGAAATCAGTGTTAAAATTACCTTAATATTGTGAAAATGGTAATGGAATCTGTTACCATAAATGTAATATCGATCTTGTTCATGCATGTTTTACCCTCAAAAAATGTAAGGAGATGTGAAAATGCCCAGAAAAACTCCACCATTTTTACAGAAACTAAAGTACTTAGGTAAAACACAGCCAGAGACAGAACATAGTGAAATGTCCCCGAAGTCACGCAGCAACACGGAAAATTATTACCGCAGCCGCTGGCAGCATGATAAAGTTGTCCGCTCGACGCATGGAGTCAATTGTACCGGTTCATGCAGCTGGAAAATCCACGTCAAAGACGGGATCATCACCTGGGAAACCCAGCAGACGGATTACCCGACCACCGGTCCCGATATGCCAGAATATGAGCCACGGGGGTGCCCTCGCGGTGCTAGCTTCTCCTGGTATACATATAGCCCCCACCGGGTGCGCTATCCTTATATCAGAAGTAAACTATTAGAAATCTGGCGAACTGCAGTAAAGAAAACAGACGACCCTGTCCAGGCGTGGGCATCTATTGCCGATAACCCTGAGCTATCCACACAGTATAAACAGGCACGTGGCAAAGGCGGATTCGTCCGTGCTGACTGGGATGAGGTTGAAACGCTGATATCCGCCCAGCTTATCCATACGATAAAACAGTACGGTCCTGACCGTATTTTTGGATTTTCCCCTATTCCTGCCATGTCGATGGTCAGTTATGCAGGGGGAGGCCGATTCCTTAACCTGATCGGCGGCGTCCTGTTAAGTTTCTATGACTGGTATGCCGATCTGCCCCCTGCTTCTCCACAAATATGGGGCGAACAGACCGATGTTCCGGAAAGTGCCGACTGGTACAACTCCAGTTATTTACTTGTTTGGGGCTCTAACCTTCCACAGACCCGCACCCCTGACTCCCACTTCATGGTGGAAGCCCGCTATAAAGGTACAAAAGTAGTCGCTGTCAGTCCGGATTACGCTGAATTCGTAAAATTCGCCGACGACTGGCTTCCCGTCCAGGCTGGCATGGACAGTGCGTTAGCGATGGCCATGACCCATGTGATCCTCCAGGAATTTTACATCGATAGACATGTTCCTTACTTTGATTTTTATGCGAAGACCTATACCGACCTTCCTTACTTAATCACTTTGAAAAATACCAAGCACGGCTTAAAAGCTGACCGTTTCCTGCGTGCAAGTGACCTTTCCCTCACCACAGAAAAAGCCGAATGGAAAACAGTGGTCTATGACGAAGAGACCAAAGATTTCGCCATACCTAATGGTTCAATTGGACACCGCTGGGATGGTGAAAAGAACTGGAATCTGCTGAAGGCAGATAAAGTCAATAATGTCGACACACTCTCCCCTGCCTTATCATTACAGGGGCACGAAAGTAAAATCGACCAGGTGTGCGTCGCAGCATTCGAGCAGGACGATAACCGCGTGTTCAAAGCGGACATCCCGATTAAAGAAATCGAGACCGCTGACGGTCCGGTTTATGTAACAACCGTATTCGATCTGATGTGCGCGCAGAGCGGAGTGAATAGAGGCCTGACGAATGACAATCCTGCTAATTATGACGAAGACCGTCCATTTACTCCAAAATGGCAGGAAAAATATACGGGTGTCAAAGCGAAACTTGTCGCCCAGATAGCAAGAGAATTTGCCCAAAATGCCATCGACAGTAAAGGACGCTCGATGATTATCATGGGATCAGGGATCAATCACTGGTACCATTCCGACACCATTTACCGGGCGGTACTGAATCTGGTTTTATTAACCGGTTCCCAGGGAGTCAATGGTGGAGGCTGGGCGCACTATGTCGGACAGGAGAAAGTACGCCCGCTCGAAGGGTGGCAGACCGTTGCGATGGCCCGGGACTGGGGCGGACCGCCAAGGCTGCAAAATGGCACCTCTTTCTTTTATTTCGCTACGGAACAGTGGAAATATGATGAACAGAAAACACGTGATTTGGCATCCCCGTTGATTGAGCAGCCAAAGTACCAGAATTTAGCTGATTATAATGTGTTAGCGGCTCGACTCGGCTGGCTGCCTTCTTATCCACAGTTCAATAAAAATGCTATCGGGATGTATGATGACTCGAAATCACCAGAGTCCAACACGGAACATATAGTGAATGCCGTTTCCAAAAAGGAAATGAATTTTGCTATCGAATCACCGAATGACCCGGTCAATTTCCCAAAATCCATGTTTGTCTGGCGGGCGAATTTGATTGGCAGTTCTGCCAAGGGGCATGAGTACTTCCTGAAACACCTGTTAGGTACACACGGACACAACCTGAGTGAAGAAACGGAAGACCTGGAGGCGAAGGAACTGAACATGGAGATTCCATCGGCGACCGGTAAACTGGACTTGCTCGTCAACTTGGATTTCCGTATGTCCGGAACCGGATTATATTCCGACATCGTGCTTCCTGCGGCTACCTGGTATGAGAAGCACGACTTAAGTTCAACCGACATGCATCCATTTGTCCACCCGTTCAACCCGGCTATCACCCCTCCATGGGAAAGCCGCTCAGACTGGGATATTTTCAAAAAGCTTGCAAAACGGTTCTCCAGCATGGCAGCACAGCATCTCCCTGAAAAGGTATATGATACGGTTGCTACCCCGCTCCTGCATGATTCTACCGACGAGATTGCCCAGACGTATGGACACGTCCCTGATTGGAAAGCAGATGGAAGTAAACCGGTTCCAGGGGTTAACTTTCCGAAAATCCAGGTAGTTGAAAGAGAATATGCCAAGGTCTATGACAAATTCATATCGCTTGGACCAAAAATCAAACATTCCATCGGCGCCAAAGGAATGTCCTGGGATGCTAAAGAAGAGTACGCCAAACTGTTCGACATGCTTGGACCATCGGATAAGTCGGCTTCCTACAAAGACTGCCCAAGCTTATATTCCGACCTTAATGTAGCCGAAACGATACTGACGCTATCCAGTACAACGAACGGATCACTTGCGATGAAAGCGTGGAAAACACTGGAGGGTAAGACTGGACAGGCATTAAAAGATCTTGCTGAGGAACGGGCAGAGGAACATATATCTTTTGCAGAAATTACGGCTCAGCCGCAAAAGGTCATCTCCTCCCCGGTTTACAGTGGCACCGAGACAGGCGGTCGTCGTTACTCTCCGTTCACTACCAATGTCGAGCGGATGATACCGTGGCGGACTCTGACCGGAAGGCAGCACTTTTATTTAGACCATGAAACGATGCTAGAATTCGGGGAAGAACTGCCTACATTCAAACCGCCATTGAAAAAAGCGTCGTTTTATTCTACCGATAATAAACCAGCCGAGGGGCAAAAAGAAATCACGTTAAGATACCTGACCCCACACTTCAAGTGGTCGTACCACAGTACGTATGGCGATACGCTGCCAATGCTGACTTTATTCCGCGGCGGTCCGCATGTCTGGCTGAACAACCTGGACGCTGATGAAGCAGGTATTAAAGATAATGACTGGCTCGAAATGTACAACCGGAACGGTGTCGTCGTAGCAAGAGCTGTTACGAGTCACCGGCTGCCAAGAGGCGTCGTGTTCATGTATCACGTTCAGGACCGCCTGATCAATGTGCCTGGTTCAAAAATCACGAAAGATCGCGGAGGCACCTTCAATAGTCCAACAAGAATCCACATCAAGCCGACTCAAATGATCGGTGGATATGCCCAATTGAGTTATGGTTTCAACTACTATGGTCCAACCGGCAACCAGCGGGATGAACAAGTACAGATCCGCAGAATGGACCGAAGCGAGGTGGATTGGCTTGAAGATTAAAGCGCAATTTGGAATGGTCATGAATCTGGATAAATGTATCGGCTGTCACACATGCAGCGTCACCTGTAACAATACGTGGACGAACAGGCCAGGTGCGGAGTACATGTGGTGGAACAACGTTGAAACAAAGCCAGGAATCGGCTACCCGAAAGAATGGGAAAACCAGGAGAAAAACAAAGGCGGATGGGAAATGCGAAACGGAAAGCTTGCCCTGAAAGCCGGCGGAAAAGCG
This sequence comes from Thalassobacillus devorans MSP14, assembly GCF_000496835.1. Lineage (GTDB taxonomy): Bacteria > Bacillota > Bacilli > Bacillales > Halobacillaceae > Thalassobacillus > Thalassobacillus devorans_B. Next base: position 915,053 of record NZ_KI543237.1, read on the forward strand.
AACAAGTTGTTGAACCTTTTCTATAATCCCGACATGCTTGACATTGATGAATACTACGAACCATGGACATATGAGTATGAGCATCTTGTGCATAGCCCGGAGAAAAACCATCAGCCCGTCGCACGTCCGAAGTCTCAGCTGACCGGTGAATATATGGATATCCTTTGGGGGCCGAACTGGGAGGATGACCTGGCGGGGGTCCATGAAACCGGGAAGCGCGACCCGAACATGCAAGGTGTCGATGAGAAAGTGAAATTCGAATTCGAACAAGCATTCATGATGTATCTTCCGCGCATTTGCGAACACTGCGTCAATCCTTCCTGTGTCTCCTCCTGTCCATCAGGAGCGATGTATAAACGGGAGGAAGACGGGATCGTCCTAGTGGACCAGGATGCCTGCCGGAGCTGGCGGTTCTGCATGTCCGGCTGTCCCTACAAAAAAGTCTATTTCAACTGGCAGACGAACAAAGCGGAAAAGTGTACGTTCTGTTTTCCAAAAATCGAAAATGGTGACCCTACCATCTGCTCGGAGACGTGTGTCGGCAGGATCCGTTATATCGGCATCGTTCTTTATGATGCGGATCGCGTCAAGGAAGCGGCTTCGGTTTCGAATGATCAGGACCTTTATGAAGCGCAGCTCGATTTGATATTGGATCCGAACGACCCGGAAGTGATCGCCCAGGCGAAAAAAGACGGTATCCCAGAGGACTGGATCGAAGCAGCCCAGGAATCACCGGTATATAAGCTGGCCTGCGAACAGAAAATCGCTCTTCCACTCCACCCGGAATACCGTACATTGCCAATGGTCTGGTATATTCCACCGTTGAGTCCGATTGTCGATGCTTTCAATGGTCATTTCAATGACCTTGATCCATCTGTGGTTTTTCCGGCAATCGACCAATTCCGGATACCAATCGAATATTTAGCCAACCTGATGACGGCAGGCGATACCGAATTAGTTGCGTCCGTGCTTAAAAAACTGGTTGCCATGCGGACGTACATGCGGAGTGTCGACCTCGGCAAAGAGCCCGATACGACGCTTATTGATGAAGTCGGCGTCTCGGAACAAATGGCGCGGGATATGTATGAACTATCAGCAATTGCTAAATATGGCGACCGTTATGTCATCCCGAAAGCGCACCGTGAGCAGGCGGAAGATATGTTTGCCCACCAGGGAAGCGCAGGTTTTGACTTTATGGATGGATGTGAATCCTGCGCTATGAATGGAGAATGGAAAGATCCTTATGAATACAGCGAATCCTATTGGAGCGATGTCACAGGAGGTGCCAAAGATGGAAGACAGTAGACATATTCTGAAGCTCTGCTCCCTGTTCCTCCGTTACCCGGAAGAAGAGTGGTTTCAACAGGAAGACGTCCAGTTATTCATTGAGGATTTAGAAGCGGCATCTCAACAAGATAACCTTTTACATTTCTGGAATTATGTCGAGGCCTCCTCATGGCTCGAATTCAGTCAGAACTATGTGAAGCAGTTCGACTTCAGCAAGGATTGTTCCTTATACCTTACTTATGGTGTATTCGGTGATAAACGGGAACGAGGGCTTGGGTTCGTCAAATTGAAACTGGAATTTGCAAAAGCGGGGTATTTCATCAAAGATGATGAATTACCCGACTACTTTCCGTTAATCCTCGAATTTCTGGCAGAAGCAGAAGAAAGTTTTATCCAGAAACTCTACTATATCCACAAAAAAGCGATCGATCAACTATATCAACAACTGCGTGAGCAACTGTCTCCGTATGCGTTTGTCATAGCAGCCGCTTTGGAAACATTGGATGCCATCGTCGCCCGTCGCGAAGCCAAAACGGTATGAAGGGATTGATTCCAGTTGACACCAATCGATTTTTTACTTTGGGTAGCGTACCCGTATATCACTTTAACCATTTTTGTCGTCGGCCATATTTATCGGTACAACCATGATCAGTTCGGATGGTCCGCTCAATCGAGTCAGTTTTTAAAATCAGATCCCCTACTGAAATGGGGAAGCATTCTATTTCATTACGCGGTCATCTTAGTATTTTTCGGCCATGTTGGCGGGATACTCGTTCCCCAGTCATTTTATCCGCTGATTGGAGTAACAGAAGAAATGTATCACTTTGGTGCCGTATGGTTTGGTGGTGCAGCGGGGGCTGCGATGGTCGTTGGCGGAGCTCTGCTAACTGCCCGCAGACTCCGTAATAAACGCATCAGCACTACAGGGTCACGTAAGGACCTGTGGGTGCTTCTGCTGATCGGAATCGTCACGGTCGTAGGATTCACCAATACTGCCTGGTATACGGCGACAGGCGGAGAATTCGATTATCGTGATACCATCGGACCATGGTTCCGTGGAATTTTAACGTTCAGACCAATGCCTGAAATGCTGGCTACTGCTCCATGGGGTTTCCAGGCACATGTGTTTGCAGCCTTTACCTTATTTGCGGTATGGCCGTTCACCCGACTTGTCCATGTATGGAGTTTGCCGCTCGAATATCTAAAACGGAGATATATCATTTACCGGCGCGCCAACCCGAAACAAACGAACAAGAAAGCACAATAGAAAGGAAGATGAGGATGTCAGGACCTGCACTTCGGCAGCTGGACGCCCACCGCTCGATTCACGAAGCGGCATACGGGCAAGTGAAGGATATGACAGAAGTTTTAAAACGTCTGTATCACGAGGAGCGTACAAAAGAAGCAAAACAGGCGGAATTAATCTTGATTGAACACTGGCGTGATCACATCATTTCCCATGCGACATCGGAAGAGGAAGGACTGTATCAGGATATCAGGGAGACGTACCCGGAGATGAAGAATACCATTACACAGCTTACCAGGGATCATGATTTATTAAGAAAGATACTCACCCGCATCGAAGAAAGTTTAGCAGCGGATGGGCGGGCTGAAGATCGACTTATGTTGTACGACAGCCTGCTTGTAGTAAACTGGCACCACAGCCGCGATGAAGAACATTATTTACTTGACCTTTAAAACTAACGGGATGCCTCCCTATGGGGACATCCCGTTAGTTGGTTCTACTTTAATTTTCCGGTGTTATTTCCGAAAACATAGCGACATAGCCGGTTACAGGTTCGTTTTTATTACGGATAGGACTTATCGTCAGCCATTCCAAAAATAACTCGCCGTTCTTTCGTTTATTCCATATTTCACCTTTCCAGTAGCCTTCTTGCTCAACTTTCTGCCACATATCACGGTAAAACTCTTCCTCATGCTTCCCTGATTTGAGAATATTCGGTGTGTTACCGATTGCCTGTTTTTCTTCAAAACCGGTAGTTTCCGTAAACGCCGGATTTACGTATTGGATGACCCCGTCCTGATCTGTAATCATGATTCCCTCTACCGTATTTTTCATAGCTGCATGACTCATCTGCAATTTGTCGGTAAAATACATCCAGATGACGATGATCAGACTTGCGAGCGCGAATTGTGATAGAGCCATGAAGCCAATCGCATAATGTCCTGTCAAACCAAATACCGTACTCAGGACGAGAGGCGGAAAGAAGCCGCCAAGACCGCCGATAGCAGAAACTACTCCATTGACAACCCCAGCCTGTTTGGAGAAATAAAATGGCACCAATTTGAATACAAGGCCGTTTCCGATGCCAGCGCAAACCGCTACACTTAAGACACCGACTGTGTAAAGCTCGATTGTCGGGGAAAAAGAAAGCACCACGCCAGCCAGTGTCAACCCTGCAAATACCACCATCAATAAAATGAATGAGTTGAATTTATCACCGAGCCATCCCCCTACCGGTCGTAAAAAGGTAGCCAAAGCGATGAACCCTGCCGTGCGCAGCCCTGCATCTCCGCTGGTCAAGCCGAAGTTCGAAACTAAAAAGTTCGGGAGGTAGATGGTAAAAGCTACAAAAGATCCGAAGGTGATAAAATAAAATAAGCTCAGAAACCACATCTTCTCATTATCAATCACAGATTTGATTTGAGGCACGATCGGCGCTTGAACTTTTTTCTCATGACGATCGCCCATCAGGAAATTCACTATAATGAATAATAACAACAAGCCTAAGTATAGACGAATAGTACTTTGCCAGCCGATTTGTACGGCCAGAAAAGGTGCGGCAAATGAGGTGGCCGCCGTCCCGACGTTCCCTACCGCATAGACACCATTCACAAAACCGTGACGCTTTTTATCATAATATTTCGGGAGCGAAGTAACACCAATGGAAAATATCGCTCCCCCTAACCCTAACAGTAAACCTCCGAGAACAAGGTCAAGGAAAGAATCAGCGGTGCTTAAATAAAAAACAGGAAACAGCAGAATAACGAAGCTGATTGTGAATAGCAGCCTTGCTCCGAATTTATTCGCCCAATAACCTAAAGGAATACGAAGCAATGAACCCAGAATAACCGGAATGGCCGTGGCCAATGCTACTTGATTGGCATTTAATTCGATGTCTTCCTTTATAAAGGGCATTAAGGAAGATATAATTACCCAAACCATAAACCCTGCAAATAAACTGAGTGTCTGTAATCCTAGTTGAAATCCTGGTTTTTTCATTCACACACCCTCTTCAACAGAATATTTTTCCTTACGAGCATTATAACAAAGCATTACCTCTGTATTCCGTTTTTGACAAAAAATTCAGTTTTTTGTATGTTCTCTTCTAGTTTAGATTGGTATTGTGGAGTGCTTGCTATACTCAAAACTTCCATTGTCAGGACCTTACCATGCTACCTTAAAGTGATTATGGAACGAGATATTCCTCCTCGCCTGCATTTATATCTGAGGGAAACCAAAAGAGAGACCATAACTTCCAAATAAAGGGTCTATTGAAAGCCATCTCATGTTGAAATTTTTTCAAAAAGCAGATATGATATAACGTGGCAAAAAAATGTTATCACACTTGCAATGTGAAACAGGAGGAATAAGAAATGAGCAATAAAGACTACCGTGTGTTGTTATACTATAAATATGTCGACTTACCAGAATTTGAGGAGTATGCGGAAGAACACTTGGCATACTGTAAAGACTTAGGAGTAAAAGGAAGAATCATCGTCGCCCCTGAAGGGATTAACGGCACTGTATCCGGAACTGTTGAACAGACGGATGAATATATGAAGCATATGCATGCAGATGAACGATTTAAAGAAATGGTTTTTAAAATAGATGAAGCAGAAGGTCATACCTTCAAAAAAATGCACGTACGTGCAAAACCAGAGGTTGTCAATTGGAGCATCGAAAACGATGACATCGATCCGAAAACATTCACCGGTAAGCGCTTGAAGCCGAAAGAATTCTATGAAATGCTTCAAGACGAAGATACGATCGTGATTGACGGCCGTAATGAATATGAATACCGCATTGGTCACTTCCGCAATGCCATTCAGCCGGAGGTCGAGACTTCCCGTGAGTTTCCAGAGTGGATTGCTGAAAATGCCGATCAATGGAAAGATAAAAAAGTGCTAACTTACTGCACTGGCGGTATCCGCTGTGAAAAGCTGACAGGCATTCTCATGAAAAACGGTGTGGAAGACGTCTATCAGCTGGATGGCGGTATCACGACTTACAGTAAGGACCCGGAAACAAAGGGCCGTTATTTCGACGGTAAAATGTATGTGTTTGATGAGCGGATCTCTGTTCCTGTCAACCATACAGAAGAAGATACCGTCATCGCTGAATGTGAGCACTGTGGCAAAAAAGAAGACCGCATGATCAACTGCAGCAACCCGATATGCAATCGCCAGTATGTCTGCTGTGAAGAATGCGAAATCGAGCAGCATGCTGCCTGCACTACGGAATGCCGCGAGCACCCGGAAAACCGCTGGGACGTGGACAAACAAAAACAAATTGATAAATACGATCGAGTTCAGGTACAAAAATAAATGAATGAAAACCTTACAACAACGTTGGTCTCTAATCAGACCAACGTTTTTTAATTCCCTTAACGATCTTTAATTGGGGTACTGCTGGCTGTTCAGCTGGAGCGTTCACATCCCTTGCCTTCTTAGTATAAAGTTTCGCAACTGTCGAACATTTCCCGCTTTGTTTACTATATTCCTTTAAGTGGTAAAGTTCACTACCTGAGAAAAACAAAGGAGGCAGTATGTATGAAACCGACAGATCGTCAAACAGAAGGACAACCGAAACAGGTACAGGATAAACAGCCGGGATATCGGGAAGAAATGGCTCCAAAACCGATTGTAGAAGATGATGACTATAAAGGCAGCGGAAAGCTGAAAGATAAAGTTGCATTGATTACAGGCGGTGACAGCGGCATAGGTCGTGCTGTAGCCATTGGATACGCAAAAGAAGGCGCCCATCTTGCTATTGTCTACCTGGATGAACATGAGGATGCAAAAAGCCTGAAAGAACGTGTAGAACAGGAAGGTGTCAAGTGTCTCTTGATTGCTGGTGATGCCGGCGAAGAAGAGTTCGCCAAAGACGCCATCAAACAGACTATCGATGAGTTCGGAAAACTGAACATTCTGGTCAATAACGTAGCAGAACAGCATCCACAGGCAAGCCTGGAAGAGATTTCGACAGAACAAATGGAGCGTACATTCAAAACCAATTTTTATTCTTACTGGCATTTCACAAGAGCAGCTGTCCCTCACTTGAAGGAAGGAGATGCCATCATCAATACGACTTCAATCAATGCCTATCGCGGGAACAAAGAGTTGATCGACTACACAGCTACAAAAGGTGCTGTCGTCGGTTTCACACGCTCGATGGCCCAGGTATTGGTTGATAAAGGTATACGTGTCAATATGGTAGCACCTGGTCCAATCTGGACTCCTCTCATCCCGTCCAGCTTTGAAGAGGAAAAAGTAGAGGTATTCGGCACCAACACTCCGATGGATCGTCCTGGTCAGCCGGTCGAACATGTCGGCAGCTATGTACTATTAGCTTCGGATGACTCTTCTTACATGACTGGTCAATGTATCCATATTAACGGCGGCCATTGGATGAGCAGTTAAAAGAACAAAAGCGCAAGTGCCTCGCTCACCCCCGACAAGCTTAAGACAAGCCTCGCCGTGACGTTTTTTGTCACAGAGAGGATTGACTTAAGACCTCGAGGGGGTAGGCACTGGAGCTGGATGCAGCCCGCTACTAAGGATTATCTCCATCCCATATATAATAACCTAGACATTTAAATAATGCCCCGGGAGAACAGGTCGTTCTCCCGAGGCATTTACTGTTTATGAGGAAATTTGGCTGGTTTGATTTTGAGCTGCTGCTTTAATCAGACAGCGTCCTTTTCCGTGCGGGATACACATGGGTGTACCAAACAAGGGATCCTCCCTGACATCACAAGTCATGTCAAAAACATCCTGCACCATTTTACAGGTTATAATATCCTCCGGCTTTCCTTGCGCATAGACTTTTTTATCTTTCAAAGCCACGATATGATCTGCATACCTGCTCGCAAGGTTGATATCATGTAACACCATTACAATCGTACGACCGTGAATCTGATTTAAATCAAATAAAAGATCCAGAATTTCAATCTGATGGGTCATATCCAAATACGTTGTAGGTTCATCCAGTAACAACGTGTCTGTGTTCTGGGCAAGTGTCATGGCAATCCATGCCCGCTGTCGTTGCCCGCCAGATAAAGAATCAACTGAACGTTCTTTCAGTTCAAGCATGTTCGTTGCCTCTAAAGCATTCTGTACAGCTTCCTCATCCTGCTTCGACCATTGGCGCGCCCAGCTTTGATAGGGGTAGCGTCCCTGCTTCACCAATTGCAGCACAGTCAGCCCTTCCGGAGTAACGGGGCTTTGCGGCAAGATGGCCATCTTCTTTGCCACTTCTTTGGTGCGCATCTTTGAAATATCTTTATTATCAAGTACAATATGACCGGACAGCGGCTTTAGAAGTCTGGCTAATGAACGAAGCAATGTAGACTTTCCACAACCGTTTCCTCCGATCAATACCGTTACTTCCCCTTTAGGTATCGAAATATCGAGGGAATCGATAATAAGATCTTCTCCGTATCCTAGTGACAAATCATTGGCAATCAGCGTTTTCATAATAATCTCTCCTTTTATGACTGCTTGCTTTTATAAAGTAAAAAGATGAAGTAAGGCGCTCCAATCGCTGCTGTAAATACTCCAGCCGGGACTTCAAGCGGGGAAAATACTGTGCGTCCCACCAGATCAGCACCTAGTACGACGATGGCCCCGACTAATGCTGATACTGGTATCAAGGCACCGTAAGACGATCCAACCAAACGCCTGGCAATATGAGGAGCCATCAATCCGACGAAACCGATTCCGCCAGCAAAAGCAACGGCAGCACCAGTCAATGCCGTGCACACTGCCAAAAAAATCAGCCGATCCCTTTGAAGGTGAGCCCCAATGCCTGCAGCAGCTTCTTCCCCTAACTCCTGAGCATTGATTCTTCTTGAAATAATTAAAGAAACGATAAACAAAACAAGAACTACGGGAACCAATATTTTAACTTCTGCCCAATTGGAACCATATACACTTCCCGTCAGCCATATATTTGCCTGGGAAGCACGGAAGATAGGCCCCAGAATCATAAATGTTGTTATCAATGCCTGGGTCAATAAGGAAATACCTATCCCTATCAAAACCAGCGTCATGGGCGCAATACCATTTTTATAAGCAAGAATGTACACCATAAACCCAACTATGATTGCTCCAATGAAAGAAGCTAAAGGCAGCCACTGAAGACTTACTGTCAATGCATTGTCTTCATTACTGAACATGGCCAGGAATGCAACTACAGCTACCCCTGCACCGCCTGTGATTCCTATAATATCCGGTGATGCGAGTGGATTTCTGATCATTCCTTGTAAAATTGCCCCACTGACCGATAACGCAATACCTACAAAAAGCGCGGTTAAAATTCTCGGCATACGGAATGAGTTGACTACCATCTGATTTATTTCATTTCCCTGCCCTATCAAAACTTTGATTACATCCAGAGGATGAACAAAGATTTCACCAAGAGCAGCTGAAAATAAAAACAACGTGATTAAAGCGAGAAGAAGCAGTGCGGATACGATCATCGACCTGGGATCGAAAAGAAACGAGATCCAATCATTTTTTGTACGAAATACGCGATATCTGCTCATGTGCTTTTCAATCCTTTACGGGCAATGTAGATAAAGAATGGTGTCCCGATGAATGCTGTCATGACACCAACCGGAACCTCCTCCGGCATAATGACATACCTTGCAGTAATATCGGCAGCTAATAATAAGATAGCTCCTAATATGCCGGCATAAGGGATTACCCAGCGATGATCCTGCCCGACGATCGATCTTGCAAAATGAGGAACCACGATTCCGATGAAGCCGATAGGTCCTGCAATCGCTACTGCTCCACCGGCTAACAGTACAACCAGAATACCTGATACCGCTTTTATCCAGCCGGTTCTCTGGCCCAGCCCCTGAGCTACATCTTCCCCCATGATCAAAATATTGATATGGCGGGAAATGAGCAGTGCCCCTATCCATGCAGTTGCAAGATATGGAAATACAGAAGAAAGGTATTCCAGACTCCTCCCTTGTACAGAGCCGGCCAGCCAGAACAATACTTCATCCAGAGCCTTTTCATTCAAGACAAGCAGCCCCTGGGTAAAAGAAGAAAACAAAGCCGCAATGGCAGCACCGGCCAGTGTGAGTCTTACTGGTGTTAAGCCCTGCTGGCCAACAGAGCCAATTGCGTACACCGTGACAGCAGCCACTGCCGCTCCTGCAAAAGATACCCATGCCATTCCTTGCAGGGAGATAGCCTGAAAATAGGAAACTGCCAGAACTACGAACAAGGAAGCTCCGGCATTGATCCCGAAAATCCCAGGTGATGCAAGCGGATTTCTTGTAAGTGCCTGCATTAATACTCCTGCAACCGCTAATGATGCTCCCACAACAGTTGCAATCAGTGCCCTGGGCAACCGGACGTCTTTTATAATGATATGTTTATTAGTTTGTTCAAAATGAAAAAAAGCTTGGTATGCTTCATTAAGTGTTACATCTGTATAACCTAAAACGATACTGCCGCAGATAAATAAGATAAGCAGCAGAAGTCCGGCAAGAATACCTGACCACTTCGCACCGGCTGACCTCAACACCATAATTTTTAATCCTCTCATTATACAGAAACTAGTATATTCCTACTCTTTCAAGTCTATTTGACCTATTGTCAACTGTCAATGATTTTGAGAATCATTTTCATTTATGTCACAAAATATTTCAAAATTCCGTTGACTAAAGGTTAAAGATTAGGTAAGCTACTAATTGTGAATGATAATCATAATCAATTAGGGAGTGGAAGGTATGTTTAGGAAATACTTACCTGCATTTATGTTAATGTTGGTTTTATCTCTTGTATTAGCAGCTTGCGGAGGGTCTTCCAGTGAAGAAAATGCAGATGAACAAAAGAAAAGTAATGAAGGCACTAGCAGTTCAGAAGATTTCGAGCCATATACCATAGAACATGCAATGGGTGAAACTACGATCAAAGAGAAACCGGAGCGTGTCGTAATACTTACAAACGAAGGTACCGAAGCTTTGCTGGCCCTTGGCGTCAAGCCGGTCGGGGCAGTAAAATCATGGACAGGCGATCCATGGTATGATCACATCAGTGATAAAATGGAAGGCGTCGAAGTTGTCGGTGATGAGTCAAACGTCAACATTGAAAAAATCCTGGAATTGAAGCCCGACCTGATCATAGGCAATAAAATGCGCCAGGAAGACATTTACGATAAACTGAGTAAAATTGCACCGACCGTTTTCTCAGAAACATTACGTGGAGAATGGCAAACGAACTTTATGACCTATTCCAAAGCAATGAATATGGAAGACAAAGGACAACAACTGATTGATGAATATGACCAAAGACTGGAAGATTTCGCAAAAAAAGCTGGCGATAAGTTGAACCAGAAAGTATCTGTGGTTCGTTTCATGCCTGACCATGTCCGTATTTATCATAAAGATTCCTTCTCAGGAGTCATCCTGGAACAAATCGGCTTCAAACGTCCTGAATCCCAACAGGCAAATGACTTTATGGAAAAAGCAACCAAAGAACGCATTCCAGCCATGGATGGAGATGTCCTTTTCCATTTCACATATGAAACTGGGGATGGCGCTGCAAATAAAGTGAAAGAAGAATGGATGAACGATCCGTTATTCCAGAACCTTGACGTTGTTAAACAAGGGGATGTCCATGAAGTGAGTGATGCAATCTGGAACACTGCAGGTGGATACATCGCTGCCAACGAAATGGTCGATGACCTTGAAAAAGTATTTCTGGAAGAAGAAAAATAATGATTAATTAAAGGCTGCTCCTCTCAGGGCAGCCTTTCTTTATGTAATGGAATAAAGCATAAGAAAAACCGCCCTGCCGTATGCTGCCGGACAGGGCGGTTTTACTAGACAATTATTTTATATTCTAGACACAATTATGAGGTTACTGGACATTTTCGGAAAAATACTAAACATTATTCAAGATTTATTAGACAAAACGTGATTTTACTAGACACTTCCTGAAGTTAACTAGACAAATCATCCGATTACTAGACAACCTTCACAGTCAACCATCCAATTTTACTGCAGACTGCAAGGACTGGACCCAGCTTAAGCTTTCTGTAATCGACTGTTCGGCACTGAGAATCTGTGCCTGTACCCGGTTTTTCGCAGGGCCTCCGGCAACATTCCTGGCTTCCACGACAGACTCAGGTGTGAGAGCTTCATAGATGTCTGCTTCAATAGCGTCGGAGAATTGATGAAACTCTTCCAATGATAGATCAAGAAGGTAACAGCCTTTATTGATGCAATGAAGCACCACCTGACCGACTACAGCGTGGGCTTCACGAAAGGGAACATTCTTCCCTACCAGGTAATCAGCAAGGTCGGTCGCGTTGGAATAATCTTCGGCGACCGCTTTATACATCGCCTCTTTGTTGACGTGCATCGTTTCGATCATTGGGGCAAACAATGCCAAAGCCCCTTTCAAGGTTTCGGCTGTGTCGAACATGCCTTCTTTGTCTTCCTGCATATCTTTGTTGTATGCGAGCGGCAGCGACTTCAGCGTCGTCAGCATGCCGATCAGATTACCATAAACCCGGCCGGTTTTGCCACGTACAAGCTCAGGCACATCCGGGTTTTTCTTTTGAGGCATCATACTGCTCCCTGTACAAAAGGCATCATCCAGCTCAATAAAGTTGAATTCCGTGCTTGACCATTGGACAAGCTCCTCGGATAACCGGGACAGGTGCATGGAAATCATTGATGTGTTCGATAAAAACTCGATGACAAAATCACGGTCACTGACGGCATCCAGACTGTTTTCGCATAGACCGTCGAACTGCAGCTTATCGGCTACCTGCTGACGGTCAATCGGGAAGGTCGTGCCTGCAAGTGCCCCAGCACCAAGGGGCATCTGGTTGATACGCTTGAAACTGTCTTCCAAACGCTCCACATCACGCTGGAACATGAAGACATACGCCATCATATGGTGAGCGAACGATACGGGCTGTGCCCGCTGGAGGTGGGTGTACCCCGGCAGGATCGTATCCACATTTGTTTTCGCCTGGGTAAGCAGTGCCTGCTGCAATTGGACAAGCTGCTCGACCATATCGACGACCACCTCACGCAGGTAAAGCCGCATATCAAGAGCTACCTGATCATTACGACTTCTTCCGGTATGGAGCTTCCCGCTTAGTGGACCGATTTCCTTGCTCAACAGCTGCTCGACATTCATATGGATATCTTCATGGCCGACATCGAGCTCCACCTTGCCACACTCGATTTTATAATCCACTTTGTTCAGGCCTTCAATGATGATTGCCGCTTCCTGATGGGTAAGAATCCCACAGGAAGCGAGCATATCTACATGAGCCATGCTGCCGATGATATCGTATCGGGCAAGCTTCCGGTCAAAATTGATGGAAGCTGTATATTCTTCTACAAGTTGATTGGTCGCCTTCGTGAAACGGCCTCCCCATAATTTAGTCACGACTTAACCGCCTCTTTCAAATCTAATTTGACTTTATCTAAAGAGCTGCCTGTAATTTTTTCACCCTGAGTTACGGATGCATGGACTTTTGTCGGCAATCCCCATAGTTTGATGAATCCAAGTGCTGCTTCATGGTCGAAAGCGTCATCCGGATTGTAAGTGGCCAGATTGAAGTCATAAAGAGAGAAGTCGGATTTACGTCCGATCACCTGCGCCTGGCCTTTGTACAACTTCACCTTCACAACACCGGAGACGTGGGTCTGGGTCTCTTCGATGAATGCTTTCAATCCGTCCATCAGTGGTGAATACCATAAACCTTCATATACCATTTGAGCGAATTTTTGTTCCACGATCGGCTTGAACTGCGCCACTTCACGAGGAAGTGTCAGAGATTCCAACGCCTGGTGAGAAGTAATCAACGTTGTTGCGGCAGGAGTTTCATAGATTTCTCTTGATTTGATGCCGACCAGACGGTTCTCCACGTGGTCGATACGCCCGACACCATGCTTACCTGCAATCTGATTCAAGTTCAGGATCAAATCTTCCAATGGCTGCTGCTCGCCATTGATAGCGACAGGCATGCCTTTTACAAAGGTGATCTCCAATTCTTCCGCTTCATCTGGTGCGTTTTCAGGTGCAGTCGTCAGATCATAAGCTTCTTCCGGCGGCTGTGCCCAAGGGTCTTCTAGTACGCCGCATTCGTTACTTCTTCCCCACATATTCTGATCGATGCTGTACGGATTGTCGACATCGACAGGTACCGGGATGCCATGTTCTTTGGCATAGGCAATTTCTTCATCTCTCGACATTGCCCATTCTCTTACTGGTGCAACGATTTCCAATTCAGGATTCAACGCCGTGATGGCTACATCGAATCTTACCTGGTCGTTCCCTTTTCCGGTACAGCCATGAGCGACTGCTACCGCTCCCTCTTTTTCTGCGATTTCAACAAGCACTTTTGCGATCAATGGACGCGACAACGCAGATACCAGCGGGTATTGCCCTTCATACATAACATTCGCTTTCAATGCTGGAAGCAGGTAATCTTCTGCAAATAACGCCTTCGCGTCGACCGTATAAGATTTCAGCGCGCCGACATTCAACGCTTTTTCTTTTACAAAATCAAGGTCTTTCCCTTCTCCTATATCCAATCCGACAGCGATAACCTCATAATTATATTTATCCTGTAACCATTTCACCGCTACCGAAGTATCTAATCCACCTGAATATGCTAATACTACTTTTTGTTTTTCCATGAGTGTCAGCTCCCCTTTGCTGTTTGTTGTCCTCGTTCTTTTAAGATATGAATTATTATGCATTATTAAGTATATTAATTCAACAGTTAAACGTGATTTTTTTCAAAAACTTTTTTAATGCCATGAAAAAAGCGCGCAGTGACAGGGTTCTGCGCGCTAAATCACATCTATTTATTTTTATTCCGATAGGCAGCATGATTGGTAGATCCGATTCCCCGCTCAAAAGAAAGGGCATGACGGATCGCTTCGGTTACAAATTCTTTCGCCAGGCCGACTGCATCCTCTATAGATTTCCCTTTAGCCAGCTCAGCCGTTATTGCTGCAGCATACGTGCATCCTGCTCCGCTTGTATGGATGGTATTTACTCGTTCAGATCGGTATTCCGTATAGCTTTCTCCATCAAATAAAATATCCACTGCCGGGTAATCAGCTAGAGAACCGCCCTTTACAAGTACATATGCTGGTCCCAGTTGATGCAGATCTTTTGCAGCACGGTACATATCTTTCAGGGTTTCAATACTATCCCATCCCAAAATTTTAGCGGCTTCCATTGTGTTAGGCGTAATAAGGTCGGCAACTGGAAAAAGGACACCTTTCATCGTCTGGATAGCATCATCCTTCAGTAATTGCGACCCCATTTTCCCAATCATAACTGGATCGACCACAATAGTGTCTGCCCTTACTTCCTTTAATATAGCAGTGACATGCTCTATAATCTCTTTAGTAAACAACATACCAGTTTTTAAAGCATCTATTCCTACATGCTCGAATGCCGCGTAAATCTGTGCCTCAACCGCCTCAAGCGGTTGAGTGAATATTCCCAGTTCTGTCCTGGAATTATTAGCAACGATTGCAGTGATGGCACTCATGCCATACACTCCCCGTTCCTGGAAAGTTTTCAGATCTGCCTGGAGCCCAGCACTCCCTTGTGCGGCTGATCCAGCAATCGTCAATGTCCGGGCGATAGCCATAGCGAAAATCCTTTCTTTACATTTTTTCATTATCATACTACGACTTCTGTTTTAAACCAATGGTGAAAGGCTCCGGTAATGGATAGCAGCGCCAATCTCTGTTAAAATCAACAGTAGATTAATGTAAAAAGGGGGACATAGCTATGAAAATTGTGTCGATTGAACCGACGCCGAGTCCCAATTCAATGAAAATAAATTTGGATGAAGAGCTCCCGGCAGGCGATACCTACAATTTCAAGCAAGGTGATGATCTGCAGGAAGCACCAGATCATATAAAAAGCCTACTCGCTATTGAAGGCGTTAAAAGCCTGTACCATGTGATGGATTTTATTGCGCTGGATCGGAACCCACGTGCTTCCTGGGAAGATGTGCTGCCCAGGGTAAGGGAAGTACTTGGCACAAAAGAAGAAAATGATGGTGTAGCAAATACCCAGCAGCAGGCGGATCAGCCAGAAGAAGCATTCGGCGAAGTAAAAGTCTTCGTGCAGATGTTCCGGGGTATACCGATGCAAGTCAAACTTGATGACGGTAATGAAGAAAAGCGTATCGGGCTCCCGGAACGATTCAAAAGTGCAGCGATGAAAGCTTCTCCCGCTTCCCCAAATATGGTTATGGAGCGAAAATGGGTCGAACAAAACCCTCGTTACGGAGATATGGAAGAGATCGGGCAGGAAGTCGCAGAGGAACTGGCTGCCAGTTATGATCAGACACGTTTGGATGCCCTGGTTGAACGGGCTTTTGAAGAAGGAGCCGAAGAAAAGGTCGACGCTCTAAACCGTGACAGGCAGGAGGATATTCTCGAAAGCCTTGATGCCCCTGACTGGAAAGTGCGTTATGCAGCACTCGACCGGATGAACCCCACTTATGAAAGTCTGCCGGTGTTAGCAAAAGCGTTGCAGGATGAAAAAGGATCGATCCGCCGCCTGGCGACTGCCTACCTTGGGATGATTGAAGAACCGGAAGTCCTGCCTTACCTGTACCAGGCGTTGAAGGACAAGTCCGTCACAGTCCGGCGAACTGCTGGTGACTGCCTATCCGATTTGGGCTTCAAAGAAGCGATGCCTGAAATGATTGCTTCCCTATCGGACCAGAATAAGCTTGTCCGTTGGCGGGCGGCCATGTTTTTATATGAAATCGGAGACGAAACGGCAATTCCAGCATTGGAAAAAGCTATCAACGACCCTGAATTCGAAGTACGCATGCAAGTGAAAATGGCACTGCAGCGAATCAAAGGCGGCGAAGAAGCCAAAGGTTCCGTCTGGCATCAAATGACAGAAGCTCGAAAAAACAATTAATTTTATATAATGGGAAGTTAAGAGAAGATAATGTTATTACGCTTTTTACGTCATTACAGCAATTATCATTTAAGGAGGATTTAACATGAATGCTTATGAAGAATATATGAAACAAATGGCGCAGCCGATGCGTGATGAACTGACTAACGCAGGTTTCAAGGAACTTACTACTCCTGAGGAAGTAGATGAATTTGTAGCTGACACAAAAGGGACAGCACTGGTCGTTGTCAATTCCGTCTGCGGATGTGCAGCGGGGCTTGCCCGTCCGGCAGCACGAGAGTCGTTAGCCTTTGAAAAAACACCAGAACACCTTGCCACGGTTTTCGCTGGTCAGGACCGTGAAGCAACAGCCCGTATGCGTGAACACTTCGAAGGGCTGGAGCCATCTTCCCCTTCCATGGCACTAATGAAAGATGGAAAAGTCGTTCACTTTATTCCACGGGAAGATATCGAAGACTTTGAAGTAGAAGAAATCGTCGATAACCTGACAAACGCTTACGACAAGCATTGTTAAACAAATTTATACAAATTGACAACACCCCTCTTCCGATATACCATTATAGGTATATGACGAGGAGGGGTTTTCTTGAGTAAAGAAAACAAGAAGCATTGTTACCAGGGCTCCTGACAAATTTCCAAAACCGATGATGGTCATGGTGGAAATAGCGGCGGCAAGCCTGAATTCCCACCAATATGACCAGGCACCATCGGAATGCTCCTGGTAGGAGTATATATTGTCATTATGCAGCTGATACGCTGAAGAGGGGCCGCCGTGCCCCTCTCATTACTTATTCGGAGTGATCCCATGTTCGAAATCAAACCCCACCCTGAGCTGTCCTGGTCCATTTCCCGTCACAAAACACTGCTCGAATGCCCTAGAAAATACGGCTACGATTATTATGTTTCGCATAACGGCTGGCTCCGGGACGCTGATTCCCTGGCACGGCACACGTACCGTTTAAAAAAGTTGACCAATCTGGAAATGCTGTTCGGGAGCATTGTCCACGATACCATCTATCAAGTCATTACGTATTTTTTAAAAACAAGACAGGTGCCTTCAGAAGAGAAGCTGATCGCCCGCATCCGTCAGCAGCTAAATCAGGGTTATATCGATTCGACCCGGCGGGAGCATTTGTGGCATGATAAACCGAAACATTATACGATGCTTCATGAAATCTACTATGGTCATTTTGATCAGCTTCCAGAGCATAAAATAGCTAAAATCCAGAGGCGTCTGAGTTCAGCCATGAACAACTTCCTGACCAGCCAGACCTTCCGTGATATCCAGTCTCCTGAAAATATCAGGTTTGTCGAATCCGAAGACTTTCGCTATATGACGATCGGAGATATCAAAATTTATATTGTCATGGACCTGGTCTATCGTGACCTTACGAATGATAAGTGGGTCATCGTCGACTGGAAAACCGGAAAATCCTCTGCGGAAGACCGTAACCAGCTGGCATTATACGCCCTTTACTTAAAGCAGCGCTATAACATAGATACTCTGGATAAAATCGTCATACGCAATGAGTACCTGCTGGAAGGCTACCATAAAGAACACGCATTGAATTCCACTGACTTGATCAATGTGCAGAACCTTTTTGGAATGAGTATACAGGAAATGTCCAATTACCTGATTGATTTTGAAAAAAATGAGCCCGTTGAAATCAGCCAATTTCCGATGCATCAGGAAGAGCGTAAATGTGCCAGGTGCAACTACCAGGAACTTTGTTTCGGAACATAGTATCATAGATCAGGACTTTCGCATTACGAAAATAGTTAAAAATATTCTGACATTTATTCCTCCTCTCTTTTATAATTGGTAATAAACCATTTTGAGGAGGAATTTTTTTGAATAAAAAACGAATATTACCAGTGTTGGTTTTATCGACCACCATGTTCGCCGGAACAATCGCCCCTCTCCCTTCAGAAGCAGTACATAGTGAAGTATCCACGGAAGCCATTGCAGAAAAACATGGCCTTAACAACGGAAATAAACCTCTATTTGTGATTGAAAAACAAGCTGTAAAGCAACCTGCCAGCAATGCTGCTTCTGCGCTCGAGTATTTAGAAAAAAACACCAGTAAATATAACATTAAGAATCCAAAAGCGAGCTTACTGGAAAAAAGACAGAAAAAGACGAATTAGGCATGACCCATGTTCGTTTTCAACAGAGTAAAAACGGGATTCCAGTAGAAGGCAGCGAAGTAATTGTCCATTACAACCAGAATAATGCGATTACTGCTGTAAATGGAGAGTTTAATACATCTGTTGAAAATGCAGAAGTAGCTTCCGAACCTGCCATATCCCAGGAACAGGCGTTAGCTGCAGCTAAACAAGCTGTAAAGGCTCCCGAGAAGCTCGACTATACCCCTTCCAGCGAACTGGTCATCTATCCCTCTGATGATAAGAGCTACCTCGCTCATAAAGTCAATGTCAATTTTCTTGGAGAAAATCCAGGCAACTGGTATGTATACGTAGATGCCAAAACCGGAAAGGTCATCGATCAGTATAACGCACTGATGCATGCTGATGGTTACCTGCCTGCGGAAGGATCCGGTATCGGGGTCTTAGGAGATCACCGCAAGCTGCATGTTTCTCACAAAAATGAAAAGGCTGGGGATGGGACAACATTTTATCTCCAGGACAGCTCTCATAATAATTTAGACGGCATTTATACGTATGACCTCTCCCACCAATGGGGTGGACTTCCAGGTGAAGTACATACGAAAGTGGGGTCTGCCTGGAAATCGGAGTACGATCAGCCTGCGGTAGATGCTCATTACAATTCAGAAAAAGTATATGAGTATTACCTGGAAGAACATGACCGCAACTCGATTGACGGAAAAGGCATGGCGATCAAATCCAGCGTCCACTTCGGTGAAGATTACAATAATGCCTTCTGGAACGGTCATCAAATGACTTACGGAGATGGGGACGGTGAATTTTTCATTCCATTATCGGCCGGTCTGGATGTAGCCGCTCATGAAATGACCCATGGCGTCATCAGCCATTCCGGAGGGTTGAAATATCAATTCCAATCCGGCGCCTTGAACGAAGCTTTTGCAGATATCTTCGGAGCACTTGTTGATGAAGAGGATTGGGAAGTCGGGGAAGATATCATGGCAGAAGCTGCGAAGGAATCCGGCAGAACCTCACTTCGAAGCTTGAGTGATCCTAGTAAATATCCAGTTGGGGCCACGTATGCTCCATACGGAGATGGCAATGGTATGTACCCTTCCCATATGGATGAGTATTATGACCTTCCAAGAGACCTTGATAATGGCGGGGTACACATTAATTCTTCGATTATCAATCATGCCGCTTATTATACAGGTGAACAAATCGGTAAGGATAAACTGGGACAAATCTATTACCGTGCTCTCACTGTTTATTTCACTCCTGACACGAACTTCAGCCAGGCAAGAAAAGCACTGATCCAATCTGCGGCCGACATTTATGGTGAAGGCAGTGAAGAAGTACAAGCGACTGAATACGGACTAAACCAAGTAGGAATTACCGAGTAATACTTCCTACACCCCGGAGCCCTCCAAAATCTGGAGGACCCGGGGTGTTTGTTTGAACAAATGTAAAACTCATTTCTACGCAATAGATTTATTCACTCGCGGGACTAAATGCACAGACACAAATGACTAATAATTGACAATATTCTGATAGAATGATAGACTCAAAGCTGAATCTGATTCTATTCTTATCTTCAGATTTTTTGTAAACGATTACAAAAATTGAACTCATGAAATGGAGGAATCTTTGAAGATGGTTTATGCATTTCCGAACACAGAAGGATCGATCGTAGAATTTAAGAAAAAATACGATAACTACATAGGGGGCAAATGGACAGCCCCTGTCAAAGGCCAATACTTTGAAAATGTCACACCAGTAACCGGAAAAGCTTTCTGCGAGGTTGCCAGATCTACAGAAGAAGACGTTGAGTTAGCACTTGATGCTGCCCACGAAGCGAAAGATTCCTGGGGGAAAACCTCAGTAACTGAACGTTCTCTGATCCTCAACCGTATCGCTGATCGCATGGAGGAAAATCTCGAAAAACTTGCGGTAGCTGAAACGTGGGAAAACGGGAAAGCAGTGCGCGAGACTCTGAATGCCGATATCCCACTTGCTGTGGATCATTTCCGTTACTTCGCTTCCGTCATACGTTCCCAGGAAGGATCGATTGGTGAAATTGACGGAGATACCGTTGCTTACCATTTCCATGAGCCGTTAGGTGTCGTAGGACAAATCATTCCGTGGAACTTCCCGCTATTGATGGCAACCTGGAAGCTGGCACCTGCTTTGGCAGCAGGAAACGCAGTTGTACTTAAGCCTGCAGAACAAACGCCAGTGTCTATCCTATATCTCTTTGAAATGATTGAAGACCTGCTTCCACCAGGGGTTGTGAATATTGTAAACGGATTCGGCCTGGAAGCCGGTAAACCGCTTGCCTCCAACCCACGTATCAACAAAGTAGCCTTTACCGGTGAAACGACGACAGGTCGTATGATTATGCAATATGCTTCCCAGAACATCATTCCGGTAACGCTTGAGCTTGGCGGAAAATCACCGAATATTTTCTTCGAGGATATCATGCGTGAGGATGATGATTTCTTTGATAAAGCAATTGAAGGCCTGGTCATGTTCGCCCTCAACCAAGGGGAAGTTTGTACCTGCCCTTCCCGCGCGTTAATTCAGGAATCTATTTATGATGAGTTCATGGAGCGCGCAATTGAACGGGTCAAACAAATCAAAATCGGCAACCCGCTTGACCCGGAAGTGGCAATGGGAGCCCAGGCTTCTTCTGAACAGATGGAAAAAATCCAGTCCTACCTGCAGATTGGTAAGGAAGAAGGAGCGGAATGTCTCGTCGGCGGAGAGGTCAATAAATTAGAAGGCGACTTAGCAGAAGGTTACTATATCCAGCCTACTGTCTTCAAAGGAAATAATAAGATGCGTATCTTCCAGGAGGAAATCTTCGGTCCGGTACTTTCTGTGACCACCTTCAAAGACCAGGAAGAAGCGATGGAAATTGCCAACGACACCTTGTATGGACTGGGTGCCGGTGTCTGGTCAAGAGATATGAATACTGCCTATCGCTTCGGCCGTGGCATTGAAGCTGGCCGGGTATGGACCAACTGCTACCATGCCTACCCTGCTCATGCAGCTTTCGGCGGCTATAAGATGTCAGGTGTCGGTCGTGAAAACCATAAGATGATGCTCAGTCATTATCAGCAAACGAAAAACCTGCTGGTCAGCTACAGTCCGAAGAAACTTGGCTTTTTCTAAAATCAGATGATTTTGAAAAGGAGCGTGAATACGATGGTTGAGCGCGTAGTGGCAACAGATTCCGCTCTCCAGCTGATCGAAAAATTGAAAGAAAAACATGGTCCGCTTATGTTCCATCAATCGGGCGGCTGCTGTGATGGCAGTTCTCCGATGTGCTATCCGGAGGGAGATCTGATTATCGGAGCTCAGGATGTGCTGCTTGGTAAAATCGGCGACACGCCATTTTACATCAATAAGCAGCAGTATGAATACTGGAAACACACACAACTGATCATTGATGTGGTGGATGGCCGTGGCGGCATGTTTTCACTGGAAGGCGTGGAAGGCAAAAGGTTTCTGAGCCGCTCCCGCGCTTTTACAGATGAGGAATATCAGGAACTTAAATCAGAAGGAGCGCTCTGATCACATGAAGAACAGGCAAGCTGACATCAGCTTGCCTGGTTTTCTTTTAATATTTCCTTCTGTTAAACGTTATTGATATTTTATAAGAGGCTTCTTCAACAATAGGGCCGGATTATGGAAGACTCGATTTCGAGATATTGTTGGAGTTGAGGGGCTCCGGGAAACGATTCGCTTTCCGTGGGCGTGTGCTGAGTCTCCTCAGGCTTCGCCTTGCGGGGCCTCATCTATCACTCAGCTCCCACAGGAGTTTCACCGTTTCCCTACGCCCCTTGTCATAGAAAGATTTCGAAATCAACCTTATGGAAAATCGGCAATGATAATAAAAACAAGACTTTGGCACCGCTAAACCTTTTAAAATGAAGATTTCAGCTACATTCTTCCTTCTTTGGAAGGGGCCGTTAAGTATAAAAATGGCTGGATGGGAAGGGAAACGGCGAGACTCCCGCGGGAGAAGGGGCTAGGCGAGATCCCGCAGGGCTTTAGCCCGAGGAAGCTTGCCAGGTCCCCCGCTGGAAAGCGAGTTGTTTCCCGGACCATTCCATTCCTCTCATGGCTACGGCCCCAACTATCTCAAAACTGAGTCTTCAGCTATTGGGAGCTTTAACTGTAAAATCAACACTGAGATTTAACAGAACCTAATTATTTAATTAGCAACGGTTTGGGATGTTAAATCCCAGACAAACTCTCCCTCTTTCAACCAGACAGCCAGTCGTTCAATATCATTAGCAAACACTCTGTCTTCTTCAATCGATGGAATGAAAGTACGTACTTCCTCATACAGTTCTCTGGTTGCAGAAGCCATGTGTTCCACACCCCGGTGTTCGACTGCCTGCATAGCACAAATCAGTTCAACCGCAAGGACACGACGCAAATTAGTGATGATCTGATAGGCATGACGTGCAGCGATTGTCCCCATGCTGACATGATCTTCCTGATTAGCAGAAGAAGGAATCGAATCTACACTTGCCGGATGGGCAAGTGTTTTGTTTTCCGAAACGAGTGATGCAGCTGCATACTGCATAATCATCGCCCCCGATTGCAGGCCGGGATTTGGACTTAAAAATGGCGGCAGGTCATTCAACTGCGGATTCACCAGCCGCTCAATCCTGCGCTCAGAGATGTTTGCCAATTCGGCCACGGCCACTTTCATAAAATCCATCGCCAGCGCAATCGGCTGCCCGTGGAAATTCCCGCCAGAGACGACCACTTCCCCATCCTCAAAAATTAATGGATTATCCGTCGCTGCATTCACTTCTATTGCCAACTTGTCATGGACATAGTCAAGGCTCTGCCAGGAAGCGCCATGGACTTGTGGAATGCAACGGATCGAATAAGCATCCTGCACCCTTTTTTCCCCTTGTCGTGTAGTCAAATTACTATCAGCAAGCAGTCTTCTCATGCGTGCAGCAACGTCCACCTGCTCACGATATCCACGTGCTTCATGAATAGCCGGGTGGAAGGCGTCCATGATGCCCTGCAATCCCTCCATTGTCATGGCTGCTATCCATTCACTTTGCACCGCCAGTTGTTCCGCTTCGATGATATTGATCGCTCCCATTGCGGTCATCGCCTGCGTACCATTAATGAGCGCAAGTCCTTCCTTCGCTTTAAGCTTTACTGGTGCCATTCCGATGGCTTCCAGGGCCTCTGCAGCAGGCATTTCTTTTCCTTGAAAATAAACACGGCCTTCACCGACCAATACAAGTGCCAAGTGGGACAGCGGTGCTAAATCACCTGAAGCCCCTAATGAGCCCTGGCTAGGGATAACAGGGTGAACTTTTTCGTTAACAAGCTGGCACAGCCGTTTCACCACTACCTCTCGCACCCCTGAGAATCCTTTTAGCAGCGCATTCAACCGCAGCAATACCATGGCACGTGCTACAACTTCCGGAAAGGGCTCCCCTACCCCACAGGCATGCGAACGTATCAAGTGCAGCTGCAGATCATTGACGTCCCCTTCCTCAATCGATACATCACTGAATTTACCAAAACCGGTGTTGATCCCATAGACCGTACGGTGTTCCTCGACAATTTTATCGACAGCCTTCCGTCCCTTACGGACAGCTTTTAGACTATCTTCGGAAATACTGACTTCTTCCCCATGTATACATACACGCTTGATATCACGTACACTCAAAGATTTGCCGTTTAACTCTATCATTGTCCTCACTCCTCTTTTGAATATGAAAAAGGAGACGACAATGGCACATGAAAGCCAATGTCGCCTCCTATCAACTTATTACTTTAGGCAACGTTCCTATATATGATTGATCCCTAAACCCATCGTCTCGTGTTCGAGCCCTTTGACAGGGGCTCCGATCGTACCGTAAAAAGCTACGGCGATCCATTCTCCTTCTCCATCACGATCATAGGGCTTCCCCCTGACCACCGCGAATTTCAAACCTACAGTCCGCATCATATCACCGATGGCTATCTGCCCTCTGGTTACGCCTTCTAATGCTTCCAGGATGGCATGGTAAAGAGAATGCGTTTCGCGGTATACTATCTCGGAAATGATCTGCTGCCGCTTTGCAGCCGTTTCTACAGCCGAAATCACTTTTTGCATATTCATCGACCCGGCACGTCCGAGGCAAAAATCCACATCCTCCAATTGTTTTTCAAATGGGGCAAGCTCCTCCTCCTCAAGCGTTGTAAGCAGCACAGCTAATTTCCCGATTTTCACCCGTTGACTCATACGTACACCAAATTTCTTTTGTAAACTTTTCTAGTCACTAATCGCTATCTTAATTGTAATCGTTTTCTAAAATATCTGTCAATCACTTTTTTTGGAAATTTTAGTAAATTAGCACGTTAAACGATTAGTGAAATGATACGTCTGAATAAATTTCCAATAGGTGTTCAACCTAATAAAAAAATACCTGGAGGTGGCACGATGCAAACACATCGGGCAAAAGAAATCACAGAAGCACCTAATATGATTGACGTCACCTATAATGGTGTACCGATTTACATCCAGCATGTGGATGTAAAAAATGAAACCGCAAGAATTTATCCTTTGGATAATCCAGAAGAAGAAATGGAAGTAGCTTTACGAGGTTTGCAGGAACAATAAAAAGCACAATGGTTATCCGCTCGGAAAAAAAGGGTGCCCAGGGAATGTCATAACTACCTTCAGGGCACCCGATCATCATAATTTTTTATACAGGTAAGGTAATCGTTATGGTTGTTCCTGATCCAGCTTTACTATCAACCATCATTTTGCCGTTGTGGCTTTCAACAATATTATTCGTAATCATCATCCCAAGTCCGGTTCCATCTGACTTCGTAGTAAAAAATGGTGTGGTGATTTTCCTTTGCTCTTCTTCTGTCATCCCGCATCCCTCGTCCGCAAAACTTATTTTCATCCCTTCCTTACACTGATCGATTAGGATACGGAGACGTCCTCCTTCAGACATGGCTTCAATGGCATTTTTAATAATATTTATAAATGCTTGTTTCAATTTATTTTCAATACCATGAATCAAAGGTAAGGAGGCTTTCTCCTCAAAGTCAATCGTTACCTTATTACCTGCTGCATGAGCCTGCATCAGACTGACCGTCTGTTTGAGAGCGACATGGAGATCAATAGGCTTCATATCTTCTTCAGAAGGCTTAGCCAGCGTAAGAAATTCATTGACCATCAGGTGGATACGATCTATCTCTGAGAACATAAGATTTTCATATTGCGCATGCTCCCGCTTATGCTTACTGATGTCGAGTAATTGAATGAACCCTTTCAAGATCGTCAAAGGATTCTTAATTTCATGGGCAATACCCGCTGCCAGTTCACCGACCAGGTTCATTTTTTCATATTGCTGCAGCATATAGTTGCTTTTGTTCTCGAACTCTTTTTGCGCTGAATTATTCCGGAAAACTGCTTGCATGGCTCTTCTACCCTGGTATTCAATGATAGATCCGGTACTCGAGACATCCATCGTATCCCCGGAAGGCAAGACAAGCCGGATATCAAAAATCCCGTCCACTTTCCCATTTTCTAAAGCTTCAACTAATTTTTCCCGATACCACAACCAGTCTTCTTTACAAAGGAACTTTGATAATGGCTGGCCAATGATATCTTCCGCCCGGACTCCTAATGTCTCGACAGCTGCCTGATTAAGATATAAAATCCTTTCAGCGTCATGGATTGCCATCGCATCAGGAGCGCCTTCTACCAGTTCACGGAATTCTCTTTCACGAATCATCAACTCTTCTTCTTCCAGCTTTTGTTCAGTGACATCCTGCAGCTGGATAATCAGATGAGATTCCTTCGATTCATCCTGATAAACAGAAATACTGAGGCGTCCCCATATCGTGCTACCATTTTTTTTATAGCAACGTTTCACTATTTCAAAAGCTTCTATATCTTCCTCGGCCAGACGCCGAAATTGAGAAGCAACCAGTTTAAAATCCTCAGGCGGTGTCAGATCCATCACATTCTTTTGCAGAAGTTCCCCTTTTGTAAAATCCAATATCCTGCAAAACGATTGATTGACCATCATAAAGTTTCCATCCATATTTACAATTGCCATCCCTATGAATGCCTGGTTAAAAGCATTCATGAATGCCCCTTGCGTTTCTATATTATCCAACATGAGAAGAAACCCCTTATATGTTTTATTATAATCATTATAAACGATTCGACATGAAATTCCTGTAAGAACAGTTAAAAACTCACACGAATTTAAAAAAATCCGGCCTGGAATCACCTTTCCAAGCCGGCTATAGCATTTACCGATATCGTTGTGGTCTGCGATCCTCAAAAATAGGAATTCTTTTCCTTATCTCTTCTACTTCACCCAAATCCACTTCACCCGTTACGATTTCCTCTTCGTCTCCTCCTTCGGCTATGATCTCTCCCCAAGGATCAATGATCATCGAATGACCGGCAAATTTATTTTTCGGATCCGCACCGATTCTGTTACAGGCAACCACATAGCATTGGTTCTCAATCGCTCTTGCCTGAAGTAAGACACGCCAATGGTTGACACGGGGAGCTGGCCACTCCGCTACCACGAACAAAGCCTTTGCCCCCTCTTGAACAGGCTTACTCATCCATTCCGGGAAACGAAGGTCATAGCAGATAAACCCAGCTACGGATTCCCCATCCAACTCAAAACCACTTTCATCTTTCCCTGCTTCGAGGTAAAGATGTTCATCCATCAGTTGGAACAAATGCAGTTTGCTGTATTTATGGATAAGCTGACCGTTGTGATCCACAATCAGCAATGTATTCCTCACCCCGTCAACTTCTTCATTAGCAATAGACCCTCCAATCAAATGAACCTGATGTTTAACCGCCTGCTTTTGGAGAAATTCGATCGCTCGTTCAGCTTCTTTATCGGCAATTTCATCAAGACGGGTCAGGTCATACCCGGTGGTCCACATTTCCGGCAAAACGATCACATCGGCCAAGGAGGCTGCTTTAGCTATCCATTTTTCTGCTTCCTTATAATTTTCCTCTGGAACTCCATAGGCGATATCCATTTGGAGACAGGCTACCTTCCATTTCATCACTATCATCCCCCATTCAATTCTTTACAAATGTTAATTTTCGTTATACCATTTTAACCATTAAATTGAAAGAAGTTTAAGAAAATTCATTTAAAGGGTGGCTCATCTATTATGAAAACTTTCCCACATTCTGATATGTTAAAGCAATTACCGGATCAATTTTTTGCTGTACTAGCTAACCGCATGGAAAAAGCGGTTGCAGAAGGGCATGATGTCATCAACCTTGGTCAGGGAAGTCCTGACAAGCCCACTCCCCCTCACGTAATCAAACGGCTGCAGGAGGCTTCACAAGATATAGAAAACCACAAATACCCGCCCTTCCGGGGTAAGAAGAATCTGCTGAATGCTGTCGCTGAATTCTACCAGCGCGAATACGGTGTCGACATCGATCCGGATACCGAAGTGGCTTTATTGTTCGGAGCAAAAGCCGGTCTTGTCGAGCTTCCGCTTTCCGTGATGAACCCCGGAGAAACAATGCTTGTTCCTGACCCTGGTTATCCCGATTATTGGTCCGGTCCCGCTATGGCCAATGTCCCTATGCATATGATGCCATTGTTAGAAGAAAATAACTTCCTGCCGGTTTATGACGATATCCCGGAGGACGTGAAAAAAGCATCGAAAATGTTGTTGCTCAATTACCCTAACAACCCGACCGGCGCAATGGCTTCCGAAGAATTTTTTGATGAAACCATTGCATTTGCTGAAAAACATGATTTATGTGTAGTACATGATTTTGCTTATGGAGCCATCGGTTTCGATGGCAACAAACCGGTAAGTTACCTGGAACGTCCAGGCGCCAAAGATATCGGAATCGAAATTTATACGATGTCGAAAACCTATAACATGGCTGGCTGGCGGGTCGCTTTTGCCGTAGGTAATCCATCCGTTATCGAAGCGATCAACATTATCCAGGACCACTTTTATTGCAGTATATTTGGAGCAGTTCAGGACGCCGCTGCCGAAGCGCTGACTTCCTCACAGGAAGGCGTCGATGAGCTCGTGGAGCTTTATGAGGACAGACGCAAAGCACTGATAGAAGGAGCAAGGGAAATCGGCTGGAATGTAGCAGCTCCGCAAGGATCATTTTTTGCATGGCTGAAAGTACCGGAGGGGTATACATCCACTTCATTTGCCGACATGCTGCTTGAAGAAGCAAAAATACTGGTCGCCCCAGGCATTGGCTTCGGAGAGCATGGAGAAGGATATATCCGCGTAGGGCTGGTACTGGAAAAAGAACGTATCCAGGAAGCTCTGGAGCGTATAAAAAAACTGAATATCTTTTAGGATGTCCATAAAAAAA
Source organism: Thalassobacillus devorans MSP14 (assembly GCF_000496835.1). Classification (GTDB taxonomy): domain Bacteria; phylum Bacillota; class Bacilli; order Bacillales; family Halobacillaceae; genus Thalassobacillus; species Thalassobacillus devorans_B. The sequence continues at coordinate 944,046 of NZ_KI543237.1, forward strand.
GCAGCAATTATGCTGCTTTTTTCACTTCCAGCTACCCATACCGCCATCACCAGGGTCCCGGTTTGCCAGTACTTCGTGAATCGCCTTCGCTTGTCCACCATGGCCAAAGGCTTCCTCCAAACCGGCAGAGCCAAGCAACGTGAATATTAATAATACAAGCAGCAGCTTTTTCATTACCTTCCCCCTTTTCAATCAATATATTTTAAATAATAAAAAGGCAAGCGGGCAAAGAAGTGATCTCCATATTCATGTTTGAAACGCTGGTAGGCTTTTTGAAGCAGGAACCTGTCATTTCGTGCCACTCCTAAATAAGTTTCCTGAAATGGCGTCAACGATGGAAGAGAGGATAAGATTTTTTCGGCTTTCTCCATTCTTCCCTCGGCGATTGCCAGATGGGCTGTTTCCACTGGATCTATTGTTTTGACACCCTCTGTTTTTCGGTGGAAGGCAGCGATAAACGGTAAGGACCTTTCTTTCAATTCATAAAGGGATGAAGTCAACGGATTTTCTTCTGCGATCTGTATCGAGGTTGTTAAATGATCCATGGCTGCACTATAGTCATCAAATACCTCTACCAAAGCAAGGTGGTGATACATTCCGGATTGTTTTTCGGGAGACAACGTGGAATTGATGACTCGGTAGGCATATTTTTTAGCGACTACCCCCATGTTCGACTTCCAGTGATACTGGAACATCAATTCATCAAAGCGAAGCTGGAAATAGTACTTAACCAGTGGTTTATTGATGTGATGCATCGCCATATAGATATCATCAATATAATTATCCATGCTTCCAAAGTGCTTGCTATCATAATGATGGTAAATGAGCATAAATAACCGAAGCGTTTCTGCAGCAGCTTGATCCTGTGACCAATTTTTCAACCTTCGGACTTCCTGCCTGGACATGGGCCTTCCAAATTTCCTTCTGACTAACAGGCGATAAAACCAATCATACGGCGCTTCTATCTCTCCCCTACCCAATAGCTCCTGAACTTCTTCAAAAAAACCATTCATATATAAGAATTCTAAAGCGATGGCCTGTTCTTCTCTTGGAAAATGGGCATTCAGGCAATAATTTTTTGTCAGGTCTGCCGCACCATGCCGGGAATGCTTTTTAAGTAAATGGTGATAGGTACTGTAAATACTGGAAGGGACAGTCATCTTCAAACGGTCAATACGGCTCGGTTCAATTACTTGGTAGTCTTCCACATTCACACCCTCTACTCTGAATGATTTTGTTGTGGGAAAAATCAGACAATAGCATCTATATCTACCTGTAAATTCACATACATGGTCGCCATGAAATTCCATTAGTTTACATAATTATTCATTCATGATACCTATTATATAATGATTCCTTGATAAGTTCCATTTTAAAAACTAAGCTTTAAACTTCCGTGTTGCAATTACATATAAGCTCCCTTTTATGGAAGACTCAGTTTCGAGAGAAACTGTTTCCGTTACGGTGGTGAGCGTTTGGAGGTCCGGGAAATCACTCGCTTTCCATGGGCGGACGGTGAGCTTCCTCAGGCTAAAGCCCTGCGGGATCTCACCATGTCCTATCCTCCCATAGGACTTTGACTAAGCTTCCTGAATAAACACCGCACGAAGAAAATGCGTAGCATTTTCGAGGAGTCTCGCAATTTCCCGGCCCTCCTTACGTCTATAAGAGAAACGAAAACATTGGCAGGCAGAGTCATCCAACCATACTAATAGCTACAAAGAGGCCTTGTTTGGCGGTGAATTTGGAAGATATCTTCATGTACGGCAGGGGTTCGTTTCTCCCATCCTTCGGATGGGGTGGTTGGGAAACTGCGAGACTCCCGCGGGAGAAGGAGCTAGGCAAGATCCCACAGGGCGATAGCCCGAGGAAGCTTGCCAGGTCCCCCGCAGGAAAGCGAGTAGTTTCCAAGCCACCCCGGACTCTTTTTTAGTAAAGAACCCCCTTTTCTCTTGAAACTGAGTCTTCCATAATCCGGTCATTTAATTGAATAAGCTTTTATGAAAAATCAACCACAACATTTAAAAGATACATAATTAAAAAAGGGCAGTTTGCCTGCCCTCGTCAACTAGATAAATAATTTAGGAGATGATGTGTTCACCTCTTGCTCTATGCTCTTGTCATCTATTAGTAAAGAATTACAATTTTGGTCATATTCAAAAGGGATTGCCTGTTCATATGGTGGAGGTATAAGCGGAGCATGCCTGTTCTCTCGATAAGGAGTGTCAATTCTCTCTCCTTGTCGGTCTCTTTCCCTCCTTAATTGTTCGACTACAATGCCACCAATTTGACGCCCAAGCTTTAATCCCTGTTCATTATCCACCGGAAAATGAACCCCTGCATATAGACGCGATTTCGCATCTTCTTCAGCCAGCTGACGGAGTCGTCTTTTTTCAGCAGGAAAGAAATAAGATAAAATCACTTCAGCAGCTCCTGATACTGTTGCATGACCGGAAGGATACGTTGGGTGCTCGGGGGTACAAATGACTGTCGCAAGCTGATCATCCAGCTGATTCGGACGGGCGACAAGCCACTTATATTTTAAATACCAGGTTACTACCAGAGCATCACTCAGGCCCGCAAACAAAGCCCCTAAAATCCTGCCGGCTCGTGGCGCTTCTACGTTATAAGTGTCGATCAGCCGGTCGGCAATAGGAGTCCATTGTTTAGAAGGCGGCCCGGACCCCCAATACTTAGCAATCATTATTTCTTCTTCTGTTAGGTTAGCCAGGGTACGTTTCACTATTCTTAACTGGTGGTCCCACCGGATCCGCTCCGGTTTTTCCACCTCAAAAAGAACCGGGCTGCCATCTAATGTTTCAAAACCGTCCGTACCAATTCGTAAAAAATAAGTGTTCCAGGAACCGGCATACGGCTCAACCCCCTTCTTAGGAGGAGTATTTTCCCCAGCATAAGGAAGATCCGTCCATAATGGGTAGGGCTTAAATTTCGTCATTCAGTTCACCTCGATTCATTCATTCTTCTAATCAGGTTATGTAATGATCAGCTCGGGATATAGGCTTTCTTCCTGATAAATGTAAATTAACGCTTTTTTTTTGTATGAATAACATAATCACAGGAATAGGAGGGGATGGAAAGTGAATGATTATATAACCCGAACCGCTGCCCGGTTTATTGAAGACTACTTTCCCGATGCGCTGGTTGTATTTATCGGGGGCAGTATAGTGGAAGGAAATATTACATCAGAATCAGACATTGACCTTGTTATTATTGACAATAAAGAGCCCTCTTCGTCATTAGAATGCCATGTGTATGAGGGATGGAAAATCGAATCCTTTCTTTATCATCCCAGCTCCGTCAGTGTTCATTTTGAAGCGGCAAAATATAAAGGACTTCCAACCCTGGTAAAGATGTGTGGGGAAGGCAAACAAATTGCTGGCGATCAAACGGAAGGGAGTAAAATCAAAGCCGAAGCACAGCGAATTTACAAAGAAGGTCCGTCCGCCTGGACACAGCAGCAAATCGATCATGCACGATACACAATCACCGATTTGTTATCCGATTTCAGGAGTGCTGCTAATTTTGAGGAAGAGGTCTTTATCCTGCAGGAGTTAATCGATTGCTTATCCGAACTCATTCTAAGGGGTAACCAACAATGGATCGGTTGGGGAAAATGGTATGCCAGGGCGATCAGAAGCTTTGATCCCGGGTTAGCCAGGCGAATAACAGCAGCGCTAGAAACATTTATCATTAAAAAGGAGAAAGAGGAGCTTTGCAAACTTGTTCAGGAACAACTCGAACCTTTCGGCGGTGAGAAGTTTTACGGTTACCGGGAAGAACACTTATGAGTGAAAAACGGTGTAGGAGTTATAACTTTCTCCTTTTAGGAAAGCTTAGCTTATCACCAGGTACTTATAGCTAAAGCTATAGGATTTACTTATACTTTAACACTTTACCAAAGTTAAAACTTTCTTAAGTACAAAAAAACTGCCCCACCCAGAATAACAGGGTGCGGCAGTTTTTCAATCATGCATCAGGGTTTTACGACGTACTCCTCCAACGCCTGCTGCAAATTCCCTTTAATTTCAGCCTTATCACCAAAGTCAATTTCCCCGTGAACTATATTTCTTACAATGGCTGCGCTCATTCCTGTAATGACTGACTTACAACCCATCATAGAGATGCCATCTAACATTTTCATCAAATAATGACTGATTTCCTTCTCCATTTCAGCCACACCAGAAAGATCAATGATCAATGTTTGAATATGTAACCTCCCTACTTCGATGAGCACTTTTTCCTCAATCGTTTGATAACGGTCTTCATCAATTTCCCCAATTAAAGGAAGAATACAGACATTGGATTGGATAGGAATAATCGGTACAGAAAGATTCTTCACCAATTTTCTTTGTGATTCGAGCAGTTTATCTTTATATTCGGAAAAGCTAAGAAAGAACCAGTTGAGGAATTTATCAATCTGGTCGTTAATTCGTTCCTCCGTTTGATAGAAGGCTTCCCTGTTTGCAGGCGTTTCACTCAATCGTTCATATTCATAGAGGAAGTTCCATATCGTTCTACGGATCGCCTGTACCCATTCCAGTTTGAATGAGAGGGTGAGCGAGTGTTTTGCCCAAATGACTCCTTCCTGTTTAGCAAAAGCTACCACTTCTTCTTCTTCCTGCTTGACAACGTGCAGGGTCAATTTATGGGCATTTTCCAATAAATCGATATTTCCTTTCAGCATAATACTTTGGATTTTATCTCTTACATTGACAGCTTCATTCAATAGGTTCTCCTCGAACTTATCATGATTGGCGGCAATGAAATCTGTGATTTCCTGACCTTCTTCATACGTAAAACCCACACGAACCCCTCCTTTTGGTTAACAGCTTAACCTGCTACCATTTGTAAATATCTGTTAATAACGTATTTATAGTATTAATATATACCATTTTATCAAATTAAAGCTTCTTTTTTAAATTATTAGCGGGCACACTGGTTACACTAAGTGAAAAAGAGGTGTAGCTATGTGGATGAATGTCCTGTTGGGTCTGCTTATTCCCTGGGGAATACTCATTTACCTATTTATGAAAAGCCCTTTACTGGTCATACTTATGTATCCTTTAGGTGTCACGATAGCCTTTGTTGCCAATGATTGGGGGTTCGATCTGGTTTGGGAAGTGAAACCTATTTATAACAATCCGTCCTTATCTGCGATTCCCATCAGTTTAGGTTACTTTCCTATGGTTACCAGCATATTTGCCTATGTAAGAGAGAAGACACTGATAGACATATGGACGCTCATCTTATCTTTTTCCCTCCTTACCACTTTCATTGAATTCCTGGTCCTATGGTCAGGCAAGATTCATTATTATAATGGATGGAATATTCTTTGGACATACGTTACTTATTTAGCTGGTTTTATAGTGGTTCATGTCTATGTAAATATATTAAAAAAGTATCATACGCCATTATGACCCTTCCTACTATCGAAGCTTTTGCCGCTTATTTTCCGACTGCTTCAACCAGTATCGGATTCCTTTGTAAGCATAAGGTTCATCAGCAAAGCGAGGGATCACATGGAGATGGGCATGAGGAATGGACTGCCCCCCAGCTTCTCCTGTATTCCACCCGACACTGTATCCATCCGGCGAATGAGTCTCCTCTAACAGCCTTTTGGCTTGCAGCAGCAGAGATCTCGTATCCTTCCATTCTTCCTCCGTCAGTTCAAAAACATTCTGATGATGCGCTTTCGGGATAATCAGTCCGCTCCCTTCCAGCACGGTTTGTTCTGACTTCTTTTGTATATAATAGCACGTGGCATTTTCCAGAATAATTTGTTGATCTCCATCTTCAACGATGTTGCAAAACAAACATTCTCTCATTTTATTTATCCTCCTATTTTACATAATTCTATTCGAATGACCATGTTTCCTTATTTTTTTACAAATTTTGAATATTTGTAAGTTCTTTTGGGTCATTTACTTTTTCGCTTTTATGTATTAACGTGTAATTGAAAGGGTGACCTCCCTTTTGTATATTTCACTTTCCCATGCCCTCTGTATAAAGGAGGGCACTTTTTTTATGACAAGATTTTGGCATCCTGGTGGTGTTTCATGCAGGTTAAAGAGCATACTCTGCTGGAAGTAACAACTCAGCGGAACAGCAAGCTACATTTACCATCAGTACCTTAACTTCAATAATACCTTTTTTATTTCCTCGTCTTTCATGATGGTATCTTTATATTTTTGAGTAATTTCTGTCAACGCCACATCATGATAGAAAAACTCCGTAAAGAATTTGACTAACGGGCCGGATTGGGTTCGTATTGCCTGCCACCTTGAACCTTCTACACCTGCAAACAACATTTCTTCTTCGTCTATTATCACGATTCTGCTGCGTTCCAGTGCCTCATGATGGGTATCAGGAATTAATGTGGAAACCCCCGGTATAATCGTTTTCACTTCTCCGATTACATGGATATTTACGACAAGACCAGCCTGGTACTTATCCTCTAATAAATTCAGGTTTGCGGAGATATCATCCGCCCACCCTGAAATAAAAATAGATTGCTCCGCCCGTTGCAATAGGTCCTGTAACACGGACTGGATCGATTGATCTTCTTTCAATGTCCAGACACGGTCATCTTTCGGTGCCTGTTTGCTTTTCGCTTCCCTTAACTGTTCAATATTCGCCTCAAAATCAGCTTTCAGTTTCTGAATCGTCGTTTCGATAGGAAGGGCAGTATAAAGCCGCTTCTTACCGGTAGTCGATTCTAAGATCATCCCTTTTTCACTTAAACGATGAAGCACTTCATATATTTTGGCACGCGGCACTCCGGATTGTTTGACGATCGTTGTAGCATCAAGGGGCTGATCGACGGTGATCAACGAATGATAAACTTGACTTTCATATTGAGTGAAACCAAACTGCTGCAGCATAGTTACAAGCTCCTTGCTTACTATATTATTGCTTTCATCATAGCACAGAAAAATAAGGATGTAATTTTCAATTGTCTTTCCTCTCTAATATAGTTACTATTGTAGTGGTAACAAAAAGAAAGGACGTCTTTTATTATGGATAAACGCGTATATTTATTGACTATCGTCTCTTTTATCGTCGGTATGGTTGAACTCATTATTGGCGGTATTTTAGATTTAGTAGCAACAAGCCTGCAGGTGAGCCTTGGCCAGGCTGGTCTGCTTATCACTATTTTTTCACTTGTCTATGCAATAGCAGCGCCTATTCTTTTAACAGCAACGGCGAAAGTAGAAAGAAAGCGCCTCACTTTGATTGCTCTGTCCATTTTCTTGTTCGGAAATATCATTGCAGTCATCAGTCCGTCCTACCTGATATTACTACTGGCACGAATCATATCAGCGGCAAGTGGTTCTTTACTGGTCGTGCTGTGTGTCACGCTGGCTTCTAATATTGTGGAAGAAAAATATCGCGCCCGTGCAATCGGAATCGTATTTATGGGGGTCAGTGCCTCTCTTGTATTAGGAGTACCAGTTGGTTTGATGCTTGGTAATGCATTTGGCTGGAGAGCACCATTTGCCCTGATCACTGTTTTGACAGTAGTGTCCATGCTGGGGGTTTACTTCTTCATGGGTAAAATCGAACCAAGGCCGGCCATTCCGATCAAGCAACAACTGGCAACTTTGAAAAACCGCCGGATTCTTTTTGCGCAAATGACCTCATTTTTATTTTTGACAGGGCACTTAGCGCTTTATGGTTATTTGACACCATTCTTAAAGATGACCATGGGCTTAAATGGCACGTGGGTCAGTATCGTCTACCTGATTTTTGGTGTAGCTGCTGTGATTGGCGGCGGTTTCGGCGGCATGCTGGCCGACCGCTTCGGAACAAAACCGACAATCGTTGGAATTATCATTACCTTTGCGTTCTCTATGTTCGTTATCCCTTTCACCACCTTTTCACTTCCAATTTTTCTAGTCGTCATGGTGGTTTGGAGCATGCTTAGCTGGGCAATTACGCCTGCAATGCAAAGCTATTTGATTGAATCGTCCCCTGAAACCTCAGATATCCAGCAGAGCCTGAACAATTCAGCACTTCACTTCGGTATCGCGTTTGGATCTTTTATCGGAGGTATCGTCATTGAGCAGGCTTCTGTAGAGTATAATGCAACTATCGGGGGGTTCTTCATCATCATTGCCCTTGCAGCAGCAGTATTCTCGATGGCTAAACAAACGAAACCCGCTCTTTCCCACTAATAAAAATGCCAGCCACCGAACCCCAGTGGCTGGCATTTTCATTCACCAGCTGCCTTCTCCACTTTGTTCATGAATAAGCCGCCCATTGAATATGATGTAAAAAACGCTGTGAAGCGAGGTGAAATGATGGATTTGTCCATAAATGACTTCAATGACTGTGACCTGCCATTTTGTGCTCAGACGAATGACACAGCTCCCTCCTTCCAGGCGGAAGCCTATGATAACACCACCAAAAAAATCATTCCGATCAACTTGGAAAACTACCGGGGCAAATGGGTAGTGCTGTTTACCTTTGTATGACCGACAGAATTAGCAGCGGTCGCTGCTATTCATCCCCATTTAAAACAATTGAATACAGAAGTGTTAGCCATCAGCACCGATAGTGTATACGCTCATAAAATATTTACAGAAACATCGCCATCTGCTTCCCTGGTCACATTCCCCCTTGTAAGTGACCGGACGCATATCATCAGTAAAGCATACAGGGCCTTCAATCCAAAAACGGGAGCCGCTTTTCGCGTCACCACTATTATTGACCCGGAAGGCGTAATATCTGCCAAGCTGGTCAACCCGCCAGAGGTCGGCCGTAACGTACCAGAGATTTTGCGTTTGTTACAAGGAATACAATATGGAAGAAGAACAGGCGAAGGCGTCCCGGCAAATTGGATGCCAGGACAGCCGGGAATCAAGCGGGACCCCAATATGATTGGTAAAATATAAATACTTGAGGTTTATTCCTCTTTCGATGCCCAGATAATTTTAGAAGGATATAGACCGTAAAAATAAAAGCCGGGATTCCCAAAAATGGGAGACCCGGCTTTTTGACTTAACTTAAAATGTTTCTTTCGTTGATGTTGACATCTTTGGCTTCTGTAACAGATACTTTTTCCCCTTCGTTTAAATTAGTAAATACGATGGGTGAAATCGTAGATGGTACATTCGCTTTCAAATAGTCAAGATCTGCCTGTAACAGCTTATCGCCTTTTTTGACGCGTTGTCCATCTGACACGTACGCTTCGAACCCTTTCCCTTCAAGCTTCACCGTATCAAGTCCTACGTGGACTAAAATTTCATGGCCGCTGTCTGCCTTGATCCCAATCGCGTGCTTTGTCGGGAATACATTGATGATTTCCCCATCCACCGGAGAAACGAATAACCCATCTACAGGATCGATGGCAAAGCCTTCACCCATCATTTTTTGAGCAAACACTTCATCAGGGACTTCACTCAAATTCATCAATTTCCCTTTTGCTGGAGAAACAATATCCGCTTTATTCAATGGAGGCAACCCAGTGCTTCCATCAGTCTTTGAGTCCTCCTGCACCACTTCTCCACCAGGATGCTGCATATCATTGCTATCCATCCGTTTACGCATTGCTTCTGCAAGGAAATCGACCGTCGTACCGACGATGACGTGCAAGTTGGTTTTATTCAGCTTCATGACACCATTGGCGCCCTGGCGCTTCAATGCTTTTTCATCTACCGCTTCCATATCATCCACTTGGAGACGTAGACGTGTGGCGCAATAGTCCAATGTTTTAATATTGTCCGGTCCTCCCAATGCAGTCAGATAATGATAGGCTTTTGCATCATAATCTCTTCCTTTACCACTAGAAGGCTGGCCGACTTGCTGAGTTTCTTCCGCAAGCTGTTCGTCTTCATCTTCCCTTCCTGGTGTTTTCAGATCTAGTTTTACAATCAGGAAGTAGAATACAACAAAGTAAATGCCCGCAAACACTAACCCTTGAACGAACAGCATGATCGGTTTATCTGCGATACCGAAATTCAATAAATAATCAATGAACCCCGCCGAGAACCCGAACCCATGCCTAATATCGAGCCATAAGGAAACCATCATGGACAGCGCAGTCAATGCTGCGTGAACTACATAAAGCAACGGGGACAGGAACATGAAAGAAAATTCAATTGGTTCTGTAACACCGGTCAGGAATGATGTAACAGCTATACTGAACAACATCCCCCCAACTGCTGCTCGGCGATGCTTTTTCGCTGCGGCATACATGGCAAGACAGGCAGCAGGCAGTCCGAACATCATGATCGGGAAGAAACCGGCCAGGAAGCTTCCGGCACTTGGGTCTCCCGCCAGAAACCTGCTGATTTCCCCACGAACCGCTTCATCAGCGCCTGGTGGCATATAAGAACCGAAATCAAACCATACGACAGTATTGATAACGTGGTGCAGACCTATTGGTATCAATAGTCGGTTGAAGAAACCGTAAGCACCTACGCCGAGCGCTCCCGCACCAAGCATCCATTCTCCTAATCCATTGATAGCTGCCTGAATAGGCGGCCAAATGAAACCGAAAACACCGGATAATAATACCATCACAACAGCAGTGATAATCGGTACAAACCTTTTTCCCCCAAAGAAGGAAAGCCAATCAGGGAGCTGGGTCTGATAAAAACGATTGTATAAAAGACCAGCTACAATCCCAGCTATGATACCTCCAAACACTCCCATGCTTAAATCATCACCAAACGACTCTACCCCACCTGTAAGGACGAGGTATCCTACTGCCCCTGATAACGCCGCACCCCCGCTGCCGTCTTTGGCGAAGCCCATGGCTACACCAATAGCAAAAATCAGCGGAAGGTTAGCTAATATCCCATTACCAGCCTCAGCTACAAACTTGATGGCCAGCATGTCATCCGCGCCCAGCCGTACAAGCAGTGCGGCTGCCGGAAGCATCGCGATCGGGAACATCAAAGACTTACCGATACGTTGCAAAAATGCTAACATTTCTTTTCCTCCCTTTTATGTATTTGAACAATTGAAACCGCTTAATTTAATTATAACATCGGCTTATATAGACGTATAGACCAGAGAGACAGGTTTATGCTCGTCTATAAATATATAATTAGGCGCCCATCGAAAAATTCCTTCCTTTTTCAAAAAAGGATGGCATAAAAAAAAGACACGATACATTTCGTGTCTTCAGCTGCCATATTATTGGTTGATCTGTACGGGAACCCAGCATCGCACACCATTAATCAGCCAGACCGCATCAGCATGCCATAAGTCTTCTTTTTTAATTACTTGTTCTTTGATTTGCGATTTTTGCAGTAATTCCCGACGATATGTTCCGGCAAGCAGACCAGATTCTACAGGCGGGGTCAGAAATTTTCCATCCTGCTCTAAAACGATATTGCCAATTGTAAACTCTGTAAGCTCTTCCTCTTCATTCCAGAGAAGCACCGCGAACACTCCCTCAGGAGCTGATCGGGTATGTTTTTCATATACTTCACGATGAGTCGTCTTATGATATAAAAAAGGGTCCTGCCTGTCGACTGGAGCTTGTGCAAGTGAACAAACTACCTTATCGATTGGACGTATAGTTGTCGCCTCCACTGTAGCATCACCGGACTTGTCCGTCAGCAGCCGAACTTTGAAGGCTCCCCTTGGGTTGTCAGCAGCGATATGTTCCAATCCTTGCGATACTTGTTCGATATCCATGGCAAATCCAAAATAACGCGCTGAGGACATGAGCCGGTCGATATGCAGCTGGTAAAGGGGGTAGCGGCCGTCTTGCAATTTCATTGATTCCAGCAGCTGAAATGTCTTTCTTTTTTCCTTTAACAGCCGGGCTTTTGCCATCAGTTCCTCATATTCCCCTTCAATTGTAGAATCCCATGTCACACCGCCTCCGGCACCGTAAGTCGCTGTATCCTCTTTTGTATCCAGTAACACTGTTCTGATTGGAACATTAAATACCGCTTCCCTGTCAGGGGTAATGAAGCCGATAGCTCCACAGTAAACATGCCGAGGGGATTTTTCCAATTCGTAAATGTAATTCATCGTGCTGATTTTCGGGGCACCTGTAATGGAGCCACATGGAAACAGAGCATGAAACCAATCTAAAATGGTGGTGGCCGGCTCCAATTCTGCCTCAATGGTCGAGGTCATTTGGTGAACGGTCGGATAGGATTCAATTTCGAATAAATCAGGCACCTTTACCGTCCCGGGCTTAGCAATTCTTCCAATATCATTGCGCAGCAAATCAACGATCATAAGATTCTCTGCCCGGTCCTTTTCAGAAGTATAAAGCCTATGCTTAAGTCGCTCGTCTTCTTCCAAATTTCTTCCACGCTTTGCTGTCCCTTTCATCGGCTTGGTTCTAATTATTCCATTACTGACCTGAAAAAAGAGCTCGGGAGATGCAGATAAAATCCGGTACCTCCCTACATTTAAATAGGCGGAGTAGTCAGACTGCTGGTTTTCCTTCAATTGTCGATAAAAAGAATAATCGTTTCCTTGAAACCCCGCCGTCAGCCTTGCTGTATAGTTGACCTGGTAGGTATCTCCTGCTTCAATTGCGTGTTTTATCTGCAGAATCCCGTTCTGATATTCTTCCTGGGTCGTATCGAGTGTCCAGTCAGAAATTTGATACCCGGAAAGATGCTCAGTCCGGGAATTTGATTCGACAGGATTTTCAAAAATGCCAAACCAGACAAGTGGGAATCCTACTTTTGTGTGGTGTACTTGATATATTGAATCGAAGCCACCTGCTGCTTCATAAGAGACAAATCCTGCTGCATAAAACCCTTCTTGGACGGCAGCTTCTATTTTTTGAAAAGCTGCTGAAATTTCATGAGGATGATAAACCTCAATCACCTGGACAGGATCTGCAAAACAAATCGGCTTGTCACTGCATGTTTCGGTAAAATCAAATTGTAAGAATGGTTCCATATCACACCTCTTTCTGTATCGAGCTCATGGTCCAACGTTTAGCGTTACAGTAAACATTTGCAAGCATTTGCATGCCAGCTTCTGACATGATGGATTCCGGATGAAATTGGAGGCCTTCCACGGGATATTTCTTATGCCGGACCCCCATCACTGTACCGTCCTCAGTATATGCTGTCACTTTCAAACATGCCGGCATGGTGCTCCGTTCCGCTATTAAAGAATGATAGCGTGTCACCGAAGCAGGGGAAAGTATACCTTCGAATACACCCAGCTGATCATGGATGATAGAACTTATTTTCCCGTGCATCGGCTTTTTACCCTTAATGACTTCCCCGCCAAAAAATTTAACGATAGCCTGATGTCCCAGACAAACACCTAAAATCGGAATCGTGGTGTGAAACGCTTCCAATACCTTCTGGCTTGTCAAAGCGTCTTCGGGATTTCCAGGACCGGGAGAAAGTACAATCAAGTCCGGGTGAATCCGGGTAATTTCCCGAGGAGAAATTTCATGGGTCTGATAAACACGCACTTGATTGTCCAACTGCCGAAAATACTGCACCAGATTATATGTAAAAGAATCGTAGTTATCAATGACTACAATCAACTTGTCCACCACTTTCTATAGTTATACGCACCTTTCTATTATAACCCCGGGTGAATCGATGTCTCAAACCTAAAAAAACTCAAGAGCATTCAACTACTCTTGAGAGGGTACAGGTTATTTAATTTTGACCCAATAGGCAGGCTTCCCACTTGCTGGCGCCGCCGGAAATTCTTCATCTTGCGCTATTCGTATCACCTTATTCTCCTGTTCCTGCGAAAAGCCTTCTACAAGACTGTCAAACCTGTATTGTCCCGTTTCACTAGCCTTATCACCAGTTTGATAACGCTTTTCAGACATTTCATTCACCTCCATAAGGGTATTTGCTATTTAAGGGTATTTTTACTGGATCCCCACTTTTGTAAACGTCCCAAGGGTAAATATTACGACCCTGGGGACGGGAGTTACCAGATACCTCACGCCTTAGTATTTATGATTTTCAAAAGGGTATTTAAGATGGAGAACAATCCTGGCTATATATTTGTGAAAATAATATTCACCGATAACCATGACAAATGCAACTATTGCCCCGGAAATAATAAATGATACCGAACTGTCAACCATCACGTTTCCAAGCAGCCATGTCACGAGAAAGATCATCGCAAAGTCAACCAGCGTCGCTACGTTATTACCGGCTTTAGGGAATACTTTCAGATCACCTAATGGATAGGAAAGCGCAACAATAGCGGCAGTTATGATAAGGACCTTTCCCAAGGTCATGTGAGATCCTACACCAAGGATTAAGAACACAGCTGCAAAGGTCATTGCACTTTTAATCCCTATCGCTTTAAGATGTTCCATTATCGACCTCCTCGATATTTTCTCTATGTAATTTTTACCTATACCCCCCTTCTAACAAACACATTCTTACAAAAGGTTAAAAATATGTAAAATCTTATAAGAGATTGTAGTATCCTCGTAATTTCGTATCAAGTTTTAATCACTTAGAAGGATATCTCACAGCTTCCTTTAGTTTAAGGAAGAGATTTTTTTACAGTGCTTTAGTTAGATAGAGATAGGAAAATAGAATCCCATAAATGGTAGTATTTTTAAAAAATCAGAGAAAATCTCATAGCAATGTTAATTAATCTGCTATAATTTTACTAATTTACATGAAGGAGGAATTTCTTTGAAAAAAATTATCGGCCTGTTAATGATGATCGGTATGTTGCTCGCCTTCCCTATTCAACCAAGTGTGTATGCGGAATCTGACACGGTTCCTGGAGGACCATCTACGGAAGGGAAAACTAACATCAACAGTATCATTACATACGAAGAAATGATTAAAAAGCTCAAAACCATTAAAGCGACCAGTAAAGGAAATATAGAAGTCTTCACACTGGATGACTATGGTACATCTGAAAGTGGCAACAGTATTTATGTTGCTAAAGCCGGTAATGGCGATAAAAAGATCTGGGTGCAAGCTCAAATTCACGGAGATGAAAAGCTTACAACAGAAGCAGCGTTGCAACTATTAAAAACCTTCGCAAGTAATGGTTCTTCTGATATCGAGACCATCCTCAAAGAATCTACCATCTATGTTATTCCAATGTATAACCCGGACGGATCGATCCTGAATAAACGACAAACCTATCTAGCAGACCAGAACAGATATGTGGATTTGAACCGGGACTGGGCAGAAGATAAATTCGAAGCGAAAGAATCAAGGGTCGTTTACGAGTACTGGACAGATTTGAAACCTGACTTTGCAGTGGACTTGCATCACCAGGGGTTCAAGACTGTCTATGGGACCAACGAATCTACTTCATTTTCACTGGGGATCTCCCTAGCTCCTGACGGTCCGACACTTCCTGGCATCAAAGACGGTTTGTATAATACCATCACGAAACAGATGCAGGCATATGTGTACGATTCGATGATAGATTATGGCTATACGCACATCGACCAATATCAGGTCGGCGGTGGAGATGAAAAGTATTTCATTGACATCAGAGGTGGGGTTGTCTCCGCTATGATGCTGGGGACGAACTATAATAACCTTAATGAGGACGGACATAGCAACCCGGCTATATTCTTTGAAACAAAAGGTAATACCAGAGAAGGAAATCTTGGTCAGAAATCAAATGGTTATTTAACAAAACAGAACTACCAGGCACTGAAATCATTGCTCTACGGAATTGCTACCGGTGAAATCTATGATGTCGATCCAGACCACTGGAATGATATCCCCGCCTATCCAAGTGCAGGTTATTTAACAGATTATGAAACCAGCGGTTATTAAACGAGAATCTCCCGGTTAATTCCGGGAGTTTTTCATATGCTTCAAGTTTCTCCCGTGACATTTGGCCCCTACTAGAGACTAAGTTTTAATTTTTCGATCAGCTTCTACACCCTTTTTGATTAATCGACAAATTTTTCAGGACAAAAGTAACAAATCCGGCAACTAATTCCCTTTTTATGGAATTTAAGAAATTTACTTACAATTCAAAAAATAGGATAATGACCTTGTCTAGTAATCTATTAGAACAAGGGAGGATATTTTATGTACCGTAAAACATTAACCGCTATTCTAGCAGCCGGACTGGCTTTAAGCTCAGGGATGTTACCGGCAGAAGCTGAAAACCACGTTTCAAATGAACAATCGGATCATGCCTTCGATAATAAGGTCATCAAGAAAATCGATTCAGAAAACATGTATCAGCACATCGAAGTATTATCACAGCAGCCGCGTGAAGCCGGCACAGATGGTGAATGGCAAGGAGTCCAATACATCAAAGAGCAATTTGAAAGCTTTGGATATGAAACAGAAATTCAGCCATTTGAATTCAATAAAGGATTCGAACGCGGAACTCCGTCCATTGCATTGAACGGGAACGATTTTGCTGGAGATGTCCATACGTTCACAGGTTCGGTCAATGCTGAAGTCGAAGCGCCACTGGTCTATGTCGGACTCGCTTCTGCAGGTGAAGTTGGTGACGAAGTAGCAGGAAAAATCGCTTTGATTGAGCGAGGTGAAATTTCTTTTTACGATAAGATTCAAAATGTCATGGACAAAGGTGCTGTAGGTGTCATTATGTTCAACCGGGAAGGAACCACGGGCAACCAATTCGGCGGGATTTATGAAGGACAAGACATCCCGGCAGTTGCTATTACTCGTGAAGCCGGGCTGGAATTAGTCGATCGTCTAGCCACGGAAGAAGTAACAGCAACCGTTTCTGTCGAGGGTGCCAGCTATATTAAAGGGACAAGTCATAATGTCATTGCTAAAAAGAAACCACACCCTAATAAAGATAACGGACAAATTGTCATGGTCGGGGCCCACCACGATTCGGTAAGTGTTGGTCCTGGAGCTAACGACGATGCTTCCGGTGTGGCTGCAGTTTTAGAGTTAGCCAGAGTCATGGCAAACACTCCTACGGATACCGAGCTTCGATTTGCTACGTATGGTGCCGAAGAAAAAGGTTTGGTCGGTTCCTATAACTATGCTTACTCTCTAAGTGATGAAGAAGTACAAAATATCGTTGGCCATTTCCAGCTTGATATGGTAGGAAGCCGTGATGCTGGAGAATTGATCATGTTCACTCCAGACGGAGAAA
This sequence comes from Thalassobacillus devorans MSP14, assembly GCF_000496835.1. Lineage (GTDB taxonomy): Bacteria > Bacillota > Bacilli > Bacillales > Halobacillaceae > Thalassobacillus > Thalassobacillus devorans_B. Next base: position 961,107 of record NZ_KI543237.1, read on the forward strand.
AGAACCTGGTGACCGACTATGGTGCTGCAGCTGGTGCCCGTGTCTCTGAAACTGTTCCATACGGGCAGCTTGGCCGCAGTGACCATGTTCCATTCTTTGAACGAGGCATCCCGGCAGCATTATTCATTCATGCTCCACTTGAACCTTGGTACCACGGGCCAGAAGATACGATCGATAAAATCAGCAAAGAAAAACTACAGGATGTTGGGGAAATTGTAGGAGCAGCAGTTTACCAGATTGCGAGACCGGATACCCCAGCGTTAGAGAATGCCAACGTTGCTCCAGGACCAGTAGAATATGACTTCGATGACCGCCCTCTTTAATTTGAAACTTTAATAAAATTATTGCTGAGGTTGGAAACCAGATAGACAGGATAAATCTATTTATCACCTATTGTTTGAGTAACCTTGCATTATAATCGGACTAGAAAGAGTAGCCTTTAAATGAGGGCTGCTTTTTCTTTACTTAGAAGGAAATCAAGTAATGAATTTGTCATTTAACAATTAAATCAAACTTTGATAAAGTATAGAAAAGTATACGCTTACTCAAAAGGAGGGTTACTTTGACACAGCTTTTCACCGCATTTATAGCAGCTATTTTGATAATTACAGCCTTTTTTATAAACAGATATTTTGCCAGAAAAGGCGAAATAACCAACAGCATGGTCTACCCTTCGATTGTGGTTGGGGGGAGCCTTGGTCTGATGATCGGAATAATTGGCAAAGGGTCACTGTCAGGGATCATTCTCACCATGGCGATCTTATCCTTGATCGTGTTCATCCAGATGTTTGTCATTCATCGTATTTCCAAACTGATTGGACCGATGAAAAAAGAAAAACAAAATAACTAACAAGGAGCCAGCTTATTTTATAAGAGCTGGCCTTTTGCTTCTCTTAGTTGAACCAAGGATTAATAGCAATTTATCCTTCTTCCCCGTCTCTTCCAGATATAGTAATGTCGACAGCTGTCCACTGCTGAGCATATTACAAAATCAGTGTTTAGATGTATGGTGTAAAATATTATTTTTGGCAAAAAAATAACACGCCGGCTAAGCGTGCCAAGAGGGTTATCACTTGTCGAACTTTAGGACAGCGATTACAAACATGCCAAAGCTTAACATCAACGTCAGTACTTCAAAGGTGTTCATCTTTTATCGCCTCCTTATGTAAAGCCTTCCCAAACATATGTTTGTCCTATTCAATTTTTCTTAAAAAAAGAAAATTCCACTTAAAAAGCCCCCCTTATCAGGAGGGAGGCGATTTAATCAATGAATTTTACCGACATAGGTGAGTTCTTTTACTTCTTTTGCATCATTTGCACCATCCAAAATCTTTCGAACATCAATTAACGTTTCTTTTAAAGTTACCGTTTCTCCTTTTTGCCCGGTGAATGCTTCCGCGACGTAAAATGGCTGCGTTAAATAGGCTTCCAGCAACTCTCCCCGCTTATAGAGAGGGGCTTCTGTTTCGGGTAAGCTGTCTATCCCTTTTACGTTGACGATCGCACGCAGTTCACGGTACCTGCGCAGTAATTTTTGAGCACGCTGCTGTATGGTTAGATGTGTTTGATCGAGATGTGCGCCTTCTAATACAGAGGAGGTTGAATAGATCGGGTTGACGGCAGGAAACATATGTCTGGCAGCTAAGTCAGCATCAAATTGTAACAGGGTTTCTAAAGGGCCATAAGGTAAATCTTCATCTACCACTTCACCTTTTAAATCAACTAAGAAAGTGGTAACTGAGTCAACGCCTATATTTTGAAGACGTTCCTGTAAATCTTGAATATCCCCCATAAGGACGCGGGAACGGTCAGCGGCAAAAACAACCTCGGTCTTATTTGAAAGCTTTGCTATATACTCATATGCTTCATCAATCGAGTGAAACGTATGATCGATATACGCGGAAATGTCATCTACTTCCGGATGTTTACCTTCAGGCTCCAATAAAATAGTTTGATACCCTTGTTGTTTCAAGCGATGAAAAACCTCAGCTAATATTACAAGCTGCCCCATTCCAGGCCTCGCTACCAACCCTATCGTCCCACTTTTCGTCAACGGAGCAAATAAATCCAACGCCTTGATACCCGTTTCTATCATTTCTACCTTCTCCCCTCTGATAATCAATTCATCGAGACTACATTCCGCTAATGAAGCCAAAGCGACAAGAGTCCGCACTTCTGCTCTTCCTACAGGGATTTTCCCTGTACTAAGGTTGGAAACCGTAGCAGGTCTTAACCCCACCGATTTGGCCGCACTTGTTAAATTAGGGACCCGCCGCCTCAGCAAAGCAACATTCAATCGTAAATCTTCCACCAAACTCACCTCCTGTTACTTTTAACAGTAATTTATTTTACTCAACAAAGCAATATAAAATTACGTTGAAACGTAATTATTTTTTCGCATCACAAAAGCGCAAGCGCCTTGCTCACCCCCGACAAGCTTAAGACAAGCCTCGCCGTGACTTTCTTTGTACTTTTAGTCAAATCAAGTTTAATAAAGGTTTAAAGTATAAGTAAAACTAAGACTTTCGCCATACACCCTTGGCGATAAGCCAAGTTTTTCTAATCACAGAGAGGATTGACTTAAGACCTCGAGGGGGTAGGCGCTGGCCGATGAAAACGCCACGTCCTGTGGCGACATCGGCACTAGCACGTCCTGTGCGTCGGAGCTGGATGGCTCCCACCGCCTAAAGTTATTCACAAAGAGAACATTTTATAATTTCCTAGCCCTCACAAAAAAAAGAACGGTCTTTATCGACCGTTCTCTCTTAAGCTTCTACATTTTCCGGTTTGGTTAATATAATACCGATTAATGCGCCTATACTGATTATTCCGCCTATGATCATTACCAGACTTCCTGTCTCCCCATTAATCACAAAAGTGCCGAACAAGGATATCGCGATACTAACAAGAGAAATCGTATAGAATGTGGCAACAATCTTTGATTTTTTTACATAACCAGTAAAGCCTAAAGTTCCTATTAATGTGAGTATCACTGCCACAAAAATCATGGGGCTACATCCTTTCCTCGCTTAAATGGTTTTCTTGTTGTTATGTTTTCCCCGGAAAGTCAGTTCTCATGCTTTGCTTATCCTTTTCATCTAACAGACATTGATCTATCGAACATTCATTTCAGACGGCTTAGGACCTTTTCGGTCGTTACGGTCTAAGGAATCGATTTTTTCCACATCTTCCTTGTCCAATTCAAAATCAAATACGTCAAAGTTCTCCTCAATACGAGACGGGGTCACTGATTTAGGAATGACGATTGTGTTGTTTTGTAAGTGCCAGCGGATAATTACTTGAGCAGGACTTTTGCCGTGCTTTTCGGCTATTGTTTTGACCGTTTCATTCCCAAGTACTTCCCCACCCTGCATCAATGGACTCCAGGCTTCTACGTAAATGCCATGCTGCTTACAAAAGTCTTTCATTTCATTTTGTGCAAGGTATGGATGGCACTCGACCTGATTTAATACTGGTGTCACTTCACATTCATCCAGGAGACGCTGCAGGTGGTCGATGTCAAAATTACATACACCGATTGCTTTTACACGTCCATCATGATACAACTTTTCCAAGGCCTTATACGTCTCTACGTAGTCATCGAACTCTGGTGTCGGCCAATGAATCAAATATAAGTCTACATATTCAAGCCCGAGCTTTTCCAAGCTTTCCTCGAAAGCTTTTAAGGTGTTTTCATAGCCTTGATCGGAGTTCCATACTTTTGTCGTAATAAAAAGCTCCTCGCGTGGTAAACCACTTTCCTGGATGGCTTTCCCAACTCCGCGTTCATTTCCGTAGATGGCAGCGGTATCAATAGAGCTATAACCTGTTTCCAAGGCTTTTTTTACTGCTGGAACAGCTTCTTCATCTTCTACTTGCCATACTCCAAAGCCAAGCTGCGGCATAGTGATACCATTATGTAAAGTTACTTTCTGCATCGAAAACACTCCTTTATTTGTAATAACTGTATTTTATCATAAGAGAATAGGGTAAGACCTAAATAAGCAATTAAAACAAAACAGACCGGAGGGGTTCCCATGCTGGATAAAGCTAAGCTATTTGCAGAGAAAGCTCATGAGGGGCAGCAAAGAAAAGGCACAGGAAAGCCATACATCGTCCATCCAATACAAGTAGCAGAGACGCTGCATCAGGCAGGCTGCTCTATAGAGGTGGTTTGTGCGGGCTATCTGCATGATGTCGTGGAGGATACTGACTATGATATTACAGATATTGAAAACGAGTTTGGTAAAGCAATTGCAGATTTGGTAGCTTCCCATACCGAGGATAAGTCAAAAACCTGGAAAGAACGTAAACAACACACCATCGATACGGTTAAAACAGGATCAAAAAATGTTAAGTATCTGATTATCGCCGATAAACTGGACAATCTTTTATCAACTGAACAAGAGTTGGAAAAGCACGGGGATAAGGTTTGGAACAATTTTAATGCCGGATACGAAAAGCAAAAATGGTACTACGAATCAGTTGCTAACCATATGTATGATGGTTTCCTGAAAGGTGAAACACCGTACTTTTTTCAGAAATACGAAAAAGCGGTTGCCAGAGTATTTGGATAATTATTACAAGCGTTTGACTCCTATCACATGGCAATAACCACCTTTATACTAACAAAGGATAAGGCCTCGTTCGCGGGACCCTGTCCTTTGTTTATTTATCTTCGATAATCTTTTTATGCATCCATATTGCAGCCTGAAGTCCTTCTCCCATCGCTACGGCCACTTGTTCCGAATGGGCAACGACATCCCCTGCCGCCCATACTCCCGGTATATTCGTCATTTTTGTCCTGCCATCGACAAGGATATGTTTATTATGATGGAGTTCGACTCCGATTCCTTTTGCCAATTCAGATTTCACTTTATTTCCGCCAAAAGCGAAAAAAGCATACTTCGCTTTGATCCTACTTCCATCTTGTAAAATAACTCCATGGAAGGTATCGCCTTCTGATAAAACGCTCTCCACTGATTGGTGAATATACTTAATATTCTTTTCTGCAAGTTGGGCCATTAAATCGGAATCAACCCCCCTCCGTTCATGATTGATGTAAATAAGATCCTCCGTCCAGTAAGAAAGAGTCAGTGCCATATTCGCCCCTGGATTCCCTGTCCCAAGTACCAATGTTCGCTCCCCTTTTACTTGATACCCATCACAATCCGGACAAATAAACACACGTAACCCAAGAATAGGATAAAGGTCAGTAAACTTTGCCGGAATACGATCAACTACACCAGTGGCCAACAAAACACAGGAAGTAATGAAGTCGCTATGTTCGTTGGTAGAGATAAGAAAGCCATTCCCCTCTTTCCTTACATCTGACACAGTATCCTGAAGAAAATTAACACCTAATCGTTCTGCCTGTTTTTTGCCAATTGACCGAAGCTCCTTGCCGCTTACACCCTCCAGCCATCCAAGCAAGTTATGATAACAACGGCATAAATTCGACCTTCCTCTGTCCGAATCAATCACCAAAGTCTCATGCTCATACCTTCCTAACTGAATCGCCGCCTGAAGCCCTGCGATGCCTCCCCCTACAATGACCGCTTCATACTTTTTCACTGGTACCACTCCTAAGTATTCACCTGTCCTCTTATTGTCACTTTCCTTGTGAATCCCATACATTAGTTCACGCTTTAAATGTATTCCCCAGGAAATATTTCTATATATAATAAAAAAGCCTCTCATCATGAGAGACTTTTTAAAGAATCTGAAACAGGTATCCCTAACTCATCAAATGTGAATAACAGGTATTCTACATCTACTTCATCAGAGGCGTTTTTTAGTCTGATTTTACTTAAATGCTTAATCAGCTCTTCTTTGGTTTCCTTTACAAAAGCATTGACAACAACATAACTTATACTGATTTTCTTATTTTTATGGATAATTTTCTGGTATTCAACTGTTTCGTGCAGGATTTGTTGGATGGAATAGGTGAGTGGTTCGATAGGAAATGGATCATGAGGAATGATTTTAGTAGCACATATGACACTTTTATCTTTCAGCTCTAACAGTCCGTCAAATTCTAACTGCTTCCCCTTTGTTGTTATCCGAATATGGCGCTGGATTGGGGTATTGTAGCGTCTTTCGATTTCTTTAAAAGCAAAATCTTCTGCTATGAGAGCTAACTGTAAAGGCTGCAAAGTTTCAATAGTATTTACTCCTCCAGGGGTGGCGGTTACCAATTCCGTATCATCCGAAGGCTGTTTTTCATCTTGTTTAAACTCGATGATCTCCTGAAGCTTATGATCGAATATCTCCTGGTTCGACACGAACTCTTTTTTATAGTCGAAATACTCTTTATTTCCCCGTATGATAGCAGCAAGATTCTGCAAATATTCCGTCCTGGTGACAGCAGTGGCGATGATGAAGATTCCAGCAAAATAACTCCATGGGTTGTTGGCAAACAAACATAAACCAAGCAATAACAGAATTCCAGTAATCTTTAGTGCATGGACTTTTAACACTGATTTAAATGAGATAAATGAACTTATAAGACCAAAGAAAATACTTACTGCCGCTAAGCCTTCCCTTATGTTTTCAGGTAAAAGCATCTCGATTCCCTTCACCTCCCCGCTCGTTTATTAGATTATATGCTCCGTAACATGGAAAAACAACGCGCCCATTTCCCTAATAAATCAGGTCTGAATACTTATTTTGTTTCTATTCCAGACAATAAAAAATGACTTCCATGAAAAGCACTACCTTTTCTGAAAGTCATTTTTTATTAATTATTCATTTTTGAAAGAAAACCGCCAAGCAGGTCTTCATCTGATTCATCCTTTTCGTCCTCGCGGTCGTCCTGGTGCTCTTTCAGTTCATCTTTCATCTTGTCAAAATTAAGGTCATCCAAAGCCTTATCCATTTCTGCCCAGTCTTTTTCATCCTCTACTTTTTCTGATGGTACAGGCTCATTATCTTCTTCTGTTGCAGTAGTTGCTGCCATTTCTTCTTGTAAGTATAAAGCTTCATCTATATTTACATTGTTGCTATTCATAGAAGCAAGAAGCGAAGTGGCTCTGACCGGGTCAGCAAGCAAGTGATGAATAATGCTCCCAAGCAGTGCTTCCGAATGCTCATGTTTGATCCAATTTCGTTGTTCTTTTGTCAATTGTCTTGGAAGTGGAATCGTGATAGTCTCCCTATCCTTAGAAAGAGATTCATTGACCCCCTCTAAAACGAACTGAGCAATTCTGCTCGAGAAATTCCTGCGTTCTGTCTCTTTCAATTTACTCAGTTGTTTCAGTAGATGGTCAGGTGTGTCAGAAGGGACGCGAAATGTGATCGACTGTCCCCTCTGAATACCTTTCCCTGCATTACTCATACAATCACCCTATTTTGATGAAGAAGCTTTTTGTTTTTCACCTTTTTTATCTTCCACTTTGCGGCTGTCGTTCTTGCGGATAAAGTCAGAGATCAGCTTGTAATAAGCATTCGACATCATCCAGATACTTTCTTTTTCATCCTCGAAAAATTCAATGTTGAAACCATCCAGGTTGTTATTCAATGTTTTCAAGTAATCTTTCAGGACAGAGGCACCGCCTCCGACAAAGTAACAGATTTCTGACTGGGAGTTCTTTTGCCATACATTACGAAGGAAGCGGTATTCTTTTTTCGCAAGTTCCAGCAAAATCCTATCCGTAATATCATGTACGCTTGTTCTGCTACCTTTAACCATGATGTGGTTACGGTCATTTTTACGAGTAATGATATCGACGACATCTCTGCGGCTGTCTAATTCTACCCCGTGCTTGCTTCTGATTTCCTCACGGATTTGTTCAAGAGATTCAGATACCCCAAGATTGAACCCTTGCGCCTTATCATCATCTACATTACGGTTACGGATTACGGCAATATCTGTAGAAAGTCCGCCGATATCCTGAATCAGAATCTGCTTATCGATCAAGTCTTTATTGATGATATTCAAATGGTTATCCATTACCAGGTTGATATATGCCGCAAAACCTTCCGGATAAACTTTTACTTCATCAAATTTAATATTCACTTTTTTACCTTGATATTTTGGCGTTACCAGGAACTCTACCTGGTGCACTGAACCTAGCAGTTGAGAACGATAGCCAACATCTTTACCTTCTTTTACTTCTCTTAATGGCAGGCCGGTACCCAATGTGTAATTTGCATCGATGACGCCATTATTCGTTTTGAAGCCTTTTTCAGGTGTTTTTTCATTTACAGCATCCAGTGCAAGAGCTGCAAACAACATGACTAATGTCTGATCTTCTTCTGCTTTACTACTTCCTGGATCCAGTTCTGTAGAATTGGAGCTTTTCGTTGCCAGGTTACCCACACGGTAGATTGCATTATTTTCATGCAGGGCAGGGGAGTGGACACGAATGTGAATGTTATCGATCGGATCTTTATCATCTAAATCCTCAATCCCGATTACCGGGCGATCTTCTACCTCACGGGCTATCACATTCGGTATGTATAGATCGGAATCCAATTTTCCAAATAGTGCTTTCACAGCATCATTACCAACATCAACAGCTGCAATTCTTGAATTTGTCATTTTTACAACTTTCCTTTCTATTTTGAGATTACTCATTAAAGCCTGTTCCATAAACTACCTATATATCCAATTACTATTTTAAACTTATAGCAGTTTGATAGTATCGTCAATAAGAAAATAGTTGCATACAATCAAGCAAACAAGTATACATTTCCGTGTACTTGCAAGACAATTTGTACACATGGCTTTATACCAGTATGTGTACTTGTTTGTATACTTGTATACAGTTTTGCACACACAGTGTTTTCTTTTTGTATACATGTGTACATTTAAGAATACTTGTAAACATTTTTGTGTACATAAGTTAATATCTATCACTTTTCTATTATTTTACAAATGCGAATAGTCTCGAATAATGAGAGATTATGGTATATCCGAAGAGGATTGAGTTTAATTTTTATGGAATTGAATAGAAAGTTAGAGGGTAAAATAATGAATTACTATTAAAAAAGGAGGGAGATAGAAAAGGTAGATATTATAAACAAAGAAAAAACCATTATCTATAATAAGATAACGGCTAAAATGAGGGAGGAAATATCCATAAGTTAACAAATGGGGTTATTGATCCGCAGGATAGACAATTCCAGCCTGTTTCCTGGCTTCCTCAACTATTTTAATAGTAGTAAGAGAGTGATGGTGCGAATTAATAGCAGACTCCTTCTTTCCTTCTGTAATAAGTTTAATGAACTCAGCTGCCTCATAGTACATAGAGGGAGAAGCAGAAGATTGAGTGATATTTTGTTCACTACCATCCTTAAACCTTATCTCTACATGCTCAGGGTCGGAAATGTTATCAATCAATATACTGCCATACTCCCCCTGTATTTCAGATGGACAAAAAGAGGTAGAGATCTTGGAGTGCATCACCACCGCTTCCATATCATCATAACTGAAAATGATGCTTCCTTCTCCATCCACACCTGTCTCCAGCTTCACTGCATGAGCCTGTATGCTTTTAGGAGCTCCGAATAGAAGCAGCATCGGGTAAATACAATACACCCCTAAATCCATCAACGAACCATTCGAAAACGTCGGATTGAAGGCATTAAGGACCTCTCCCTCTTTATAAGCATCATAACGAGAGGAATACTTACAGAAGCTTCCTACATAACGCCTGACCTTCCCTATTTTATGGATGTTGGTTTGTATGCTTTGAAAATTTGGCAGAAAAGTATTCTTCATGGCTTCCATCAATAGCACTTCATTTTTCTTAGCTGCTTCAACCATAGCTTCTACTTCTTTAGCATTTGATGCCATCGGTTTCTCACATAACACATGTTTTCCCTGCTCCATTACTGTGATTGCCTGCTGAGCATGAAAGGAATTGGGACTGGCTATGTAGACTGCATCGACCTTATTACTTTTTGCCATTTCTTCCACGCTAACATATACCTCTTCAGCACCGAATCTTTCAGCAAACTCCTCAGCTCTTTCTTTCGTACGGGAATACACTGCTGTTAGCTGAAAGTCCTCATAATCTTTTACATCTTCTAATAATCGTTCTGTAATAAAATTCGTACCGATAATACCAAAACGAACCATAGTCATTAATTCCTTTCCTCAAATATTGGGTTTACCTTAGTATAGCCCTGTAGAGCATTTAAAGGGCATGTGGGGTGGTTTTAAAATAGAGAGAGGTGATAACTCCAGTAAACTGCTCAAACTCCCCTTCTACTACTCAAATTAAATCATAAAGAGCAAAATTAAAACACCAACCTTAAAAATATTAAGATTGGTGTTGATATAGTCTATTTGAAAATAAGTACCTTTCCTACAGTACCATCATCACTTTGACCAGTAACACGGAACTTCAAACCGTATTCAGGGACATTACGTCCTGCATCTACTAATCCAGGGTTGCTAAAATCTGCACTGTCATCAAATAAAGGTGTGCGTTTGGTGAAGTTATCTTTCATGGTAACCCCTAGCAAATCTGTATAGTCGAGTAGCATTTTTTCAGACTTATCCAGTGAGAATGCAGCGTCGTGTAATTGATAACGTGTGGATCCTACTGCCTTATCGCTCCAATAGTTCGTATGCTGGTCTGCGTCCACTACACCGAGGAAGCCCTCCCCTGGATGTACGCCTGTCCAGTTGTTATCATAGCTTTCATCCACATACCAGACAACCAGGCCTGGATCGTAAGACATTAAACTGGCACCTCGTCGGATATGAGAAAGTCCTTCATCTACTCCGTTATGGGATCTCCATTCAAGGAGATAATAATGATTTGTAGTGTATGTGCCATCACTTCTACTGAAACCTTCTAGTTCAAAACTGCTCGATTCTGATTCGGCCCCATCAAACAGGACTTCTTCCGCTCCAGTTGTTACTTTTACATTATCAACGTAAAATCCGGTTAGGTTCGTTGCCCAATCCGTCATATAACGGAACTGCAATTTGATTTCCTGCCCTGTATATGCGCTAAGGTCAATCGACTCATGAACCCAGCCATTACTGTTGCCTGTATATCCTGGCAAGTTTTCTTTAATAGCAGGGTACCCTTGAGGATGTATTTCATTTACAGTGCGGTCAGATCCTAAAGATTCCCAAGTTTCTCCTCCATCCGTAGAAATCTGTACCATACCAAAATCCCAGTCTTTTTCAATATCATACCAGAGATCAAAGTCAAGCGTAGCAGTACTTGCTCCGGACAAATCAATTGTTGTAAACATTTTATGATCGATTTCATTGCCTTTATTGCTATAATATTCGAATTCTCCTTCAGCCGGCTCATTCATTACATACAATTTATCAGGAAGATTAACTCTGACGGCATCATTATTTATCCCTTTGGTAACACCTTCATCCAGTAAAACTTCTGTCCCTTTGCTGGAAATATTATCTGCATGGAGGGTGTTTCCGCTTAACCAGTTGCCGCCATGGTTTTCCTGCAGCATTTCCTTTGCATAAGCGCTGAAACCTGGTGGCTCTGTTCCCCCGATATCTCCAGCCCAGCTGCCGCTTGCCATGACAGACCAGTAAGCGACCGCCTCACCAGCACCAGTATACTGCGTATCATATTCGTCTGGCAGCCCTAAGTCATGACCGTATTCATGAATGAAGACGCCTGCCGCTCCATCTTCCGGTTCGATTGTATAATCATAAGCACCCAGCAAGCCTCCGAAACGATCACTATCAGACGTGCCCCCTGGTACTGCAATCAGCCCGCCAAGGTTCCAACGGTGCGACCAGATTGCATCTCCTCCTAAGTTTCCACCACCTGCTTCTTCTCCAACACCAGCATGGATGACCATCAAATGGTCGATAATACCATCCGGCTCATTATACACACCGTCTCCATCATAATCATCACGGTCCCATACGTCGTATTCGGATAAATCAACGTTTGGATCTGCCCCCGCTTTAGCAAGTGCTTCGTAAACTAATTCCCTTGGTTTTGCGTCATTTCCATCTGGTACAGGAACGTTTCCTCCGTAGTAAGCCGCCGGGTGTTCAGCGGTATACCAGCCGGCTACCGTACCATCAACAGTATAACTTCCACCGGACTGCTGTTCATAGTACTGTTTCATAGATACAAGGTTTTCGCCGTTTGGTCCTTCATAACCATCTTTTCCAAAAATCATGTTCTGGAAATGTTCATGAGTATAATCCTCATACCACATATCTGTTTCCTCTTCAGTAATCGAACTTTTTTCGTAATCGGGGAAATCGATAGCTAGTACCAGTACTTTATCTTTACGGACTTCTCCGTCATAGCTTTCTTCCTCTACGCTATCCACATTCCCTTTCTTAGCTTGTCCCAGCTTATTTCCTTTGCCATTTTTTAAGCTGTCCGTGTTGGCCTCTTTATCTTTACTTTTAAAGCCTTTTTCCATCGCTTCAGGCAGTTTATCTTTCGTTTTACCGGCATTTTCTGCTTTCTTTTTCAAGAAAGCTTGCAGTTCTTTTTCTGCCTCAGCAGGGCTGGCACCCTTTGCTATCTTACCTTCTTTCTTCAGCATCTCTATCAGCCGCTCATCGTTCGCTATTCCAAGGTCGGTCGGTGATCCTTGATAACTTTTTGATACTTGATCGAAAGTAGCTTTAGCTTCAGCCTGTTGCGTTGGTGAAAAAATCCCGTAAGTCAGGGTACTCAATCCCATTGCTAAGGCCATAACAGTAGATAATATTTTTCTTCTTCTCAAAATCGTTCCTCCCCTACTCTACTAATATGTAGTTACCTCACACAAAAATACTAGATTACTTTCTGAATATTGTAAATATTTAACTGTTTTTATGATAAAACTAGTGCACATCCGCTATTATTCGCCTTAAACAGCTGTTTACTATTCACGAATACACGACAAAAAAAGCAGAGGCACTATGCCCCTGCTTTACCCAGCACCTAAACTATCATTCTGCTGTGCTCTTACTAGATCCGCATAGAACCCCTCTTTTTTAAGCAATTCCTGGTGGTTCCCTTGCTCGATAATTTCTCCATCCTGCAGTACCAGTATCAAATCGGCTGCACGGATGGTATTAAGCCTATGGGCGATGACAAAACTTGTCCGGCCTTCCATCAAATTAGCCAATGCTTCATTGATTTTGATTTCTGTCACGGTATCGATGCTGCTTGTGGCTTCATCAAGTATTAATAGAGACGGGTCCGCCAATATTGCCCTGGCAATAGAGAGCAACTGGCGCTGGCCATGACTGATCCCTTTTCCATCCGCATCAAGGATTGTATCATAGCCTTCCGGAAGGCGGCTGATAAAGCTATGAGCATTGGCTGCTTTGGCGGCTTCTTCCACTTCTTCATCACGGGCATCCAGCCTGCCATAACGAAGATTCTCTCTAATGGTAGTATGGAATAAAGTAGCGTCCTGTAATACTACTCCCATCTGCTTCCGAAGGCTGTCCCGGGTAACACTTTTTAGATTCTGGCCATCTACCAGTATTTCGCCTTCATCCGTTTCATAGAATCGCGATAGCAGAGAAATGATAGTCGTTTTCCCGGCTCCCGTCGGACCGACAAGGGCTACTGTCTCCCCCGGTGAAGCTGTGAAATTAATATTTTTCAGGGTAGGCTGCTCATCCTCATAGGAAAAATAGACAGAACGAAAGTCTATTTTTCCGTTGAGGCTTTGGATAGGTTCTGCTTGTTTCTCATCTTTTGTCTCTTCGGTTTCATCAATTATTTGAAAAACGCGATCAGCACCTGCAACTGCTGATAGTATCATATTGAATTGGTTGGCCAGGTCATTCAAAGGCCTGGTGAACTGCCTGGAATAGGTGGTGAACGTGACAATAACCCCGATGGAAACAGCACCATTCACAGCCAGGAGCCCTCCCCCACCGACGATGATGGCAAAACTGATATTATTCAGCATATTCATCAGCTTTGGAATAAAGCCGGAATAGGTCTGTGCCCAGTAACTGGCATGCCTAAGGGCTTCGTTTTTCTTCTGAAAGGTGTCGATGACATTTTGTTCCTGGGAAAACATCTTGATGATCGTCTGTCCTGAGAACATTTCTTCCACGTAGCCATTCATATCCCCAAGTTCTCTCTGTTGATCCTTGAAAAATCGCCCCGTCCGTTTCGTAATCCATTTCATTCCGAAATACATCACTGGAACAATGGTGAGCGTAAGTACCGTCAATAGTGGGCTCAGCCACAGCATCATTCCGATAGTCCCAAGAATAGTGATCAGGCTGGTCGTAAATTGGATGACGGCGGTATTCAATGTTCTGCTGACATTTTCCATATCATTCGTCAGCCGGCTCATCAGCTCTCCAAATTGCCGTTCCTGGAAGAATAATATCGGCAGTCGCTGAAGATGAGAAAACAGGTGATTACGCATCGTAAATACGGTGTTTTGTGATATGCCGATCATCCAGTAGTTTTGGAGCCATAACGTTATAGAGTGAAAAATATAAACCGCTCCTAGTAGAACCAGCATTTGCAGCAGTGTACTGGTCTCCGGGTCTTCTATTACTCTATCGACCGCGACCCCGAGCAGGTAAGGGCCTAATAACGACAATAACGAACTGATCAGAACGATAACCAGTACCAGCCAGAACAGCCGCTTCTCACTTCTCATATACCTCCAGACTCTCTTGATAGTTGCCTTAATATTATCTACTTTTGGAGGCCTTGTTCCGATTCCATGATGACGGGCTCTTGGAAGCTGAGGAGTCTCTGTCTGTTTTTGCCCCTTGTTATCCGCCATTATATCGCCCCCGTTTCCTGCTGGGACTGGTAGACTTGCTGGTAATAGGCATTATTCTTCAGTAATGTTTCATGGTCGCCTGTTGCGAGGATGTGACCTTGATGCATCAATAGTATTTTGTCAGCGGCCTTTAAAGAGCTTATCTTTTGAGCGACAATTGCTACCGTGCACGCCTTCATCCGCAGGCTTGCTAACAGCCTGGCTTCTGTATGTGCATCGAGGGCACTGGTACTGTCATCTAACAGGAGTATCTTAGGGTCCCGCACGAGCGCTCTCGCGATCGACAGGCGTTGTTTTTGTCCGCCGGAAAAGGTAACCCCTTTCTGCCCCAGTTTCGTCTCATAGCCGTTCGGAAGGGTTGTGATAAAGTCATGAATTTGAGCATCCTCAGCCGCTGTTATCACTTCTTCCATGGTGGCATCATCTTTTCCCCACTGAATGTTTTCCTTCACGCTTCCTGAGAATAAATGAATCTCCTGGGGAACAAGACTGATTTGCTTACGCAGTGCTTTGACATCATATTCTTCAATCGGTATTCCATCGATGAGCACTTTACCGCTAGTTGCCTCCTGCAGTCTCGGAATAAGATGAAGGAGCGTTGATTTACCTGAGCCGGTTTCCCCTAAAATTCCGACTGTATCCCCTGCTTTTGCATGAAAAGTGATCCTTTCAATTGCAGGCAGCTTAATGGATGGATAAGTATACGAAACTTCTTCAAAACCCACGGCACCCTGGATTTCTTTTTGTATTCCACCTTTTTGTTCGTGGGTCTGTTCTCCTTCAGCCTCTATAATTTCCTTAATCCTGTTAGCAGAAGCTTGTCCACGCGAAAATACCATGATCAAAAAGGTGAACACAGAAAAGGTGAACATCATTCGGGTGGCGTAATTGATAATTGCCACTACTTCCCCCGCTTGCGCAGTTCCGAGATTCAGCTGGATAGCACCGAACCATAAGATTACGAGTATGACCAGGTTCATGCCAAGCATGACCATTGGCATGGCTAATTCCATCAGCCATAACGCTTTTTTGTTATCGTTCATCAAAGATTCGTTAGCATTCCTGAACCTGCCTTCTTCATAGTTACCCCGGTTGAAACCTTTGATCAACCGGATACCGGCAAGGTTTTCCCTGATAATGGAGTTTAAGTTATCAAGCTTCCCTTGAACGCGGCGAAAATACGTCACACCCTTTGTCAGAATCCAAAATAAGAACAACAACATAAGGGGCACGGATAATAATAAAATCATCGCTAATTCTCTATGTACGGTAAATGCCATCACGAGCCCGCCGATGATGAATAAGGGAGCGCGCAGGGCTATCCGCATGAACATAAAAATCAAGTTCTGGATTTGTGTCACATCATTTGTCATCCTCGTTATCAATGTCGGTGTTGAAAAACGCTGAAAGTTTTTACTGGTGAATTCCTGAACTTTTCGGAACATGTCATCGCGCATGTCATATCCTGCCCCCTGGCTGACATTCGCTGCAAAGTAGGAATTGGTGATGCCGGCTGCAAAAGCAAGCAGCGATATTCCCAATAAGACACCGCCCCAAATGGCTACGGTAGTAAAATCCTCCTGCAAAATTCCTTCGTCAATGATCCGGGCCATTAATAGCGGCTGGACCAACTCAACGGCCAGCTCGACCAGCATAAGAAATAATCCAATGTACATGGAAATTTTATAACGGTAAGCATAAGCAAACATTCTTCGCATGTCTGGTTCCTCCG
Source organism: Thalassobacillus devorans MSP14 (assembly GCF_000496835.1). Taxonomy (GTDB): domain Bacteria; phylum Bacillota; class Bacilli; order Bacillales; family Halobacillaceae; genus Thalassobacillus; species Thalassobacillus devorans_B. Next base: position 977,554 of record NZ_KI543237.1, read on the forward strand.
ATAGTTCTGAAAGTTCTTATAATTATACAGCAAAAATGATCAGCAGCGAACCATAAAGCAGGTCTGTCTCCCCTATTTATTGGAAAGGATATTATTAGCGGATTGGAGGAGTGAAAAACATGCTGGACATCGTCAAAGAATCATTACTCGTAGTGGTAAGAATATCTACTATCGTGCCATTAATGCTTGTGACAGTCATTTTCATGGGGAAACGTACCATCGGAGAACTGCCGATTTTTGATTTATTGATCATTCTTACCCTCGGCTCCGTTGTGGGAGCAGATATAGCTGATCCTAATATCAACCATATCCCCACAGCAGTTGCAATCATCGCGTTAGGGTTACTTCAAAAGTTTGTAGCGGTAGCGAAAATATCCAACCGTTCATTTGGAAAGCTGATTACATTTCAGCCGACAATCGTTATCCAAAACGGCAAATTTGTAGATGCTAATATGAAAAAAATCAATTATTCAATTGATAATATTCTGCGAATGCTCCGGGAGAAAGGTATTTTTGATCCTACGGAGGTCCAGACGGCCATCGTGGAAGCGAATGGGGAGCTTAGTGTGCTTAAACATGCCCGGTACCAGGCCGTAACAAGACAAGATATGAACATTATCCCTTACTCCTCGAATATCGCTTTGCCGATTATCATTGAAGGGGATATTTCACGAGAAGTGATGAAACATTTTGGCGTTAAAGCCTCCTGGGTCCGACGCCAGCTCGCCCTTAATGGGGTAAAAGATATCAATGAGGTCTTCTATGCATCGCTGAACCGTGAACTGGAGATTCACTACACCCTAAAAAAAGAAGCCGGGGAAAAACTCCCTCCCATTAAACATTAGTCATTTTCTGGGCTTAGAAACAAACCGGTTTCCAGTCACCCAAAACCTCCAGGGATAATGACGTGCTTCTCCGCTATTATCAATGCCGACCCGAGGACCGGTAGATATAAAATCAGGCTTATCTCCTTCAGAAATATATAAGGGCGGCCGGTCGAATTTCAAACCATAGTCTGATTTGACAATCCCAAGTGCTTTCGTGAGCTTCCCCGGCCCATTAGTCAATTCGACCTCCTTTTTATTTTCTCCGCGGCGCTTGTACATTAAATCAACGCCTTCCAGCGGATCTACAGCACGGATTAATATCGCTTCCGGTTCCAGCACATCGCCGCTCACTACGTTAACAAGGCAATGGGTATGCATCACATACGTATAGACATACCCTGGCGCTCCAAACATGACCTCCGTCCGTTTTGTCCTACGGTTTCCATAACTATGGGCTGCACGGTCACCCGGCCCTATGTAGGCTTCTGTCTCCACAATTCTGCCTGAAGCAGTTCCTTCCTCGGTTTCTTTCACCAGGATTTTCCCTAATAATGCTTCAGCCAGCTCTAGTGTTGGCTGGTGAAAGAAGTCTTGTTTTACCGGTCGATAATTCATTCAGACACCTCCTGTACTGGTATCATTCCCGTTTTTCCGCTTGTCAAAAATATTCATTTTATAGAATACCCTGGTTTTGTTCATACTTTATATATACTTAATTTTACAAATAGGTGGTTTTGATGGTAATGAAAAAAGTGACGATCAGCATTAATGGTCAGGAAATTGAAGCGACTGAAGGACAGTCGATCTTTGAAGCCGCACGTGACAATGACATTTACATGCCGGGAATTTGCGCTTCACAGCCTGATTTAGGCGTGGGAGTCATCCAGACGTGTGACACTTGTTTTGTCGATGTCAACGGAAAACTCGAGCGGTCTTGTTCCACAACAGTCGAGCAGGGCATGAAAGTGACCGATAACTCCGATAAGGTGAAAGAAGCACAGCTCGAAGGGATGTCACGGATTCTGGAAAATCATGAGCTCTATTGTACGGTTTGTGATAACAATAACGGGGACTGTGTGGTACATAATACTGCAGAGCACCTGCAAGTGAATCACCAGAAATACCCGTTTACGCCTAAGCCTTATACTGCGGACAACACCCATCCGTTCTATCGCTACGAACCGGATCAATGTATCTTATGCGGCTTATGCGTGGAGGCTTGCCAGGACCTGCAGGTGAGTGAAGTATTGACGATTGACTGGGAGAGAAAAGAACCACGTGTCATTTGGGACAATGATGTCCCGATTGACCAGTCTTCCTGTGTTTCCTGTGGCCACTGTGTAAGCGTTTGTCCTTGTAATGCTCTGATGGAAAAGTCGATGCTCGGTGAAGCGGGCTATCTGACAAAAATGCCGAAAAACATCCTGGAACCGATGATTGACGTGACAAAAGAAGTGGAGCCGGGGTACAGCGGTATTTTCGCCATTTCCAATGTCGAAGCTGCAATGCGTGAAAGCCGGATCGATAAAACTAAGACAGTATGTACGTATTGCGGAGTCGGATGCAGCTTTGAAGTATGGACAAAGGGACGGGAGATCTTGAAAGTACAGCCTCATCCGGAAGCACCTGCGAATGGAATTTCCACATGTGTTAAGGGTAAATTCGGATGGGATTTCGTTAATAGCGAAGAGCGCTTGAAGACTCCATTGATTCGTAAAGGGGATAAGTTTGTGGAAGCCACGTGGGATGAAGCACTCTCACTTGTAGCAGAAAAGCTGCAGGGGATCAAACAGGAGAACGGTTCCGATGCGCTTGGTTTCATTGCTTCATCCAAGTGTACGAATGAAGAAAATTACCTGATGCAGAAAATGGCGCGCCAGATTTTCCAAACCAACAATATAGATAACTGTTCGCGTTATTGCCAGACTCCAGCCTCAGCCGGACTGATGCGGACTGTTGGCATCGGCGGAGATTCCGGAACAATTGAAGACATTGCAGCTGCGGAATTAATCATCGTCGTAGGGGCAAACCCGGAAGAATCACACCCCGTGCTTGCGACAAGGATCAAACGTGCCCATAAACTGCATAACCAGAAGTTAGTTGTCGCTGATCTACGTAAAAATGGCCTGGCCGAACGGGCAGACTTACACCTTCATCCTAAGCCGGGCACCGATCTTGTCTGGATTACAGCTGTCGCCAAATACATGATCGATCAGGGCTGGGAAGCAAAAGAGTTTTTGAGCGAACGGGTAAACAATGTTGAAGAATATATGGCATCACTCGATAAATTCACACTGGAATATGCAGAAAGTGTGACAGGTCTTACCCAGGATACTATGAAAAAGGTAGCAGAAATGATTCATGAATCCACTGCTACCTGCATCCTCTGGGCAATGGGAGTCACCCAGCATATGGGCGGCACTGATACAAGCACTTCGATAGCCAATTTGCTGCTTGTGACTGGAAACTTCGGCAAGCGCGGCACTGGTGCTTATCCGCTCCGTGGTCATAATAATGTACAGGGTGCCAGTGATTTCGGTACGATGCCGAACTTTTTCCCTGGTTATGAAGCGGTTGATGATGACACCATCCGCAGCCGCTATGAAAAAGCGTGGGAAACCCAGCTGCCAAAAGAACCCGGACTGAACAATCATGAAATCGTCGCAGCCATCCATAAAGGGTCTGTCAAAGGTGTGTATTTGTTCGGAGAAGAAATGGGACTGGTTGACTCCAATATCAATTATGTCCATGAAGCTTTTGAGAAACTTGATTTCTTCGTGGTGCAGGACATCTTCTTTTCTAAGACAGCACAGTACGCAGATGTCGTGCTCCCTGCTGCTCCAAGCCTTGAAAAAGAAGGCACGTTCACGAATACTGAGCGCCGCATTCAAAAACTGAATAAAGTGATGGAACCTTTAGGCGACAGTAAACCGGACTGGGAAATTTTCCAGGAACTCGCTAATAAACTCGGAGCAGACTGGAACTATCAGAGTCCTGGAGAAATCATGGTCGAAGCAGCATCACTTGCTCCTGCTTTCGCCGGTGTTGACTATCAGAGACTGGAAGGATGGGACAGCCTCGTCTGGCCAGTCGATAAGGATGGTCAGGATCATCCATTATTATACGAAAAAGAATTCGCCTTCCCGGATGGTAAAGCAAAGCTCTTCCCTGTCGACTGGACCCCTCCTTATGAAGCTGGCGAGGGATATAACCTCCATTTGAATAACGGCAGGATTCTGGAGCATTTCCACGAAGGAAATATGACTTACCAATCGGATGGAATCTCTCATAAGGTACCAAACCCTTGGCTGGAGGTATCTCCGGAGCTCGCCAGGGAAAGGAACATTGAAACAGGGGCCCTGGTACGTTTAACTTCCCCTTATGGAAAAGTAAAACTTAGGGTCTGGGTGACCGATCAGGTGAAAGGGAACGAGCTATACCTGCCTATGAATACACGGAAGGAAATCGAAGCAGTCAACAAACTGACGAGCAGCTACCATGATAAAGATACGCACACCCCGAACTACAAAGAAATGCAAGTGAAAATGGAGCTGTTAGAAGCAAAAGGAGAATCTCCTATTGTCGTTGGAAACTTCCGTCTGGGTAATCCGCAGCCACAAGTCGGAGTACGGGTCTCCGAAAAATGGGGTCGAAAAGATTTCACACCAATTCCTGAACTGATTGAAAAGGAGGGGTTGTTCGATGGCCAAAGCGATACAGCAAATTGATATCCAGCAAGCGACTGCTGAAGAACAACAGCATAAAGACATCGCAGCATTAATGACTCAGATTGCTGATAATAAACAGTCAATTTCAAGCATGCTTGAAATTATCGAGCAATTGGAAGCAACTGGAGCGCTCGATATTATGAAAGGATTTCTCAGCGCCCGTGAAAAAATCGGCACGATCGCAGTCGAACAAATCAACCAGCCGAATATCCACCATACCATCAAGAACACTTTTTACGCTTTAGGCTTTGTCGGTCATGTGGAACCTGAAAAATTAAGGACGATGCTGGAAAGTGTACAGCATGGGATTGAATCAGCCTCCAGCCATGCAGAAAAGACAGAGAAAACCAACCTTTGGGGATTGATGAAGTCTCTGCGTGACCCTCATGTAGTTACCGCACTTTCCACCATGGTCAGCTTTTTGAATGGTATGGGTAAAGAGTTAGAAGAAAAAGGTGATAGCCATTGATTACACGTACATTTTCAATTGCTGACTTCCATAAGGATGATGAGGCACGAGTGGAAGAAATCTTATATGACGTATGGGGCGTGCGGAACGTTGCGGTTAATTCCCAACTGGGGTTGGCTACAGTTTCTTTTGATGAAAATGCCGCCTCCTGGGAGGATTTCACTCAGGCAGTCGCCGACTCCGGATTTGAAGTGAATGGGGGATGACAGTAGAAACAGCAGAGATGGATGTCTCTGCTGTTTTTCTTTATCAGGAAAAGTTACATAGGTCTTCCTTTCTGATGTCTTTCCCTGATGCGGGGTTATTCTGTCTTAACTCGCATATGTTCAGTCTGAACAGAGGGCAGCTCTGTCCTAACTAAGCAACCTTCTTCCCTAACGGTACTAAGTTCTGACTTATGAAGCAAGGTTCTGACTTAACGCGTATAGCTAACTCAAAAGAGACACAAATCAGGATGCGTGTCACTTAATTATTTCCCGGGAAATAATATTTATCTGCCACTGACGGAGTCACGATGAAAGCGGCCGTTGGCCTGGTATAGCAGCTTTTCCGGTACTACTTCTTCAATCATCGGAAAAACCGTCCGCTCTTCTAACCGGACATGTTCATCGAGCAGTTCTCCTAACTCGCGAAACTGTTCCGCTGTCAAACGCGGCTGCTCACGGATCCGTTCGACCATCCCTCTAATTTGTGCATGCTGGACCAGCATCTTCCTGATTGGCTCCTGATCAACATTCCCATATTGGGAGTAAAGTGGAAGCAGCACCTCTTCTTCATCACGAAAATGCCCACGCCCGTCCTGATTCCAAAACTCAATCACACTCCTGCGATAATCCTGCAAACTTTTTTCTGTTTTCTCCTTGCCCGCCTTTTTCAACTCTACCGCAGTAACAAGCGCATGATGATGGTGATGGGATAAAGGGTATAACGCTTCGTGCCTTTTCATATCTTTTCAACCTCCAATCGAAGTGAAGACTCTATACTGCTATTATATACCATGTAACAGGAAACAGAAGTGACCTCCCCCACATGACTTATTTGTTCGCCACTCCTGAACAATCGATTAAGCAAAGCTCCAAATATGTAACATTCCCCCGAACATAGACATTACCACCTAATCTAATTCTCCTAATTTCATATGACGAAAGGATTGTTTTCAGATTTTTCAATAAATTAACGGCGGTTTTCCCTTATACTTCAAATTATATGACAATAAAGGAGGAAGATGGTGTGAAAAAGACAGGACTGATGCTAATGCTTTGCGCTAGTCTGGTAGTTCCCACGACTGCTGACGCTGCGCCTGTCAGTGACACCAACGATACATACAACACGAACATTGCTATTGAAAACGGGATGACCCAGCCAATTTATTCAATGGATGACGCTATCCAGGAAGAGGTTTATATCGAAACCACGGTCGACAGTGACAATGATGGTGAACCTGATCGTGTCCATGCAAAAATCATTCGTCCAGCCGAAACGGAACAAGGGCTTGATGTGCCTGTTCTATATACAATGAGCCCTTATTATGCAGGTCTTAATTTTCCTTTAGAATTTTATAATGTTGATCAGCCACTGAATGTGGTCAACCATCCTGGTAAGCCGCTTCTTACGGGGCAGGGAAACGCGGCAGGGCTGCCTGGTTACTTAGATGATTATTTCGTTCCACGCGGCTATGCTTTCATTGCTGCCGAAAGCATAGGAACCGGTCAGTCGAACGGCTGCCCTACCACTGGTGATTTTCAGGAGGTGGAAGGAACAAAGGCAGTCATCGATTGGCTTAATGGGCGTGCAGATGCCTATAATGAAAACGGGGAACAGGTAACAGCCGATTGGTCGACCGGGAAAGTCGGCATGGCAGGGGTGTCCTATAATGGTACCTTACCGAATGCTGTTGCTACTACTGGGGTTGACGGGTTAGAGACGATTGTGCCGATTGGGGCAATTAGTGACTGGTATGACTATTACCGCTCCAATGGTGCAGTCATCGCTCCAGGAGGATATCAAGGTGAAGACACGGATGTACTTGCAAAGGCTGTGATGACTCGGGAAAACCCGGAAGTATGTGCCGGGCAGATGGAAAATCTGACAGAAGGACAAGACCGGGAAACCGGTGACTATAATGACTATTGGTACGCTCGCAATTACGTAAAGGATGCCAAAAACATCGAGGCCAGCGTCCTGCTTGTCCATGGATTGAATGACTGGAATGTAAAAACAGAACAATTCCAACAGTGGTGGGAAGCTTTAGAAAAAAATAATGTTCCGAGAAAAATGTGGCTTCATCAAAAAGGACATACCGATCCCTATTATGTCCGGCAGGAAGCGTGGATGACTACTTTGAATAAATGGTTTGATTACTGGTTATATGATGTAAAAAACGGCATCATGGACGAGCCGATGGTAGATATCCAGCGGGAAGACCAATCCTGGGAAACAATGGCTGACTGGCCTGCCGAAGAGGCTAAAGAGACGAAGCTTCACTTCCGTGCGGAAGAAAGGATTGGTTCCCTCAGCTTCTCACCGGTAGCAAACAGCAGGAAAAAAGAAGATAGGATCATCGATGATCCTAGTCGTACCGCAGAAACATTGGTAGAGGATTTGAACGGTAATAAGGCTAACCTTGCTGCCTACTTGACAGAGCCTTTAGATAAGGAAATGCGCCTTAGTGGTGTACCGGAGGTTTCTCTCCGCGCTGAGTTTGACCGGCCAACTGCTAACCTTACCGCTCTGTTAGTAGATCATAGTAAGGATGGGACTGAAATCATCACACGCGGCTGGATGGATCCGCAAAATATAACTTCCGATTGGAAAGCGAAGTCTCTCTCACCAGGGAAAGAATATACTTTCCAGTGGGATATGCAGCCGGATGACTATGTATTTGAGTCTGGTCACCAGCTTGGTGTCGTAATCATTTCTACGGATCACGACTACACCCTTCGTCCAGAAGGCGGCACAACGATTACAATCAATCCAGCAAGCAGTTATATCAAGCTTCCACTGGTAAGATAAGTTCAAGCCCAGTATGCCTGTCATACTGGGCTTTTTGTGGGGAATATAGATAACCATAAAACACCTAATATATCCTTTTTTATTTTCTTGGTTCTAAGTTTAAGGTTTTGTCACCCTTGCTTAAGGAAAGAATAAAATATCTTGAATTTCCTTTATCATTTCTTTTCACCAAAACGTTACACCGTATGGTATAAGAGATAAATTCGGGGGTGCCTATAGATGAATCATTTAGAAGAGTTAGAAAAGAAGATAGAAGAAATGCGACTATATATGTATTCCCTCTATAATCAGGACCCATTGGATAAAAAATTAATAGAAGCTTCACAAGTACTGGACCGATTGCTTAATGAACTATCGTCAGCTCACAAGTCCGCAAGCTGCGAATGACCCATTGTAGAGGCTGTAAATTAAAAAACTGTCTCCAGGAATCTGAAAAATGATTCCTGGAGACAGTTTTTTACGAGAGTCGTTTACGTTTGGACGAGGCAGGGATATGAAGTTCTTCCCTGTACTTTGCTACCGTCCTCCGCGATACGATTATTCCTTCTTTTGTTTTAAAATGGTCGGATATCTTCTGATCGGAAATCGGCTTACACTTATCTTCTGCTTCTATCAAACTTTTTAAAAGCGCTTTCACTTTAGCGGAAGATGTACCATCACCCGATTCACTAGTTAGTTTAGAAGTGAAGAAGATGTTTAATTCGAAGCACCCTTGAGGTGTCTGGATCACTTTATTCGCTTTAGCTCTGCTTACCGTGGACTCATGGACCCCGATTGCTTCGGCTACTTCTTTCAGGGTAAGGGGCTGGATAGCTTTAAATCCTTCCTCGAAAAAACCTGCCTGCTTTTCCACAAGCACTTCGGCAATTTTCATCATGGTTGCCTGACGCTGTTCGATGCTATTGATCAACCATAACGCCTTCTGGTAATTATCCTTTACATATTTTGCCGTCTGGTCGTTATTATTAATCAAGGTACGATAATTCGTATTTACGTGAATGGAGGGTAAGTAACTGTCATGGAGGACAATCTTATACTCTCCCTGATGCTTCTTTACTGTTATATCAGGGCGTATATACTCGGGTGGTGACTTTGCGATCCCCGCAAAAGGCTTAGGTCTTAACTGTTGAATGATTTCTACCGCCTGATGTACTTCTGACAGAGGTGCATTCAATTTTTCAGCCAGTATACGCCATTTTTTATCCGCCAAGAGTTCCAGATGATCGTTAACGATTTGTACTGCTAATACGTTGTCTTCATGCAGTTTTCGTAATTGAAAGGTAAGATAGTCTGATAGATTTCTGGTACCAACCCCTATAGGCTCAAGGGATTGCAGCTTTTCAATCACCCCTGTCACCTGCTCTTGCGGCCGCCCAAATTCATCAGCAATCTCCGTCTCTGGAATGGGAAGATAGCCATTGTCATCCAAATTCCATATCAGGTACTGCATCAACAGTCTTTCTACGTCAGGCAAGTCCAGCAGGCTTGCCTGCTCCCATAGATCCTCTCTTATATCTTTTTCCCTGGTAGCAAAATCAAGCGGGCTGACACCTGAATGATAAGCCCTGTGCTGAAAGACAGGTTCATGGTCGACCTCTGGTGCTTTTTCCTTTACTTCAATCAGCGGATTTTCCAGTGCTTGTTCCTGAATATACGCTGTCAGTTCCATTGAAGAGAATTGCAGCAATGATATCGCCTGTCGTAATTCTGTTGTCATAGCCAAATTGGTTGTTTGCCGTTGAGACAGACTTAGCTCCATCATGTTTCTCCTCCCTGCTTAAAACCTTGTGAACGCGCTTACATTTCACTAAAGACTGGTTTCCATTGGAATATATTCTATTTTACTATGCAACGTTTTCAATTAGAAGTTGTTCGAGTTGAACTTATACTTATTATCATATTGGCCTATCACTCCTGAAATTTCAAGCTCATATCACAAAAACTTCCCCGGGAGAACCATTTTCTGGTTATCCCGGGGAAGCCGGTTAAAGCTGTTTTACTGACCTGGGGATGTTTTCTGCCTGGGTGATGGCGCTGATCACTGCCACACCATCTGCACCCGCTGAAATAATAGCATGAGCGTTCTTGCAGTTAATCCCTCCTATCCCTACAATCGGCATAGAAGGAAACTCCCCTCTAAGCTCCTTAATCCACAAAGGACCAACGGGTCTTTTTGCATCAGCTTTGGTAGAAGTAGGAAACAAGGGGCCAGCCCCAAGATAGTTCACGTGTTCCATAGGACTTTTCTCCACTTCCGTCCAGTTTGATACGGATAATCCTATCACTATCTCAGGAAAAATTTTGCGCAAATCGCCTGGCGATACATCATCCTGGCCCACATGGACACCATCGGCCTCCAGCGATTCAACTAAATCTATATCATCGTTTACGATAAACAGCACTTCATGTTCCTTACAAATGCTTCTCAGCCTCATGCCTAACTCAAATTTTTCTTTTCCTTGCAAAGCCCCCCTGCCTTTTTCCCGATATTGAAAAGCGGTGATCCCTCCCTCAATGGCTTCCAGTAAAACTGCTGCCGGATCACGGTCGCAATTCACACTTCCCATAACCAGGTATTTTCGCAGCCTGCTTGCCATCTTCATTCGCGATGCCCCCTTTGCAGCTGGGAGGAATCAAACGATAGTGCATCAATGAACTTTGGTACAAACGTTCCTGAACCAGTCACTGCCGGATCTGAAGCAGCATATTCTGCTGCCAAACCGTAAAACTCTACGGCCGCCAATGCCTGCATTTCAGCGATACCTTCTGTAGTTAAACAGGCAGTCAATATGGAACCAAGTAGACAACCGGCACCTGTGACTTTTGCAAGCAGAGGATGACCCGTTTCATTTTTCACAAGGAGATTTCCACTACTAATGACATCTGTTGCTCCTGTAACTACCGCCAGGGTGTTGTATTGACGGGCAACTCCCTCGGCAACTTCTTCGACATCCCCTTCTCCGCGGGATTCGACACCTTTCATTTCCCAGGAAATATCGACAAGATTTGCAAGTTCAGCCGCATTCCCTTTGATTGCTGTAATGCTTACTTCTCGTAAAATTTGTTCGACAACACGTGTACGAAATGGGGTTGCAGCAACACCAACAGGGTCAAGTACAACCGGAATACCCTGTTCATTGGCGGCTTTACCAGCTTGAATCATAGCCGGAACCTCCGCTTCATTCACGGTACCGATATTTAACAGCACACCATCGGCATGAGAAGCCATAGCCATTGCTTCTTCTTCAGCCTTAGCCATGACTGGAGCACCACCGAAAGCCAACAGTCCATTTGCTGTGAAATTCATGACCACCTGATTGGTCAAATGATGGATAAGCGGGGTATGGTGACGCACCTCATCAATGACATTCATCGCGCACTTCCTCCCCGCGTATCGCCCAATGATTTGTCGGTCCATTTCCCTTTCCGATAGAAAAGCCATCACGGATGGCAGCGGTGATATAGCGCTTCGCACGCTGAACCGCTTCCTGCAATGGAAATGCTTGACTCAAATAAGCAGTAATAGCTGCTGAATAGGTGCAGCCCGTACCATGCGTGTTTTTAGTGGCAATTCGATCGGAGGTGAACCGATACACCTTTTTTCCATCATACAGGACATCCAGCGCCTCCCCTATCCGATGTCCGCCTTTTATAAGTGCCGCGCCGGCACCAAATCCATGCACGATATGTTCGGCAGAAGCTTCCATATCGGATGCCGATTTAATTTTCCCTTCTGTAATCATTTCTGCTTCAGCAATATTAGGCGTCACAAGAGTGGAGAGTGGAATCAAATATTCACGCAAATAAAAACGCGCTTCGGCTTCCATCAATACGTCACCGCTTGTTGCCACCATTACAGGATCCATAACATAAGGAGCCTGGAAGTGAGAGATTGCTTCTGCGACAACTTTCATCATTCCGACATCTGCAATCATTCCAGTTTTGAGCGCATGGAGGGGCATATCTGCTTGTATCGCTTCCAGCTGTTGTTTTATCATCTCAGGAGGCAAATGATGAACTCCTTGCACCCCTGTCGTATTTTGAGCGGTGACAGAAGTGATGACAGACATGCCATAGCTTTTCAATTCTTGAAATGTCTTCAGATCTGCCTGGATTCCTGCTCCCCCGCTCGAGTCACTACCAGCGATCGTGAGCGCACATGGTAGTGAAGTCATGGCAAACTCACCGCTTCTTTCACAGGCCAATCTTCACAACTGTAAGCCATTTCCCAAAAAGCGAGTTCCAGCTGGCAGCTCTTCCGGAAAGCATTCTTCATACGATTGCGTTGCTGTTCGGATGCTGTTTCGGCGAGTTCATCCAGGCGGTGACGAAGTTTCCCTGTCAGTCCTCTCAGCTCTGCTTCCGCATAGAATGTAATCCAGGGATAAAATGGATGGTTACTATTCGGCTCATATTTTTCCATCAGCACCTGTCCGATTTCCAAATAGGTCCACGGACAAGGCAGCAATGCACAAAGGATTTCGGCTAAGTCTCCTGTCTGGGCGTGGTACATCATATGCTTGATATAGTGGTCTGCCGTCGGCGGCAGCGGAAATCCCTGCATGTCTTCATATACGACGCCAGCCTGATCACAGAAGTTATGGTGGGGATGCGTTTCACTGTTCAATACAAAGCCGATCTGATCATTGAAAAGGGCAATATCATTTCTATTGCCTGACTTGGAGACGGCGATTCCATAAATATGCATGAACGCATTCAAATATTCAAAGTCCGCTTTAATATAGTGCACCAGGGACTCTTTGGGCACGTCTCCTTTTCCTATTCCATCAACAAATGGATGGCTGAATATCCTTTGAAAAATAACATCGTTTTCTTTTCGTAAGTCCTCTGAAAAAGTCATGATAAGCCTCCTTTAATAGTCAGGAAGCTACTAGGGGGATAAAAGTAGATAAATAGAGGTTGATAAAGCAGGTCCTCTACTACTTCCCTGCGCTGGCATTATCCAGATCAGGTTCCAAGGGACAAAGGAATGACTCCTTATCTCAGCTAAAACGCGCCCCTAGCAGTTTTCCTTTAAAAAGATAAAAGCTATGAAACTCTTCTTGTATTTGGCAATAATTGCTCTTGTTTTATTCTTACAACAACGAGCCACCCGATCACAGCGCCGCTGATACTGCTGACCAGGAAAGATGGCAGGAAAAACAACGCACCGACCGTACTTCCCATCAGAACATTCGCAAATGGCACCGCAAACAAAGCGCCAATCACCCCGGTTCCAATAACTTCTCCGATGGCAGCCCAGACTTTTTTGCCCAAATTTTTATACAGATAGCCGGCTAAGAAAGCACCGACCATGCCTCCCGGAAAGGCCAGCAATGTTCCCAGTCCAAGCAGGTTACGTAGAAGTCCGATCATTAAAGCGATGATTACCGCAGGGATTGGACCAAGTGTTACAGCCGCCATCACATTGACCGCATGCTGTACAGGGTAAGCTTTTGCCACCCCGGCTGGAAACCAGAGCAACTGCGCTCCCATAGTACCAATAGCGACAAACACCGCCATAGTCGTAAGCAGATGTGTCCGGTTCACCTTCTTCCTCCTTTCTCTACCAGAGGTTACACAAGCGGGAGACCGATTCAGGCTAATGATAAAAGAAAAAAAGCCAGATCCTCGCAGGACCTGGCTTGGTAGGTTAAAAGAAAATAGACGTATCTTCCGACTACTTCCCTCCGCTGGTACTAACCAGATCAGGTCCATAAGAGTCGGAAAGCTTTACGCGCTTTCCTCTCAGCCCGCCATTCAGGGCACCCCTAGTAGTTATTCAAGTATTATAATTGGATGATTCTCTTTCATCATAACAAAGAAGTTCGAGGTCTTCCACTACTCTATAAGAAATTTTTAGAAAATTATTAAAGTCACAAATACAAACTTTCAAACAGCAAGTATATTCCAGTGAACAGCAAAATCATATACATGAATAGCCTGAATAAACGCTGGTTGATCCATCGGAACAATAATTGGCCCAAAACAAGTCCAGCAAGTACTACCGGTACAGCTAACCCTCCTGCCTTCCATGCTTCGATGCTCGTCCCGGCAATTATCACTTGCATTAACAGACTCACGAAATAAATGAATAAGTAGAAAGCGAGCGTAGTCGCTCTCAACTTTTCTTTTTTCGTACCCGTACCGGAAAAATAAAGCAGAAGCGGCGGTCCAGGCATACCGATACTTGTGGTCATCGCCCCCGATATTCCTCCAACTATAAAATCCCTTCGCAAAGATTGGTGAGTCCGGAATTGAAAGATTAAAAGTATCGTAAGCACCAGTATAACGATACTGATGCCGAGCTTCAGCTTCGTCAAGTCTGCCAAGACAAAGATAAGGATGCCAATCAGAAGGCCAGCGCTACTGCCGATGATGAACCTTTTCAAAATACCTGTATCCACATCATGACGTATTTTCATAATCAGGACACTGGAAATAACCAGAGAAAGTGCCAGGTTGATCTGGATCGCTTCCCTGGGAGCGAACAATAATAATAAAAAGGGGGTAGCCATTATCGAGAAGCCAAAACCGGTACTGGTTTGTAGAATAGAAGCTATAAGAATGATGATCATATATATAATAATAGAATCCAAACAAACACCTCTGTTAAACCTGACATCTCTCTATGACCGCCCTACCAGCCAGTGAAATTCCTAAGCTTTTCAGAAAAGCAAAGAAAGTATATAATTTAATAAGATTGTCAAAAAATATCAAGAAACCTTTACTATTTATCCTTACTTTTATGATAACATGTTGATGTTACCAGGCGTTACTATAGCTAACTTAAAATACATATAGGAGTGTAACCATGGCTGAAAATAACAAAGGATCGATGAAGTTCGTTGTCATTTTAACTGTAGTCGTCATTGGACTTGTAGCTGTATTCGTTGTATTAGATAGTAAAAATAATAGCGGAAGTGAAAGCAATTCGGCTTCTTCCGGTGAACCAATTTCCACTGAAGGCCAGCCGACCATAGGTGAATCAGATGCGCCGGTTAAAATCGTGGAGTTCGGCGATTACCTTTGTCCTGCATGTAAAGCATGGAGCGAACAAGTCTTTCCGTTACTGAAACAGGATTATATTGACTCCGGTGATGCTAATTTGACTTATATCAACGTCCTCTTTCATGGAGAAGATTCCGAACTGGCATCTTCAGCAGGAGAAGCTGTCTATAAACAGGCTCCTGATAAATTTTGGGACTTCAGCAAGCAATTATATGCGGCCCAGCCAAAAGAACACCAGGAAGGCTGGCTGACGGAAGAAATAATTGTAGATGCAGCTAAAAAAAGTGTTCCATCCATTGATATTGAACAAATGAAACAGGATATGAAATCGGAAGAAATTCAGCAGGAAGTCCAGAAAGACGAAACGCTTGTAAAAGAACAGGGAGTTCAAGTGACACCGACAGTGATGATAAACGGGGAAATGGTGGAAGACCCATTCAACTATGAAGAAATTTCCACGAAAATCGAACAGGCCATAGAGGAAAGCAATGAGTAAACCAACCAGCAGTCAACCGATTTTTCTTTATTTGGCATGGCTCGCTGCTGTCATTGCCACGTTAGGCAGTCTTTATTTCAGTGAAATAAGGGAGTTCATTCCTTGTGAATTATGCTGGGTCCAGCGGATATTCATGTACCCGTTAAGCATCATTCTTGGTATCGCTACTTTTCTCAATGACCGGAATATTATCAAATATGTCTTACCACTTTCAATTATTGGCGGACTTGTTTCCATTTTCCATTATATGGAGCAGAAGGTCCCTGGGTTTGCGAGTATCAAGCCTTGTGTCGGCGGTGTTCCTTGCAGTGCGGAATATATCAACTGGCTGGGATTCATCACGATTCCTTTGCTGGCTTTGACAGCATTTACGCTGATCACCATATTTTTATTTATCACCAAAAAGAAATAAACCGTAATCCCATAAGCTTAGAGTTGAATTATCACGCTCTGAGCTTATTTTTATGAAGATAAGGGAGAAGCTTACTTGTATGAGCTACATTGGTTAGGACATATGTCCTTTTAAAAATTTTCATCTTCCGTTTAAATAAATACAGAATAGGAGGATGAAAGATGAAAGGTGCTTTATTTTCCCTGCTTGGAGGTCTCTCTATCACTATGCAGGGGATTTTTAACGCAAGAATGAGCGATGCAATTGGCGGATGGCATACGACGGTAATGGTTCATATCGTAGCCTTTACTATCGCTATGGTTATTTATATAAAAGCAAGAGATGGAAAAGGGAAAAGCTTCAGGAACGTCCCATTCCTTTATTTAATCGGAGGATCGTTTGGTGTCATTGTCGTTTTTTCGGAATTGACAGCAATTCACAGGATTGGTCCAGCCGCAGCAATCGCTATCCTTCTCGTTGCACAGATAGGAACTGCATTTGTCATAGAATCACAAGGGCTGTTTGGCGAAAAGAGAGTCCCAGTGTCGCTGCGTCAAGGGCTTGGGCTTACGATGATGCTTGCAGGGGTTATTCTTTTTCAATTGTAAAAGAAGGTGTATAAATAGTGAAAGAATTTAAAACAGCTGATGCAGACGTCTACATCGAACGATTTGAGCTGGACAATGTCTTTCCAGAGCAGTTCCGACCTAAAATAAAGGTCTGTCAGTTCAATAAAGGAGATGTGCTATTTTCAGCGGGCGAAAAGCTGGAACAACTATATATCCTGGTGGAAGGGAAAATAAAAATTTTCACGCTCACCCCTGAGGGAAAGTCCTTAATCAACCGGTTCAAGCGTCCTCTGGAGCTGATCGGGGATGTAGAATACATCAGAAGGAATGCAGTCTTCAATTCCGTTGAAGCTGTATCAGATGGCGTGATGCTTACAGTGTCATTTAACGATGTGGCGAAGCTGGAAAAAGATCATCTGCCATTTACACGTTTTTTACTGGAAACGTTAGCCCGAAAATTTTATACCGAAGCCCATACCACGAGTCTCAACATGCTTTACCCTGTAGAAGTGCGCCTGGCCAGCTATTTACTGTCGATTTCCTCGGTCAGTGAAGGCACAGCTTTCCATCAGGAAATGCATACCTCAAATTTGATGGAACTTGCAGAGTGGCTGGGGACCAGTTACCGCCATTTAAACCGCGTATTGAAAAAAATGGCTTCAGACAACATCATTGAACGGGCCAATGGTACGATTACCATAAAAGATCTTGAAAAGCTAAGCATCCTTGCAAAAGGGAACATCTATGAATAAGGAGGAACACTGATGACTGGAGTATTATTAGCAATAATCGCAGGTATTTTAATCAGCCTGCAAAATGTATTCAATGCCAGAGTAAGCGAAAAGACCGGGCCGTGGGCAACGACTTCTCTTGTCCTTGGTCTTGGTCTTGTCTGCTCGTTACCGGTTTTTTATTCAATCGAACAAAGAAGTATATTTGAATTCGGCGATGTGAACCCTGTATTTTTGTTCGGTGGAGTATTTGGCGTAGGAATCGTATTCTTTTTAATGAGAGGGGTAACATTGATTGGTCCCGCGTACGCCATATCGATTGCACTTATTTCACAAATCATTATTGCTTTTATCATCAATACCGGTGGCTGGTTCGGATTTGAAGCAGCAGCCCTTTCCTGGCAAAAATTATTGGGAATCGCTTTGTTAATCGGTGGGGTGCTTGTCTATAAGCTGGATAAACAGTCCGGTGAAAACGAAGTTGGTCAGCAACCCCAACAGACCGCTTCGTTTAAAAGTAATCAGACCTCCTATCCCGCTGACCAGAGACTGCACCAGGAGCGGTCGTAAATCGTTTCAGGAATGTTTTTGTAATAACAACCATAACAAAAGAGGCCGTCCCCCTACATGGATGATGGGACAGCCTCTTCTTTATTTAAACATCTATTGCACAGGCACTTCGATACCAAGCAATGGCGGGTATTGCTGGGAACCGAAGATATCTCCTTCTCCAGGGTCTCCACTTGGAGCGAAGCGGCGAATCGTGAACTTGATCGCATTTGCTGGATCATATTCGACAAAGTCAGTAATTCGATCCTCTTCAATGTTATATAAAGAAGCCAGTTTTTCCCGGTTAATTGATTTACTGTTTTTCACCATTTCATACGTATCTTTTTCCTTAAAGATAATATCAAACGTGATTTTATCTGTGCCGGCATTTTTACTGCGAATGGTTTTTGCCAAGTCGTTTAATGTCCTTGTTTCCATGGTTTTTCCTCCTTTTAGGCCTTCACTGGTTCGCCGATCATTTCTGTTCGTACGTCAAATAATTCCAATGGATCATCGACCGGAATCGTGTGATTCATGGTCCAGGAATAAGAAGCTGTTGCCGGCAGTACATCGTCGACAACGAAAGCGGCTGTACCAGCTGTTCCTTTAACTTCCGGGAGACGGGCATAGAAAATCTGACGGGTACCGAATAGGGTCAGCGCTTCTGCCTCTTCGGCTGTTTCCGCAATCCCTTCTATAACTATACACAGCTCATGAGATTTAATTTCTTTGACAGGCTCCAGGTCGCCCATGACACCATTTTTACCGAACACGCGGAAGTTGATTTGGTAATTCTGGTCTTTGAACTCCTCAGCCACCTGCTGTTCTGCCATCTCTACGACCTTATCGATGTTCTGGATGGTATAAGGATCGCGAACACCGGCAATCCCAATATATTTCTCCCCATTTTTCCCGGACCCTTCTAACTTCACTTTTACCTTTCCTTCCACAGGTACGAACTCCATCCCTGTAATTCGTGTCGTCTTCTCATCATATTGTTCATATTTACAATTGGTCATATCCAGCATACCGCCAGCGACATACTCATAATAAGGATTGGCCCGTTCATACATGGCATGACCAGCTACGGATGCAATTGTACAACGCTGGTTCGGATGCATCGCCGTAACTTTTACATCTTCATGTGTAATCGTCCCGACGACACTTTCCTTGGCTCCATAAGGTTCCGCGCAGAAGGAAGCGCATTCAAGAACTTTTCCAAGATAATATGATTGAGCTTCAGGGAAACCTTCGCGGATTGCTGGTGCAGCAAAAATTGCACAGTCACTGGAACGCCCGCCAATCACCACGTCCGCTCCCATATCTAATGCTTTGATATAGGGATGGACGCCTGCAACGCCGACAATACGATTAGTTTTATCAACTTCTTCTTTTGTAAGCTGCGGCCGTTCATCCAGCCCTTCAATGATAATATCCTGATCAATTTTATTTTTTACATCTTCCTTATCTACTTCCGAATAAAAATAACCGATTTTAAATGGAGGAAGATCGTGTTCTTCTGCAATTTCTTTAATTAATTCCACATACATATCAACCCGGCTGTTCGAACCGGAGTCGCCTGCCGAACCGACAAGCATCGGAACATTTTGTTCCCTTGCCGCCAGCAGCATCAGTTCCAGGTCATGCTTCTGCCATTTCCGCATGCTGACAGAACGGTCTGCTCCCAGTGCGGTTGCTCCGATATCATCACTGCCGGAATCACAGCAATAATAATCAGGTTTAGTAGCAGCGGCTATTTTAAAACTTTCTTCCTTTGTTGGTGCAAATCCCAGATGACCGTTCGGGCACACAATACGAAGTTGCTCTTTCATGTAAAAAGTTCCCCTTTCGGAAAATAAAAGTATATGACATGTTATAACCAGTTGAACCGAGTATAAGCCAACCTGTTTTATTTGTCAATTCTGAATTTTAAAATTTGTGATAGCGTTTTCTAAATCCTTTTATCAACCGGACTGGCAGGACTGCCGAATAACCGTTTCATGTTCCTTACCTAACTAAGAAGAAGATAAAAACACCATAAAAAATGAACCTATGATTCATAGGTTCATTGAATGGATCTGGTTATAAAGAATTTGTATTTATCGCCTTTATAGTAAGAGGTGCGATATTCAATTGCTCTTTCCCCTGCATAAATGATAGATGTCACCTTGAAAATAGGTGTCACTTCATCTAATTTCAATACCTTGGCAATCCGCTCATCGGAAAGCACCGATTCGAAAGTCTGCTTACTATGGGTCGGGCCTATATCTGGTATGTTTTTGTATAAATCCAGTGTGGTAAAAGGCCTTCCTGCAGCCTTTTCTTTCCTGGCTGCTTTCGTCACTTGTTCCCCAATATCAATTGGAAAAAAGCTATCGTAAAAAACAATCGGCAGTTCATCTCCATAACCAACGAGTTGCAGGTTATATAGTCGATCCATCATTTCTACATCCAATAAAGTAGACAATTGAAGATCGGTAACAGCCATCTCCGCCTTCACAATATCCGTAGAAGCGACCAGACCCTGCTGGGATAATGTTGATTGAAAACTATCAACTTTACTTAATTCCTGCTTTATAGTAGGGGTGGCTACAAAGGTACCCTTACCGTGGGTACGATATAATAACCCTTCATTAACAGCAAGGTCAATTGCCTGTCTTACCGTGATTCTGCTTACCTCATATTCTTTCCCCAGTTCCCTTTCCGAAGGTATTTGCTGTTCCGGCTCCCATTCCCCTGCTTTTATTTTCTCTTCTATCACGTTTTTTAATTGTATGTATAGCGGAGTAGAGCGGTCACGTTTCAAATTAAACATTTCCTCACCAACAATCTCTTATAGTTGTATGTACTGATTATAACAATATTTGGAGGTAGATAAAAACTATAAACCTGTTAAAATATACTAATATAAAAGTTTTTCGAAAAATTATTTGATAATTCCCAAGAATCTGATATAATCGATATTACATTACATGTTATAACCAGTTGAAACGGTGTTGATGTTGATTTCGTATTTTAATATTATTTGAAAGCGCTTTTATGGAGGTGTGCGAAATGGGTATCCCTTTACCTATGTTCTATTTAATAGGCTTAATCGTTTTTGTTGCTGTCCTGTTTATTGGCTTTAAACGACCGATGTATGAGGTAATGACACTCTCTTTCTTTTTTATCGTCCTGATTTCAGGGCAATTGGACATCATGTGGTCAGCCTTGCTTTATCCATCAACAAGCAGTCTATTCTATGCCATTTTCGCTTTTATGGTGGTTGCGGTGTTGTTTGACGCTACGAAAGTCGTACAAAGAATCATCAATCTGATGTTATCGCTTGTCGGAAAATTCCGGGGGGGTGCTGGTTATGTATCTCTGTTAGGAAGTACATTTATGGCTTCCCTCTCAGGTACTGGACCAGGAAACGTTGCAGCTACCGGTGTTTTCACAATACCGACCATGAAAAAAGCAGGCTATCCTGCCCCATTAGCTGCTACTACTGAAATGTCCTCCAGTATGTTAGGTAACATTATCCCTCCGTCCGGAATCGTCCTGCTTACGTTTGGAATTTTGAATGAAGTTAATCCCGGGAGTATTACGCTAAGCCAATGGATCGTAGCTGCCTATGGAATCGGTTTATGGTTTTTTATCCAGCGTTGGCTTACACTCTGGGGTCTTTGCAAATATTATAAAGTACAGCCTATTGCTAAAAAAGAACTTCCTTCCTTCAAGAAGAGCTTCCGTATCGGCTGGCCGGCGTTGATTCTACCTGCCTTGATTTTTGTTCCGCTATTCGCCGATGCCCAGTTCAAAGACTTTATCACAGCCCGTATCGGTGCTGACGGCTCTGAAGCATTTTCATCGTCTGTATTGATGTTCACACCTGCTATTGCAGGGGCTTATGCGATTGGGATTGGAAAGAAAGCATTCTTCAACACCACTCGCTCTCATCTTGACCGGTTGGTCGAAGTTTTCAAAGATTCCTTGCCTCAAGTGGTTCCGATTGGTGTCACTATTTATATGGCCTATGCCACTTCCCAGGTGTTCATTGGAATGCAGATGGAAGAAGTCGTACGTAATTGGTTTGTCTCCATGGGGATGACTGCCCCCGTCATGATTGTACTGCTTCCATTTTTCTTCATGATTCTTGGAATGGTGCTTCCAGGATCAGCGCAAATCGCCATTCTGGGTGGAGCTATGATCGGGGCATTTGGCGCCTTAGGCGGTGACCCGGTACTGTTTGCGCTTATGCTGCCTGCTATGACCGGTGCTTTGGAAGGAATGACTCCTCCCCTTGCACTTGGGCTGTTCGTGGCCATGGGGATCGCAGGTTCAGGGTTCAAAGAGACCTCAAAGCTTGCGATTATATGGATTTTGCTCCATGTGCTTTTAAGTATCATCTTGTTAACCGGAGTTTTACCGATTTTTGGACTATAACTTGGAGGTGTTTAGCATGAAAAATAAAATTTCCACTATATTTGCTAACCTTTATGGATGGATTGCTTTTCTGACAATGGCTCTAGGTCTACTTACTGCCTTGATGTTCGGTGCTTCTTTTATTATCGGAGGCGGGAGTGGCGAAGCGATCGCTGTGCTTGCTGGAAAGATGATGAGTTGGGGCATTCGGTTTGCAGCGATTGCCATGATAGTCGGTATTGTTCACACCTATGCATCGAAAGAACATAGCCTGACGCTCAAATCCGAATCTAAACAAGCAGCCGAAAAAGAAATCAATAATGCCAAGATAGAAAAAGCAATGTAAGGAAAAGAGGTGATCACGTTTGAAACCATGGATCGGAGTCACTGTCCATATCGATGAAGGAAAAGAAGATGATTTATACCCCAGGCATCCATTGTTGTATGTAGAACGTGATTACATTCAAGCGTTAGAAGCCCATGGTATGCACCCTGTACTGCTTCCAGTATTGGATAGAACAGAAGATGTTCCAGCTTATCTAGCCAAGTTGGATGGCCTCCTCATGACTGGCGGGGGCTACCTTAATCTCAATAAACCATTGTCTGTTTCTACTAAGCTGAGTGAAACTGGCAGTACGCGTTTTACGTATGAGAAAGTACTGTTGAAAAAGGCGGTTGAAATGGGGCTGCCTGTACTGGGAGTGTGCCGTGGAATGCAAATGATAAATGAAGTATATGACGGCACATTGCAAAACCTTAAAACCAGCCACCACCACCAGGAAGTGATGGGGATGGAAGGATCGGTCCCTACGCACCGTATAACGCTTGAAGAATCCAGTAAACTTTCAAAAATGATTGGCCATCATCCACTTCAAGTCAATTCCAGACATCGTCAGGTGATTTCTGAGATAGGAAAAGGTCTCAAGCCTGTAGCCTGGTCTGAAGACGACCTTTTCATAGAAGCGATCGAAAGCGACGATGAAAATTGGTTATTGGGACTGCAGTTTCATCCCGAACAGCTCTATTTGGTCGAGCCAAGGTGGTCGTTGTTATTTAACGCTTTTAGAGATGCGGCGTTGCAATATAGTCATTCTAAAGCTTATTCCTAATATTGGATGGTGGCTTGGTTTCCGTTTGAGAACCCTCTATCCAATCCCCTAAAAGCCCGGCGATCGCCCGGGCTTTTCTTTTTATTGCTATATCTTTTCCCTGGCACGGGTATGTTCTGCCCTAACTCAGTCATGTTCTGACTTAACGCATTCGGCAATACTTCAATCATTTCATTTGGTGAGTAATTCCTACAATTGTTAAACTAAGTCACATAGATAAACTTGTTGATTTTCCTAAGAAGCTTTTTCAACTATTGGGCCGTATTGTGGAAGACTCAGTTTCAAGGTTCTTTACCATAAAAGCGTTAGGGGTGGCTTGGAAACTACTCGCTTTCCAGCTTCATCGCCTAGACACTCGCGACATAAGCAGTCCATCAACGGGAAGAAAGAACACTTCCCTTTTGCTGTTCTGCTTATGCGTGTCGTGTCTCCCAAGGCGATTGCGCATTCGTTTCTTTCCTGTGGGGGACCTGGCGAGCTTCCTCGGGCTATCGCCCTGCGGGATCTTGCCTAGCTCCTTCTCCCGCGGGAGTCTCGCAGTTTCCCAACCACCCCATCCGAAGGATGGGAGTAACGAACCCCTGCGATAAATGAAGACGTCTTCCACAACTCATATGTAACCATGGTGCAGGTTATAAGCAGGGTTTTAAAAAAGCTCTTCTTGTGGATGAAAGGTTGGGTACGCATACCAAGCAAGGAGGGCCGGGAAATTGCGAGACTCCAATGGGAGGATAGGACATGTGAGATCCCGCAAGGCGGAGCCTGAGGAAGCTCACCGTCCACCCATGGAAAGCGAGTGATTTCCCGGACCTCCAAACGCCCATCACCATAACGGAAAACAGTTTCTCTCGAAACTGAGTATTCCATAAAAGGGAGCTTAACTGTAGCATCAACACTGAGATATAACAGAATTAATTTTCAAAAGAAAGAAGATGAATAAAATGAGTATAGAACATAAACAAATGCATGAAATTCCGTTTTCGGTGCTGGACCTCGCACCGATTGTAGAAGGCGGGACACCAGCAGATGCCTTTAAAAATATGATCGAACTTGCCCAGCATACAGAAGAATTGGACTACAACCGATATTGGATGGCAGAGCATCATAATATGCCATTCATTGCGAGCTCGGCTACATCTGTATTAATTGGTCATGTCGCTGAAAACACGTCAAGAATCCGGGTCGGGTCTGGCGGCATCATGCTTCCGAACCATGCGCCATTGGTGATCGCTGAACAGTTTGGCACATTAGAGTCTCTTTACCCAGGTCGAATCGATCTTGGTCTTGGACGCGCTCCTGGTACAGACCAGATGACTGCCCAGGCGTTGAGACGGGGACGTAGAAGTGATGGTCAGGATTTCCCGCAACTCTTACAGGAATTAAGGGCCTATTTCGATCCTTCGTTAGCAACGAGCCCAACACCTATCCGTGCCGTCCCTGGTCAAGGGTTGGATATCCCTATCTGGCTGTTAGGTTCGAGTGGTTTCAGCGCGCAGCTTTCCGGTCAGCTTGGTTTACCGTTTTCCTTTGCCAGCCACTTTTCACCAAATAATACAATGGCCGCGCTTGACTTATACCGCCGCCACTTCCAGCCGTCTGAGACACTTGAGAAGCCACACGCCATGCTAGGCTTGAATGTGATTGCGGCTGAAACAGATGAAGAAGCGGAGTATCTGGCAACCTCGCTGTATCAGCAGTTCCTGAATTTGATACGCAACGATGAAGCACCATTGCAGCCTCCTGTAGAAAATATGGACGAGCTATGGTCTCCGCATGAACATGCGGCACTCCAGCAACAGCTGGGAGCTTCTATTATCGGAAGTAAGGAAACTGTCAAACAAAAGCTGGAATCATTCATCGAGGAAACAAAAGCAGATGAAATCATGGTCACTTCCCAAATCTATGATCATCAAAAGCGGCTTCGTTCGTTTGAAATTGTAGCAGAGATTGTGAATGGAAAATAAATAGCAAAGGAGCCAGGCTGTAATGACCTGGCTCCTTTTTATTCGCTTGAAGGATCCTGATAACTTTCCAGCATAGAAATTCGTTCCAGCATGGTAGGGTGCCCATATCTTAAATACTTTACGAGGGCAGGTGGATGGACGTCGCTGAGAGCCGTGACGGTCAACTGCTGGAAAGAGCCGACCGCGGCTTCCGGGTCTCCGGTCATTTCGATGGCATATTCATCGGCGGATTTTTCTGCGCCCCGGGAAATAGCAAGTTCTACCGGGCTGACGATGAATGAAAGTAAACTGAAAATCAATAGCAGCGCCGGCAAAGACGCTATATCTGTTATGTGCTTTACTCCCCAGGCATCGCCCCACTTTCGGATTACGGCATGAAAGAGTCGATAACCCAAGTACATCCCTGCAAAAGTAACGCCGATGGAGCCTGCCAGCATCCAAAATAGATGGTTCTTTACATAATGACCGATCTCATGGGCCATGATGAATAATACTTCATTTTCGTTCAGTTTATTCAGAGTTGTATCCCATAAAACGATACGTAGGTTCGACCCGATTCCATTCACATAAGCATTCATCGCATTTGTTTTTTCTGACATGTCTACTTCATAGACGCGGTCAGCGGGAATGTCTGCCTGCTCAGCCAGATCCAGTATCTTTTCTTCCAGCTGCGGGTTGCTCAGCCTGGAGAAGTCATTATAAAGCGGGTCAATGACGACAGGCTGGATATACATCATGAATATTAAAAATGGAACGAACAGCATCCAGGCATACAGCCACCAGCGTTTTTCAAAACGGCGGATCAATACATACAGAACGGTGATGAGAACAGCCATAATCAGGGTACTGATCCAAAAGCTGATCATTTGATCGCGCATCCATCCTGAGAAACTCTGTGTTCCTATCCCATAGTTGATCGACAGGGAACGCCTTATAAAATCGAACGGGAAGGTCACAATCCAAGTCAAAGCCGATAAAAGCAAGACGTAGATCGGGATATTGATCCATGAAAACCTGGAGACACGTTCGCCGAAATTCTTAAACACTTTTGAAATACCAAGTACCAACATACCAAGATAAATAATCCACTCCAGCGGTAAACCAAGGAAGAACATCATGGATTGATAGCGGGAATATTCCTGACTTAGCTGAAGCTCACGATCTGTCATAAACGTTGCGGGGTCTGCCGCAGTTCCCTGATAGGAAGCAGGGACTCCGGTATCAGCCCACCAGAATAAGTAAAGCCCCATGATCAGGGCATAGACGATATAGATACCAGCAGTCCAGACTGCAAACTGTTTTTTCACGCGCCCACCTCCACTACTTGTACTATTTCTAGCTTATGTTCAAAAAATTAAATTATATCGTTATCTAATATTTTATCACGTATGAACCATAGCCCTCCTTAATGGTGAATGGAACTGATTCCTGCAATAAGCAGAAAGAAAAAAATCGCCCAGGAAATATCCTGGACGATTTTTAAAGTGAAACACTTTATGGCAATACAGTGGAGCCCATCAGGTAACGGTCGCATTCACGTGCTGCTTCCCGTCCCTCATTAATGGCCCATACGATCAGACTTTGGCCGCGACGCATGTCTCCCGCAGCAAATACGCCTTCAACATTGGTGCGATAATCACCGTATTCTGCTTTGATAGTGGAACGTTCGGTAGTTTCGACACCAAGCTGCTTGATCAAATCCTGATCTGGACCTTTGAACCCGATAGCGAGCAGGACAAGGTCAGCAGGCCAAACTTTTTCAGTGCCTGGAATTTCTTCACGGATGCGTTTGCCGTTTTCATCCTTGGTTAACTTCACGTTTACGGTATGGACTTCTTTGACATGTCCGTTTTCGTCACCGACGAATTTCTTTGTCATGACTGCGTAGGCGCGTGGGTCGTCGCCCAACACGGCTGCTGCTTCTTTATGGCCATATTCGACACGGTGGACGACCGGCCACTGTGGCCATGGATTGTCTTCCGTATCACGGGCAGAAAGCTTTTTATCATAAATATCAAACTGGGTAAGACTCTTGCAATTGTGACGGACAGAAGTCGCCAGACAGTCTGTTCCCGTGTCTCCCCCACCAATGACAATTACGTCCTTATCTTTCGCAGAAATGTAATTACCATCTTCGTGGTTAGAGTCCAACAAGCTCTTTGTGTTGGAATGAAGGAAATCCATCGCATAATGAACACCTTTTAATTCTCTGCCGTCAGCCGGGATGTCACGGTGGACCTGTGATCCTCCGCAGAGAATGACAGAATCAAAGTCTGCACGCAGTTTATCTTCTGGATAGTCTTTTCCGACTTCCGTATTCGTAACGAATTCGATACCTTCCGCTTTTAAAATATTGACGCGGCGTTCGACTACATCGTAAGGCAATTTCATTTCAGGAATCCCGTATGTCAGGAGGCCTCCGACACGGTCGCTCCGTTCGAAAACTGTCACCCAGTGGCCAGCTTTGTTCAATTGAGCGGCAGCTGCAAGACCAGCTGGACCTGAGCCTACGACCGCAACCTTTTTACCTGTACGCTGAGCCGGCGGTTCTGGTTTTACCCAGCCCTCATCAAATCCTTTTTCAATGATGGCGCGTTCGACAGACCGTATCGCTACAGGAGGTTCATTGATGCCTAGAACACAGGCCCCTTCACAAGGTGCCGGACAGGCGATGCCGGTAAACTCCGGGAAGTTGTTTCGCTCATGCTCTTTTTTCAAGGCTTCCTGCCACTGGCCACGATAAACCAGGTCATTCCATTCAGGAATCAGGTGGTTGACTGGGCACCCTGTCGTCTGTCCATTGATTTCTGTGCCTGTATGACAAGTAGGTACGCCGCAGTCCATGCAGCGCGCCCCTTGTATTTGGACCTCTTCTTCTTTCATCGGAGCAGTATAGTCCGACCAGTCTTTCGTACGTTCAGAAGGGTCACGTTCACGTTGTGATTGACGTTCGTATTCCATAAATCCTGTTGCCTTTCCCATCGTATCCCCCTCCTCTTATTATTTGACAAGCTCTTTGCTTCGTTTACTTTCTTCAAATGCCGTCATTTCAGCATCAAACTTTCTCATGCCTGTATCGATCAAACCGGCAATCCGCTCTTCCATTTCACGGTATGCGGTAGGGATGACACGTACAAATTTGGATACGTATTTATCCCAATCATTCAATATGCGATGCCCTTTAGGACTATTGGTATATTCCACATGCTTCGCGATCATCTTGTATAGCTCCGTGATTTCCTGTTGATCAGTCAAGCGCTCGAGATCCACAAGTTCCTGGTTGCATTTACTGTCAAACAATCCTTGTTCCTCTTCCAGGATATAAGCGACACCACCAGACATACCTGCTGCAAAGTTACGGCCGGTTGCACCGAGAACGACGACTTTTCCACCAGTCATATATTCACAGCCATGGTCACCGATTCCTTCGACAACGACGCTTGCCCCACTATTACGGACACAGAAACGTTCACCGGCAAGCCCATTGATGTAGGCTTCCCCGGCTGTCGCCCCATAGAAAGAAACGTTACCGACAATAGTATTTTCCTCTGGCACGAACGTAGAATCCTGGGATGGATGGACGATGATTTTACCACCGGATAATCCTTTACCGACATAGTCGTTGGCATCGCCAATCAAGGTCATCGTCATGCCTTTAGGAATAAACGCACCGAAACTCTGTCCGGCTGATCCTTTCAGATTCAGGCGAATGGTATCTTCCGGCAAGCCCTCCGCACCATGGCGACGGGTGATCTCACTTCCAAGAATCGTACCGGTCACCCGGTTGATGTTACGGATGGAATGGTTTACTTCCACTGGTTCTTTCGTTTCAATCGCTTTTTTACATAGCGGCATCAATTCCTGCATGTCCAGTTTCGTAGACAGTTCGTGATCCTGCTGCTGGACCTGGTAAGTTCCACCGCCCAGTGGCACAGCCGGCTGGTAAAGCAGGGACGTAAAGTCGACGCTTTTCGCTTTCCAGTGATCGATGTCTTCTTTCGGTTCCAATACATCGGAACGGCCGACCATCTCGTTGATGGTACGGAAGCCAAGCTCCGCCATCAACTCACGTGCTTCCTGAGCGATGAAACGCATGAAGTTGGCAACGTGATCCGCTTGCCCAGTGAATTTCTTACGCAGTTCCGGGTTTTGGGTCGCGACACCGACCGGACAAGTATCCAGGTGGCATACACGCATCATGACACAGCCCAGGACAACAAGCGGTGCCGTGGAGAAACCATATTCTTCCGCTCCCAGCAAGGTAGCGTAAATGATATCGCGCCCGGTCATCATCTTACCGTCTGCTTCGACAGCAATCCGGTCGCGCAGGTTATTCAGTACGAGTGTCTGGTGAGTTTCGGCAAGTCCGATTTCCCACGGCATACCAGCGTGTTTGATACTGGTTCGCGGTGCAGCACCGGTTCCTCCGTCATATCCACTGATCAGTACGTGATCGGCTCTTCCTTTTGCGACACCGGCAGCAATCGTTCCTACACCGTCGGCAGAAACGAGCTTAACGCTGATCCGTGCTCTCGGGTTAGCATTTTTCAAGTTATGAATCAACTCTGCCAAGTCTTCAATAGAATAAATATCATGGTGGGGTGGTGGTGAAATCAACTCGACCCCTGTCGTTGAGCCACGTACTTCCGCGATCCAAGGGTAGACTTTCTTGCCAGGCAAGTGACCACCTTCACCAGGCTTCGCACCCTGCGATACTTTGATTTGCAGCTCATCAGCGTTGACCAGGTAATGGCTGTTGACGCCGAATCGTCCTGATGCAATCTGTTTGATGGCACTGCGGCGCAGGTCACCATTTTCGTCCGGAGTGAATCGCTCAGGGTTTTCCCCACCTTCTCCGGAGTTACTTTTACCTCCGATTTTGTTCATGGCAATCGCAAGTGCTTCGTGCGCCTCTTGACTGATCGCTCCGAATGACATGGCTCCTGTCTTGAACCTTTTACAAATATCGTCGACGGATTCGACCTCCTCGATCGGAATCGACCGCCGCTTCTTGAACTTCAGCAGACCCCGCAGCGATTGCAGGTTGTTCCGTTCATCGGTCAACAGCTGGGAATATTCTTTAAACAAGTCATAATTATTACTGCGGCACGCGTGCTGCAGGAGATGAATTGTGTGCGGGTTGTATTGGTGGTCCTCACCGTTTTCGCGGTATTGGAACTCATCACCTGCTTCCAACTGCTTAGAAGCCACACGTTTTTCCCCATAGGCACGCTCATGGCGCATCAATACTTCTTTTTCAATAACATCAAGGCCAATACCACCAAGACGGGTTGAGGTCCAAGTGAAGTATTTGTTAACGACCTCACTGCTGATGCCGACCGCTTCGAAAATTTGGGCGCCCCGGTAACTTTGGATGGTCGAGATACCCATTTTGGAAAGTACTTTGACAACACCATCGGT
Organism: Thalassobacillus devorans MSP14; assembly: GCF_000496835.1. Classification (GTDB taxonomy): domain Bacteria; phylum Bacillota; class Bacilli; order Bacillales; family Halobacillaceae; genus Thalassobacillus; species Thalassobacillus devorans_B. The sequence continues at coordinate 1,008,235 of NZ_KI543237.1, forward strand.
AACTGACTTGACATAAGTGTCCACGGCTTCATCAAACGTAATGCCCTGCAGGTCGCCGCGCTCAATCAAGTCATGCAGGGAATCGAACGCTAGATAAGGGTTGATTCCTTCGGCACCATAACCGAGCAATGTAGCAAAGTGATGAACTTCACGTGGTTCAGCTGACTCGATCAGCAGGCTCACTTTGGTACGTGTTCCCTGGCGGATCAAGTGGTGATGCAGACCTGATACAGCAAGCAAGGCGGGAATAGCTGCCTTATTACGGTTCACTCCGCGGTCCGATAAAATAATCAGTGTCGTACCGTTTTCTATTTCCTGATCCGCTTTGGCAAACAGCTCTTCTAAAGCGGCTTCCATGGCACCTTCGCCTTTTGCATCGAACAGAATCGACAGTGTAGCTGCCTGAAACCCATCGACGTCCTGCTGACGGAGCGTCTCCAACTGACGGTTGGTCAACGCAAACGTATCAAGACGGATATGTTTGCAGCTATCCGGCTTCGGATCAACCAGGTTCCCCTCCGCTCCAATCGTCGTACCTACTGCTGTAACGATTTCCTCACGAATCGCATCAATCGCAGGGTTGGTGACCTGGGCAAACAGCTGTTTGAAATAGTTATAGAGCAGCTGTGGCTTTTTCGACAGTACAGCGAGCGGGGAATCATACCCCATGGACCCGACAGGATCCTTTCCGCCTGATACCATCGGCTTCAGAATTTTACTCAATTCCTCGGTCGTATATCCGAAGGCCAGCTGCTGATCCAGCAGCTTTTCATCTTCAGTCATTGGAGCCTCTTCCACCGGCTGCGGAAGCTCATCGAGATCAAGCATGTGTTCGTTGATCCATTCCTCATACGGCTGCTTTTTTGCGACCTGGCCTTTAATCTCCTCGTCAGGGATGATTTTTCCTTTTTCCAAGTCTACGAGAAGCATCTTACTTGGCTGCAGACGATCTTTGTATTCAATTTCATCATCAAAGATATCAAGTGCGCCAACCTCGGAACCAAGAACGATCATGCCATTTTTCGTAACATAATATCTGGCCGGACGCAGTCCGTTACGGTCAAGGCATGCTCCAATCTGGCTGCCGTTCGTAAACACAAGTGCTGCCGGTCCATCCCACGGCTCCATAAGTGTGCTGTGATACTCATAAAAATCACGCTTCTCTTTTTCAATAGCCGTGTTATTCGGCCATGGTTCCGGTACCATCATCATTGCCGTATGAGCGAGTGACCGCCCTGATAAATGCAGGAATTCGAAAGCATTATCGAACATGGAAGAATCACTGCCGTTATCGTCAATGACAGGCAGAATTTTTTCTAAATCTTCTTCATTGAAATATTCAGATTGACATAGCGTTTGCCGCGCCCGCATCCAATTGACGTTTCCTCGTATTGTATTGAATTCACCGTTATGGATGGTGTAGCGGTTTGGATGGGATCTTTTCCAACTTGGGAAAGTGTTCGTACTGAAGCGGGAGTGTACTAATGCCAATGCGGATATAAAATCAGGATGGTTCAGGTCAATATAAAAAGAATCTAACTGTTCAGGGATGAGCATCCCTTTGTAAACAATTGTGCTGGTCGATAAACTGCTGATATAAAAATCGTCACAGGCTTCCATTTTGCCAATTTCAAATTCCGCACGTTTACGGATAACATATAAGCGTCGTTCAAACTCCATCCTGTCTGTGATTTGCTGCGATTTTGCTACAAACACCTGACGGATGTACGGCTTCGTTTTCTTGGCACTGTCCCCGACAAAGGAGTCATTGACAGGTACCGTACGCCAGCCTAACAGCCCTTGGCCTTCCTCGCGGATGATATCTTCGACAATTTCAATACATTGCAATCGCTTGTATTCATCCTGAGGAAGAAATACCATTCCTACCCCGTATTCCCCTTCTCCGGGAAGATCGATATTTTCTTTTTTACATTGTTTTAAAAAGAAACGATGGGGTATCTGTGTTAGTATACCGGCTCCGTCCCCCGAGTTGACGTCGGCTGACTGGCCGCCGCGGTGTTCCAGGTTGCACAGAATGGTAACCGCGTTTTGAACGATATCATGGGATTTTCTTCCGTTGATATTCGCGATCATACCGATTCCGCATGCCTCATGCTCATTAGCAGGATTATAAAGACCCTGCGGAATTGGATATCCGTGTTTTTCCATGATCATTCCTCCTCTATGATTAGAAAAGCTCGGCTTATTACCAGATGGTAGCAAAAGCCTTGTTTTTGTTATCCTTTATTCCTTTAACAAAGTTGAATTTTTTAAAGGATTTAAAAGTGTACATTTTTTAGTGAATATGAAAAAATTCAGTCTATTCGAGTGTGAGAAATAGTATACCATGAAATTGTCAGTCAATTACAGTGTTATACAATAACTGCAACTTTAGACCTATGTAATGTTACAAAAAAGACAACGCTTTCATGCGTTTCATTTTGCTTATAAACACAGTCATATCAACGGTTTCGCTTCTCTATAACCTCCCGGAAAATTTTTTTGTAGAAGTTATCTTAAAAAGTGCTGTTTTTTGATATGTATAAAAATAAGTTATACATGTTATTTATACACAAATATGTATAATATGGACGGATAGACACCCCATTTATTAAAGCTCCAATTTCATGTATCAAAAGAATCCTCTTGCCTCCAGCAAAGAGGGTTTTTTAGTGAAGGAAAAAGTGGGTCTCATCTGATTCCGCCTCAGCGTATAAAAAACGAAAAACCATTAAAAAAGCAGCACCTTCCTCGTTTATGGAAGATACTGCTTTATAAGAATCTATATAATGGGCAGCTTACTGTTGACCAAGCTCCAGTACTGGCTGCTGTTGAATAGGTTCCGGTTGTGGGGTGATGCGTTTGCGTTTCCTGATACGCGCAGCAAGCGAATCCAATGCGGCGTAAACAGAGAAAAATCCAAAAACAGTTAGAGACAAAATTGATAGAGAGGTTACCATACCCACTATCCCCTTTCATATTTCTTTATATATTATTATTTACACCTATATAATATCAAATATTCTTATAAAGTAAATACATGTGATAATATTCTTAAAAATACTGTCGTATTCTTGACTATATTGTGAATAGCTAGGAATTTTCCGAAAAATTGCATTCCCTTTTCCAAGGGAATGCAACCGTTAATTTATGGCATTTTCACCATGGATATAACCTGCACCATAGACGTTTGGGTCCCTATTCCGCCAGGTTTCAGCGCTTTGTTTTAATCGCTGTTTTATCTCATATGGTGTAGCTTCAGGATTATGCTGCTTCATCAATGCCACGACACCTGCACAAAGGGGAGTTGCCATGGATGTACCAGAAAGTACAAAGTAATCGTTGTCGACACGGGCGGTTTTTTGGACTTTATCCAAATAGGACCCCGGTGATCGCAATGAAATGATGTTAACTCCGGGGGCAAGGATATCCGGCTTGGTAACATCATAGATGGTAGGTCCTCTGCTTGAGAATGATGCGACCTCATCGTCTTCCCTGGTATCGGCCGAATCCTTATCATCCAATGCCCCGACCGTGATTACCTGATCACTCAGACCAGGACTTGCAATAGTTTTGGCTTCAGGTCCCTCGTTCCCTGCTGCTACGCAAACAGTAATCCCTTCTTTCCATGCTGCTTCTACGATTTTAACCATCGGATCTTCATTTTCGGATGAAAAAGCCTGCGCTGTACTTCCGAGCGACATGCTGATGATATCTATCCGGTTATCAGGGTGTTTTTCATTATATTGCATGCACCACTCTACTCCCTGCATGACCGTCTCGAGGGATCCTGATCCGATTTTGTTGAGTACTTTGACTCCAACAAGATTCGCTTCTGGGGCAGGGCCCTGATATTTACCTTCAGAGGCTGAACCATCACCTGCAGCATCGCCGGCACAATGTGTGCCATGTCCATTATCATCATAAGGAGTGGTACGCTCATTGATAAAATCTACAAAGTCAACGATTCTTCCTTCTAAATCCTGGTGTGGATGGATGCCTGTGTCGATAATCGCGATCGTTACGCCTTTCCCTGTCAATCGCTTGTTATTGCGTACAATACTTTTAGCACGGGCTGCTTCGACAGCTACATCGAGAAGGGCATGAACTTCTTTGTCCACATATACTTTTTTAATATGATTACAATTTGTCAGGATGTCCTCCAGCCCTTCAGGTGTCACCTGTGCACTGCAGCAGGATATACGGGAAAAGTCGTGCTTAAACTTACATGCATGATGGCGTTCCAGTACTTCATGAAGCTTAATACAATCCGCTTCATAGTAACCGTCTTCAAACTCAACGATTAAGGAAAGCTTTTTCCTTTTCTTCACATACCCTTCAAAAACACGATGCAGAAAGCATGGCGTCCATTTGAATGGACGATAGCCGTTCAATATTTCATCTCGCAGCGGCTTTTCCAGCTTATCGGCGTGAGCTCTTATCATTTGAACCATCGAATAACCAAACATTTTTTCCCTTCCTTTCTTTGGTGTTCCTATAATCTATGAATGTAAGAAAGGATAGGAAAGGTGTTTGTCCATTATTCTAGTAAATTGGCTAATAACCTGTAACCATGCGGGAAAAAAAGCTGATTCGAAGGTAAGTATAATAGTCCGAAAATGATGAACCCCCCCTGAGACAGTTGTCTCAGGGGGTTTTTTTAGAATGGGTTGGTTGCCCATTGGGCAGAAGTTTTGATGAAGATTCGTGGATGGAGCTTCAATTGGGCAATCATATATTCAGCAATGTCTTCCGGCTGCATGAATTTTTGCTTTTCTTCTTCGGTAATATCTCCTTTACCAGTAAGCTCGGTAGCAACCATGCTCGGTGTCATGGCAAACACACGGATGTTGTGCGGACGAACCTCCTGCATCAAGGCTTCACTCATTCCCAGTAAACCGAATTTAGAGGCACTGTAAGCCGTTGATCCTGCCGTCCCTTTCAAACCGGACATGGATGATATATTGATGATATCGCCGCCTTGCTTTTCGATCAACTGTGGCAGGACATTTCGAGTGATATGGTAAACACCCATGAGATTGACATCAATGGTTTGTTTCCAATCCTCCGGATCCATTTCCAGGAATGAGCCTTTTTTCATAATTCCAGCATTATTGATTAGAATATCAAAGGTTCCCAGCTTATCCGTCAGATTTGCCACTGCTTTTTCAACCTGTTCTGGTGAAGAAACATCTACTGCCGCATAGGCTGCTTGTACTCCGAACGTTTCTGCTTCCGCTGTCACTTTCTTTAATGAAGCCTCTGTCCGTGCGATCAAACCGACATTTACTCCCTCTTTCGCCAGGGCGAGTGCTGTTTCCCTGCCAATACCTCTTCCTGCACCCGTTATCAATGCGACTTTTCCTGTCAGTGACTGTGCCAAATTCATTCCCCTTTCTATTACATACTATTTTAAGCCTATCAAAAAAAAGCATATCTGTTTATTTTGACGCCTTGCTTCTATTAAAGTTAAAAGTGAACTAGTAAAAAGGAGGAATGATTGAATGAGTAAAAGTAACGATTTCATCCAGTATTTTTTATCCCATCGCTCCGTTACGAATGAATTGGCAGCAAAAATAGGAACGGAGGACGTAAACTATCAGCCTACTCCAACTTCGATGCCTGCACGTAAACTGGTAAATCACATGCTGAAAAGTTTTTACCAGTTTACTGCTGCTGCAGCCCAGCAGGAACCGAAACAACTGTTTGAGCAGGAAGAAGATGCTTCGCTTACGGAACTGGCAGAGACTTATACCAGTGAGACGAAAAAGCTGATTGAGTCTATGTCCGATGAGGATTTCTCCGTTATTGTTGACTTAACAGAAATGTTAGGTGTTAAACTTCCGGCAGAGAAAGTGCTGAACCTGGCGATGGATCACGAAATCCATCATAAAGGCAACCTGTTCGTGTATGTACGCGAAATGGGAAATACTGAGCTTCCGATGTTCGTAAAACAAGGATGACAAGATAATCGGGTGCTCCTTTTTAAAGGATCTCCTCGTTCATGAAGGATATCGGCCTCTCCTGGCGAATATAGTTGAAATAACCTTAATGTCAGGAGGCCTACCCTTGATCGAATTCCAACCAATGAACGATAAATCCTATCAAGCTTACATTAACTTTCTTATCCCTGATTATGCGGAGGAAATCGGGCGTAACTTCAACAAACCTGCTGAAAAAATTCTCGAAGATGCCTACGAACAATTTGCGCAGCTGCTTCCCGACGGAAGGAATACGAAGGATCACTATATCCTCCACATTCACGACCTTTCCACAAAAGAGCACGTAGGAAAGTTATGGTACAACATAAAAAAGGAAGAAAACTCCGCCTATATCTATCATATTTTGATTGAAGAGCCTTTTCGCGGCAAAGGATACGGCAGCAGGACATTGTCCCACCTGGAACAGGTTTTAAAAGCACAGGGAATTGCCACAATTGGCCTGAATGTATTCGGGGATAACAAAAAAGCCTTTCATATTTATCAAAAAATGGGATACCATACTGGCGCGATAGTTATGGAAAAAGTATTGTAGCACGAACTTTGCAGGTGGAATATTCAGGAGCAGAGAAAAGCAGCCATTGGCTAAGGACCAATGACTGCTTTTTATTTTGCTGATTTTATTCAGCTTCTTATGCCAGGACCCTAAAAAGTGCGATTTATGATCCCTGGTAATCTTTCGGTTTGATTTCTTCCCCATTCTTCCCGCTATATCGAAGTCCCCAGCCAGTCAAGGCGGCGATAAACATGACGATTAATAATCCCCAACCTTGAAAGACGAATGGAAATACTTCGGTCGGGCTTACTACCGGTAGAAAATCGTATTCATCTGCAGCGCCTTTGATCGTTGCCCATGCAAGCAGGACGCCTCCACTCCACGGGAATATATACCCTAACGATGAAGATACAGTATCTAAGAAATTCGCTCTCCGGTAAGAATGGATATTCATTTCCTTACCTATCTTTCTGACAAAAGGCGCGGCAGCGATTTCTGCAGCAGTATTGATGGTAATAAACACATTCAGGAAAGCTACAATAGCAAAAATGGAAAGCTCTGCTCTGCGCACAACGTTATTAATGATATTTAAAAAGAAGTTTTTGATCGTTTCCATCGTACCAGCTACTTCCATTAAATGAGCAGCAGCGAGAATAAATAAGATTAAAATAGCCATATTGAAATAGCCACCGATCCCACTCATCAATGCCCCTTCAATGACCGCTTCTCCTGATTCATTTCGATACACATGAAGAATTTTCGTCAAACTGCTTCCTGTTAAGAAAATAAATACAACTGATGCAACGATCCCCCATGTCAAAGAGGTAAGAAGGTGGTGGCCCGATAAGGCAAGGTACAATACGAGAACGAATGGAATCAGCATCCATAACCCGTTCGGTCCAACCTGGCTTTGTAACTCGCTTAATGCAGCTTCATTACCACCGGATCCGCCACCGCCAAAAATAATAAATAAAATCAATGCTGGAATAGCAGCGGTGACGGAATATTTGAATCGTGATCGAACAACTCCAGGTACATCCGCTTCCTGTGTCGTCGCGGAAACAATCGTCGTATCAGAAACCGGTGCCAGGTTATCTCCGAATACAGCACCACTTAAAATCGCAGCTAATAAAATTACAGGATCTGCACCAAGGATAACCCCGGCTGGGTACATCAGAATTCCGAATGTAGCTACGGTTCCATAACCTGTCCCGACAGCTGTAGCGAACAATGCTGACAGCAGGAAGGTCAAGCCGACGAACATTCCGCCTTCAACACCGGTCTGGAAACCGAACCAGATCAAACCATCCACTAGTCCACCTGCAGATAACATTTTTGCGAACATCCCTGCCCAAAACCAGGCGATTACGGCAATAACACCAATTGGCTGGGCCATACCTGTAAACAGGCTTTGGGCATAATCCGCCCACTTCGATTTAGTGAAAAACAATCCAAGGGCAATACCAATCACCATACCAAGCACAAGCGCTTCTTCTGTGACAAGCTTGGCCACACTCAAAGAAATTGCCCAAATGATGAAAAATACTAATGGAATCGTAGCAGCAAATACACCGCCTCGAAATTCCAGTTTCTTGATTGATTTTTCACCAATCGCTTCATCAATGACTTCATCTTGCTGTTTTTTACTCATATGACTCCCTCCAAGTAACTCATTCACTGCACAAGTGTATCATATCTCGCAAAAATGTAAACGCTTCCAATTAATTTGGTTGGTTTTCCCGGATACGACAGTCATATACTTCGAGTAAAGAACTGATTTTATGTCATCTATTTATTGCTAAGCTATAAAAAAGGGACCGGCCTCTCGAAGAGGCCACGGAAAAGTCCTTTCTCCTTAAAAGGGGAGCTGTCAAAGTTTGTTGTTGTGTCTCACGAATCGCTTAATCGTGGAATCAACATTCCCATAACTAAAAAGAGTGATTTTCTTTGATTAATAAAAGAAAATCACTCTCTTTTTACATATGAGCAATCAATTTTTCCGGGTTACTTCCTGAAGAACAAACCCGCTTTCCGGGACAGAAGGCATTCGTACCATACTGTAGGTCAAGTCCTGTTCAGGCACCTGATACGTAATTTCTTTGGTAAGAAAATCGAGACTTGCCTTCATGACATGCAAGGTTGCCCATTCTCCCGGGCAGCGATGGTTTTTGTAATAGTCACCGCCTCCCTGCGGGATCAAATCGAACAAGCCGCCGTTCCAGTCTTCAAAGCGTTCTGGATAAAAATTGTCAGGTTCCTTCCATAGCCTCGGGTCATGATTGGTTCCATAGATATCCAGCAAGACGAGCCGGCCTTTTTCGAATTTGGTGTCATTCCAGATGAATCCCCGGCGCACACGAGCCCCTAAAAAGGGGCCAAACGGATAATAGCGGCGGACTTCCTGGGAAAACATCTCAAAGAAATCATCATCTGCTTCATGCAGCTTGGTTTGGTATTGCGGATGGTCATGCAACGCTAATGCACTGAATGTAATGAAATTGGTAATCGCTACGATGGGACGCAGTACGTTAATCAATTCAATAGCTGCCATCTGTGAGTCAAGATGCTCTCCGTTCAAATCACGGTGAAAAGCCATGGCGTAAAGGGCTGTATCCTCATTTGCTTCTAACTCGCCATCACGCACCTCGTGAATCACTTTCTTAATCCACGCTTCCCCTCTTTTCCTTGCTTTTCTACCTTGCCAATGTCTGGGGCCCACTGCCCCAAATGCATCCACCATATCCCAGAAGTCGTCTGCCCGTTCTTTTACTTCCGTGTCATCTAGTGGAACGCCTGCCCAGCGGCAAGCAGCCCGGCACAACACTTCCTTTGCTTCCTGAAAAAGCACCACTTTTTCAGCGGTTTTCCATGCCGGGAGTTTGCTATGCCATTCTTCTGTTGTTATTTCAGAAAGGCGCTGCAACTGTTTTTCTGTCATCAGCGACATGAACAGCTGTTTTCGATGCTCATGGGCCTCTCCATCCATCCCCTGGATGGCGTTTTCACCAAAGAGCGTTTTCTGAATCCGCTTTGGCGCTGCATTTTTACGTGTGAATTTCTCTTTATTATAAAAAAGCTCTGCTGCCTCATCCCCGCTCATGCAGATCACTTTTTCACCTAATAAACGTGTTTCAAAAATATCTGACCCATAGCTCCGGCATCTATTTGGGATAAAACGGTACCCTTCCCGCAATAAAGCAATGCTGTTATCAAGCGTTTGTTCACGTGGGATTGGAGTAACTGCATTCATTGGATGATATCGCTCCTTCCTTAGAGAGTTTGTAGTTATGTTCCCCAGAATACTGCCAGCAAACCCGTTCCGGTTCCGTAAATCATAAATAATTTCAGCCATATTTTTTCATTCTGTTCATAAGTTGAAAATAAGGAGATGATCAACCATGAATATGGAACAACTATGTCATCAGTTCGGAACGATACTTGGCGGAGAAGGAAAGTTCGAGCATGGCGTCTGTTCGGTGGAACTGGAACGGGATTTAAACGTACAGATTCAGGGGCGGCCAAGCAAGGCAGAACTCCATGCCGAGATGATGTTTGAATCATTGGATCACAACGGCCTGGCCTTGAATATGGGGGAGACAGTTATATTAGAAGAGGAAGTCTATCCATTCCTGTCGGTCTTGCAGAAAAATGGCATCCTGGTGAGTGCTCTGCATAACCACTGGCTGTTCGCTGAGCCGACAATTCTTTATCTTCACTTTCAATCGGTAGAACCGCCGTTGTCGTTTGCCCATAAGGTGGCAGAGGCGCTGCGGGTCTTTCAAAGATAAACGGGTCATCCATTTTCGGATGACCCGTAACGTAACATCTATTTGATTTATACTGGTCCCCAGCCAATCATGACAGCAATCACCAGCATGACGATGGCGATCACCGTCCAAATAAGCAACAGCGGGAGCATCCATTTTGCCCATTTAATCCATGAAACTCCTGCGACTGCTAAACTGGCCATCAACGGACCGGAGGTAGGGAAAATACTATTCGTGAAGCCATCACCGAATTGATAAGCCTGAACGGCTACTTGTCGTGTAACCCCGACCATATCCGCCAATGGGGACAGGATAGGCATGGCGATCATGGCCTGGCCCGACCCGGAAGGTACGAGGAAGTTCATCGCTCCATTGGCTACAAACATGCCTAATGCAGCGAATACGGGTGACAGCCCTTCTAAAGGTACAGATAAAGCTTGAACAAATGTATCAAGAATTGCCGCATTCTCCATCACAATCAAAATAGCCCTCGCTACTCCAATGATCAACGCTCCATAGACAAGCTTTTGGCAACCCTCTAAGAAAGTAATTGCAAGCCTGTTGTAATTCATCCCGGCGATTACTCCAGAAACAAGGCCAATGATGATGAAGAAGGCAGCCATATGATTAATGGTCCATTTGTATTGAATGGTAGCATAGATAAAAAACAGTAAAGAAAAGCCTACAAAGGAAAGAATCATTTTATGACGTGCTGTAAATGGCGCGCTCAGATCGTCATTACTTGATTCACCAGCTTCCAAAACACCAATCAAGCTTTTGGATGGATCGTTTAAAACTTTTTTGGCATAGACCCAGGTATACATGATGGTAACTCCTACAATGACCACAAAGGCTATCACCCGCAGCAGCATTCCTGAAAAGAGCGGAATATCGGCAATTGATTGAGCAATCCCGACTGTATAGGGGTTCAGGAAACCGACATTGAATCCGGCAAAAGTAGCACCGAACGTTATCGATACGGCAACAATCGCATCCAGTTTCAGCGCTCTTGCTATTATTACACCAATCGCTACAAAAGGAATGACGGAGTTAGCTACTGCTCCTACAGCTCCTCCTAAGGCGAACAATATGGAGACCACAGCAATCAACCAGAACTCTTTTCCCTGTGTCTTATTGACCGCCCGCAAAATGCCTCCTTTGATGGCTCCGGAACGCTCAACTACTTCAAAAGCTCCACCGGCAAATAACACTAGAAAAATCAAACCAGCAGACTCTATCATTCCAGTCTGCAACGCTAAAAAAATATCCATGAATCCTGTAGGGTTTCCTTCCACTGATGCATATGTACCAGGGACAACCCGCTCAACTCCATCAACTACTTCTCTCTCAAACGATCCAGATGGCACGATATAAGTGGCAATAACTGCCAGTATTAAAACTAAAAATAGAATGACGTAAGTATCTGGCATCTCCCATTTTTTCTTATTTTTGATAGATTCTTCATGATTAACATTAACTTTCTGAGGTTGTGCATTCATTTATATTAATTCCTCCTAATTTATTTTTATGCAAATATGTCGAGTTCGCCCTCCTTATAAGTGTTGATAATACAACAAATTAAATGTTGATAGAATTATTGATGTTGTATATTATATAAGTTGTCGTATAAAAATGCAAAGTGGATTTTTCAGAGATAGTAGATGACTAGGAGGCTTTTCTCATGATTCATTCTGTTTTTCAAAAAATAGATAACCTTTATACAGAAATGGTAGATCTCCGGAGAGATTTACACATGCATCCAGAGCTATCACACCAGGAACAACGCACCCCTGAATTGGTTGCGGATTACCTGGAAGGGTTAGGTTTAGAAGTTAAAAAAGGGGTTGGCGGGAATGGCGTGATCGGATACTTACATGGTGGACATCCTGGGGAGACTATCGCGCTAAGAGCAGATTTTGATGCTCTTCCCATGCAGGATGAAAAAGATGTACCTTATAAATCAAAAGTCGATGGCATTACACATGCCTGCGGCCATGACATTCATACGGCAGCTTTATTAGGGGTGGCAAAAACCCTCGTTGCAATTAAAGATTCCCTCTCAGGGACCATTGTTTTTATCCATCAGTTTGCCGAAGAAGTCAGCCCGGGAGGAGCAGAAGCAATGATTGCAGATGGCTGCCTGGAAAATGTGGATGCAATTTATGGCGCGCATGTATGGTCTGAGAATAAAACCGGCGAAATCCTTTTTAACGAAGGATTCACGATGGCAGCAGCTGACACGTTTGAAATCGATATCCAGGGAAAAGGGGGACACGGTGCTCTTCCCCACCTGACTATCGACCCTGTCGTTGCAGCCAGTCAGCTTGTCCTGAGTTTACAGCAAATTGCAAGCAGAAATGTGGATCCCTTAAAAGCAGCCGTCATCACTGTCGGCTCCTTTCATAGTGGAGAAGCATTGAATGTCATACCTGATTCCGCTTCGGTAAAAGGGACGGTACGTACATATGATGAAAATGTACGAAAAATGATCAAAGACAAAATACAAAAAGCTGCGCAAGGTTTGGAAGTTCAGACAGGTGCTGAAATAGGCGTCGATTACCATTTCGGCCATGCTTCTTTATACAATCACCCTGGGCAAACAGCCTCACTAAGAGAATTGACAAAGGACCACTTACCGGCATTTGATATTAAACAAATGCCTCCGTTTATGGGAGCTGAAGATTTTGCCTATTATTTAAAAGAAGTCCCTGGCACGTTTTTCTTTGTTGGTGGCAGAAATGAAGAAATCAATGCTATCTATCCCCATCACCACCCTAAATTTGATGTGGACGAAAGCTCTATGGCCACTATCGGCAAAGTATTCGCGCTTGCTTTGATGGGACATGGGATCATACCTGAAATGGGTGAAAAAATAATGGAAGTTTAAGAACAAAAGCGTTTGCGCCATGCTCACCCCCGACTAGCTTAAGACAAGCATCGTCGTGACGTATCAGGTCACGACGATGCTTGTACTAAGACCTCGAGGGGTAGGAGCTGGATGTGGCCCACCACTTAAAGTTATCTACACAAAGAAAACTTTATAATTTCCTGGACAACAGCAAAGGCTGACCTCATCACGGTCAGCCTTTTTCCGTTTAAATACCCAGTACTTACCGCCCATATTCATGTTTATTTTATTCTTCCCTCCTCTCTACTTTTAATTCTACTTTAAGCTCCCTCAAACAGAAGCCTATCCATACATGTATCGATTATTAACGAAATTACATACCCTTAACATTCTCTCAATATAAGATTAATAGTTTAACCGTAATATGATGGCTGTATCACCAATAACATAACGTAATGGGAGGAATCAGGTTTGTTTAACAAAAATTTTTCTAAGAAACTACTACCAGTCGCAATCATGTCTACCTTTATTTTTGGCAGTACGGCAGGCTCGTTCGGTACGGAAGCTGCTGCTAAACCAGACACCAGTAAGAGTGAAATCAAAAACGTCATTTTCCTGATCGGAGATGGCATGGGCACCTCTTATACTTCAGCCTATCGATACTTAAAGGACGATCCTTCTACTCCTTACACAGAAAATACCGCTTTCGATAAACATTTAATCGGTATGCAGGAAACGTATTCCTGGGATAAAGAAGAAAGCATCACCGATTCTGCTGCAGCTGCAACTTCCATGGCTGCCGGGATTAAAACATACAATGGCGCCATTGCTGTCGATATGGAAAAAAACGAAGTGAAAACAGCTTTGGAACTGGCGAAGGAACAAGGAAAATCAACTGGGCTGGTTGCTACCTCCCAAGTGAACCACGCCACACCGGCATCTTTCGGGGCACATGATGAATCACGCCATAATTACAATGATATTGCCGATGATTATTTTGATGAAAAAGTGAATGGAGAACATAAAATCGATGTCATCCTCGGCGGTGGTACTTCCTATTTTGACCGGGAAGACCGCGACCTTACGGAAGAATTCCAGAAGGATGGCTATAGTTACGTGGATACACGGGAAGAAATGCTGAATGATGATAACGAACAAATTCTTGGCTTATTTGCACCTAAAGGGATGGATAAAATGATTGACCGTACGGAAGAAAGTCCATCTCTAAAAGAAATGACCTCTACTGCGCTGGATCGTTTAAGTAAGAATAAGGATGGATTTTTCCTTATGGTGGAAGGCAGCCAGATTGACTGGGCAGGGCATGATAATGATGTTGTGGCAGCAATGAGCGATATGCAGGATTTTGAAGAAGCATATCAGGAAGCAATCGAATTCGCCAAAAAGGATAAGCATACCCTTGTGATTACTACGGCTGATCACTCTACCGGCGGCATGACTATGGGCCGTGACGGAGAATACAAATGGGACCCGGCACCGATTAAAGCCGCAAAGCGTACCCCGGACTTCATGGCTGCTGAAATTGCAGATGGTGCTGATGTAGAAGAAACGCTATCCAACTACATTGACTTAGATATGACTCAGGAAGAAATCCAATCGGTCAAAGATGCGGCTGAAAATGGGAACACCACAGAAATCGATAACGCTATCGAGCGAATCTTCGATCTGCGCTCCGGCACTGGCTGGACGACTGGCGGACATACTGGTGAAGATGTCATCGTTTATGGTTATGGTCCACAATCCGGTCAGTTCGCAGGACTTCATGATAACTATGAAATCGGCCAAAAAGTAATGGCAGTTTTAGATGGAAAGCGAGCAGTTAAGAAATAATAAATACGCCGCTGTCTTTCTGGCAGCGGCCATTTTTCTATGTCTGGATAAAGGAGGCAATCGAATGAAATACCTGATGATGGCAGTTTTAAGCATGAGTCTATTAGCCGGGTGCTCGACAGATGGTACAGGCAATGAAAGTCACGCCGAAGCAAAAGATAGTACGGTACCATTTGAAATTCCGGAAAAAACCAAGTATACGAATAACCCACAGGCAAGTGACGACAGCGAGCTGAAAAAAGCAGGCGACCACATGGAGGATGAGAATGGCCAGTTGACCCTCGAAGCGATCAAAAAGGTGCAGGCAGTTGAAGAAATCGGGCCCATGCAGCTTGTAATCGAAAATATCAAGGTGTTGAACTACTCCCCTTCTCCGGATCTGATCGACTATTTTCATGCATTCAGCGATAATGAAGCGAATTTCAACTATATCAAGTTTACGGTTGCCGCTAAAAATACCAGCGATCAGCCGGTCAACTTCGCTCCAGTAGAACTGCTGGAAACGAGTACTGGCGAAAAGAAAGATTTTGATGATGATTTTTATCTGGAAAATTTATATGGTGTCTATCAACCTGGTGATATAAAAGTCGGCAATATGGGCTTTGTTCTTAATGAAACGAATGTCGATGAGCTTAAATCTATCACAATCAAAACCAGTGATGTCATGAATGAAGAACAGGACTCTATACATGCCGGTAAAGAAATAAAAATTAAAATCAAATAATAATCTTAAATCCAGCATCAACAGAAAAGAACAGCCCTGTAACTATCCGGGCTGTTTTTTCTTTTTCCTCAGACAATACCTTCTTTAATCCTGTACCGATAAACGTACCGATCAAACCAGCGATACTTGTTCCACCAATCCTCCCCAGTCTGCTTTTCCATCTTGAGTCAACCCCATGACGGTTACAACGATAAAGACACCGAGAACATAAGGTGACCAAAACTTTACCATGCGTTTTATCAACTTATCTCCCCTGTCCTTCTTTCACAGCTGCAAATACAGTCTGGTTACGTGCGGCACCCATTCCCGCTGCTATCATGACAACTAAAATTCCGATAAAAATCACGATTGGTGTGATGACGGTCGCTGTTAAATCAAGAATGATACCAATCAATATGGGTCCGATAGCAGCCAGCGCATACCCAAATGACTGGGCCATACCGGATAACGCTGCACTCTCACGCGCGTTTGCAGCACGGAGTCCAAGCAGCGTAAGAGCCAGGCTGATGCTGGATGCCTGGCCCATTCCCATCAGCATAACACTCCCAGTCAGCCAGCCGGTACTGGTGCTGACTAACATTCCAGTCAATCCGGTAAGATAAAGCGTACCAATCATGATAATTAACCCCTGCTGGTTGCGGGAACGGTCTGCCAGCACAGGGGTCAGAAAGGTCATCGGCAGCCCGGACAGCTGCATTGTAGATACCATCAACCCTGCTGCTGCGACGCCTAACCCTTTTCCGGTCATGATTTCCGGAAGCCAGGTAATCAGAGTGTAAAATAAAAACGACTGCAGTCCCATGAAAATAGTGACCTGCCAGGCTATTTTCGACTTCCAAATTGGAGGTCCTGTGAGTCCGGCTGTTTGCTTGTCCTCCTTTTTTACAGGACGGGAAAGCTGGGGAATCCATAATAAAGCAGCAATCAGTGCAAGCAGTACCCAAGAGAACAGAGCCATTTCCCACCCTAGGCCCAGCCCTTTTGCAAGCGGGATGCTGAGGCCGGAACCAACTGCTGAAAAAACGGACATGGACGTCGTATAAACAGCCGTCATCAAACCGATTCTTCCAGGATAGCGATCTTTGATGATACCCGGAAGCAGTACATTGGAAATGGCAATACCTACCCCGACGAGGGCGGTGCCGGTGTATAACGCAGGGGCTGTGGCAATTATACGGATGGTGATGCCGATCATCAGCGTCACTAATCCAACGAAGACCATCCGCTCATAGCCGAACCGATTACCAAGTTTAGGAGCTACAAACGAAAACACCGCAAAAGAAATCAACGGCAGGGTAGTAATAAATCCAGCAGCACCGTAGGAAATGCCCAAATCTGTCCGGATGAAACGGAGGAGTGGGCCGACGCCGGTGATGGCTGGACGTAAATTGAACGCGACAAACATGATGCCGATGATTAAAAGTAGTTTCTTTGTTTGTGATGGCTGATCTTTCATTTCTATTATCCTCTCATGTCATAAATCATTACTTACCATCCTATCATTTTCAAAATTATTGTAAATCGGGAACATCTTTCAAATAAGTTGCTCGAACGCTTAAGGGAACGTAGAATAGAAAGAATATAATACATCGGAAAAGGTTGATGAAGCATTGAAACAATTATCTCTCAAGTATTACTGGTTAGGAAGACTACTTGCTTCGGATCCGGGACGAAAGCGGTTGAACCAGGCAGGCAAAGCTACGTTGAGCCTGATCTCCTCGGTCTTTACGGTCATTCTCCTTTTTAACTGGGCTGGCCAGGAGGCGTTGACCCCGGCAATCGTAGCTGGCATGGCTGGCATGTTGGGCGTTATGGCTGTTATGGATGATACGAAACAGGAAAAGCAAGTGACTACTGGCCTGCTTGCGATCTCTGCTGTGGGAGGGGTAACCCTGGGCGCATTATTCGCTGGCAGTGTCTTCCTCGTTTCCGCACTCATGATTGGCATCATCACTTCCGCCTTTTATTTCACCAGATACGGAAGCCGTTACTTTTCCCTTGGTATGATTGGCTTTATGACCGTTTACATTTCTTCCTTTTTAAAGTTATCTCCCGTCCAATTCCCTTGGTTCTATCTGGCGATTGCTATCGGAATCAGTTACGCCTTCATGTATAATTTCTTCCTTTTCAAAGATTCCGTACATATGCTGAGAAGAAGTATCCAGTCGTTTCACACCCAGGCGAATTTGACCTTTCAACTGTTGGTCGAAATGATTCAGGACCCGGAAATAAAAGAATCCCGGGCGAAAAAACTTCATTACAACGTACGTAAGCTGCGTGAATATGCCAGCAACGTCGCGACTGATTTGAACACGCACGATGTTGGAGAAATTTGGCCAGGCCTCACGACCTCGCAAGTACGGCTTTACGTTTTTGATACAGCTATGTTTGTCGAAACCCTGGCTGACTCGCTTTCTGAATTGAAACGGAATGACGCTTTTGAGACAGATGAAGTAAGGCAATTGCTTGTGGAGGTGATTGCTGCGCTTCGTAAAGCAGATGTGCTGGCACCGGAATATGAAAAAGAGAATTTACACACCGCCCAGCGAGCCACCGTGAAATTCCGTGATAAGATCAATCAGCTTTTTGACGAACAAGGTCCCCGTCCCAAAGGCAGGCTTTATTTATTGCGCCGCATCGACTCAATTGCTGATCATGTCACCAACGGTGCGATTGAAATCCAGCTTTCCCTGCAAAAAGGAGATAGTGAATCCTCTTCAGATGAGGAGCGGGAGAGTGAGGAAGAAGTGGTGACAGAAGACGAAAAAGAAGAGGGGTTGGAACCATCTACGAAAAAAGCATTGCAGGCATTGGCTGGCGGCACAATTGCTATCATCGTGGGACATCTCATTTCACCCATTCAACCCTACTGGGTGATCCTGACGACATTCATCATCCTGCTTGGGACTGAGACGGTCGGCCGGACCTATCTGAAAGGACTCCAGCGGTCTGTAGGCACGGTCATCGGTGCGGTTATCGGTTTCGGTCTTGCCCGGCTTGTTTCCAACTATACAGCCGTTGAAGTATTGCTGATTTTTACTGTCGTATTTTCCGCCTTCTATATTCTGACGGTTTCCTATACCGCGATGAGCATTTTCATCACCTTACTCATCGCCTTCATGTACGACCTGCTGTTAGGCGGCATCAGTTTAGAATTATTAGGTGCCCGTGTCATTGATACGATTGCCGGCGGAGCGATTGCTTTTATCGTATCCGCGGTTCTTTTACCGACTAAGACGCATGATAAGGTGAACGAAACGTTCGCTGATTACCTGGAAGAGTTGAAAGGTTATGTGAGTCCATATGTTAAAAGTTTTCATGAACCGGTTAACGTAAAAGAATTGGCAGAACAGGCATTTGCGATGGAAGAAAAGGTCCAGGCTATCAAAGATGAATCCCAGCCGATTTTACAGCGTCCCGGGGCGATGAAGCAATCGGAACTATCCAGGTGGATTACGATTTTCACAGCAATCAACTACTATGCCAAACATTTGGTAGCTTCCTCTTATCAGAAGCATTTCGTCTATCCGGAAGAGTTAAAAGATGTGTTTCCAAAGATTGAGGAAAAACTGGAATACAACATTGATGTTCTTATTGGCAAGATAAGGGGCGAAGAATCTTCTGGGCAGTTATACGATCTACAAGATGAACGCGAGCAAATCGAACGTCTGGCACCCGGAAACGATCAGGGAAAGGGTGACCTTGTCCACCACCTTTATTATGTATGGCGAATCAATCAATCGTTGCTCATGCTTGCTGTCAAATTAGGGTTAAGATAACAAGACTCCAACGGCGGGAGTCTTGTTTGCATTTGAGGGGGATTCTGACTTAACGCCTACACCTTCTTCCTTAACTCCAAATTGGAGGATACAACCTCGTGCAAAAAAGTAAGCCGGGGACATCCCCGGCCTACATAATAATCATTATTCTTCTACTGTAGCATTTACAGAAACTTGCTTTGTTTCTCCATCTTCGTCTTCGTTTTCATCTTCTTCTGTTGCTTCATCTTCTTCTTCAACTGCTTCTTCACTTTCTTGGTCGACTTCGACCTCTTCCTGATCAGCTTCCTCGTCTGTTTCAACAGACTCTTCCGCTTCCTCTTCTTCCTTGGCTTCCTCATCAATTGCTGTTGTTAGGACTGCAGAATTTTCAGATGCATGTTCTTTTGCCGTAGCACTTGCATTTACAGATGCTTGAGCGTTTACTTTGTTTTGTTCAGCTTTGTTAACTTCTTCTTGTGCTTCGTCTGTTGCTTCTTCATCTTCCTCTGTTGTTTCTTCGTCTACCTCAACTTCTTCTGTAGACTCTTCTTCCTTAGTTGTTTCTTCCTCAGCTTCTTCTTCTCTAGTTTCTTCTTCAACGGTTTCTTCATTTTCATCAGTTTCTGTTTCTTTATCTTCTGTTGCTTCCTCTGTTTCAGTTGTTTCTTCAACTTCTCCGGCAAGTACGGCAGAGTTTTCAGAAGCATTCTCTTTTGCTGTGGCACTTGCATTCGCTGACGCTTGAGCCTTCGCTTTATTTGCTTCGGACTTGTTTACTTCTTCTTTTGCTTTGTCTGCTGCTTCCTCAGTTGCTTCTTCGCTTTCTTCGACTGTCTCAACTACTTCCTTGGAAGCTTCTTCTGTTGCTTCTTCAGTTTCCCCTGCCAAAACTGCAGAGTTTTCAGAAGCATTCTCTTTTGCTGTGGCGCTTGCATTCGCTGACGCTTGAGCCTTCGCTTTGTTTTGTTGAGATTTGCTTACTTCTTCTTTTTCTTCCGCTTGAACAGTAACTTCAGCTGCTTTTTCTTGTTTTTCTGCAATCTTAACTGTTTTTTCTCCATGTGAAGATGCTGCGTCTGCAGATTGTACTCCAACGAATCCTCCAATTGTCAATGTTCCTGCAAATACTAGAGTTTTGAACCATGTGTTTTTCATCTTTGAATCGCTCCTTAATTTTTATATTAGTTTTGTGATTTAGGTGCTTTTATAAAATTAAGAAGCGTTTTTCGGTGGTTCTGCTGGCGGGGCATTCACCCATTGATCTGTGAGAAACTCAGATCTTATCCCGATGGTTTGCGAGTTTGAGGCAACGAACAGGAAAGAACCTGGCAGGTTTCCTTTAATTAAAGAAAAAGTGGTCTGGCCGCCAAAGTCACCTCCGCTCGAAGATACTGGTGACGGAAACGAAGCTGGCTTGGTCATATGTATCTGAGCGATCGGGTCTTTCCTTGGCTCTGGAAGTGGTGCCGGTTCTTCTTGCTCTTGTTTATCCGGTTGCTGATTATCAGCTGCATTATTTACTGGATTTTTCGCCTCTCCTGAATCAGCTGCTGAAGTTTCAACTTTTCCGTTCGTTGACCCAGCTTCAGCTTCTGCGGGCTGCAAATCTTCTGTTTTATCTGTTTGGTCATCAGCAGAGCTGTCCTTATGGTGTTTATCTGTTGATGCAGGTTGCTCTTCACCTTTGCCAAAGCTTTTCTCTACCGAACGTTTTGACCTCCCCTTTTCATCCTGCGGATTCTCTTCTATTTGTTTCTTTGCTGTTTTCCTATTAGAAGCCGCCCTCTTAAGCTCATTTGTCATTTCAGAAGCTTTGTCACTTGCCTGAGATGGCAGCGTTGAAGTTTTATCTTTTACCGCAGGTACTGCAGGTCCGCTTTCTTTTTTTGGCTGAATATTTTTACCTGTCGTCTCTTGAGAGATTTGCTGGCCATGAGCAGAAGCTCCTTCAGCAGTTTCAGAGGCTTGGTTCACCTGCTCTGCTGCTTGTTCTTTGGCAGACTGAGAAGTTGCTTCACCTTTCTCCGAAGCCTCTTCAGCGACAGGGTTTGATAAGGATTCTTTTTCTGCATCAGCCTGTGGTGTTGCCTGTTCAGGGGTAATTCCGTTATTCGCAAATGTATCGGTTGGAAGGAAAAATACCGCCAGTACCATTAGACATACATACAACAATGGTCTTGTGCGCATACGCTCACCTCCTTCCCTCTATCTAAAATAATTCCTGAATTCAGGCATTTTTCTGTCCGTTTTCTGAAAATTGTGTTAGGATTTGCCGAAATTAGTCCAGAACAAAAGCGCAAGCGCCTTGCTCACCCCCGACAAGCTTAAGTCAAGCCTCGCCGTGACGTTTTTGGTCACAGAGAGGATTGACTTAAGACCTCGAGGGGGTAGGCGCTGGCCGATGAAAACGCCACGTCCTGTGGCGACATCGGCACTAGCACGTCCTATGCGTCGGAGCTGGATGTGGCCCACCGTGTACAGTTATCCACAAATAGAAAATTTTATAATTTCCCAGACAATAAAAAAAGACCGGCCGGGCCAGTCTTTTAGCTTTCTTCTTTTTCTGTCTGGTTAATGATTGACGTACCTGCGAGGTCACCGGTCACATTCAATGCTGTCGCTCCCATCCCTACAAGAGCATCGACCGATGTGAGTAAGGCGACGACTTCCATCGGCAGTCCGACCTGGGTAAAGACGGTGGCAATCATGACGATTCCTGCACCGGGTACACCTGCTGTGCCGATGGAGGCAAGTGTGCCGACGATGACGATGGCAAGCAGTTCACCAAGCCCAAGTTCGGTCCCTGTATAGTTAGCCGCAAATACAGCAGAAACAGCGATCCTGACCGCTGCGCCATCCATGTTGATCGTCGCCCCGAGTGGCAGACTGAAGCCATATAAACTTTTTGAAATACCAAGGTTTTTAGCCGCATTTAATGTAAGCGGCAAGGTCCCGGAGCTGCTTTGGGTAACGAAGGCGGTAATCATCGGTGTCCGTGCTTGCGAAAAGAAATTGCCAGGGCTTACTTTGAACAACAGCATCAGTACAATGTAGATGACAACCTGTACGATAATCGCTATATAAAGCACACCAATCATGTTCCCCAACTCTACAATTGTATTCATCCCCTGATTGCCAACAGTTTGAGCGATGATGGCAAAAATACCAATGGGCACATACTGCAAAATCATATGCATGATTTTAAACGTAGCTTCGTTCAAACCATCGACCATTTTATAAACATGCTCCCCGAGAGCCCCGTTCTCTTTGGATCCTCTTAGAGCAGAGATTGCAATCCCAAATGCAATAGCAGTGAAAATGATACCGAGCAGATTCATTTCATTGAACGCTGTTACGATATTTTCAGGTACGATATTGAGAAGCACACTCGCTACTCCAGGATGTTCTCCTGCATCCACAGTCTGATCGGTCTGCTGTGTTACTCCTTCACCGGGTTTCATGATAGTTGCAATCGTCAACCCGACAATCAGTGCAAGAGCAGAGGTAGCTACGTAGTAAAGGAATACTTTTCCTCCCATCCTGCTCAAATTAGCCAGGCGAGTCTGGTTCACCCCTACAATTAAAGTAAATAAAACCAACGGAATAATGATGAATTGCAATAATCGGAGCAATAAATCACCAAACGGTGCCAATACGCTCGTACCTTCACCAAAGATGATACCTGTAACAATACCCAGAATAAGTGCAATGGTGATTTTTACAATCAGCGATACGCTTCTATATCGCTTCCAAAGTTTCTTAATATCTATCCCCCCTTACTATAATAAATCCTATATTATTTATCGGAATTTTATAATAACTTACTAAAACAATGGTTAAAAGTCAAACAAAGGATTTATTGCCTACAGGAAAATGCCCGCTTACCATGGTCTAACCTCTTCCTCCTAACAAAAAATCGCCCGGTACGACCCGATCCATTTCTACTCAGTAATTGTTTGTTTACACCTCTTGTATTAGGTCTTTAATGTTTTTTCCCCTTGGAAGTGGAGCCAGATGAAGAATCCCATCTTCCCCGGGTTCAGCTATCGTCATACAGCTTAAACCCGGCTTGCCATTAATCAGCATCATGCATGTGGTACATAAGCCGGTGCGACAGGAATAACGGTAGGCAAGGCTCGGGTCATGATAAAAGTAAATTGCATCAACTGCTTCAAGGACTGTCATACCAGATCTCAAATCTATTTCAAACTGGTCAGTTCGCATTTCTGAACGATCAATTTTAACAACAAGCTGGTTCATATCTCTCCTTCTTCCTGTACAGTCATCTTCCCATTTTCGATTTTAACGATGGTATGCTCTGCTTCTGTCAGTTGCGCTGGAAAATCCTTATTATAATGAGCCCCTCTGCTTTCTTTCCTCGTTAAAGCCGCTTCCACAACAGCGTGGGCTGTAGTTACCATATGCAGGGCTTCCACATAATCCACGATTTCTTTCGAGTAAAAATTCGGTGAACTCATTATTTTCACATGCGCTAACTTTTCCTCAATAGCATACAATTCCTTTTTTGCCTGGAGTAGTCCTTCGGTAGAACGTACCACTCCCACATATTTTCCCATAAGTTCTGAGACAGCTTTTTTACATGTATAGGAGCGTTCTGACCCTTGTCCGGAATTGGAAATAACGGCTATCAATTTATCTGCCTTGTTTGTTTGCAAGGGAACGTCCGCGGTTATGGAAGACATTTGGGTTATTTCCCTTGCTGCTGACATTCCAGCCCTTGCTCCAAAAACGACACACTCCGATAACGCATTGTTTCCCAAACGGTTGCCACCGTGCAAGCCACCGGCTGATTCACCGACAACATATAAACCGGGCATAGTGGAAGCAGCATTCCTATCAATCAATACCCCACCCATAATAAAGTGGGCAGCTGGTCCTGCTTCTGCCTGATGTCTTTCAAAATCCAACCCGCGATCCAGACATAATTGATATTCATGATGAAATTGCCGCTTCACTTCCTCGATATTTTCGGCTGCGTCTACCCATACTCCGCCATTAGGAGTGCCCAGCCCCCCTTCCACTTCGGAAGCGATTGCGATCGCTAATTTATCACGGGTCGTGTTTTCCATTGTCTCTGGCTCGTATTTTTTCATAAACCGTTCACCGTTGCGGTTATACAGTTTTGCTGAATGATAAAAGCTCAGGCAAAGACCGGAAAGTGATGGTGGATTGATTAAACTGACCGGGTAGAATTGAATTTGTTCCATGTCCACCAGAGAAGCACCAGCTGCTAAACTTAACGCAAACCCGTCCCCTGTGGACTGGGCGGGGTTGCTGGTGATTGGATAAAGCTGTCCAATTCCTCCAGTTGCAAGGATTACTGCTTTACAGCGAATCAAATAAGGTTTGTTTTTCTTTAAATCTAATACTACAGCTCCTGCCACTCTTTCATTCGCTTTTACAAGTTCAAGTGTAATGACATCACTCCAACGTTGGATATTGTTTCTCTTCCTTGCCTTTTTAGTTAAAACCTGAAGGATCGCAAGGCCTGTCTTGCCTTTTTTTGAACTTATGGAACGTGGCAGGGTGTGCCCGGATGTTGCGGCAACCAAAATATCGTTATGTACGTTTTTATCAAGTTTCAACCCCCATTGAAGCAAGTCTTCGATCCGATCAGAGATGTCCTGGACAAGTATATCTGTTAGGACAGGGCTGCTTAATCCCCTTCCGCTATCACTGATGTCTTCCCTATAAGCTTCTAAACTGTCTTCTGGATGACTCCAGCTCCCCAGACTGGCGATTTGAATCGCTCCCACCGTAGAGCCGCTTCTTCCAATGGCCCCTTTATCGATAACCAGGATTTGCTGATTTGATTCAGCAGCATACACACTTGCCGCCAGCCCAGCTGCTCCAGAACCTATCACAAGCATATCTGTTTTTACTTCATCCATCCTCATACCCCTCGATTCTTATTTCTTATTTTAGTTGAATGACTCCATGTACCAGGAGTTTTCACACTAAAAATCATACACTTTTAAAAAAAGCTTACCCGTCTATGGCAAGAGCCTGCTTTAAGAAAAGGCTGTAATCAACCCTGAAAAGTATATCTCATGGATAGAAAACAAATAGTATGATTATTACGTTTAGAGGAGGTGATTACAATTAACGCCCAAAGAGCACAGGATATTGCTTTCTCGTCCGATATGGCTAATGTAACCTATAACGGAGAAAGCGTCTACATCGAACACGTCGACGAAACCAATGGAACAGCTACCATCCACCCTCTTCATTCACCCGAAAATAAACAAAGCGTCCCTGTAGACAGTTTACAGGAACAGTAAGGATTAGAACCCGCCACGTAATGTAGCGGGTTCTGTTTTTTCATTTATAAACCACCACAACTTTCATCAGATTTTTTCGGTGCAAATTCGTCCCGCTCTCCCCCATCATCCAGCTCCTCAGAATACTCCACCCGATTTCCTTCACTGTCATCAAAGTCACTGTGGGTGCCTGGTTGTTCATTAAAATAGTTGTTTTCGCCAGGAACAAAGGTGTCTTTTTGCAAGCTGAATTCCGCTTGACCTGGGTGTCCCGTTTCAAGCTCTACTTCTTTCTTATCTTTCTTTTTTATTTCAGGTTCTTGTCGATAAGCCATATATTATCGTATCCCTTCTTGTTTAGCTTTTTTCTTTCCATGTTTATAATGGTACAAATAGTGGTGTTTATGTATTCATGGGGAAATATGAGGTTTTGCTTTCCGTCCAGCCATATGATACCTCTTAACTTCCCTTTTAACAGGTACATATTTTTTAATTTATTGCTTTAACTAAATTAAACTTCCCTGGAGGTGACATCCATTGCCAAAACCCAAGTTCAAACTAAGTACCATGATCATACTATTTGTCTGCCTCGTCGTCTTAGTTTCTTTATTGATTACGGATTTGCTGATTACAGACACGACAAGTGACAATATCGAAGAGCAGTTAGAAGAAAAAGCCATCATCGTTTCCCGTACAGTCGCAGCGTCTCAAGTGGTCAAAAGTGGCTTGCAGGATGAATCGCAGGAAAATAATATCCAGGATTATGCGATGACGATTCAGGACGCTGCTGATGTCATGTTTGTGGTCGTCATGGATATGAACGGCATCCGAAAATCCCACCCGGATCCGGAACGAATTGGCAATCACTTTGTTGGGGGCGATGAGAAGCGCGTACTTCAGGGAGAATCCTACACGTCCAGATCGACCGGTACGCTTGGAAAATCACTGCGTGCGTTTACACCAATTTACGACGAAGACCAAAATCAGATTGGAGCTGTGGCAGTAGGGATCTCGCTTCAGGCCGTGGAAGCGTCCATCCAGCAGAACCAGCAGCAGATTTTAATAGGGACTGTCATAGGCTTGATTGTTGGTATCATTGGCGCTTTCCTGCTGGCTAACTATATTAAGAAAAGCTTATTCGGCCTTGAACCGTATGCCATCGCAAGAATTCACGAAGAAAGGAATCAGATGCTTCATTCTGTGCACGAAGGGATTATCGCGATCGACAAAGACGCCACCATCGTGCTGGTAAACAGGTCCGCACGCCGGATTTTTCAAAAGGCGGGGTTGATGGAGCAAGAGCCGATCGGGATGGAAATCAATGAATTTTTACCTGGAACCCTGCTGGCTGATATTTTAACCAATCCGGAGCCAGATCTGGATGAAGAGCAAATTATCAATGGGGTATCGATTATCACCAACCGGGTTCCGATCGTCGTTAACGATGAAGTTGTAGGCGCCATAGCGACCTTCCGGGATAAAACAGAAGTCAACCAATTGGCCGAACAGCTGACAGGAGTGCAGATGTATGCCGATACATTACGGGCTCAATCCCATGAATTCATGAATCAGCTCCATGTTCTGCTTGGCATGATTAAATTAGAGGAATACGATCAAGTGAAAAGCTTCATCAGCAAACTCGTCGATCATCAGGCCCATGAGGTGGGAAATGTTACACGCTTCATAAAAGATCCAGCGTTTGCCGGCTTTATCATTGGAAAAATGAGCTATGCCCGGGAAGCCCATGTAGATTTTGATATCTACTGTGAAACTGAGATACCTGAACCTGCAGATCCAGCCCTGACACATGAGCTGATTACCATTCTCGGAAATATAGTTGATAATGCCATCGATAGCGTGAGTATTTCCAGGGAGAAAACTATCACACTTGAGCTTTCTTATATCGATGAATTGCTGACGATGAAGGTTTCTGACACGGGGACAGGGATAGCCGAGGAGAAACAGGAGGAAATTTACCGAAAAGGAGTTTCCTCTAAAGCAGGCCACCACCGCGGCTTTGGCCTCCATTTGGTCCAAACGAGTGTTGAACAGCTGGAAGGATCGATTGAAATGGATTCCTCTCCAGGACAAGGCTCGACTTTTTCAATTATAATTCCTTATGAAGCAGGAGGTGATGGCAATGATCCAGGTGCTGGTCGTAGAAGATGATCCGATGGTAGCAGCACTCAATAAGCAATATGTTGAGCAGATGGCAGGTTTCACTCTCAGTGGAGTTGCGTCCAATACAGATGAAGCAATTGACCATTTGGCTCGCGTCAAAGTCGATTTGATGTTGCTGGATGTATACATGCCGGGGTTGAATGGCCTTGATTTTTTGAAGCGAATTCGGGAACAAAATGCCGATGTTGATGTCATACTGATTACTGCCGCTTCTGATATTGAGCAGATACAGCGGTCTTTGCGGCTTGGGGCAATCGATTATTTGATCAAGCCATTCGAGTTCGACCGCTTCCAGGAAGCACTCCTGCAGTACAAAAATAATTATTATAGACTGCATAATAAAAGCAGCGTCAGCCAGCAGGAGCTGGACAGCCTATTCCAAAAGAAAAGCCGGCCTTTTTCCAATCAGGAGAAGCCACAGGAACTGCCCAAGGGACTTACGAAGAATACATTACAGACGATTAATGAATCAATTCTCGCCTTTGATGGCCAGGCTTTTTCTACTGAAGATATTGCAGAAGCGGCAAATATTTCGCGGGTGTCGGTAAGGAAATATTTAAAATTCCTGACCGAGATCGGTTATTTAGAGGAAGATTTGATATACGGAGTCGGTCGCCCTATCTATCAATATCGTCTCTATGAGGGAAAGCAGTATATTATTGATTCTTATTTATAAAGTTAAAGAGGGACCTTCCACATTCGGGAAGGTCCCTCTTTAACTTATTAATACCCGCCATTTGTTACAGGCCCAATCTTATCTTTCCGCTGTCTTTTTGGTTATCAATCAGGTCGTTTTTCTTTTTTCATCACTTCTGCTAATGATTGAGCATGTAACCTTTGCTCCTCATTTAGGTTATCGATGATATTGTGATAGTCCTCTTCATTCCAGGTTTGACTCAATTTATAGGAAGCTTGAACTTCCTCCACCTTCACTTTAAAGCCAACTATGCCTTTAATCTGCTGTTTGGTTTGAGTAGAAAGCTTTTCCCACAAAACTGGATATTCTCGGTGGCTTTCATATTTTTTCAGTAGCAGGATAAGATCTTCCTGCAACTCCTTGTCATCCATGATAGTTGCTGTACCATATACATGAACGGCCTGATAATTCCAGGTGGGAACATCTTCCTCCCTATACCAGGAAGAAGATATATAGGCATGTGGACCTTGATATATCACCAGAACACTAACACCCTCCATTGTTTTCCATTGAGAGTTCCCATATGCCATATGTCCAGTTATATAATAATTGTCTCCCTGTTTATGTAATTGCAAAGGCAAATGAGTGGCAATGGGTGTGCCTTGTTCTGCCGTAACAATTGTTCCAAAAGAATGCTTTTCAATAAATGCTCTGATTTCTTCAAAGTCTATAACTTTAAAATGGTTCGGGGTATACATAATCGTCCACCTTTCAAAGAGTTATTGAAGTCTTTTGGTCATTATGAAATCGGTTTGTTGTTCATCCCCCATATAAAAAGAATGCGCTCCTGTTTGCACAAATCCCATTTTCTTGTAAAAAGCAATCGCTTTTTCATTTTTTTCCCAAACACCCAGCCATACTTTGCTTTTATTATGTTCCATAGCAAACGTTATAGCTTTATTTAACAAAGACTTACCAAGTCCATGTTTTTGAAATTTATTCAATACATAAATCCGCTCAATTTCAAGAGAGTCATCATCCATTTCTTCTGACTGAGCATCATCTGTATTCACCTTTAAATATCCAGCTAACTCCTGATAATAATAAACAAAAAAGAACCTGGAAGACGTATTGGATAATTCTTTTTCTAATTGTGTTGAGCTGAATGCACTTTCCAAGTAGGCAGTCAGATTTTCTACTGAATTCTGATCTTCAAATGTTTCCTTAAATGTTTCACAACTAATGGTTTGAAGTGTGGATGAATCTTTCATCGTACACATCTTAATCGTGTTCGTCATATTGAGGCCCCTCTCCCTGATCAAAAAATCCTCTTGATGCTACTTATTAAACCATATTACCAGCCAGTAAACTATTAGCTTTATTATCTTTGCGTTTGTTATTTCAGCCTTAACAAGTCATCAAGATGATTCAGTTCTGAAGCAACCCGGCTGGTTGCTTTTTTTAATTACAATACTATCAATAGTTTCATAATGTGTGAAATTTGTGTGAAATTTCTTATTATTGAAACTACAAATTATTGAAAGCGTTTACGTTTTAATCCATTTAATTTTTAAAAAAGGAGTGGTCGAGATGGCTCAAACAGCCAGAGAACTTGAATACGCACGACAGTCGGAAGCTCAGGTCCCGGAAATGCAAACCGAAAAGAAAAAACTTAAGATATTTGAAATTCCGGTCCTATGGTTCGGGGTTTTTGCAGCGATTACCATTTTAAGTTTGTACACAGGCAGCCTGCCTGGTGGTATGATCGGCAGCTTGCTTGTCATGATGGTTTTCGGTGAATTGTTAGGGTTCGTTGGTGACCGTACACCAATTGTAAGAACCTTTCTTGGTGGAGGTGCTATCATCGCCATCTTCGGCGCGGCATTTATGGTCTATGCCGGATGGCTGCCGGAAGCATCAGTAACCTCCATGACGGAGTTTATGAAGGACGGCGGTTTTCTAAACCTCTATATCGCAGCTTTAATTACTGGAAGTATCCTTGGGATGAACAAAAATATTCTAGTAAAAGTAGGGTTACGCTACTTCCTGCCAATTTTCGGTGCTGTCATAGGCGCAACCGCGATTGCCGGACTATTAGGTACCCTGGTCGGATTCTCCCTCAGAGATGCGGTGCTTGTCATCACGATGCCGATTATGGGCGGCGGCATGGGAGCCGGGGCTGTGCCAATGAGTCAAATCTACTCCGAAATGATGGGGAACGACCCAAGCTATTATATTTCCATGCTTGTTCCTGCGCTTGCGCTTGGTAACGTATTCGCCATTGTGCTTGCCAGCATGCTTAACCTGCTTGGTAAAAAAGTGCCTTCCCTTACTGGTAATGGTCAATTGATCCAAGGATTCAATTACAAAGAAGAAAAACAAAATTACGATATCCATAAAATGGGGATCGGACTGCTTGCAGCTATTACTTTCTTCACTGTCGGTAACCTGCTGGGAGACTTAATTCCGCTTCACCCTTATGCACTGATGATCATTATCGTTGCGATTGCAAAAATTGCTGATATCATTCCAAAGAATGTCATTGATGGTGCTAGCCAGTGGTACAAGTTCGTTGCCAGCAACTGGACGCTGGCATTGCTGTTCGGTATTGGGATTGCCTACACAGATTTGAACACAGTAATCGAAGCTTTGACGCTGCAGTACATTTTGACTGTATTCGGTGTGGTATTCGGTGCTATCCTTGGTGCAGGCATCCTTGGTAAACTGGTCGGATTCTATCCGATTGAAGCAGCTATTACAGCTGGGTTGTGTATGGCTAACATGGGAGGAACAGGTGATGTAGCAGTACTTTCTGCTTCCAAGAGAATGGAACTGATGCCATTCGCCCAAATCTCTTCCCGTTTAGGCGGGGCGTTGATTCTGCTATTAGCCGGATTGATCATTCCACTGCTATCGTAATTACTTTACAATTACAATAGACCTGTGTATCCATTGATGCCGGGGCTGTCTTTGAATTTTTCAGAGACAGCTCCTTTTGTGCTTTAAATTTCAGAGGAATGTGGGGAAGAAAATGGACGTCATTCTAATCGTAATACCAGCTTTTATCATTTTTGCAGTAGGTTTTATAGGCCAAAAAAAAATCGGTTTTGACCGGAAGTCTATTTCTACGGCCGCATTATATTTAATGTACCCGTTCCTGGCTTTTCGTACATTTTATACAAATGAAGTAACCATCGATTATTTATACATTGTAATTTTTTGCGTTTCGCTGATGGTCCTTCTTATTTTATTAGTGGTTGCCATTTCTAAGATGCAATCCCAGTCGAGGTCAAAATCCTCTGCTTTGATTCTTGCCAGCGTGTTTATGAATAGCGGCAATTATGGAGTTCCAATCATCTTATTCGCTTATGGAGAAGCGGGGGTTGATTATGCGATCATTATGATGGTAGTCCAGTCCCTTTTAATGAACACGGTCGGACTTTATTTTGCAGCACGGGGCAGCAGTATTGCCAATCATAGTTTTAAAGATTCGCTTATAAAAATCTCCCGGATGCCTATCAATTATGCAGTACTCCTGGGATTGGGTACACAGATATTCAGTTTAAAAGTTCCGGAATTTATTATGCAGGCGGTCAATTTTATCGCAGAGGCGACGATTCCTACCATTATGATCGTCCTCGGTATGCAGCTGGCGTCATTGACCAAAGGAACGGTCAGATGGAAGGACATCTCCACCATTTTTTCAATTCGATTGATTGTCTCTCCTGTTATCGCTTTGCTTTTGACGATGATTCTGGGTCTGGACCCAACGCTCGCCAGTATCCTGATTATTCTGGCAGCCATGCCGACTGCCGCAAACACGACGATGTATTCCTTGCAATTCAATACCGAACCACAACTGGTATCCTACAGCACGCTGGTTACCACGGTTTCCAGTTTAATCACTGTGCCACTGATGCTTTGGCTTGTTGGTGCTGTATCCTAGCAACCTCTTTTTTCATGCTATACTAAAAGAAAAAGGAGGCGACTCAGTTGGTGGAACAAGTAGAATATGCAATACAGGATGTTTACCCCGATGACTTTTCCTGGTGCTATGGATGTGGAAGATTGAACAAAGCGGGGCACCATTTCCGGACAGGATGGGATGGTGACCAGACAGTGACGATTTACACACCCCGCCCGGAACATACTGCTGTTCCTGGTTTTGTCTATGGCGGTTTGACAGCTTCCTTGATTGATTGTCACGGGACAGGGTCAGCTGCTTTGGCATTACACCGAAAAAATGGGCACGAACCTGATGACGGCGAAGAAGCCCCACGTTTTGTGACGGCTTCTCTGGAAGTGAAATTCCTGAAGCCTACCCCGCAGGATATTCCGTTGAAAGCTGTCGGTAAGGTAGAAGAAATCGACCCAAAGAAGTTCAAAGTACATACAGAAGTGTATGCGGGAGATGTCCTTTGCTCCAAAGGAGAAGTTGTTGCTGCCCTGATGCCGGAATCCTTCGGTAAATAATTGATTTACACAGCCACTCTATTTATAGGGTGGCTTTCCTTTTGCAGGAATCCCCACACACAAATGGTTGGATTCCCTGATATTTCTTGTAAAACTATTATTATCTTAGCTTAATGTCAGTGAAACCTCTTTACAGGGTTCGTCTGTTAGACTAGGAATTGGCTTGAAAGCGACATGCTTCGACAAGCTCCTACAACACGAATACTCTCAAGGAGGAATTTCATGTACAAAACAAAGTTTTCGGTAAGCAAATATGTGGTTTCATCTGCTTTGGTTACGTCATTGGCATTCACGCCAGTTCTAAGTGAAGGGGCTTTTGCAAAAGCTGACCCCTCTGCAGGAGATACGGATACAAGCGTTTCAGATAATCAAGAGATAGAAACATCTTTTCTTGATAAAGGCGATCGCAGCCAGGAAGTAGAAGCACTACAAGCTGAATTGGAAGAACTGGGTTATTATACATATAACCTTGATGGGATTTTCGGACCGATTACAGAAGATGCTGTCAAAGACTTCCAGGCTGATCAGGGGCTTGCAGTTGATGGTATCGCTGGTCCAAACACATTGGCCGCATTAAACAGCACCGCTGATAATGAAGCCGCAGATACAGAAACAGTTTCCTTGGATGAAGATACTTCTTCCGATGAACCCGCTTCCTCTTCTGAAGTTGTGTCTATCGCTGAAAGCTTAATCGGAACGCCTTACGTATGGGGCGGCACTACCCCGGACGGCTTTGACAGCAGCGGGTTCATCAAGTATGTATTCGCGCAAGTCGGCGTCGAACTGGATAGAAAAGAAAGTGACATGTGGTTGAATAACGGTACTACTGTGGAGTCTCCAAGCGTTGGTGACGTCATCTTCTTCGAAGGTACGTATGACACCGAAGGAGCTTCCCACAGCGGTATCTATATCGGCGATAACAAAATGATCCACGCTGGATCTGACGGTGTGGAAGTAGCAGACATCACCATCGATTACTGGCAAAATCATTACCTGGGCGTCAAATCCTTTCAATAATAATTGAAAGTTTACACCCCGGGTCCTCCAATATCTGGAGGACCCGGGGTGTTATTTTATTTTTTCCATTCTTCTTTCAGCATTCCATAAACAACATGATCGACGTAATGGTCATACAGCCATTCTGCCTGCCGAATCCTTCCCTCTTCGACGAATCCGAGCCGTTCCGGAACTCCTCTGCTTTTTTTATTATCAAAAGCTGCCTTGATATCGACCCGGTTCAGCCTTAACTCCGTGAAGGCATAATCGGTCAGTGCTTTGACCACTCTTGTCATGATGCCGTTTCCCTGGTAATCCTCCCCTAGCCAATATCCAATGTAAGCTACCTTGTTCGTCCAGTCGATTTCGTTGTAACCAGCCGTACCTGCTATTTCTCCTTTATATAGGATGAAAGTGGTCAGGCTTTTGTTCTCTATGTACCCTTTTCTGGCTAATTGGATAAAAGCTTTTGTATCCACTACTTTTTTCGTTCCATCAACCCACGGCAGCCACTCACGTAAATAGCGGCGTGAACGATCGGTTAATTCAAAAACATTCTCTGCATCGGAGACTTCGGGAAATTTCAGCGAAATTTCTTCATCGATTTTAAATGTGAACATAGAACTCCCCCTTTTTTTATAGATAATTCTTATCATATCATCACTTTTACAAACAAAAACACCCCGGGTCCTCCAAAATTTGGAGGACCCGGGGTAATCACTTTTTTACATTTCTTGTTCGGTTGGGCGGACAACGATTTCATTGATAGCTACCTCGGCTGGTTCTTCCAGCGCGAAACGGATCGTTCTAGCGATGCTGTCTGGCTGGATTGCTTGTTCATATAAATCGTCGACACCAGACTTTAGATCCTCATCTGTAATCGTTGAGGTAAGTTCTGTAGATACAGCGCCTGGTGAAATGATAGTTGCCCGAATGTTACTGTTTTTCGATTCTTCCATACGCAGTCCATCAGTGATCGCCCGGACTGCAAACTTGGTTGCACTGTATACAGCACTACCCGGGAAAACAACATGCCCTGCAACAGAAGACAGGTTGATGATATGACCTTGTTTTCGTTCTCGCATGTGAGGAAGTACAGCGTTAATTCCATAAAGAACTCCGCGAATGTTTACATCGATCATTTTATCCCATTCGTCCACTTTTTGTTTATTTAAAAGGGATAACGGCATTAACCCTGCATTGTTCACCAGTGCATCAATTTGACCGAATTCTTCTACCGCATGTTGTGCTAATTGTTCCATTTCCTCTGAGCTCGTGACGTCGGTGGCCTTGTAAGTCGCTTCTCCTCCGCCTTGATTGATTTTATCTTTCAGCTCCTGCAAACGTTCTTCTCTTCTTGCTGCCAAAACAAGCTTGGCACCTTTTGAAGATAGTTCTTTGGCTGTTTCTTCGCCAATTCCACTGGAAGCTCCGGTGATAATGACAACTTTATCTTGTAAACCAGGCATTCCTATGCCCTCCTTTAGCATTCATTATATCAACCTACCTATTCCATTCCACGTACAATGGCGACTAAACCCATATCATGAAAAAGATCACAAAACAGGACAGCTTATCCTAAACAAAAAAATAGTTTTCTTTTTTGAAAGGTTTACGGTTTTATCGCATAGAATTAGTGTAAGAATAATATAAAATGTTGTATACGGAGGAGGGAGCAAATGGACAAGATTGCGGTATTTTGCGGGGCCAGTATGGGAGCATCCGTTGTATATGCGGAAGGGGCCAAAGCACTAGGAAAAGAATTGGCCAGACAAAATATAACCCTTGTCTACGGCGGGGCGAGTGTTGGTATGATGGGAACCATTGCAGACGCCGTTCTCGAGGAAAATGGACAAGCCATCGGGGTCATGCCCGGATTTCTTGATGAGAAAGAACATACTCACCAGCACTTATCCGAACTGATCGTGGTAGATTCGATGCATGAAAGAAAAGCGAAGATGGCAGAACTTGCTGATGGCTTTATTGTAATGCCCGGCGGAGCAGGAACAATGGAAGAGTTCTTTGAAATTTTCACCTGGGCCCAACTCGGGCTTCATCGAAAACCGTTCGGCCTCTATAATGTGAATCAGTATTATCAGCCACTTGTTGCATTATTCAATCATATGGCCAAAGAGAGATTCCTGGCGGAAGAACACCGGACGATGGCCTTAGTCGATGACAATGCGGAAGGTTTGGTAAAACAGCTTCAACTATACAATGTTCCACGTGAAACAAAAACCTATATATCGGAAGAACAAACATAAAAATACAGACCAGCACGAATGCGGTCTGTATTTTTTAAATAGTCTACCTTTAGAATCCATAATTTTGATCACGATCGGTCAACGGTATATCATAATATCGGTCAGCGTCAATTTCGTAAACATCTCCGGATGCTACCTGATTGATGATCCCATAAACACCCTGCTCAACAGCTTTGACCAGCTGTCCCCGTTTCTTTTGACCATAGCTTTGGGTCTGACCAGTAACTTCAAACAGGACGGCCCCGCTTCCGTTCAAAGCAAATGAACCAAGCGCAGTTCCAGGAAGGTCAAGGTTTTGCGGATACAGAGTGATGTTATCGAACGGAGAACTTCCTCGCTCCTGCAGCGCATCGTATGCAGCAACATTCAACTGCCTGGAAAACTCAAAATCATAAGTGTCGGCATACTCGCTATATTCTTTCCCTTCTTCGCTGTCAGGGTGCGGAATAAAGTCACCGGAGATGGAAAGGGTGACTTTGTCATCGCTGCCTTCCACGTAATATTCACCCTGATGGTGAAGGTCGACGAATACATCTACTTTACCGTACTCTTCCATCAAACCTTTGTAAACATCCCGTACCGTCTGGGCTTCCGGTGTAATGTACCATCCCGGCTGACTGGAATCGGCGGGAAAATCGTCTGCATTTGGGACGTAGTCTAAGTCAGGGTTGAAGTCACGATTGACATCGAAACCTGGCTGGGAAGCATAATCCCAATAGCGGTTTGTATACGTATAATAGTTCCAGGATGGCTCAGCATCTTCAAGCTGCGGAAAATCTTCCACCACCTCATCCCATGTCATATCGTTCCCCCGGCGATTTAACTCCGTTGCATCCGGGTTGATCATAGGCATCGCTACAATGGTTACCTCTTCGCGCAGCTGTTTCATGTCAGGTGAATTACTGGACCCGATGTTTTGCAGCATATTCAGTAAGGCAGCTGTTCCTGTCTTTTCATTTCCATGAATTTCACTTTGAAGCAGGAGAACTTTTTCGCCAGTTCCTACAGTCGCCGTATAGATTTCACGCCCCTGGTTGGAATAGCCGGCTACCTCTACATTGACGGTACCCTGGCTGCTCTTTTCAATTTGGGCCAGTTTGTTGCTTAATTCAGCATGACTGATAAAACCATTGATTGCATACTCCTGATTGATCGGTGTTCCTGGATTTGTCCCATGAGAGTCGGCATAAACAGGAGCGGCAAGACCAGCCGTCAGGACAACAGAACTGCATAGCAAAGCGAACTTGTTCTTTTTCGTCAATGAAATTCCTCCTCATAAATTCAGAATATTCTACTTTATTCTTTCTTTTTCTTCCGTTTCCTTTGTAAAATTAAAAAAACAGAACGTTAGTCCGATAAAGATAGGACGTAACGACCATGGGATATATGAAAGGCGAATATGTCTATCTGTATAATAATAGTAGATATACAAAAAAAGGAGAGATTCTTATGGTACAAACCAATATTGGCCTGGCAGGCATCGGTAAACTTGGAAGCGCGATGATGGGCCAATGGGCGAAACATAATATTTCCATTGGTGTCTATCACCCTGATCAGGCGAAAGCAGAAAGTTTCATCAGCAACTATACGAATGGTTTCCTGTTAAAAGAAACAGACATCACGAAATTGGACGTCATGCTCTTAGCGCTTCCGGCTAACCGGATCATTCCATTTCTCCAGAAGAGGAAAGACACGGATACCCTATTCATCAACATGGCCACTTCGTTAAGTACTGATGAAGTTAAAAGGGGGCTTCCAGAAAAGAAGGTTGCAGGTTTGAAGTTCATGGGACATGCTACGGACTTAAAAGAACACGGAAATGGCCTGTTTATCACCGGGCAACAGCTTCCTGCAGCACTTTTGAATGTTTTTCGTTACATCGGGGAAGTAAAAAAAGATGATGAAGACGTAGTGATCAACGTCAATAAAATGGCTACTTACCAGGCAATCAAAGCAGCCGTTGAGATTGAAAAAGAATTTGAAAGAAACAACCTTCCGATGGATTATAAAGAAAGAGCCTTAACCTCCCTGGCCCCGGAAGTAATTCGCTCCTACAGTAAAGGGAAACTCGGCCACTTCGGCCAGGAGATTGCCAAAGAGTTCAAAGGGAAACTTTAAATTTGTTTCACGTGGAACACAAAAAAGGAAGACGCTACCTTTAGTGGCGTCTCCTTTTTTTGCTGGGTCATTTTGGTTTGAAATTGTTAAGTGCATACTTTTTCATGATCATTTTATCCGGAAAATCAATATAAGGATTACGATTGCCCTGGATTTCCTGGATTGCATGATTGCGGTGGCGTTCATAGATGGTCGGCGGATATTTCAGGTGCCATGCCTGCAGCAGTCCAGCATCGATCGTCTTCAAATGGGGAGCTTCGATTTTATCAGGATAGCGAAGCAGGAAGTAAAGCACTGCCCTTGCCACAGTCCCTTTAGCATGCTCCGGCTCGAATAATTCATCTTCCGCTTTTCCACATGCTTTTTCGATTCGTGTGACTTCCATCTGGTTCGGGTCATAATCGGGAAAGTCGTGGTAAGGATAATTGCTCCGGATCGAGTTACAGACCGGATCGCATGTAAACAATTGATGGATATCTCCCCGCATTGGTTCTCTGGCATCATACCAGGATTGAGGCACGGTGTGTTCACAGTTATATTTGAAGTCGGCAGCAATCCGCATCAACTGTGCTGCTTCCTGATCCTTATCTATCTTATTCATTTCCCTTTCCCGCTTCAAAGAAGCTTCATAGTCTTCCTTGATTACTTCTTCCGCGTCACGCTGGTTTCCCGAATAGACACTCCTGAGCGATCCATCCGGGCGTAGATCCACCCATGGATACACATATTCACTCGGATCATAACGAACCTGCCTGGTATGCGTTTCTTCCAGCAGGCGGCCCAGTGTTTGAAATAGTTCTTCCTGATTCTCCTGGTCGAAATCAATATTCCGGTAATATTCAGCTATGGATTGCTGGTCTTTTTCGTTATCATAGTAAGCTTTTTCATCATTTTGTACTTGCTTTTTATTCGTTCTAGTCCTTGTTAGAATCGTTTGAATACGCATAAGGTTTGTAGTTACAGATAAAAGCTCATCTTTTGATTGTGGATGGAACTTCGACACTTGCATCCCTCCTGAAGCAGTAGGTAATTTCCTCGGAGCCCCTCCAAATATACCGCAGACCCCTGTAATAAATTCTCATCGTCCAGTTCTTTTGCCAAGCACTCCCTCTGCGAGACGTTACTATATAATAGATTCTCTCCTTATTCCATATTTCCTCCATCAAATAATAGCAGCCCCTGGGGTCACCCCGGGACATCCAGATTATGGGAGATACGGTGCAGGATATATGATATTTGTCATGTATCGTACCTGACGTTTATGTCTTACAACTATGACACAGATTCTTTATGATAAAGGTGGCGTAATTAAAAGCCGTTCAAAAAAGTATGTATCATAAGGAGTTAATTCCATGACAAATCAAAAAAAACAAGCACAATTAAGAAAAAATGTCTCTGCTTTTGCTAAACCTGATACGCTGGCTGGAATCAGGCAGCTGATTAACACCCTGGCGCCATTCTTCCTGCTATGGTTCCTTGCCTACCAGAGCTTATCCGTTTCTGTGTGGCTGACCGTAGCCCTGGCCAGTGTTGCAGGCGCGTTTGTAGTCCGGATGTTCATCATCTTCCATGACTGTACCCACCAATCGTTCTTTAAAAGCAGCAAAGCAAACCGGATCATTGGCACCATTACTGGTATCCTTACGATGTTTCCATTTGAGAAATGGAAACGGGAACACGCGATTCACCATGCAACCAGTGGGAATTTAGATAAACGTGGCACCGGTGACATTTGGGTAATGACCGTCGAGGAATATAAAGAAGCAAATGTATGGCAGCGCCTGGCTTATCGGATGTATCGTAACCCATTCGTGATGTTTGGTCTTGGACCTTTTTTCTTGTTCTTATACTCCAACCGCTTCAACCGGAAAGATGCGAAGCGAAAAGAGCGTATGAATACCTATTTGACTAACGCTTCTATTGCAGTCATCTATTCCCTGCTCATTTGGGCAATCGGCTGGCAGGCATTCCTGATCATTCAAATCCCCGTCCTTTATGTAGCAGGTTTTCTGGGCATCTGGTTATTTTATGTCCAGCATCAATTTGAGGATTCCTACTTTGAAGAAGAAAGTGACTGGGACTTTGTGAAGGCAGCCGTAGATGGAAGTTCTTATTATAAGCTTCCGAAAGTGCTGCAATGGATATCCGGCAGTATCGGATTCCACCATGTCCACCACTTAAGCCCGAGGGTCCCTAACTATCACCTGGAAGAAGCGCACGAATCAACACCTCCGCTTCAAAAAGCGACCACCATTACGATCGCTTCCAGTTTAGAATCGATCCGCTTCCGCCTTTATGACGAGAAAAACAAAAAATTCATCAGTTTTAAAGAAATGAAGCAGCAATTACGAAAGCCTGCAGCAAGTACTAACATGGCGCACAAACAGCCAAGCTTTCAACAAAAATAATTCAAAGACACCCATTCATACAGCATGGAATGGGTGTTTTGCTGTAAAATAAAAGCTATAATCGTTTCGAAGTCAAAAATAAGGAGGGCACTATGCAGAACTGGTATCATATCATCCCGAAAAATACAGGACTCAGCATCTATGTGTGGATCATCTTTTGTGGTCTCCCATTCTTTTTTATCTTCCGCTCTTCATCAGTGCTGGATATTGTCTCCGGTATTTTCATGGTATTGTTGTTTTTCTTAGCCTATCGCCTTTCTTTTATTTCGGACAACTGGATGGTCTATGTTTGGGTAAGTATCGAAATGGCAATCAGTATCGTCATGACCATTCTTTTCGGCTACATTTATTTTTCGCTTTTCCTGGCATTTTTCATTGGAAATATTCGCAGTAAAGCGGGTTTTCTGACATTATATATCGTCCATCTAAGCACGACAGTAGTGACGACCACTTTCGTTTTCATTATTAACAATGAATCCCTATTTCCACATCTTCCATTTATCATCATCAGTGTGCTTGGCGTTATTCTGCTTCCTTTCACGATTTATTATCGGAACAAACGAATCGACTTGGAAGGACAGCTGGAGGATGCCAACAAACGGATCTCCCAATTACGCGTCATCGAGGAACGAGAGCGGATTGCACGTGATTTACATGATACACTTGGACAAAAGCTATCCTTGATTGGTTTGAAAAGTGATTTGGCTGGAAAATTGATAGATAAGAAGCCTGAGGTGGCAAAGAATGAAATACATGATATCCATCAAACAGCACGTACAGCATTAAAAGAGGTCCGGGAAATGGTATCCAACATGAGGGGCGCCAACCTCCAAGAGGAAACCATTCGGGTCCGGCAATTATTGGAAGCGGCGCAGATCGAGTTTCAACTCCAAGGAGATGCCGACCTCCCCCACACCCCTCCTTTAGTAGAAAATGTGTTGAGTATGTGCTTAAAAGAAGCCGTCACCAATGTTGTCAAACATAGTAAAGCAACCGTCTGCAGTATTATCATTGAACAATCACAAAAAGAAACAAAGATTACCGTTGAAGATAATGGAACCGGGGTTTCTAAAGATAGGGAGGTTACCCAGGGACATGGCCTTCAAGGTATGAAAGAACGCCTGGAGTTCGTCAACGGCAGCCTGGAAGTTTTTTCGTCTAAAGAAAATGGAACCACCCTTCATATTGAAGTACCGAATGTTATTCAACAAACGAAACAGGAGGAATCGGGATGATTCGCATTGTCATTGCCGAAGACCAGCGCATGCTGTTAGGAGCGCTTGGCTCACTGCTTGATTTAGAAGAGAATATGGAAGTTATCGGAAGTGCCAAAAACGGGGAAGAAGCCTGCGAACTGGTAAAGAAACACAATCCGGATATCTGTATCATGGACATCGAAATGCCTGTAAAAACTGGTCTTGAGGCAGCAGAAGAACTGAAAGAGCATCCATGTAAAATCATCATACTGACTACCTTCGCAAGAGCGGGTTATTTTGAGCGGGCACAGAAAGCGGGCGTAAGCGGTTATTTGCTGAAAGACAGCCCAAGTGAGGAACTGGCAACTTCAATCCGCAAAATTATGGAAGGTCAGCGCATCTATGCTCCAGAACTGGTAGATCTCGCTTACGGTGATGTAAACCCATTGACGGAACGGGAAGTC
Organism: Thalassobacillus devorans MSP14; assembly: GCF_000496835.1. GTDB lineage: Bacteria > Bacillota > Bacilli > Bacillales > Halobacillaceae > Thalassobacillus > Thalassobacillus devorans_B. The sequence continues at coordinate 1,050,696 of NZ_KI543237.1, forward strand.
CAAGTCATCCAGCTGATGGCTGACGGGAAGAACACGAAAGAAATTTCAAATCAGCTGTACATTACCCCCGGCACCGTCCGTAATTATATTTCAGTAATATTGGATAAACTCGAAGTAGGCAACCGGATCGAAGCCATCTCCCGTTTTAAGGAAAAAGGCTGGTTCAAATGAAAACCATCCATTAAAAATGCCATGCTCCGTATCCTTGTGCGGAGCATGGCATTTTTACTAGACGTGCGGTCGTGTTAACTGGACAAAGTGGAAAGATTACTGGAGTAGCAACAATTTACCAGACAATTTTCATAATGTACTAGACAAAAATTAAAAATTTAAAAGAAATGACTTATCTATTATAGGCAGGATCTACTGTACTACCTGATCCTTACCGCTCCAGTTCAATATATTCCCTTACTAACTTCCATTCCTCGCCTTCTTTTCTCCAGACAAACATACACTGCGCAGGGTATGGGTCTCCGTTTATCAGGTTTATTTCCCTGCCGAGCACCAGATATTCCTTCCCATTATTTCTTGCTGTAATTGATCCCGATTCAAAACTTTTTTGGGCATCCCCATATTGTTGCAGTACGGCATCCAAATCGTAATCATAACTGTATTGATCAGGTTTATCCAGACCAGAGTGGGACCAGTAGCCGATGAAGTTCTTTGCCATAAAAGTCCTTATTTCTTCCCCATTTTTACTGAAAAAACCATCATTCCATGCTTGAAAGTATTCCTTTAAAACTGCTTCGATTTTTTTCATAGGTATGCTCCTTTCTACTAGTTACCATTCGTTTCCCTTCACCTTTTTCCTTCAACAATTTCAAAAAAAACGGGATTTACCTGCTCTTCCTTTTCAAAATTATAATTCCATCACAAATGAAAGCGTTTTATTACCTGCCAATTCGGGAAATGTCTTAAAGATGCAACTTCCCAGAGTTTCTTACTTCACACTACTTAAAGGAGAGGGATTCAGATTGGCAGATAACCGTGGAGTCGTTTATACCGGTGCTGGCAGTGTCGAAGTGCAGGATATCCGCTTTCCGGACCTGGTACTTCATGAAGGTCCGGGTGTTCCGAAAAGCAATGCAGGACGGAAGTGTGAGCATGGAGTAATTTTGAAGAATATCGTTACGAATATCTGCGGCAGTGATCAGCATATGGTACGCGGTCGTACAACTGCTCCCGAAGGACTTGTGCTTGGTCATGAGATTACTGGTGAAGTTATTGAAGTTGGACGTGATGTGGAATTTATTAAAAAGGGAGATATCGTATCGGTACCTTTCAACGTAGCATGCGGACGCTGTAAAATGTGTAAACGTCAGGACACGCATATTTGTCTGAACGTCAATCCCGAACGCCCCGGCGGAGCTTATGGCTACGTGGATATGGGCGGCTGGGTCGGCGGCCAGTCGGAGTATGTTATGGTACCATACGCCGATTTTCAATTACTTAAGTTTCCTGACAAAGAAAAGGCGATGGAAAAGATTCTGGATTTGACGATGCTGTCTGATATTTTCCCTACTGGTTATCATGGCGCCGTCAGTGCCGGAGTGACTACCGGATCGACGGTATATGTGGCGGGAGCCGGACCTGTAGGGCTTGCCGCCGCTCACTCAGCCCAACTGTTAGGAGCATCGGTGGTCATTGTAGGAGACCTGAAGGAAGAACGATTGGCCCAGGCGAGAAGCTTCGGCTGTGAGACCATCAACCTGAAGGAACACGATGATCCAGGAGAGCTGATAGAACAGATTTTAGGTGTTACGGAAGTAGATTGTGCCATTGATGCTGTGGGATTTGAAGCCTATGGACATGGAACCGATCACAAAGAGGCTCCAGCCACCGTATTGAATACGATGATGGATGTGGTGGAAGCCGGGGGTAAAATGGGGATCCCGGGCCTCTATGTCACCGAGGACCCAGGGGCAGAGGATGAAGATGCCAAACAAGGTTCGTTGAAAGTCAAGTTCGGGCTTGGATGGTCGAAAGCTCATCATTTTGTCACCGGGCAGACACCTGTCATGCAGTACCACCGACAGCTGATGATGGCCATCCTGAATGGCAAAGCGAATATTGCGGAAGCAGTCAATGCTACTGTCATTTCACTCGATGAAGCGCCACAGGGATATAGGGATTTTGACAGCGGTGTTTCGAAAAAATTCGTTATCGATCCCCATGGGATGCTAAGGTAAAAGGACATATTCTCTCTAAAAAGCACAGAGCGTTTAAAAGCTCTGTGCTTTAATTTTGATTAACGATGATAAAGCTGATACATTTCTCTGCTTCTTCTTTCTTTCCGCTCCGGCGCACTGAAACTTCTTCACTGCTCCCCCTGTTAAGACCATCTATATATTCTCATTACCTACTAACTAATAAAGCAGCCTTCCTGCATTCAGGAAGGCTGCCAGATGATCGATTATGACGTTTTCGTCCAATATGCTGCTTCGCCTGTTTCCGTAGACGGAGGGAACTGTTCACCTTTTTCTAACTTAATAGCTGTATCATCTTTGCTGGCGTCTCCTCCATTTACGAGACTCTCTACTTTGTATGTGCCGCCTTCTGGTGCTTTTTCGCCTGTCTTATACGTATTATTAGCCATGTCCTCATACCTCCTGAATTATTTTTTTTAGGGGGGCTGTTACTCCTTTCATTGCACCCTGGCGAACATAATAAACGTGATTTAGCAGATTTGGGCAAAAAGGATGATAGAAAACACAAAAAGTATATTTAAACTGTGGAGGTCGCACGTTTATCATATGAACTTGCACAATTACTCGGTGGGGACGCACATTTATCACATGAACCTGCACAATTAATTGGAGCAGATCAGCCATCGATCGCCCCCTATCATTATGCGCGGTCCCGACTAGTCCTTTTCTGGCTGCTGAAAAAGGTAAAGTAACAGTTTCTCCATCCCCTCTCTCCTGAGGGGGTTTTCTTTGGAATATGCTATCATTTTACAGTATATGGTTATTGCCAGCTGGTAGTATAGCTTACGAAAAAGATGGTAAGGATGGTGATAGAGAAACTAGAACTAATGATGTAGGGGTTGCTTATCATGCCAAGGTATTCCCGTCGTAAACGTCAAACCCCCAAAGAGGAAACTTCCACAGACAAGCTTGGAAAATCGCTTCAGACTAACATAGCGCAGTTCAAGCAGACGCTCGGCGATAGTACGGATATCGTTATCCGAAACTTCAAAGCCGGTCAGACTGGTTCCATGGATATTGCTGTCCTTTACACTTCCGGTCTTGTCAACGAAGCGATCGTTCATGACTTTGTGCTGGACACGTTAATGGTGCAAATCAGGCAGACGCCTTTGGATACGATAGAAAAACAAGATTATCAGATTATAAAAGACTTTGCGATGACAGGCGGCAACATCACCGATATCGACACGATGGGAAAGCTGTTTGACCACGTGTTATCCGGAGATACCGTCGTCATGCTGGATGGTTCTATCCAGGCAATGGCGATCGATACGAGAGACTGGGAGTCCCGAGGCGTCGAGGAACCGTCTACCCAGTCTGTCGTACGCGGGCCGAAGGAAGGTTTTACAGAAACACTACGGACTAATACCGCTTTAATGAGGAGAAGAATCAAAGATGAGAATCTTTGGATTCGTACGAAGCCGATCGGTAAAAAAAGTAAAACCGATGTAGCGGTCGTCTATTTGAACGGAGTAGCCGATGAGAAAGTCGTCAAAGAAGTGTACCATCGCCTGGATAAAATCAATATCGATGCAATTTTGGATAGCGGCTATGTAGAAGAATTGATCCAGGATGAAACGTATACTCCTTTTCCAACGGTGTACAACAGTGAACGGCCTGACACGATAGCAGCCGGCATTCTGGAAGGCAAAATCGCCATCATCGTGGACGGATCCCCTTTCGTTCTGCTGGTTCCGGCCTTATTCGTGAATTTTTTCCAGGCGGCAGAAGACTATTTCCAGCGGGCGGACTTCTCGACGCTCATCCGTATGGTTCGTTATTTGGCCTTTTTCCTTGCCATGCTGACGCCATCTGTGTATATCGCCCTGACTACCTATCATCAGGAAATGATTCCGACATCGCTGTTGGTCAGCTTATCGGCACAACGGGAAGGTGTGCCGTTTCCTGCATTCGTCGAGGCCTTATTGATGGAAATCACCTTCGAAATTCTAAGAGAAGCAGGAGTACGTCTGCCTAAGGCAGTAGGCTCTGCGATTTCAATTGTCGGTGCCCTCGTGCTTGGACAGGCAGCTGTTGAAGCAGGCATTGTTTCCTCTGCCATGGTTATTGTCGTTTCATTGACTGCGATTTCGAGTTTTGTGTCTCCAAGCTTTAGTTTTGCGATATCCATCCGGATGCTGCGGTTCGGATTTATGATTCTCGCCGCTACACTCGGTCTATTCGGAATTCTGCTTGGACTGATCATTCTGACGCTCCACCTTTCGAGTCTGCGTTCTTTTGGTGTCCCTTACCTGTCACCAATGGCGCCGTTCATTGTTGCAGATCAGAAAGATGCGATTCTAAGATTTCCACGGTGGAAACTCACTACCCGGCCGCGTCTGATCAGCCAGCAGAAGATTACCCGGGAAAATGGGGAAGCGCCGAAACCGCCAAAACGTTCACGACGCAAAAAAAGGAAGAAACAAGAATGAAACAAAAACCATTACTGAAGCTGGCCACGTTAAGTCTGTGTGCTCTGTTGCTATCCGGCTGTTGGAGTAAGCGCGAACTGAACGAACTAGGGATTGTGACAGCCATCGGAATAGATCTCCAGGACGATCAGTATAAAGTGACTGTCCAGGTAATCAATCCGAGTGAAGTCTCTTCCCAGGAGATGACGACCCGTACCGCTGTTTCCACCTATACTGCTGTTGGCAATTCGATTTTTGAAGCCATTAGGAGGCTGGTCACCCAGACCCCCCGTCAGGTCTATATGGCCCATGTCCGTGAAATCATTTTTGGGGAAGAAATGGCAAAGAAAGGGATTGGAAAAGCGCTCGATTTCCTTTCCCGCGATCATGAGATGAGGACCGATTTCCATTTGACTGTCGCTGAAGGTATGGAAGCAGAAGATTTATTGAAAGTGCTGACTCCGTTAGAACGGATTCCGGCAGAAAAAGCGTACTCATCAATCAAAGCCGGCGAAAAGTATTGGGCTCCGGTACAATCGGTAAAAATAAGTGATGTGCTCAGTGCCATGCTTTCCGAAGGGGATAACCCTGTACTGACCGGTATGCGGGTTGTAGGAGATCCAGAGCAAGGGAGCAACCTTGACAATGTCGAAAAGGTCAATTCACCAACAAGAATCAAAATCAGCAGGCTGGCGGTATTTCAGAAAGACCATCTGGCCGGTTGGCTGACGGAGAATCAGAGCAAAGGGTATAGCTATATTGTCGACAAGGTTCATAGTTCTGCTGAATTTGTACCCTGTAAGGATGCTGACAAAGGAGGCATCACTTTGGAAGTTTTTGACTCCACCAGCTCCATGGAAGCCGTCGTCCAGGCCGGAAATCCAAAAGTGACGATTTCCATCAACATAGAGGCCGGAATTGCTGAAGTCGAATGTCCATTAAAGCTTTCGGAAACAGCTGTTATCCATCAGGTGGAAAAACAATTTGAAAAGCGGATGAATAACATGGTGACAGGCACTGTCGAAGTGCTGCAGCAGGATTTGAAAAGTGATGTACTAGGCTTCGGAGAACTGATTCACCGTACAGATAAAACATATTGGAAGACTGTACAAGAAGATTGGGAAAACATTTTTCCTGACGTAGAAACCGATGTGAAGGTAAACGTAAAAATTAAGCGGACAGGGACAATTGTGGATTCCTATCAGAAGGACATGGAGGGATAGCAGCCATGGAAGTGATTCTATTGACCACGCTGCTCGTATGGGCAGGAGCCGGGATCAGGAAATTACGCAAACAGGGGTTGTGGAAGGACATGATTGTCTACGCCTGCCTATGGGCTACTTCGACAACTATTATTACGCTGCACAGGTTCAACATCCCTGTCCCGAATCCTCTGGATGGCATCGCCTACGTATATCAACCGTTAAGTTATCTTTGGAAACAATGGTTTTCTTGATAGAGGGGAGGGAAGGTCATGGAACTCAATGAAAAAGTTACATTAAGACAGTTCAATTTACTGATGATCTTATTTATAATCGGCACCTCCATCCTCCTATCTCCTGCGAGTCTGGCTAATTATGCCGGCAATGACGCCTGGCTTAGCGCAATTTTATCCGTCGGTATCGGAATGATCATTGTCATCTTTTTCTGGATGATCAGCCGGCAGTTTCCTGGCAGCAACCTTGTCGATGTAAGCGAACAGGTGCTGGGAAAATGGATCGGCAAAGCCGTATCTCTGATGTTCGTCGGTTTTTCACTCCTATCGGCTTCCACCGTACTATGGGTGATCGGTAATTTTTTAGTAACCCAAATCATGCCGGCCACACCCATGCTCTTCCTGCACTTTCTGCTGATGTTGGCAGTCGTTTATGGGGTATTGCTGGGAATTGAAGTCATCTGCCGGACCGTTGAAATATTTTTCCCTTACATTGTCACCTTGCTGATGATCATATTCTTTTTCAGCATCCCATCCGTACAAATCGACCGCATCCGGCCATGGCTGGACAGTGGTTTTAAACCGGTCCTGGAGGGTGCACTATTTGATGTCAGTGTTTCTATGCTGCCTTTGATTGTCTTGTTCATGGTATACCCTAAGCTTGTCACGGATAAGAATCGTGCACTCCCTAAAGTATTAACCAGTTACTTGATTGCCGGGACCTTCATCATCGCAATTACGTTCATTACCACAACGGTACTTGGTGTCAAAATAACGGCCAACCAGGCCTACCCTACGTATGTAGTTGCCAAAAGCCTGAATATCGAGGGCTTGATTCAGCGGGCAGAGGTGGTTATTGCGGTTTCCTGGATTCTGACCATCTTCTTCAAATTATCGTTATACTTTTATGCTTCTGTGACTGTGTTGGCACAGACATTGAACCTGAAGACGTACCGTACGATCACGGTACCGATGGGAATGCTGACGATCGCTTTATCGGTAATCGTATACCCTAGTACAACCTACGCCAACGAATGGAATGAAACAACGTGGCTATGGTTCGCCCTTACTTTCGGCATTGCCTACCCGCTGCTGCTTTCCTTGATTGCTATGCTCCGGGGAGTCAAGGGAAGAAGCCATCCTTAGAGAGGAAGTTGAATGATGGGGACAGAAAAAATCAATGGACTCCAATTCTTTATTATGATTCTCTTATTTGAACTTGGCAGTGCGGTCGTGCTTGGGTTCACGTATGAGGCAGGGGGCAGTTCCTGGATCGTGATTCTCTTAAGTATGCTGGCAGGAATCGTGCTCTACTTATTATTCACCTATTTAGCCGGCTATCACCCGGACCTCACCCTGACAGAAGCTGTATGTAAAATCACAGGCCCGTTCATCGGACGGCTGATCGCGCTGGTCTACATCAGCTACTTTTTTTATATTGCCGCCAGGGTATTGGGTGATTTCAGCAACCTCATCCAGATGACCATATTGCGACTGACCCCTCTTATTGTAGTAGCCGGTGTCTTCACATTGATGGTCGTTGTCGCTTCCTGCCTTGGGATTGAAGTGATCGCCAGAACGGCAGAAACATTTTTCCCCTGGGTCATCTTTTTCAGTACCTTATTCCTTTTATTTGTTTACATCGATGGCCTGCCGGACTTCAGAAATCTGCAGCCTATCCTGGATAAAGGCTGGGAGCCGATCCTGACGACCGTCTTCCCCCAGGGGATGACATTTCCATTCGGTGAACTGATCGTATTTATGATGTTTTTCCCTTACCTTGCTGTTCCTGATAAAAAGACAAGCATTGGTATTGCCGGCATCATTATCAGCGGTGTGATGCTGACCGTGACTCAGGTGACGATTTTAGCTGTGCATGGAGCCGAAGCAGCCAAACTGTTGACGATACCTCTGCTGGAAACGATCTCACTCGTCAATATCCAGGACATTATCCAGCGGATGGACCCCCTGATCATCATCACCATGATCATTCTCGGTTTTTTTAAAATTGCACTATTTTTTCACGCCGCCATCATCGGCCTGCATGAAACTTTGCATATCCCCCGTTCCAAGCGCATTTGGCTCGTGAGCGGGGCTGGCATCGTTCTTATGGCTGTTACTTATATGATCAGCCATGATTATGTGAAACACGTGAAGATCGGATTGGATATCGTACCTTTGTATGTCCATGTCCCACTGCAAATCATCCTGCCTGTTCTATTGATCGGGGTCGCCTTTATCAGAAATAAAGTATTGAAAACCAGTAAGTGATCAAGCCTGGACAAGCTGGATCATATTGCCGCACGTATCGTCAAAGACGGCGACCATCGAGCTCCCCATCTTTGTCGGTCTGGTGGTAAACTTCACACCCAGCCCCTCGAGGCGTTCATATTCATTATAGATATCATCTACAGCAAAAGACGCCGCCGGTATCCCTTCCCGGTATATCGACTCCTGGTACTGTTTTGCCGCTGGATGAAGGTTCGGCTCCAGTAATAAGTCGATATCCCCTGATCCTTCCGGGGATACAACCGTCAGCCAGCGAAAATCTCCAGCCGGCAGATCCATTTTCTTCTCAAACCCGAGCACCTGGGTGTAAAATTGCAGCGCCTTTGCCTGATCTTTCACAAACACACTGGTAATATAAATGCGCATGAATATCCTCCTCCATTCCATTACTACTTCGACTGATTAATGCAGAATCCTTCTAGACACTCACCCATAACTACATTTTGCATAGCTTATTATACAGGGAAAAGAGACTAATCGGGGAGCGTGTTAATGTGAAGGGAAACGTACGTCATTATTTCGCCGGTGACCATACGGCAAAAGGCTTTTACACATTGTATGATAGTTGTTTTCAGGATACCGGCCTGGTATATAAACTGAATGGAACCTCTCCAGCTGTTAAATCAAAGATTATGAAGCAGCTGGCAGATACATTTCAGGAAACAGGGATGGCAATCGAATTGATTCATCGTTCATCAGACCCTGAGGAACTGGACGGTGTCATTTTACCGGAAATGAAAATCGGTCTCGTGGATGGCGACTTATACGATAGTGCCGGGAAAGACGTCGATGTAGATACTGCCATTGATACAGATCAGCTGGTCAATCAGGAAGATGAAATTCTTGGTTTGAAAGAAAAGATAGAAAACGAATTTTCCTCTGCACACGCTTCCTTTGCGACCGGTCTGCATATTCACGATGGCCTGGAGGAAATATACATCAATCAGATGGATTTTGCCAAAGCGAACCAGCTGGCTGTCGAGCTTAACGAAAGCTTTTTCCACGGTGTGGCAACAACCGGCCGGACCTCTATCGTCAAACATCGCTTCTTTGGCGCTTCTACTCCACAAGGTGTAATGGATTATATCGAAAACCTTACCGAGGACCTGGATAAACGCTATTTTATCAAGGGCCGGGCGGGGACTGGAAAATCAACGTTATTGAAAAAAATCTCCGCAGCAGCAGAACAGCTAGGCTTCGATATCGAAATGTATCATTGCGGTTTCGACCCGGAAAGCATGGATATGGTGGTCATCCGTGAACTGGGGTTCTGTATTTTTGACAGCACCGACCCCCATGAATATTTTCCTGACAGAGCCGGAGACGAAGTCGTCGATGTCTATGAAAAAGCAGTCACACCAGGGACGGACGAAAACTACGCGACCGCTATCATGGAACTCAATCGCAGCTATAAGTCTTATATGAAAAACGGCATCGCCATATTACAGGAAGCGAAACGGCTGCATGATGAGCTTGAGCATATTTACGCAGCGGCGACAGATGACAGTAAAGTGGAGGAACTGATAATTCAGCTTAATGCTGAAATCACCTCCTCACAAAAGGCCTGAGAGCAGTTTAGAGAGTAAAATTTAAAAGCGCACGACAAAAGCCAGCCACTATCGCGAGTGGCTGGCTCTTATTTTAATTCCACACGTCGTCAGCGATTTCGAGGACATGCCTGATTTTCGCCCATTGTTCTTCTTCAGAAAGGACATTTCCTTCTTCGGTAGATGCAAATCCGCACTGCGGACTGAGGCACAGCTGGTCTAACGGTACATAATCAGACGCTTCCGCAATTCGCGCTTTGACGCGGTCCTTGTCTTCGAGCTCGCCAGTTTTAGAGGTAATCAGGCCAAGCACGATACGAAGGTCATCGCGTTTTACATGGCGAAGCGGCTCCAATCCGCCGGAACGTTCATCATCATACTCGAGGAACAGTCCGTCCACATCCAGTTCGTTGAAAATCGTCTCCGATACCGCATCATAGCCGCCGGACGCTGTATATGTTGAGCGGAAATTACCCCGGCAAATATGCATGGTAATCACCAGGTCATCCGGCTTCTCAGCAATCGATTCATTGACCGCCTGGACAAACAGTCCCAGCAATTTTTCCGGGTCATGACCACGATCGCGGATCATCTGCAGTCCTTCTTCCGAGAAAAATCCTGCCCATGACGTATCATCGATCTGCAAGTAACGGCAGCCGGCATCGTAAAAGGCCTGGATCGCTTTTTGATAGGCTTTTGTCAGGTCCTTCAGCAATGCAGCTTCATTTTCATAGATTTCCTTATCGATATTGCCGCGGAATAATAGCATATTCGGACTTGGAATCGTGAACTTAGGCGTATGATCCTCCCCTACAAGGGAATGAAGGAACTTATAATGCTCGATCATCGGGTGGTTATCATTGAAATCCACCTTATCGACGACCCGCACAGAATGGGGTTTGGTTTCCACACCCTTGAACTGAATGCCGGATTCGGGCTCATACCCTTCAACTCCGACTAAATTTTCGAGAAAATCAAAATGCCACCAGGCACGGCGAAAATCCCCATCGGTAATCGACTGGAGCCCTGCTTCTTTTTGTTTCTCCACAAGCTTAATAATCTCTTCATCTTCGATTCTCGTCAGTTCTTCTGCAGAGATTTCCCCGTTTTGCCTTTGCTGGCGTGCTTTTTTCAATCGATCCGGACGAAGAAAGCTCCCCACATGGTCGCCGCGGAATGGTGCTGTCGCTGTTTTTGTTTTTGCCATTTCTAATCCTCTCCTCTGCTTAGAAAAATCGGCTTATAGCCCAGTACTAGACGAAAGCCTAAGTCTTTTTATACTTTCACAAGTTAAACTTCTTAAAGTATAAAAATAAAAAGTCTCTTCCAATAAGAAGAGACTTTGTGATGACTTCGCCGCTTCTTATCTCTCAAGTTCATAGGAACTCGCAGGATTTAGCACCTTGTATGATACAGGTTGCTGAGGCGTCGCCGGGCCATACCCTCGACCTCTCTTGATAAGAATGTTTATCCAATTTTCAGAAACTAGTATGCTAGTAATCATATCAGCTATACAAGAAAAAATAAACCCGTACAAAAAATTTTTCGTTTGCTTCAATTTGAAGTTTTTTCCACCCCCGTTTGGAAATATTTACTGACGAATGATGTAACGAAATGGAGGGAAAAAGATGGAAAAAACCGAATTGGAACGAAAAATTGAAGAACAAAGACAAAAAATGTACCATTTGTATATAACAGAACCCCACTACCCGGAACTCGTAAAAATATCTCAATACTTAGATGAACTATTGAATGAATACACCCGTTACACCAATAGCTTCAAGCAATCGAAAGAGCTGACTTTTGAGTAAGGGTGCTTTCTCAAAAGGCCATAGGGAAGGCAGCATACGCTGTCCATATGACTTCCAACCTATCATTTTCACTACAAAGGTGCCCTCGTCACCAGAAAACTATCAATATCCTCACGAATCATTAAATATACAATGTCTTTAAGAAAGCACATTTTTCACCATGTCAAAAGGACGCTGCACCAAATATTAGTTTGTTCATTTTAGTCTTCTATTCTGCCCCTTCCTCTACTATGATAGGAATTAACTGAAACGAAAGGGCAGATGGTCGATGGGAATCAACGATATCATTATACTGATCGTAATCGCGTTCCTTTGTATAGGAGCTATCGATAAAATATTCGGTAACCGGTTCGGTCTGGGGGAACGCTTTTCGGAAGGATTCATGGCGATGGGTTCTCTGACACTCGCCATGGTCGGTATCATTTCCCTTGCCCCTGTAATTGCCAACCTGCTCACGCCCGTGGTCGCTCCGGTCTACGGTCTGATAGGGGCCGACCCGGCCACATTCGCAAATACGATTCTCGCTATCGACATGGGGGGCTACTCGCTCGCCACCGAGATGTCACAGCACCCCGATGCTGAGTTATTCGCCTGGGTCTTCCTCGGGACCATGATGGGGCCGACGGTCGTGTTCACCATTCCCGTCGCGCTTGGAATTATCGAAAAAAAGGATCATCCGTACTTCGCCAAAGGCATTCTCCTCGGGCTGATCACAGTCCCGGTCGGTGCTTTTACAGGCGCGATGGTTGCGGGGCTCGATAAGACTATTATTCTTATAAACCTGGTACCTGCGATTTTAATTTCCCTAGTGATTGCTTTCGGATTATGGAAAAAACCTTCGGCAATGATTACCGGTTTCTCGGTGTTCGGCAGAGGAGTGGAAGCTTTAGCGATCATAGGGCTGACCGCCATCGCAGTGGAAACCCTGACCGGAATCGTCGTCATTCCCAATTTGACGCCCCTCGATGAAGGAATTCAGATCGTTGGCAGACTCGCTATCTTCCTTGCTGGCGCCTTTCCGATGGTCGCATTCATCTCCCGCGCTTTTGATAAATACTTAGCGAAGGTCGGTGGTTGGCTTCGTATCAGTGAAACCTCTACAACCGGCCTGATCGCATCACTCGCCCATAGCATCCCGATGCTTGCGCTGCTGAAAGAGATGGAACCGCGAGGAAAAATCATCAATGTTGCGTTTGCGGTCAGCGGTGCGTTTGTATTCGGGGGTCATTTAGGGTTTGTCGCCGGAGTCAATCAGGAGATGGTTTTCGCTATGATTGTCGGTAAACTTGTCAGTGGGTTCAGCGCGATCGCCCTGGCACTATTCACGTTGAAAACTACGGTGTGAATGCCGGACACACGACTATGGGATGAAGTCGCGCGTTTAACAGCCGAGGTCGCACACTTAAAAGGCAAACTCGCACGATTAGCAGCCACGATCGCACAATTACAACGAAATCGCACATTAAAAAAGGGTGCGATCGTCGGCACCCTTTTGCTGATTATTTTTGATGAGACAGTTGTCGTTCTGTAAATTGATCGGCTTCGGTGGAACCTTTCAATGCCGTCGTCGATGATGTTCCGCCCGACACCACCTGGGCTACTTCATCAAAGTAGCCGGTACCGACTTCACGCTGGTGACAGGTAGCGGTGTAGCCGTGTTCTTCGCTGGCGAATTCAGCCTGCTGCAGCTCGGAATAAGCTTCCATGCCACGGTCTTTGTACTGGCGTGCCAGTTCGAACATGCCATGGTTCAAGGAATGGAAACCTGCCAGGGTGACGAACTGGAACTTGTAGCCCATTTTACCAAGCTCTTTCTGGAAATTGGCGATCGTTTCGTCATCGAGCTTCTTTTTCCAGTTGAATGATGGCGAACAGTTGTAAGCCAAAAGCTTGCCAGGGAACTGTTCGTGGATAGCGTCGGCAAACTGCTGTGCTTCTTCCAGGTTCGGCTCAGACGTTTCACACCAGATCAAGTCGGCATAAGGAGCATAAGCAAGGCCGCGGGAAATCGCCTGGTCAATACCTGGTTTCGTGCGGAAGAATCCTTCTGCTGTCCGTTCGCCGGTCATGAATTCCGCATCATATGGATCCAGATCGCTCGTGATCATATCTGCTGCATTAGCATCCGTCCGGGCAATGATCACAGTTGGTGTACCCATCGTATCGGCTGCGAATCTTGCGGATATCAGGTTGCGCACGGCGGTCTGCGTCGGCAGCAATACTTTTCCGCCTAAGTGGCCGCATTTTTTCTCAGAAGATAATTGATCCTCGAAGTGCACCGCAGATGCCCCCGCTTCAATCATCCCTTTCATCAATTCAAACACGTTCAATTGACCGCCGAACCCAGCCTCGGCATCGGCAACGATTGGCGCAAACCAGTCGATATCCTCTTTGCCTTCCATATGGTGGATCTGATCAGCACGCTGTAATGCCTGATTGATCCGCTTGACTACCTGTGGCACGCTATTTGCCGGGTACAAGCTTTGGTCGGGATACATGTGACCGGACAAGTTGGCATCTGCTGCCACCTGCCAGCCGCTTAAGTATATCGCTTTCAGTCCTGCTTTCACCTGCTGCATTGCCTGGTTGCCAGTCAGTGCTCCCAGCGCATGGACGTAACCTTCTTCATTCAGCATCTTCCACAATTTTTCCGAACCCTTTTTCGCTAATGTATATTCAATGTCCATCGATCCGCGGAGACGAATGACATCTTCCGGCTCGTAAGGTCGTGTAATCCCATTCCAGCGTTCCTGTTTCCATTGTTCTTTCAGGTTCTCGATTCGATCTTGTTTCATAAAACTGACTCCTCCTTGAAAAATGGTTATATATAAAAGATGTTGCTCACAGATTCATGGGCGGGACAGGATGGATACCCGCCCCTTTTGTTATAATACATAACCTTAGTATTTAAAGTATTATATAACAGATACGGTAAAAAAATTTACTCTTCACTCTTAGCCAGGCAGTGCTCACATTCCATAAAATAAATCGCGCTGTGATCTCCTACTGGTGTACCGCACTCCGGGCAATGATGACCACTGTTTCGTTCGTTCTGTTTTCTCATGTTAATTCCTCCTTTTATAATACAGAAACTAAATTTGTTTAACTGTTATGATACAGTCTATATAGTTTGGTCAAAAAATGCAACTGTTTTTTCAGAATTTTTTATGAATTAGTGCTTTAGTCTATTATATAGGTGTTTTTTCACAGGAAAATCTTATCTACTAAATGCAGATCGGCGTCAAGTAAGAACATGCCTGCGTTAGGGAATAAGTTAATTGGGATAAGTCAGAACATTTTTGAGACAGGGCGGAAGGTATGCCCCTTGGGGAAGAAGATAGCGGAGAAAAGGCAGAACACACAAAAAAACAAACGTAAACAGCAGCGTTTACGTTTGTTATCTCAGCGTTTTGAATGACAGCATCACATAAGTGAAGAAGGCGCCAATCATAATCATCAGCACCCGGATCACCCAGAATTCCACGAACAAGAAGGCAGAAGACAGCATCGATACCCACAAAACGACCACCCCGATGATTTTTGCTTTCAGCGGGATGCCTCGTTTTTCGCGGAAATCACGGATATACTTCCCGAACCATTTGTTCGTGATCAGCAAGTGATACAGCCGCTCAGAGCTTCGGACAAAACAGGCGGCCGACAGCAATAAAAATGGTGTCGTTGGCAGCAGCGGCAGAATGATGCCGATTATACCGAGAACTAATGTAATAAACCCGGAAACGATAAGGGTAATGCGTAAAATCATATTCATTGCTACGACACGCCTTTAAGATGAATTCTGTACTATTACAGTGGTTAGAAAGATTGCAGGTATTCGCAGATCGTTTCGATACCTTTTTCAAAATTAGCGAGATGGAAGTGCTCATTCGGTGCATGCAGATTTTCCGTCGGGAGACCGAACCCCATCAGGACTACCGGCGCTTCCAATACCCTTGCGAAAACTTCGACAATCGGGATTGAGCCGCCTTCTTTCGGGAACAGCGGACGGACTCCGTAAACTTTTTCATAGGCATCGGCTGCTTTCTGGATCATCGGATTCCGGGAATCAAGGGCAACCGGCTTTGCCTGGATGAATTGCCTGGTCGTCACATGGGCACCGGCAGGCTTGTGTTTCTCTAAATGCTTACCAATCAATTCGTATACCTGTTGTGGATCCTGATCTCCCACCAGCCGGCAGCTGATTTTTCCACTTGCTTCTTTTGGAATGATCGTTTTGATGCCTTCCCCTTGATAGCCGCCGGTCACTCCATTAATCTCCAGCGTCGGGCGGATGCCGGTCTGCTCATGAAAGGTGAATCCGGACTCCCCAAATAACGCATCCAGCCCCAGTTCCTGTTTCATCTGTTCTTCGTCAAAAGGAATTTCCGCCACCTCTTTCCGAAGCTGCTCCGTCGGCTCGGGCACACCTTCATAAAAACCTTCGACGGCAATTTTCCCATCCGCTTCATGGAGGGAATCAAGCAGACGCACTAATGCATGCAAAGCATTCGGGACTGCTCCCCCGTAAGCACCGGAGTGTAGATCGGAATTGGCGGTCTTCACTTCCACTTCCATCGCCAGCGCCCCACGCAGGGAGGTGCAGATCGCCGGTTGTCCTTTTTCAATAAAAGAGGTATCGGAAACGAGTACGGCATCTGCCGCAAGCTTATCCGCATTGGCGTCAATGAAAGGTCCAAGGTTCGGACTGGCAATCTCCTCTTCTCCTTCGATGCAAAACTTCACATTTACAGGTAAGGTGCCATACTCTTTTTTCAATAATTCCAACGCTTTGATATGCAAAAACAGTTGACCTTTATCATCGGTTGCCCCGCGGGCGAAAATTTTGCCATCACGGATCACAGGTTCAAACGGTGGTGTTTCCCATAATTCTAACGGCTCCGGAGGCTGGACATCGTAATGACCGTAGATGAGTACCGTCGGACGCCCGTCTGCATGGAGCCAATCGCCATAAACGATCGGATGTCCATCGGTTGCTATTATTTCAACATGCTCCATGCCAATGTTATCAAGCGCACCTGCGACCCATTCCGCTCCTTTTTTTACATCGTCCTTATGAGCCTCAACCGCAGAGATGCTCTGAATTTTTAAAAATTCCTCCAACTCTTGTAAAAATGCATCTTTATGTACCTGAACCTTCTCCTTCACTGTATAACCTCCCTATGGTTTTCTTAATCCCATTATAATCAAGACCCTCAACTTTTTCACAAAATAACGTTCTTCCCATGGCTATAAAACCCTGCAATTTTACAGGCCCGTAGTTTGATATTCCCTCAGTGTGGAAATAAAGAAAGAAAAATAATGGAAAGGATGAATCATTCATGAGCGAACCTCTGCACTATTTCCCTGACAGTTACGAAGAGTCACGTGATGTATTTCGAAGCCATCTCGATAAAATAAAAGAAAAATGGCCAGAAGCCGAGCTGACTGGCAAACCCATATCAACGGGTGATGATAATACGATTGATATGATTTACGCTGACGCCCGTTCTTCCAAGGATAAAGTGTTGTTATTCACCTCAGGTGAGCACGGCATCGAAGGATATGCCGGCGCAGCGGTCATTCGTTTATTTGTTGATGAATATCTGCACCAGATGGACCCGGAAACGACGGGGATCTGTCTGATTCATGGGCTCAACCCATGGGGAATGCGGAACTTCCGCCGTGTCAACGAAAACAACGTCGATTTGAACCGTAACCAGCTATATGACGAAAATTCTGTACCGGAGGATGTAAACAAATATTACGAAAAAGAGAGTGAACTCTTTTTACCGAACGGAAAAATCACTGATTTGAAAAAAGATAAAAACGAACTCCACGCCCAGCTGACAAAAGCATTAGCGAAGGAAGGATATAGCGCTATCAAAGAAGCGAAAGGCATGGGGCAGTTCGAATTCGAAAAAGGCGTCTATTTCGGCGGAAATAAAGAAGAAGAATCGGCCGCTTTCTTAAAAAAGATGCAGCGTAAACTGTTGTCCGAGTATTTGAAAGTCATCCACATGGACTGGCACACCGCACTTGGACCGACCAATGAAATCACGATGGTGGCATCCGAGCATGATCAACGAGATGAAGATGAACTGAAATCTTTTTATGGCATGAAAAATGTTCAAAAATTCACGCCGAAAAAGGTAAAAGGCGACTCCACCAACCATTTTCATAAGCTTCAGAAGGAAGAATATCCAGACACCGAACTTTTTTCCGCATTATTCGAGTTCGGCACCTTCGGAGAAGGCAAAAAGGCCGAATTACGAGAATTCACAACGATTGTTCTCGAAAACCGGCTTTACTGGGAGGGTGCAGAAAAAGAAGAAGACCGGCAATGGATTCTTGATGAATTCAAAGCAATGTTCTATCCAAAAGAACAAGCATGGCGGGAAGCAGTTCTGAAAGAAGGACGTTTTGGTATAGAATCCATCTTGAAAAAAGAAGAAATAATATAACAAGGCTGCGCTCAGCTCTGTTTTTTTACGGTCAATAGACCCCAAACGATAGTCATTGTCTGTCACCCGCTTGCATAGTCTCTTACAAAGGGGGACAGGCGATGACGACAATGAAACTGATCCGTTATTTAGTTGCTTTTGTGTTCATTATATCTGCACTGATGAAGCTGCTGAACTCCGAGATGGGGAGTGTGTTTATAAACCTTGGACTGCCGAGCCCGATGCAATTGATGTACGCGGTTGCTACTGCAGAGCTGATTGCCGGCATCCTGCTGATTATGGGCAGATATGTAAAATATGCGACGATGATCTTAATGTTCATCATTATTGCTGCGATTATATTGACCAAAATACCAGCTTTGCATGGCGGATTTGTACATGCTTTGTTCAGCGCCAGGCTGGATATTGTCTTATTAGGCTTATTGGTTATCCTTTTTCGCAGTCATCCATAAGAATGAACAATCCAGTCCCTATGAATGGACTTTTTTATGTTGGAAATGAATCTCAGCATTTAAAAAGCAGGCCGTATCCGGATGTCCGGATACGGCCTGCTTTTCCTTTACTTCACCTTTTTCAAAAGCGTCAGAGAATAGATGGCTGCAATACCTACCACGACGTAAATAATTCTTGCAATCGGACTGTCCATTCCTCCAAAAATACCCCCGACCAGATCCCACTGGAACAAACCAAATAATAACCAATTCAAACCGCCCACAATAATAAGAATAAGTGCTGCCATGTTTAAACCTTTCATTTACATTTCCGCCTCTCTATATTTGTTTAACTATTGTATAGTTATTGTATAACCGTTTTATGATTTTGTAAAACCTTTTTATAACCAAAAAGTTAGTTTTTTTAAAAAGTAACAAAAAAACTTGGCTTTCGCCAAGTCCATAAATTGTGCGTATTAAATTTAGAGAATAGAAGAGGCAGAAGATTTGTTGTCTATGACATAGTCCCTGTTTCTGCAAAGCTGTTTCTTCCGCTATCATTCCATAGCAGTGGGGCTGTTTTGCTGGATATGCCTTTATTTTAATTCCTTCATCATAAACGGTTTCAACAAGTGGCTGAGACCTTTAAGCACACTCCTGTTCGGCTGAGTGGCCATCTTATTTACGATCGAATTGTGGAGTGATTTTGTTACCAGGTCCAGCTGATGGTTGTTCAGGCTTTCAATTGCTCTGCGCAGTACCAGAGAATCATCATAATCTTTATATAGCGGTTTACAAAGCGTTTCATAATCTCCAAGCCCACAAATATCCTGCGCTGCGTATATCCCGCTAAGGATAGAGCCCGTTTGTCCAAAACCTAAAAACGGGGTGATTGCACCAAAGCAGTTTCCGGCAAAGAACGTGTTGCCGATACGTGGATACTTGCACCTTCCAACCATGTAATCCTTTATCGTAAATTCTTCTTCTACAATGATGTCCTGGTTCAGCGTCCGTGAAGCCTGTTTTAACATCTCTGCCCAGAATTCACTTCGCTTTTCTACCCATTCCTCTTCATACTGAGGATAGACGATCACCAGCGTCGCTTCTGTTTTGGAATGAGGAAGCAAGTAGCCCATACCTTTCGGTGCAAAATCATTATTGAACCAGGTATGTACCTCATTTCGTATAAAATCACCTTTGACGATTGCCCCGGCAAATGTGGATTTGAGTGCTATTTCATATGGCTGGATTTGCTGGGTATCCTGAGGATCACCGGTCGCTAACACGACATGGGTATACGATTTGGAAATGGCTTCATAAGTCTCATGTTGATCATAATGTACCTTACTATGCACCAGTTGTTCGGCTAATTGTTTTTCGTAAGACTCTTTATAATTGCCCCGCATATTAACAAACCCGATATTTCCCTCCACGTAGGCAGACTCGTTTTCGGAGTGAGCATATATCTTTTGTATATTGTACGTCGGCTTTAAATGAATATCATGCGTTTCAGAAAAAAACTTCACCGCATCATTGATGGGAGCGTGAAGAATAGGCGTCATCAATTCTGCTATGTTATATCCAAACCCCGGTTCCTTTCGTTGCTCAAATATATCAGCAGTATGGCCGTGTTTTTCCAGCGTCAAGGCACAGGAAAGTCCGGCAAGTCCAGCTCCGATAATGGCTGTTTTCATAACATTCCCCCCTTTTTCCCTAGTGTTTGTAAGGAGAAGTAATTTATACTTGAGGACAAAGCCTTACTCAAACATCCTCGCAAGTCATATACTTTCCTGAACCGGTGACCGCCCTTCCCGGCTTAACTTTTCCGCTTTAAATTAAGAGTCATGGGTGGTTATTGTTAAACCTGCGGGAACAAACAGCCTCAAGCACAAGTTGCTGTTGCTGTTCGAAGGTTTCTAAAGTAGGAACTGCAGCGGCCAGTTTACTTAAATATCCAACACCGCCTACTGTCTGTATATCTTTTCCCAGTTCTTTCGTTACGGTTACTAATGTTATTGGCTCACTATGATCATGAATTTTAGCAATCGCCGCAAAAATCTTCTGGTGACAATGGGATTGAAAAAATTCAATCTTCAGCTTCGACTTCACCATCAGTGTACCATCCAGGAGAATTGCTCCTAAGACCGACTGTTCTGCTTCGTCATTATGTATCATCTTCTATCCCCCTTATCGGTTAGATACCTTCCATCTTTATAATCGAAATAAAACGGGATGGGGTGCTGTATTTTTTAGATGATTAAATTATAGAGGGAGTCTTCTCAAAGCAGGATGGTTCTTTTTGCTAACGCCCGTTATGGCTGCCACCGGAATATCGCGCTTCCTTTTACTTCATACTAAACAAAAAAGGAGGCAAAAACATGGCGAAACGCACAAAGAAAAATGATCCGCAGCAAAAAAATAAACAAGGCTTTGATTCGAGCAAAACGGATACCGAATTCTCCAAGGAATTCGGCAGTGCCAAAGCAAATCAGGCACACAAAGAGAAGGCCAAACGAGCAAGAAAGTCCAACAAAGCAAGCAATGATCTTAATAAAGAACAGGAGCAGCGATGACAATGACAAAATCCAAACGACAAGAAGAACGGGAATGGAAAGCCAGAAAGCATGCACAAAACCCCCACGGAAAAGTGAGATCGTTCGATGAAATAGCTGACGAAGCCAAGAAAAATAATGACCAATAAAGAACCAGGACCAGTCGCTAAGGTGTCTGGTCCTATTTTTTTCAATGAATTCATTCCATATCTGAACAGGAATAATTACCTTGGCTAAAGCACGCCCTCCTATTTCATTACCGCATACACTCCCAAAATTTCAGAAGAACTGAGAAGGGGCTTTACCGTAGACATTTTCTTCTTTTAAACAGAGTGGAAAACAATTAAGTTATTTACATGTTAAAATGGAACCAGCACATCCAACCTGTGTTATAGATGGCCGGATAACGGGAAGAGTATAGGTGGATGTAATAACGAATGCTATTAAAAGGAGTGGTAAGTATGAACAACACCCATTTTGACAAAATCAAAAACGGCAAAGGATTTATTGCGGCATTGGACCAGAGCGGTGGCAGTACGCCAAAAGCACTGGCGGCATACGGTGTACCGGAGGATTCTTATTCCGGCGAAGATGAAATGTTCGACCTGGTCCACCAGATGCGGACGCGAATCATCACGTCCCCTGCCTTCAGTTCTGACAAGATTCTTGGCGCTATCCTGTTCGAACAAACGATGGACCGTGAAATCGAAGGGCAGTACACTGCTGATTACCTTGCAAGTAAAGGTATCGTACCATTTCTAAAAGTCGACAAAGGACTTGCGGATAAAGAAAATGGCGTGCAGCTGATGAAGCCGATTCCTGACCTTGATGAGACGCTGCGCCGTGCCAATGAGCGTAACATCTTCGGTACCAAGATGCGCTCCGTCGTCCATGAACCGAACGAAAAAGCGATCAAGACAATCGTTGACCAGCAGTTCGATTTTGGTAAACAAATCATCGCAGCCGGGCTTGTTCCGATTATTGAACCAGAAGTGGATATCAACAGTAAGGATAAAGAGACATGTGAAGCCATGTTGAAAAACGAAATCCTGAAGCAGCTCGATGCGCTGACAGATGACCAGAACGTGATGCTGAAGCTGACCATCCCAACGAAGGCTAATATGTATAAGGAACTGATCGACCATCCACGCGTCGCTCGCGTTGTAGCACTATCCGGCGGCTATTCCCGCGACGAAGCGAACGAAAAGCTGAAAGAAAACGACGGTCTGATCGCCAGCTTCTCCCGCGCACTCGCCGCAGACCTGAATGCCAATCAGTCTGACGAAGAGTTCAACGAGAAGCTGCAGCAAGCGGTTGATAGCATCTATGATGCGTCTGTAAATAAGAAATAAGGAAAAACGTAGTGCCTGCCCCCTGCCATCAAGGGGACGGGCACTTTTTTACGGCTATAGGATTACAGTAATTCTCTCAATTCAGCTGACATTTTTTCTACCAGCTCCGGTCTGCCATGAAATTGAGCAGGTGTATTTTGAAAAAGCTCAATATTCCACTTGCCATTCTGGAAAGAAAGCAGCAAGGTTTGATGTGTGTTGACCTCTGGCTTAATATCCGACTCCCCAGGCGGAACCATTCCTGCTATTGCTCGTACAATCGCGATATCCTCTCCGAGAAAGCGGATTTCTTTTATTTTAGTAACGTAAGGAGCCGTTGGGTGGTCCCTGAATACAGGGTCTAAGTGAGAAAAAATCTCTTCAGGCCCTTGGGATTGGCTGCCATCAAAACCGATGCTCTCGCCATTTTTCGAAAATAAATCCGCCATCCCTTTGGCATTACGACGGTTCCAGGCAGAAATCAGCTGCTCATATAGTTTTCTTACTTGCTGTTCTTTATTTTCCATAACATATCCCCTGTCCCGCTTTATTTTAGTTTTCGAACCAGCCCTTCAACCGTGCGCCGGTCCACGACATGTTCTTTCCTTCCCCACATTCTCATGGTATACCCTAATAAAAACGTCATCACGAGCACGATCGAACCGATAAACGTATAGATGCTTGTCTCATGAGATGGGAAGTAATAGCTGACAATAAACGCATAAACTCCCAATACCAGCATATTGACGACCAGAAACAGCGATTTATTAGCAAAAGACAGCTGTTTTGCATTTTGAATATTCCCCTTTATCTATTTTTTTACCCGCAGTACTCACCCGCTTATATACCTTGTTCCTCTCTATAACCGTGCAGCCATTCGCTTCGAAGGTCTTGAGCATCGGAACATTCTTCCGGCTTGTAGAACCGATGTAATAGCAGGCACCAAATTTCTCCTTTAATAGACCAAGTGCCTGTCGGTGAAGTCGCTTACTCTTCCCTTGACTACGCGCTTCCGGTACAAGGCCAAAATAAAACAATCTTCCTTCATCGGTTGTGCCCGGTTCAATATGCGGCATGACAACTCCGATGGGAAGGCCGTCCTCATACGCAACCAGACAGGAGCTCTGATAATCTTCGCCAAGCTCGTCTTTGACACTTTGCATATGCCCGTCCATGTCGAGAGAAGAAGGTGCGTTTAACGACTGACTCATTGCCTGTTCCCAAATATCCTTGAACGCTTCTTCCGGGATATCATGGAGAGAGGCTGTGTCAAAATAGTGTGGTTGCCGCGTTTCCTTATTCCATGCTTTTTTCACCATGACGTTCTCATCGTGCAACCGGAAGCCATGGTTTGTTAAAAAAGATTCGATATTAACATTAAATTTATTAGGGATAAGGAGCGTCATTTCCTTAGAATCGAAAGACGGATCTTTCTGTAAGTGAGTGACGAGGTTTTTCATCTCCTGATCCGTCAGATCTCTGGTATCCTCTACCGTCACGTACTGCTCCCCTTCCACAAACTTAACTTTATCGTAAACCGCAAATCGATCAGCGATTTCCTGATAGGACGGCGTTTCCAATACATCCGTTAGGAAAGCGGCCTTCGCCTTCCGGTACGCCTCCATGTCCGCTCCTTCATACCGCTTTTTCAAAGAATTATACTGTTCGGTGTAAGACGGTTTTTCTATGAAAAATCGTGTCATCTGCTGAAAGTGGTCGACGGAAGTGCCTTTCACCGTCAACTGGAACCCCACCGGCAGCACATCTTCTTCAAACTCAAAAGCGCAGAAATAAGACGTTTGATCACTGCCTGTATTCACTGGATACAGCTCTGACAACTTTGTCTTCGCCTCGTCAAAACCCTCCTGAGTGACGCGCACCTGAAGATCGACATCCCCTTTCGTCAGCGAGCCTGTTACGGCTGTACTTCCAACATGATAGACTTCTGCTTCCGGTATTTTATTTTGAATTTTAGTTTTATGCTTTTCAAAAACCTTCACCGCTCTCTCCCGAAACTCCTCTTCCGGGGAGAAGATAACTTTTTCAATCATTTTATGACAACCTCCTGAGTTAGTATATCTGCTGGCTGAACTCAACAATCACATTGCTATCACCGCTTTAATTGAATTTACTTTTCTACAAACAGGTGGGAAAATAAGGTAAGCTTAATATATAATTCTTTCGACACGGAAAAATGATTACCTCTATTTTTGAATAAGGAGAGGGTTTAGATGATTATTTACGAGGCATCCAAAACAGAATTCATATCAGATGTCACTAATGAACTCTTGGTAGAACGTTTGTATAACTCTTATCAAGAAAAGATTGGCAGGACATCAAAGAGTGAAATCCTATCATGGGAAAATTCCCTCCAGCGTATGTCCAATGTCATGCAGGATAGAGATATTCCTAAAGATTCTTCCGTTGCCATTGAATTTAACATACCAAATACCTCCAAACGAGTGGATTTTCTGGTGGCAGGAAACAGCGGGTCTCAGGACCATGTGGTAATTGTAGAATTGAAACAATGGTCTGATGTGGAAAAGGTCGAAGGAAAAGACGCTTTAATCGATACATATCTAGGTGGTGGGAGAAGATCAGTCACCCACCCTTCTTATCAAGCTTGGTCTTATGCGGCATTAATAGAAGGCTTCAACGAAAATGTCCAGGAACAGCACATTAAGCTGAATCCCTGTGCTTATCTTCATAATTATCGAAAAGTAATGGATGATCCACTAACCGATAATCACTATGAGGAGCATCTGACAAAGGCCCCTGTTTTTACAAAAGGTGAGATCCAGAAACTTCGCAATTTTATTAAAAAATATATCCGCAAAGGCGATGAAAATCAACTAATCTATCAGATCGAGCATGGCAGAATCCGGCCATCAAAATCACTACAGGATTCCTTAAGCAGCATGCTGGAGGGAAATGAGGAATTCCTTATGATAGATGAACAGAAGGTATTTTACGAGGAGGCCTATCATCTGGCATTAAATGCGGTGAAAGAAGATAAAAAGCAAGTAATGGTCATCGAAGGCGGACCGGGAACCGGGAAATCCGTCATGGCTGTCCATTTACTGGTTAACCTGATCAACCAGGATTTGATGACTCTTTATGTCTCCAAAAATTCTGCTCCCAGGGAAGTTTACGCCTCGAAACTGAAGGGCACGTTGAAGAAAACTGAAATCGATAACCTGTTCAAAGGATCCGGGAGCTTCACCAACTCGGATTTTAACGAGTTCGACGTCATCGTCGTTGATGAAACGCACAGGTTAAATGAAAAGTCTGGGTTTTACGGAAACCAGGGCGAAAATCAGGTCAAAGAGCTTATTAAAGCATCTAAGTTCACCCTTTTCTTCATTGATGAAAAGCAGCGGGTAACCTTGAAAGATATCGGCAGCATGAATTTAATAAAAAAATACACCGAGGAATTTGATGCAGAGTTAATTACCGGCAAACTGATATCCCAATTCCGGTGTGATGGCTCGGATGCCTACATCGCCTGGCTGGAAGACGTGCTTCAGATTCGTGACACAGCAAACACCCATAACTATGGTGTCGACTATGACTTTCAGGTTTTCGATAACCCTCACCGGATGCTCGGAGAAATTGAAGAAAAAAACAAGGTAAACAATAAATCCCGTATGCTGGCAGGGTATTGCTGGGAATGGCCGACAAAAGAACGAAGAAACACTGAATTCAAAGACATCACCATCCCAGAGCATGAATTCGAAATCAGCTGGAACCTGCAGGATAGCATCTGGGCGATTGACCAGAATTCTGTCAGTGAGGCAGGATGCATCCATACCGCACAAGGACTGGAGTTTGATTATGTCGGAGTAATTATTGGTCCAGATTTATACTATGAAGATGGATATATCAAAACCGATTACACCAAACGCGCCCGCTCCGATCAGTCTTTAAAAGGGATTAAAAAAATGGCTAAAGAAGATCCGGTGAAAGCTCAGAAAGTTGCCGATGAAATCATCCGTAACACTTACCGGACGTTAATGACGCGAGGGCAAAAGGGTTGTTTTATTTACTGTGTCGATCCAGCATTGAATGAGTATTTTAAGTCACGTTTGAAGAAAACAGTACTTTATAATGATTTGTCACCTGGTAGTTTTGATAAGGTTGCTGAAGATAAGGAAAGGTATAAATAAAATTGTCTGGAAAAGTAATAATTTCCTTCAAAAATGCCTGCCCCATTGTTTGAATTAGCGGGAGCAGGCATTGTTTTAGGTATGCTCCAGGAGACAGCTATTATTCCAATTAATGGTAAGTTAATGATCTACGTAGTTTGTTTTCTTTTAAAATGTCCTTCCCCCTCCCTCGTTCCCAATCTTCTCCTCTTGAAAAATCCAGCATTTTCCTTAGAATGATAGTGTAAGATTTTACTAGGGGGAGGTTACGTACAGTGGATACATTATTTGCATTGCTTGCCTTCGCGACCCTCATTCTTATGGTCGTCGGGTTGTTCTCGCCAAAACGCGCATTGTTCTGGTCGAATAAAAAGCAGACTCGTAAGCGTGTGCTTCTCATCTACTCCCTCGCCTTCATCATCAGCATGACCTTGTTTGATATGACCTACAGCGAGGAAAACGAAACGACCGAAGAGTCCCAGGAAGACAAGGTAACAGACGATAAAGAAGCAAAAAAAGAAGATCCGTCCGACGATCAAGCAGACACCTCAAGTGATTCCGATTCTGCAAAATCAGATAAAAAAGCTGAAGATAAGAGTCCAGCAGCCGATGACAGTTCCAATGATACAGGGAGCTCATCAAAAGAGAAAAACAACAGTAGTAAGGAAGATAAATTCGTTCCTTCTGAGAATAATACCTCGAAACAGCAGGACAACAGCCCGGATACAAATGCTACAGTCAGCCACGTCGTCGACGGAGACACCATCGAAATCAACTATAAAGGCACAAAAGAAGATGTCCGGCTGTTGCTTGTCGATACACCGGAAGTACACGGTGTTAAACAGAAATTTGGCCCGGAAGCATCTGCTTTTGCCAAAGAACTGCTGAAGCCCGGCACAAAAGTTAAATATGAAACCGATGGACCGAAGCGCGACCATTACGGCCGACTGCTCGGCTATCTTTGGGTGAACGGCGAACTGTTCAATGAAAAACTGCTCGAGAACGGGCTCGCCCGCTATGCCTATGTGTATGACCCGCCTTATAAATATCAGAACCGGCTGAAACAGGCGGAAACGCGCGCCCGCAATCAAGGAATTGGTATCTGGAGCATTGACGGTTACGTCATGAGTGACGGGTTCGCAGCCGGAGCGTCTTCCTCAGGAAGCTCAGGCGGTTCACCGTCCGGCGAATCTGATTCCGACAATGACTCCGGGGCAGCCGGAAATGCTGGCGGCAGCGATTCTTCCTCAGGTTTGAAATACGACCCGAATGGACCGGATCGTGACTGCGGTGATTTCGACACCCAGGCAGAAGCCCAGGCATTTTATGAAGCAGCTGGAGGCCCTGGATCCGATCCGTACCGCCTCGACGGTCATGACGGAGACGGGGTTGTATGTGAAAGTTTACCTTAAATGAAAAGTGCCCGTCTCACTGCGTTATTATTTTTATCCAGAAATGGTGGGGGTAGTTCATGCAGGGGACATGGGCACTTTTATTTTATAAGAATGAAAATTCTATTTACACTCATCATGGCAATTTGACCCTTCCAAAAGAGAAAATCAAATAACAACCAGTTGACTTTATCTCAAATTCGAGATATGATTATCTTGAATTTGAGATAAATGATAATCACCTCTACATGGGTGTTTTATTTTTCGCTATATATCTTGAATTCAAAATACTATTTCTTAATAAACTTCC
Source organism: Thalassobacillus devorans MSP14 (assembly GCF_000496835.1). Classification (GTDB taxonomy): domain Bacteria; phylum Bacillota; class Bacilli; order Bacillales; family Halobacillaceae; genus Thalassobacillus; species Thalassobacillus devorans_B. Next base: position 1,079,014 of record NZ_KI543237.1, read on the forward strand.
TCCATTTGGGCATAAGAAGAAAAGAAGTGAATGAGTTGTATTTTTTTATGGAGGTGTGCCTTAAGGATAGCCAGTTAAAGTACAGGCAGGAAGGTGTTAAACATGGGATTTTTAGATAAATTATTTGGAAAATCAAAGGAGATGGAAGAAATGTCAAACGTAAAATTAGCTGTCATTTTCTACACAATGGGTGGAACGAACTATCAAATGGCCAAGTGGGCGGAAGAAGGAGCAAAAGAAGCCGGGGCCGAAGTAAAAGTATTAAAAGCCGAGGAACTGGCACCGCAATCCGTCATTGAGGCTAATGAAGCTTGGAAAGCAACCGTCGAAAAAACAAAAGACGTACCTGTCGCGACATCCGCTGACCTCGAATGGGCAGACGCCATTATTTTCAGCATCCCGACACGCTTTGGCAACATGCCATCGCAAATGAAGCAATTCCTTGACACACAGGGCGGCCTTTGGGCAAGCGGCAAGACGATCAACAAAGTCGTCAGCGGTATGACTTCTGCGCAAAACCCCCACGGCGGCCAGGAAGCAACTTTGTTGGCTCTGTATACATCAATGATGCACTGGGGCGCGATCATCGTTCCTCCAGGTTACACCGATGAAGTACTATTCGGTGCAGGCGGAAACCCATATGGAACAAGTGTATCCGTGGATCAGGACGGTAATATGGTCGAAGATGTAGAAGGCGCAGTCAAGCATCAGGCAAAACGTACCGTCACTGTTGCCGACTGGGTGAAAAAAGGAATTCAATAATTTAGAAGTAGCCAGAGTACCCAGGTGCGGACGTCAAATTCACTCACCTGAGCACCAGATAATATAAAGATGCCTGGATCCTTGTTTGCTGATAATGCAGTACAATAGGAACCAGGCATTTTTTATCTGCTTTTCACAGAATCACGTTCGATAAACTCAGTTGCAAGTTTATAAGTCTGATCGACCGATTCACCGGCGAGCATCTGGAAAATCAGATGGACGGAGAGCGATCCCGCTTCGTATTTCGGCTGCCTTACTGTTGTGAGCGGAGGATGTACGTATGCCGCTAGTTGAATATCATCAAACCCGATGATAGAAATATCTTCCGGCACCCGAATTCCTTTTTCTGAAAAGGCCTGCAGTCCGCCGATGGCCATTTCATCGTTAGCATAGAAGATAGCTTCCGGTAAATTTTGCTGGGCGATCAAGGTGCGGGTTGCCCGATAGCCGCCTTCTCTGGTGAAATCACCGTTGATCTTCCAGCGGGAATGATATGGGATTTCGGAAGCCGCTAACGCAGCTTTATAGCCTTTGAACCGCTCCATGCTATCATGAGAAGCCAATGGGCCGCTGACATAAGCAATCGAGCGATGACCTTTATCCAGTAGATGTTTCGTCGCATCATAGCCGCCCTGCTGGTTATCGACTTCCACGTGGATTACATTGGGATTGTCCACTTCCCGATCGAGCACTACAATCGGAAAATCTTCCCGTGCCGAAGCTTTAATGGCTTCGGTACTGATATTCATTGCGAGTACAATCGCTCCGTCGACACGCTTCTCCCGCAAAAACTTCGTCGCAGTCGACTTATCTCCGCCTACCGAACTGCAGGCAATCAGATCATATCCGTTCGATGTGGTGACGTCCTGTACGCCTTTGATCAGTTCCGAAAAATACGGACCTGATAGATCGCTTAATATCAACGCAATCGTATTGGTCTTCGTCCGTTTCAGGTCGGAAGCGATACCGTTTTTTTGATAATTCAATTCCTGTGCCGCTTTCAGCACTTTATCGACGGTTGCCTGACTGACTTTATTTATCCCATTAAGGGCATAGGATGCTGTCGACACAGCAACTCCTGCCCGTTTCGCTACATCTTTAATTGTCGCCATCTAATACTCCCCCCCAATCACGCAGCACTGTCTATTTCTATTGTAAGCTTTCCCGACCCTGGCATACACTCATTTGATTCCAGACATTGTAAATCCTTCGACAATGTACTTCTGGAAAAAGGAAAAAATTATAATGATCGGAATAACCATAAACGCCGCACCCGCCATTTGCAAGGCGAAGTTATTGGCATACTGCCCTTGAAGCAAAGACAAGCCAACCGATAACGTGTACAGGCTTTCGTCATTCGCGATGATCAACGGCCATAGGAAACTATTCCATCCGGCAATGAACGTCAATATTCCCTGCACGGCAAAAATCGGCTTGGCAATCGGGGTGATCAGCCGGAAGAAAATATAGAACTCGCCGGCACCATCAAGTCTTGCCGCTTCCAGTAAGTCATCGGGAATCGTGGCCATGAACTGGCGGAACAGGAAGATACTGAAAGCAACCGCAAGGCCTGGCAAAATGATCCCGGCCATTGTGTTGGTCAGTCCCATGGCATTCAAAATCAAATAAACAGGAATCATCGTTACCTGTCCTGGAATCATCATCGTTGCAAGAACAAGGTAAAAGATTTTTTCCCGGCCCTTAAAGTGATATTTCGCAAATCCATAGCCTGCCATGGCATTGAATAACAGGCCGAGGAAAGAAAACAGTACAATAATAATGGTATTTCGTAAGTAAACCGCGAAATTCATACTCGTAAATAGCTTGATATAATTTTCTATGGTAGGATTATCCGGAATGATCGTCGGCGGGATCGCCAGCACTTCATTTTCCGGCTTGAATGAGCTTGAGATCATCCATAGAAACGGGATGGAAACCAAAACTCCGCCTGCAATCAGAAGAAAGATGACAAGCGCTTTTTCCGGCTTGCTTCTTTTTGTAGCTGTAGCCATATCCTCCACTCCTCCCTATTATAATTCCGTGTCTTTTTTTTGAACTTTGAACTGGAAGACCGTTACGATAATAATCATCGCAAACAGGATGAACGAACCTGCAGCCGCATAGCCGAATTCACTGTATTGGAAGCCTTCCTGATAAATGAAGAGTGCAATTGATATCGTTCCGTCCAAAGGTCCGCCATCAGTCATGACAAATGGTTCTTCGAAGAACTGCATCCAGCCGATCAGTGTCGTCACTGTAACGAAAAAAGTGGCATACCTCAGTAATGGTAATGTGATATGGAACAATACCTGAAGACGGCTTGCTCCATCCATTTCGGCTGCCTCATAGTAGGATTTCGGAATCCCCTGAAGTGCTGCGAGAAAGATGATCATATTGATGCCGATGCCTTTCCAGACGGCCAGGATAATCAACGAAATTTTTGCAATCGTCGGTTCCTGGAGCCAAGGAATATTATCGACAGAAATCAAAGACAGTAAGTAATTGAACAGTCCATATTCAGTGTTATATAAGTATCCCCAGATGACGGCAACCGCGATGATGTTGGTAATCGACGGCATATAGTAAACCGCACGGAATGTATTGAAGATCCAGCTGGTACCATAGTTCAAGAGTAATGCAATCGATAATGAACAAATGATGACAAGAGGTACACCAATGATGACATAGAAAAAAGTGTTGAAAATAGATTTAATGAACGTTGCATCGGAAAACAGATCTTTATAGTTTTCTAAACCGATAAATGAAACCGCCGACCAGTCCGCCAGCCCTTTTAAATTCATATCCGTGAAGCTGATCACCAGCGCAACCAGAATAGGAATCAGACTGAACAACGTCAGTAAAATGACAGCTGGAGCGATAAACATATATGGATGCCGATTATTCAGTAATTGTTTCATAGAACCACCTACCTCCACTTGGTTAGAAAAACTTGGCTTATCGCCAAGTCCTTATGGCAGAAGCCTTAGTATTTTCTTATACTTTACCAAAGTTAAACTTTCCTAAAGTGTAAATAGAAAAGGGAATGAAATCGACTTCCATCCCCTTCTCCCTTCAACATACAAGCTTTTATTCTTCTAACAGACTTTGCGCTTCTTTATTGAATGCTTTCAGCTCTTTTTCCAAATCAGCACCACCCTTGGTGATTCTTTCAATCGAGCTAAGCAATTCCTGGGCAATTCGTTCAAACTTTTCGGTTTGCAAGCCTGGTTTCGCATTTTCCATCTGTTTCCCGAATGTTGCGAACATCGGATCATCTTTAAGCATCGGATCTTCCCAGGCTTCAGTACGGGAAGGCAATGTATTGGAAGTTTTTGCCCATTCTAATTGTGTTTCGGTTTCAGTCATATAGGAAATGAACTCCATTGCCCCTTTAGGGTTGTCAGCACTTTCAAATACGGATAGTACAGAGCCACCCATGCTGGATGTATTGGTTTCTTTTTTCGGCATAACAGCAGTCGCCCATTTTCCTTTGAGATCCGGTGCCTGGTCGTTAATGATGTTGACCATCCAAGGACCACTGAAGAACATCGGCTTCGATCCATCCGCGAATGCTTGTGTGATGTCTTTCCCTTGCTGTGCCTGACTGATTCCTTCTTCGAAATAGCTGGTGTAATATTCGATTGCTGTTTTGAATTCAGTTGTATCAAAGTTCAAGTCATTGTTTTCCAAATCCGCTTCATAACCATTTTGCCAGGCGAAAATGAACGGGGTGATCTGGTCGTTAAGGTCAATATCAAGCCCATACATATCGTCGCCACGAGCAGCAAGTTTACCTGCTGCATCTTTCAATTCGTCCCAAGTCTTCGGCGCTTCGTTATAACCCACTTCTTTCAACAGATCAGTACGATAGAATAATACCCGTGTATCAACATACCAGGGAATACCGACGACTTGATCGCCATGTTCCATCGATGCAACAGCACCTTCAAAGAAATTGTCTTTTGCAAAAGAATCATAATCTTCCATGGAATCGGATAGATCTTTCAATGCGCCGGCTTCTGCAAATTCCGGTACCCAGGTCGTACCCAGCTGCACAACATCCGGCCCATTACCGGAAGCAACAGCTGTAAGCAGTTTATCGTGAGCCTGATCCCAAGGAATAGCTTGTACATCTACCTTATAGTCAGAATTCTCTTCAAATTTTTTACTGAAATCTTTTAACAGCTTGCCTTCTTCTCCCATCGCCCAAACCGTAACTTCTTTATTATCTTCACTGGATCCCGATTCATCACCGGAAGAACAAGCCACCAAGATACTGGATAAGACTACAATCAGCAAGATCATCAATTTACCCTTCACAAACAAGCACCCCTTTTTAAGTTTTAGTGAAATTAGTTGAAACGTTTCGATAACTGCATTATAATTTATTTTGAATCCGCTTTCAAGTATGTTTTCTAACTTTTTTGATAATTTCTAAGGGACTGTTAAAAGGTGGCATTATTCGTATTGACTTAGAAATCGCTCCCATTTATACTGCAATTATTATTAATTTCGAAACGTTTCAATAAAAACGGTTTTATAGGAGGATGTAATATGCCAGAGAATAAGATGGAACAATTACTGGAACAAATGACGGTGGAAGAAAAAGTCGGTCAGCTCGTTCAATTGGCTACCCCTTTCTTCCGGGGTGCTACCGACCGCGGGGAAATCACAGGTCCGATGGTACAAATGAATATCGATGAAGAAGATATCAAAAACACTGGTTCTGTGCTGGGCGCATCCGGCGCAAAGGAAACGAAAAATATCCAGAAAGTCCATATGGAAGAAAGCCGCCTCGGCATTCCACTTTTATTCATGTCTGATATCATCCATGGTTTTAAAACGATCTTCCCTGTACCATTGGCAATCGGCTGCTCGTGGGATATCGAACTGGCAGAAAAAAGTGCAGCGATTGCAGCTAAAGAAGCAGCTGTAGCCGGCGTCCATGTTACATTTTCACCGATGGTTGACCTCACCCGGGACCCTCGCTGGGGACGCGTGATGGAGTCGACTGGTGAAGATATGTTTTTAAACAGTGAATTCGCCCGAGCATTTGTACGAGGCTTCCAGGGGGATCTCGATAACGAAAAATATAAAGTCGCCTCCTGCGTGAAGCACTTTGCGGCATACGGTGCTCCTGAAGGCGGACGTGACTACAATACCGTTGACATGTCAGAATGGATGCTCCGGGAAAATTACTTACCGGCTTACAAGGCAGCGCTGGATGAAGGCTGTCAAATGGTGATGACGGCTTTCAATATTTTGAACGGCATCCCATCAACCGGGAATGAGCAATTGATGCGAGGCATACTGCGTGATGAATGGGGATTCGATGGGGTTTTGATTTCCGACTGGGGTGCGGTAAAAGAATTGATCCCTCACGGTGTCGCCGAAGGTCAGAAGCAGGCAGCTGAACAAGCATTGAAAGCTGGCGTTGATATTGAAATGATGACCTCCTGCTATGTCAATCATGTTGAAGAGCTGATACAAGAAGGTACGTTGGAGGAAAGTTTGCTCGATGAAGCTGTGCTGCGGATCTTGAAATTAAAAGAAAAGCTCGGACTGTTTGAGAACCCGTATCGTTTCGCCAATGAAGAGGAAGAAGAAAGATATATTCTTTCGGAAGACCACCGTCAGGCCTCAAGAGATCTGGCTGCAAAATCGATTGTGTTACTGAAAAATGATGACATGCTCCCACTGGCATCCGACAAAAAAGTCGCGCTCGTCGGTCCGTTTGCTGACAGTACGGATGTGCTTGGGCCATGGTCCTGGGGAGGACGTGCAGAAGATACCATTACCGTCAAAACCGGACTGAAAGAATATCTTACTGATGAAAACCTGCTTGTTGCTAATGGCACCGGGGTCGAAGAAGGCACAGAACAACAAATCAAGGAAGCGTTGCAGGCGGCAAAACAGGCAGAAGTCGTAGTGCTGGCGCTTGGCGAGGATTCTGATATGAGCGGAGAAGCCGGCTGTCGTGCCGACATTCGACTGCCGGAAGTTCAGCTGGATCTTTTGAAAAAGGTAAGAGCACTAGGTAAGCCCGTTGTAGCCGTTTTATTCAATGGCAGACCACTGGATTTACGAGAAGTTACTGAAAATGCAGATGCCGTACTAGAAGCATGGTACCCAGGCACCGAAGGCGGAAATGCAGTCGCCGACATCCTGCTCGGCAAGGTCAACCCTTCCGCCAAGCTGTCAATGTCCATGCCTTACTCGGTCGGACAAGTCCCTGTCTACTATAACAGCTACAACACCGGACGTCCGAAAGACGCACCAGACGCCCAGGAACGCTATGTATCCCAATATCTCGACATTCCGAATGGCCCACTTTTCCCATTCGGCTACGGGTTGAGCTACAGCCAATTCAGATACTCAGATCTGCAGCTTTCCAGAGAAACGCTTGCAGCTGATGATACCTTGAACGTAAGTATTAATGTGACCAACACCAGCGACCTGGCCGGTGAAGAAGTAGTGCAACTGTATGTCCGTGACCATGTTGGCGAAGTCGTAAGACCGTTGAAAGAACTGAAAGCTTTTGAGCGGATTTCGCTGGAAGCAGGCGAATCTCGAACGATTTCCTTCAAGATAACGGAAGAACAACTGCGCTATTATCACGCCAACCTTGAACATAAAAGTGATGCCGGCGAGTTTACAGTGTTTGTCGGAACCAACAGTGAAGATGTACTCGCAAAGAGCTTTCGATTACAAAAATAACTGGATGATCAGACCAAATCGCAATTGGATTTGGTCTATTTTTTTAATCAAAGGAAAATTGTAATTTTATGTGGAATTAAATATAAATACGGAAAAGTGATATTAAAGGAGAAAACGTGATGAACCGATTAAATCTTATTACCCTGGGTACGAAAAACATTGTCAAAGCACATCAATTTTTTAAGGAGCTTGGCTTTGATACCTCCATTAGAGGGACAGAGTCAAATCCAGTTATTATTTTCTTTAAAAATCAAGGGACGAAGATCGCTTTGTACCCTTTAGAAGAACTGGCTAAAGATGTGAATAATGACAATCCCCCTGCTATAGCAAATGGGTTCTCAGGCATAACATTAGCTTATAATGCAAAGTCCATGGAAGAAGTAGATGAAGTATTGAAAAAAGCAGAGGCAGCTGGTGCTGTCATCCAAAAAGAGCCTGAAAAGACGGACTGGGGAGGCTATGGAGGATATTTCACCGACCTTGATGGCTACTATTGGGAAGTTGCCTACGGAGAAGATTGGGAATTTGACGAGTCCAATATGTTAATTATTAAGGACGAATAATAGCTATTCCACTCATAAAAATAATGCCTGGGACTATTCCCAGGCACTATTTTTAGTTCTAGTATATCTACTATCCAGTTTCCTCCTGCAGAATATCTATGAAATTATAAAGCACCCGGGCGGTAAGCCCCCAGATCACTTTTTCTCCATAGATATAGAAATATTCCTCCATCTGCCGAGGTCGCCAGTTATAATCCCTGCCATTCGGAATAAGTTCGTAAGGAAAATTCTCCGGCGGCTTCACTTCCAATGTCACATAATGGACTTCCGGTTCATTATTGAGGAAGAAAGAAAGCGGAACGGTGAACACTTCCCCTACTTCATCCGGGTTAGGGAGTATTTCCTCCAACGGACAGTTAATAAAACCAACATAGGTATTGACGCGCATATCCATAGAGCCAATCAATTGTCCTAATGGAAATACCTGCTCGATATCCTTGTCATCTACCCCAAGCTCTTCCATCGATTCCCGCACTGCAGTGTCCTGATCGTGCCTGTCTTCTGCATCTTTTTTTCCACCTGGAAAACAGACTTCTCCCGGCTGCCTGATGTTATGCGAACGCACTTCAAACAGAAGATGCAGCTCGCCATCTTTTTCTATTAAAGGTAGCAGGATGGAAAATGGCTTCATTTTTTGCTGACCGAGGATAGCTGGCGTATGATTTTTCATTTTAGTCATGATGGCATCGAGATTCATTACTTCACCCCACCTAGCTTTTACTTATATCTACTATATCAAACTTCGGGTTATAACCTCGTAATAAAGTCTCTATTTTGTACAGTGCACTTTACTATTCAAATTCAAACCTTTTTGATAGATTAATAAGTAAGAATTTTTAAATAATTTACAAAAGAAAGGTGAGATTATGCTGAGAAAACTATCTTTTTCCCTGATGGCTGTTATGATTGGTTTAATGACAGTTGTTGGAAGTGCTTCCGCATCAACCGTTACATACCCAAACTCAATTGTACACAAAGACGGGGCACTGGCTTATGAACATATGGATTATCTCGCAAATGAAATCGGCTCACGCATAGCCGGCACAGAAAATGAAAGATTAGCAGAACAGTATATCTATGAGCAATTCGAACGGATCGGCTACGAGACAGAGATTCAGGAATTCAGTTTTGGTGAAGGTTACGATTCTTCCAATGTGATTGCTTATAAACCTGGTAAATCAAACGGACAAATTATGGTGGGCGCCCATTATGACTCGGTATCAGCAGGAAAAGGTGTAGACGATAATGCATCGGGCGTAGGCGTGATGTTAGAAGCAGCAGAAGTATTGAAAAATATCAAGACACCCTACTCTGTTGTATTCATCGCTTTCGGAGCAGAAGAATGGGGCCTGCAGGGTTCAAAAGCATATGTCGAGCAAATGACAGAGGCGGAAATAGATAACACGGTAGGAATGATCAATTTAGACAGCTTAGCTGTCGGAGATCAGATGTATGTATACGGGAACGCTGGCAAGGACGGTTTCATCCGTGACCAGGCATTAAACATTGCGGAAAAGAAAAAATTAGATTTAGAAACCAACCCAGGGCTCAACCCGGATTATCCTGCTGGAACAACCGGTGACTGGAGCGACCATGCTCCATTCAAGGCTGCAGGCATCCCATATGGGTATCTAGAAGCGACAAACTGGGAAATCGGCGCGCTTGATGGCTACGACCAGACGGTAGAACATGGAGGTATCTGGCATACCGAAAAGGATACTCTGGCCTTCATCGAGCAGGAATATCCAGGAAGAATTCAGGAACACCTCTCCACTTTTAGTACCGTATTAACTGATTTGCTCAAGTTCATGAATAAAACCAGCACATCAAAATAAAATGGAAGGATAAACAAGACTGGCCTGAAATCGTCGGAGATATTTCCGACAGAAAGGCCAGTTTTTTCTTATGGTAAAAAGAAGCGATTAGCGTTACAATAAAGAAGTCGATATACCTTTAAGGGTATGTAAGGTTTACCATTAGAAAGGAAGAAACGCCATGTCTGAAAAAGCTATGAAAGTCGATCAGTCAAACAGCCATCCTGAGTGGCTGCAAAATTATATAAATTCTACCGAAAAACTAAAAAGTCTGTATAGACGTACGCTCATCATCGTTATTATCGCGCAAATCTTCGGAGGTGCAGGACTTGCGGCCGGAATTACAGTCGGAGCCCTGCTTGCGGAGGATATGCTTGGCACTAACAGCTTCGCCGGGCTACCAGTTGCACTGTTCACACTCGGTTCTGCAGGAGCAGCGATGGTTGTTGGGCGACTGTCCCAGCAGTTCGGACGACGGCCAGGACTGACGATCGGGTTTGTGGCTGGTGGTCTTGGGGCAATCGGGGTTATTTTTGCTGCCATCATCAATAGTGTTATTTTATTGTTCGCTTCTCTATTAATCTATGGTGCTGGCACGGCTACTAACCTGCAGGCACGCTATGCAGGTACCGATATGGCCAACACAAAGCAGCGGGCCACCGCCGTCAGTATGGCGATGGTTTCTACTACGTTTGGGGCGGTAGCCGGACCGAATTTAGTCGGTGTCATGGGTAATTTTGCTACGTCCATCAGTGTGCCTGCATTAGCGGGGCCATTCATTCTGGCTGCTGCTGCCTACATCCTTGCCGGATTGGCCATTTTCATCCTGATGCGCCCGGATCCACTCCTTGTTTCCAAAGCGCTGGCAGATGTCCAACCAGTCGATGACAGTGCCGCACCAGGGGTAACCCTGCCTGCTTCCTGGAACAAACGAGGCGTGATCATTGGCGCAACCGTCATGATCCTGAGCCAGATCGTCATGGTCGCCATCATGACCATGACTCCGGTACACATGGGAGCACATGGGCATGGCCTTAATGCCGTCGGACTCGTCATCGGAATCCATATCGGGGCCATGTACCTGCCTTCACCACTTACCGGTATTCTCGTTGATAAAGTGGGACGGTTCACGATGGCGATCGCTTCAGGAGTCACCCTGCTTGCGTCGGGGATTTTAGCTGCTACTGCTCCTGGTGAATCAATGACTGGATTGGTCATTGCCTTGGCTTTACTCGGGCTGGGGTGGAACTTCGGTTTGATCAGCGGAACTGCTATTCTCGTTGACGCTACAACTCCAGATAACCGAGCCAAAACACAAGGCAGCGTCGATGTCTTTATCGCGCTGGCCGGTGCATCGGGCGGAGCAATTTCCGGTGTGATCGTAGCGCTTTCGAATTTTCCTACACTATCTATTATCGGAGGGGTTGTCTCGATTTTACTTGTACCATTTATCATTTTATATCGAAGAAGTACTAATTGAGGTAGATAACATTTTGTTATCTACCCCTCTTTTTAGCACGCATTTGTGATCGTCACCTAACCAAATCCCTCGAATAACATAGCTGTAGATTGCTTAAAAATGTACGAAATGAAAGAAAAGAGGGATTTTACATGTATAATTGCTTCAGACGAAATGTCACCCATCCCTGGCCAGTACCCTATTACTACTATCCTCAAGTCAACCCGGCTTTTTCACAAATACGGCCTGTCAAGTGTATCAGCCCGGCAGAGGATAAGCTGAAAAGTGATATGCGAAGCCTGTGGGAAGAGCACGTTGCCTGGACCCGAATGACAATTATCAGCTTAACCTTTAATTTGCCAGATGTTAATGAAGTTATTACACGACTGCTTCAAAATGCAACCGATATGGGAAATGCGCTTAGACCATTGTATGGTGACCAAATAGGTCATAAGTTTGGAGATTTAATAAAGGAACATTTGCTTATTGCTGCTGATCTTGTCAAAGCAGCACTGGCAGGAGATCAGCAGGCAGCCGCCGAGGCGGAAAAAAAGTGGTATGCCAATGCAGACGAAATAGCTGTTTTCTTAAGCACAATCACCCCTTTCCTAACAGAAGACTCAGTACGTGAGATGTTTTATAAACATTTGGATCTGACAAAAATGGAAGCAGTAGTCATGATACAGATGGATTACAAGAAAGACATTGCCATCTATGATGAAATCGAGGAACAGGCACTGGAAATGTCCGATGCCATCACAGATGCAATTGTTAAGCAATTTCCAGGGGTATTTGGATGACATACGCAAAAGCAGCCTCTTTTTGCTTAAAGAAGAAGCTGCTTTTCATGTTCACGCTCAAACCCATTTTATCTATCACCCTACCTTAACTTACCTATCCGAGGGATCAATTATGTATTCGGTAATAGGCATTTTCCTTATTCGATAAGAATAATTTTGCCTAAGGAGATTTTTTCGAGAGGAGTGAGGCTTTGAAGAAATTAAATCCTGAAAAGCTTTCGGTGGAATTCAGAGAAAGAGTCACCGAAACCACGCCTATCCTGCCAAGGCGCTACACGCTTACGCACTCGGACATTACCGCTGAGCTTTTTTTAACCATTGGACGGAATTATGCCTACGATACTATCAACCCGATGAGGGATGAAGTACTTGGCGAATGGCTCAATACAGAAGACGGCTGCTACTACCAGGCGTACGTTTTTGTAGATGGCACAGGGCCCTTTAATCAGTCCACAGCTTCTATTCGCAATACGATATTCAGACGGGAATTACCGCTAGCTCTACAGGCGATCCGTTATGGAGATAAACAATTTTTCATACACCACCCCCAATTAAATCAAGCTCCCCTCTTCATCCATTTTATTTCGGTGAGTCCACAGTTTAACCGGAATGAATCTTGGGGTACGTTTTCCGAATATGAAATCTGACATAGCTTCCTATTGCCTCCTTCCCTGCCCTAAAAGTTGGCCCTCTAATTTGCACAAAACTGTTTTCGTGAGCAAAACCGGCAATCACTTCTGTGCCTGTTGTTAATTTATCACCAGCCATTCCTTCCTCATTGAACAAGATGCTGTAATAACTTCCTAACGCCATTTTCACCACTTTGATCACTGGGAAAATTCCAACCAGCATCACAAACCCCAACACAACACTTAATAAATTATCCATCCAATCCCTCCTAAAATAAATTTGGTTATACTTGCTAATTGGCTAAAACATGCCGATTTCCTTTTATTTTCGTTCCTCAAATTCACTGAAAAACTTACAAGAGCACGGCTGTTTTTGCCGCATGGTGTCCACATTCTTATGAAAAGGAAGAACGTCGTCGCGTTAAGTCAGAAGTTGCTGGTGTTAGGGAGGAACATATGGGGGTTAGGACAGAACACATCCAGGTTCATAAAGAGAATATGAAAAAATGCCTGCCCCCACTCTACATTCAGCAAAGTGGGGCAGGCATTTACAAACGTGAACCAATATAATCCTGCACAGAGTCTGGTAATACACGATATCCTAATCCTTTATATTTCAAGTCTAACAAAGCAGCAACTACAAAAACCATTCCCGCTATTGGCCACAACCATCGGCTGTTTCTCATCTGTTCCATCCCTTCCTTCATTAAAAATAAAGGAAGCATAAATGAGCTGAAACAGCCCATTACACTTCCTTTACCCTCTTAGTTTGAATTTGCTATTTTTTCATCTTCTGCTAAACCCAGTGCCCGGTCATTTGTCGTATTAATCTTTTCGAGAAGGTCCGGATTCTCAGACAACACCTTGCCATAAGAAGGGATCATATCTTTAATTTTCGGTTCCCATTCTTTGATGTGCTGCGGGAAGCAATGTTCGAGTACTTCAAGCATAACGGATACAGCGGTAGAAGCACCTGGGGAAGCACCCAGCAGGGCAGCGATCGATCCATCGGAAGAATTGACCACTTCCGTACCGAACTGTAGTGTTCCTTTTCCGCCGGTCTCTGTATCTTTGATGACCTGTACACGTTGACCAGCTACTACCAGATCCCAGTCCTCACTGTTGGCATCCGGGATGAATTGGCGTAAAGCTTCCATACGCTGTTCTTTCGACTGGATCACCTGTTCTATCAAATATTTGGTCAACGAAACATTTTTCACCCCGGCCCCTAACATGGTAAGGAGGTTATCCGGTTTTACTGACGTCACCAAATCTGTCAGAGACCCTGTTTTTAGGAATTTCGGTGAAAAACCGGCAAATGGTCCGAATAACAGCGACCTTCTCCCATCGATAAACCGTGTATCGAGATGCGGCACTGACATTGGAGGTGCTCCAACCTCAGCTTTCCCGTATACCTTTGCATGGTGTTTTTCAATGACTTCCGGATTTTTACAGACCATGAACTGGCCGCTTACCGGGAATCCGCCAATATGCTTAGATTCAGGAATTCCGGTCTTCTGCAGAAGATGGAAGCTTCCGCCGCCTCCGCCGATGAAAACAAAGTTCGCGGTATGGTATTCGATTTTATCGCTAGCCATATCAAGGACTTTCACTTCCCACGCGCCATCACTGGTACGTGTAATATCTTCTACATTATGTTTGTAGTAAACTTCAATGTCTTTACCCTCTAAATGATCGAACATTTTACGCGTTAACGCGCCAAAATTGACATCGGTTCCGGTCTCGATTTTTGTCGCCGCAATCGCTTCGTCTGCCGGCCGATTTTTCATGATAAGCGGAATCCAAGTTTGCAGTATTTCCGGATCATCGGAGAATTCCATCTCCTTGAACAGCGGATTGGCAGACATGGTTTCGTAACGCTTTCTTAAAAATTCTACGTTCTGCTTTCCTCGTACCAGACTCATGTGTGGCAAAGGCATAATGAATTCCCGTGGATTACGGATTTTATTGCTGTTTACCAGGTGAGCCCAGAACTGCTTGGATACTCTGAATTGCTCATTGACTTTAAGCGCTTTCTTGATATCGATGGAACCGTTCGGTTTTTCCGGAGTGTAGTTGAGCTCACACAACGCAGCATGTCCTGTCCCTGCATTGTTCCATACATTCGAACTTTCCTCTCCTGCACTTTCGAGCCTTTCAAACACTCTGATGTTCCAGTCAGGTACTAATTCTTTCAGTAGTGACCCCAATGTTGCACTCATAATTCCTGCACCAATTAAGATGACATCTGATTTCGTATATTTTTCGCTCATTTTGACTTTCAAACTCCCTAAGCATGCAGAAAAGATGCAGTATCCAGCCTGCTGATAGATGATCAGCAAGACAAAATTCGGCTTGATCATACACCTTTTCCGGTTATTTTTATTCCCATCTCAGTGTATCATTATTATCATTATTTTAAAATATTTATGACGTATGTATAGTACTAAGATGATTTGATTTTTTGTAAATATTACCCAAACATTTATTCTTCCGTTTACATCAAGCAAAAGGAAAAGCACACTTCCATGACGCCTGGGACAATTTTCAGGTATCAGGTAAGGTGCTTTTTGTTGAACGAAGTGTAAATTTCACTTGCAAAGTTTGTTTTAAGGGTTATTTATATAACGTAATAATTTCATTATAAGCGCGTTCAGCCGATCGCAGCGCTCCTTCCAGGTGTCCCCCATGTGCCGGAGAGGTTTCCGTACCAGCAAAAATAACCCTTTTATCCCAGGCGTGGGCACTTTCCGGGCGTCCATAATCCGGAAAATTGATGAGCGGAGTGGAGTCATCGGCCACAGCAGTGTCAGCATCACTTGACCAATCCTTATAAAGAAGGGAAATCGGTTTTTCAGCGGACGGTCCAAACAGCCGCACCAACTGATCGACGACAAGCTTGTGAATTTTTTCCTCACCCAGCTTTTGGCGCATTGTGGCAGGCATCCCAAAGAAACCAAAGAGGGCTCCGCAACCTGTCTCAGGTGATGCATCATGGATTTCCTGCAAAGGACCAGCCCAGCTCATGACCTGTCCGGAAAGGTCATTCTCCCGCCAAAACGGACGATCATAAATCGCAACTGCCTTAGCCTGACCCGCCATCCATGTGGGCTTATCCAGCAAGCTATCCGTAAGCTTGACAGGAAGAGCAGGCGAGAAGATGATGTGCCGTGCCACAATCCGGGGCGGTAATGCCAGGATCACCGCTTCTGCCCGCATGCTTTCTTGCCTTCTATCTGCCTGCAATGTTTCCAGAGAAATTGTTTCTCTTTCATCCATACGAATTGCTGTTACACGTGTCTCCAGTTCTATCGTTCCATCAGGGAGTGTGGCTGCTATGGCATCAATAAGAGACTGAACGCCTCCCGCGAGGCGATCTGACCTTTCAACCGCGCGTTCTGGTAACCTTCTCCGCTGTACAGGTTGATGCTGAGATTGTTCGAAAAGGATCGCTCCTTCGGTATGCTGTACGAATGTTTGTAACTCAAGTTCTTTCACCAGATGGGAGATAACGGGCTCATGTTGTGGCCAGAACCACGTTGGTCCCAGGTCAAACTTGCCCAGTTCAGGCCTGTCCACGACTGACTCGCTTAAAACTCTTCCTCCAATTCGCCCTCTCGCCTCCAGCACCTTGCACTCGATCCCCTGCGAAACAAGCAAAGACGCGGTACGAAGGCCGCTTAAACCGGCTCCAACAATGATAATAGGTTCATTCATATTCTTATCTCCAGCCTTTTTGTTTACGTTTCTTAAATCCAAACTAATTATAGCTTTTTATACTTTCATTACTTATGATACGGTTCATTTCGATTGATCTTAAACGCACGGTAGATCTGCTCGACCAAAATCAGCCGCATCAGCTGATGGGGAAATGTCATTTTTGAAAAAGAAAGCCCCATGTCGCTGCGACGCAACACTTCATCACTTAACCCGAGCGATCCGCCAATCACGAAGGTTACCTTGCTTTTTCCGTATGTAGCCAGGTCGTCCAACTTTTTCGCCAGCTTTTCTGATGTGAGTTGTTCACCTTCGATTTCAAGCGTGATGACGTAGCTGTCCGGATTAATTTTAGCTAAAATACGTTCCCCTTCTTTATTTTTCACTTCTTTCATGTCCGCTTCACTCAGGTTCTCTGGTGCTTTTTCATCTGCTACTTCTACGATATCTATGGATGCATAAGGACCCAGGCGTTTGACGTATTCCTGGATGCCCTGCTTCAAGTATTTTTCTTTCAATTTCCCTACGGTTACAATCATGATTTTCATGGAGACTCCTCCTTTATTAAGGATAGCCTTAGTTTATCATAGCTGAAAACGACTAAGAACAAACACACGCCGTACTTACTCCACAAATGCAAATGACAAGAGCTTTTTGCTGTTCCATGTTACGCTGACATCAACTAATAGCGGGGTGATAACTTTGAAAATTGGAATTGTTGGATTAGGAGACATCGCTAAGAAAGCCTACCTGCCTGTCCTTTCAGAAAAAGAAGGGATCGAACTTATACTCTGTACCCGAAATAAAGAGACGCTGGAGCAGTTATGCGCTAAATATAGGATTACGGAAAAAGTCCAGACCGTCGAGGAGCTGATTGAGAAGGATATCGATGGCGCAATCGTCAGTGCGGCGACAGAGGCACATGTGGAAATAGCGGAGAAGCTGCTGTCGCATGGCGTCCATACCTACATAGATAAGCCGATTTCGATGCATTTTCATGAGACCCAAAGAATCGTACAACTGGCAGAAGAAAACAGGACAATAGCCATGGTCGGTTTTAATCGGCGCTTCATTCCTCCAGTCAAAGCTTTGAAAGAAAAAGGAAAACCAAACCTGGTCATCATGCAGAAAAACCGCTTCAAGCTTCCCGATTATGTCCGGCGTTTTGTCGTCGAGGATTTTATCCATGTCGTTGATACCCTTCGTTTTCTGATGGATACCGAAGTGAAAGACATCCATGTTCGGACCCTGAAAAACGGCGATATGATGGACCACCTGATCATCCAGCTGGCCGGTGACGGCTGCACGGCGATGGGGATCATGGACCGCAATGGCGGCGTTACGGAAGAAACCATCGAATACTCCGCGGGAAATCATAAGTATGTCATCAAGGACCTGGTGGAAACGACCCATTATCACAATAAAGAGATATGCCTCTCCCAATTCGGCGGCTGGGATCCAACCTTGTATAAACGTGGTTTTTACCAGATTACCGAGCATTTCATCGACTGTATTGCCAACAACCGGACGCCGGACCCATCCATTCAGGATTCGTTTACCACTCATGAGATCTGTGAACAGATTGTAGCAAAAATAGAGTCAGAATAAGCAAAACAAAAACGGACGCGCTAAAGGCGTCCGTTTTTGCTCTCATGTATAGTAGGGGGTCACACAAGAATATCTACAAAGATGCAAGAAGCATCCTGTATACCAAATTAGTTTACTTGCGGGAAGCCGAAACCAGACGCGTAATCATCGCCTGATGCAGCTCCTAATCCACCAAGGATATCATTGGCAGTTGCACGGTTTTGAAGTTCTGCACGCAAGTCTGTGTTGCTGAATCCAGGGTTCTGAGCCCAGATTTTAGCTGCCAGACCGGATACATGTGGAGTAGCCATTGATGTACCGCTAATGGTGTTGTAGCCGCCATCATACCAGGTAGATTCGATAGCCCTTCCAGGTGCGGATACTTCTACATCCAAACGGCCGATCTGATAGTCGCCATCCGTATTCGGATTACCACGGGAAGAGAAATCAGCCACGCGGTAAGTTCCATTTTCCTGCGTATCTTCAAGCGCTGCTACTGCAACTGCATCTTCTAAGGCACCTGGGTAACCGATAGTGTTGGCGTCTGGCCCAGAGTTACCGGCAGCTGCTACCACAAGTGCACCATTATTATTAGCGTAAGTGACAGCGTCGGAAATCAACGTGCTCTCAGAGCTTGCTCCTAGAGACATAGAGATAACGACATTCACACCGTTAGCCTGTCCTTCGTCCGCAGCCATTTTGATTGCATTCGCAATATCATCAGAGTAACCGGATCCACGGTCATTCAAAACTTTGTAAGCCCATAGTTTGGCATCCGGTGCTACACCATAAACACCAAGTCCATCTGCTCCACCATCCGCAAGTACGGTACCTGCTACGTGTGTGCCGTGACCGTTTTTATCAGTACATGTACCTTCTTCCAGGGAAGTGCGCATTTGGCTGAAGTCCTTACATTGCTCCACATTTGAATTTAAATCCACATGGTCGGCAACGCCTGTATCAAGTACAGCTACCCGGATATTATCTCCACCATCTGTAGTCGTGATGGAGCTGTCATTATAGATGGCTTCCATTCCCCAAGGCGTTTGATCGGAAGGTAAAGCGCGATTATTAGAACTCCCCGGTTTAGCCTCCAATGACACCTTGTCTACTTTCGATACTTCTAAATTCTTATTCTTTTGCAAAGCATCGAATTGCTTCTGGTTTACATTGGTAGTAAAACCTTTGGCATTAAAATCGTGGCGGACACCATAATTCGCTTTTGCTTTTTCTTCAACAGCATCATTAGCTGCCTGGATCAAAACACGAATTTGTTCCTGTCCATTAGCTTTGGCATCATCCGCTGCAGCAGCAAATGCACCGACAGCAAATAAGGATATAAGTAATAGAGTGGTAGTAACCGAGAATAATAGTTTCTTCATTCTATTCCGCCTTTTCTAAGTATTTTTGTATAGATTTCTGGAATCCATCGAATATTATCCGAAGATTCTGTTAAATTTAATGATTTTAATTTTAGCATAGCCCATCCCTCTATTTATTGAGCAGTTAGAGGTGAATAAATAGGTGATAGGACCTATTTTTCTATTGTGCTAGTGGAAAACCGAATCCGGAAACATAATCGTCACCTTCAGCGGCTCCTGTTCCGCCAAGGATGTCATTCGCTGTCGCACGGTTCTGCAATTCGGCACGTAGATCCGTATTGCTTAGTCCAGGGTTTTCCGCCCAGATTTTAGCTGCAAGACCGGAAACATGCGGAGTCGCCATCGACGTACCACTGATTGTGTTATAACCACCGTCATTCCACGTGGACGCAATCGCTGCTCCTGGAGCAGCAAGTTCTACATCACGCTCCTGAATGACATAGTCGCCATCCGTGTCAGGATTTCCGCGGGAAGAAAAGTCAGCAACACGATACGTTCCATTTTCCTGAACATCCTCTAAAGCTGCTACAGCCACAGCATTTTCAACTGCCCCCGGGTAGCCGATTGTATCAGCATCGGGACCAGAGTTACCTGCTGCCGCCACCACCAGTACACCCTTGTCATAGGCATAGTTGATGGCCTCTGTTATCAAGCTGCTTTCTGAGCTGGATCCCAACGACATAGAGATGACCACATTCACCCCTTTTACTTGTCCCTGATCGGCAGCATGGCGGATCGCATTGGCAATGTCATCAGAAAAACCAGTGCCTAAATCACCCAGGACCTTGTAGGCCCATAGTTTAGCATCAGGAGCTACGCCATAGATACCTTCCCCGTCAACCCCGCCATTGGCCAGAACAGTTCCGGCTACATGGGTGCCGTGCCCATTTACATCGTTACAGGAACCGTCTACGCGGGAAAAAAAGAACATACTGAAATCTTTACATTGTTCCACGTTCCCTTCCAGGTCGGCGTGGTCGGTTTTTGAACCGGTATCAAGAACAGCTACACGGATGTTATCCCCGCCGTCAGTGGCTGTAATGGAGGCATCGTTATAAATGGCTTCCATTCCCCAAGGGGTTTGATCAGAAGGGGTAGCGCTACGATTAGCCGCAGCTTGAGGTTTGCTTACTAAAGAAACTTTGTCCACTTTAGTAACATGGAGATTTTTATTATGTTGCAAAGCTTCATATTGCTGGAGTGTCACATTGGTAGAAAAACCTTGTTTCCCAAAATCATGTCTGACATCATACTTTTCTTTCGCCTGGTTTTTCGCGTTCTCATTAGTAGAATCAATTAGAACCCGGACCCAGTTGTTGGCATTCGCTTGTTCTTTCTCAGGAGATGCCCAGGCACTCATCGTGAAAATGGACATCATCAATAAAGTAGACGTAAACAGGAATAAACCTTTTTTCATAAGCATCCCTCCAATTTAAAATTTAACAGACAATAGATTAGTAGATTGCTGTTAACCTCCTTTTGTTCAGAAAATTTAGTCTATTGCGTTGAATTTGATTTTAGCATAGCCATTACATAAATTGATTGAGTAGTAGGAAGTAAATTGCTAGTACTTATTAACCATTTATCTAAATTTTCCGACATTTTGTCGCAAAAAAAACCGCCCTCTCCTCGTGGGACGGGAAACGGTTCTTTTTACATACTAGTTGACCAGTTGATTTACCTTCATCAATACAGTGTCGATATCTTCTTTTGTAATATGATAATTGGTGACGAACCGGACGGTGTGCGGGCCGAATGGTACTGCCAAAACCCCTTCCTCTTTCAAAGCAGCCAAAAACTGTTCTGCCGTATAGCCTGCCTGCTTTGTATTGATGAGGATAATATTCGTTTCCACTTCGTTTTCCACGGTCAGTCCATCAACCTCTGCCAATCCTGCCGCCAGCTGTTCCGCACGCTCATGGTCATCCACCAGCCGCTCCGTCATTTCATTCAAAGCGACTAAGCCTGGTGCTGCGATAATCCCAGCCTGCCTCAGTCCGCCTCCCAATCGCTTCCGCCACTTCCTTGCTTTCTTAATGAAATCCACGGAGCCAGCGATGATAGAACCAACTGGAGCTCCAAGACCCTTGGACATGCAAAACTGGACGGTATCGGCAAGCTCTGCATAACGTTCGACTCGTATTCCCGTCGCAGCTGAAGCATTAAAAAGCCTCGCCCCATCAAGATGGATGGGTACATGGTGTTCCCGTGCAATTTGAGCGATCGTTTTCATATTTTCCAGTGGGAGCACAGCTCCTCCAGCTTTGTTGTGAGTATTCTCCAGACAGATCAGACCAGTTTCCGGGAAATGGATGTCCTCACCACGGATCGCAGCAGCCACATCAGTAGGGGACATCGCTCCCCGCTCTCCTTTGATTGTACGCGGCTGCACTCCTGCCAATGCTGACATAGAAGCTCCCTCATAAACAAACAGGTGGGCATCCTGCTCCAGAATCACCTCATCCCCAGGCTTACAATGAGTCAGGACAGCAATCTGGTTCCCCTGCGTACCACTGGTCACAAACAAGGCCGCTTCTTTACCAAGCAATTCCGCCGCCCGCTCCTCGAGCTTATTGACCGTCGGATCTTCTTCATATACATCATCGCCGACTTCCGCTTCATACGCTGCTTTCCGCATCGCTTCTGTCGGTTTCGTTACCGTATCACTTCGTAAATCAATCATGGCTATTCCTCCATCGTAGTGACGTTTATTAAAAGTGTACTAGATTAAGAGGTTCTTTACCAAGATGAAGCACTATTAATGGTTTTCATACATGGAGGGTTGGATCAGAGAAACTTATAAATACTTACATAAAGCAAGAAACTTTTCCAGGGGTTAATTTTGTATTAGGATGGTTAGAGTGTGTAACATGTAACATCATCAATTCTTTCAAATAGATGGAGGAAGCTTATGAAAGATCGAAATAAAGGAATCATCTTGTTATTGATATCAGCGTTTGGTTTTTCGGTGATGGCCGCCTTTGTCAAGCTGTCAGGCGACTTGCCTACCGTGCAGAAAACGTGGTTCAGGAACATCATTTCCGTCCTTATATCGTTCGGATTTGTGATGTACTATAAAGAAAGGCTATTCGGAAAAAGGGAAAACCAGAAGTACCTGCTCATACGATCAGCGATGGGGATGCTCGGCATGGTGCTGTTTTTCTATTCGATCGATGAACTGGTTTTATCCGATGCGGATATGCTGAATAAATTAAGTCCGTTTCTGACGATTATTTTCTCTGCCATCTTCTTAAAAGAACGTGTGAAATTATTCCAAATGGTGGCGATCGTCATCGCCTTTATCGGAACACTGTTTATTATCAAGCCGCAATTTTCCGTGGATATCGTACCTTATTTAGGCGGGATTCTCGGAGCCGTATTTGCTGCGGGAGCCTATACGGTGCTTCGGATTCTTGGCAATAAAGAGAAGTTTTATACGGTTGTCTTCTACTTTTCCTTTTTCACAACCGTGGCGCTGCTGCCATTCGTCATTATCTTCTGGGAACCGATGACCATGCAGCAGCTGATTTATCTCCTCTTAGCAGGAGTGTTCGCTACGATGGGCCAATTCGGGATCACCGTTGCCTATAAATTTGCCCCTGCGAAGGAAATCTCGATTTTCTTCTATTCAACCGTGGTCTTTTCTACGTTGATCAGTATCGTCGTTATCAACCAGGTACCTGATATGATGAGCATCACGGGGTATATCATCATCTTTGGAGCATTATTATACATGTTCATCAAAAACAACCAGCTCGATAAAAAATATCAGCAAAAACAAAGCTAAACGGCGGTCCTCTTTAAGGACACGCCGTTTTTCACTGGTTATTCATATGTCAACCCTGAACCCATTTGGTATAGACCTTCGATATTGACTGGCAGCTTTCCTCCTGGATTCTCTCCAAAAATTACATCTACTGCTCCGGTCCAGGCAGTCGGGTTCGCTGTACCCCACCTGTCCAGTGCATACGAAGCAAGATAAGCATCTACTCCCGGAAATTCCTTGATATCATATGGCAGGCCTAGTGAAACGACAGCGACAGGCTTCCCGGTATCATTAAGTGCTTTCACTAAGTCAGCTTGTCCTTCAGGCAGCACGCTTGCTGAGTACGTCGGTACAATCACGCGTTCCGCTGCCTCTGCCAGTGCGACCGCCTCCTGGATTTGTGTGGCATCAGGGTTTGTGCTTGGAGCCGCCCAGCTCATGACCTGACCATTCGATTTTTCTTCAACCTTTTCTGCAATTTGTTTAATGTATTTCGTTCCGGCAACTAATGTTGTTTGCTCCGATTGATTATCAAAAGGAAGCACTCCTTCATTTTTAAGCAATGTCATGGAGTTGATCGCTATGTTGGATGCAGCTTGCTTATGAGCAGGTGTATGAGTGATATCCAGAGCTTCTTCCGGATCTACTAACCTTTCATTGAATAGATTATATTTAAACTTTTTCGCTAAAATCCGTTCCAGAGAGTCATGGACCCGCTTCTTGGAAATTTCACCAGTTTTATAAGCGTCATATAACGCTTCAAAGGTTTCTATCTGATCTTCCTGGTTTCCTGTCGCCATGATGATATCAGCTCCAGCATTGATCGCAAGAACAGCTGCGTTCCCTGCTCCCCAGTGGTCATCAATGGCTTTCATGCTCATCGCATCTGTTACAATTAAGCCATCAAAACCCATATCCTCACGTAAAAGTCCTGTCAGCACTTTTCTCGATAAGGTCGCAGGAAGTTCCGGATCGATCGCATCGACAATGACATGGGCAGTCATGATTGAATCAGTACCCGCTTCAATTGCAGCTTGAAAAGGAGGCAGATGAATTTCCTCCAACGTTTCACGATCGTACGATACCCTTGCTATCCCATAATGAGAGTCGACACTAGTATCTCCATGGCCTGGAAAATGTTTCGCTGAAGCCATGACGCCCTCTGCCTGGTTTCCAATTACTTGTGCAGCTGTCATTTTCGCTACCAGCTCTGTGTCTTCCCCAAAGGAGCGCACTCCGATAACTGGATTTTCAGGATTCGTATTCACATCAGCAACAGGAGAGTAATTCCAATTGAATCCCATCGCTCTCGCTTCTTTTCCCGTTATACGGGAAACAAGCTCTGCATTCTCTATACTGTTCGTTGCACCGATTCCCATCTGCCTAGGAAAAGTAGTCGCATCTTCTGGTACACGTTGAGACGCGCCATATTCAAGATCAGCTGAGATGATGAGCGGAATGCTTTTATCCGTTTCTGCGGCCCATTTCTGCAGTTGGTTATTGTAGGCTGCCTGATGGTCCGCCGTACGCTTTCCATAAACAATCACTGATCCTGCTTTATACTCCTGGATCGCTCGTTTCGTGAATTCATTTGGCATACCTGTCCCATCATCAAAGGTAGAAGGCATTACCAGCTGGCCGATTTTTTCCCGATCCGTCATTTGAGCGATGATACGTTTGATCATTCCATTTTGCGCCTCTTCAGCTTCAGGATCTGGCTGGTGATAATCTTTTGGAGTCGTCTTAGCAGTAGCGGCAGGAATCAAAAGTGAAAAAACAAGCATGAAACAGCTGAGTGATGCTAATACTTTTTTCAATTTGAAGACCTCCTTATATGTTTTAAAACGATTTTCCAGCGGTAACCCTTTCCCTCCTTTGCAAAAGTATTAAAATCAGAATAGCAAGGTTGCAGCCTAGAGGTCTATACCAATTGACAGAAAATGTTAAATTCATACAATTAACGCATTGCTTATGCACTAAGGATCAGTCAAAAAATACGACGAATGGAGGAATTGCGAAATAGATTTCTTTTCCCTGCGCCCAGCCAATAGACATCCTTTTTAGTGAAGAATTCATGTCTAATGGAATCGAATACTGTCGCATTCACACTAATATGAAAGTTTTTGGGCGCAAAGCTTGCTTTTCCTGCATTCAGGTGCTATGCTTAGAGCACTTATTATTGTTCGGATATGAGTGAAAGAAGAAAAGTGTTTTCGTCTTGAATGAATATGAAGAGCAAGAAGAGTAATACAATGTGGCATAGCCACGCAGGAGGAATTACCATGGTAGAAGGTACAGTAAAATGGTTTAACGCAGAAAAAGGTTTCGGTTTCATCGAAGTAGAAGGACAAGACGATGTATTCGTTCACTTCTCTGCTATTCAAGGCGAAGGCTTCAAAACTCTTGAAGAAGGTCAAACAGTAACTTTCGATATCGAAGAAGGTCAACGTGGACCTCAAGCTGCTAACGTTCAAAAGTAATTGACGTTACAAAAAGGACTCCTGTATAGGGGTCCTTTTTTTGTTTGCAAAATGCCTATCTATTCAATCGTACTTATCTGGCCCGTCATACAGCTCTTTTCCTTCTTTTTTCCCTTACCATACTGGTAAATATATAACGCTTTACCAATTGGAAAATCGGGTAAGCAACTACTAACACCGATAACATGGAAGGAGCTTAACCATGGAAAACCTGATTACTCTGATTGAAACAGGGGTAGCTGATATCTCAAACTTCCTCTGGACTTACGTTTTAGCTATCATCCTTATCATTGGCGGCTTATTCTTGACTGTCCAACTTAAGTTTTTCCAATTCCGATTTTTCGGTCACGTACTTCAACGGACAATCGGGCAAATATTCAAGAAGAACAAGCACGAAGGAACCATCACCCCGTTCCAGGCATTCACGTCTGCCCTTGCCTCGACGGCTGGAGCGACTAACATTGTAGGAGTTCCGCTTGCTATTGCCATGGGCGGCCCCGGTGCCCTTTTCTGGATGTGGATGGTTGCCTTAATCGGGATGGCAACGAGATATTCGGAAATTCTGCTCGGGCTCAAGTACCGGGAATTGAACAAAGAAGGAGTCTGGGTAGGAGGACCGCAGTATTATATCAAAAAAGGCTTAGGCTGGAACAAAATCGCGGCCTTATTCGCCTTTTTCCTCATGATTGAAATCATTCCGAGTGTCATGGTCCAATCCAATTCCATTGCCACCCAAGTAGAAGGGGCTTTTGGGTGGCCGGCATGGATTACGGGCCTCATCATCACCGCGTTGATTGGTGTCATCATCTTCGGAGGAATTAAGCGTATTGGGAAAGTAACCGATAAACTGGTCCCATTTATGGTATTATCTTACTTAATTGTTTGTTTCATTGTCATTTTCGCGAACATAGGATCCATCCCCAGCGTTTTTGGCCTTATTTTCGCTAATGCTTTCACCCCGATTTCGGCAGCTGGAGGATTTGCCGGTGCCGGGATTGCTCAGGCTATTCGCTGGGGAGTCGCACGAGGTCTATACTCTAATGAAGCAGGACTTGGTACAGGTCCAGTCGCTCATGCTGCCGCACAAACCGATCATCCAAGTAAACAGGCGCTATGGGGGATTTTCAGTGTCTTCGTCGACACGATTGTCATTTGTACCGTAACCGGACTAGCTGTCCTGACTTCCGGAGCCTGGAAAGAAGTAGGCGCCGATCAATCCTCCAACATGGTGAATATCGCATTTGCCGATGTTTTCGGCGAACAATTCGGAGGTACATTTGTCGCTATCTTTTTATTGTTCTTTGTACTGACCACGGTAGGAGTCATCATTTTCTATGGAGAAAAGCAGGCAGAGTACTTATTCGGTCTGAAAGCTTCCAAAGGGATGCGTGTCCTCTATGTCATTTCTATTTACCTGGGAGCCATCGGCGGTCTCCAGTTCGTATGGCAGTTCCTTGATTTACTGCTGGCAGCGGCGGTGTTGTTCAACATCTTTCCAGTGCTGTTCATGTATAAAGACATCAGAGCGATTACGGAAGATTATGTTGAGCGGATCTATCGTGGGAAAGGCGGTAAGCCTGGCGTCACCTTATTCAGCGATCAAGCCAAAGACACAAACTGAGGCAGGTCAGAATTTTATTAGTGAGATAGTTTTTCATTGGCGAGTTCACCAGTATATTTGCGACTTTTCCAATATATTTACTACTTCTAAGTATTCTCACATAGAATAAGCCGGGGCCCAGTGCTCCGGCTTATTTTTTATTTTCCTCTACATACCGCCCATAATCAGGGATAGCTATTTTGTCAAAGTCCCGATTCAATCTGGCAAGATTTTGGGTCAATTCGTCCCCGCTCATAGGAAGCCCGTGCCCCGTGACAGCCAGTTCTGGCTTCAGTGCTTCCAACTTCTTTACTGATTCCCAGGCGGCCGTCCAATCCGTTGTCAAATAACGAGGAGGACCGCTGATCTCTTGCTCTTGAGTCAGTACTTTGAATAAATATTCCTGTTTTACCGTTACAAAAGCATCCCCCGCAATCAGCGAACGATCAGATTCCCGAAACAGAGAAATATGGCCCTGGGTGTGGCCTGGTGTGTGCACCCATCGCCATCCTGGCATAAATGGCACCGTCCCATCATCAGGGAGCATATGAACATGGGTTCCAAGGTCAATGCCTTCATTAGGGAACATCCGTGACATTTTTGCTACCATACCGCCTTCGACACTGGTATCGGGCTCCGGATAATCCAATTTACCGGTAAGGTAGGGCAGTTCCAGTTCATGGGCATATACGGGGACCTCCCAATGGTCCACTAACTCCTCGACTGCCCCTACATGGTCAAAATGGCCATGCGTAAGGACGATTGCCTTCGGTCTGTTATTTTCTCCATAAAGCTCCTGCGCTGTAGCTAAAATTTCATCAGCAGACTTAGGCATGCCTGCATCCACCAATACCCAATCCTGCGGATGAGCCGGACTCCCGACAAAACAAACATTAACCACCTGAATCGGCAGGCAGTGAATATCAGGTGTCAACGGCTGTTCGGTGCCGCTTCTTACAGAAGTCACGGGTATCAATTTATCCTTCACTCTCATTCCCTCCTTCCTTCTTGTTAGTTATTCTCTTCCTAAAAATCATTTTTATTAAACGTGAGGATGATACTGATATACCTTCAAATCAACATACCGTTCCTTTTCCACCCTGACTTCTTCACTTTCCAGGCGAATTCTTTGCTCTTCTGCAGCTTCTTCATCCCGAATGGCAATTTGTCCTTTCGAATTGACCACACGGTGCCAGGGAAGCTTATATTTTCGACTCAAGGAGTGAAGAACACGTGCAACCTGTCTCGCACCGCGAGGGCTGCCGGCAAGCTTGGCAATCTGTCCATAGGTCATCACTTTCCCTTCCGGAATAGATGAGATGAGGTGAATGACTTTCTTTGTGAATTTTTCCATGACAGCCTCCTTTAATGACAAATTGATCATAACCAAAATTACAATTCAGTAAGTTAACCGTTATCCAAATGCATTAATTTAACTAATTGCTAATAGCTAATAATAAATCATCCACACGTGTAAAATTTTTAATTTTTCTGAGACTTACTAACAATTATCCACAGACTTATTAACACATGGTGTTGATTTTCATTTATTCACAAATTTTCATACGATGTAAACAGGTTATGCACAGAAGTTATACACATATTCACAGGTCATACCAGTTATTTAGTATAGGAATTTATGTTCGCTACTATATATATATCATTTATCCTCATGATACCCACAACTTGTGGATAATTTTATGTATGTAAAAAGCTGTCCCTTGGATAAAGAGACAGCTTTACAATGATTTAAAAATCTTCTTGTGCGGCCAGTGTTACCGTGGTTTCTTGTTTTTCACCATTGCGATAGTAGGTGACTGTCATTTCCTCTCCAACTTTTTTCTCATGGTAAAGGTGCTGACGAAGTTCAATAATATTTTGAATAGGTTCCCCGTCCAATTGGGTAATGACGTCCAACTGCTCCAATCCAGCTTTCGCAGCAGGAGACATAGGTTCAACAGAACGTAAGTATACGCCACCGTCCACTTCTTCTGGAAGCTGTAACGTATTTTGTCTTTCACTCTTCGGCACATCAGCAATGGAATAAGCTTCTACTCCCAGGAATGGGCGTGTTACTTTGCCTTCTTTTTCTAATTCATCAATAATAGGTTTAGCCTCGTCGATCGGAATAGCAAAACCGATTCCCTCTACCGCAGAACGGGCAATTTTCATCGAATTGATCCCGATCAGCTGTCCTTCTATATTGATTAATGCGCCCCCACTGTTGCCGGGGTTGATGGCTGCATCCGTCTGGATGACATCCGCCTGCCAATCGGCTTGTCCGTCGCCGTTGAAATCCTGTGGGATAGCCCGTTGTTTTCCACTGATGATCCCTTTAGTAACCGAACCGGAAAACCGTAGACCTAATGGGCTGCCGATCGCAATTGCAGGCTCACCCACTTTGATATTTTCCGACTTACCGATAGGAATTGCTTTTTCAACCTTGTCAGCCGGCATTTTCAACACTGCCAGATCGGTAAACAAATCACTACCGACGATTTCAGCAGTAACCCTTGTTTCGTCGGCTAACGCTACTTCCACTTTGTCTGCTCCCTGGATGACATGATGGTTGGTGACCACATAGGCTGTATCCCCATCGATTTTATAAATGACTCCGGAGCCTGTACCAGCCTCTCCTTCTTCCTGTTCCTGCCAAAAATTAGAGCGGGACTGCATGTTGACTACCCCTACAACTGCGGGCGCGACATTTTCCACTACTTCGGTAACCTGAGTGGAAACATCCACCTCGACATTTTGTGTGGTACCCGACAAATTCTGATCCTCATCTACAAGCCCACTTTCATCCTCTGGTATAGTCATATCATAAGGGAGTAAGTTGGACTGTATTAATGCAGGAAGTGCCAGCAACACCAACACAGCACCCAGTATAATCCCTACGATCGTAGGCATTACCCAGTTCTTTTTCTTCTTATGCTGTCTAGTCTGAGGAGAATGGTCGTCATAATAACCCATATGCTCTACCATTCCTTTCTATTTATAATGGAATATCCGTACTACCCTTAGAAAAATTTCAGCATATAATCAGCATTCACCCAACCACATATAAAGGCGTGGGTTGTTTAGGATCGGTATCATGGAGCTCTACACGGGATCCTACTTCAAACCCTCTTTCTTTCAGCACATTGCTGACAGACATACGGGCAAGATCTTTCATATTGTTATCTTGACTTAAATGTGCTAAATAAATACGCTTTGTTCGATCTGTTATAATATCAGTCAAAGCGAGGGCACAATCTTCATTGGACACATGGCCGGAATCACCAAGGATTCGCCGTTTGGTATTCCACGGATACCTTCCCATCCGCAGCATTTCAACATCGTGATTCGATTCAAAAATATAGGCATCCGCATCTTCTACGGTTTTTTTAATACGTTCTGACACATACCCTAAATCGGTGACCAATGAAACTTTTTTCCCATTATGCCTGAATGTATAAAACATTGGATCTGCGGCATCATGAGAAACTCCGAACGATTCAACCTCAAGATCACCGAAACTCTTCACTTCTTGCATCCCGAAATGAAACTTTTGATCCAGGGTAAGTTTACCAAGGGAACCATCCATAGCATGCCACGTTTTCTCATTTGCATAAATCGGCAAATTATATTTCCGTGCCACGATACCCAATCCCTTGATATGATCACTATGTTCATGAGTTACTAAAATTTTAGTAAGTTCTTTTGGATCCATGCCGACCTCATGCATCGCCTGGTCAATTCTTTTGCCGCTTAATCCAGCATCCACTAAAATCTTTTCCTGATCTGTTTCTATATAAAAAGCATTCCCCGTACTTCCTGAAGCTAACACGCTAAAACGTAAGGTCATTCAACGACCCTCCATCTAAATTATTCATTATTATTTTCCGTCTCTTGTGCAGATTCGGACTCTGGCTCTTGAACGCTTTCTGCCTGATTAACATCCTGAGTTCTCTCAATTCCTGCCGATTGCAGGGCCTTCGTAATAAATTCGTTTTCATTCACTTCCACAACTCTTCCTTCTGTTGTTGCTGTTACAAAATGAATGTCTTCATTATTGACCGTAATCTTCCATGTCGGGGCGAATACTTGGATACCATTCGAATCCCCCTGAATTTGAGAGTGATAGCCTACTATCATATCAGTAATTTTATCTTCAGAGCTTATCTCTCCATTATCATATAACTGATATACGGCTTGAACAGGCTGAAGCAGTTCCGATTTCTCGCTTTCTTTTTCAATATCCCCAAGCCTGGTCTGATAATATCCCGTTATTTCACCATTTTCAACTAAAAACATCAGTAGTCCGCTTTCATTGAAATAAATCGTACTATTATTGCTTTTTTGAAAAAACAAAATGACATCATGTTCGTCATTCTTACCCCAATAGGAATACTGATCATCGTAGATGACATAATCCTCTGCCTTAGCCATAATTGCTTCGCCGTCATCCTCCTCCCCAATCGGAATCGGTTCCTTTAGTTTTACATAAAGTGAATTCGGATTTTGAGTATCCAGTTGGGGATCAACGCCTTCCATCGCTTCAAGGGCTTTCAAGTCTTCTTCCGTGAAATCCGCTCTCCTGCCGTTAATGAAAGCCATCGGAGGTTGTTCTTCTGGTATATCGGAGATATCGATATTTTCAAGGCTTAACTGCTCTGCAGCAGAAGTGTTCTCATCTAATTGTTCGAGCTCGGTATCATCGGTTTTGGTTAAAAATTGCTGCAGTAAGAAGAGATCCAGGATCAGAAAGCTCAGGATAAATAATGTTTTAATTTGCCCCCATTGCATCCTGATCCGCTCCTTTCGTTAATGGGATGGTCTCTAACTTTTCACTGATATTTTCCCATTTTCCATTTTGCTTAACATACCAGGCAGGCATCAAGGTATAAAAAATGTTCTGTTTTCCAGGGTTAGAAGGAATTAAACGATAACCGATGGATATATCCTGGATTTTCTCTTGATTGATAGATGGTGTATTTTCCAATACTTCTAAGACACTTTCACCGGAATCCAGGACAATCTTTCTTTCGTCCTCCTCCTGGGCATATACTTTCTTAATATCATACAAAGGGCGCTTATACCTGTATAACTCCTCCTGCCGATACTGGACAGTGATTTCTGATAATCGGCTTGGTGAAAGTACAGGGTAGCCATCGTAATCCATCCGATAAGATACCTGATGATTGGAAGTATCTAGATCAAACAAGTAATAATCATCTGTCCATCCTTTATGATTGTTGACCATTGCCATACTTTCAGAAATCAGTTCATAGTTATTCAGAAATGTCCCTTTTCCAAATAAGGCTCTTTCCAACCTCATGCTTTTTCCATCTTCTGCTATTATCATCTCACTGTCATAATCAGAAAAACTGGTTGTCCCATCACTACGTTTACTTTTTTTCACTCGGGAGACGTCATCAAAAAGGGCATGCAATAATGGTTCTACCTCTAAAGGGGTGACGGAAATGAAATGATCGGTCATTATCACTTCGTTTTTCGGTATAAAAATTCGTGTATTTTTATTTTCGTATTTAATCAATGCTTGTTTATTTTCTAAAGATTGATGTTGAGAGATTAAATTGGCAAATGCATCAGTAGCCTGTACCTGGGCACGAATGGCATTTTCTCCATCCTTGGATACGAACCTCACTTCGGTGATGGACTCTTTACTTTCATCCATAATAAAAAATATATGTTTGAAATTTCCGGCAGGAAGCCCTATTTCCTGCTCCTCTTCACTCACTGTAAAAATGCTGCTAAGTGTCTGGATTGGCAAACCAGTCGGAAATACTACTTCTGACATCACTTCCCCTTCTGGAAAACCATTTTTGGCAGGCTCAAAATTGTAAAGTGTCCAGTTTTGCATTTGCTGATAGAAGAGCGCTTCATCCTGAGATTTTTTAAAACCGTAATCGCCGGTCGAAGTATGAAAGACGATATTACTCGGCTGTATGATATCGGTCATCGTCTGTTCCAGCCCACCGACATCCGTGTTTACTCCCATATCATCTTCTACTCTGTCATGATTGGGCTGATAGTTCCATAAAGCAACGGTCAAAAACAAGCTGAGCATAATTAAAATAAATAATATGATAGATTTTAAGGTTTCAAAATTCATGTGCTACCCCTCCGCTTCTTTTTCACAAGCGGCAATGTAAAATGGATGGTGGTTCCTTTGTTTTCCTTGCTTTCTGCCCAGATTTGTCCATGGTGGGCTTCTATCATTTCCCGGGCAATAGCAAGGCCGAGCCCTGTGCCTCCAAGTTTCCGGGTACGGGCTTTATCGACACGATAGAATCGATCAAAAATCTTATCGACTTTTTCTGCTGGAATTCCCATCCCCTCATCCGAGACACTTATCTGAAGTTTGTTATTATATTTTTTGGTCCAAAAACGGATGGTTCCTCCTTCTGGAGAATACTTGATCGCATTGGAAATGATATTATCCATGACCTGCGTGATCTTATCTTTATCCATCCATACATATACCGCTTCCTTAGGAAGGTTTCTTTCAAAAGTAATGCCTTCCTCTTTGTTCATCTCGAAACGGTCGATGATATGATGATAAAACTCAGTGAATTCCACACGGTCTTTGAATAATTCATGCCCTTTGCTGTCCATTTTGGATAATTGCAGTAAGTCATTGACCAGGCGGATCATCCGCTCTGTTTCATTTTGAGTTACTTCCAAAAACCTTGGTGCAATCTCTTTATCCGTCCAGGCTCCTTCTGTCAACGCTTCTAAGTAACTTCTCATCGTAGTCAAAGGCGTGCGCAGTTCATGGGATACGTTCGAAACGAATTCCCTGCGTTCCCGCTCGACTTTCTCCTGCTCCGTTACATCGCTGATCACTGTTATGAACCCATTCATATTCTGTCGTTCATCTAACACATAAGAAAAGTTAGCCTTAAGGACCATATATTGTTCGTCTGTACTCATGTCGACCAGCATTGAACCGGTGTCCTGTACTTCTGAGATATCAGTAATCTGATCGTTAAGATCCAATACATCAAACAAAGATTGTCCTTGAACATCCTCAAAACTCTGGCCAATCAAATTCGATGCAGGCTTGTTCATCAAAGTGATAGCTCCGAGACGATCTGTTGCTATTACACCATCCGACATATTAGACAATACGGAACTAAGCTTCCTCCGCTCACCTTCTGTGGTGGCTTGAGCAAGCTGGATTTTATCATTTAAATCATTGAAGGTGACTGCCAATTGACCAATCTCATCGGATCCATAGACATTTACTTTTTGAGAAAAGTCACCAGCTGCCATTTTCTTGGCTTGTTTTCTCATTTCTGTAATCGGTCGTGTAATTGTCCTGGCAACCAGAATCCCAAGCAGGGCTGTAATAGTCAAAGAAATCAATGTACCCTTAGCAAATATTCCATTGATTTCACTCATCTGGGTATATATCTCATTCATTCTGGCTCTTAGATAAATAGCTCCGACGGTTTCATCATCTACGGTAATTGGGAAAGTCCGGACAAAGATCCGGTCATTATCTTCGTCGACAAAGATTTTATCCTTGGGATCACCTAACAACAAGGTACTTTGTACAAGGGAATCACGGGTTTTTTGCCCTACATTATCCTGCTGGTCATATTGTTGTCCGTAGGTAGCTAAAATACGGCTGTTTTTATCCACTACGAACAGCTCCTGGATGTCACTACTATCAAAGTCCCCCAGAATTCCCTGGACTTCTTCTTCTAATGTAACCTCATCATCCGTCCGTTCCATCTCATTCTCAAAAGCCTGGGTAAGACTGTAAGTAAGCCATTGAACGCGCTCATTGATTGAATTTTTAAAGTTCTGCTCTAAATTATTTTCCAAATTCTGTGCGAAATAAGCCCCAATCACTTGTATTCCTAACAACAGAAGCAAAATATAGACAAGGATGAGCTTTAATCGCACAGATTGGAAAAAACCGACTTTATTCATTAAAAACTACTCCTGCTCTGGATTACGTAAATAATAACCTACTCCACGGCGCGTGACGATCCACGTAGGATTACTTGGGTTCTCCTCGATTTTTTCTCTTAGTCTTCTTACTGTTACGTCTACAGTACGGACATCACCATAGTAGTCGTAACCCCATACTGTCTCCAGCAAATGTTCTCTCGTCATTACCTGTCCTGTATGTCTCGCCAGATAATGAAGCAGTTCGAATTCCCGGTGGGTCAATTCGATATAATCTCCATCGCGCGTTACTGTATAAGCGTCAGGGTGAATGACCAACCGGCCGATCTTGATGTCTTTCGACTGAGTTGCTTCGTCTTCCGGCTCCTGGAAGCGACGACGCAAATTCGCTTTGACCCGCGCGATCAGCTCCCGGTTATTGAAAGGCTTGGTCACATAATCATCAGCACCCAGCTCAAGGCCCAGGACCTTATCGATCTCTGAGTCTTTTGCCGTCAGCATGATAATCGGCATGTTATGTTTTTTACGGACTTCCCGGCAAACTTCATTCCCATCTTTATTTGGAAGCATGATATCAAGCAAAATCAAATCAGGATTTTCCTGATCAGCAAGCTCGATCGCTT
The DNA here is from genome assembly GCF_000496835.1 of Thalassobacillus devorans MSP14. Taxonomy (GTDB): domain Bacteria; phylum Bacillota; class Bacilli; order Bacillales; family Halobacillaceae; genus Thalassobacillus; species Thalassobacillus devorans_B. The sequence goes on from NZ_KI543237.1 coordinate 1,114,839, forward strand.
CATCACCATCATAAGCACATACGACGGAATATCCTTCTTTTTCTAAGTTGAATTTCAAAATATCTGCAATTGGTTTTTCATCATCTACAACTAATATTTTTTGACTCATTCAATACACATCCCTTTTCCATCCGAGTTTGTGTTACTTTAGTTTATTTTAACTCATTTTAAATGAATTGTCTTTTTAAGCCAAAGACTTACTCTTACAATAACATAGCCGCGCTGCAAATACTTGCGCGCGGCTATTATTTCAACTATCCAATTTATTTTGAAACATAACTTAAAGGGTTTACCGGTGAACCATTCTTATGCACTTCAAAGTGCAAGTGGACTCCTGTAGATTGACCTGTGGTGCCCATCACTCCGATTTTATCCCCAGCAGCTACTTTTTGTCCTTTGCTGACACTGAGGGAACTCATGTGAGAGTAGGTGGTCACATACCCATTTTTATGATCGATTTTTACTTGGTTCCCATAGCCACCGTTATTGAACTGAGCATAAGTGACAACGCCGCCGTCAGCTGCTTTGATGGTTCTGTCACTTACCCCGGCAATATCGATACCATCATGGGATTCACCCCAGCGCGGTCCCATCTTACTTGTGATTGTGCCACCGACAGCAGGCCAGGAGAAGATACCATCACCTTGAGCAGGCTTCTCTTTGGTGCCTTTTAAGATAATTTCTTTGACTGGTTCTTTTACCGTTTTTTCATCAAGCTTTTTGGTTTCCGTTGTTTCCCCGTTTACTTTGGTTACGGAATAATGGATTTCTTTTTTTCCATCTTCCCCTTTTTGTTCTACTTTTGTCTCGCCCTCATATAAGTCGTCTGTACGTTTCGTTTCCGTATCATGGGCAATCGAGGCTTCCTTGATTTCTTCTTCTTTCACAATCACTTCCAAATAAGGACGCTGTTCTGTTACTTTTAATGTTTCATTTACCTCCAAATCGTCGGAGCTTTCAATATTGTGGTTAAGCTGCATAAATTTCTCTTCGGTCAGATCATACTCACTTGTTATCTCACTAATAGTGTCTCCCTTTTCCACAGTATGTTCTTTTTCAACCTTTTTTCCAGATTTTAAAAGTTCCACTGCTTCTTCTACGGTTGAAACTTTTTCCGGATTCACTTTAGCTTTGGAATGGGATATTTCCTTCGACAAGGAAATATCTACTACAGCAGGGTCTCCTTTTTTCACTTCTGGATTTTTTTCATTTTTCATGTTTGACTCTGCTTCTTTCAGGGTAGATTCATCCATGTATTCCAATTTGAATTGATGAATCGTCTCTTCTGCTTTCTCTTTAGAAGGAAGGTACGCGACCACATCACCATCCGCTTCTACGGTGAAAACTTTCGCTTGAATCGTCAATTCCTTATTGATTTTATCTGTTACTTCATCATTGTTATTGGATGGTTCGAACAGTTTCTCTGCAATGAAACTTACTTCCTTTGAAGTTGTAAGTTTCATACGTTCGTGTTTTTTTTCTGCTTTTTCGACAAGTTCCTCAATCTCACTTTCGACCATTTCCTTCTTATCAACAGCACCTATGTAGTCATCTCCTACATAAACATGGTAGATTGTGGATAGTTCGCCCTCAGCCTGCACTGAAGGATTTACCGAAAGCACTATACTGAACAAAAATGCAACAAATAACTTTCCCCAAAAACCTGAATAGCTTGACCTCCGCTTTTCGTTAAAACCTTTTCCCTTCACTATGTAAATCCTCCTAAGCTTTACCAAGTCAATTATTCTATCTTTCTCTCTAAATTGCTTAATAATTTTTTTCACTTCATTAATCTATCATAGGGTAGAAGGTTGTCGAAACAGGAAACCTGTATTTGTAATACACTTATAATTTTCATGGCAGATAACGGTAACATTGGCAACATTAGCTTAATTTCAAGATTTACGAGAATGTTGAAATATCAAGGTTTATAAGGGTAATTGTCGAAATATTTAACATTTTTGTTACAATCAGTTTTCAACCACGCAAAAAAGAGGCCTGAACAAATCCAGACCTCTTCTTCGCAGTGGCTTGGGACGGAATCGAACCGCCGACACACGGATTTTCAGTCCGTTGCTCTACCGACTGAGCTACCAAGCCTTAATAAAATAACGTTTTTCGTTTGTTTTCGACAACGTGGTTAATAGTATCACAAATATATTCATGATAGCAATAGTTTTTATATAATTCCCTTTAATTTAGTATGAGATTCTCCATAGCTTTTATAGTTGAACATACCTATCCAACAAAAAGAGAGCTGACATACCAGTCAACTCTCTTTATTATAGAAGTTTTAATCTGCGCTATATACGCTGCGAACTACATTGGTCTGGGAACGATCAGGCCCTACAGAGAAAATCGATAACGGGATACCCGTCAACTGAGAAACACGCTCCACATAATGTCGGGCGTTGGCTGGAAGCTCGTGAAGACTTTTTACTCCTGTGATATCCTCGGTCCAGCCTGGCATTTCTTCATAGACAGGCTCACATTCCGCCAACACTTTTAAGCTTGCCGGAAATTCTTCGATAACTTCCCCTTTATAGCGGTAAGCTGTGCAGATCTTTAACGTTTCGATCCCTGTCAGGACATCGATGGAATTCAAAGAAAGATCAGTGAGACCGCTGACTCGGCGGGCATGACGAACTACCACACTATCAAACCAGCCTACTCTTCGTGGCCGGCCAGTTGTTGTACCATATTCACGACCCACTTCACGGATCTGTTCTCCAATTTTATCGTCCAGCTCAGTAGGAAACGGTCCGTCACCGACTCGGGTGGTATATGCTTTGGAAACGCCGACGACATGCTTGATTTTAGTAGGACCGACACCTGAACCGATGGTCACCCCACCTGCAATTGGGTTAGAAGATGTAACAAATGGGTAGGTTCCCTGATCGATATCGAGCATTACTCCTTGGGCACCTTCAAACAAAACGCGGCGTCCTTCATCAAGATTATCATTTAATACCTTAGAAGTATCGCAGACATACTGCTTAATCTGCTGACCATACTCGTAATACTCTTCCAGGATATCTTCTACATTCATTCTATCGGTACCATATAACTTTTCAAAATGACGATTCTTCTCTTCCAGGTTCAGCGCAAGCTTTTCATGAAAAGCATCCTTATCCATTAAATCTGCGATACGAATGCCGACACGGGCCGCCTTATCCATATAAGCAGGGCCTATTCCTTTTTTGGTTGTTCCTATTTTATTGGCGCCTTTTTCTTCTTCCTGTAACTCATCTAACTTCAGATGATAGGGAAGAATCACATGGGCACGATTACTGATTCGCAAATTATCCGTAGAAACACCTTTATCATGTAAATATTCCAGTTCCGTGAGCAGAGCTTTAGGATCAATGACCATTCCATTTCCCAGAACGCATATCTTATCGTCAAAGAAAATACCAGATGGGATCAAGTGCAATTTATAGGTTACACCATCAAACTTAATTGTATGCCCTGCATTATTACCGCCTTGATAACGAGCAACTACTTCGGCGTTTTGTGATAAAAAGTCCGTAATTTTACCTTTTCCTTCATCTCCCCATTGGGTTCCGACTACAACTACTGAAGACATAAGGCACCTCCGCCAATCATTAAATTTATTGTTTATATTTTCTGTAGACACTCGTAAGTTTACCAATAGAACAGAGTTTCGTCAATGTAATAACCGAACATTAAATATACATTAAAAATATTCGTTCGTGATTTTAATAGGGTATATCGACTTTTATCGACATTAGACCACTATTTAATGGACACCCAGTCCAGATATTTGTTGTCAAACGCAGTATTTATTGGCTGATTTTATTATATTCTGGCAAAATTTCAGATTGAATGGCTTTTTTCTCTCAATATTAGCTAGTAGCAGGGCAGACGGATTCTCCTGTAAAACAAATAGGGTAAGTCCCAGCAGCTTTACTCAGCTTGGACTTACCCTTTTTATCAGGCTGGCGGTATATCGCTCTCCTGATAACGGTGATCAAGATCCACGAACTTGTTATATTGTTTTACGAACGCAAGCTCTACGGTGCCAACCGGGCCGTTACGCTGCTTGGCAAGAATAATTTCAATATTATTATTCTCTGATTCTTGTTCATAGTAGTCTTCACGATATAAGAAACCGACGATATCGGCATCCTGCTCGATACTTCCTGATTCACGAAGGTCGGACATCATTGGCCGTTTATCCTGACGTGATTCTACCCCTCGGGAAAGCTGGGATAAAGCGATTAAGGGTACATTCAGTTCACGGGCCAGCCCTTTCAGGGATCTGGAAATCTCGGAAACTTCCTGCTGCCTGTTTTCTTTGGAATTGGCACTTCCCTGAATCAACTGGAGATAGTCGATCAATATCATGCCAAGCCCATGTTCCTGTTTCAGACGCCGGCATTTTGACCTGATATCACTGACCCGGATACCTGGTGTATCATCAATGTATATACCTGCGTTAGACAGACTTCCCATCGCCATCGTCAGCTTACCCCAATCTTCCGCTTCAAGATTTCCGGTACGGAGCCTCTGGGCGTCGATATTGCCTTCAGCGCAAAGCATACGGGACACAAGCTGATCCGCTCCCATCTCCAGACTGAAAATCGCTACGTTTTCCTCCGTATTGATTGCAACGTTTTGAGCAATATTCAACGCAAATGCTGTCTTACCCATAGAAGGACGGGCAGCGACAATGATTAAATCATTCCGCTGGAAACCGGAGGTGATTTTATCTAAATCACGATAACCCGTAGGAATACCGGTGACACCTTCGGAATTATTATGAAGCTGTTCGATATTATCATATACATCAATCAAAACATCCTTGATGTTCTTGAATGATCCTGAATTTTTCCTTTGGGAAACATCAAGGATATTCTTTTCCGCATCATTCAGGACACTATCGACATCTTCTTCGTCCGAATAGCCGGTAGTTACGATGTCTGTAGCTGTCTTTATCAGTCGTCTCAGTATCGCTTTTTCATCAACGATCCTGGCATAGTATTCAATATTAGCGGCAGTCGGAACAGAGTTAGCTAAATCACTCAGATAAGAGACACCGCCAACTTCTTCCAGCACCTTGGCATTGGATAAGGCAGTTGTCACGGTAACAAGATCAATCGGTTCTCCTCTGTCAGATAATGTTAACATCACTTCAAAAATACGCTGGTGGCTTGCCCGGTAAAAATCATCAGGCAACAATTTCTCGGATGCAGTCGACATAGCTTCAGGCTCTAAAAAGATCGCACCGAGGACCGCCTGCTCGGCTTCGACGTTATGAGGCGGGGTGCGATCATTCCATAATTCACTCACATGCTGTTCCTCCCTTTAGAAGAAAAAAGGATGGCATTATTGTTCTTCCACGTGCACCTTGATGGTACCTGTAACTTCCGGATGAAGTTTAACAGGAACATTCGTATAACCAAGGGTGCGAATTGGATTGTCTAATTCGATTTTACGTTTATCGATTTTGATTTTGTGGGTCTTCTTCAATTCATCAGCAATTTGCTTGCTTGTAATCGAACCGAATAGACGCCCGCCATCACCGGATTTAGCTGTCAGCTTCACTTCCAGACCGGCTAATGTTTCCTTCAGTTTTTCTGCTTCTTCTAATTCCTGCTGTTCGAGTTGTTTCTCTTTATTTTTCTTTGCTTTCAATTCTTTCATATTGCCAGGAGTCGCTTCTTTAGCCAGATTATTTTTCAACAGATAGTTACGTGCGTAACCATCAGATACATTCTTCACTTCGCCTTTTTTACCTTTTCCTTTTACGTCTTCTGTAAAGATAACCTTCATTCTGATGTTCCCCCTTCAAAATATTCATCAATAATATCTTGTAACAATGCTTTCGCATCGCTTATGGTGGTATCTTCAAGTTGAGTAGCGGCATTTGTCAGGTGACCACCGCCATTCATACGTTCCATGACCACCTGTACGTTGACATCCCCAAGAGAGCGGGCACTGATACCGATACGACCATCTTTTCGTTCCGATATGACAAAGGAAGCAACGACACCACTCATCGTCAGTAAAGTATCTGCTGCTTGCGCAATCAATACCGGACCATAAGATTCACCTTCATTTCCAGTAGCAATGGCGACTCCATCCCTATAAATAGTTGCCCGTTCAATCAATTGACTGCGTCGTACGTAGACATTCAAGTCTTCTTTCATGAATTTCTGCACCAGTACGGTATCCGCACCTTTGGAACGAAGATAGGAAGCTGCATCAAACGTACGCGATCCCGTACGCAAGGTGAAACTCTTGGTATCGACAATAATTCCCGACAGTAAGGCTGTCGCTTCGAGCATCGAAAGCTTAAGTTTCTTCGGCTGGTACTCCAATAGTTCCGTCACTAACTCAGCAGTAGAGGAAGCATAAGGCTCCATATAGACAAGCGTCGGATCAGAAATGAACTCTTCCGCTCTGCGGTGGTGATCGATCACTACCACATGCTCGGTCTTACTTAAGAGTTTTTCTTCTACAACCATCGAAGGCTTGTGGGTATCGACCACTACCAGGAGAGTTTCATTCGTTACCACATCCATGGCATCTTCCCGTGAAATGAATTTCGCCCAAAGTTCTTCATCATCTTTCACTTCTTCGATCATTTTGTCGACACCAGTATCGATTTCATCTTCGTCCATGACGATATGGCCTTCCTTATCATTCGCCTGGGCAATCTTCAAAATGCCGATTGCCGCACCGACCGCATCCATATCAGGTGCCTTATGTCCCATAATCAAAACACGGTCACTCTCTTTGACTAATTCTTTCAAAGCATGTGAAATGACCCTGGCACGTACACGTGTACGCTTCTCCATCGGATTTGTTTTCCCGCCATAAAAACGGACTTTACCGGTATCATCCTTGATTGCAACCTGGTCACCGCCTCGTCCTAAAGCAAGATCCAGACTTGACTGGGCTAATTCCCCCAGTTCAGGCAAGCTGACCGGACCGACACCAATACCATAACTTAACGTCAACGGGACATTTTGATTGGAAATCAATTCCCGTACTTCATCTAATATCTCAAACTTGGATTTCTCCAATTGATACAGGATCTCTTGATTCATCACCGCTACAAAGCGCTCTTGCGATGTTCTTTTCAAATAGATCCCATATTCGTTCGACCACTTATTGAGAATGGAAGTGACCTGGGAGTTGAGATGGCTTTTAGCAGTGTCATCCATCCCCTGCGTAATCTCTTCATAGTTATCCAGAAATATGATCGATAATACAGTCTGTTCATTCTGGTAAAGATCCTGGATTTCGGTCTGCTTCGTCCGGTCGAATAAATACAAAAGACGTTCATCTTTTTTGATGAAAACCTGGAATTCGTAGTCCTTCAGTGTAATCCATGCTTCCTTTTTATCCTCTTTAATACAAGTAATCAAGTCGTCAGATAAATTCTGGAGCGATTGACCGACCAATGTCTCTTCATCACCAGCAAAATCATTCATATAGGGGTTCGTCCATTCCACACGATACTCTTCACTGAACAGGACAATCCCCAATGGCATCTCTAATAGCGCTTCCTCCCCGACTTTTTTCACCCGGTAGGAAAGTGTGGTGATGTATTCCTCGGTTTCATTGATCATGTTCTGTTCTGCCCGGACCGTATAATAAATGGAGGCAGCCAGAAGCAGGGTCATCAATAAACCGAGCGACCATTGGTAATACCAAATGAAAGCAAGCAAAACGATGGACAGCGAATAAATGATCCAAAAGTGTCTGCTTATCTTTGGTTTTTTAACAAATTTCGTCATGAATGTCAGCTCCTACAATCAATATCCACGCATTCATTTATCTTTTTTTAAGCGATTCCGCATCGAAAATCCTAAATCAATTATACCTAAGATTCTTACAAGATAAAGCAGAACTGTTGGTAAAAGCATGGTTAAAATAATAGTAAAAACAGGAATTGCTTTGGATAGCTTTTTTACATGGGTATAGTAGAAAATGAAAGCAAAACCCTGAAGGGCTATCAATAATCCCGTAACAATAAAGATATTAATCGCTGCCAGGTACAGCATACTTTCTGTATCTGAATTGATCCATGTGAAAATCATTCCAAAGAAATAGTACCATAATATCGATGTCGGTAATTTAAAGTCTCTGAATTTAGCAAACTTCAACTGCTTTTGTTCCATTCTATTCAGAATTTTATAGCTCAGCAACTGGCTGATGAATGCCAAAACAAGTGCCATGATCGCAAATAGGCTTGGAATAATATCAGGAAATTGATTCACTTGCTCCTGAAGTGCCTGCATTTGCTCTTCTGTTGCTTCGTTTTCGCCGATTACGTTGTCCATCATTCCCTCTGTCATCGCAAAGGATTCATCGAGCATCGTGTTGATTTCATCGATCCAATTGACTCCAAACAACATTTGCGTCACCAGAAAGACAGATACTAAGCCTAACAGGAATCCAACGGTCCCAGTCGCGAGCGTTTCATATGGTGAACGCTTTTTATGGAGGGACAGGCCTGTAAATAGTCCTCCAACTCCCGCCAGTAAGGTGATTGGCAAGGAATAAATGGTTGCTGCCAATAAAGAGAGTAGGACAGCAGTCAACAACATGAAAGCACCTGGTTTGAAACCATGTCGATAACTATATATGATAAAAGGAACAGGTAAAGCAAAGAATACCAATATTCCAATAAACGGGACAAAAACGTTTATCAATAACATTATCAGATAAACACCAGTCATTAAAGCCCCATCTGTAATTTGTTTGGACCCCATCATTTTCCATGACACTCCATTCTCTCTCTACACACAGTAATATTCTGTATCTTTTTTGTGCATTCCTCTGATTAAAGTACCATTTCATTCTAACACGTTTCTTCTTGTTACAATAATTAAATACACCAATGCATGGTAGCTCTTCTTTCTGTTTAAAGGTAATACCTCTTGCCTTTGCTGTTAACGTAATAGTTTGATAAGATTAGTCCAACCCAAATCAGAGGAGGAGAACCATGCGGACAGATTATCATGTACATATGCATGAGACAGGCGATTTTTCAACGGAATATTTAAAAGAATATCTAGCTAAAGCTCAAGAAAAAGGAATTGAGGAATTAGGAATATCCGAACATGCATACTTCTTTAATGAAACCAAAAACATTATATCCAATCCCTGGATCGATAACCGTCGTGGTCTTGATTTCAAAGATTACCAGGCTTTATTCGACAAGGCGGAAGATGAGGGGCTCTCTGTGAAAATGGGGATTGAAATGGACTATACACCAGGTAAAGAAGCTGAAATGAAAGCATTCATCGAATCTCATCCATTTGATTATGTTATTGGTTCTGTTCATTGGATTGGTGATTGGGGTATCGACCTGGCTACTTTCCGTGAAGAATACGAAAAACGGGACATCAAGGAAGCTTATCGGCAATATTTCGATCAAGTCGTCACACTTGCGGAATCGAATTTGTTTGATTTCGTCGGACATATCGACCTGATTAAAATATTTTCCTATTGGCCCGACGATAAAGACTTCCTGTACGAACAATATGACCGTGCTGTTAAGGCACTGGCAGAGTCAGGCACCTGTATTGAAATAAGTACAGCGGGGCTCAGAAAACCTGTGGGAGAAATTTACCCGGACCCTGTGTTATTGAAAAAATGCTATGAAGCCGGTGTAGGCATCGTTTTGTGTTCGGATGCTCATAAACCGGATCATGTCGGATATGAATATGACAAATCTATCGAACTGGCTCGCTGGGCCGGTTATGAGGAAGTCCGCATATTTTCACAACGCACTTCCAAGAGTGTACCGCTGGACTAAAAAAATACCCACCAAAAGAGGATAGGCTTTCCTCCAAGGTGGGTATTTTTTATAGTTGTAAACTATGGACTTGGCGAACTTCTTCCATTTGGCTGATTTTATTTGTACACGTCTTTTCAAGCGGTTTATCGACAGTCAAAACCATGACAGCGTGTCCGCCAAGGTCGGTACGTCCCACCTGCATGGTTGCAATATTAATATCATCTTCAGCTAATAAGTTACCGACTTTACCGATTGCCCCAGGCTTATCATGGTGACGTATTACCACAAGGTTACCCGCCGGAAGTACATCGACAGAATATTGATCAAGCTTTACAATCCTAGGTCCAAGCCCGTTCAATAACGTACCTGAAACTGATCTCGTCTCTTCATTGGTCTGTATTTCTACGGTAATTAAATTAGTGAAGCCACGGGAATGGGTAGTCTTTTGTTCATTAATGATAATACCTCGTTCATCAGCTGCCATAAAGGCATTAACTTCATTGATCCGCGACCCGAGATGGAGCCGCAAAATCCCCTTCACCGTATTCCTTGTCAGTGGATTGGTTTGGTGGTCTACCAGCTCACCCGCATAATAAATATTGATTTTCTCCAATACTCCCCTGGTCAAATGCGATATGAATTGCCCCAGCTTTTCTGACAATGTGAAATAAGGAGCCAGTTGATCCATTACTTCTTCGGAAACAGAGGCGATATTCACTGGATTCCGGGCATTACCATCACGCAGAATATGAACGATATCCTTACTGACATCAACAGCGACGTTTTCCTGGGCTTCAATCGTGCTCGCTCCTAAATGAGGCGTAGCAATGACTTCATCCAGTTCCAGCAGCTTATGACCGATGGCAGGTTCTTCTTCGAATACATCCAGCGCAGCACCTGCAATCTGCTTATCAACAAGGGCGTCATATAAGGCGTCTTCATCAATGATTCCGCCACGGGAACAGTTGACGATTCTCGCTGATGGCTTCATCAGTTGGAAGGCCTCCCGGTCAATCATGTGTCTCGTTTCTTCCATTAATGGTGTATGGAGCGTAATAAAATCACCTGTTTTTAGAACTTCCTCTACACTACCGTATTCAACGCCCATTTTCTCAGCCTTCTCTTTCGTCAGGAATGGGTCATAAGCGATAACATTCATCCGCTGACCTTTCGCACGACGGGCTACCTCCGCTCCAATCCGGCCAAGGCCTATAATGCCGAGGGTCTTATCTTTCAGTTCGACGCCAATCATCGCTTTTCTTTCCCATTTATCTTTACGTAACAGGTTATAGGCCTGTGGAATATTCCGAGCTAAAGACATTAGCATGGCCATCGTATGTTCAGCAGCTGAGATGGTATTTCCATCTGGAGCATTGACGACTATCACTCCATGTTCGGTTGCTGCATCTAAATCAATATTATCCACTCCGACGCCCGCTCGTCCAATCACTTTCAAATTCGGCGCCGCTTCGACAATTTCCCGGGAAATACGCGTTTGACTCCGTACAATCAAAGCATCCACATCATTCACTTTTTCTAAAAGTTCTTCATGCTGCATCCCCGGGGTATTGATAACCTCAATATCTTCTGCATCCTTCAATGGTGTGAGACCCTCTTCACTTAAGGGGTCACAAATCAACACACGAAAACTCATTAGCCTGTCTCCTTTCATTCCTGTACCGGATTTCCCTTCAGTAATTTCCATCACTAAAGTAAATAATATTTTCTATCCTAACAAACCATCCCTATTTGTCAATCTATTCAAACAACTCCTTTTTCTTTCTAAGCGCTTACATGGTTTTCATTGCAACATTATACTTTTTTTATTGATGGTTGATTTTAAAAAAGGCATATTCAACTATATGGCCGGATTATGGAAGACTCAGTTTCAAGATAAGGGGTTCTTTATCATAAAAGCGTCAGGGGTGGTTTGGAAACTACTCGCTTTCCTGCGGGGGACCTGGCGAGCTTCCTCGGGCTATCGCCCTGTGGGATCTCGCCTAACTCCTTCTCCCGCGGGAGTCTCGCAGTTTCCCTACCACCCCATCCGAAGGATGGGAGAAACGAACCCCTGCATACATGAAGATGTCTTCCAAATTCACCGCCAAACAAGGCCTCTTTGTAGCTATTAGTATGATTGGATGACTCTGCTTGCCAATGTTTCCGTTTCTCTTATAGACGTAAGGAGGGCCGGGAAATTACGAGACTCCTATGGGAGGATAGGACATGGTGAGATCCCGCAAGGCGGAGCCTGAGGAAGCTCACCGTCCGCCCATGGAAAGCGAGTGATTTCCCGGCCCTCCAAACCGTTACTATCGTAACGGAAACAATGTATCTCGAAACTGAGTCTTCTGCAATTGGGAGCTTAACTGTAAGATGATTTTTTCCAGAGGCAAAAATAAAAAACCTCTGACAGAAGGATAAATCCTTCGTCAGAGGTTTTGGTTGCTTACTCGGTTACGTATGGCAATAGAGCCATCGTACGAGCACGCTTGATTGCTTTTGTCAATTTACGTTGATACTTAGCAGAAGTTCCAGTTACACGGCGAGGAAGAATCTTTCCACGCTCAGAAACGAAACGTCTTAGCAAGTCAACATCTTTATAATCGATGTGTGTAATTCCGTTCGATGTGAAGAAACACACTTTTCTGCGCTTTGCGCGACCGCGACGTGCCATGTGACATTCCCTCCTTACTTAATTTTAGAATGGTAGATCATCGTCTGATATATCTATTGGTTCCCCACTATCTGCGAATGGGTCATCATTTCGGCTGTTATTATTGTTTTGGTTGTTTTGGTTTCCACCAAAGTCATTTTGACGAGGATTCTGATTTTGCTGGAATCCAGATGAACCTTGTCCTCCTCCTTGAGAAGAACCTTTGGTTTCCAGGAACTGTACGCTGTCTGCCACAACTTCTGTGACAAATACACGCTTTCCTTCCTGGTTTTCAAAACTCCGGGATTGCAATCTTCCATCGACACCTACGAGGCTTCCTTTGTTCATGAAGTTCGCGAGGTTCTCGGCAGCGCGTCTCCAAACGACACAGTTGATGAAGTCAGCGTCACGATCACCTTGCTGGTTGGAAAAAGGACGATTGACCGCGATGGTGAAGTTGGCAACTGCCACCCCGTTTGGTGTATAGCGTAGGTCCGGATCCCTCGTTAATCTGCCGACTAATACGACACGATTTAACATCAGAATCACTCCTTATTGATCATCTTCGCGTACAGCAATATGACGGATAATATCATCAGAGAACTTCGCTTGACGATCGAACTCGTTGATAGCGTCACGATCACCTTTGAAGTTGATCGTTACATAGATACCGTCACGGTAGTCGTTGATTTCATAAGCAAGACGACGCTTGCCCAGCTCTTCAACTTTTTCAACCTCCGCGCCATTATCAGAAAGGATACCATTAAAACGCTCAACTAGTGATGTTTTAGCTTCCTCCTCGATGTTTGGGCGGATGATGTACATGATTTCATAATTTCTCATCCGTTTTCACCTCCTTGTGGACTTAGCGGCTCCTTCACATGAAAGGAGCAAGGAGTAATTTATCGTTAATTACTCACAATGTTGTATTATACCAAACGATCTATCAAAAAACAACAGTATTTAACGTGGGAAACGGAATCTACGCTTATACATTGAAACGGAAGTGGATGACATCGCCATCTTTGACGAGATATTCTTTTCCTTCGAGACGGACTTTTCCTTTTTCACGAGCGGCTCCCATGGTTCCTGCCTCAACAAGATCTTCGTAGGATACGGTCTCTGCACGGATGAAGCCCCGTTCAAAATCAGTATGAATGATTCCGGCTGCCTGAGGTGCTTTCATTCCAAGCGTAAACGTCCACGCTCTTACCTCTTGCTCACCAGCTGTGAAATAGGTTGCCAGTCCAAGTAAATTGTAGGTTGCCTTGATCAATTGGTCCAAACCTGATTCAGCAATGCCAAGGTCATCGAGAAATTCCTGTTTTTCTTCGCCATCAAGTTCGGCAATCTCAGATTCTATTTTTGCACAGACAACAATTACTTCTGCATTTTCATTAGCAGCATATTCGCGGATTTTTTCTACTTGAGGGTTGTCCGCTTCGGTGCCGATTTCGTCTTCACTGACATTGGCCACATACAGGATAGGCTTGATAGTCAGCAGATGAAGTCCTTTGACAATCTTCAATTGCTCTTCTGTAAAATCGACCGCGCGGGCAGGCTGTTCTTCCTCAAATGCGTCTTTCAATTTTGATAGCACATCATATTCTGCTACCGCTTCTTTATCTTTTTGGCGGGCCATCTTGGCAACACGGTCCATACGCTTCGAAACGGTTTCTAAATCAGCGAGGATCAGTTCTAAATTGATTGTTTCGATGTCACTGATAGGGTCGACCTGGCCGGATACGTGCGTGATATTCTCATCCTGAAAGGCACGCACTACGTGACAGATGGCATCTACCTGACGAATATGGGATAGAAACTGGTTCCCTAACCCTTCGCCTTTACTCGCACCTTTGACAATACCTGCGATATCCGTGAATTCAAAAGCAGTCGGTATAGTTTTTTTCGGTTTGACAAGTTCCGTAAGTTTATCCAGACGAGCGTCAGGTACCTCCACAATGCCGACATTCGGATCTATAGTACAAAACGGGTAGTTGGCAGACTCTGCGCCTGCTTGTGTAATTGCGTTAAATAACGTCGATTTGCCTACGTTGGGCAAGCCGACGATTCCTGCTGTTAATGCCATAAAAGACTTTCACTCCTTAAGGGTTTGCATACATGTACGTTAGTCATCCCAATTATAAGTTACTGCCTGACTAAAACACAAGTAGCATAAAAATAGAAAACAAGGGTGATGACAACCCTTGTTTTTAAAAAATCATCGTTTGATAATGAAATTTTCCGAAACAGATTACTATACAATTTCCTTTATTCGGTATCCGCTCTTTCCAATACACGTTTCATTTTCGTTTCAAAACGGCGGCGGGGGAGTAAGGCGCTATGGTCGCAGCCCATGCATTTGATTCGGATATCAGCACCCATTCGGATGATTTTCCAACGGTTCTCCCCACATGGATGGGGTTTTTTCATTTCAACAATATCATTCAATTGAAAGTCTTTCTTAGCCATGGCCCTTCTTCCTCCATTCCATTATACGTTCTGTTCTGATTCGGTTTCATGTCTGGAATACATGACAAGTCTTGGGAAAGGTATTTCAATGCCTTTCTCGTCCAGGCGATTCTTGATTTCTTTTCTGATCGCACGCCCTACCGCCCAATGTTCCATCGGGTAAGTTTCCGCAATCACCCGCATCTGCACATCTGATGCTGCTAAATTTTGAATCCCAAGTAATTCTGGGGTTGTCACCATCATTTCATATTTTTCAGGCAGCTCTTCCAGGAGTTCGGCGATCACTCTTTCTGCCTGGTCGACATCCTCTTCATAAGCAATGCTGATATCCACCACCGCTATACTATTATGAATAGAATAGTTTGTCACTTGGGTAATAGCTCCATTCGGTATAATATGAAGCTCTCCTGTCCAGCTTTTTATTTTGGAAGTACGGAGCCCGATTTCTTCCACAAATCCTTCAATACCGGAAATTCTCACGAAGTCGCCTACGGAAAACTGATCTTCGAAAATGATGAAAAAACCGGTAATGACATCCCGCACAAGATTTTGCGCACCAAAACCAATAGCCAGACCGGCGACCCCTGCACCTGCAAGTAATGCACCAATATTGAATCCAAATGTTTCCAGTATCATGATAAGCGCATATAAGTAGACAATATAGGTTAATGTGTTTTCTACCAGTTTGACAAGGGTTGCTTCTCTTCTTTTCGGGATACTGAAAGGTCCTCTTCTTTTTTCACTAAAATATCTAAGGACAATTTTTTTAGCAACTTTTATAATCGTCAAGGAAACGACTACAATCAAGATAATCCGGAAAAAACCTTTAGTCATGGCTATCCAGACATCCGGCTGCATAATGTAGTTTTTTAGTGCGTCCCATTGCTCTACAAAAATTTCCACAGTGAACCTCCTGCGTATATAAAACTTTGGTTAGTTACATAATCATGTTTCCATTTTATAGCGATTTACGATCGGATACAACAAAAGTGATGACAGGACATATAAATTCAAAATTCCATAGAGAGGGTATAAGTATTCAATCAAAGTCGAGAATCCAAAAGACGTGAATGGAAGCATGAATGCCACAGCCATCATGGCAAGGATCCATAAGGGGACATCCAACACCCTGCGGAATCTCGTAATCAGCCCGAATACACCTGACGCCGCCGTGGTAAAAATAGCAATCCACAGCAGTGCGGACATGAATAACAGCATTTCAAACGGATAGCCTTTTAAGATAGCAAATAAGGGGATTTCATACAACAAAATTTCTTCTGATATTTGAATCAGGCTATTGTTATACAAATAAGATATTGACCCCAATATCACCCCACTGCCAATGCTTGCAACCCAGATCTCATTCTTCTTTTTCATCTGATTGCCGATGGCCCCCAGTACCGCAATAAGCGGCAGGATATTCAAAGCTGTAAACGGAAAGGCTGCCATCCAATTGCTCGTCTCATGGAGGTGGGAAAACAAGGTCAATTTCTGATCTATCGTAAATAATAACAACACCAGGAACAATCCGATAATCAGGAGCGGCAGGATGAAGCTATTGATGGAAACGATGCCTTTGACATCCCAAATGAAAATCAAAATAAGCGGAACGACAATGGCCAGTACACCAAACCGGTAGGAAAAATGGAATGCCTGCCAGGTCGCTCCACTTCCTGCCAGCATCACAACGGTAGTAGTAAATAAATAAAGGATGATCATCCAATCATAAATTCCCGTCAGATGTTTTCCTACGATCACTCGGAGAACCGGTAAATAGTGACTCGACTTCTTTTCATAGCTGATAGATAAGATCACATAGCAGCAAATCGTAAACAGAATTGAAAACAGCACAATGGCCAGTCCACTTTCATGGCCGAAAAATTGCCAAAGTTCCCGTCCGGAAGCATACCCCGCCCCTATCATTGTTCCAATGATCAAAAACATCCACTTGCCGCCTGATTTCCACATATATTCGCTCCTCCAAATTCTAAGTTTTTGTGTGTATGTATAGAAAAGTAAAAACTTTTATATACTAATACCAATATGTATTTGGAGGAAAAGCTATGAATCTTCGGGAAAGGTTTTTACATAAAGAAACTCGCCATCTTTATTCAGATCCACTGGTTGTACCGGAAATGAGTGAGCGACTGTTGGACCTGCTTCCGCAGGAGAGAAAAATGGTTGTAGTCTGCATCGGAACGGACCGATCTACCGGAGATTCCTTCGGTCCCCTCGCAGGTTCAATGATAAACGATCAGAACCCGAAGCATTTTACTGTGTATGGAACGCTTGCAAACCCCGTACATGCCTTAAATCTTAAAGATACCATACAGGAAATCCATAGCAGTTATACCCGTCCATTTATCATTGCGGTCGACGCCTGTCTTGGAAAAGATTCTTCTATCGGAATTATTTCGGTTTCGAAGGGGTCTTTGGCGCCTGGAGCGGCAATGAAAAAAGACCTCCCTAAAGTTGGAGATATTTCTATCAGCGGCATTGTGAATGTAGGAGGATTCATGGAATACTTCGTCCTTCAAAACACCAGGCTTCATACGGTGATTGAGATGGCATCCCAGGTTTCACAAGTATTTCACCGTGTAGACCTTGAATTGCAGCTACGGCACAGAAAAAATCCCGCCTTTCGCAATATTTCCACAAACTAACTTAAAAAAATCACCCGTAGCCTATGGTCCGGGTGACTTTTTTTATTGGAATTCTCTTTCTTAGTTGAAGTTTTTTAATGTTACTCGCTTATGAGCTATATAATATTTTATAAGGGGAACCGTTTTCCTATCTACTATTGCGAAAGCGTGCTGTAAGGTGGATCCTCTTAGAAAAGCTTAGCGATATAGAGAATGAACCCGACAGTCAATAACGCCGGCAATAAATTTGCGACACGTATTTTCGTTAAGTTCAACAGATTCAATCCGATCGCCACAATCATCAATCCACCTGTCGCTGTCATTTCCACGATGAACGCATCAAGCATCTCCTGAGGAATCCAGCTGTTGATTTGAGTGGCAGACAAGGCGATGCTGCCCTGATACAAGACAACAGGGAAGACAGAAAAGATCACGCCAAAGCCCAGGGTTGTAGTCAGCACGAGAGCGACAAATCCATCAATGATTGCTTTTGTTATCAATACTCCATGATCCCCGCGCAATCCCCCATCTAAAGCTCCGATCACAGACATCGCGCCAATGCCAAAGATAAGGGACGCTGTAATAAAACCTTGAGCGACAGTAGAAGTGGATCCTGGTTTAGCCACTTTGCTTTCAATCCATTTCCCCAGGTTTTCGAGCTTCGTTTCTAAATGTATTCCTTCCCCTATGATTGCGCCTGAAAGCAGGCTCAACAATACCACGACTATGTTCTCCGTTTGAAACCCCATCTGCAGGCCGATGAGAATGACCGCTAACCCGATCCCTTGCATAATCGTCTCTTTATAACGCTCAGGTATTTTAGTGAAAAATAATCCTAGTAACGATCCTGCGATAATACATATTCCATTTACGATTGTTCCATATAAAGCCATAACTACATCTCCATATACCCTGTTCTTATTTCATCAATCACCTGTACAAAACGGTCGATTTCTTCTTCCGTATTGTAGGGACCGATACTTGCTCTTACTGCTCCCTGTTCTGTTGTATCGTAATACTGGTGGGAGCCGGGACTGCAATGCAATCCTGCCCTGACTGCAATCTGATAATGTGAATCGAGGACCATAGCAATTTCCTGCGAGGAAATATCACCAATATTAAAAGAAACGACTGGCATCCGCTCTACTTCCGGTCCAGGACCGTAAACCACGACATCCTTTATCTCAAGCAGTCCATGCATCAATTTTTGTGTCAAGTACGTTTCACGTGAAACAAGTCCATTCAACGCTTCCAATGCAGCCTTCCAACCAGCTATCCCGGGGGTATTCAGTGTGCCGCTTTCATACTTTTCAGGCCAATGATCCGGCTGTTTCGGAAGTTCTGAAAAACTCCCGGTTCCACCATAGAATAGCGGTTCTAATTCAACTTCTCCTTCCACCAGTAAGGCACCAGTACCCTGAGGTCCAAGCAGCCGCTTATGGCCTGGAAATGCCAGCATGTCTATCCCCAGCTCTTTCATATGTATCGGAAAATGCCCCGCCGTCTGAGAGGCATCCACCAAAACTTTGCTGTCATTCCCTTTGATGATTTCTATCATCGACTTCAACGGGGCTATTTCCCCCGTAATATTAGAAGCATGGGACACAATGACCAGCTTTGTCTCCGGTCGGATGGAAGCGTATAAGTCTTCAATCAGCTTTTCAGAACTGCCGCTTAAATAAGTGACCTCGATTCGTTTCTGCTCTTTCAAGTATTCCAATGGACGCCGTACCGAATTATGTTCAAACATTGTCGTAATCACATGATCCCCTTCCATTAAAGGAAAACCCTGGATTGCCTGGTTCAATGCTATAGTGGCATTAGAAAAGAAAATAACCTTTTTAGGATCGCTTGCCCCAAACCGTTGTGCTAAAAGCTTTCTAGTCGTCTGAATGGTATTTGCAGCACGACCAGCTAACGCATGAGTGCCGCGCCCCGGGTTGGCTCCAAACTCGTTCACTGCTTCCGTCATTGCCTCTGTAACAGCTGAAGGCTTTGGGAAGGAGGACGCTGCCTGATCCAAGTAAATCATTTGTCTACCTCCTGATAAAAAAACCTGGTTAAGTAAAAATGGGTTAACCAGGTCATTGCTAGTTATTTAGTTTCAAACATTTCTAAGATCCTGTTCAAGTCATCATCGGTGAAAAATTCTATCTCAATCTTACCTTTCCGCTTGCCGCGGTGGATGGTGACGCCAGTACCTAATTGGTCGCGTAATACCGCTTCCTGTTCTTGCAGAAAAATATCTTTGTGTTTATTGCTGCGATCTTTTTCTTTCTTTTTTTGTTTGTTGTCATTCAATTGAGTGATCAACAATTCTACTTGTCTGACATTCATGATATCCGCCTGGATCTTTTCAGCGATAGGGACTAGCTTTTCCTTATCCTTCAAACCCAGTAAAGCCCGTCCATGTCCCATGGATAACTTTCCTTCGTTGATCCATGCGATGATCGGGTCCGGCAGGCTCAACAGCCGGACCAAGTTGGCGATATGGGAACGACTTTTCCCCAGCCGCTTAGCCAGGGTCTCCTGGGTTATACCTAACTCGTCGATCAGTTGCTTGTATGCTTCGGCTTCTTCAATCGGCGATAAATCTTCTCGTTGTAAATTCTCCAATAATGCCAACTCCATCATTTGTTTATCTGTCAGTTCCCTGACTATAGCTGGCACCTTATCCAAACCGGCTTCTTTTGCAGCACGGTACCTTCGTTCACCGACTACGATTTCATATCCTTTAATACTTTTTCGGACAATCAAAGGCTGCAGGATGCCATGCTCTTCAATGGATGCCTGGAGCTCCTGAATGGCCTTCGAATCAAACCTCTTCCGGGGTTGATACGGATTGGGGCGGCATTGCTTGACAGATATTTCCTGGATGCTTTCTTCTCCGTTTTCCACATCCGTGAAAAACGCATCGAGCCCTTTACCTAACCCTCTCGCCATTAGCAATCACTTCCTTTGCCAATTCTAAGTATACTTCCGCACCGCGAGACTTCGGATCATATAGGATGATAGGTTGTCCATGACTTGGTGCTTCACTTAAGCGGACATTACGCGGAATAATAGAACGATAAACTTTCTCCTGAAAATACTTCTTTACTTCTTCAATCACCTGGATGCCAAGGTTGGTCCGGGCATCCAGCATAGTGAGCAGAACCCCTTCAATCATTAAATCTTTATTTAAATGTTTTTGAACTAACCTGACTGTATTCAATAACTGGCTCAACCCTTCCAAAGCGTAATACTCGCACTGGACAGGAATGATGACTGCATCAGAAGCAGTCAGGGAATTTATCGTCAAAAGTCCGAGGGAAGGCGGACAATCGATAATAATATAGTCATATTCACCTTTCACGGCATCTAACGCTTGTTTTAGCCGTACCTCCCTCGATATGGTCGGCACCAGTTCAATTTCAGCTCCAGCGAGCTGGATGGTTGCAGGAATGACATCAAGATTCTCGACTAACGCAGAGGTCCGGATATCTTTTGCCGCTTGATCTTCGATTAATATATTATAAATACATTGATCGACATCTCCTTTATTAACCCCCACCCCACTTGTCGCATTTCCCTGGGGGTCGATATCGACCAGAAGTACCTTATGATTGAGATACGCAAGACACGCGCTAAGGTTGACGGCTGTCGTTGTCTTTCCTACGCCACCCTTTTGATTGGCAATGGCGATTGTTCTACCCATGATGTCACCTACCTACTTCTCCATAAAATATATCAAAACAGCACAGGCCGAACCGTACCTGCTCGTAAAAATTACTGAAGCGTCAACATCTATTCTATCACTTTTTTATATATTCTGACTTCAAATTTTTTAATTCCATGATGGATTACCAGATTCCATTACCTGAACAGAGCAACCCGGTTTCCTGTCAATTTGAAAGCCTTGGTCCTTTCTATACATTAACCCTTTAACAAAACTAAAACTTTTTATTAAAAAATCCCCATCTTTCCAGAGAAGATGGGAATTAAAAAGTTACTTTTGGTTTTTCTTCGGTATTTTTATCGTGATTTGGTAATAATCATCATGATCCTGTTCGTCTGTTTCTAAATTGATTCCAGTGTCATTCACCATATTCAACGATTGGCGGATCGTATTCATTGCAATCCGGATATCTTTATTGACGCCTTTCATCCGAGGCTTTTTCTTCGGTTTCTTCTCTTCAGTTTCTTTTTTGATCCGTTCTTCCGTCTGCTTGACGTTCAATTGTTTTTCAATGATTTCATGCAGGATTTTTTCCTGCAGTGCAGGATCTTTAACTGCGATCAACGCACGTGCATGGCGCTCCGTAATCTCCTTATCCATGATAGCCTGCTGTACCACTTCAGGGAGCTTGAGTAAGCGCATCTTATTGGCAATAGTCGATTGGCTTTTCCCAAGGCGCTGAGCAAGTGCTTCCTGTGTCAACTCATGAATTTCAATCAAGCGTGCATACGCCGCTGCTTCTTCAATGACTGACAACTCTTCCCGTTGAAGGTTTTCAATCAGAGCAACGGAGGCTGTCTCCGCATCATTCATTTCTCTAAGTATTGCCGGGACTTCTTCCCACCCTAAAGACTGCACAGCTCTCCAGCGTCGTTCCCCGGCAATCAATTCATAATTTTCTTCATCCAGACGCCGGACGACGATCGGCTGAATCATGCCATGAGTATGGATAGTCTGCGCCAATTCTGCAATTTTTTCCGCATTAAAAACAGCCCTTGGCTGATAACGGTTCGGCTGTACACGATTAACCGGAATGTGGACGACCTCATCCGCGTGATATTCTTTTTCATCTAAAGCCTCTGATTCAGGTTCCGAATCAGAATCTGGTTTATCTCCCAGGCCAAATAAGCGACTGAAAGGATGTAACATGTTCAGACACCACCTTTTTGCGAGCAGCACACTCAAGTATTGGTTCGTTCCACGTGAAACAATGACTGATTATAGAAAAAAGCGCTGCAGAATCGGTAGACTGCTGCGCACGAGTATGCCTTTTCATTTCTTTCCCTATTTTATCATAATTATCTATTAAAAAGTATCACCATGAATGATAATTTACAAATTTAATAGCTTGGTAGAAACCATTTTTAATGCCAATAAGAATCTTTTCCTGCGGCACAGTGTTTTAATTCTGGTTGTAATTGCTCCACTTATATGACCTGTCATAGCAGCAGGATGGTAAGACCCGGGGCTAGTATAGAAACGAGAACTGCGCTCAATACCATGGCGATGGTACTGATGGATCCTTCCAGCTGGTCGCGTTCCATAGATGTAGCCGTACCGATGGCGTGAGAAGCACTGCCCATCCCCACACCCCGGCCAATATAATGAGTAAGGCGGAAAGAGCGCCAAACAAACGGATGGATCAATACTCCACCAATGCCAGCAATCATGACAAATACCGCCGCCAAAGGCATAGCGCCACCGGTCGCTTCTGCGATGGCCATGGCGACTGGGGTGGTTACTGATTTGGGAACGATTGAGTTGATAATCAGCTCACTGAACCCTGCCCACTTGCTAAGAAGCAGTCCAGAAGTAATTCCGACGACAGCACCGATAAATGTTCCCGTCACAACCGGCACCAGCATTCTTTTCAATATATCCCGGTTTTGATAGAGCGGGTAGGCTAACCCTACGACCGCAGGACCAAGCAAATGATCAATCCACTGGCCGCCGATCATATAGGTTTCATAGGATATTTGAAAGGTGAGCAGAATCACGATAGTCACGAGCGTAGAGGAAATGATCGGGACAGTGTAGATATGGCGAAACTTTTTATAGACGGTAACAGATCCCCAATATAGGAGTGTCGTTGCAACAATGACGGCGAGGCCGATAATGAAATTATTCATAGGACCCCTCCTTTTTCTGTACCATTATTTGAGCAATGGCTCCTGACAACCCCATGACGAGCACCGTGCTTAACATCCCGATGGCAATCAAAAGCATACCTTTCCCTTTAAAAATATAGGCATAACTGATGACGCCGACGGTTGCCGGAATGAAGAAGAACGGAAGGTGGGTGATCATGAAGCCCGCTCCTTGTTGTATCCAGCGTTCCGACACTACTTTCAAGGAAAGGAGCACAAAAAGGAGGATGAGCCCTATGACACTGCCCGGGATAAACAGATTCAACACCTTCTGGATGGCCGTTCCCAGCCAGTACAGGAAGTATAGACCGATGAATTGTATGAGGATAGTAACTGTTTTATACATGATGAACCCTTTCTATTTATATTTATTCGCTTAGTATATCATCTGATGGATATATCAACTATTCCAAACGCTTATCAAATAATAAAACCGCACCTCAGGGAGGCACGGTAATAAAGAAAACAGGTGCTGCTGTTAAACCTATTATTGGATCGGTGTTTTGTTAGGAACGCCAGCTTTTCTTGGATATTTCTTCGGAGTCTTACGAAGTTTTTCTATCAAAGCAATATTTCGTTCACTATTTTCTTCCGGAAGTTCAAAGGTGTGCACTTTGGCTACTTCACCGCCGACAGTACGGATGGCAAGTTGAGCATCTTCGAGTTCATCCGACAAATTAGGGCCTTTCATGGCAATGAATAGTCCACCTTTTTGAGTTAGTGGCAGGCACAATTCACTTAACACAGAAAGCCTGGCGACGGCACGAGCCATGACAATGTCATAACTTTCCCGGAATTTACTTTTCTTTCCGAAGTTTTCCGCGCGATCGTGATAAAATGCGACATCACTGAGTTCTAATTCATGGGCTAAGTGATTTAAAAAGGTGATTCTTTTTTGCAATGAATCAACGATGGTCACTTTCAAATGGGGAAAAACGATTTTAAGCGGAAGGCTGGGAAAGCCAGCACCCGCGCCAACATCACAGATTTGTAAAGGTTTCGTGAAATCATGGTAGAAAGCAGCAGTAATAGAATCATAAAAATGCTTCAAGTAGACGCCTTCTTCATCTGTAATGGCCGTCAGGTTCATTTTTTCGTTCCATTCCACCAGAATTTCAAAATATTGTTCAAATTGCCGTTGCTGTTTTTCATTCAATTCGATTCCCTGTTCTTTCAGCTTGCTTAGAAAGGTATGCTTATCCATTGGTCCATCCTTTCTTCTCTTATTCGTTGGATACGCGTGCGATCTTCCCTTGTTCGATATAGACCAGTAAGATTGAAACATCCGAAGGGTTGACTCCTGAAATACGGGAAGCCTGTCCGACAGAAAGCGGACGGACCTCTTTCAATTTCTCCCGGGCTTCCGTAGCCAAACCATTGATGGCATCATAATCGATATGATCTGGTATTTTCTTATCGTCCATCTTTTTCATGCGTTCGATTTGCTGTAAGGCTTTCGTGATGTAGCCTGAATATTTCGTCTGGATTTCGACCTGCTCTTTGACGTCATCCGGCAGGTCCTTTGCAGGTGCTGTCAATGTCTCGATCATCTCATACTTCATTTCCGGTCTCCGTAACAGATCAGATGCCCGGACAGCTTCTTTCAATGGTGTGCCACCTGCTTGTTCAACGATACGCTGGACTTTTTCTTCCGGCTTCAAAATGACCCCATCTAAACGTTTCCGTTCCTCTTCGATCAATCGTTTCTTACCCTGAAACTTTTGGTAACGTTCTTCTGAAATCATGCCCAGCTGATAACCGATTTCGGTAAGACGCAAGTCGGCATTATCATGACGTAGCATCAGCCTGAATTCAGCACGGGACGTAAGCAGACGATAAGGTTCATTGGTACCTTTTGTAACAAGATCATCAATCAGCACTCCGATATATGCCTGAGAACGGTCAAGGATCAACGGTTCGAGATCAAGTGCTTTAGCAGCAGCATTGATTCCAGACATGATTCCTTGTGCCGCAGCTTCCTCATAACCGGAAGTTCCATTAATTTGACCTGCGGTGAATAACCCTTTGATATTTTTCGTTTCCAAGGTCGGCCAGAGCTGGGTCGGAACTACAGAATCATATTCAATTGCATAGCCTGCACGCATGATTTCCGCTTTTTCCAGTCCTGGTACTGTTTCTATCATCTTTTTCTGGATGAATTCAGGAAGGGATGTCGAGAGTCCTTGGACATAGACCTCTTCTGTGTTCCGTCCTTCTGGTTCCAGGAAAATCTGATGACGTGGTTTGTCATGGAAACGTACCACTTTGTCTTCAATCGAAGGACAATAACGTGGTCCTGTCCCTTTGATCATTCCTGAATACATCGGTGATAACCCGAGGTTTTCATCGATGATCTGATGTGTGTATTCGTTCGTGTAGGTGAGCCAGCACGGAATCTGATCCATGATAAATTCGGTCGTTTCATAAGAAAATGCCCGTGGTTCCTCATCACCCGGCTGTATCTCTGTTTTAGAATAATCGATAGTATGGCTGTTGACACGCATTGGTGTCCCGGTTTTGAAACGGACCATCTTAATTCCCAGCTCTTCCAAATGCTCTGATAAAGCTACAGTCGGACGCTGGTTATTAGGGCCGCTTTCATACTCCAAGTCACCGATAATCACTTTTCCGCGCATAAACGTACCAGTCGTAACAATTACAGTTCTTGCGGTATAAGCCGCTTTTGTCTCTGTCACTACACCCTTGATTTCATTATCCTCTACGATCAGGCGTTGAACCATTCCCTGACGCAATGTCAGATTCTCCTGATTTTCTAACGTTTCTTTCATTTCCTGAATATATAATGGTTTATCCGCCTGTGCCCGTAATGCACGCACAGCAGGACCTTTTCTTGTATTCAGCATACGCATTTGAATATGCGTCTTATCAATGATTTTTCCCATCACACCGCCAAGCGCATCAATTTCACGCACGACGACACCTTTGGCCGGTCCTCCGATTGATGGGTTACATGGCATAAACGCAACCAAATCCAGGTTCAAGGTAAGCATCAGTGTCTTGGCTCCGCGTTTTGCTGAAGCCAGTGCTGCTTCACACCCTGCATGACCTGCACCAATAACGATCACATCATAATGTCCAGCATCGTAAGTCATTGGCTTTTGTCTCTCCTTTAAATAAATTATTTTCCTAAGCAAAATTGGGAAAACAGCTGGTCAATCAGGCTTTCATGGACAGTATCTCCAACGATTTCCCCAAGTATTTCCCACGTACGAGTTACATCTATTTGAACCATATCAATCGGCATATCCATCTCCATGCCATGGAGAGCATCTTCTAAAGCCTGTTTCGCCTGTTTCAAGAGCTGCACATGACGGACATTCGATACATAGGTCAAATCCCCAGTGTCCAATTCACCTTCAAAGAAGACTTGAGAGATTGCCTGTTCTAACTCATCGATCCCTTTTTCGTGAAGCAGCGCTGTAGTAATGACAGGGTGCTCATCTGCCAATGCCTGGACTCGTTCCATATCCAGCCGCGGCTCAAGATCTGTTTTATTGACGATGACAATCACATCTAAATCCCTTACAGCTTCAAAGAGTTTTTCGTCTTCTTCGGTCAGCTCATCTCCATAGTTTAACACAAGCAGAATCAAATCTGCTTCTTTCAACACTTGCCTGGACTTTTCTACACCTATACGCTCTACCATATCTTCCGTTTCACGTATTCCTGCCGTATCGACAAGACGAAGCGGCACACCGCGGACGTTCACATATTCTTCAATCACATCACGGGTTGTACCAGGGATTTCAGTGACAATCGCTTTATTCTCATGGACAAGCGCATTCATCAAGGAAGACTTTCCGACGTTCGGCCGTCCAATAATTGCGGTCGCAAGCCCCTCCCGGAGGATTTTTCCCTGTTGGGCAGTTTGAAGTAATTTCTTTACTTCTTCCAGGACTTCTCTAGTTTTCTCTTCCATCATATGGCGCGACATTTCTTCTACATCATCGTATTCCGGGTAATCAATATTCACTTCGACATGGGCAAGCGTTTCTAACAATTGCTGGCGCAAGCTTTGAATAAGCTTTGACAACCTGCCATCCATTTGCTTCAAAGCTACGTTCATCGCCCTGTCTGTTTTAGCACGGATCAAATCCATGACCGCTTCTGCCTGAGAGAGGTCAATACGACCATTCAAAAAGGCGCGCTTCGTGAATTCACCAGGCTCTGCAAGTCTTGCTCCTTTTGCTAACACAATTTCCAGTACGCGATTGACAGAAACAAGCCCGCCATGACAGTTTATTTCCACGACATCTTCCCTCGTGAAAGTTTTCGGCCCCCGCATGATTGATACCATAACTTCTTCTGCTATTTCATTCGTTTCTGGATCAATGATTTTCCCATAATGCATGGTATGAGAGTCGACCTTAGCTAAATCTTTTCCTTGGAATAGCTCATTAGAAATCGATACCGCTTCAGGACCGCTTAAACGGACAATGGCAATGGCTCCTTCCCCCATCGGGGTTGATATCGCCGTTATAGTATCTGTTTCCAATACGCCCACCTCCTTTATTCCTCTATTTAAGAATTCGTATATATAAGTTATCCACACATCTATTTTTCATTGTCACTAACTTATTAGATTATCATATTTCTATCTGATTTGAAAAGATATCAACAACTTCAATTATTTCAACCTGCAATTCATTTATCCACATGTGTATAAATTAGTTTCGGTATTCAAACATTGCCTTATTCTTTTGACAAAAAAATATCCGTCAGCATTGCTGACGGAATAGTATGGTTCTATTATTTTGATGGACGGATCACAACATAGCGTTTGGGTTCATTACCAGCCGAGTACGTCTCAACCTGCTGATTATTTTGCAGGGCTGTATGAATTATTTTACGCTCATAAGATGGCATCGGTTCAAGTTTGACATCCTGATTGGTACGCAAAGCTTTTTCAGAGAGTCTGCTTGCCAGCGTTTCCAGCGTATCTTTACGGCGATCCCGGTAACCTTCCGCATCGAGAACCGCTGTATAATATTGATTGGTGTTGCGGTTGATCGTCAAATGAAGCAAATATTGCAATGCATTCAATGTCTGACCGCGTTTTCCAATCAATAAAGCGATTTTTTCACCGATCAATTCAAAGTGGATGTCCCGGCCATGTAACGTGGTTTTCACCTCAACTGGAGCACCCATTTGTTCGGCAATCTCTTTGATATAACGCTCTGCTTCTTCTATGGATTTCTCTTGCTGATCCATTTTTTTAGCTGTGACGTTTATTTCTGGTTCGTCTTTTATTTCCGGTTTCACTTCTGCTTCTGTGTTTTTTTCTTGTTCGGAACTGCTTTCTATTTGTTCATCTTCTGCTTTAGCATCCACCTTCGAAACTTTGACAATGGAAGGCTTACTGCCAAAACCAAAAAAACCTTTTTTTCCTTCATCGATAATATCTACTTCTACCAGGTCCCTTGATGTTTGTAACTGCTCTAACGCTGATTGGACCGCTTCCTCAACTGTTTGTCCAGTAGCAGTTATTTGCTTCACTTAGTTTTTCCTCCCGTTTCTTGTTCTTTCATCATCGGTTTACGGATGAAGACCGTCTGAGCGATCATAAACAAGTTACCGACTACCCAATAGAGGGCCAGTGCTGATGGGAAAAAGAATGCAAAGGTACCAATCATGATCGGCATCAAATATAGCATCATTGTCATTTGCGGGTTTTGCATAGCAGTAGATCCCGCCATCATCAGCTTCTGCTGCAGGAATGTAGTTCCCGCTGTCACTATAGCCAGGATATAGCTCGGTTCCCCAAGCTCCATCCATAAAAAGCTATGCGTTGCTACTTCTGAAGTACGCATAATCGCATGGTAAAACCCGATCAAAATCGGCATTTGGACAACCAGCGGCAAACAGCCTGCCAGTGGATTGACTCCATGCTTTTGGAAAAGCTGCATCGTTTCCTGCTGTAATTTCTGTTGGGTCTGTGCATCTTTTGAACTGTACTTTTCACGCAGCTCCTGTAATTCAGGCTGGATATCCTGCATCGCTTTTGAACTCTTCAATTGCTTGACGTTAAGCGGCAACAGGACTAAACGAATGATAATCGTAATGATAATAATCGACAGACCATAGCTCTCACCAGTAATATCGGCGAAAAATTCAATTGATTGAGATAGTGGCCAAACTACATATTCATTCCAAAAACCCGTGCTATCAGAAGTGATGTCTTCATTGACCTGCGTACACCCTGATAATACGGTCAGTATTCCAGTCATGGCCAGCAGCCACAAGACCTTTTTACGCAACGTCCCTTCCTCCTTACTCCCTGACTCATTTACTTATTAAACATTTTAGCATTTTCATAGGACTCAATTCTATATTATATCTTAGACTTCTTGTCTTTCGATAATAACTTTGACTTTGACAATACATGGGTCAGACTCTTTTTCATTTGATGGAAATCCATATCTTTCGTAGGCTTACGCGCAATGATGACTAAATCATACCTGGGATCGATATTGTCTTCAAGCTCATGGAAGGCTTGTCTCAAGTATCGTTTTACTTGATTCCTGACAACAGCAACGCCGATTCGTTTACTAACAGACAATCCGATCCGGAAATGATTCTGATCTTCTCTTTTTAAGTAGTAGATGACCAATTGACGATTGGCGAACGATTTGCCTTTTTGGAAAACCCGCTGGAATTCTTCATTTTTTTTGATTCGGTATGCTTTCTTCATGAGCTTATTCCTCCACTTTAACGGAAAAAAAGACCACTGACTTCATCTCAGTGGCCTATGCAGATAGAACTTTTCTTCCTTTACGGCGACGACGAGCCAAAACTTTACGTCCGTTTTTCGTGCTCATGCGCGTGCGGAAACCGTGTACCTTTTTACGCTTACGATTATTTGGTTGAAATGTACGTTTCATTATATAGACACCTCCTGGTGAAAATTAAAAGTTGTATTTAAAATGCTAAAAGGCAGTCCAATCAATTATAAATAAACCTATCCAGAAATGTCAACTCTATCTTTCATTTCTTTTTATCTCCGCATGATCTTCCCTGGTACAGGCGTTATATAACAGACTGTATCATAACACAGGTTCCAGGGATTATTTACAACCTATTTCATTTCCTATACAATCTGAATTTGTCAATAATCCACAGACATTGTTAATATATTATTCGACGTTTTTTGACTATCCACAGCAAATATTGACAGGCTAATCACAAAATATAGTGTTGTGGATATTTTTCATCTACAACCTGTGGTGATTGTGGATAAACATCGGAAAACCGTTGCAACACAAGGATTTATTTGATATCATATTTGTGTTTTAACTTTGGGAAAATGTTTAGCAGAAATTATCTTCTCCACAGACTGTGGATAAACTGTGGATAGTCGTACACAGGGTTGTTTTTAAAGTTATGCACAGCTTTGTGGACAATGAAAATAAATAGTCGAAACCTGTAGAATGAGCGATTTTTCTGTCCACACCAATTGAATATAGCTTTTCCTGATTGGAATTGTACAAACGTTATACATTGCAACCTTTCGAGCTTTTTTCGTGTGTTCGAGAAAGAGAACGGGAGGTTTTTTGTTTCATGTGTTACTGGATGAAAGGGGTGAGACGATTTGGAAAATATTCATGAACTCTGGGATAGTACATTAGAGAAGATGAAAGAAAAAATAAGCAAGCCTAGCTTCGAAACATGGTTGAAAGCAACAAAAGCAGACTCCTTACAGGATAATACCCTTACGATAGTTGCTCCCAATGAATTTGCAAGGGATTGGCTTGAAAATCAATATTCCAAATTGATCAGTGAAACAGTTTACGAAGTGACAGGAGCAGAATTAAATACAAGATTCATCATTCCGGAAAACAAAGAACAGTCCTTGGAAGATGTGAAGCTCGCAGCGAAAAAAGTTCCTGATGTAAAACAAAATGATGGAGAAGAATCTCCCCAAAGCATGCTCAATTCCAAATATACATTCGATACCTTTGTTATCGGATCCGGGAATCGGTTTGCGCACGCCGCTTCACTCGCGGTTGCAGAAGCACCTGCCAAAGCCTACAACCCATTATTCATCTATGGTGGTGTTGGACTGGGAAAAACCCACTTGATGCATGCGATCGGCCATTATGTACTGGACCATAATCCGAGTGCAAAAGTAGTCTATTTATCTTCTGAAAAATTCACCAATGAATTCATCAACTCTATTCGTGACAATAAAGCCGTCAACTTTCGTAATAAATATAGAAGTGTCGACGTCTTATTGATAGACGATATTCAATTTCTGGCTGGAAAAGAACAGACCCAGGAGGAATTTTTCCATACGTTTAACACACTGCACGAAGAAAGTAAGCAGATTGTTATCAGCAGCGACCGTCCTCCTAAAGAAATCCCGACACTGGAAGATCGGTTGCGTTCCCGGTTTGAATGGGGGCTGATTACAGACATCACCCCTCCTGACCTGGAAACACGGATTGCCATTCTTCGTAAAAAAGCAAAGGCTGAAGGACTGGATATTCCTAATGAAGTGATGCTTTACATCGCCAATCAGATTGATACCAATATTCGCGAACTTGAAGGTGCTCTTATACGTGTTGTTGCTTATTCTTCTTTAATCAATCGCGATATCAATGCCTCATTGGCTGCAGAAGCATTAAAGGATATTATTCCAAGCTCCCAGCCAAAAGTGATAACGATCGAGGCTATTCAGGAAATGGTCGGTGAAAAATATAATGTCCGCTTAGAGGATTTTTCTGCGAAAAAAAGGACGAAACAAGTAGCTTTTCCGCGTCAGATTGCTATGTTCCTATCTCGTGAACTGACAGACTTCTCATTACCCAAAATCGGAGAGGAATTTGGAGGAAGGGACCATACGACTGTGATTCATGCACACGAAAAAATATCAAAGATGCTTGCAGTTGATCAGAACTTACAACGTGAACTCGATGAATTGAGAGAACGGTTGAAATCACACTGACGTTAATATGTGTATAACTCATTCACGTTCATCAACAGTCTATCCACATGTGGGTAAACTTTAAATCTTTGAGTTTTCCGTAGTTATCCACATATTCACAGCGCCTATTACTACTGTTACTATTTTTATTAATAAATAATATATATAATGACTCATTTAGGAGGAGCTTTAATGAAATTCATAATCCAACGCGAACAATTGATGGAAAGCGTGCAAAATGTCATGAAGGCCATTTCTTCCCGTACCACTATTCCTATTCTTACCGGGATGAAACTTGAAGCAAGTGAACAAGGTGTCAAATTGACTGGCAGTGACTCTGATATTTCCATCGAATCGTTTATTCCTGCTGAAGAAGATGGCATTGTCTATGTAGAACAAATCGAACCAGGCAGTATTGTACTGCAGGCAAAATACTTCCCGGATATTGTCCGGAAGCTCCCACAAAATACAGTGGAAATTGAAACCGATGACCATCGCAACGTCACGATCCGATCCGGAAGTGCTGAATTTCATTTAAACGGACAAGATGCAGAAGAATATCCACAGCTTCCTCAGTTACATACCGAGGATAGCTTTGAACTGCCGATTGACTTATTGAAAAACCTGATACGCCAAACTGTTTTTGCCGTATCAACTTCTGAAACGCGTCCAATCCTGACAGGGGTTAATGTGAAAATTGAAAATGGAGAATTGCAATTTACGGCTACAGACAGTCACCGCCTGGCTTCCCGTAAACTCCCGCTGGAGAATCAGGAAACTCAAATATCCTTTAACAATGTAGTCATTCCAGGAAAAAGTTTGACAGAGTTAAATAAGATTCTTGCAGATTCAGATCAAATGATTGAAATAAGCGTAACTGATAACCAAATATTATTCCGTACGAAACACCTCTATTTCTTATCCCGTTTACTGGATGGGAATTATCCGGAAACTTCAAGGCTTATCCCGGATGAAAGTAAAACCGTAGTGACTATGGATGCCAAAGAACTGCTGCAATCCATCGATCGTGCTTCTTTGCTGGCCAGAGAGAACCGGAATAATGTCGTCCGGCTGATTACAAAAGGCGGAAACCAAATCGAAATCAACGGTAATTCTCCAGAAGTAGGAGATGTCGTAGAAGAAGTGAACGCCGAAGCCATTGAAGGGGAAGAGTTAAAAATATCATTCAGTGCTAAATACATGATGGATGCTTTGAAAGCTGTAGGAAGTGATCAGGTCAAAGTTGAATTTACCGGTGCCATGCGCCCGTTCCTGATTCGTGCCATCGACAACGACCAGGTACTGCAGTTGATCCTGCCAGTACGAACTTACTAATAATAACGAGCCGACGTCCCATCAACGTCCGGCTCTTCTTTTTTGATAATTAGTAGTTCTTTTACCCTGAAATGATAATAAGTCCCTTACGTTTTTACTTAGTATGGGTCATCCTTTTCTTTACTGCTTTTTTTTAGTAAAATAGAAAGATAGGCAAACTACTTGATTAGGGTGAAAAATATGGACGATAAAATAAAAATCTCCACGGAATATATTCAGCTCGGTCAGTTTCTGAAATTGGCAAATATTGTTGAATCTGGCGGTATGGTCAAGATTTTCTTAGCTGAGTACGAAGTATATGTCAATGACACACTGGAAGACCGCAGGGGAAGGAAATTATATCCAGGAGATGTTGTCGCAATTCCGGGCATGGGCAGCTTCGAAGTTGTAAAAGAAAGTTGAGCCGGGTCGTGAAAGGAAATTCAGATGTATATTAAAGATATTAAGCTGCGATATTTCCGTAACTATGATCAGATCCAATTACAGTTTGATGACAAAATCAACGTAATTATCGGTGAAAATGCCCAGGGCAAAACAAATCTTATGGAAGCCATTTATCTGTTAGCATTTACCAAGTCCCATCGTACGCCAAGAGATAAGGAACTTATCCAATGGGACGAAGAGTATGCTAAAATAGAAGGTAGTATATATAAACGCAGCCGCCGATTTCCATTAGAAATCATCCTGTCAAAAAAAGGGAAAAAAGCAAAGCTGAATCATTTAGAACAAAAACGCCTCAGTGACTATATCGGGGCGTTGAATGTTGTTATGTTTGCACCTGAGGATTTAAACCTGGTCAAAGGGAGCCCTCAGGTGCGTCGTAGGTTTATTGACATGGAAATCGGACAGATACAGCCTGCTTATATTTATCATTTGGGACAATACCAAAAGGTCTTAAAACAACGCAATCATTTATTGAAAGACCTGCAGCGCCATCGCCAGACAGATAAAACGATGCTGTATGTGCTGACGGATCAGTTGATTGAGCACGCCAGTACCATCATTGAAAGGCGCTTTAAGTTTTTGAAGCTGTTACGCAGCTGGGCGGGCCCGATCCATGAGAGCATCAGCAGACAGCTGGAACAACTGGAAGTACATTATGATGCCAGTGTAGAAGTATCAGAAGCTATGAATTTGGAGACAATTAGTACTAGATATCAAGAAAAGTTCTCGAAAATAGAAGATAAAGAAGTCGAACGTGGCACAACCCTGGCAGGACCGCATCGGGACGATCTCATTTTCTATGTCAACGGAAAGGACGTCCAGACGTATGGATCACAGGGGCAGCAGCGCACGACGGCTCTTTCTTTGAAACTGGCAGAAATCGAGCTGATTCATAGTGAAGTTGGGGAATACCCCATATTACTTCTTGATGACGTGCTTAGTGAGCTGGACGATTTCAGACAGTCGCACTTACTTCACACGATACAATGTAAGGTGCAAACCTTCGTATCGACCACTAATATTGATGGGATCGAGCATGAAGCATTGAAAGAGGCGGAAATTTTCCGTGTTGCAGACGGAACGATTGAAATTGAGAAATGAGGTGGAACGTTGTTCATTCATATCGGTGACGATCAAGTAATCCGTTCGAAAGATGTGGTAGCGATCATTGATCACACCTTGATTTCTTCCTCATCCATCATTGAGGAAATGATTTACAACCAGCGCAAAGAAAAAAATGTAGTCGAAACGCAGACACAGGAAGCCAAGGCGATTGTCATTACCGATGACCAGATTTACTTCAGCCCCTTATCTGTGATGACTTTGAAAAAACGTGCCAATATGATGGCCACTTTAAATAAATTGGAAGACTTCTCTGAGATCGTGGACGAAGAAGTATGATGGCTAAAGATCGATCGCGCAGAGTTTTAAGGATATATTTTCCAGGGTGGGATTGAAAACTTCTGGAGGGAATGTAGGTGAAAACCGTGAGTGAAGAAGCAATGAAGAATCGTGAATCTTATGATGAAAATCAGATACAGGTTTTGGAAGGTCTGGAAGCGGTCCGTAAACGCCCCGGTATGTACATCGGTTCGACCAATGAGAAAGGACTGCATCATTTAGTTTGGGAAATTGTCGATAACAGTATCGATGAAGCAATGGCTGGATATTGCGATAAAATCCAGGTCATCATCGAAGAAGATAACAGTATTACAGTGACGGATAATGGCCGTGGGATTCCTGTAGGGATGCATGAAAAAGCCGGTCGTCCAGCGGTTGAAGTCATTATGACCGTGCTCCATGCTGGAGGTAAATTCGGTGGCGGCGGCTATAAAGTATCCGGCGGATTGCACGGGGTAGGTGCTTCTGTCGTGAATGCCTTGTCCTCGTATTTGGAAGTAT
Organism: Thalassobacillus devorans MSP14; assembly: GCF_000496835.1. Lineage (GTDB taxonomy): Bacteria > Bacillota > Bacilli > Bacillales > Halobacillaceae > Thalassobacillus > Thalassobacillus devorans_B. Next base: position 1,150,877 of record NZ_KI543237.1, read on the forward strand.
TTGTCCATCGGGATGGCAAAATCCATTATCAAAAATTCGAACGCGGCATTCCTGCAGACGACCTGGAAGTGATCGGTGATACCGATATTACAGGTACACGTATCCATTTCCAGCCGGATATCGAGATTTTCAGCGAAACACAAGAGTATAACTATGATACGCTTGCCCACCGGTTACGTGAGTTGGCTTATTTGAATAAAGGGTTGACGATTTCTATTGAAGACAAGCGTGTGGAAGAACCTGAAGAGAAGGAATTCTTTTATGAGGGCGGGATCGTTTCGTATGTCGAGCATATGAACCGTACCCGTGAAGTCATTCATGAGCCCTTCTATGCTGAAGCGGAACAGGATGAAATCACCGTTGAAATAGCGATCCAATACAATGATGGCTTTGCCAGCAACATTTATTCCTTTACGAACAATATCCATACCTATGAAGGCGGGACGCATGAGTCCGGATTCAAGACTGGATTGACGCGTGTCATCAACGATTACGCGCGCAAAAATAACATGTTCAAAGAGAATGACCCTAACCTGACCGGGGATGATGTACGTGAGGGTCTGACAGCAATCATCTCTATCAAGCATCCGGATCCGCAATTCGAAGGACAGACGAAAACCAAGCTTGGGAATAGTGAAGCCCGTACTGTCACCGATCACTTATTCTCGGAAACGTTCTCGAAGTTTCTTTATGAAAATCCTTCTATGGCGAAAGTAATTGTTGAAAAAGGTCTGATGGCTTCGCGTGCACGGATGGCAGCGAAGAAAGCCCGTGAATTGACACGTCGGAAAAATGCCTTGGAAGTATCCAACCTTCCTGGTAAGTTAGCCGACTGTTCTTCCCGTGATCCTAACATCAGCGAATTATATATCGTTGAGGGTGACTCGGCCGGCGGGTCAGCCAAACAAGGACGAGACCGGCACTTTCAAGCAATTTTGCCACTTCGCGGTAAGATCATTAATGTCGAAAAGGCACGGCTTGATAAGATTTTGTCCAACAATGAAATACGGACCATTATCACAGCACTCGGGACAGGTATCGGGGAAGAGTTCGACCTTTCCAAAGCCCGTTACCATAAAGTCGTCATCATGACTGATGCCGATGTCGACGGTGCTCACATCCGTACATTATTGTTGACGTTCTTCTATCGTTATATGCGTCCATTGATTGATAGCGGCTATGTTTACATCGCTCAGCCGCCTTTATATAAAGTCACCCAGGGAAAAGCCGTACACTATACCTATTCGTATAAGCAGCTTGAAGCTTTGCTCGCAGAGCTTCCTAATTCACCAAAGCCCGGTTATCAGCGGTATAAGGGTCTTGGGGAAATGAACCCGGAGCAGCTATGGGAAACGACGATGGACCCTGAAACACGGACCTTGAAGCAGGTGAACATGGAAGACGCTATCGAAGCGGACGAAACGTTCGATATACTGATGGGTGATAAAGTTGAGCCCCGTCGTAACTTCATTCAGGATAATGCACAATATGTGAAAAACCTCGATGTTTGATCGGGGATAATTGAACAGACCTATTTTAGATAAAACATTCACAAGGAACATTCCTTGTCAGATCACAATCAAGTAATGGAATCTGATAGATTGTAATGCACGAAGGCTGTAGTTTCCATGCTGCAGTCTTCCTTCCTCATATGTGATAGGAGGTAATTTCATGGTGGATCAACCAAATCGTCCACGTGTCCAAGAAGTTAATATCAGCCAGGAGATGCGGACCTCGTTTCTAGACTATGCCATGAGTGTCATCGTAGCCAGGGCATTACCTGATGTCCGGGATGGACTGAAACCAGTCCATCGCAGAATATTATATGCGATGAATGACCTCGGCATGCACTCCGATAAAGCATATAAGAAATCAGCCCGTATCGTAGGTGAGGTCATCGGTAAGTATCATCCCCATGGTGATTCAGCTGTTTATGACACGATGGTACGGATGGCTCAGGATTTCAACTATCGTTATATGCTTGTCGACGGGCATGGGAACTTCGGGTCTGTCGATGGAGATGCGGCAGCTGCGATGCGTTATACAGAAGCACGAATGTCGAAAATTTCTATGGAAATACTACGTGACATCAATAAAGATACAATCGATTATACCGATAACTATGATGGGGCAGAAAAAGAGCCGGTTGTTCTCCCTGCCCGTTTTCCGAACCTGCTGGTAAACGGTACCTCAGGGATTGCGGTCGGTATGGCGACTAATGTGCCGCCACATCAGCTTGGGGAAGTCATTGATGGTGTCCTTGCCGTAAGTAAGGATCCCGATATTACCATCCAGGAACTGATGGAAAACCATATTTATGGTCCGGATTTCCCGACAGGGGGCCAAATCCTCGGCCTTAGTGGTATTCGTAAAGCCTATGAAACTGGTAAAGGATCGATTACGATCCGGGCCAATGTGGAAATCGAGGAGCAGGCAAACGGAAAATTCCGTTTGATTGTGACCGAACTTCCATATCAAGTGAACAAAGCCCGTCTCGTAGAAAAAATTGCGGAGCTTGCCAGAGACAAGAAAATTGAAGGAATCACCGACCTTCGTGACGAATCCGATCGAAATGGCATGCGGGTCGTCATTGAACTTCGAAAAGATGTCAACCCGAACGTAATGCTTAATAATCTCTATAAACAAACGGCTTTGCAGACTTCTTTCGGTATCAATATGCTGGCCTTAGTTGATGGTCATCCAAAAGTATTGAACTTGAAACAAGTACTTGAGCATTACCTGGAGCATCAGAAAGTAGTCATCAGACGGCGTACAGCCTACGAGCTCAGAAAAGCAGAAGCACGTGCTCATATCTTAGAAGGTTTGCGGGTAGCACTTGACCATCTTGATGAGGTCATCACACTTATCCGGGAATCTAAGACTACAGAGATTGCCCGGGAAGGATTGATGACACGTTTTGAGTTATCTGAAAAGCAGGCCCAGGCCATCCTCGATATGCGTCTGCAACGCTTGACTGGTTTAGAACGTGAAAAAATAGAAGATGAATACCAGGACCTTGTGAAATTGATCGCTGAACTTCGCGCCATCCTGGCAGATGAAGAAAAGGTATTGGAAATCATTCGGGAAGAATTGAACGAAGTCAAAGAACGTTTCAATGATTCACGCCGGACAGAAATCGTTATTGGAGGAACAGATTTCATTGAAGATGAAGACCTGATTCCGGAAGAAACGATCATCGTGACATTGACTCACCAGGGCTATATCAAACGCCTTCCGGCTTCAACTTATCGCGCCCAGCGCCGGGGCGGACGAGGCGTACAGGGTATGGGGACACACGAAGATGACTTTGTCGAACATCTCCTGTCCACATCCACTCATAACACCTTGCTGTTCTTCTCGAACAAAGGGAAGGTTTATAAAGCGAAGGGTTATGAAGTACCTGAATTCGGTCGCACTGCCAAAGGGATACCGATCATCAACATGCTGGAAATCGAGCGGGATGAATGGATCAATGCGGTCATTGCTGTTGAGGAATTTGTCGATGACTGGTATTTCTTCTTTACGACACGTAAAGGAATTTCCAAGCGGACGTCCATTTCCCAATTTGCCAATATCCGTAAAGGCGGTTTAATCGCACTTAACCTGCGTGAGGAAGACGAACTGATTTCCGTCCGACTCACTAACGGGGAAAAAGATATCATGATTGGTACGCGTCATGGTATGCTTATCCGTTTTGAAGAAGGTCAGGTACGGACCATGGGTCGTACAGCTGCTGGTGTAAAAGGCATTTCCCTACGGGAAGGAGATGAAGTCGTATCAATGGAAATCATTGATAATGACCTCCAGGTCCTTACTGTCACCGACAAAGGCTTCGGTAAACGGACGCCTGCCGCTGACTACCGAATTACGAACCGTGGCGGTAAAGGAATTTTGACGTGTAATCTCACAGAGCGTAACGGGGAAGTAGTGGCAGTGAAAGCTGTAACAGGTGAAGAGGATGTCATGATTATCACGGCTGCCGGGGTGTTGATCCGGATGCCAATTGAAAGTATTTCTGAAACAGGACGTAATACCCAAGGTGTTCGTCTGATCCGCTTGCAGGAAAATGAGTCTGTGGCTACGGTAGCAGTGCTTGAGCCGGAAGAAGAGGAAGAGCTTCCGGAAGAAGCAGAAGAAGCGGTAGAAGAAGTCATGAACGAAGAACAAATTTCTGAAGAAGTTTCATCCAACGAAGAAGAATAACAACGGAAATAAGAACTGTTACGTAAAGTCGTCCTGATGTAGAAAGGGCGGCTTTACGTTTATTAACAGCGATGGAAGTGAGGTAGGAGTGTATGAGGATTCATCCATCCCAAGTCATCCCGGGCTGTATCATCATGAAAGATATCATAGGGAAAACTAACCGTCCGTTGATTACTAAAAATACCGTTGTCAAAGATATACATAAGCAAGTATTGCATCGATTCCTTGTTCAGCAGGTGGAAGTCGCTCCGAAACTTTCTTCTGGTGATCCTTTTTTGCCAGGAGCAGTGGAGGAACCTGCAATGGAGTGTCCGGTTGAAAAGAAGATAGCTGAACCCAGGACATTCCTGGATCAATACCTGCAAGCAGTTAAACAATATAAAAAGTGGTTCGCTCAATGGCAGGCAGGTGGTGTTATCCATATAGGAGCTATACGCCAGGTTGTAGTACCATTACTTGAACAAATCAAAAAGTACAGAAAAAATATTTTTATGCTGCATCATTTTTCTACCAAAGACGACTATCTTTATCATCATGCTGTTTCTACCGGCTTAATTGCAGCTTTCTTAGGAGAAGAAATGGGAATGAATCGCGGGGATTGGATTCAATTAGGGTTAGCCGGTTTGTTAAGTGATGCAGGCATGGCAAAAATGAATGAACAAATTATTTTGAAAGAAACTTCCTTAACAGGGAAAGAATATCAGGAAGTAAAAAAACATCCCACTTATTCTTACAGAATGGTGGAAAATATTCCGGTACTGAATAAAGCAGCGAAACTCGGCATTTTACAACACCATGAACGCCTTGATGGCAGCGGCTACCCCCTTGCCACCAATAAAAAGAAGATTCATATGTTTGCAAGGGTGATTGCAGTCAGTGATATGTACCATGCAATGACCTCAGAACGGTTATACCGGAGTAAGCAATCTCCCTTCCTTGTACTTGAATTGATGATGAAAGAGCAATTCGGACGTTTCGATTATACTGTCGTCCAGACATTTATCAAAAGTATGACCAATTATACGACTGGCACAAAAGTGAAGCTATCCAATGACCGTAGTGGAGAAATTGTTTTTGTGGAGCCTGCGAATCCGACTAGACCTATGGTACGTATCGCTGATGGTGCTGATATTATAAACCTCAAGCATTTTCATAACATATATATCAGTGAAATATACGATTGAGCTTTACCCGGACACCTATGTTTGTCCGGATTTTTTTTGATCAAGCAGCCAGTGCTGGACCATTCTTTCCGACTCTTCACTGGTGAGCGCGATAAAATGAGTAAGAAAAGCATAATCAGATGTATCGCGAATATGGTGTAAATCCATCCACCACTCCACCTCGTAACGACAAATCATACTGAGATTATAGAGCAGGATGTAATGAATCATCATTTCTGGCAGATGATCCAGCGTATCTCTCGCATAGGAAGTATAAAAGGATTTTTGTGTACTTGAATAATAGAATGGGTGAGATAAATAAGGAGTGAAGGGTTGCTCCATTTCAATATGCAGCCTATCTTTTTTCTGTTTCCATGAGGTAACTGGAAATTTGGAAAAACGCTGCTTCAACTTACGCTCTGTCAGTTGATGATCAAAAAGCTGATTTAAAGGAAGCGTGATTTTCGTATCCCCCAAACCAGCAACTTTACACAATGGCTGTTTATCGTTCCATTGGTAGATTTCCTGCATATCCGGCAGCAACTGCAAAAGCTTTTCCATGCTTGCTTTGTCGCTTTGGAATGGGGAACAGTTAAAAAGGCGTTCACAAGCATAAGAAAACAACCCTTGTGGTTGAATTTTCACTTCATCCTGGATAAATGAGTAATTCTGTTTTTTTCGTTTTCTGGTCGTTAAACCATGAGCCAATACTTTGGAGGTAGAAGGATAATCCGGGTCTTTGACTAGAAGGCAGGCCTTTAATAAATGCCCGAGCCCATAAAATAAAAGCATAGGCTGGACAGTCAAAGGTGATGTTCTCCCCGTAGCTAAAAAATTCCTTCCATGTTCAAGGAAATAGCAGAAACGTTCACTGTTACCATAAGCCTTTGTTTTTGCATCGGTGACGCCCTGTTTCTCGTAACAATCCGTAAGATAATTACGTGTGTTAGGAACAGCTTGCAAATATGTCAAAAAAGACTGATTATTCTGTATCAAATCCCTTGCCTCCTCTCTTGTCAGACTGGATGAAGCATCCATCAATTTACTGTTGAAAAAGCTAACATGTTGGCGTATTGTAATTAACAATAAGTAATTACCAACCACCACTACCACTAGCTTAACCCATTTTCACCCAAACTATTTTTACGGAAAAAAAGGAGAGGATCGAGTATGCGTGAGGATAAGTTTGCCAAGGAAGGTTTGACGTTTGATGATGTCTTGTTACTACCGGCAAAATCAGAGGTTTTGCCAAGGGATGTATCAGTAGCAACGGAATTGTCACCGACATTGAAATTGAAAGTCCCTGTCCTGAGCGCCGGAATGGATACGGTTACGGAGGCCAAAATGGCGATTGCGATGGCCCGTCACGGAGGACTGGGTGTCGTCCACAAAAATATGTCGATTGAAGCACAGGCCGAGCGAGTCGATCGTGTAAAACGTTCCGAAAGTGGCGTCATTACCGACCCATTTTATCTGACACCTGAACACCAGGTATTCGATGCCGAACACCTGATGGGAAAATACCGTATTTCCGGCGTCCCGATAGTAGACAGTGAAGAGAGCCAGCGTTTAGTCGGAATCATTACTAATCGCGACCTTCGCTTCATTGATGACTACTCGATTGCTATTTCAGAAGTGATGACTCGTGAGGATTTAGTGACAGCGCCGGTAGGAACAACTTTGGAAGAAGCTGGACGGATTTTGCAACAGTATAAGATTGAAAAGCTTCCGCTTGTTGATGACGATAACGTGCTTAAAGGTTTGATTACCATCAAAGATATTGAAAAAGTAATCGAATTCCCTCATGCAGCCAAGGACGACCAGGGGAGGCTGCTCGTAGCAGCTGCTGTCGGTGTGACAGCCGATGCGATTACCAGAGTGGACAAACTGGTCGAAGCAGGGGTCGATGCCCTGGTGGTTGATACGGCTCATGGTCATTCACGTGGTGTGTTGGAGCAGGTAGAGCGAATCAGGTCGAAACATCCGGATGTCAATATTATTGCAGGAAACGTTGCTACTGCAGATGCAACCCGGGAGTTGATTGAAGCAGGAGCGAATGTCATCAAAGTTGGTATTGGTCCTGGTTCTATTTGTACTACTCGTGTTGTAGCGGGAGTAGGTGTTCCGCAAATCACAGCGGTATATGATTGTGCCGAAGAAGCGCACAAGCATAACGTTCCGGTTATTGCGGATGGTGGAATCAAGTATTCGGGAGATATCGTAAAGGCATTAGCGGCAGGGGCGCATGCCGTTATGATCGGCAGCATGTTCGCCGGTGTTTCTGAAAGTCCCGGTGAAACGGAGATTTTCCAGGGACGACAATTCAAAGTATACCGGGGAATGGGCAGTGTCGGTGCAATGGAAGCCGGTTCCAAAGACCGCTATTTCCAGGATTCCGAAGAGAAGAAGAAGCTTGTGCCAGAAGGTATCGAAGGTCGTGTACCATATAAAGGACCTTTGGCGGACACGCTGCATCAGCTGGTCGGAGGACTTCGTTCCGGAATGGGGTATTGCGGAACTGCTGATCTGACGGCTCTTCGTGAGGAAGGCAGGTTTATCCGTATCACTGGAGCAGGATTACGGGAAAGTCATCCTCATGACGTACAGATTACAAAAGAATCTCCTAACTACTCTATTTGACCTAGATATTTTTTCGTAGACAGGGACTTTTCCCTGTCTATTTTTTTGATTACTCCTGTGATAAAATAACAAAGATGCATAATTTATACCGTGGAGGTCGAGTAAGTTGAAACAAAAGTTTAAAACATCATGGCTGGTAGTGATGGCTGTAATGATCACCTTAATCGGGTTTGTACAACCTGACACTACATATGCTCAAATCGATATTGAGGCAGAGTCTGCTATTTTAGTAGATGGAAACAGCGGACAGGTCCTGTTTGAAAAACAAGCGGATCTACCTTTACCGCCAGCCAGTATGACAAAAATGATGACAGAATACCTTGTGTTTGAAGCGATAGAAAAAGGCGATATTACGTGGGAGACAACTACCCGTATCAGTGATTATCCATACAGCATTTCTGCTGATCCCACTTTCTCTGGAGTAGGCTTGAAGCAAAATAAAGATTATACCGTCCGTGAACTGTACGAAGCGATGGCCATCAATTCAGATAATGCGACAACAATCGCCCTGGCAGAACTTATTGCCGGTTCGGAAGGCGAATTTGTGAAAATGATGAATAAAAAAGCAGAAGAAATGGGATTGAAAGACTATCAGTTTGTCAACTCCACTGGCCTTCCTAATAGTAGTTTAGGAGATAACTACCCGGAAGGTACGAAGCCGGATGCCAACAATTTACTTTCAGCACGGGATGCTGCTTTATTAGCTTATCATTTAGTCAATGACTATCCAGAAGCGCTGGAAATTTCAAGTATTACAGAAACAGAATTTGATGGACAGCAAATTCATAACTGGAACTGGATGCTGCCTAATATGCCAGGTTATCTTTCTCAATATGGCTATAAAGGCATGGATGGAATGAAAACAGGCTTCACCGACCTTGCGGGTTATTGTTTTACCGGGACCGCAAAAAAGGATGATACCCGATTGATTTCCGTAGTTATGAAAACAGCCAGTAAAGAAGCGAGATTTGAAGAAACACGTCATCTGCTTGATTATGGTTTCCAACAGTTCGAAGAAAAGGAACTATTCCCGGCTGGTCATCAAAAAAAGGCAAAAGCAGAACTTCCGGTAGCTAAAGGAAAAGAAAAGCAGGTAGGAATTGAAACAGGCGAAGCAGTAAAAGCTATGGTCAAAAATGGCGAAAAAGATAAGTATACGTTGAACTACAATATTTCGGAGGACAAATTGAACGATGATGGCAAACTGACTGCTCCTGTCAAAAAGGGAGAGCAGGTCGGTACCGTCGAGCTTGTCTATAGTGGTGAAAACTCTTATGGGAACATTCTTGATGGACAGCAGAGTGATAAAAGTATTCCGTTGGTAGCGGCAGCTGCAGTTGAAAAATCGAACTGGTTCATGCTGACACTTGGAGCTGTCGGAGACTTTTTCGGTGATATTTTCAACAGCGCCGTCGATACTGTCAAAGGCTGGTTCTGATTTAATCCAACTGTATAGGCAATTGTGTCGAGTTGCGTTATAATGATTAAATAGTCAATGAATTAAACTTTTGTTGAAGTTAATTATATATGCTAGAAATGGGAGGAAGATGATTATGTCTAAAATAGGTACTGATTTAGTAAAACGCGGGATGGCTGAAATGCAAAAAGGTGGCGTCATTATGGACGTCGTCAATGCCGAACAAGCAAAAATTGCTGAGGAAGCCGGTGCGGTAGCAGTAATGGCGCTGGAACGTGTGCCATCTGATATCCGTGCAGCAGGCGGGGTTGCTCGTATGGCAGACCCGACGATTACGGAAGAAGTTTTGAATGCTGTGTCTATTCCGGTAATGGCTAAAGCCCGTATCGGCCATATTGTGGAAGCCCGGGTACTGGAGGCCATGGGTGTCGACTATATTGATGAAAGTGAAGTTCTGACTCCAGCAGACGATATTTACCATATCAATAAAAGAGATTTCACCGTACCTTTCGTATGCGGATGCCGCGATCTTGGAGAAGCGACCCGCCGTATCGGAGAAGGTGCTTCAATGCTCCGTACAAAAGGGGAGCCAGGAACAGGTAACGTAGTTGAAGCGGTAAACCATATCCGTAAAGTACAATCTCAAATTCGTCACCTACAATCATTAGCTGAAGATGAAGTGATGGTATTTGCAAAAGAAAATGGTGCTCCGTTCGAAATCCTGATGCAAATCCGTGAAGAAGGACGTCTGCCAGTCGTGAACTTTGCTGCAGGCGGAGTAGCAACGCCTTCTGACGCTGCTTTGATGATGCAGTTAGGAGCAGACGGGGTATTTGTAGGTTCCGGTATCTTCAAATCTGACAACCCCGCAAAATTTGCCCGTGCGATTGTAGAAGCAACTACTCATTATGATGACTATAAATTGATTGGCGAACTCTCTAAAGATCTGGGTACAGCGATGGCTGGTATTGAAATGTCTACATTGACTCCAGCAGATCGTATGGCAGACCGCAGCGAATAAAAAGGAGACATGCAGCATGATTAAAATCGGTGTATTAGGACTTCAGGGAGCGTTCCGTGAACATGTCCGCTCTGTTGAAGCTTCTGGTGCTGAAGGCATCATTGTAAAGCGTGTAGAACAGTTGGACGATTTGGACGGTTTAATTATTCCAGGCGGGGAAAGTACTACAATGCGCCGCCTGATCGATAAATATAATTTTCTTGAGCCATTACGTCAATTCGGAAAACAAGGCAAACCGGTTTTCGGCACGTGCGCCGGAATGATTTTGCTTGCTTCGGAAATCGCGGGTACAGATATTGTCCATCTTGGATTGATGGATATCAAAGTGGAACGTAATGCTTTCGGCCGCCAGCGTGAAAGTTTTGAAACCGATTTGGATATCAAAGGTATAGCGGAAGGGTACAATGCTGTATTCATCCGTGCACCTTACATTCACGAAGTCGGACCAGAAGTAACTGTTCTTGCTACCCATCAGGACAAAGTCGTATTAGCACAGCAAGGTCATTTACTGGCTTGTGCTTTTCATCCGGAATTGACGGATGACCATCGATTGACAGCTCATTTCGTCGGGATGGTCGAAGAATCCAAAAAAACACTTGCATCCTAAGATGAAATTCGCTATTCTTTATAAACAACAAAGCTATTTCCAAAGCGATGACAGGAATTAGTAACAAGAACCTTTTCTTAAGAGAGTCAGTGGCGGGTGTGAACTGATGTAAAGGGCTTGTGAATCCATCCTTGAGCTGATTTGCTGAATGGATCAGTAAGCAAATCCGGTGGTTCGCCGTTATAGAAGATGAGCCGGGAGACATGATTGTCTCCAATCAGGGTGGTATCGCGGGAATACAAGCTCTCGTCCCTATATGTATAGGGATGAGGGCTTTTTTAATGGATAAAACTAATGAAATGAGGAGGAAACTACCATGTTGGACATGAAATACTTACGTAGCAATTTTGAAGAAGTAAAAAGCAAGCTGAAAAATCGCGGAGAAGATTTATCCGACCTTGATAAGTTCGGTGATTTGGATAGCCGCCGTCGCGAGTTGATTGCAGAAACGGAAGAATTAAAAGCAAAGCGTAATGAAGTATCTAAAGAAATCTCTGTGTTGAAGCGGGAAAAGAAAGATGCCGATCATATGATCAAGGAAATGCGTGAGGTTGGAGACCGCGTCAAGGAACTCGACAACGAATTGAAAGAAGTCGAAGAACAGCTGGAAACGATGCTATTGTCCATCCCCAACATTCCACATGAAAGCGTGCCGGTCGGAGAAGATGAAGATGACAATTTAGAAGCACGTAAATGGGGAGATATGCCGGATTTCGACTTCGAAGCCAAGCCGCATTGGGATCTTGCCACCGAGCTTGACATCCTGGATTTCGAACGTGCCTCTAAGACAACAGGAAGCCGGTTCGTATTCTATAAAGGACTTGGTGCACGGCTCGAACGCGCGTTACTCAACTTCATGATGGATCTACATGCTGATGAACATGGCTACCAGGAGATGCTGCCGCCATATATGGTCAACCGTACAGCGATGACAGGAACAGGTCAACTGCCTAAATTCGAAGAAGATGCATTCCGTATCGCAGACTGGGATTACTTCCTCGTACCGACTGCAGAAGTACCGGTAACCAACTACCACCGGGAAGAAATCCTGGATGCAGAAGACCTGCCAAAGAAATATGTCGCATTCAGTGCTTCTTTCCGTTCTGAGGCAGGATCTGCAGGTAGAGATACACGGGGATTGATCCGTCAGCATCAATTCAATAAAGTGGAGCTTGTACAGTTCTGTAAACCGGAAGAGTCTTATGAGGTTTTAGAAGAGCTCACCGCCAATGCAGAAAAAGTGTTGCAGTTATTGAAGCTGCCATACCGTGTCATGAGCATGTGTACAGGTGATCTTGGTTTCACAGCGGCTAAGAAATATGATATCGAAGTGTGGCTGCCGAGCTATAATACCTATCGTGAAATCAGCTCCTGCTCTAACTTTGAAGACTTCCAGGCGCGTCGCGCCGGTATCCGTTTCCGTCGCGAAGCAAAAGGGAAACCGGAATTCGTTCATACTCTGAATGGTTCTGGACTGGCAATCGGACGGACGGTATCTGCCATTTTAGAAAATTACCAGCAGGAAGACGGAACAATTATGGTTCCCGAAGTACTTCGTCCATATATGGGTGGAAAAGAAGTAATCAAATAAATGCACAGGCACGAGCCTGAGGTTCTTTCAGGCTCGTTTTTCATGGTAAAAAGATTGTTTGTTGATAAAGAGGAAAGGTGAAAGTAACTCCCTTTCCGTACACGAACACACTCCTTCTTGCTGGGCCATGAGCTTTTTGTTATTCTTTTCTTCCTGAGGGGGCCGTTTACCCGTCTGTGTGTTCAAAAAAAAGTTATTTTCATCGCTTAATTATCACAAAATTTAATCTTTTGGTTTTTACGTTGACAGTAGGATCAGGGGCATGATATATTTTTATTTGTTGGACAAGACGGAGGAGTACCCAAGTCCGGCTGAAGGGAGCGGTCTTGAAAACCGCCAGGGGGTTTACGCCCCGCGGGGGTTCGAATCCCTCCTCCTCCGCCATTTTCTACAAATAAAGCGCATAAAATTTGGAGATTATATAAAAAGTCGCTGCCCACGGGCAGCGGCTTTTTTCTTTTCCCCAAAAAAAGAAAGCCCATCAAGGGCTTTCTGAATCGTTATTTCGTCAACAAACGGCTGGAGCGCCATTTTCGTGACTGATTGATGAAATGGCCGATCTTTTCTAAGACAGGCTCGATACTGATTTCATCATTGATAACATCATAGTCTGCGATGTTCAACCGCAGGATTGGGCAGGAATTGAAGTTATCGATCCAATTTTCATAACGCTGGAACATTTCTTCCCAGTAAGAAACAGGCGTCTGCTGCTCCATTGGACGCCCGCGGTCCTGGATACGTTCTAAAATATCTTCAAACGATCCTTCCAGATAAATCAAAAGGTCTGGATGAGGAAAATAAGGCGTCATCACCATGGCATCAAAAAGATTGGTATAAGTTTCATAATCTGTTTCAGACATCGTGCCTTTTTCATAATGCATGCGGGCGAAAATACCTGTATCTTCATAAATGGAACGGTCCTGGATGAAGCCGCCGCCATATTCAAAGATTTTCTTCTGCTCTTTGAAACGTTCGGCCAAAAAATATATCTGCAGATGGAAACTCCATCGTTCAAAATCATAGTAGAATTTATCTAAATAAGGATTGGTTTCCACTTTTTCTAAAGAAGTACGGAAATTTAAAGCGTTAGCCAGTGCATTAGTCATCGTCGACTTTCCGACACCGACAGTGCCAGCTATCGTGATGACACTATCATGGGGGATGCCGTGACGTTCTCTTGCGTTCATGTAATAACTTCTCCTTTATATAGGTGATGTTCGACCTGATCGAGAATATAGCGAAGATCATCCTGATGTTTGACAAAGTCCAGTTTGTCACCATCGATGCGAATGACTGGAATCTCTGGATGGGTCATTTCAAAATGATTCATGAATTCTTCATAATCGCGGGACAGCTGTTCCAGGTAGGAAGGCTGAATATTCGCTTCTACCCCACGGTTACGCATACGAATGCGCTCAAGAAGTGTATCAAGGCTTGCATCAAGATAAACCATCATGTTTGGACGTGGCATATCGTTGGTCAGAATATCATAAATCTGTGTGTACTTTTCAAATTTTTTACTTTGCAAAGTACGACGTGCAAATATCATATTCTTGGTAATATGGTAATCAGCCACTACGGGCTTGTTACGCTGTAAGTATTTCTTTTCTATATCTTCAAGCTGCTTGAACCGGTTGCATAGAAAAAACATTTCCGTTTGAAAGCTCCACTCTTCAATATCATCATAAAACTTTCCTAAGAATGGATTCTCCTCTACGATCTCCTGTAATAAATGAAAATCAAAATGAGAGGCAATCTTTTTAGACAGTGATGTTTTTCCGACTCCAATCGGCCCTTCCACAGCAACAAAAGGCAGTTGTCCCATCTCTTCTCCTCCTTACCCAACAATAAGAGACATAATTCGATACGTTCAGACAGACAGCTTATATTTTACCACACAAATGGCAGGGATGGACAGTTATTGACGGAATTAGGAAGCATGAAATCTTTTCAAATGACGAGATCTTTTGTATAATGTTATTTGTGCCTGAAAACATCATGCCCCCGTAGCTCAGGGGATAGAGCATCGGTTTCCTAAACCGTGTGCCGCAGGTTCGAATCCTGCCGGGGGCGTCTCTGCAGAAAAAAGCGCCGCATTCAATTTTGAATGCGGCGCTTTTTGCTCAGTATCAATTTTTCATCGATGTGTGTAAGCGATAAGAATGACTGGTTCATTAGTATAGGCCTTCAATTTTTGTTCCAGGTCCTGGACTTCTCTTAACATTTGATCATTTAGGACTGCAGTATTATATTCTTCCATTCCTCTCAATTGTTCTTCCAGCATCGTTTAACCTCTTTCCTAAGTGAAGTTGCAATTAGGTTATGCAATGGGCTGGAAAGTACTCATCTCGCTATCAGCTGGCACTGAATTTCTCTTGCGACAATTTTTTAGGGGCTCGTTCTTTCTGTTTTCGGTAAATCGTTGCAATGATTGGGCCGGAAATATTATGCCAAACGCTGAAGATTGCACTAGGCACAGCAGCTAACGGACTGAAATGAGCTGCTGCAAGTGTGGCCCCAAGTCCGGAGTTTTGCATACCGACTTCAATAGAGACAGCACGTTGTTTGGCAGGTTCCATTCCTAACATTTTTCCAAGCCCCAGCCCAATCAAATAACCGAGCACATTATGCAGGACTACAATCGCGAATATAAGTGCTCCTGTAGTTGCAATTTGCTGCTGGTTAGCACCGACAACTGCGGTAACAATGGCTACGATGGCAATAACGGAGATCAATGGAAATGCTTTTACTCCGCCTTCAACCTTATTGCCGAGTAAAGCTTTGACAATAATGCCAAGAATAATTGGGATCAAAACAATTTTTACAATGGACATAAATAGAGCCCCGGGCGAAACAGGCAGCCATTTGCTGGCGAACAATAATACCAATAAGGGTGTGAAAATTGGTGCAAGCAGGGTTGAAACAGATGTAATGGCGACCGAGAGTGCCGTATCTCCTTTTGACAAATAGGTCATCACATTCGAAGAAGTCCCCCCGGGGCAGCAACCGACGAGAATGACTCCTGCGGCTACCTGTGGTGAAACCGGTAGAGCTAGAGCAAGGATGAATGCCAAAACCGGCATGATCAAAAACTGTGCTCCTACACCGATGGCAACATCCTTAGGACGCCTGAAGACCTCCTTGAAATCGTTCATGGAAAGCGTCAATCCCATACCAAACATGATGATGCCTAACAATGGCATGATGTATGGGACTATCCAGGTGAAGGCTGGCGGATAAAGAAAAGATAGGATTGCAAATAGTATCACCCAGACAGCGAAGGTACTCCCCATAAAACCACTGACTTTTTCTAAAGCTTTCAATACGCTCACTTCCTTCTGATAAATTAATTTTTGATTATACCCTATAATCTGAAAAATCTAAACCTTTTTTAAGTAAATAATTTAAAGCGTTAATGTTTTTTCTGATAAAAGCTATAGAATAAAGGTTTTCCTACCTTCTTTTGGACATGTTCTGCCGGGAAAAATCATATCTATTAAGTAAGTGCAAGAAACAACACATCGTCATACAGCACGCAGTTTTTTTCAGAAGTGAGGTGATTGAAGTAATGAAGGGCGCACTATCCGGTATCAAAGTACTCGATCTGTCGAGAGTTCTGGCTGGACCTTATTGCACGATGATCCTTGGTGATCTGGGTGCTGAGGTTGTAAAAGTAGAAGCTCCCGGCGGCAGTGATGAAACAAGGAAATGGGGACCGCCGTTTCAAGAAGGCATCAGCGCTTATTATTTATGTGCGAATCGAAATAAGAAAAGTATCACAGCTGATTTGAAAAGTGAAGAAGATAAACAGAAAATCATGGACTTAGTCCGTGATTTTGATGTGGTCATCCATAATTTTAAAGCGGGGACAATGGAGAGACTGGGACTGGGGTATGACGATTTGAATAAGGTAAATCCCGGCCTTGTCTATTGTGGAATTACTGGTTTTGGGGAGACAGGGCCATATAAGGATTTGCCTGGCTATGATTTTATCATCCAGGCCATGAGTGGGTTGATGAGCATTACCGGGGATGAGACCTCAGGACCTCAAAAAGTCGGGATAGCTATTACCGATGTATTGACAGGACTTTATGCTTGTATCGGTATCCAGGCTGCTTTATTGGAAAGAAACCATTCTGGCTCAGGGCAAAAAGTCGATCTAGCCTTATATGACATCGCCGTCAGTTCTTTGGTCAATATAGCCAGCAATTATCTGATGTCAGGAAAGATACCAAATCGTTTAGGTAATAACCATGCCAATATTGTTCCTTATCAAACTTTCCATACGGCAGATGGGGACATGGTTGTGGCAGTGGGGAATGACCGTCAATTCCAACGGTTATGCGATCTGTTAGAACTGCCTGAAGTAGCTATGGAGGACCGGTTTTCTACCAATCCGCTCCGTGTTGAAAACCGGAAAGAACTGACCAATATTTTACAGGAGGCCTTCCGGAAACATACTGCCTTCTATTGGAAAAAGCAGTTGGATAAAGCTCTTATACCATGCGGTCCGATACAAAACCTTAAGGTGTTAGCTAATGATCCCCAACTGGCAGCCAGGGATATGTTCTTTTCTATGAAGCATCCAAAAGCCGGGAAGATAAAACTTGTCGGGAGCCCATTAAAATTGTCCAGAACGCCTGTTTCCTACCGGTATTATCCCCCTGAAGCAGGTGAGCACCAAATGGAGTTTTTTAATGATGAGGAGTAAAAAAAGGAAACTGGAGGATAATTGTATGAATTTTGACTTTACCGAAGAGCAGCAATTATTACGTAAAATGACACGTCAGTTTGTGGATAAGGAAATCAATCCGTACATGCAGGAATGGGACGAACAAGGACGTTTCGATCCTGGAATTTTAACCAAATTGTCGGACTTAGGTTTGATGGGGGTCTGTATTCCGGAAGTCTATGGTGGTAGTGGAATGGACTATAATTCTCTCGCTATCGTCTGTGAAGAATTAGAGAGAGGAGATACCGCTTTCCGTACAGCCGTATCGGTCCATATCGGTTTGAATAGTCTGACTTTACTGCAATGGGGGACCGAAGCGCAAAAACAAAAATACCTGGTCCCCCAAGCAAAAGGAGAGAAAATAGGGGCATTTGGCCTGACAGAACCGGGAGCAGGTTCTGATGTAGCGGCTCTTCAAACAACTGCCGTCAATAAAGGCGAACATTATATATTGAATGGGCAAAAAACATGGATATCGCTATGCGATACAGCCGATCACTTTATTGTTTTTGCCTATACCGATAAAAGTAAAAAGCATCACGGTATATCGGCTTTTATTGTGGAACGCAACACACCAGGATTTTCATCAAAAGCTACTAAAGGAAAGCTGGGAATACGTGCAGGTAATACAGGTGAACTTTTCTTTGAAGATATGAAGATTCCTGCAGAAAACTTGCTTGGGAAAGAAGGAGATGGTTTCAAAATAGCCATGTCTGCTCTTGATAATGGACGCTTTACAGTGGCGGCAGGAGCATGCGGGCTGATCATGGCCTGCCTGGAGGCCAGTGTCGATTATTGCCATGAACGTAAAACCTTCGGTCATGAAATTGGAGAACATCAATTGGTACAACAAATGGTTGCCAATATGGAAGCGGGCCTGCAGATGAGCCGTCTTCTCGTATACCGGGCAGGGGAGTTGAAAAATCAAGGGAAGCGGAACACAAGAGAATCATCACTTGCCAAGTGGCAAGCCTGTGATTTTGCCAATAAAGCTGCGGATGACGCGGTGCAGGTTCACGGAGCCTATGGATATTCAAATGAATACCCAGTCGAACGTCATCTGCGAAATTCGAAAGCACCTGTGATCTATGAAGGAACCAGGGAAATCCATACGATCATGCAAGCCCAATATGTACTCGGTTACCGTAAGGATAAGCCTTTGGATCATATGCTGCCAGCCTGGCCGTATGAAACCGATGAACAATAGGAGGAATGAAATTGGTCACTTTTGAAGATTATCTACCTAGTATTTATATCAATGGCAGGTGGAAAAGCGCTGCTTCACGAAAAAAAACACCAGTACGTAATCCAGCCACCTGGGATATCCTTACCCATGTATCTTATGGTGATCACGTTGATACGAGACTTGCTATCGAAGCTGCCAGTGAAGCTAAGGAAAGATGGGCATCACTATCACCCAGAAAACGCTCCACTATTTTATACCGGGCCTATCAAATGATGGAAGAGAGTGCGGATCGCATAGCGGCAATCCTAACGATGGAACAAGGGAAGCCATTGCGGGAAGCGAAGGGAGAAATCAGATCAGCTGCCAGTTTTTTATTATGGTATGCGGAAGAAGCGAATCGCCTATATGGAGAGTGGATACCATCTTCCATCGAATCGAAACGACTGTCCGTCATTCCACAGCCTGTAGGGGTCGTGGGGGCTATCACTCCATGGAACTTTCCCGCATCAATGATCACCCGGAAAGTTGCACCAGCTTTGGCAGCAGGATGTACCGTTGTATTGAAGCCGGCTTCTGAAACTCCATTGACTGCAATCGAAATCGTAAAAATTCTGGAAAAGGCAGGAATCCCTGACGGTGTGGTTAATCTGGTGACCGGTAACTCTGCCAAAATCGGTGATGCTCTATTGCATCATGAAGCTGTCCGGTTGATTACATTCACCGGATCTACAGAAGTTGGCAAACACTTAATGCGTGAAAGTGCTGACCAGGTGAAAAAATTGTCTCTGGAGCTTGGCGGGCATGCCCCGATTATCATTTTTGCCGATGCTGATCTGGAAAAGGCTGCTGAAATGACGTTGGCAAGCAAGTTCAGGAACAGTGGACAGACCTGTATCTGTGCAAATCGGGTGTATGTGGAAGACAAAATCTGGGATGACTTTAAAAGGGTACTGGTTGAAAAGGTCGAAGCTATGAGGCTTGGAGACGGTCTGGCTGACGAGGTAGATATGGGACCTTTGATCAATGAGGGAGCGACTGAAAAAGTACATGAGCAGGTAAAGGATGCGATAGCAAAAGGAGCAGAAATCGCTTGTGGAGGAAACATTTGGGAAGGCACAAATAGAGGCCATTATTATTTACCGACCATACTTTCTGATGTGAGAAACGATATGCTGGTCATGAAAGAAGAAACATTCGGACCAATATTGCCTCTCCAGTCATTTACAAGTGAAGAGGAAGCCATTACAGCTGCCAATGACAGTGAATATGGTCTTGCGGCTTACTTTTTCACAAAAAACCTGGATAGATCCGTCCGGGTCGCTGAAAAGCTGGATTATGGGATTATCGGCATTAATGATGTATTTCCTGCTGCAGCAGAAGCTCCTTTCGGAGGGATAAAACAATCAGGTATAGGTAAAGAAGGCGGGCACCATGGGATACATGAATACGTAGAGTTGAAATATATATCGATGGGAATTGAAAACTGAAAGCTGAAGAACCTCCGTATTAACCGGAGGTTTTTAGTTTACTAAACTGAAGGGAGCGCTAATAAAATTCAGAGCGTATTTAGGTAACAGCTTGTCCGATATGCAGTGTTTTTGTCGAATAATATGATTAGACCGGTATTTACAAACCTAGGTTCTGTAAAAAAATGTGGTTAATTCTGTAAAGTCGACTCAGATATTTAACAACAGCAAACAACTTAACAAGCAGCCGAACCACCAGGATAGGTGATTGGCTGCTTGTTAAGTTGTTTTATTCTGCATCCTCCACATGCTTCTTTTCCAGTATGTTCACACCGCGCTTTGCCATCTCATCAATATAAATATTTCCCGGGACGATTTGTTCCGGAGGATAGACTCCCCGCTTTTCAATAACCCCTTTACCCAGCATTTGAGCGACGACGGATATCGAATTTGCTGTAGCCCGGGCCATTGCAGTGACATTGTTTTTACGATCTTTAAATGTAGTCATTTCATAAGAATAGGTGGTTGATCTACCTTTTTTATCACCAGAAACAAGGACGCGTAAAAGGACTGCGTCATCCTTATCTTTCAAATCTACGATAGGATCCAGTACTTTTAATAGCACTTCTCTTGGACTGACCTGACTGCCGTTGACATCGACATAATAATCGTTTTTTGTCAGATTCAAGTCTACCAGCAGACCGAATTTTTCTGCATGGCCGGGGTAGCGGATGGTTTTATATTCTAAGGTATCTAAGTATGGATATGAATATGATAACGTCGATGTACCCCCTGCTGTATGGAAGGCTTCTAACGGTCCGAATTTTTCAAAATAGATTCTTTCGATTTCTGATAATGATGGGATCTCCTGCTTCATGCCATTACGAATAATCAAAGCAGGGTCAGTATAGTGATCGAAGACACCCTCCATAGAAAATACATGATTATATTCGAATGGAGGTTCGGCTTGGACAGGTATGCCACCGACGTACAGCTTGATCGATTTTGCCTGATCCAGTTTGCTTACTCCATATCCTGACAAAATATTTATCATGCCAGGGGCTACGCCTAAGTCCGGGATTAAGGTTACTCCAGCAGCTTTTGCCTGATCCTTCAGTTGTAAAACTTTGTCCGTCATATGGCCGATATGGCCACCTAAATCGACAGAATGAACACCGGCTTCAATGGCTTTTTTTGCTACAATTTCGTTAAAGGAATAAAAAAGTGCGTTGATTACTACATCATAATCACGAATAAAGTTGCCTAGTTCTGTTTCATTGCTGGCATCAAGCTGAGCAGCCCCCAATAATGTACTGTTCAATTGTTTGCATGCCTGCTTCGCTTTCTGATAATCCACATCCGCAAGCGCTACTTTGGTGACTCCCGGACTTTGCACTAAGTCACGGGCGGCTTCCTTTCCCATCAAACCAGAGCCTAATACAGCTACTTTCATTTGAAAACCTCCTTCACATGCTAGAAAATCCCCTATGCTTCTGTGTCGATCTGTGCCCGCTGTAACTTTCCGCTGAAATCGACATACACGCTTTTCCATTCTGTGAATACATCAAGTGCTGCTAATCCCGAATCCCGGTGGCCGTTACCGGTTCCTTTTGTTCCGCCGAATGGAAGGTGGATTTCAGCACCAATGGTTCCTGCGTTGACATATACTATGCCTGTATCTAAATCACGCTGTGCTGCGAATACCTGATTGACGTTCTGGGTAAAAATCGAGCTCGATAATCCGTAACTAACTTCATTATTTATTTCAATGGCTTCTTCTAAGCTATCCACCTCAATCAAGGATACGACTGGACCGAAGATTTCCTCTTTGGCAATCCGCATCGTTCGCTCGACATCGGTAAACAGGGTAGGAGCGTAATAATAGCCATTATTGTCTTTTTCATCATGGAGGGTATAACCACCGGCCAGCAGCATAGCTCCTTCCTGTCTCCCGAGTTGTACATAGCGGTCGATTTTCTCGAGTGCTCCCTGATTAATGATAGGACCGACTTTAATGGATTCATCCAGCCCATTTCCCACCGTAAGTTTTTCCATTTCTGTCAGAAGCCGCTCTGTCAGTTCCTCTTTCACATCTTTATGGACAATTACCCGGCTGCAGGCAGTACAACGTTGCCCGCTAGTCCCGAAAGCACTCCATAAAATCCCTTCCACAGCTAACGACAAATCGGCATCATCCATAACGATGACCGCATTTTTTCCACCCATCTCCAAAGAAACCTTCTTTAACTTCATCCCGCATTTGCCGGCAATATTACGACCGGTTTCATTGGACCCCGTAAAAGAAATGACCCGAATATCATCATCAGCTACCATTGCTTCCCCGACATCCGATCCCGATCCGAATACGACGTTCAACACCCCATTAGGCAGCCCGGCTTCTTCAAAGATTTTGGCAAGCTCATAGGCCATGATTGGTGTTTCGGTAGCCGGTTTCCAGATGACCGCGTTTCCTGCCACAATAGCAGGAAATGATTTCCATGTTGCAATGGCAATGGGGAAATTCCATGGGGTAATGATGCCGACAACGCCAACAGGAGCACGAACGCTCATCGCGAATTTATTTTTCAGCTCGGATGGGGTAGTTTGTCCAAATAGGCGCCGTCCTTCACCAGCCATATAAAAGGCCATATCAATGCCTTCCTGGACTTCTCCGCGCGCTTCTTCAAGGACCTTGCCATTTTCCATGGTCAGTAGTTTGGCCAGGTGTTCTTTTCTGTCTTTCATCATGCTGCCAACACGGTATAATAGTTCTGCTCGTTGCGGAGCTGGTACCAGCGCCCAGCTTTTTTGTGCTTGTTTGGCAGATTTAACAGCTGCTCTTACATCATTCTCCGATGATAACGGTACTTTGGTAATGGTTTGTCCTGTCGCGGGGTTTACAACAGACGTATAATTGTTCCTGTCTGGAAGCACCCATTCTCCATCAATATAATTGACCAGTTTTTTTTCGATATCGACCATGATCGAAACCCTCCCTATAAATAATTAGCTGGTTTAGTGTTTTCTTAAATCTTCGATTGACCGCTTAGCTGAAATTTGATTCTGATCCATCGGCACTTCAATGACAGTAGGGCGGTCATTTTTAACTGCCTTACTTAAGACATATTTAAAATCCTTGATACTATTCACAAAAAAACCATCGGCTTCCACGCTTTTTGCAATCTGGGAAAATTGCACGGATCCTAAATCAGTTCCAGATACACGACGGGGGAAGTGAATTTCCTGATGCATCCGAATGGTGCCATACATTTGGTTATTGAAAACAATACTGATGATGGGGATGTGATAACGTACTGCTGTTTCCAGTTCCTGTATCGTCATCATGAACCCGCCATCTCCTGATAAAGAAACGACCGTTTTTTCCGGACAGGCGAGCTTGACGCCTAATGCCGCGGGCATACCATATCCCATCGCACCGGAAGTTGGTCCTACATAGGTCTGTTTGTACTTGAATTGATAGTAGGAGTGGAGCCAGCCTGCAAAGTTTCCGGCATCATTCGTGATGACCGTATTTGCGGGCAGCAGTTCCTGCATACAGGTAATGACCTGATTGTTGGTGATCGTTGTGCTGTTATCTAATTGCATATGGGTAGCAGCCTCGTAACACTGCCTTCTTTCCCGTATCCAGTCCACCCAGCCAGGATTCGTCTCCTGCTGTTGTAATAAACTATGCAGAGCTTCCTTCAAGTCAGCGACAATACCAAGGTCAGGAGCAAATGATTTACCTAGAACAGAAGGCGTAATATCGATATGAACCAATGTCTGAGCAGGTGAAATAATGGAATAATCCTGGGTAGTCACTTCCGATAGACGAGTTCCGAATGCCATGATCACGTCTGCTTGTCTGACCGTTTCCAAAACCCTTGGGTTTGTCCCTAAACCGAGGTGACCTACATACAAAGGGTGGTCATTGGGAAATACATCCTGTCTGCGAAAAGCAGATAACACAGGAAGCTTATTTTTTTCAGCAAACGCCAGCAGTTTTTCTTCTGCCCCCGCATGTTTTACTCCGCCGCCTGCGATAATCAGCGGTTTTTTCGATTGCTGAAGGTATTCCATAAAGGCTTCCGTTTCTTTTGGAGAAGGAGCTGGTTTCGGCTTCATCACAGGAGGACCGAACTGCATGTTTTTCTTTGTCCGCAGCATGTCTTCCGGAAGAGACACGACAACCGGCCCGGGTCTCCCGGTTTGAGCAATTCGGAAAGCCCGCTGAATCAACTCCGGCACCCGGTCAGCCTGATTGATTTCCACGGCCCATTTGGTGATAGGTTTAAAGAATTGGACAAGGTCGACTTCCTGGAAACCTTCCCTTCCTAAAAATTTGCTGTCTACTTGTCCTAAAAATACAACCATGGGAGTGGAATCCTGATAAGCAGTATGCACACCGATGGATAAATTGGCTGCTCCAACCCCCCGAGTCGCCATGACGACCCCGGGTTTGCCACTGGCTTTGGCATATCCTTCCGCCATGAAGGAAGCGCCGCCCTCATGGCGAGCCGATATCAAATCTATGCTCGGCTCTTCATAAATCTCATCTAACACAGGCAGATAACTTTCACCTGGTACACAAAACACCTTCGTGATTCCTTCAATTTTTAAACAGGTGACAACTCCTTTGGCACCAGTCATCAAAGCGGATTGGTTTGATGGTTTCATGGTTCAACTCTCCTTGGAATTCCATACTTTCATTCGGGCGGCTGCTTCCTGCAGCCGTTTCGTATCAACCGATAACGAAACCCGGAAATAATCATCTCCTGAGGGGCCGAAGGCGATTCCAGGTGTGATGATGACTCCTGCTTCTTCCAGCACCTTTTCTGCAAAGCTGGCAGAGGTGAAACCACTTGGCACTGGCGCCCAAATAAAAAATGTCCCCCGGGGCTTGGACACCTCAATTCCAAGACTTCGCAACGCATCAAGCATAATCGTCATTCGCTTTTCATAAATAGCGACATTCCTTTTTACAGCAGAAAAATCACTGCGAAGTGCAGTCGCTCCAGCTTTTTGAACCGGAAGGAACTGACTGGTGTCGGTATTGCTTTTAACAATCGAGAGACCCTTGATAAGCTCTTTATTACCGACGGCATAGCCGATTCGCCAGCCAGTCATATTAAAACTTTTGGATAAGGAACCGAATTCTACTGCTACCTCTTTCGCTCCATCGCTTTGCAGTATACTTGGTGCCTGATAACCACCGAAGGTCACCGCGCTGTACGCCGCATCATGAAGTAAGGCAAGTTTATGTTTCCTGGCCAAAGAGATTGCCTGGTCAAATGTTGAATCATCTACGGTGGCTGCTGTCGGGTTGCCCGGGTAGTTCAAGAACATCATGGTGGCAGCATCCCAAGTATCTTCAGCAACCTTATGGAATGCAGGCTGGTAACCATTATCAGCGTCAAGCGGCAGATAAGCCGGTTTGCCGCCTGCTAAATGGACAGCAGAACGATAAACAGGGTAGCCTGGATCCGGAATGAGGGCGGTGTCCCCTGGATTCAATACGGTCATGGCCATATGGGCAATACCTTCCTTTGAACCAATTAACGCCAGTACCTCTGCTTCGGGATCCAGCTCGACCTGATAGGTCTTTTTATAAAAATCTGCGACGGCCTGCCGGAATTCCCGGCATCCATTGTAGGAGGAGTAGAGATGGTTTTCCGGTTTCTGCACCTCGGCAGCCAGTCTGTCGATAATGAAAGAAGGGGTCGGTAAGTCTGGTGCTCCGATACCTAAATCAATCACATCGACTCCTTTGGCTTCTAACTCCCTTTTCTTTTGTTGGAAGATAGAGAATAAATATGGAGGTAAACTAGTGACACGATCAGCTATTGGCGGCAAATCATCCTCCCCTTTGACAATCAAATATAGTTCATTATATGAGGGGGGATGTCCTATTTATGTTTGAATCTGGGAGATCGTTGGATGGAAAAAGAGGAAACATTTATATAATGAAGGAAAGGGTTGAGCGTGTTAGATTGAAGTGGATGAAATTCAAGGAGGTTTTGATATGAATATCAGGAAAATTATCGTTTCATCTCTGACAGTCATTATGGCTTTGACAACTGCAACTTCTGCCTATGCAGCGGGCGGGCAAGTTCATACTGTCAAAAATGACGAGTCTCTATATAAAATTGGACAGAAATATGGCGCTTCCGTCATTGATATCAAACAGGCAAATGATAAAAATAATAACAACATCCATCCAGGGGAGCAGCTGACTATTCCTGTTACTGCTACAGAAGCTGAAAAAGATGTGCTTGCCAGACTGGTAGAAGCTGAGGCAAAAGGGGAATCTTATGAAGGGAAAGTAGCAGTAGCTGCTGTTGTCCTTAACCGTGTGGACAGCAATAAGTTCCCTGACAGCATCAAAGAGGTTATCTATGATGGCTATCAGTTCTCACCTGTTTTGAACGGTACCATCAACCAGCCGGCAAGTGAAGAATCAAAGCAGGCAGTCAATGAAGCTATCGCACATCATGGGCTCGGTAAAGGTTCCTTGTACTTTTTCAATCCAGACAAGGCTGATAATGCTTTCTTAAATCAACAAGAAGTGACTACCATTATCGGAAATCACGTATTCGCCCGCTAATATGGAAAAAAAGCTATCGCATCCAGGATGCGATAGCTTTTTTAAATGATAGAAACTATTTTAAGGGCACAGTCTGGCAGGATAAGCGGTAGCCGTGCGCTAATTCCGTTTCGATTTGCTCGTATTCTTTTGGAGTCGGCTTATTCACGATCTCCTGTCCACTAAGGAGTTCCACCTTGCAGCGCGTACAGTTCCCTTTTTGACATTTATAATCCAGAGGAATTTGTTGTTCAAACGCTGTGGCTAACAGTGATTTTCCTTTGACTGGTTCAATCGAATAAGCTTCTCCATTTTGTTTAACTTGAATTGTTTCCATGATGTCTTCTCCCCTTTGTCTTATGTCCAGAGTTTAAAAATTCCTAATGCTTATTGTATGGTTTCCTGTCTTTCGACACAAGTTTCCGTTTAAGTTATTTCCTCAGCACTCCCGGCAATTAATCATCTTCAGTTAATCAGATTCTTTTCATTCTTCCTTCATAATTAAGAAAAAATAGGTAAACATAATTGTTACATTCACGTAAAAAATAACCTTTGTAAAAAAGGTAAGGAGCGAGAAAAATGACAGTAATCAACGATGTAAAACAAACAGTTGCCGGGTTGAAAAGTGCACAGGCGAACTTTGAAACATTCGCGCTTGGCACAGAGAACCAGCAGGCAAAACAACTTTATCAGCAGGCAGCTCAACAAACACAGGCAATCATCGACAGTGTCGAACCTCGTGTCACAGAAATTGAGCAGGAAGAACCTCAATACAAACAGCAATAACAGGCAGAATGAGGTTAGCGGAGGGCTAACCTTATTCTGCAAACAACCGTTTTTTGAGGTGGTGAAAGGGCTATGAAAAAATTACTTGCTGTATTACTTATTACTACATTTATTACCGGCTGTCAGGCTGGCGGTAATGGTCAGGGAAAAAATATCGAAAAGCCTATGCAGATGTCTAATAAAGCTGCATTAAATCAGCATATTTCTGAGCAGGCAGACCAGGCGTTGAGAAACGAGAACAATTTGACGGATGTTCAGGCAGTCAATGATGATAAGCAATTACTCATCGCTGCACAGGTGCCCCATAATGAACGCTTTCAAATGAAAAAAATAGAGAAAAAGCTGACCAATCAGGCAAAAGAGCAGTTTTCCGATTATACTATTACGTTATCCCTCGATAAAAAAATCCATCTGGAAGTGATGAAGCTAAAAAAACGGATTGCAGAAGGGAAAGTCGACAAGAAAAAATTGTCGATGGAGATAGACAGCCTAATTAAGCTCTCCAAAGAAAAAACTTAAAGTAGGTGGCAGCATGTCCAACAAGAAGAAAAAGAATCTTACTCCTGCTCAACAAGAATATCAAAAATTTCAAGCACAGCGTGAAGTTAAAAGGCCTGTAGTTAAAAACTGTATCAAGGCTTTTTTTGTCGGGGGATTGATTTGTTTGATTGGACAGTTCATCCAGACTTTTTTTATCTATAATTTTGATTTCACGGAGCAGACGGCAGGGAACCCTACAGTAGCTGTTATGGTCTTCATCGCTATGCTGTTGACAGGTTTTGGAGTATATGACCGTTTAGCGCAATTCGGGGGTGCTGGTACAGCTGTTCCGGTCACAGGATTTGGGAATGCGGTCATCTCAGCGGCTATTGAGCATCGAAGTGAAGGGCTCATTTTGGGAGTAGGCGGTAACATGTTCAAATTAGCGGGCTCTGTTATTATGTCGGGGGTATTCGCTGCCTTTATCATCGCCTTGATTAAAACCCTGCTAATCCAGTGGGGGGCTTTGTGATGCGTACTTGGGAGTTTGAAAAACGGCCGGTGATCGTAGCAACCGGTACTGTCGGCGGTCCTTTTGAAGCAAACGGGAATCTGGCAGATGATTTTGATCTATTGCATGGTGATCTGTGGCTGAATGAAGATACCTATGAAAAAGCACATAAAGTGCTGTTTGAGGAAGCGTCATTGAGAGCAGCAGAAAAGGCCGGGATCAGCAAGGAGCAGGTCGACTTTTTCATTGGAGGGGATTTGATCAATCAGATTACCCCGACAAGTTTCACAGCAAAAACAATTGGTGCAGGTTATTTTGGTTTGTTCGGCGCCTGTTCAACTTCCATGGAAGGACTTGCATTAAGTGCTTTCATTATCAATAATGGCGGGGCGAAATGCATTGTTACCGGTTCCGCCAGTCATAATGCTGCTGTTGAAAAACAATTTCGCTATCCAACAGAATACGGGGCGCAAAAACCGCCGACTTCCCAATGGACGGTGACAGGAGCGGGGGTCTCGGTAGTAATGGCTCAGGGGGAAGGTCCCGTGGTCACTTCCGCTACCATAGGGAAAGTTGTCGATATGGGTCTGACCGATCCGATGAATATGGGAGGAGCAATGGCTCCTGCAGCTGTTGATACGATAGAAACCCATTTCCGTGACCGTAACATCGATTCCTCCTATTACGATTTAATTGCCACAGGCGATCTCGGACATATCGGCCGTGAAACAGCCTTTGACTTGATGAAAAAACACGGAACAGATATTCCGGAGGAAAAATTTCAGGATTGCGGGCTGATGATTTACAAGGAGGAACAGCCAGTGCTGGCAGGAGCAAGCGGGGCAGGGTGCTCCGCTGTCGTTACCTATGGGCATCTATTGAACCGGATGAAAAGAGGGGAATTGAAGCGGATTCTGGTAGTGGCTACCGGTGCCCTGTTATCTCCGCTTACCTTTCAACAAGGCGAAACCATACCATGTATTGCCCATGCAGTTTCGATTGAATATGGGGGTGGGAAGTCATGATTTTTTTCTGGGCGTTTGTAGTGGGAGGAATTGTCTGTGTGATCGGTCAAATTATGTTCGATGTTTTCAAACTCACCCCTGCTCATACGTTAAGTACATTAGTGGTAGCGGGAGCTATTTTGGATGGGTTTGGTTTATACGAGCCATTGATTGATTTTGCCGGAGCAGGGGCGACCATCCCAATCACAAGCTTTGGAAACGCCCTGGTTCATGGAGCGATGGAAGAAGCGCAACAACATGGGCTTGTTGGAGTAGTGACGGGAATGTTTGAGGTGACGAGTGCCGGTATTTCGGCTGCCATTATTTTCGGCACCCTGGCAGCCCTCATTTTCAAGCCAAAAGGATAAGGAGCAGCTGATATGACAGTAGGTGCAGATATCAAACAATGTCTTGCCACAATCAAAAGTATCGAAGCGGGGTTATCTTCGCTTGCCATCCATACGAACGCAGAAGATGAGCAACGGCTCTACCATCGACAAATGATGGTCATCGAAGAAATCAAGCAGGATTTGATGAAGCGGATTGGCGAAGTAGAACGGGAAGAAGAGCAGTATAAGGGGTTTTAAACCCAAGGAGTGATGTAACGTGCCAGGATGGTTGGAAGTGGTAGTAAGGGGTGTGTTATTTCTCTTTGTGCTTTTTCTGACAACGAAGATACTAGGAAAGAAACAGTTATCAGAGCTTTCATTTTTTGAATACGTTTCAGGCATCACCATCGGTAGTATTGCAGCGGAAGTCATGATGGGACTGGAAAATAACATATGGCATGGGATCATTGGAGTCGCTATTTTCGCGGTTCTTCCATTTCTGGTTGAAATCCTCTCCCTCCACAGTAAAACTATCCGAGATGTAGTCGAAGGAAAAGGAACCGTACTGATCAAAGATGGCAAGATCCTCGAAGATAATTTAAAGAAAGAGAAGTACACGACGGATGAACTTTTACAGTTGTTAAGGGGAAGAGACGTTTTTAAAGTGGATGAAGTGGAATATGCAGTTCTCGAAGCAGATGGCAAATTAAGCGTCCTGCTGAAGAAGGACAATCGACCGCTGACCAGAAAGGATTTAGATTTACCCAGTATTAATGAAAAAGAGCCCCACACCATCATTATGGATGGGGAGATTTTTGATGAAAAACTCGCTTCTTCCGGGAAAAGTCGGGGGTGGTTGAAAATGGAATTAGCGAAACAGAACGTTACCATTGAGAATGTATTTCTCGGACAGGTAGACTCCTCTGGTCAGCTGACCATTGATTTGTATGACGATAAAATAGAAGTGCCAAAGCCGCAGGATAAGCTGTTGATCCTGGCTAATATGAAAAAATGCCAGGCGGACCTGGAACTGTTTGCATTAGCTACCGAATCGGAACAAGCGAAGCGTCTATATGCTGAAAATGCCAAAAGACTTCAGGAATCCATGGATGTCCTCTCCCCTCATTTAAAAGGGTAGGGAGACGTCATAAACCACAGCTAATAGGATAAGCTAAGCAAAACAGAAGTAAAGGAGTTGTTGCCATTGCCAGCCGTAAAGCTTACTGCGAGTGAAATTGGAATGCTATGGACGCAATATGTCCAAAACACCATGACTATACAAATGTTACGCTATTTTCGTGAAACTGTTGAAGATGAAGAAATTAAATCCGTTGTCAAATATGCAGAAGATTTCTCTTCTGGTGTAATTGAAGATATGAAAGCCATCTTTAAAGAAGAAGAGCTATTGATTCCTGATGGATTTAACGAAAAGGATGTCAATATGGAGGCTCCCAAATTGTTTACTGACGCCTTCATTTTAATATTCCTGGGTAATATGGGAAAATCAGGTATGCTTGCATATGGTGCTTCCTTAAGTGCATCGTCGCGGGAAGATGTCCGTCAGTTTTTTACCAGATGTGTTACCGAAACGACAGAGCTGTTCAACCGGGCGGCAGATGTTGGTCTGGAAAAAGGGGTCTACGTGCGGCCTCCTCAAATCGATGTTCAGAAAGAAATCGAATATGTGGAAGGGAAAAAATATTTGAGTCCATTTAACAAACGTTCGCTCAATACCATAGAAATCAGTCATTTATTCGAAAATATAAAAACCAACGTGCTTGGTGAAGCGATATGTGCCGCTTTTGCCCAGACGACGACCTCGAAAGAAATCGTAGCTTATATGAAAAAAGGTGAGAATATTTCCTCCAAACATATCCAGACTTTTTCTCATATATTAGATGCTTCGGAAATTCACCCGCCGATGGGATCGAACAGCTTGATCACCAATTCTACTACACAGACATTTTCTGATCGCTTGATCGTCTTTTTGATGAGCGTACTCAGTACGACCGGTCAGGGGAATTACTCAGCTGCCTCTACGGCAAGTATGCGTTATGATTTAGTACTTACCTATCAACGACTCTCGGTGGAAGTGGCTTTATATGCAAAAGACGGTTTAGACTTGATGATCAAACATGGATGGTTAGAAGAACCCCCCCAAGCGCCCGATCGAAATGAACTAGTCACGCATTCTTCAAGCTGACGGGGTCTATGATGAGACATTCGCCGCTGGAAGTCTTGCTATGGAGTATCGCTTTTCCGGGATTTGGGCAATTGCTGAACCGTCAGCTTGTAAAAGGAATTTTTTTTATTGTGTTAGAGGTCATCGTCAATTTGTATAGTAAGTTCAACACAGCTATAATCTACAGCTTCCTTGGCGAAATTGATAAAGCGATTGAAGTTGCGAATTTTCAATGGCTGATGTTTTATCCTTGTCTTTACCTGTTCACCATCTGGGATGCCTACAAAGATGCCCATGTTGCCGAACCACCGAAGCTTTCTTTCTTGCCATTCGTGTTTTCTGCCTATTTTGTAACGGTAGGGCTGATCTGTTCGACTAAAGTAAAGCTGTTCGGCATTTTATTCGGCCCTGTCTGGCTGCCGATGCTGTTTGTCATTCCAGGGCTCGTGATAGGTTTTTTATTACGGGCGATTCTGCTTCGCGTCATGGCCGCCAACAGCAGCTAGGTGGTAACCTATCCATCAATTGCTAATCCTCCATCATCTTATTCCTTGTATAATAAGGAAAGGAGGTGGAGGCCATGATTTGGTTCGCATTATTATTGCCACTGCTTTTGGCTGGCGGTTATATGGCATATAAAAACACACAGGAAGTACAAATTAATAAAGTAAAAGTAAAATCAGACAGCACAGCTGTTCCTCTTCATATATTGCATATATCTGACCTTCATTTAGAAAATATATCCATCAACCCCGCTCAACTCTATGAAAAACTGAAACAACAACCTTACGATATGATTGCCTTGACTGGTGATTTTCTTGATCGGAAATGGACCATCCCAAAGCTCGCCCCGTATCTGGAAGTTCTAAACGAGTTGAAGCCGAAGCACGGTATCTACGCGGTGTTCGGCAATCATGATTATGTGTTGCGCCCGCATAATTTCAAGCGGTTGAAACAGACCCTCGAAGATTATCAGTGCAAAGTATTGCAGAATGCCAACGAATCCATTTTGATAAAAGGACGTAAAATCAACATCATTGGCATCGATAACTATAGTACGGGCCACAGTGACTTGAAAACTTCCTATAATGGCATTGATAACGGATATAACCTTGTTTTGACACATGACCCGAATGTCGTACTGGAAATGGACGACTATCATTTTGATTATTTATTATCCGGTCATTTCCACGGCGGTCAGATTCTATATCCAAAAGCTTATCATCTGGTGAAAATGGGGAAGCTTCCACGGATGAACATGATCAAAGGCCTTCATAAACATAATGGAAGATCCTTTTATATTAGTGAAGGCCTTGGACAGACAGGTCTGAATATCCGGGTGGGAAGCCGTCCCGAAGTCACGATGCATCAAATAGCAGAATAGTCGCTTAAAAAAAAGAGCTGAGGATAATTAATGCCTTAGCTCTTTTCATTGATTTGTGTCTATTTTGTTAAGATATCTGTGTTGTAATTGTTCTTTTGAGATAAAAATATAGTTAGGCTGGTGGGTTTTCAGGTATCCTAGAGATGGAGGATGCATACACAGAGTACTGATTAAGATGAAGGAAAAAAATTTCATGAAACGGTACAAAGGGTTAGTGATGGCGGCTGTTTCAAATCCAAGCCGGTGACATCCTTTGTGTATCGCGGTAATCCCCATGACACCGGTGATTTTGCTGTTCTGCTGATGTTGATGGAGATAATCGGCAAGCTCGGGCAAAGATTCCCGCACGCATCTATAAATGTGCAAAGCTTTATGGACTTCATTATCCATGTTCCGCATTTCATTAATGAGACGGATATTGTGCAAATGGATTTTCAATACTTTATCATACTTTTGAATACGAGTGCCATCTTTAAGGATAACCATATCTCCTTTATAATCTGCGATTCGGACACGGAAAATATTATGGATGTTTGTATTGCCTGGTTTGATGTACCGCAACCGGGCAATCCGGTAGTAAACCGGATCAAATAGTGTCCAGAGACCAACGATATATCGTCTCACTGGTAAACACCTCCTCATAATATGACAAACCTTAGTGTTTGGTGTTTCCAGCGATTTTATTGGTGGGAAATTGCGGTGATTTTCGAGGCTGATATGAATTTGTATGCCGATCGACGCTTTTGTGTTTTGTTCATAAACCGTTAACAAATGTATTTTATAATTACTTGTATCATGATATTTCATTAAAAAGGAAGAATGTTATGCCATCAGCATGGGTAGTTGGACCACTCATTATAAAAAGTTCATGGATCATCACGATTATCAGTATAATAGCAGGGGGCATGTTTTACCGTTACTATTCCCGCTTTGCGAAAGAAAAGCAGAAGCAGATGGAAGATAGCCTGTTTTCGCTATTGCTGACGTTTGTGTTTACGTACTTTTTTGGGAAGGTTGTTTTTCATTTTTCGCTGTTTATCCAGGACCCGCCGGCAATATTGGCCTATCCCAGTGGAAGGAATGAGTATTACTTAGCTGCAGTACTCACCTTTGTCCACGCCATGTCTTTATTGCGAAAAAGAAAGCTGGATGGCAGGGAATTGTTATTCAGCGGATTGATGGTTTTTCTACCGGCACTTTTGTTAAAAACATTCCTGGATGCCTTGGTGCTGCAAAATGGAATGGATTTTTCTATTATCCTCGAACTTGTTGTTTTGAGTGTGTTTGTATTGTTGTTCGCATTCCATGTCCTTAAAATCAGCGATGTCATTTATATTTGGGTGGCATGGCTCTTGAGTAAATGGCTGCTTGCTTTTATTACTCCATTTCCAATATTATTTGGAGTGATCGTGGATAGCTGGTTTTTATTGGCTCTTATTGCAGCCGCTGTAATAATCGAAATATTGACTAGACGGAAGGTGGTCATCACATGACTTCTGATGTAACAATCTGGCTTGCTTTCGGTGCAGGAGCGATATCATTCTTATCGCCATGTACCTTACCCCTGCTCCCTGCTTATCTATCGTACATAACAGGAATGAGCGTGAAGGAAATTCAGGATAAGAAAGATGCTAAAGTACGGACCAACATATTATTGCATTCAATATTTTTTCTTATTGGAGTATCATCGATTTTCATTGCGTTAGGCATTGGTGCTTCCTTTCTGGGAAGTTACATCCAAGGACTGTTGTCCGGACAATCCGGTCTATTGATCCAGCGGATTGCAGGTGTATTCATCATATTGATGGGCTTGTTCGTTGGCGGCTGGATCAGTTTCAAATGGCTGATGAAAGATAAACGCCTGCGAAGTACACAGAAACCGGCAGGACTCCTTGGTACTGCTTTCGTCGGAATGGGATTTGCTGCAGGATGGACACCTTGTATCGGCCCAATCTTTGCTTCAATTCTTGTGCTGGCAGCTACAGACCCAACTCAGGGGCTTATCTACACGATCATGTATGTACTGGGATTCGCGCTTCCGTTCTTATTGTTTTCGTTCTTCCTGGGTTCTGCCCGCTGGGTGCTCCGGTATAGTGAAAAGATAATGAAAGTAGGCGGTGCAGTCATGATTCTCATGGGTGTGATGTTATATACCGGACAGATGACACGGCTATCAAACATACTACTGCGTTTAGTACAGGATACATGGTTAGGAAACCTGGGATAATATATGTAAAAGGAGGCGGTTGTGAGGCATGAAAAAAGGAATTGTGATCGGAATCGTCATAGCTATGCTGGGCTGGGCGATATATGATATGCTAGGTGACAAAGAAAGCGCTGATAACGGAGAAAAAGAGCCGCAGATGAGAGTAGCAGGGGATGGCCCTGAAGAGGACACAGCTGCGGAAAAAGAAGCCGCTTCAGGTGGAGGGGAAGTTGGCCTTGAGAAAGGGCAGAAAGCCCCTGATTTTGAACTGAAGACCATGGAAGGTGAAACCGTAAAGCTTTCCGATTACCGTGGGAAAAAGGTAATGCTCAACTTCTGGGCAACCTGGTGTCCGCCATGCCGTGCAGAAATGCCGGATATGCAAAAGTTCTAT
Source organism: Thalassobacillus devorans MSP14 (assembly GCF_000496835.1). Classification (GTDB taxonomy): domain Bacteria; phylum Bacillota; class Bacilli; order Bacillales; family Halobacillaceae; genus Thalassobacillus; species Thalassobacillus devorans_B. Next base: position 1,186,762 of record NZ_KI543237.1, read on the forward strand.
GAAAACAAGGATATCGAGATACTTGCTATTAACTTGACTCAAACAGAAAGCTCCCGTGATGATGTTGGAAAGTTTGTAGAAGAGTTTGGGTTGACCTTTCCGATTCTGATGGATGAAAATGCCGCAGTTGCCAACCAATATCAAATAAAACCGATTCCGACATCCTACTTTATCGACTCGGAGGGCTATATTCAGTATGTCGCTTTAGGAGCAATGAATTATGATCTGATGCTTCAGCAATATGAACAAATGGATTAACTTCGATCATAAATGATGGTGATTATATGATAAAGCAAAAAATTTTAGTGGTAGAAGACGACCCGATGATTATGGATTTGGTAACCATCTATTTAGAGAAAGCGGGTTATGACGTTGTGAAGGCGGAGGATGGGGAGAAAGCGAAGGGCATGTATCTTTCCCACGATCCCTGCCTGATCATTTTAGACTTGATGCTTCCCAAAGTAAGCGGGGAAGCATTTTGTAGTTGGGTAAAAAGTCAAGCACCGCGAGAAGTTTCTATCATCATGTTATCGGCGAAAGCACGTACCGAAGATAAGATTGCCGGTCTTAAAATGGGGGCAGACGATTATATAACGAAACCGTTCAGCCCGGAAGAGCTGGTCGCCCATGTCGAAGCGGTATTACGCCGAACCGGCCTGCATTGCCAGAAAATCACTTATAGGGGGTTGAGTATTAAGCCGCGTAAAGGGGAAGTCACCTTGAATGGGGAATCACTCCATTTAACGAACTACGAATTCAATCTGCTCTATGTATTCATGGAGAATCCCAACATCGTATTTTCCCGGGAACACCTCCTTAATCATATCAATCCTTATGAGGATAATGACATTTTTGAAAGAACCATCGACGTCCATGTGAAAAAGCTTAGGAGAAAAATTGAGGAGAATCCTGCGAAACCTGAGCGGATTATCACGGTAAGAGGAATGGGGTATAAATTTGTGGCAGAAAATTAAGTCCTGGCGGGAAAAAATGGCCACACAATTGCTCTGGAGACTGACCATCACCAATATTATCATCATTTCGTTATTTATCCTCTTAAGTGGTGTTGCTGTTTATCAGAGCGCTTGTTTCCTGGTGGACAGAATTACAGATGTCGGAACGGCGCGCCAGTTAAGCTTCAACTCGACATTGTTTCAGTATTTATGGATATCCAGCTTTATTGCGATTGTCGCTGGCAGTCTGATGCATTACTTTATGATGAAGCGGATGATGAAGCCGATCACCGAATTGACCCGGTCGATGAAAAGCCTGAAAGATGGCAGCTATCCTGCCGTGCTGGAGACAAATAGCAAGGATGAAATCGGTCAGCTTGTGGAGCATTATAATGAGCTGATCATTTTGTTGCGGGAAAATGAACAGACTCGAAATAAAATGCTGACGGATATGGCACATGAACTACGTACCCCGCTTTCCAATATTAATGGCTATCTGGAAGGCCTGAGTAAAGGGGTGATTGAAGGATCGCCGGAATTATACCGATCTCTGCATCTTGAGGCGAAACGTATCACTAACATGATGCAGCAGCTTCATCAAGTGAAGGAATGGGACAGCCTTGGCGAGCAGCCCTATCCAAAGCGGGAAATGGTAGACATAAAGGAATTAGCAGCTAATGGTGTGAATTTATTTGAATGGGAACTTTCCAATCAACAGATCGATGTGGTGTGCCAACTGGATGATGGCTGGCTGTTCATACACCGGGAAGGCATCCAGCAGGTATTGACCAACCTGTTACAAAATGCTATCCAATACTACCAGGGCAAGGGAGCTATTGAAATCACAGGCGAACGTTTGGAATCGGAATACAGGCTGGCTGTTTCAGGTCCAGGCTCCTTTATCTCCGAAGAAAACCAATCAGCCATTTTTGAACGCTTCTATCGTATTGAGGCTTCGCGAAGCCGGGAGACAGGAGGGAGCGGGCTCGGGCTTGCGATCAGCAAAGAAATCATCGATCAGCATAAAGGCACGCTTCAGTTGGCCACAGATGGCTTTTACCATACTTTTTATTTTACACTTCCACTTCCAAAGCGAATTTAAGGAGATAACGTCAATTATTGGAATTCTGTGAAATAAGCTTTACCCTGCCGTTATAATTATATATAATGAGAACAAACGTTCGAAAGACGGGAGGGTGCAGGATGGATAAGTATAATAAAGATCGTGGAACCATTAAATGGACATCATTGATGCTGCCCGAGCATGTACAGTTAGTGAAAGAATTATGGAAAGAGGACGAACGGGTAGAAAAAGGCATCATGGATGAACAAAAAGCAGTGGAAATCGATTTTCTCCTGCAACGCGCATGGAATGACAACCTGACAGTCGAACTGACTTATCATAATGGTTTTGATCATGAACGGCGCCGGTGTAAAATCAATTCGATTTGTTCTGTCCGGAAAGAGCTTCATGGGACAGAAGAAGCGACTAAACACACGTTCACAGTGAAATTGAACGATATTGTCGATATCACCATTCATTAAAAAGTCGAAAAGGAAAATAATTGAAATGTTATGCTGCTTATATTAAGCTTGGTGATAATAGCTTAATAAAGGAGATTGACATGGGCAGACTATTCAGTTTTAAAGGCTTAATGACCATCTTACTTATATTGTTGGCAGGTGCGCTTGGCTTTTTTGGCGTATTGATATTTACCGATATCAGTGAGAGTGACGAGACAAAGAATAAAGCCGCCACGGAGGCCGGTGAACCCGAAGAAAATTCCCGGGCTGCCTCAAGTAACGACGTGGAGGCAAGCAAAACCACCTTTAAAGATGCCGGAGATTTAATTTCCAGAGCCCATAGCTTTTATAATGATACGACGGGATATGGAGAACTGGATGATGGAGTGGACTGGAAGGCACAAAGCGAACAAGCAAGCCGCTTTTTAGCTTATATCAAAAGCCAGACCTTCGAAGACCCTCCGACTCTGCAGGCGGATATGGACGCAGTGTCCAGTTATTTAGAAAAGATAGTGAATGGGTCAAAAGATAAGAGCAATGTAAAACAGGCACATCGTTACTTTCATGACCTCGATATAGCCATCAATGATTTTTCCAACTATAGAGAAGTCTGGGATGTGACAGAGACACTGGGCAATGGCTGATTAGAAAAACTTGGCTTGTCGCCAAGTACTTATGGCGAAAGCCTTAGTATTTTCTTATACTTTAATCCTTTAACAAAGTTAAACTTTCTTAAAGTAAAAAT
>NZ_KI543237.1:1190008-1214989 GCF_000496835.1 Thalassobacillus devorans MSP14
TTTTGAATCTCTGCATGCGCTTGTATGATATTGTGGAAGCGGCCAGTCAGTTTTTGAGTTCAGCCAGATTATCTGTCATCACAGCCCCGGCTTCTTTGGCCTTAGCTAAGATGCTATCCTGGTGCTCCCAAAATTCCGGACGATAGTTGAAAGTGATTTCTTCGCCATTTTTCATTTGAAAATTCATGTCTCTTAAGAAAATGGTTCCTTCACTTTTATCATAGATCTGGTTGATTTCTTTAATATCTTCCCACTGAAAATGTTGGGGAGAAATGGAGAAAATCGGGTTGTAGGTGATCCCATCATCCTGAAAATAAAAATAATTGTTGAGCGATAAAACAAGAAATAGAAAAGCGACAGGAATTCCTGTGATAAGTACCCAGACAGGGGATTTTTCACGCTTTGATTGCAAGATCAGAAACAATATCAACATGAGTCCGATCCAGACAAAGCCTGATCCAAACATAATATAGGCGGAAATAGGAGCCATGAAAATCCAATGACTTCTCGAAAAGTGGAACATATCCTGCAGGATGGTCATTAAAGTGATTGGGGCAAGGATGCTGAGCATGAATGCTATAATGATAATTCCAATGGTCAGATAAGTCCATTGCGATTCCTGGTCATAACCATACATAAGCTAATCTCCTATATAGAATTTATAAAAATTAATTTTAACTCATTATATAGTCAAACAGTGGTTTTAACAACCTTATTTTTCCATTTGGAAAGGCAGGTGCCAGCCGATGTGGAAAGCGTATGCTTTCGTCATGGTCGCAATCATTTTATTTTCTGGAAATTTCATTGCCGGCAAAGTTGCAACGGAGGAAATCGCCCCGTTTACTTTAGCCTGGTTCCGTACGCTAATAGCCTTGCTGGTGCTGTTGGTCTTTGCAAGACAAGAGTTCAAATATGCCCGGCCATTAATGTTAAAAAATTGGAAAGCGCTGTATGGAATGGCGCTGACCGGCGTTGTGCTGTTTCCCGCGCTGGTTTATACATCATTGAACTATACAACCACTATCAATGCATCGATTGTTGAGGCGCTTACCCCATCGGTTGCCATGGTACTCAGCTTTTTGTTTCTCAGGGAAAGGTTTTCGGGCTTGCAGGTAGTGGGGGTCATCGTTTCTTTTTCAGGAGTACTTTATATTATCACGCAAGGATCTTTGGAGGTTCTCCTTGAGCTGGGTTTCAATATAGGGGATTTAATCATGCTTACAGCAGTAATAAGCTGGGCGTTTTACTCGCTGTTAGTCAATAACCATGGGTCCAGGTTTCCGATGTATGGCAGCTTGTTATTTATGCTGGCTATGGGAAATGGAACACTGCTTGTGTTAGCCGCGATACTGGAATGGATCCCGGACGGCTTTGCCATCGACTGGTCAGCAAAAGTGGCTGGAAGTGTACTTTATACAGGGGTGTTTCCTGCTGTAATAGCCTTGCTGGCCTGGAATCAGGCAGTTGCTATGATCGGACCTTCCAAAGCATCTGTATTCTTAAATTTGATTCCAGTCGTTACAGCGATCATGGCATTGGTTTTCTTAGGCGAGGCAATGACGTCAGCGCAGTTTCTGGGAGGGGCTCTCGTGTTAGGAGGCGTTTATATGACCACCCGGAATAAAAGACAAAAAAAGGGAGAGAAAGCTAATCCTTAGCTTCCTCTCCGTGATTTTCACTCCATGCAACCCTTCCTGCCAACAAAAAAATCACGCTTGAGGCTATGAAGATGAAGCTGATGATTTTCTCATTGATGACAAACCACATGACGGCACCGGTAAGCGCATTAATAATCCCTACGGAAACAAACATCCAGGAAATCATATTTTTTTGGCCCATGTGAAGTCACCCCAATATAATGGTTATTCAAAGTATAACGTAACTGTTGGAAAAGAACATGAGCCGATACACGTGTTTAAGACAGGACTTTGGGTGGAAGATAATGTACATCAGCAATACCTGATTATAAGGAGGATTATCTTGCAAACCCATAAACTATACATTGATGGTCAATATATTGAATCTACAGGAGACGAATGGCTCGATATTATCAATCCGGCAACAGAAGAGGTGATCTCACAGACACCTCGTGGCAAGAAGGAAGATATCGATCGTGCTGTCAAAGCTGCATTTAATGCCCAAAAAAAGTGGGAGCTGAAGCCTAATATTGAACGGGGAAAAATCGTACGTGAAATCGGTGACCGAATCGAAGCGAAACGCGATCGGTTCATCGAGCTTTTGCAGGAGGAGCAAGGGAAAGATTATGAGCTGGCGAGCGGAGAAATTGATCTTGCCATTGATTATTTCCGTTACATGTCCGAATGGGCACGTCGAATTGAAGGCGAAATCGTACCAAGTGACCGCCAGAATGAGCATATCCACATTTACAAAAAGCCGATCGGGGTCATTGGCGGTATTGTGCCGTGGAATTTTCCGATGTTCATATTGGCGCGTAAAGTCGCGACCGCACTCGTTACCGGCTGTACGATCGTTTTGAAACCGAGTCAGCAGACGCCAAACACCGCGATGGAATTCACGAAAATCATCGATGGTATGAGTGAAATTCCAAACGGTGTCTATAACCTGGTAACTGGAACAGGATCTGAAATCGGTAATGCGCTTGCCTCTCATGAGAAAGTGCATATGGTGACGATGACAGGAAGCATTCCGGCAGGTACAAAGGTTATGGAGGCAGCAGCTCAAAACATTACGAAAGTGAATCTGGAGTTAGGCGGGAAGGCACCAGCCATTGTCACAGAAAACGCTGACCTTGAACTTGCCGCCGAAAACATTAAATTGTCCCGCCTTGCCAATAACGGCCAGGCATGTACAAATGCAGAACGGGTATATGTCCATAAAAATGTAGCAGAAGAATTCCTGGAAATACTGGAAGAGAAAATCGAAGCTGTAACCATTGGCGATCCGCTGCAGAACAAAAAAGCAGATGTCGGTCCATTAGTAAGTGAAGACCGCAGGGAAACTGTTGAAGAGATGGTCACCAACGCTGTGGATGCCGGCGCAGAAGTTGTGACTGGCGGCGAACGGCCGCAGGAATTTGATAAAGGATTCTTCTATAAGCCGACCATCTTGAAAAACGTCAAACAGGATATGGAGATAATCCAGGAAGAGATTTTTGGTCCCGTCATCCCGGTTACTACTTTCTCCACCCTGGATGAAGCGATTGAAATGGGCAACGACACCGTTTATGGCCTTTCTTCTTCTGTATATACGGAAAATTACCATGAAGCGATGCGTGTCGTGAATGAGCTGAAGTTTGGTGAAACGTTCATCAACCGGGAAAACTTCGAAGCAGTCCAGGGGTATCATGCCGGAATGAGACAATCCGGACTTGGGGGCGCTGATGGCAAGCATGGCGTGGAAGATTTTCTCGTCACCCAAACTGTCTACATGCAGTACAAAGACGATAAACAATAAAAGATTTGCGGTTTTTGATCAAAAATTAGCAAATATAAAAATCCCAGCAGTTATAGATACTGCTGGGATTCTATTATTTCATGGATTCTGCTAACTGGATTTTTTGCTTATCTTTTTTAGCTGCATTCACCAGCAGGTAGGCGATTGGGGTATCGATGGCTGCAACAAGGAATTTAAATACATACTGCGTAGCGATCATACCTGACAAAGCCGCTGTCGGCATCGTGCCGGCAAAGGCAATGGTAATGAAGACTATGGTATCGATCAACTGGCTCGACATCGTCGACAAGTTGTTCCGAAGCCACAGCTTCTTTTCCCCATGCTTTTTCTTTAATCGATGGAAGATGAAGACATCGAAATTTTGACTGGCGACATATGAAATAAGGCTCGCCAGCATGACACGGAAGCTGCCGCCGAGAATCGTTTCAAATTCCGCCTGTGATTGGAAAAAAGGGGCAGCCGGAAGCTGTATCGCCACAAAAATGAATAGAAGCGCGATCACCTGGGTGAAAAAGCCGGCCTGCACTGTTTTCTTTGCTGCTTCCTTGCCATATACTTCGCCAATAACATCGGTGATCAAATAAGTGATGACGTAAACAATGACAGCGGCAGGAAGGACGTAGCCTCCGACAGAGAACAGCTTAACGCCTAAAATATTGGCTAAAATCAATAAACCTACAAATAATGCATTCAAATAAATGAACATATGATTCCTCTCCTTATTAAAGGGAGCAAATTTCTAAACGGTACCCTCGGTTAACGGTTGTCGATTTTTTCAGGATATAGATCATGGTTGAAAAGCCTTTGTTCTGCCATTTGCTCGAATTTCGTTCCTGGCTTTCCGTAGTTGCAATACGGGTCAATGGAAATGCCGCCTCTTGGTGTGAATTTGCCCCATACTTCGATATAGCGCGGATCCATCAGTGCAATCAAATCGTTCATAATGATATTGACACTATCTTCATGAAAACCACCATGATTTCGGAAGCTGAACAGGTACAGCTTCAGTGACTTGCTTTCGACCATCTTCTCATCTGGAATATAGCTGATATAAATCGTCGCAAAGTCAGGCTGTCCTGTCTTCGGGCAAAGCGTCGTGAACTCCGGGCAATTGAACTTTACAAAATAATCCCGGTTCGGATGCTGGTTATCGAATGTCTCCAGTACATCGGGGTCGTAATCAAAGGAATAATTCGTCCCTTGACTGCCCAATAAGGATAACTCTTTTAAATCTTCATCTTTACGTCCAGCCATGTTGATTCCCTCCTCTATACTTGTATCTATTTATAAAAAAACGGCTTGCCGCGTCTTTTCTTATACTTTAATCTTTTAACAAAATTAAACTTTTTTAAAGTACAAAAAAAGACCATACCCTAAGGGATATGGTCTGTATCGTCATATATCCTTAGTTTTTTATCGAGGGTGTCGCTAAGAACCTCTCCCGTGTGTTACGGATTTTATTTATTTGTAACCTTACTTATTATAGAGCTCCATACTGAATCTGTCAATAAATAGTATGTTTAAGTGATGCTTTTTCACCAATCTGACAAAAGTTGTCCCTTATCACTTTAAAACTGTGCCGAAGTATTCTAAAATAAAAAGTAATTCACGAATTTTTAGAAAAATCCAAATTAGGGTATCTGGCAAACATAAGTGATGCAGGTGTTTTTTTACTTAAGTAAGAAACCGTTTACAAATTTTAAATGAGGTGATTCTATGGACATGCAACCAATTCCAGCACGTGAAGGCAATCACAACATGAAAGACTACAAAGAAGCATATGATCAATTCCAATGGGATAGTGTGAAGAGTCAATTCTCTTGGAGTGACACAGGTAAAGTAAACATCGCTTATGAGGCAATCGACCGCCATGCAGATAACCCTGATAAGAAAGACCAGACAGCCTTGATTTATTCGGCTCCTAATCGTGAAGAGAAATTGACATTTGAGGACTTGAAATTCAAAAGTAACCAATTCGCGAATGTACTGAAAAAATATAACGTCAATAAAGGCGACCGAGTCTTCTTATTCATGCACAGAAGTCCGGAATTCTACGCCGCATTTCTAGGAATCTTAAAAACTGGTGCCATTGCAGGGCCACTATTTGAGGCATTCATGGAACAGGCCGTACGCGACCGTCTGGAAGACAGTGAGGCAAGCATGCTTGTCACGACTCCGGAACTATTGGATCGAGTGCCAGTGGACGACCTGCCTAATCTGAAACAGATCGTCCTTGTCGGGGATGTACCGGAAAATGGTAATTATATTGATTATCATAAAGAAATGGAGCAGGCTTCCAAGGATTTTGACATCGAATGGGTCGACTTGGAAGATGGTATGCTGCTTCACTATACTTCAGGTTCTACCGGAAAACCAAAAGGTGTCTATCATGTCCACAATGCTATGCTGCAACACTATCAAACTGGTAAATGGGTATTGGATCTGAAAGAAGATGACACTTACTGGTGTACTGCCGATCCAGGATGGGTAACTGGTACAAGCTATGGTATTTTCGCACCTTGGCTTAACGGCGTTACCAATGTGATCCGCGGTGGCCGTTTCAGCCCGGATGATTGGTATGGCACCCTGGATAAGTATAATGTAACGGTATGGTACTCAGCACCGACAGCCTTCCGTAAGCTCGTCAGCGCTGGAGAAGAAATAGCATCGAAACATGACCTTTCTTCATTGCGCCACGTATTGAGTGTGGGTGAACCATTGAATCCGGAGGTTATTACATGGGGAAGGAAGGCGTTGAACCTGCGTATCCACGATACATGGTGGATGACGGAAACCGGAGGTATGATGATTTGTAACTATCCGGCTATGGATATTCGTCCAGGCTCTATGGGTAAACCTTTCCCTGGCACGGAAGCGGCTATCGTCGATAATGATGGAAATGAGCTGCCTCCAAACCGGATGGGTAACCTTGCGCTGAAAAAAGGCTGGCCATCCATGATGCGCGCTGTTTGGAAGAACCCGGGCAAGTATGAAAGCTACTTCCTTGGTGACTGGTATGTTTCCGGTGACAGTGCTTATATGGATGAAGATGGCTACTTCTGGTTCCAGGGACGCCTGGATGATGTCATCAACACATCCGGTGAGCGTGTCGGACCATTTGAAGTAGAAAGTAAACTGATTGAACATAAAGCAGTAGCGGAAGCAGGGGTTATCGGGAAACCGGACCCGGAACGCGGAGAAATCATCAAAGCGTTTATCACCTTGAACGATGGGTATGAAGAGTCTGATGAGTTGCTCGAGGATATCCGTCAATTCGTCAAAAAAGGATTGAGTGCGCATGCAGCTCCTCGTGAAATCGAAATCAAGGATACGATTCCGAAGACACGAAGCGGTAAAATCATGCGTCGTCTCCTTAAATCCTGGGAGCTGGGACTTCCGACAGGAGACACTTCTACACTAGAAGAATAAGCAATAAAAAAGGTGCCTGCAACGTTACTGCAGGCACCTTTTTTGATGATTATTTTTCCAAATCACCTTGAGGGCCGAAGAATTCATAATTGATCTGTTCCATCGGTACGTTCCATTCTTTCAAAGCACCATAGATCGCTTTCATAAATCCTTCTGGTCCACAGAAATAGAAATCAGAATCCTGCGGAACAATGGATTGAAGCCATTCAAGGTCGACATATCCTTCTTTTGCATGGATTTTTTCTTTCATATCTTCTTCTGTAGGTGTGTCATAGACGATATAAGTTTTAATGTTTGGATATTCTTCCCCGGCCATTTTCATATCATGCTTCAATGCATGGACACTGCCGTTACGTGCAGCATGAATGAAGTGGACTTCCCGGTCGATTTGTTCCTTAATAATTGTCTGCAGCATACTCATCATCGGTGTCAGCCCGACGCCTCCACTGATCAGTACCAGCGGTTTTGTGGAATCCGTATCCAGGAAGAAGTCTCCGCCAGGTGCGCTTACAGGAATGACATCCCCTTCACTCACGTGCTTGTGCAGGAAGTTAGAGACTTTTCCTTCCGGAAGCTGTTCTATCCCTTCTTCGCGTTTAACACTGATCCGGTAATAGCCTTTTCCAGGGGCGTCAGAAAGGCTGTACTGGCGTAATTGATCATATTGCTCATTAGGCATTTTCGCCTGAATGGTCAAATATTGACCTGGTTTATAGCCTGGTAATGCTCCTCCATCGACCGGTTTCAAGTAGAAGGATGTAATGACATCACTTTCCTTCACCTTATCAATCACTTCAAAGTCGCGGTAGCCAACCCATCCACCAATCTCTTCGGCGGTTTCTTTATACATGTCTGCTTCCACTTGAATGAACGCCTCTGCGATAACTCCATAAGCCTTTTCCCAGGCATTGATGATATCATCAGTAGCCGCATCACCAAGTACGTCTTTGATAGCAAGCAATAAATATTTTCCGACAATCGGATATTGTTCCGGCACGATATTCATACTGCGGTGCTTATGTGCGATCTTTTCGACTGCAGGCATGATGGCGCTTAAATCATCGATATACTGCGCGGCAGCATAGACGGCATTAGCAAGCGCACGTGGCTGTTTTCCTTCTTTCTGGTGTGTCATATTGAAAACATTTTTCAGCTCCGGGTGTGCTTCAAACATCATTTGATAGAATCTTGTAGTAATCTGTTCGCCATGTTCAGCAAGTACAGGCACAGTCGCTTTAACCGTAGCAATCGTCTGCTCATCAAGTTTAGGTAGTGTTTCTGTAGACATAATAAAAAAACTCCTTTTAAAAAGTTAGTGGGATTTAAAGATGCATTTTCCATGTACCTTTATTGTTAAACATTATAATCACTAAAGCAATATTAAAAATGCATGTTTTTGTGACAATTTGGTTAACTGTTTCACATGAAACATTTTAGTTTACAAATAAGACAACGGTTATATACCTGTGATACGATAATAAAAAGTAAACTATTTAAGGAGTATGCTATATGCGTCTGAAAAAATATACGGATTACGCGCTTCGTGTGCTTATATATACAGCTTCGAAACCAGAAGGAGAGCTTGCGAGCATCAAAGAAATTTCGAAAGTCTTCGATATCTCTGAAAATCACCTGAGTAAGATTGTCCATCAGTTGAACAAGCTGGACATGCTGAAGACAATCAGGGGGCGGTCAGGTGGAATCAGACTGGCTAAGCACCCGGAAGAGATCAATGTCGGGGATGTGGTGAGAAAAATGGAAGATGACTTTATCCTGTTGGAATGCTTTGACCGTGGTTCTGATCACTGTGTCATTACACCAGCCTGCAAACTGAAACATGTATTGAATGATGCGCTTGAAGCATTTCTGGAAATTCTCGATGAATACACCCTGCAGGATTTATTAAGTAACAAAAGCAGGCTCAGACAATTGATGGATATTGCCGATTAAATATGCCGCCTTCCTTCAGGCGGTTTTCTTTTTATCCGTTACTTTTCTCTTGAATGTATTACTAATAAAGTGCAGAACATGATATGGGGAGAGTACTCTAATGAAAGTGAAAATGTTATAGAAAGAAATGAGGGATAGCTTATCACGGGAAAAATATATGATGTCATTGGTATCGGAGTTGGACCGTATAACCTGGGTTTAGCTGCTTTGCTGGAGAAAACAGATCTTGAAGGTTTGTTCTTTGATAAGACTGCTGCTTTTGACTGGCATCCTGGCATGATGATCGAAAAAATGAACCTTCAGGTACCTTTCCTTGCTGATGTAGTGACATTGGCAGACCCAACAAGTCCTTATACTTATTTGAACTATCTTCACCACCAGAATCGGATGTTTCAATTTTTCTTTTTCAGTGAATTCAAAGTTCCGCGCCAGGAATATAATGATTACTTAAAATGGGTGGTTGAAAAGCTGGAAGGTCTGATGTTCGGGCATGAGGTGGTAGATGTCATCGATCATAATCAGGCAGAAGAAGCTCATTATGAAGTAGTGGTTAAAGCAGTAGAAAGCGGTGAAATGAAAAGCTTCCGGGCAAAACATGTCGTCATGGGTACGGGAAGCAAGCCGCTGGTGCTGGATGGAATGGAAGGGTTCCCTGAAGAAGACGTACTCCATACCAGTAATTATCTGTATCAAAAAGGAGAGTTGCTTTCTTCCGGCCACGTTACCGTCGTTGGTTCCGGCCAAAGTGCTGCAGAGGTCCTTCTGGATCTTCTGCAGGAACAAGAATACCGGGATAATATGCACTTGACATTATTCACTCGCTCTTCTGGTCTGTTCCAGCTGGAAAGTGCCAAGCTTGGCCAGGAATTCTTTTCTCCGGATTATGTCGATTATTTTCATGAACTTCCGTTTGAAAAAAGGAAAGATTCGCTGGATTTATTAGGAAATCTGCGCAAAGGTATCGATCCTGATACGCTGACAGAACTCTATAAAACGCTTTATCACAAATCGACTGGCAATAAAAAAGCACGTGTAACCATCCAGCCGATGACAGAAGTGAAAGCAATCGAAGCCGACGGAGACCACTATATCCTTAAATGCCGTCAGTGGCAGAATGAAACTGATTTTGAATATTCTACGGAAAAAGTAGTGTTGGCTACCGGATATACCCCACATCTTCCGGATTGGTTTATGAACCGCTTTAAGGAGCAAATCAAGTGGGAGGACAAGAAGCGTTATCGTGTCACACGTGATTATCGACTTGACTTCAATGATGAAAGGGATCATCATTTTTTTGTCGCCACCAATTTGACTCACTCCCATGGAGCAGGCGCTACAAACCTTGGATTAGCGGTCCAACGAAACGTAGAAATCATAAATAAAATTGCCGGCGAAGAAATTTACCAGAATAATCGCGATACCATTTTTCAACAGTTTACTATGGAAGAGGATGACAAGTACGTTTAATTCAGCCATACACGGGTAAAACAGAAATGTGACTTCATTAAAACAGAAAAATAAAAATGAAGGAGGATTTTTGTATGAGTAAAAAATTAGCATGCTTATTAACGGATATGTTTGAAGATGTTGAATATACGGATCCTGCCAAACAATTTAAAGAAGCAGGTCATGAGGTAGTGACGATTGAAAAGGAAGCAGGGAAAGAAGTAACAGGGAAACAGGGAGAAGAAACGGTTAAAATCGATAAAGGGATCGATGAAGTAAAACCGGAAGATTTTGATGCCTTGTTCTTACCGGGAGGATTTTCACCAGATCAGCTTCGCGGTGATGAACGCTTTGTGAAATTCGCGAAACATTTCATGGATGAAGAGAAACCAGTATTCGCTATTTGCCATGGTCCACAGCTGCTAATTACAGCGAAGACACTGGAAGGCCGCAAAGCGACAGGCTTCAAATCCATTGCTGTTGACATGGAATATGCCGGTGTTGATTATCAGGATCAAGAAGTTGTCGTCTGCCAGGATCAGCTGGTAACAAGCCGTAATCCCGATGACCTGCCAGCATTCAATCGTGAATCATTGAAGCTTCTTGGTAAATAAAATAACACAGTGATGGTATCAATACCTGCGGGCCAATCAAGGTCTCGCAGGTATTTTTTATTAGGGTTCTGTTAAACCTTATTGTTGATTTTACAGTTAAAGCTCCCTTCCGTTACGGATATGAGCATTTGGAGGTCCGGGAAATCACTCGCTTTCCGAGGGCATGTGGTGAGCTTCCTCAGGCTCCGCCTTGCGGGATCTCACCTATCATGTTCATCCCACAGGAGTCTCGCAATTTCCCGGCCCTCCTTACCTCTATAAGAGAAACGGAAACATCGGTATGCGGAACCACCAACTTAACAGCTGAAAAGAGCTTATGTCCTGAATCATTGGGCTTTTTATGCAGTAAATGTGGAAGATATCTTCTCACAACGTAGGGTTCGTTCATCAAAATATGCACAAGGTGGCAGGGAAACGGTGAGACTCCCGTGGGAGAAGGGGCTAGGCGAGACCCCACAGGTCGTGAAACGACCGAGGAGGCTTGCCAGCTCCCCCACAGGAAAGCGAATCGTTTCCCAGCCACCCTTTCCACTGTCTCGGTAACGGACCCAGTCTTCCATAATCCGGCCTTTTAGTTGAATAATCGTCTTATGAAAATAATACTTCCTAAAATAAAACCATTCTATCGTGACGTAAGTACTATTTTTTCTGAAATTTATGACTTATGTGGTATAGACAACTATATATTACCTCCGTTACGCTACAAATAGATTACTGTAAGCCTTTTCCATCGCTTTTATTCGACAAAATTAATTCTTTGAAAGAGGAGGAAAGAAATGAAAAAGAAAGTTATGAAACTTGCTTTAGTAACGGTACTGGGTGCTTCCATGTTCGCAGGATTCGGAGTGGAGGCAGAAGACAATAGACCGCCCGAGCCGACAATTGAACAGAAGGGTAAAAAGAATAGTCTCCGGAGTGCTCATCCGGTGTTTACCTGGAATAAGCCGGGTCCCGTATCACCGGTTTTGCATACTGGTTCGGTGAGAGGGGCAGGTATGGTACAGGCTCCGCTGAAGTCCATTACCGGTTTGATCGAGAGCAAGATCGAAGCAGGTGTCATGCCTGGCGCTGTCACCTTCGTAGCTCGCAGGGGTCACATTGTCCAGCATGGAGCCTACGGTCATGCCGCCTTATATGAAGATGATCAAGGTACACTTATGGATCATCCGGTAGCTATGAAAAAAGATACGATTTTTGACATGGCATCCATAAGTAAAGTGTTTACCACCACAGCAGCCATGCAATTGTATGAAGAAGGTTTGTTCCAATTGGATGATCCTGTTGCCAAGCATATTCCTGAATTTGCAGTAAATGGAAAAGAAGAAGTGACCATTCGACAACTGATGACGCATACTTCCGGATTCACTCCGTGGGTGCCCATTTACACTCAGGAAGGGGACAGGGAGGACAGGCTTCAATACGTATTGGAACGCCCGCTGGCTAATGAACCAGGAACCACTTATACATACAGTGACCTGAACATGATCACGCTGGGTATTTTAATCGAACGCCTGTCAGGTCAACGCCTGGATGATTATGTCAAAGAAAATATCACCGAGCCTCTCGGCATGGAAGATACGATGTACAATCCTCCGGCATCTTTGAAAGAGCGAATCGCTGCGACAGAATACCAGCCATGGACGGACCGTGGAATCGTTTGGGGGGAAGTGCACGATGAAAATGCCTGGTCACTTGATGGAGTAGCAGGACATGCCGGTGTATTTTCTACTGCCAAGGATCTGGCAACATTCGCCCATATGTATCTTAATGAAGGATCATATGGCGGTACGAAAATCCTGAAGCCCGAAACAGTCAAATTACTAACGGAAAATCAAATTCCGCAATTTCCCGGCGATGAACATGGACTTGGATGGGAACTGCAGCAAGGGTGGTATATGGATGCTTTATCCGGCAGTTCTACACTTGGTCATACCGGCTATACCGGAACATCGATAGCTGTAAGCCAAAACAATGATACCATCGCAATTTTACTTACCAATCGTGTCCATCCGACAAGGGCAACGGTATCTACAAATGTTGCACGACGTCCATTTGCCAGACTGGTGGCAGATGCCATCCCGGTTACGATACCGGACAAAAAGGACGCCTGGTTTGCTGGATATGGGGATCAACTGAACCGGACGTTGACAGCAGAAGTGGAGCTTGATGAGTCAGCCGTATTAACGTTTGATACCTGGCACCGGATTGAAGCGGGATATGATAAAGGATTCATTGAAGTTACAACGGACGGTGAGAATTGGGAGCAGGTCGGAGAAGTGTTTACCGGGAACAAAGACTGGCATCAGTTAGAAATAAACTTGCCGGCTGGTACCCAGCAGGTAAGATTCCGCTACCAGACAGACAGCTATACCAATGGCCGTGGCTGGTATGTAAAAAATCTGGAACTGAAGCTTGCAGATGGAGACATCCTCACGCCGGAGTTTTCAGGTGAAGGGTGGCTGCTTAGAAACTATTAAGATTCCCTAAAGTGCTCTTCATAATTTACACCTGGTAAGAAAGACTATTTTACACAAGGAGGAAGCTGAATGAAGCAGAGGCGTAATAAGTGGCTGTTTTCTTTATTGGCATCTGTGCTGGTTCTGTCCCATTTGATGATCGGGGTGCCGGCAAAAGAAGTGGCAGCTGCTGATCATGAAGGCGTCAAAGACCTGGTCTTACTCGAGAATGTCCCACAGGTAGAGAAGGGTGTTGATGGTGAACAGCTAAAGCTGCATGCTTTACATGTTTATGAAGCTGGGCATTTTATGGGCGTTTCTCAAGATTTGACCTGGACATCTACGAACAAGAATGTAGCAACGGTTGACGAAGATGGCACGGTTACGATGACCGGGCAAAACGGGAGGACTTTCATTAAGGTCAGCGACGGCACATACGAAGACCGGATCGCCATTGATTACAAGCCTGTGGCTATAGCGGCTGGTACCAGAGGGAAGCCGGAATCTGAAGCAAGGCTTAAGAAGGAAGATGGCAGCCGCTATGATATCATCAGCCATGCGATCGAGAACATGTCCTTAGAAGAGAAAGTAGGACAAATGCTGATGCCTGATTTCCGTAAGTGGGAAGGCGAGAATGTGACAGAGATGCTTCCGGAAATAGAACAACTGGTGAAAGAATACCATCTTGGCGGTGTCATCTTGTTCCGTGAGAACGTGGTAACAACGGAACAAACAGCGAAGCTGGTTACAGCATACCAGCAGGCAGCAGAGAAATATGGCATGCTTTTGACGATTGATCAGGAAGGCGGTATCGTTACCCGTCTGCAGTCAGGGACCGATATGCCTGGCAACATGGCCTTGGGTGCAACGCGCTCTGCCGATATCGCTCAAAACGTTGGAAAGGCAATTGGAGAAGAGCTGGCATCCTTAGGCATCAATATGAATCTGGCACCGGTCATGGATGTAAATAATAATCCTGATAATCCGGTAATTGGTGTCCGTTCGTTCGGTGGAGATCCTGAATTGGTAGCCGAAATGGGGCTCGCATACACGGAAGGCCTGCAAAGTACAGGTGTAGCTGCAACGGCTAAACACTTCCCGGGTCATGGAGACACAGCTGTCGATTCTCATCTCGGGCTTCCGGAAGTGCCCCACGATAAAGAACGGCTGAAAAAAGTAGAACTGTATCCTTTTCAGAAAGCGATGGAAGCTGGAATAGATGCGATTATGACCGCACATGTCACGTTCCCTAAAATTGATGATACGAAGGTTGTTTCTCAAAAGACGGGCGAAGAGATTGCCTTGCCTGCCACCCTTTCTCCTAAAGTGTTGACCGGTTTGATGCGTGAAGAAATGGGTTATGAAGGCGTGATTATCACAGATGCATTGAATATGAAGGCGATTGCTGATCATTTTGGTCCTGTCGACGCCGTCATTCGTGCAGTGAAAGCAGGAACAGATATTGTGCTGATGCCAGTCGGTCTTGAGGAAGTAGCAGACGGACTCCTCGAAGCGGTCGATTCTGGAGAAATCTCAGAAGCTACTATTGAAAATTCAGTAGAAAGAATTTTAACGCTTAAAGTAAAACGCGGGATTATCAAAAAGGAGCAGCCGCAGCCAATCGATGAAAAAGTGGAAAATGCGTTGCAGGTGGTAGGATCTTACAGTCACAAACAAGTGGAACAGGAAGCGGCTGATCGTTCCATCACATTGGTGAAAAATGACGATGTACTTCCACTTCAGTCATCTCAAGATGAAAAGATAGTGGTAGTTGGAAGTAGCTTTGTTGATTCGTTAGGGGAGGCAGTTAAAAATCACCATGCGAATACTACTGTAATCGCACCAGACGGCAGTACCTTAACACCTGGGCAGCTGGCAATCGTCAAGGATGCGGATAAAGTGATTGTCGGTACCTACTCTTACAATGTGTATTCCCGTTCGGCAAGCCATCCGCAAATGCAGCTGGTCAATACGATCATGAATGAAACGGACGCTCCTGTTATCGGAGTCGGTATCCGAAATCCGTATGACATCATGGCTTACCCCAATATAGATGCTTATCTAGCACAGTATGGCTTCAGGACAGCGAGCTTTGAAGCCACAGCCGCAACGATTTTCGGTGAAAATGCCCCTACAGGAAAACTGCCTGTACAGATACCCGGGGACAATGGCACACCACTTTATGAATTTGGACATGGTTTGAATTATTGATTGCTGGGCGCTTCGTGCGCCCGGTTCATTAATATAAAAATAATTTCAGGGAGGGGATTTAATGAAAAAGTGGTTGATTTCGATTGTGACGACGCTGCTCATCCTATCGACATTGTCGATTGCCATGGCGGATAATAACGGAAAAGGTAAGGGACATGGTTACGGCAATGAAAAGGACAATCAATTTGAGCTTGGGGTAGAAGTATTGTTGAATGACCAGAAGGATTTGATTGAAGGGAAAAAAGTGGGGTTGATCACGAACCCAACAGGAGTCGACCAGGAACTGAACAGTATAGTAGATTTACTTCATAATGATGAGGATGTTGAGTTGACAGCATTGTACGGACCGGAACACGGCGTGCGTGGCAGTGCCCAGGCCGGCGAATATGTCGAGTACTATATTGATGAAAAAACAGGGCTTCCTGTTTACAGCCTATATGGCAAGACAAGAAAACCTACGCCGGAAATGTTAGAAGGTATTGATGTGCTGCTGTTTGACATTCAGGATGTCGGAACTCGTTTCTATACGTACATTTATACTATGGCTTACGCTATGGAAGCGGCCCAGGAAAATGATATCCCATTCATCGTTTTGGATAGACCGAATCCGATCAGCGGAAGTAAGGTAGAAGGTCCTGTCCTGGATATGGAATATAAATCGTTTGTCGGTAATTACCCGATTCCGCTCCGACACGGTATGACAGTTGGGGAGTTGGCAAAGTATTTCAACGAAGAGCATGATATCGGGGCAGACTTGACAGTAGTGGAGATGGACGGATGGAAACGTCATATGTACTATGATAAAACACCGCTTGAGTTTGTCGCTCCTTCTCCGAATATGCCTACCCTTGATACAGCCTTAGTGTATCCTGGTGCTGCCTGGATTGAAGGCACAAATGTTTCCGAAGGCCGTGGAACGACGCAGCCATTTGAATTGATCGGCGCTCCGTTCATTGATAGCACAGACTTAGCTGCAGCAATGAACGAGCTGGAACTGCCGGGAGTGACTTTCCGTGCGGCTTCGTTTACCCCTATGTTCTCGAAGCATAAAGGCACTCTTTCTCATGGGGTCCAGATTCATGTCACCAATAAGAAAATCTTCCAGCCGGTCGAGACAGGTCTTGCGCTTGTGAAAACGATTCATGATATGTATCCGGAAGACTTCCAATTCCGCGCTGAAAACAGTGAAGGGGTTTCCTTCTTTGACTTATTGGTCGGAAATGGATGGATCAGAGAAGCGATTGAAGAAGGACAGAGCATCGAAGAAATCAAATCCCAATGGCAAGACGGATTGGAGGATTTCAAAGAGATCCGCGAAGACTATTTACTTTATAAATAGGGCTGTTAAATATCCGTGTTGATTTTTACAGTTAAGCTTCCCTTAATTGAAGACTCAGTTTCGAGAGAAACTGTTTCCGTTAATGGTTATGAGCGTTTCGAGGTCCGGGAAATCACTCGCTTTCCATGGGCATGGAGTGAGCTTCCTCAGGCTTCGCCTTGCAGGCTCTCACCGCTCATGTTCATCCCATAGGAGTCTCGTAATTTCCCGGCCCTATTGTTGAATAAGCCTGTTATGGGAAAAATCAACAACAATGTTTAACAGAGCCTATAAGTAAAACAGAAGCTGCCTGGCCCGACGGGGTCATGGCAGCTGTTTTCATATCGAGATTGTGGCATGGGGACAGCGCTGTTGTAATAAATCACGTAATGCTTGTTCATCTTCTGGTGCCGATAACAGATAAGAGCGGTGCCTGTGGTCGGTGATTTCCATACGTTTGAGCGTCCAGGCAGGACTCGACAACGGATTATAACTGTAGTTGACCCTTCTGATATCTCTTAAAGGTATTCTTTTTTTGATTGGACCGAAATGTGCGATGAAAGCGTCATCAGTCACTTCGTGGTATGATTGAAATAACGCCCAAAGAAGCAGTCCTGCAATCGGAACAATAATGATCATACCAATCCATCCTTCATCGGGATCCGTATAAATTCCTAATAATCCTAAAGGCAAAAGAAGAATTACCAGCATGACGAGGAATGGGTTTTTTTTACTTGGAAATTCATCTGGTACACCTCACAATTTTCTGCTATAACAAGGATATACATAAGATACGAAATAGACAGGTTTTTAGTTTCAATTATTCAGGAGGGATAAGCGATGATTGTCAACCAATCAGGAGATAACTTCATTATGATGGCCCAGCATGACCATGCTCTGGCTTCAGGAGAGCTTGTTGATCACTGGAAACAGGATTTCATTATGCGTTCAAAGCTACGTAAGCTGGCGGATTGGGCAGTGGGTCAGCACGACCGTGCCTGGATTCCTTTAGATAAACATCCTAAATGGAACAAGGATGAAAATCGTCCTTATACTTTTGTCGATTACCCGTTGAAAGAAAAGCTGGATGCTTATGTCCATGGGATTGATGATATAGAAAAAGATTCTTACTATGCAGGTGTGCTGTGCAGCCGGCATTATAGCTCTTTTTTTCCAAAAGATTCCCACGATCCGGATATTAAGCATTTCCTTGATCATGAACAAAAACGACGGCACCGTTTGAAAAAACAAATGGATTTAGAAGTGCCGAGGTATCTTTATGACCTCCATTTCAAACGCCTACAATTCTGTGACGATCTCTCCCTTTATATTTGCATGCAGGAGCCTGGTGTTTCCAAAGAAGAGGAGTTGTCCTGGTTTAAAAATGGATTTAGACAAACATTCGATTTCGCTCCTCAGGGAATGATTTCTCACTGGCTGGACAAATATACGGTTTCTGTAGATCCATTTCCATTCGAACGTCCGTTTGAATTGGCTGTTCCATACCGGCTGGTCACTATGGAAGCAATTGATAACAAAGGGATCCAACATGCATGGGACCAGGCTGATATCGAGTACCGTCATGTAAAAATCGTTCCAGGAAAGTAATAGAAAAATAGAAATAGTCTTATAAAAAATGGCTGCCTCCACCAAAAGGGGCGCCTTTTTTGGTAAGAGACAGCCAGGTGTTCAGCTTAGTTTTTCAACATTGAATTGTGACTCGATCAACGCCCAATTCTGTGGAAAGGACAGCCCTAATTTCCAGTAACTTACCCCTTTCAATCCAAGTTCTTTTACTAAATCGAATTTTGTTTGAATTGAGCGGGCATCCTCGAACCATACTTCATGTCGTTTTCCTTCGGTGTCCTGATAAAAGAAAAACGGTGCCTGTGCTTCCTCATCATATTCTATCGCCACATTATTTTCCCTTGCCAGCTGAATTGCCTGCTGAGGACTGATTGCTTTGGCGAATTCCCCTCCTTCTACGAAAGGAAGTGTCCAATCATATCCATATAAATTTTGGCCCAGGAATATTTTTTCCGCCGGCATCTCCGTCAAAGCATACTCGACCACTTCCCGCACAGGACCGATGGGGGCTACTGCCATTGGAGGACCTCCGCTGTATCCCCATTCATAGGTCATCAATACAACAAAATCTACAATTTCACCATGCGCACCATAATCGTGCGCTTCATACCACGCGCCTTTTTGTTCCGCACTTGTCTTTGGCGCCAGCGCCGTGGAAATCATTAACCCTTCCTGTCTCAAGCGTTCCTTTGCCTTACGGAGAAAGTTGTTGTAATCCTGGGCCATTTCTGGAGGCAAAAACTCAAAGTCGAAGTGGATATCTTTATACCCGACCTGTTGTGCGGTAGTGATGATATTATTCAGCAAGGTATTTTGGACATTCTCATCGGTTAAAATCGTCCTGCCAAGTTCAGCGCTAAAACCGTCGTCGGTCAAATTGGTGACAACCATTATCAGTGATGCCGTACTGTTTTGTGCAATCTGCTGGAAATCATCAAGCGGGGGCGCCTCCAGACTGCCGTCTGGCTGTACACGATAGCTGAATGGAGACAAATAGGTCAATAATGGGCTCCTTCTTCTGGCTGCAGTTTCCAATGCTTGTGATACCTGACCGCCGGAAGGCTCTACGTAAGCATTGAATGCTGCACTTACCTTCGGCTGCTGGGGGATATATAACCTGGTCCCGATTTGCAGGCTGGCATCCAGAGGGATTTGATTCACCTCTGCCAGCTGCTGGGCCGTCGTATTGAACCGCCTGGCGATCGTATATAAGCTGTCATCAGCCTGAACCGTATAAAATTGACCGGTAATCGGTATCACAAGCGCCTGGCCGACAACAAGATTACCAGGTGTCTCCAGTTCATTCGCTTCAATGATTGCCTGGGGGGTTATATTGAAGGTATTTGCAATAGTAAATAAACTGTCTCCACTTTTCACTACATAAATCTGCATGCTCTCACTCCCTTCCAAATCACTCCTTTATCAGTTTATGACTCTTCAGGGAGGGTTTATGATTAGATAGGGGAAACATCTGCCTTCAAAACATTTTCCATCATCGTCAATGCATATTGGTTATCGTTCGGGTCATTGGAGGCGATTGCATTTTCAGGAACCCATAACTCGTACTCTCTCATGTAAGCATCGAATAAGACACATATATTCCCTGCGATACCACTTAAAATCAGTCGTTTGACACCAAGTTCATAAAGTAAAGATTGTAAGGAAGACTGATAAAAACCTGAGTGTTTCGGTTTTATTAAAAAATAATCTCCTTCCTCCGGACGGATCGCCTCTAATAGTTTTTGGTTATCGTCATTTAAACAGTGCTGGAAGATTTGTTGCAGATCTGCCCGCCAGGATGCATAATGGTCATTGATATAGATAATGGGAATCCCGTTAGCGCGGGCGTATACCTTCAAATTTTTCATAGCTGGCAAGATGCGGTAAGTCTGGTTAAGCAGTTCTTTGCCATGGGTGAATTGGAAATCATTGATGACATCAATATAGATAAGTGCAGACTGTTCTGGAGCACTCATATGGGATTCCTCCTTCTTTAACTTATATTCTGCTCGATGACAGGCTAAATAATGAAGAAAAGTGTGATGAAAATGAATGAAGATCAAAAATGGATGCAATATGCGATTCAAGAGGCTAAGAAAGCAGCAGCTGCTGGAGAGGTTCCCATTGGAGCTGTGATTGTCAAAGATGGTGAAATCATTGCTTCGGGCTATAATCTCAGAGAAACGAGCCAGCTTGCTTCCTCCCATGCTGAGTTCATCGCTATCGAACGGGCGAACAATATTTTTGGCAGCTGGAGACTGGAAGACTGTACGCTGTATGTCACCTTGGAACCTTGCCCCATGTGTGCAGGTGCCATTTTACAAGCCAGGATTCCCCGGGTGGTTTTCGGAGCGCCGGATCCGAAAGCGGGATGTACAGGAACGTTGATGAATTTGTTGCAGGATGAACGGTTTAATCATCAGGCGGTTGTAGTGAATGGCGTAGAAGAAGAAACTTGCGGGCAAATGCTTTCCGATTTTTTCAAGCAGCTGCGCGAACAAAAGAAAAGAGTGAAAGAATCCAAAGATTTACATTAATTTTGGATTGCATTTTCTGATGAAACTCGTTATACTGAAATATGCCGTGCTAAGCGGGGAGGTAGCGGTGCCCTGTACTCGCAATCCGCTATAGCGAGGCCGAATCCCCATCCGAGGTGGTGCGGCCTTAAGGTCTGCCTCAAGTAAGTGGTGTTGACACCCAGGTCCTGCGCAACGGGAACCAGCGAATCCTGTCAGGTCCGGAAGGAAGCAGCAGTAAGCTGACCCTCCCGTGTGCCGCGGGAGTGCCTGGGTCGAGCCATGAGCTTGAGTAACGCTTAGGGCCGCTCCATCGAAGATGGGTGCGCGGCATTACATAATGGAGAACTCACCTGAAACTCAGGTGAGTTTTTTTATATTATTTTTAGCCCCGTGTGTTTTCATCTGATATGGGATTCAGGTATAATAGGGGAGAAACTATCCAAAGGAGAACGGTAGTATGAGCTATCAGGCATTATATCGTGTTTGGCGTCCGCGAACTTTTGAAGACGTCGTTGGACAAACCCATATCACCCGGACGTTGCAGAATGCGATCATGCAGGATAAATTTTCGCATGCCTATCTTTTTTCAGGACCCCGTGGTACCGGGAAGACCAGTGCGGCGAAAATATTTGCGAAAGCAGTCAACTGTGAACGTTCTCCAGCTAAAGAACCTTGTAATGAATGTGCTGCATGTCTCGGCATCCAGGATGGCTCCATTTCAGATGTGATAGAAATCGATGCTGCATCGAACAATGGAGTCGAACAGATCCGGGAAATCCGCGATAAAGTAAAATACGCTCCAAGTGTGGTGGAGTATAAGGTATATATCATCGATGAGGTGCACATGTTGTCAATCGGGGCCTTCAATGCATTACTAAAGACATTGGAAGAGCCGCCGAAGCATGTGATCTTTATTTTGGCGACGACCGAGCCGCACAAAATCCCTTTGACAATCATCTCCCGTTGTCAACGTTTTGACTTCAAACGGATAGCACAACAGGCGATGGTCGAGCGGATGGAGAAGATCATCAGCCAGGAAGGTATCCAGGTCTCCCGGGAAGCACTCGAAGTCGTTGCGCTGACAGCAGAAGGCGGTATGCGTGATGCTTTGAGTTTATTGGATCAGGCGATTTCTTATAGTGATGAAGAGGTTACCATTGAGGATGTGCTTGCTGTCACTGGTTCTGTGTCCCAGCAAAAATTAACCGGAGTCATAGAATCATTGCAGGAACATGATGTGAAACAAGCCTTGCAGCATGTTGATGACTTGATTCAGCAGGGAAAAGATCCGGGACGTTTCGTATTTGATTTGATTTATTATTTGAGGGATTTGCTTCTATATAAAAGTGCGCCGGATCTGGCGGATAATTTAGAAAGGGCGATTCCTGATGAGCAATTCAGGCAGCTGGCTGAAAGTACAGAGCCAGGTTGGATTCAACAAGCCATCAAGGAATTGAATAAGTGTCAGCAGGAAATGAAATGGTCGACCAGTCCGAAGGTATTCATAGAAATAGCTATGCTTAACCTCGTAGACAGCCAGCCAGCTGCACAGCCTGCTGAATCAGAAACGGTCCAGCGACTGATGAGAAGGCTGGATGAGATGGAGAACGAGTTGAAGCAGTTGAAGCAGAACCCTGCTTCGGCACAGACTTCTTCTCCAGAACCAAGGCGCACACAGCCGAGAAGCAGCCGTAACGGATTCAAAGTACCATATGAACGGATCCGCCTTGTTCTGAATGAAGCTTCTAAGGAAGAAATCAAGCATGTTCACTCTAAATGGGCAAACTTCATGGAAGCACTGAAGCAGAACAACGCCCCTGCCCATGCGACGTTATTAAATAGTAAACCAAGGGCAGCTTCTGACAAAGGACTGGTGTTAGCATTCCGTTATGAAATCCATTGTTCGCTCGCTATGGAACATAAGCAAACAATCGAACCGCTGTTAGCTGATTTCATCGGAAAAGCGGTAGAAATCATCCCGATACCTGAACCTAAATGGCAGGAATTAAGGGAAGAATATGTTCGGAAACAGAAAAATGAAGAAGCTGATAATAGAGAAGTTGGCAGCGGGGAAGAGGAAGAAGATCCATTAATCACAGAAGCACGTAAGCTTGCTGGTGATGATTTAATAGAAATACATGATTAAAAATTTGAAGGAGGAATTACCATGCGTGGTGGAGGAAATATGAACAACATGATGAAACAAATGCAAAAAATGCAAAAGAAGATGATGAAGGCACAGGAAGAATTACATGAAATGACTTTCGAAGCTACAGCCGGAGGCGGAATGGTTAAAGTTGTGGCAAACGGGAAAAAGGAAATTACAGATGTAGAAATCAATGAAGAAGTTGTTGACCCGGATGATGTCGATATGCTTCAGGATTTGATTCTTGCAGCAACCAATGATGTGTTGAAGCAAGTAGATGATAAAACAAACGATACAATGGGACAATTCACTCAAGGCTTGCCTGGAGGTATGTTCTAGGAGGAATTCAGATGTATTATCCAGAACCGATTTCCAAGCTGATCGATAGCTTTACGAAATTGCCAGGGATAGGTCCGAAAACGGCTGTCCGACTGGCTTTTTTCGTGTTAGAGATGGAAGAAGACGATGTCTTGGAGTTTGGCAAATCTTTAGTTAATGCTAAAAGGGAACTGACACACTGCTCGGTCTGCGGTCAAATTACCGATCAGGATCCATGCTCGATCTGTCAGGATGAATCACGTGATAATTCACTTATTTGCGTAGTCCAGGACCCTAAAGATGTCATCGCTATGGAAAAAATGAAAGAATTCAGTGGTAAATACCACGTATTGCATGGCGCCATTTCCCCAATGGATGGAATCGGACCAGAAGATATCAATGTGCCGAGTCTATTGAACCGACTGAAGGATGAGGGAGTCGAGGAGCTGATCCTTGCTACTAACCCTAATATTGAAGGGGAAGCGACGGCCATGTATATTTCCAGGCTCGTCAAACCTTCCGGAATTCGAATTACCCGTCTGGCTCATGGCCTGCCGATGGGTGGAGATTTAGAATATGCGGACGAGGTTACACTCTCCAAAGCGATGGAAGGAAGAAGAGAATTATAGTAAGAAGGTGGCACAGTTGAGAAGAAAGAAAATAAAAAAAGTGATGGATCAACAGCTTCTTTCGGAAATATATTATTTGAAACAAGATTGGGTGAAGTTGAAAAAAATAATCGATCATAGCATTGAGCCCACAGAAGAAGGTTTGTGCGACCTCGCGCTAGTGCAGGCGAAGTATTTCTATTTACTTCGTGAAGCCAGACATCGTAAATTGAACGCATTGTCCTGATAAAGTGCTAATCCCTTTGGTCTGTTCATATGAATAATAGAAAGGACAAGCGAAGGGGGAGGTTGCCTTGGATCCGGTGATCGTTATTGGCGGACTGGTTTTGGCGATTATATTAATTCTTGTATTAGGAGCGCCGATTAAACCGATGAAATGGGTGGGACTAGCCAGTATGAAACTGTTGATAGGCGTTTTATTATTGTTTTTCGCAAATGTATTTGGTGCAAGCATCGGATTGCATATACCAATCAATCTATTTACAGCTGTCATTACTGGGGTGCTCGGAGTTCCTGGTTTACTTTCATTGACAGCACTTCAGTTATGGGTGCTGTAGAACAAAGGCGGGGAAACTGTCCCTGCCTTTTTACTTTTGTATGTTGATAAGGATGAATTAGCGAGTCATTTTCCCGCTTCCCGAATCTCTCTATATTTTATTTAAAAAAATCATAAAAAACTATTGCGTACTTAAAAATACCATGATATATTATTACTTGTCGCTTTAAGAGAGCGGCGGGCAACGAGAAACAAACAAAAAATCATGAAAAAGTTGTTGACATCAAAACAACCACATGATATATTAATTAAGTCGCCGATTTGAGCGGCGGAACAATTTGATCTTTGAAAACTGAACGAACCAACCAGTACGTCAATTCAATTTCTTCATTATATGAGGAAATAAAACAACGCACTATTTAGTGCA
>NZ_KI543238.1:0-77958 GCF_000496835.1 Thalassobacillus devorans MSP14
AAAAAACTCTTGCATTTTTAGCGGAAAGTTAATATAATTAATCTTGTCGCTAATATAAAAGGTCTAGTGGCGATGGCGGAGAGGTCACACCTGTTCCCATGCCGAACACAGCAGTTAAGTTCTCCAGCGCCGATGGTAGTCGGGTTTATCCCCGTGAGAGTAGGCCGCTGCTAGGCTGTCAATTTTATACTTATAGTAAGTGCTCAATGCATTTACACTATCGCGGGGTGGAGCAAAACCGTAAACTTCTTGGAACTACATCTGAGTAGGTTTTGTGAGGAGTGAAACTTCTCTGAATTCACTTTCAACACGACGAACAGTCGTACACTATTATCGTAGGTGCGCAAAATAACGCATTTACACTATCGCGGGGTGGAGCAGTCTGGTAGCTCGTCGGGCTCATAACCCGAAGGTCGCAAGTTCAAATCTTGCCCCCGCAACCAAATTATTTCAAGTCCCTACGTTGAATAATCTTCTTAGCTAGTTGAAAATCGTGTACTGCAAAGTGCAACCAATTTATTTTCACTTGCAACGTCGATTAAGCATCCTTGCCAGTGAAAGATAGTAGTACTGTAAGGTGCAACCAAATTATTTCAACTAAATTCACTTACATAATTGTTTTGATAAAATGGTCCGGTAGTTCAGTTGGTTAGAATGCCTGCCTGTCACGCAGGAGGTCGCGGGTTCGAGTCCCGTCCGGACCGCCATTATAAATTCGATATAATAAGCCTTAGGTAAATCCTAAGGCTTTTGTTGTGTCTTCATTTAATAGAAATATTTTTAAGGCTAATATATATGAAGTGCACTAACGCTTCGGCATTCGCATTTGTTAGGCATTTTTTTTACTTTGGACAAGTTATTGATATAATGAACTTATCTTTTTACGAACGTAGGAGGCTCGCTATCTATGGATGAATTTACTTTCATCGATTCCATCAAGCAGGAAGTTTATCACCAGCCATCTTTGTTGAAAGGCATTGGTGATGATGCAGCTGTGTTTCGAGCGAATAACCAGGATATTATCACAGCGGTAGATACCATGGTAGAGGGTGTGCATTTTTCCAGGGAGACCATGGACCCTTTCCATGTCGGTTATCGTGCTCTTGCGGTCAATATCAGTGACTTAGCTGCTATGGGGGCCGTTCCTGCCTTTTTTATGGTCTCCATCGTTATTCCCGATGAATGGTCTGCTGCTGAAATTGATGAGGTTTATTCGGGCATGAAACAGCTTGCTAAGGAATATCGGATGGATTTGATTGGCGGCGATACGGTGTCAGGAAAAGAGCTGGTCGTTTCTGTGACGGTATTTGGTCTTGTACCCCCTGGAAAAAGCAGGTATCGCAGTTCGGCTAAACCTGGGGATGTGTTATTTGTGACTGGCACATTGGGAGATGCACAGGCTGGATTGGAGTTATTATTAGGCAAGCATCATTTCGAAGATGAAGCAGCTGCCTATTTTATTGGTCGTCACAGGCAGCCGGAGCCACGTGTGGCGTTTGCTCTTCAGCTTCAGTCACTGGAGCGTGTTGCCCTGAACGATGTCAGTGATGGGATCGCCAGTGAGGCAAATGAGATAGCTGCAGCTTCCGGTGTCGATTTACATATCAATTATGAGGACTTGCCTAAAGTCGAATATTTGGGCAAGCTGGACAAAGCGATTTGTAAACCATGGGTGTTATCAGGAGGAGAAGACTTTGAGCTGCTTGGAACTGCCCCGGAAAAAGATTGGAAGGCCGTTCAACAGGCTGCAGAAGCTTCTGCCACACGCGTAACGAAAATAGGTACGGTATTAGAAACAAACGATGCAGGACCATTTGTATATCTATATGAAAAAAACAAAAAGTCACTGTTGACGAAATCAGGTTATATACATTTACGACAGGATAGGTGATAAGGGTGAAATCTTTTAAAATCACGTCAACTTCTGAGGAACAGACAATGAAGCTGGCCAGAAAGCTTGGCGAGCGGTTACAGGCTGGCGATGTATTGACCCTGGAAGGGGATTTAGGCGCTGGTAAAACCACGTTTACAAAAGGGCTGGGACAAGGACTTGATGTGAAACGGACGATCAACAGTCCGACGTTCACCATAGTAAAAGAATATGAGGGACGGCTTCCTCTTTATCATATTGATGCTTATCGTTTGGAGGATAGCGAAGAGGATATTGGTTTTGAAGAATATTTTCAGGGAGATGGGGTTACGGTAGTGGAATGGGCGCAGTTCATTCAGGAATACTTACCTGAAAGAAGGCTGGATCTCACTATCACATACCTCGATGAGAGCGGTCGATTCATTGAAGGGAAGACAGAGGACGCTTATTTGGAAAAGATATGCGAGGAGCTTTTTTTATGAACGTATTAGCCATGGATACATCTAATGAGATATTAGGAGTCGCTGTAGTAAAAGATGGAGAAACAGCTGGTGAACTGATTACTAATATAAAGAAAAATCATTCTGTTCGATTGATGCCGGCTATCGATCAATTGATGAAGGAAACAGCAATGACTCCTTCTGATTTGGATAGAATAGTTGTAGCAAAAGGACCGGGTTCCTATACCGGTGTTCGAATTGGTCTTACAACAGCCAAATCAATGGGTTGGGCATTGAATATCCCTGTAGTCGGCGTATCAAGCTTAGAAGTATTGGCTTATCAAGGAATGTTTTTCGATGGCTACATCTGTCCTTTCTTTGATGCCAGAAGAGGTTTAGTGTACACGGGTCTATATAATCAGGAGATGCAGCTTGTGAAAGCAGAAACGAATCTGCTGATGATAGACTGGCTGGAAGAGCTTAAAGCAAGTGATAAGCCTGTACTATTTTTAAGTCCGGAAATAGAAAGCCACCAGGAAGCCATAGAAGAGATAATGAACGATAAGGCGGTAATACCTCCTAAGACCTTGCATGTACCTCGTCCAAGTGCTCTGGCATTAGCAGGGAAGGACAAAGAGGCCGGTCCGCTGCACGCCCTGGTACCTAACTATTTGAGAATGGTAGAAGCAGAAGCGAAATGGCTGGAACAACAGGGGAAGAAGTAAGATGGAGAGCGTATCAATCAGGGAAATGAGTGCAGATGATATTGATCAGGTCTTACAGATAGAAGAAGCTTCCTTTGCTATCCCCTGGAAACGGGAAGCATTCGTCGGAGAAATCGAGCAGAATGAATATGCGGAATACTATGTGATTGCAGATGATAACGGCATATTCGGCTATTGTGGATTATGGATGATCATTGATGAAGCGCATATAACCAACATTGCGATTTTGCCGAGCTATCGTGGCAAAGGCTATGGTGCTTTATTGTTTAATCATGTCATCGAACAAGCCGTCAAGAGGGGCGCGATTATGCTATCACTCGAAGTTCGCATTTCTAATACGGGAGCACAGCATATGTATCGTAAATTCGGTTTAGTACCCGGTGGAATCCGGAAGCATTATTACACGGATAACGGAGAGGACGCATTAGTAATGTGGGTGAATTTTCATGATAACAGATAATTATATACTGGCAATTGAAACGAGTTGTGATGAAACAGCTGCTGCAATTGTGAAGAATGGCCGGGAATTGGTGGCGAACGTAGTCGCCTCTCAAATAGAAAGTCATAAGCGTTTCGGTGGAGTTGTTCCGGAAATAGCTTCCCGTCACCATATTGAGCAGATTACAATTATTCTGGAGGAAACATTGTCCCAGGCAGGGATGCAGCTGGATGACATGGATGCCATTGCAGTAACGGAGGGGCCGGGACTTGTCGGTGCCTTGCTTGTCGGTGTGAATACCGCTAAATCACTGGCGTTCGCTAAGGACAAGCCACTGGTTGGTGTCCATCATATTGCCGGACATATCTATGCTAATCGACTAGAGAAAGAGTTCGAGTTCCCATTATTGTCATTAGTGGTTTCCGGCGGACATACAGAATTGATCTTGATGAAAAATCACGGGTCTTTTGAAGTCATCGGGGAAACAAGAGATGACGCTGCCGGTGAGGCTTACGATAAAGTTGCCAGAACGCTGAAGCTTCCTTATCCAGGAGGACCGCATATCGACCGTCTTGCTCAAGAGGGAGAAGAGACCATTGATTTTCCTCGTGCCTGGCTCGAAGAAGGTTCCTACGATTTTAGTTTCAGTGGCCTGAAATCAGCAGTTATCAACAAGCTCCACAATGCCAAGCAAAAAGGGGAAACGTTAGAAGAAAAAAATGTAGCAGCAAGCTTCCAGGCCAGTGTGGTGGATGTGTTATCCACAAAAACTTACCAGGCTGCCAGGAAACACAATGTGAAGCAGGTGATAGTGGCTGGTGGAGTAGCTGCCAACCAGGGGCTTAGAGCCGCATTGAAACGCAAGTTTGAGGGGGAAGATATTGAATTATTGATTCCTCCGTTAAAACTGTGCACAGATAATGCAGCCATGATTGCTGCAGCAGGTGCGGTCGCATATCAACAAGGCCATCGTGCCGGGTGGGATTTGAATGCTGATCCCTCGTTAAGCCTCGAACGCTATGCGAAAAGGTCGCTTAAATAATAGCAAGGAGACTCCCCTCGATACGGGGAGTTTTTTTGTTGTCTTTGAAATTATAAAATTTTGTGATTGTGAATATCTGTTGCAGCAGGCTACATCCAGCTCCGATGCATAGCTTAAGCTTGTCGGGGGTGAGCAAGTTCTCAGAATAATTTGTGTATAACTTCTTGTGGAAAACAAACAAGTTACACACAGATGCATAAATATACTGTGGATAATCATGGTTTATTTCCTGCTCTATAAGATTTGATTATACCTGTGTAATTTGTGGATAATTTCGCTTTGTTCTGTGGATAATGTGAGTAAACCTGTGCAAAAGTATTAAAATAGCTATTTACCTGTGAATAACTATGTGGATGGTGTGAGCTTTTGAAGAGGCTGCATGTATAAAAGAAACGTCTGCTGCTTTGCAGTCGTTTCTTTTGTTATAACTCTATTTTTGATTGGTATTGCCACTATTATCATCGTTGACTAGTTCATGGTTGTCATTGAGTTCACCTCTCATCCTTGTCGTTAGTTTTATTGTAGATAGAGAGGTGAAAGATCAACTGAGACAAATATCACGAAAAAATGGTCTTCATATCTTCTTTATAAGTTAGCCATGAAGTAGTCATAATTAGGCATAAAAAACTGCCATGAGCTGCTCATGGCAGTTTTTATAAAAGTGATCGTTTGCTTTGTATTTTTATGTCTTCGACCAATTGTTTTATTAATTGTCCGGCAGATATTTCTTGACTGAGTGAGGCGCTTTGGCCTGCCCAGAGTGACATGAATTCAGGCCGGTTCCGGTTCCCGGCTGCTTTCCTTATTTCTTTTGTCAATGTATTCATTACTGGGTAGGCGGGAAGGTTGTGTTCATACAGGCGTAAGTAACGAATGAATGCATTTTCGATGCCCCTGGCAGGTTTACCGCTGAAAGCGGTGGTGATAACTGTATCATCACCGTCACTTTTTAGTATCGCTTTTTTATGCGCAGGTTTAGCACCACTTTCCCGTATAGTTAAAAAAGCCGTCCCCATCTGTACGCCTTCAGCTCCAAGCACGGTCGCGGCCAGTATGCCTCGTGCATCCATGATGCCGCCTGCGGCAATGACGGGGAGAGACACGGTATCCACTACTCGTGGAACTAATGACATCGTACCTACGGAGGATTGTTCAAATGAAGCGTCAAATGTCCCTCGATGTCCGCCTGCTTCACTTCCCTGGGCAACCACCATATCCATCCCTGCCTGCTCGTTGAGCACTGCTTCCTTCACTGTTGTAGCAGTACCGATCAAGCGGATGTCATAGGATTTCAAGCGGTGGATAGTGGCTTCAGAAGGTATTCCAAACGTAAAACTGCAAACCGGTATCTCTTCTGCAATGATGACATCGATTTGTTTTTGAAAAGTCCCCGATGAGTGGCTAGCCTTTTTCGTGGGTGGAACCTCCAATTCCCGGTGGAAGGGTTGTAATATCTCATTTGCAGCATCAATCTCGGATTCCATAACACGGACATCCTCCGGTACAAAAATATTTACCCCGAACGGTTTTGCTGTAAGCTGTTTTGTGGAGCGTATCGCTTGCTTCAGGTCTTCTTCACTCATGTATCCGGCACCAATTGTGCCCAATCCCCCTGCATTGGAAACAGCAGCGACCAATTCAGGAGTAGTGACACCCCCTGCCATTCCGGCTTGAATGATAGGGTGATCGATATTTAGTAAGGATCTCACATTATTTTTTTCCCGCATCGTATCTTCCTCCTAGGTAGTGGATGTTCCCTTGTCTTTAGGGAGTTGTACGATTATTTTTGTGCCTTTTCCTGCTGTGCTTTGTACGTTGATTTGCCCGTGATGTGCCTGGACGAGGGCTTTTACGATTGCCAGACCGATACCTGCGCCTCCCGTCTTACGGGCACGTGATTTCTCCGCCCGGTAGAACCGGTCGAATATATATGGGAGATCTTCGGGCTCTATTCCGATGCCATTATCTGCTACTGTGATGTATACATTATCTTCCGTTTCGTTTGCTTTAATAGTAATAGTCCCATTTTCCGGTGTATACCGTACCGCATTGGATACAAGGTTCAACATAATTTGCCAGAACCTGTCTTTATCGCCTTGGAAATAGATCGGCTTTTCCGGTACCTGTAAATCGAGATGAAGGTGCTTTTGTTTCGCGTCTACATAGAAGTGGTCATAGATATATCCTAGTGTTTGATTAGCATTCAATTTTTCATGTTTTAAGGTCATATCAGGATTTTCCGCTTCCAGCAGTTTTTCGAGGTCATTGACCATTCTGACCAGACGCATCAATTCATTATGGGTGTTTGCCAATCGCTCCTGTGTCGGCTGCCAGATGCCGTCCTGAAATGCTTCGATCTGTGTTTTTAAAATGGTGATTGGAGTACGAAGTTCATGGGCAATGTCTGCGGTGAATTGTTTTCTTATTACTTGTTGACTATTTAGCCGGTCAGCCAGTACATTGTAAGCATCGGCTACTTGCTGGATTTCTTCGGTGAGTTTTCCTCTCGTGACCCGAACGGTCATATCATTGTTGCTCAATGCCTGGACGGCATCCTTGACCCGCCGCAAACCTGCCGTCAATTGATTGCTGAACAAAAAACTCAGCCCGAAGGATAGACCGAATATGCCGAGTGCTGAAACAGCAATATATTTATTGATCCTTGTCTTAAATTGGAATTCGCCTCTTTCATAGCCGCGGTGGTAATTGACTTCGATAGTACCTATTTTTTCACCAGCATACGTCAATTCCTTTGTTTCCTGGGTATAATCCATATCCTGGTAATTTTGAGTGTTGTTTTGTTCCGCTTTCAGCGTGGCAATTTCGCGTATAAGATCCGTAGAGTCGAGGACAAGTTCGCCATTGCTGTCATAGATCCGATAGAATAAGCTTTCGGTCATTGCCTGGTAGGGAAGCATCGAAACAACACTTTCACCGGTGATTTTGCCTTGTTGTGCGTATTCATTTTCCAGGAAACTGGTCACTCTGTTTACTTCTGTTGCCCGTTTGTCATCCAAGTAATCACTGAAGCAATCCTCAAAAGCATATTTGAAGGCTCCACTGATAAAAACAACACCGATTAAAGATATAGCAATGAATGCAGTTAAGGTTCTAGCGCGCAGGGTTCGGAACATCTGCTTTCCCTCCAAATCGATACCCGGTACCAAAAACGGTTTGAATATATGTCGGGTGTTTTGTATCTTCCTCGATTTTTTTACGGATGTTTTTGATATGGACATCTATATTTCGTTCATAGCCTTCAAAGTAGCCGGCATCCTGAATCGCCTTCAATAATTCTGCACGCGTGAAGGCATAGCTGGGCCGGTTGGCCATTTGTGTGATCAATTGAAATTCAATCGGTGTCAATGTCACCGGTTCATTATGGATATAAACGAGTTTTTGGGCAGGGCAGATGGCCAATTCTCCGTTATTGAATGACAAAGAATCTTCGACTAAGTGGGAGCCTGTCCTTTTTAAAATTGCCTTCATACGAACGATGACTTCTCTGGGGCTGAAAGGTTTGACAATATAGTCGTCTGCTCCGATTTCGATTCCATGGATCCGGTCATTTTCCTGTCCTTTAGCAGTCACCATCATCATTGGCACGTCAGACGTGTCACGAATTTTTTCGCAGACCGTTTCCCCGCTGAGGTCCGGCAGCATTAGATCTAATACAATGAAATGAGGGTGGACATGATGAAACTGCTCTAAGGCCTCCTGTCCATTTTCAGCTAAATAAACATCATAGCCCTCTTTCTGCATATAAGCTTCTAAAACTTCCAGTATCATAGGCTCATCATCGACAATAAGCACCTTTAGCATAACCAACACTCCTGTTCTATTACATACCTTAAGCTTACCATAGGAGGTATTAGTAATTGGAAACTATTTTTCAAAAGATAATAGGAAAAAAGGAAGAAACGGGTAAAAAAATAGCTTTGCTGATTTTAACAATCAGCAAAGCTATTACAAATATTCATTCCGTATGAAGTTCTTCCCATTCTTCCATCAATTGCTCCAGCCGCGTGTTCAATTGTTCATTGGCTGACGTCAATTCTAATGATTTTTCATGATCCTGATAGATATCAGGATCGCATAGAAGTTCCTCGTTGTTTTCAATACCAGCTTCAATTTCCGCAATTTCAGTTTCGATCTCTTCAATCCGCCGCTGCCGTTTCCGTGCTTCGCGCTTTTCAGCCTTGTCCTGATGGAAGGTTGTTTTATTGTCTGGAACGGGCTGTGTTTCTTGCTGACGCTCCTGGGTTTCCAGCTGTTCCAGCTCATATTCCTCTTGTTTTTTACTTTTATAATAATCGTAATCACCAAGGAACATCCGGGAATCCTGTGGTGTCATTTCAAAAATCTGGGTGGCGATTTTATTAATAAAATAACGGTCGTGGGAGACGAACAGGATCGTTCCCGGGAAGTCTACCAGTGCCGCTTCCAATACTTCTTTACTGTCCAAGTCAAGATGGTTGGTCGGCTCATCCAGAATCAGCAGATTGGCTTCCTGCATCATCAGTTTAGCCAGGGCAAGACGGGCTTTTTGGCCGCCACTTAAGGAAGATACAGGCTTTAAGATATCTTCACCAGTAAATAAGAAGTTTCCGAGAATCGTCCGGATATCTTTTTCATTTTTCGTCGGATAATCATCCCAGAGTTCATTCAGGACGGTTTTAGTAGAATTCAGTTTTGTTTGTTCCTGGTCATAATAACCTACTTGAACATTCGTACCGATTTGTATCGTCCCCTGATGAACTTTCAAGTCGCCTATAATCGTTTTAAGGAGTGTCGTTTTGCCGACCCCATTCGGTCCGACAAGAGCAATGCTGTCACCGCGATTAACGTCCAGATTGACTTGTTCGAATACATTGTCGCTGCTTTCCCGATAACGGAAAGCAAGGTCACGGATACGGAGCACATCATTCCCGCTTTGTCTTGAAATGCGGAAGGAGAACTTGGCCGAATGATTATCGTCTTTTGGTTTATCGACACGCTCCATCTTTTCCAATTGCTTCCTTCTGCTTTGCGCCCGCTTACTGGTCGTGGCTCGTACAATATTTTTCTGAATAAAATCTTCCATTCGTTTGATTTCTGCCTG
The DNA here is from genome assembly GCF_000496835.1 of Thalassobacillus devorans MSP14. Taxonomy (GTDB): domain Bacteria; phylum Bacillota; class Bacilli; order Bacillales; family Halobacillaceae; genus Thalassobacillus; species Thalassobacillus devorans_B. Next base: position 9,618 of record NZ_KI543238.1, read on the forward strand.
CTGTTTTTCGTAATGCTTCATTTCCAGCTCGAAATCTGCTTCTTTCTTTTTTAAATAATCACTATAATTGCCATGATACTTCTTCGACGATTGAAAGGCGATTTCGTAAACAGTCGTCACGATTTTATCCAAAAAGTAGCGGTCGTGCGAGACGATAACCACAGCACCCTGATAGCCCTGGAGGTAGGTTTCCAGCCAGCTTAGTGTATCGATGTCGAGATGGTTGGTCGGCTCGTCCAAAATAAGGACATCCGGTTTCGACAACAGCAGTTTACCGAGCGCTAACCGGGTTTTTTGGCCACCGCTCAATGTATTGATCGGTGTAGCGAGATCGAAGTCATGGAAATTCAAACCGTTCAATACAGCTTTGATATCTGCTTCGTAATGATACCCGCCTTCGATCTTGAATGTCTCCTGTTTGCTGTCATATTCCTTCAGCAGCTGCTGGTATTGTTTATCATCCGCAATCAAATCTGGATCAGCCATGCGGCTTTCCATAGAACGAAGCTCCTGCTCAAGCTTCTTCAGGTGGCTGAAGACCTTCTCCATTTCATCCCAGATTGTTTGATCGGATTCCAGTCCAGTGTTCTGGGCAAGATAGCCGATCGAGACATCTTTCGGTTGAAACACCTCGCCGCCGTCATGGTTCAGCTCGCCGGCCATGATTTTTAATAAAGTGGATTTACCGGCTCCATTTCGCCCGACAATCGCGATCCTGTCATTCGTTTGTACTTCTATTTTAATATTCGATAGAATGAGTTCAGCACCAAATCGTTTTTCAATTTGATTCATTTGCATCAGAATCATGTTTGTTCACCTCAATGAATCAAGTGTATCTCACATCAAAGTGAGCAGGCAAGAAGCATGATGGATGATTGTGAAAAACTTAACGACTATCTTTTGCATTTTTGGTAAAATACAGTTAATGTAAAGTACACACAAAGGTATGATTCTGCTTCAAAGGAGGCTTTACTTTGTCAGAGTTCACTCACTTCAATGAACAGGGAAGGGCACGGATGGTAGATATTTCAGAAAAGGATGTCACCGTCAGGACGGCAACCGCTGTTACCAGTGTCCAGGTCAACCATGAAATATATCGAAAAATCACTAATCAGGAGATTGCCAAAGGGGATGTACTGTCTGTCGCGCAGGTTGCCGGCATCATGGCAGCTAAAAAAACTCCCGACTGGATTCCGATGTGTCATCCTTTGCAGTTAAAAGGAGTAGATATCAACTTTGATTGGAAGCAAGAAGGGGAAGATGACTATCATTTGATGATTGATGCTTCTGTAAAAACTAAAGGAAGCACCGGCGTCGAAATGGAAGCGCTCACGGCGGCTCAAGCGACGGCACTGACGGTGTATGATATGTGTAAAGCCGTCGATAAAGGGATGGTCATCGGTCCTGCGTATTTAATGGAGAAAACAGGCGGGAAAAGCGGGGACTTCCAGAGAGAAAGCAAGGAGTGAATGAAATGGATATCGAGCAACATAAAATACCACAAGCTACAGCAAAGCGTCTGCCATTATATTACCGGTTCATCAATAACCTCCATAGTCAGGGAAAACAACGGGTTTCCTCTAAGGAGCTCAGTGAGGCGGTTAAAGTAGATTCTGCAACCATCCGTCGTGATTTCTCTTACTTCGGAGCACTTGGCAAAAAGGGCTATGGTTACAATGTCGAGTATTTGCTTTCTTTTTTCCGAAAGACACTCGACCAGGATGAGATCACGAAAGTGGCCTTAATAGGGGTCGGTAATCTCGGTACAGCATTCTTACATTATAATTTTATGAAAAACAACAATACCAAAATCGAGTATGCTTTCGATACCAATGCTGAAAAAATAGGTACAGAAATTGGCGGGGTCCCCGTCAAACATATCGATGATCTCGAGGATATCGTAAAAGGGGATATCACGGCTGCAATACTTACCGTTCCATCGTCCGCTGCCCAGGGGATAACCGACCGGCTGGTGAAGTCGGGAGTTTCCGGGATTCTCAATTTTACACCAGCGCGAATTACCGTGCCGGATCATATCCGTGTCCACCATATCGACTTGTCCATTGAACTGCAGGCCCTAGTGTATTTCCTGAAACACTATCCGTTGGAAGAGAATACGGAACAAGAAGAATAGAAGGATGACCGTAATGGTCGTCCTTTTTTGTTTAAGCAATGAGCAAAACGTGTATAGCTTTGTGGAAAGAATTCGTGCATGGAGTTATGCTATAGTAGATAATAATTCGGGTTTCGAAATAGATTGACAGGAGGGGAGCAGTATGGGTAATTTACCTTCCAAATGGCTGGTAGTCGTTTCTGTACTCTTTGGAACATTCACCGTCATATTGAATAATAGCATGCTGAATCCGACGCTTCCCCGTTTTATGGAAATCTTTGATGCGAGCGCCGTAGATGTCGGTTGGATGCTGACGATTTTCATGGTATCTATGGGGATGACAATGCCGCTGACCGGATATTTTGGGGACCGGTTCGGTAAAAAGAAAGTGTATTTGACAGGGTTGAGTATCTTTATCATTGGTTCCATTTCCGGATCTTTATCCCCGTCTTTAGGGATGATCATTCTTTCTCGTGCAATACAGGGAATGGCTGGGGGCTTGATGATGCCAATTGCCATGGCCTTAATATTCAACGCCTTTCCCCGGAATGAACGTGGACTTGCGGTAGGAATCTACGGAATTTCAGTGATGGTTGCCCCGGCCATTGGTCCGACAATCGGGGGAGTCATCATCCAATATTTTGCCTGGCCCTGGTTGTTTTTGTTCAATATTCCGTTTGGCTTGCTCGGAATCATATTGTCCAGCAAGTACCTGAAGCCGACCAAGACTAAGCCGGATTTGAAATTCGATGCGGTTGGATTTGTTATCGTAACAGCAGGGATCGGCGCTATCCTTTATGCCCTTGGCAGGGGAAGGACGCTGGAATTATTGATGTCTCCGCTTAATATGGTGCTGATTGTCGGTGGTATCCTTGCACTTATAGCCTTTGTTTTCTATGAGAACCGGCAGGAGCAGCCATTATTGAACCTGTCCGTTTTCAAGGTACCGACTTACTCGATATCGATTCTGGTAACATCAGCGGCTTCCATTGGGCTGTTTTCTGGTATTTTCCTATTGCCTTTATTAATTCAGAATGTCTATGGTTTAGGGGCAATAAAAACAGGTCTGTTATTCCTGCCGGCAGCGGCTGCCAGTGGTCTGTTCATGTCGCTTGGAGGGAGGCTGCTGGATAAAAAAGGCCCTAAATTTGTTGTGCCACCTGGATTGGCAATCATGGCAGCAGCAACGCTCGGGTTGAGCTTTTTAAGTCTGGATACACCTTTCTGGTGGATTTTGCTACTGAATACGATCAGAGGAATGGGCATGGGAATGGGAAATATGCCCGCAACAACGTCGGGGATGAATGCTATTCCGGAGCACCTTGTCGCCCAGGGGTCTGCGATGAATAATATCCTTCGACAGATATCTTCGTCTTTAGGAATCGTCTTTTTCTCCATTTATTATGAAGTAAGACGAGCTGCTATCGAAGCTTCTACCAGTCTGGATACACAAGCTGCCACGTTGCAGACATTGAATGAAGCTTTTCTGGTATCTGCGATTATCCTGATTATTGCGGTTCCGTTCTCTTTCATATTAAAAGGGGTAGAGAGTGACAATAAGGAAAAACAAACAAGCAACTGATGCTGCGACTCAGCGGGAAGCTGAGTCGCAGTGTCTTATTTTGTCCACTCATGATTTAAAAGTCCATAAAGGTGCATGTCATAGGCCTGACCGTCCCGGAGGATGAACTCCCGGTGCGTACCTTCATTTTTAAAGCCGAGCTTTTCATACATCTGAATCGCCGGGATATTATAGGAAAACACCGTCAGCTGAAGGCGGTGGAGGCTGCATTCATAGAAAGCGAAATCGATCAGCAGCTGCATGGCTTCTGCACCGTAACCTTTACCCTGGTGTTCATCCTCACCGATGGCGATGCTGACCCAGCCATTCCGGTGGATCCATAAAATACTTTCCAATTCTACATATCCAATGAAAACATCGTTTTCATCACGAATCGCAAACGTATATTGATTGTTGGATTCATTGGATTCATCCAGCCAGGATTCTAAATGTTCGACTGTTCTCGGAGCGGCAGGAAGGGCGTCGAACCTTCTTGAGAAGTCAGAGTTACCATACCAGGAAGCGATGGCCGGCAGATCGGATTTTGTCACTTGGGTCAAACGCACCCGTTCTCCTTGCAATAATGTTTTCATGTTTATGTATCCCCCTTTTACACAGAAAGAGACCTGGTGTGACAGGCCTCTTATGACTGATCATTTCTTATTTGTATTTTTGAGCCTGAAATGAAGATTGAATAATCGAATCGAAACGGCAAAATCAAACGTGGCAAGAATGGCCAGGAAAATCGTAATGAAATTCCATATCGTATCTTCGACAGTTTGAGCCGCTATATAGGTAAAGACAACCCCCATTATAAAATAAAGGAAGGCCATGAATAGCGGTGATGTTCTCATATAAAGAAGCCTCCAATAATGGTTTGTAGCTGATCGAATTGCTCTTGCATCCGCCTGAAATCCTCTTCCGATAAACTGTATTGCCCCAGTACGACCACCGTGTTCATGGCCATGTGGGCAATGATCGGGGTAATGATGCTTTTCGTTTTCACGTACAAGTAGGCGAACACGATTCCCATCGCTGTATATACCACCATATGCGTGAAATCGAAATGGGATGCGGCGAATGCCAGCGCTGAAACAAGAACAGCGACAATGAAATTTGTCCGTTTATAAATCGTACCGAAAATGATTTTTCGGAAAATGATTTCTTCTAATATCGGAGCGAACAGAACCATGACAATGATGAACACCGGTGATATCCGGGCAAACTCCATCAAGTTCTGTGTGTTTTCCGATCCTGGCTTGATGCCGAGGAGAAAGGTTTCAATCAGTATCGCAATCATTTGGGCGAAGTAAGCAAGAAAAACACCGAGGAAAGACCATAAGGCGATATTTCCTGCACTTGACCGTTCCCGTTGCTCCGATGCTTGTTTCATATCCGGCTTCAGCATGAATACAATGAGGAGAGTGGCGACGAAAAAGCTGAACACGGCCCAGCTGGTAATCGCAATTTCCTTTTCCATGCCGACCATCATTAATAAGGGAACACCGATAACGGATGACAACTGTGCTGCAATGTATATAGCAATGATAAACCAATATCTCGATGGCAAGGTCGAACGACTCCTTTGTATACATTTTACATTTTTCAATCACTCTCCGTATTTTAACATAGTTTGAAAATACAGCGTAACGATTAGGATTTACACGACATTTTTCACCAATCTTTTTCGAAAAAATTTACAGATCTCACTTGCAAAATAAAAATGAATTGATTATTATAATAATTGTGTTAGCACTCATTGATGTCGAGTGCTAATAAACCATAATTCAAGAATAGAATCACATTGAGGAGGGTGTCCGAATTGTTAAAGCCACTTGGTGATCGTATTGTGATTGAAATTGTAAAACAGGAAGAAAAAACTGCAAGCGGAATCGTTCTTCCAGACTCTGCGAAGGAAAAGCCGCAAGAAGGTAAAGTAGTCGCAGTAGGAACTGGACGAGTTACCGATAATGGTGAAAAGGTAGCGCTTGAAGTAGCTCAAGGCGACCATGTCATCTATTCTAAATTTGCAGGTACAGAAGTGAAATATGAAGGCAAAGAATACTTAGTGATTCGCGAAAGCGACGTATTGGCTGTCATTCAGTAATTCCTTAGTTTCAAATAAATACGTACAGTTACAAGTTTGATAAGGAGGGCATTTTCATGGCTAAAGAGATTAAATTTAATGAAGAAGCACGCCGCGCGATGCTTCGTGGTGTAGATTCACTTGCTAATGCTGTCAAAGTGACACTTGGACCAAAAGGACGTAACGTCGTTCTTGAGAAGAAGTTCGGTTCTCCATTGATCACGAATGATGGTGTTACTATCGCTAAAGAAATCGAACTGGAAGATCATTTCGAAAACATGGGTGCACAGCTCGTTTCCGAAGTAGCTTCTAAAACAAACGATGTCGCTGGTGATGGTACAACCACTGCAACTGTCCTGGCACAGGCAATGATTCGTGAAGGGTTGAAAAACGTAGCATCCGGTGCTAACCCGGTTGGCGTACGCCGCGGTATTGAAAAAGCGGTAAACGTTGCTACAGAAGAACTTCGCAGCATCTCAAAGCCGATCGAAGGCAGAGAGTCTATCGCACAAGTTGCTTCCATCTCTGCTGGTGACAACGAAGTAGGTCACTTGATCGCAGAAGCAATGGAGCGCGTGGGTAACGATGGTGTCATCACAATCGAAGAATCCAAAGGGTTCAATACCGAACTTGAAGTAGTAGAAGGTATGCAGTTCGACCGTGGATACGCTTCTCCATACATGGTTACTGACCAGGATAAAATGGAAGCTGTTCTCGAAGACCCTTACATTTTGATTACTGATAAGAAAATCGGAAATATCCAGGAAGTATTGCCTGTACTTGAGCAAGTCGTACAACAAGGCAAGCCGCTTCTAATGATCGCGGAAGACGTTGAAGGTGAAGCTCTTGCAACACTAGTTGTAAACAAACTTCGCGGTACATTCAACGCAGTAGCTGTCAAAGCTCCAGGGTTTGGTGACCGTCGTAAAGCAATGCTTGAAGACATCGCTACATTGACTGGTGCTGAAGTTGTAACAGAAGACCTTGGTCTTGAGCTTAAGAACACTGGCATCGAGCAATTGGGCCGTGCTTCCAAAGTGGTAGTTACAAAAGAAAACACTACAATCGTCGAAGGTGCAGGAAACGCTGAGCAAATCGCTTCCCGCGTCACTCAAATCCGTGCACAGGCAGAAGAAACTACTTCTGAATTCGATAAAGAAAAATTACAAGAGCGTCTTGCTAAACTCTCTGGCGGCGTAGCTGTTATCAAAGTCGGTGCTGCTACGGAGACAGAATTGAAAGAGCGCAAGCTTCGTATCGAAGATGCCTTGAACTCTACTCGTGCTGCAGTCCAGGAAGGTATCGTAGCCGGTGGTGGTACTGCATTTGCTAACATTTACGATAAAGTAGCGAGCCTTGATCTAACTGGCGACGAAGCTACCGGTGCGAAAATTGTCGTACGTGCCCTCGAAGAGCCAGTACGACAAATCGCACACAACGCCGGCCTTGAAGGTTCCATCATCGTAGAGCGCCTGAAAGGTGAAAAAGTCGGTATCGGATACAACGCTGCAACTGGCGAGTGGGTCAACATGGTAGAAGCAGGTATCGTAGACCCAACAAAAGTCACACGTTCCGCACTACAAAACGCAGCTTCCGTAGCAGCTATGTTCTTGACTACAGAAGCAGTCGTCGCTGATCTTCCAGAAGAAGACAACAACGGCGGTGGCGGCATGCCAGACATGGGTGGCATGGGCGGAATGGGCGGCATGATGTAATCATACCCCCATAACCCTTGATATCAAGGATTTAGCTTCACCCCTAAAGTCAAAATGACATACTTTTGACATACCTTGCAGGGAAAACACTATAAATCTAATGAGCCTCTCATAAGTTCACTGAACTTTTGGGAGGCTTTTTCTTCCATGTTTTCAGTAATGTGCGCGTATATATTCATAGTTGTGTTTATATCTCCATGACCTAATCGTTGTTGAATCTCCTTAACACCTACTCCTGCTTCAATTAATAGGGAAGTGTGGGTGTGCCGTAAGGAGTGAGGGGTAAGTTCCTTATCGATACCACTAATTTTTAACAAACGTCTCATATGAGTGTTTGCGGTCTTTAAGAATTCAGGGTATCCAAGATTCTGAACTTCCTTAGCAAAAACAAAATCCAGTTGAGTATATTCGTTCTTCATTTTTTCGATGAGATCATCCTGATGTTCTTTATGTTTTTCGAGGACCTGAATGACTCCGGCGTCCATTTTTAGTGTTCTGATTGATCCTTTAGTTTTAGGGGTCAATAATTGATATTCTTTTGTACTATTGTTGGGGTTGTAATAAGTTTTGGTTACTCTTAGGGTTTTTTTATCCATATCTATATCCGACCATTTTAATGCGATAAGCTCACCTACTCGTAATCCACTATAAGCAAGTGTCAAAAACATGGGGTAGTCTTTATCGATGCCACTTTCCTTTGCAGCATTAAGAAAACGAATAAGTTCTTCTTTTTCCATGAATTTAATTTCACCGTTACTGCTCTCTACCTCCTCAACGGTTTCCACTTTGCGTGGAATTTTTGCAAAGTCGCTAGGACTGTCCTTAATTATGTTAAATTCCACAGCTTTCCTAAAAACCATTCTACCTGTTGCATGAATGCCGTCCAAAGTATTAAATGCGTAGCCTTTATTATGCAACGAAGTAAGCATGGCTTGATACTGTTTACGCGTGATATCTTTTATTTTCTTATTGCCAAAAAATCTATTTAAGTGATCCAAGTTTTGCTGGCGGTTTCTCACAGAACTAATTTTGGCGGTTTCACGATAAGTTTTAATCCACTCTAAAGTAAATTCTTGAAAGGTAATATTCTGTTCTTGAACATATGTGTTTTCATATACTTCCTTTTCTACTTCAACTGCAGCCATCTGAGCTTCCTTTTTAGTCTTAAATCCTCCTTTAGATGTGAATTTCTTTCTCCCAGTGGATGGATCTATACCGGTATATATTTGAAAGTACCATTTACTCCCTCTTTTTCGGAAATTAGCCATATTTATCCCTCCTTTTTCATGTTAAAGAATTGAGATTTAAAAGATGGTACAATTCGACTCTTAATTTTTTCTAAGCGTTCTATACAAACGTTCTTTGGAATCATAAAATCACGTGACAACTGGTCAATAATTGCTGGGTTAGCAATGTTATATTCATTAATCATATGGGTGGGAAGTGAGGCATAAAGAGTAAAGTGCCTAGCGTCTCTTTCCTGAAGTTCGTAAAAAGGATGAGGCATGGTAGATTGGCGCCCTGCATGCCTTACCGCGTGGCAAAGCTCATGGAAAAATTGCTCTCGTTGTTGTATATATGGCAGGCGACTATCCAATACAATTTCTTGAAACTTCCCCACTTTCATGTAACTAGCTTGAGTAGGTCTACAAGTCACCAAGATTTGTGACTCTGATCCAATGCTGTAAACATTTAAATCCTTCGGCTCTTTAAATTTGTGTTTTTTATACCACTGAGTTATTAGGTCTTCTAGAATTGTCGTTGTGTAGTAAGGAAACCTCAAACTAATCACCTTCCTTACAAGCATTATACGAACGTATGTTCTATTAATCAATATTTAATTACACTAAATGGTTTGAAATGAAGCGTAAAGGTAATTTAGATTTCTTGTTCTGTAAAAGCCTGAAGTATAGGAATTTATCTCCAGAACCATAATGAAATTAAGATTTATATTTTTGGAGAGTGATAGAAAATGTACCTATCAGAAGCATGAATAGACTAGTTCTTGACTGGGCGGAGGATGTTCGCTTGGAATATTAAGTTGGTCTGAGTCTTCTTCATATCATCAATCTCAAATAAATCTGCCAATCTTTTATAAAGCAACACAGTGAAAAGACCAAACACCTGGATAAAACACAGTTGTCTGGTCTTTTTTAATTATAAATTTTTTGCGATTTGCTCATAATCGTGTTTGCTTATTTCTCCTTTTACATATCGCAGCTTCAAGATTTCCAATGGATTATCATCGTTTTCCTTTGATTCTTTCTTAAAGGCAAGTAAGAGATCCACCACAATTTTCTTTGCCATCTTGATGAGTTTGAACAAATCTCCTGTCTTCACCAGGTAATAAAAAACAATTGCTGATAAAACGAAGTTTAGCATGTTTTCTACCACCTTTTTTAAGAACGGATTGTGGTGATGATTGATTGATATTGTTCATTCGTAATTTCGCCTCTTGCATATCTTAACTTCACAAGCTCTTCTGCTTCAGAGTTAGAGTGAAATAGTGCCGGCTCTTGATTAACCGCTCCATTTGCCGTCTGCTTCTTCTTAAATACGACATAAGCTGCAATTGCAAGCAATGCGAAGAGCAAGATCCAAGTCAGGTCCGGCCCTGCCATCCAGCCTCCGTTACCGAAACCGTGCGGTGACATTCCACCCAAATTGCCAAATCCTCCAAAATTACCTGGTCCCATATATCCTTGCATCATTTGCAAGACCTCCTAACTATAATAAGTTTTTAATTTTGGTATATTCTTCTGATGTGATTTCCCCGGAAGCATAACGCATGTCCAATGATTTTCTGGCTTCTGCACCCAGATCTTTGTTATCGTGAGCATTCACGTTTCCAAGTACCCTTTGCAGGTCGCCGGTTGAGTAAAAGTAAATCCCGATTCCAAAGAGTAACAGTAGTAAAAGCATGTGTGTCCCCTCCTAATAGGATTAATCAAAACAATTAATAATTGTTCATCATACCTTGAAAGTTATTACTGTTGGATGATCCTCCTGTACCATGCATCCCTTTATAAAATTCCTCGAGTTCTTTATTGGATAAATCAGGGTGCATCTGCTCCATATAGGGTTTCATCTGTCCGAAGTTGATGTTTTGCTCGTTCATGAATTGCTGCATGTCTTCAAAGTCACCTTTTTGCATGACTTCATTCATTTGATCTACGCTTACCCCAAGGTCTCCCATTAAGTTCCCCATGTCACCAAAATTGAATTCCCGATTCTCCGTTCCTACGCCCGGATTATCAGTTGTGTCATTCGCTGAAGCAGTATAGATACCGGTAATGCCAGTGCCAATCAATCCTAATGCCAACGCTCCTGCAATCAATGTTTTACTCATATTCAATCTCTCCTTTAATTTGTCATTTTTATGATAAGTTTTTCTTGATTTGCTCAAATTCTTCGACCGAAATCTCCCCCTTGGAGAGACGGTCTTTTACAATGTCGAGAGCTTCTGAATCTCCTGAAGATCGTCGTGCGACAAAAGCTGGTTGTCCACTTCCATTTTGATTGACTTGTGTGTAAATGAGAAATGCAATGAAAAGGAACAAGATGATCATCATGGTTGATTCACCTCCTTCACTTGTGTTGTGTTCCTTATACTTATACTATAAGGGGTATATGTGGAGAAAGTATGAAGTGAGATTATTTGTTGATTGTTTCCTTGATTTGGTTAAATTCTTCTTTTGTAATCTCTCCTTTTGCGAGTTTTTCCTTTAGTAAGGGCAACATCTTAGTATCGTTATTCCTATTGGTATTTCCGGCAGCATGATTCTTTCGTTTCATTAAATAGAATAGGATGCCGAAGATCAAGATGCCAAGGAATAATCCGATAAAACCACAATTCTCCACGCCATTACTATATCCCGGTCCTAACATGTCATTTTCCCTCCTTACCAGTTGTTGTAATTTCTATATTCTCAATATAAAAAAGAATCATGTAGAAAGTATGGAGGGGGGGAGGAGTCATACAAGGGAGAGTAGGAGGATTATTCCAGCTATCTGATTTTCAGTCTTCTTATATCCGTGCATGAAAATCATTCCGCTTTTACGGAGCTGTTTGCAAATGATTTTTATAATCTTTTATCCATTATCCAATGACGGGTAAAAAAATACTGATCCGGTAAAGTACCGATCAGTATTTTATATTCTTTAATTGCATTCCGTTTTGTTAAAGGAAAAGAGTATAAGAAAAAAACTGCTTGTCGCCAGGTCCTAACGGCGGAAGCCAAGTTTTTCAAATCTGCAATTTTATTTGATTTTCGACCAAATAAGCCACACTAGGAAGATGATACCGAAGATAATCAGGGAAACCCAAATCATTTGCCCAAACCAGAATGACATATGATGGAACATCATTTGTCTTCCCATCATCATGCCCATCGAATTAGGCGGGAACCAAATCATTTGCACAACAAATATAAGAAAAAATATTCCCAACAAAACCAAAAGGGTGAGTATAATTATAGGCCATAGTCGTTTCATATTATCACCTTATTCCGCTTTATATCCGATGCCCCAAACTGTTTTGAGATGAGTCTTGTCAAATCCTGCTTTCTGCAATTTTTCCCTTAGATTCTTGACATGGGAGTCGACTGTCCTGTCCTCTCCAATGAAGTCGAGGCCCCAAATATGTTCGACCAGCTGTTCTCTTGATAAAGCCTTCCCTCGGTGGTGGATGAGAATGTCAAGAAGGTCGTACTCTGTTTGTGTAAGGTTGATTTTCTGACTATCATAGATTACTTCACGAGCTGAAATATCCAAAATGAGCCCGTTGTATCTGATGATTTCATCTTTAGATGATGAAGGTTTTGTTCGTCTGAGTAACGCCTCGATTCTTGCCATTAATTCTGCTTCCTCAAACGGTTTGACAAGGTAATCATCTGCTCCTGTTGAAAACCCGTTCACCTTATCCTCGGTGGAACCCTTAGCTGTCAGGAAGATGATTGGTAGATCGGATATTTTTCTCACTTCTTCGATTGTCTGCCATCCGTCCATATGAGGCATCATGATATCCAGAATCATCAAATCATAATCGTCTTTTCTAATCTTTTCAAGGGCTTGATATCCATCCTCTGCTTCACTCGTTTCATAATTTTGCATCAGGTATAATCGTAATAATTGTCTCATTTCCATTTCGTCATCTACAATTAAGATTTTTCTCATCTCTTATTCTCCTATTTCCTCTATTTTAGCTTTTTTCAAGATCACTCTAAAAACGGACCCCGCATTTACCTTGCTCGTTACATGGACTGTTCCATCATGAGATTCGATTATCTTTTTTGAAACATACAGTCCCAGGCCTGTTCCACCGGATTTTCTCGTTCTGGATTGCTCGACCCGATAAAATCTATCCCATATTTTAGGGAGGTCCTTTTCAGGAATGCCGATTCCGGTATCCTCTATTTCAATTGCGATGAAATCTTCTTTGGCAAAAGCCCGAATTGACATCTTACCTTCATTGGAATATTTGATTCCGTTTTCTATCAAATTGTAAAATACTTGTTCCATTCTCTTCACATCGATTTCCACTGGTGGCAAGTCAGGTTGAAAGTCAAGAATGACACTGATATTCTTTTTGGTTGCTGCAGGTTTCAAGTTGTTCACGACTTTTTCTATCACTGTCTGAATATCAGCAATTTCCTTATTCAATTCAAATTCTCCAACCTGCAGCTTGCTCATTTCGAATAGATCATTCACCATGAATGTGATCCGTTGTACCTCTTTTTTAATAATATCCAGATAAACTTTCTGATCCTCTTTGTCTATATTGCCTTTGCCTAAAATATCGCTGTAGCCTTTGATATAGGTAAGTGGAGTTCTAAGTTCATGGGAAACAGCTGCGAGAAAGTCATTTCGACTGTCTTCAAAATATTGCAACTGATCACCAAGTGTCTGAATTGATTGGCTGAGCTCTGCAATCTCATCTTTACTATTGACTGTAAAATGTTGTTTGTATTCCCCTTTAGCCATTTTCTCTGTGGCCTTTTTCATTAACTTTAGAGGCCTTGTTATCCGTTTTGATGCCAGACCAATCAGTCCGAATGCCAACAAAAGGATACCAATCCCTGTAAGGATAAGTAGTACACTTAAGACAAATACAATTTCTCTTAAGTTGCTTGAAGGATAATACATATAGACATATCCTGTTCCATCTCCAATTGTAGATGCAGAAACCAAATAGGGTTCGTTATACCAATCATCTACAAGAGTACTATCGCCTGGCGGTAAAGATTTATCAAGGATACTTGCTTTCATTTCATTGGTAGGTACGCTTGAAGAGCCGAGGATTTTTTGATTGGCATCTGTAATCAACACCTCCGTTGCCACGCCTTTTTCCATTTCCGTCACATGATTGATTGCTGACTCTGTGAACTGTTCGTTTAATATTCGTGCGTGGTTGTTTCCTCTTAACACTAAATCCTGTTTAATGTAATCAATCAGGACATTTGTAAATGCACCATACAAAATTACTCCCAAAATGATTAACAAGGTGATAAATAAGGAACTGAACAACAATCCAAGTTTAAAAGAAATACTTTTGAATTTTATCAAAGTGTCTCACCAACTGTCTTCTCGTAAATTGTTAACTTGTTGTATGCATTATACAGGATGTCTATCCTATCTTTTCATAAAAAAATTGAGAAAGTGTGAAGAAGGAGTAATTAATGAACCTGTTTTTATCCACTATGCTACAGGATGTTCTCATTTCATAAATAAGTTTGAGGTATTGTAGGAAATAATAAATGAGGAAATGAACTTTGTTGGAACAAGGTTACAATAACTATTATTTCTAAAGTTTTGTTTATACATAACGGGGTAAGTGTATAATACGTGAATGTAATAATAAATAAAAAGAGGTGGATATTATGGAATTTGATTTCACACGAGAAACATCTAAAACTGTTGATGAAGTTATTACTTCTCTAGAGGATTCCTTACAAGAAGAGAAGTTCGGGGTGCTTTGGAACTTTGATTTAACTGAGAAATTGCAGGAAAAAGGGATGGGATTTAATACTCCATACAAAGTCTTAGAGGTTTGCAATCCAAAAGAAGCGGATCGCGTCCTTCAGGAGAACAAAATGGTCGGGTATTTTCTACCATGTAAAATAGTTGTATACGAAGATGAAGGAAAGGTGAAGGTAGGCATGCCTAAACCGACAACTTTAATAGGATTAGCTGATGATAAAAAATTAGCTGAAATTGCCACTGATGTAGAACAACGTTTACAAACATCCATTGAAAAAGCCATTTAATTAAAAATTTTCATATATAAAGAGCCGCTCAGTCAAAAGAGTGGCTCTTTATATAGGAAAAAATTTAAAAAACTCCGCACATTTTACAATTTATTTTAATCTCAAGCATCTTTCAGGGAGTAATTACTGCATGTGAAGTTAATTGACTTTAATTGATTCATCTTGCGTCTGAGGAAGAGTGGGTAATGAAAGTAGAGGAGCGCTCCCTTTTTTTGGTCGTAAATATCCTACGTGGAACTTTATTAACTCCAACATAACAACTAAATGAACTGAAATGTAACCGTCAACGTTAAGTAGTATGTGGCGACGAGTAATACCATAAGATGCTTTTCTGCATTTTTATCTAGATTTAATGGATGCATCATCACCCTTCTCGATTGCAGTGGAGAACAATGTGGTGGCATACGTCTGATAGTATCTTTTTGCTAAGGATTTACGTACTAGCACGAGCCAAAATGGAAGGAATAAAAGGCTGACACCGATGGATAGGACAGCTTTCCCTATCTCTACCGGAGAGAAAGGATGGTAAGTACTATATATTAAATACCCATTTAGCGTTATCGACAGCATTGTAAGGGAAACCCCTATGGGTTTTATCCCAACCATATTCCTCCAGAAACCATAGTTTAGATAATTTTGGTGTAAGGCAGGATAGGCGCTGGTATTCTTTGAATGAACCGTCACCTTAGTTATCTCTGTGGTGGCAGGATTTGACCGCAACTCCCCCTGTGTTGTGTGTAGTTCAGAAGGAAGAGGAAGGTTCTTTGCTTTCGTAGAATGAAGTTTGCCGTACCGATGAAAAGTAGTTGAAGAAAAATTACTATGTATTGGAAACAACTTATTTTCCAGCCTGTAACCAATAATTCTTGTGAGGGCCATTAAGGTAACCCATATTAAAGCAAGACCAGGTATGATCCAATTACTGAACTTAAAGTGGTGAATTTCGGATGGCCATATTAGGACGGTTACCAGGAGAGGGGCCATTCCGATTAAGGCAGGGAGTGAACTCAATTCTAATCTGCTATAAGGGTCTAGCTTTTTGTCGTACATTAGGCACACCTCTTATCTATAAGAGAACTGAAATACACACATATTTTAACATACATGGAAGGAAGAAGGGGGATTATCCTTGATGATCCTTCCCCGACCTTTAAAGGGATACTATTTCAGGTAGATAGCGATACTGTCCTCTCACATTCAAAAAACTCGATACTTTCTTCATAATTTATGGGTATACTAGTAGTTATCTCTTATTAATACAAGGGAGATTCTTAACAGTATTTATAACATAAGTAATAAAACAGGCAGGTGTTTTGAATGTGCGGATTTGTTGGATGCATACATGAAAACCAACAGAATACCAAGAGAACAAAAGACAAAGTTTTTAGAGAAAGGAATGCTTTAATCACACATAGAGGTCCTGATGAGGAAGGATATTATACGGATGAATATGTTCAGTTCGGTTTTAAACGGTTAAGTATTATTGATATCGAGAACGGCCATCAGCCGCTTTCCTATGAAAATGAACGATATTGGATAATTTTTAATGGTGAGATTTATAATCATACGGAACTTCGAAAGGAATTAAAGGCCAAAGGGCATTCTTTTGCCACTGATTCCGATACAGAAGTAATACTTGCTTTGTACAGCACCTTAAAGGAGCGGTGCGTTCAAAAACTTCGGGGGATGTTCGCTTTTGTCATATGGGACAAAAATACACAGACCTTATTTGGCGCTCGGGATCATTTTGGCATTAAGCCATTCTTCTATATGGAGAAAGATGATATTACATATTTGGCTTCAGAGAAAAAAAGTATCATTTTAGCACAGGACGGTGGACTGGATTTGGATTCACTCCAGTATTACCTCAGTTTTCAATATGTACCTGAACCCGCCACCATGACCAAACAAATAAAAAAATTGCCCGCCGGTCATTTTTTTATAAAGAAAACGGGAAAGCCATTAATAATTAGGTCCTACTGGAAGCCTGCGTTTCAACCTATATCGTCATCTGAATCCCGAATCGTAAAAGATATTCAAAATGTGCTTACCGATTCAGTGAATGTTCACATGCGCAGCGATGTGCCAGTTGGTTCCTTTTTGTCCGGGGGAATTGATTCTTCTTTTATCGTCTCATTGGCTAAACAAGTAAACCCAGATATCAAAACGTTTTCCGTTGGTTTTGAACGAAACGGGTTTAGTGAAGTTGATGTAGCGAAAGAGACTGCGGATGCACTGCAACTGGAAAATTATAGCTACACCATTACACCGGAGGAATTCATTCAGGAACTTCCTAAAATTATCTGGCATATGGATGACCCATTGGCAGATCCGGCTGCTGTCCCTTTATATTTTCTTGCTCGTGAAGCTAGAAAACAGGTAAAGGTGGTGTTGTCTGGAGAAGGGGCCGATGAGTTGTTCGGAGGTTATAATATATATCGGGAACCACATTCGCTGCGGATGTTCCACTATATCCCTGACCCGATGAAAGCACTGCTAAAAACATTCAGCCACATCCTTCCTGACGGGTTTAAAGGGAAAAATTTTATTGACCGCGGTTCGACTCCGTTGGAAGAGCGTTATATTGGAAATGCCAAGATGTTCGAGGAGAATCAGAAACAGTCGTTACTTGCTTCTTATCGCCCGGGACTTTCCTACACTAACATCACCAGACCGATCTACAGCCATTCTCTGGGATACGACGAGATAACAAAAATGCAGAACATCGATATTCATACGTGGTTAAAAGGTGATATTTTATTGAAAGCTGACAAAATGACAATGGCGCACTCCCTTGAATTGCGTGTTCCTTTTCTTGATAAAAAAGTGTTTGAAGTGGCCTCAAAGATTGCTGCAGATCAAAAAATAAAAGCAAATACAACGAAGTATGTGCTTCGAAAAGCAGCAGAAGGGATTGTACCTGACCACGTGGTGAACCGTAAGAAATTAGGTTTCCCTGTGCCGATTCGCCATTGGCTAAAAGAGGAGTTATACGATTGGGCCAAGGGGGTTATTCATAATAGCCAAACCGATTATATATTCAAAAAAAGTGAAGTCTTCCGTTTATTGAAGGAACACGTGGAAAGTAAAAAAGACAATAGCCGTAAAATCTGGACAATCCTTATTTTTATGATTTGGCATCAGATCTATATAGAAAAAGATTACGAAAATTTTCAGCAACAAAGACAAGTCGTTTCCTTATAAGTTGAGTTTCAACTTCCTTGAAGTTCAGTAGGTATACATTTAGAGAAAAGGGGCTGTCCCAAAGAAGTCGTTAAGTAGACTTGCTGGGACAGCCCTTAGTTATTGACTAATGATGATCGCCATCTTCCTTTTCTATTTCTAACTTGCTGTCGATGATTCCTTGTGTATCATAGGAGAGATCATCAAGGCTGCCGACGACAAACCCGTGATTATATGGTCCTTCCATCGGACTTTCTTCAAAGGTTGGCTTTACTTTTGCCAAATATCTAGCCATATTTTCTGTCAATTTCCCCTTCTCCAGGATCAGCAATGGTGCATGCTTGCCTAAGTGAGCCAGTGGGGCTGTGACTAAAGCGAAATTCGGTGTTTCAGATGATAGGAATGAGAAACCGTGTCCTGGGTCATCGATACCCCAGCCGAAGTCGCTTTCTTCATCTTTGAAAAGGGTGAAGGCGATCGAAGCTTCACTTGGATTCTTTCCGTCGATTCTTGTGACGTTTCCTAACTCGTTTAGCTGTTGTTCCACTTGCTTTGAAATGACAGAGTCTGGACCTAGAATATACAGGTTGGGGTTATCCCGCTTTTTAATAGCCTCGATTGTTTCATCAGGGATGTCGTTTTCGGTAACGTACAATACAGGTTCCGGCATATGTGCAATCCAATAGGTAGCGATTACTGAAAATTCCTTGGCCTTATCCTCCGAAGAAACAATAATGATGCTTTCCGGTAGTTCTCCGGAGACTTCCGCGTAAAAACGGTCGATTTCTGCTGCGAAGCTGGCTGGGTTATCGTCGTTTATTTGATCGATGGTGTAGTCTGCGAGTGCTTCCAAAACTCTTTCTGAAACATTTCCCATCACCTTCACCTGTGTTCCTTCACTGTTTCCTTTCGGCTGCAGGCGGTTAATTTCATTCATTGTTGATTCCGGAATCAAATCATCATTGATTAATAAAATCGGACCGTTATTAGGATGGTGGATTAGGTCTGCACTCGCCAACGTCAGCTGCCAGCTGTCCACGGCGGATAAAATAATGGTTCCTGGCCGTGTTTTCTCATGAGTGGCCGGCCAGATCAGCTGGGAGGTCATGACGGCCAGTTCTACTGGATCGCTTTCATCGAGCCTGGTAATATTCTTGGTGCTTAAATATTTCAGGTTTTCTGTTGCACGTTCATTATTCTTCTTTGGCATGGTTGCAAAGTGCTCTTTCTTATTGTCTAATTTAATCATCTTATCACCTCTTAGTTTTTGAAATGTATAGATATACATAACCATTAATGTGATTTATAAACATTAAGGACCGTTTACATATCTCATTCAGGGGAACGATTAGACTAGAGAATAGTGGAAGGAAAGGAGCAGAAAGCAAGTGACGACTCATATTGAGAATTATCGCATTGAAGCCGCAGATACGAATAAGAAAAAAATGAAAATCATTCTGATACTGGCACTACCTGCAGTTGTTGAAAACTTCTTCCAGACAATACTTGGCTTTGTCGACACGTATTTCGTTTCCCAAATCGGGCTTGCCGAGGTTTCAGCAGTAGGAGTCACCAATGCTGTGCTGGCAATTTATTTCGCTTTATTCATGGCACTGGGGGTTGCGGCGAACGTTTATATTGCTAATTTTATTGGAGCTGAAAAGGTGGAAAAAGCAAGGCACATAGCTCAGCAATCGATTGTTGTGGCAGCGGTTCTTGGCCTGTTAACCGGGTTGGTTACTTTGCTGTTTGCTGAACCATTGTTGCAACTGATGGGAATAGAGGAAAATGTCTTAACAGCCGGGGCTCTATATTTCCGGATTGTCGCCATTCCCTCGATTTTTATGGCGCTTATGTTTGTTCTCAGTGCAATTTTGCGAGGAGCTGGGAATACCAAAGCACCCATGTATGTAGCTATTGTGGCAAACCTGGTTAACGCAGGACTCGATTATTTACTAATCTTTGGAATCTGGATTTTTCCTGAGTGGGGAATTGCCGGAGCAGCGGTTGCCACGGTCACTTCCCGTATTCTAGGTTCTGTCGGTCTGTTCTGGTATATCCAAAGAGCCGATATGTTGCGGGTGCGACGTGATTATTGGCGTTTGGACAAAGAGCATTTGAAGGAGCTGTTTGTTCTTGGAAGCCCGGCAGCCGGTGAACGCTTGATTATGCGGGCGGGCCAAATCGTTTACTTCGGGTTAGTTGTAGCATTAGGGACCAACGTGTTTGCAGCCCATCAAATTGCAGGAAATATTGAAGTCTTCTCCTATATGCTCGGTTTCGGGTTTGCTACTGCTGTTACGATTCTTGTCGGACAGCAGATCGGAGCAGGGAAGTATGAGGAGGCCAAATCGTTTGCAAAATTGGGTGTTTTCCTTGCTTTCGGAATCATGTCTCTGTTTGGTGCCATTCTCTTCTTTTTTGGGGAATGGGCTGGTGCCTTTTTCACAGAGGATGAAACGGTTATCAATAATATTGGTACAGCCTTAAAAGTCTCCGGTGTATTCCAGCCGTTCTTAGCCGTGGTCATTGTGCTTACCGGGGCATTCCAAGGAGCCAATAATACCAAATTCCCGATGTATTTGACCGGAGTTGGCATGTGGGCAGTACGTACATTATTTGTATATCTGTTGGGTATCAAACTTGGCTGGGGATTGCTCGGTGTTTGGATTGCCATTGGAATGGATATCACATTCCGGGCGATCGTATTGGCTATTCAGTTTTCCAGGGATAAATGGGTCGCTCATAAGGATGAACCGGAAGAAGATCCGGAATCTGAGTGTCATCCTCAAACGACCAAAGATGATTTACCTTCCTGCGTTAACAGTTATTAAAATAGCATTTTGTAGACAAGACGGTGTTAAACCGTCTTGTTTTTTATATGGCGAAGAAAGAAAATCTCTATACAGAAAATTATTCTATGTCTGCATAAAATCTTAATATATGTATGGTATAACAATCGTATAGATGAATTCGTCCTCTTTTTTTTGAGACATTATTTTATGGGAGGGAATGAGTAATGAAAAAGTTTTTAGGTTCGATTGTTTTGGTAAGTCTCTTAGTTATACTCGCTGCTTGTGGAGGAAATGAAAATGGGGCGGAAGACAACCAACAGGAAAGTACAGAGGAAGAGGCATCCGGTGAAAAGCTGGACATTATAGCAACAAATTTTCAGTTCAATGAAAACGAGTACACTGTGAAAGCCGGCGAACCTGTAACCATAAACTTATCGAATGAGGAGGGACAACACGGGGTTGCCATAGAAGATTTTGATGTGAATATCCAAGGGGATGGTGAGAGTACATTTACTCCTGAGGAACCCGGGGAATATACCATTTATTGTAGTGTTCCTTGTGGGGAAGGCCATAGTGACATGACATCTACGCTTGTTGTCCAATAACCGATAAGCTCATAGGTAAACCACCTTGAGTCTGTAATTTTGTGAAATGCTTTAACTTAACGGTACATCCATAAGCATTATTGGAAAATTGGTATATTGGGATTTGCAGACAGACTGTGCGAACAACCTCTATTTCAAGGATGTAACTGTTTGAAATAAGCGGAATTTTTGGCTGAGTCGAAGATAATAATTACGGATACCGAGAGGAGGTAATCGGTATCCGGTTCCCATGCGTACTATTTACCCTTCAATTTTAGAACCAAGCAGCTCCTACGATAATCAGAAGAATAAATAGAACAACAATCAACGCAAAACCACGTCCATAGCCGTATCCACCATAGCCCCCGTAGCCATAACCGCAGCCATAACCACCGAAACCACCATATCCAAAGCCCATATTTTAACCCTCCTGACTATAAGGAGTTTGGAGTTAATAGCAAAAGGAAGAACTATCCTGTCTTCCTTTTCCTAATACTGTATGCTCAAGAATGATATTGGTATGGACCAATATCCATCTCAGTTATTTTTAGACTGTATCAATTATTTTGAATTAGCTTTTAAAGCAATAGGACAAACCAGGCAGCGATATTTTAACTGTCTGGATGTCCTTCTTTGCTATGGGTTAGGTTGGAGTGATGGTTTATATTATTTTCTTACCAGTAGAACAGTTCCAAATCCATTAAAAGTAGTTGGGTGACTTGTTTTATGCTGCTATTACAGGCCAACGACATGAAAGAAAAGGTAAGCCCAAAGTATTTTCATGTAAAAAACTAAGTATCTGCATAAAATCCCCATATTTTTCTGTTACCATAACCATGTTTCGAATTTCGCAAATTTAGAGGTATGCGAATAAGAAAGAGAGGGAAGTACAGTGAAGAAACAGAAGAAGCGTTTTATTATGCGGTCAACCATCCTGGGGCTGTTTGTTCTTATCATTGGATTCATCATTTATCAGAACGTTATGAAGGATGCTGACGTCGTCAATGCCGGCGATCAGGCACCGGACTTCCGGTTAGAAACCCTGTCTGGAGATACTGTTCAGCTCAGTGACTATCGTGGGCAAGGCGTGTTTCTAAATGTATGGGCGACTTATTGTAAACCATGTGAAGAAGAAATGCCTTACATAGAAAGCCAATATCAAAAATTCAAAGATAAAGGTGTCGAAGTGCTGGCAGTGGATGTGGGGGAACCAAAGCTTACGGTACAAGCCTTTGTCGATCGAAAAGGGATGACTTTCCCCGTTTTATTAGATAAAGATTCTCAATTAATGGATGCTTATGGAATCAGTCCGATTCCAGTCACTTTTTTGATTGATGAAAACGGCAAAGTGGTCGACCGGATTACCGCAGGCATGACGGAAGAAGAAATCCGCGGATATATGAAGCAGATCCAGCCAAGTGATGGGAACGGTCCGAATGGCTGATATTAATATCTTCCTGGCATTCGGAGCAGGTTTCTTATCATTCATCTCTCCGTGCTGCCTGCCCCTCTACCCGGCGTTTCTCTCGTATATTACAGGTATATCCGTCGATGAATTCAAACAAAAGAATGCTATGATGCAAAAAGCTCCGTTGATGCACACATTATTTTTCTTACTTGGATTTTCAATTATATTTATTGCCATTGGATTTTCCACCTCCTGGATTGGGAATTGGTTCATGCGTTATGATGACTTAATCCGCCAGCTTGGAGCCGTATTAATTATTGTTTTAGGCCTTATCACCTTAGGTGTATTCAAGCCCGGTTTCTTGATGAAGGATTACAAGGTTACATTGAAAAATCGCCCCCCGGGTTATATTGGATCCAGTGCAGTAGGGATGGCATTTGCTGCCGGGTGGACGCCTTGTACGGGGCCGATTCTTGCAGCTGTCATAGCGCTTGGAGTATCTGCCCCTGATCAGGCAGTAGTTTATATGATCGCTTATGTATTGGGATTTTCTATCCCATTCTTTACGATGGCATTTTTTATCGGACGAATGAAATGGATTAAGCGGCATAATCGGAGAATTGTAAAAATAGGCGGGTACACCATGATATTCATGGGGGTTTTCCTATTATTCGGCTGGATGACCAGTCTTACTTCTTTCATCACCAATCAATTTTTTGGGGGATGGACCGGTTTTTAAATAATTATAGGTGATGAGCTCAGAGGATATCTTTCCTTTGAGCTTATTTTTTGCTCAGGGTGTATGAATTTCACTTGCTACTCGTAAATAAATACAGCGGAAAACTTTGAGTTTTCCGCTGTATTGTGAGGACTTCTGCAGTCCTCAAGCATAAAGGGGGGGTACTTTGCACTTTCCTGCATGGTTAGAGATTGTTCACTATGTGAACATATTTAGAATAACAATCAAATGTTTAGATTCTGTGCATTTCAGCAATTTTTCTTCAATTATTTTTTCTTAGTTAGCTTGCCATTTTCCGGCATTCTTCTGCACATTTGCGGCAAATTTGTGCACATTCCTGACAATGCTTATCCTGGAAGCTTTCACACTCCATGGCGCACTGGTCACAAATAGTTGCACATAGTCCACATAACTGTGAAGAAAATTCACTGTTTCGTGACATATATTGTGTTGCTTGTCCACATATCTCTGCACAGTCATTTAAAGTTTGGATACACTTGACCCTTGCTTGTATATCTGGTTCTTGTAAGCAGGCTTTTATACACTCCTCACAAGCACGTAAACACCGAAGACATTCTTCGATGCATGAATCCATATTTGTTGAGGATGTCGATAGCACGCCCAATCTAAATTCCTCCTTTATTTTATTCTTCCTTACTTTTCCCGTATAGGACGATTACATACGCATTTTTGGTAAAGCAATTGACCTTTCTTCTGAACAATAAAGTTTATCAAAATACTGTAGTGGGGTATTGTGTTATAAGTTATTGTAGGAGGTGGAAATATGTTGACAGCTATATCATGGATAGCGTTAGGGTTAGGTTTATTAAGTTTTCTTATTATCCTCATTGATGTGATTAGACATCCACAACAAATGATGGTGATGAACCTTGTCTGGCCCATTAATGGCTTGTTTTTTGGACCACTTAATTTATGGGCTTATTATAAATGGGGGCGTTTGAAGGCAAAAGGAATCAAGAAAGATGATAATAGAAAGTGGCCGGCAAAAGTATTTGTATCAACTAGCCACTGCTCATCGGGTTGTGCCATTGGGGATATCATAGGGATTCCTATTGTTGCGATTACAGGGATGACAATTGCAGGAGCTACGATATTTGCCGACTTTACCGTTGAATTTATCCTGGCATACCTATTCGGGATTTTCTTTCAATTTTATGCGATTTATCCAATGAACAAGGAAAAAGGAGTATTTCAAAATTTCAAAGATGCAATCAAGGCAGACTCTTTAGCTCTCATCGCATTTGAAGTGGGGATGTTCGGATGGATGGCGCTTGTCCACTTTATCATTTTTGCCCCCAATCCACCTAAACCGCATGAACCGAGCTACTGGTTCATGATGCAAATAGCCTTGATCCTGGGCTTCTTCACAAGTTACCCGGCCAATTGGTGGTTGGTGAAGCGGGGGATCAAAGAAGAAATGTGACTTGTCATTAAACCTTCATACTTTCTCGATGAATTCTTGATAGTTTAACTTTATGATGAAATTATCATGAAAAGGAGCTGATAGATATGAAATCATTCATTATTGGAGCATTGTCTATGGGGTTTATAGTAGCCGGCGGTGTTTCTGGTGTACAGGCTGCAAGCGACGAGATGGAAATGCCTGCAGAAGGAAGTGAACAAATGATGGAAATGGATGAAATGCATCAAGAGATGCTTAATTCAAATGCTGTCATTAATTTTGGGCAGGCGAAGAAGTTGATGGAAAACATGCATCCGGAATGGACTAAGGAAGAAATCAAAAACATGTACCAATCCATGCACGGCACAAATGGAGCAGCACCTAGCGCGAATTTTAAAGAAATGAATAAGAGTAACTAACGCTACTACAAAAGCTGGCTCGGATTCCGGGCCAGCTTTTTTCATGCAAATATCTTTATAAAAGGCTCATGCTTGCTGAAGCTATTACTCTCCGTATGGCGGCAAAGATTTGTAACGTTTTCTGCGGTACCACCATACAATCAAGCTCATCACAATGAGGAAAACGGATAATAACTGGGCAACACGAAGCGATGGGGCCAGCATCAGGCTATCCGTCCGCATCCCTTCAATGAAAAATCTCCCGAACGAATACCATATCACATAACTAAGAAACAATTCTCCGCGCTTAATCTTGACCTTTCGCCTTAGTACCAGCAACACGATTAACCCGGTTATATTCCATAAAGATTCATATAGGAATGTCGGATGGTAATAGGTACCACTAATGTACATCTGGTTGATGATCCAATCCGGAAGCCAGAGATTCTCAAGGAAGCTTCTAGTCACAGGACCGCCATGTGCCTCCTGATTCATAAAGTTTCCCCATCTGCCAATCGCCTGTCCAACAAGCAGTCCAGGCGCTGCAACATCGGCCATTTTCCAGAAAGGGATCTTTTTCTTCTTCGTATAAAAGTAGGCCGTCAAAATGGCGCCGATTAATGCGCCATGGATGGCGATTCCGCCTTCCCATATCGCAATGATATTTCCAGGCTGGTCTTTATATCGTTCCCATTCAAAAGCGACGTAATATATTCGTGCAGATAATATGGAAACCGGTATAGCGTATACCAGCAGGTCTGTGAAATGATCTTTATTGATCCCGACGCGTTCACATTCCTTAATGGTGATGAGATACCCCAATAGTGCACCAAGAGCAATGATGATACCATACCAATAAATGGTAATAGGGCCGAATTCAATCGCTATACGACTAAGTGGTTGTATTGAAGATTCCATGACGTCTATCCCTTCCATTGTAGAGTAGGGTGTTTCCCATGATTTATATTAGCAAGATTTTGTGAAGAAACCGTGCATATCTTTACGTCACATTTGACGGTTTTATGACAACCTTTGATTAAATATGTGCACTTGGAACCATTCCATCATAGATTTAGCCATGTAATCTTTAAGTATTCTTGCCTGTTAGTTGCAGGGTATAAAAGAATGGATAAGGGAAGCTTGCATTAAGATAATACACAAGTATCGTAAGTCCAGCGTCCTGATGTGCATTCTCTTCGTATACCTCTACAAGATTGCTGAAGGAAAAGAGTACCAAGCATCGATTGAGTTCGCTCTTTACTGTCGTCGTCTGAGCGGTTTGAAGAAACGAGTGCTTTCATAAAATAGGCTGTAGGCAAAAGAACTCCAATACTTGATTCAAGCACAGCAAAGAAACGAGCTACTCCAATAGGTACTATATCCCCGTATCCGATTGTTAGCAGGGTAACCCCGCTAAAGTATAAAAGGTTTAGAAAGGTAGGGTCAACCGGCTTTCTCGACTTGATATTTTCCACCAGAACTACTTCATTTAAAGAAAGTACGTAATAGAGGAAGGCAAACCCTACCAGGACCCCCGTTAGTACAAAGAATAACTTTAAAAATAAAGCTGTACTGAACTTGCTTTTCCGGTAGGTTTTGTTCGTAAAGAAGTAGACAAGATTGGCAGCGATAAATACAATAGTTGCACCGAATAAGAAATTAGCCATATTATCACCTTTCTATGTTTTTGTAGAGCATCTATCATTCATTACTTCCTCGGAGGTTATTTTGGTTTTTGGGGTTTTAGGGATATACTTCCGTCACGAATAGAGGTGCTTTATCTTCCTTTTAAATAAAATAAGCTGTTGAGAAAGCCTCAACAGCTTATTTAAGCTTAAGGGATTATTCTACAACTTCTATTACCGTAAACATGCCGCCCGTGTCACCATTTGCATTCATGGTGTGATGGGGTTTATGACAATGGATTGGCCATTTACCTACGTTTTCTGCAGTGAATTCAACATCCCAGGTTTCCCCTGCAGCCACATTGATGGTGTTCTTGGTAAGCTGTGCGGATGCATCAATACGGTTGCCATCAGCAGCCACCACTTTAAAGTCATCCCCATGCATGTGCATGGGATGAGAATTTCCGCTGAGGTTAGTAAATCTCAAGCGTACAGTTTCCCCTCTTTTTACCTGAATCGGTTCTGTATCTGGATAAGATTTTCCGTTGATCGTGAATGTATTCGGTTCCATCCCCATCGGATTAATTTCGTAGGCGCCCGAATCATCGCTTGCTTTTGCCGTCATTCCTTCCTTTTCTGAATGTTCTTCATCATTTGCTTCTTTATCGGAAGATGGCATAGCCATTTCCATATCGCCATGGCCTCCAGCACCTTCAAGTGTCCATTCCTGAAGCATCATGACGATGTCCCTGTCCACTTGTTGATTCTGTTTTTTCGGCTGGATGACGAAAGCTCCTCCTAGTCCCATTAATTCCTGTTTGGAAACATTGGTGTGCGAGTGATACATATAGGTACCAGACTGTTCGAGTGTGAAGGTATAAGTAAAGGATTCGCCAGGTTCGATGGTCGGTGTATCCTGGATAGAGGTTACACCATCCATGTCATTCGGAACCTTCAAGCCATGCCAGTGGACAGATGTTGCTTCTGGGAGGTTGTTCGTCACCGTAATTTCAACCTTATCGCCTTCTTCCGCGACCAGTGTCGGACCCGGCGTACTGCCATTGTATCCCCATGCCTTTCCCTGATAGCCACTGGTGAATGTCTGTGTCACCGGCTCAGCTGTCAATTCAAAACGTTTGACTCCGTCTTCCTCTTCGCCGTGCAAAGTTTCTACTCCTGGCGATTCGATTGGAGCTGATTTGGATGCTGGTGCAGTTACACCGGTATCGGATGTCGAAGCCAGTGTCAATTGCTGGTATATAAATGTAGAACCTATCGCGGCTAAGGCAACTAAAGTTATAATCCATTTTCTTTTCATAGTACTCTCCCTTTAATAAGTTTTAGTTCTTTAAATTTAGCAGGTATTTATTGAGAAATTGTGCATTATTTCCAGAATATATGTGATGATTTTGTGACATCATGACAAATTGGGCAATATATCAAAGAGAAGTTTTGTAATCGAATCCTTTTATAGGACCGCTACGGAATAGAATTCGTCGGTTGAGCATGGCACAGGGAGTACTAAAAATGAATGATATCATCCAATAGCTATCAGCTTACGTATGCAAAAAACGCTTGAATGTTATTTTCATCCAAGCGTTTCAACTAATTAAACTATATTTATTAAATGAACCAGATTACTATCAAGATTTCTATTTTATGATCGAGGCTGCACCCACTTGTAACCGATGCCCCACACCGTTTGAAAGTAATCATCGATCGGGAATCCGGACCCCCTGACTTTTTCCCGCATATTCCGCACATGGGAATCAATGGTACGTCCTTCTGTCTCCGAATCAAGTCCCCAAATCAACTCGATCAATTGATCGCGGTTATAGACACGATTAGGGCGCTTCATCACATAGCCGATGATGGCGAATTCTTTCGGGGTCAGTTTGATGGGTTCCTCATGGTAGGTAAGTTCATGGTTGACCCCATCCCAGGCAAGTCCATCGATTTCAATACGATCCCTCTTACCTGTTCTTCTTAACACCGCCTTTATTCGTGCTATCAGTTCATCCCCATCAAAAGGTTTTGTAACATAATCATCTGCTCCAAGCTTCAGCCCTTTGACGATATCCTCTTTTTGTTCCCGTGCGGTAATCATGATGACAGGTACCTCGGAGGTTTCCCGTATAGACTTACAAACCTCCCAGCCACTCATCTCCGGCATCATGATATCTAACAGGATGACGTCGTAAGTGGTGTGTCTTACCTGTTTGATCGCTTCCTTTCCGGATGTCGCTTGCTCACAGTGAAAGCCTTCCGGCTTTAGGTATAAAGCTATCAAGTCAAGCATCCGTTGTTCGTCATCGACTATTAACGTTTTGATCATCTGTATCTCCTCCTGGAAGAGCAATGGTAAAAGTCGTCCCTTCATCGAGGCTGCTTTCCACGTGTATATGACCTTCATGCAGGCGAACGATTTCCTTAACAATTGCCAGTCCTAACCCGGATCCTCCACTTGATCTCGAACGAGATTTATCTACCCTGTAGAGACGATCAAATATATACGGGAGTTCTTCTTCCGGGATCCCGCTTCCTTCATCGATAATCTTCACTTCTGCACCGGGATGCTGCGATCTGGCAACTACTTGTATCTTCGTCTCCGGTGGTGAGTGTTTCAATGCGTTATCAAGCAAATTGAGAATAATTTGCTGAAAACGCTCGGGATCCACATAGGCTGTTACATCCACCGGACAATCCAAATGCAGTTGGATTTGTTTCTCTTCGAAAACAGGGCTCAATCGGCTGACCACCTTCTCCAAATAACCACATAATTTTACTTGCTCTGGCATAATAGCAAATTGATTCTGATCCATCCTGGCTAATGCAAATAAATTCTTTACCAGCAACGTCAATTGTTCCGTTTCCTCTTTTAAAATCGTTAAATAATGGTACCGTTCTTCCTGCGATAAATTCGTGCGACCGGCTATGTCCGCATACCCTTTGATATAGGTGAGCGGGGTCCGTAATTCGTGGGCAATATTGGCGAGGAAATCGTTCCGTTCGCGCTTCAAATGGTCCAGGTCACGCGCAAGTGTCTGAATGGAGATAGCCAGATTACCTAACTCATCTTTCCGGTTGATAGTTTCAAGCGAAATGTTCGTTTCTCCAGCGCTCATGCGTTCGGTCACTTGTTTCATATGGAGCAGCGGGAAAGTTAAGAAGCGCGACAATATAAATATCGTGATGATGGTTAATAAAATGGTGAACAGCCCTATAATGACAAACTGCCGGGTCAATTCTGTCACGACACGCTGGACGACATCAGATGGGGAGAACATAAAGACATTTCCCATTCGTTGCCCGTCAATGACAATCGGTGATCGTGTCGCAATATAGGGGGCAATTCTCCACCGGTCCTCGATAATCCTGCCTTCATGGGCGATATCAGCAGTTCTGTTATTTTCAATCAGCCGAACAATTTCTTCACTAACAGTAGTCGATTTTGATAGCACTTCTCCATCGCTTCCGGTGATAACCACATCGGTGACTGCTTCTGTTTCCATGAGAGCTACATGCTGCAACGTGATATCATCAAAGTTTTTTTCAAGCACGTCCCGGTGACTGCTTCCACGTGCGAGTAACCCTTCTAAAACTTCATCGACCTGACTGGTCACCAGGTTGGTATACAGGACGGAAAAGAGTAAAATCTCCACAATCGCAATGAAAAGAAAAAATAAGGACGCTACTTTCCATGATAGTTTATTGAACATGATATCAAACCTCGATTTCTTTCTGTATCTACCAATATGTCAACGTGTCCAGCACTCCGATAATAATCAAAAGCATACCTGCAGTACGCTGGACGATGGTCCCGGCGCGGCGTCCTTTCTTCATGAGGTTGCCACTCAGCCCGAAATAAGCAATCAGTCCGATGAATAACAACAAAGGAATCGACGTCCCAATCCCGAATACCATCGGCATGACTGCACCATAAGGGGTTGCTACGACAATTGGCATCAACGTAAGGAAAAACAAAACGAACATGGTGGGGCAAAATGCCAGTGTAAAACTAGATCCAAGAAAGAAACTGCCCCATGGGGATTGCTGGGAGGATAACCGCTCCGGTACTTTAAATAAAGTCACGGTCTTGTTAAACTTTATCACTCCCACCAAGTATGCCCCAATAATGACCAGCAATGGGCCGATGGCTTTTCTCAACCATGGGAACATCGATTGGAGCTGCTGGAAGACATCTTTACCTAACAGCCAGAATATCAACCCTAATAATGAAAATACGACCAGCTTGCCTATAATGAACATCCAGATATGCAGCCAAGGGATTTTTTCACGGAACGACCGGGAACCATAAAGTGTCATCGCTCCTATGTTCCCTGTCAACTGACAGGGAGCAGCAGCTCCTACAAGACCGAGAACCATGGCATAAAACAACGGCCATTCCTGTACGCTGTAGGAGAGTTGTATCACCGGCTCCATCACTACTCTGCTGAGCCAATTCAACACTTCGTACATAGTCTTTGCCTCCTTTTCATGACACTACTAGAGTAATAGTTATTTTTGCAGAAAACGTGCAGTTTTTCCGTTTCACCTTCCCACCAGGGGAGAATCGGTGGGGAAGGTGTATTTTCTCGTAGATGGAATATAAGTCGGAACCTTTATGCATTTATGAATAGATTGTGTAACCTTCACAAAATCTCCATAAAAATAGGATATAATGGTGAACAGACATTTTATAGAGGAGTTGCTTTAGATGAACAAGTTATTACTTATCACTTTGCTCAGTGTGGGCGTCATTATCGCTGGGTGTAGCCAAAATGAAGAGGAGACAAAGACAGAGGATAGCGGTCAATCGGAAACAACCAAGTCAAACGAGTCAAGTGATTCGCCTTCTAATACTTCAGATTTCCTTCAGCCGTTTGAAGGGTCTACCGACCATATCCATGGTGTGGGATACTTGCAACAGGAAAACGGAATCGCATTCGCTTCCCATACCGGGCTTAAATTTTATAAAGATGGCAAGTGGATGGAGACAACAGGCCAAAACAACGACTACATGGGTTTTACAGCTGTAGATGAGGGTTTCTATACATCAGGCCATCCCGGAAAAGATTCCGATTTGCCGAATCCGTTAGGGCTTAAGAAAAGTACGGATGGTGGGAGGAGTCTGGAAAATTTGGGATTTGAAGGAGAAAGCGATTTTCATACGATAGGGGTTGGTTATGAAAACCACGCCATTTATCTATTGAATATGCAGCCGAACTCGGAGCTAGATGCCGGGTTTTACCGAAGTTTCGATGATGGAACATCATGGGATGCGGTGGAAGCAGAGGGATTGAACAATTCCCCATTTGCCATTGCCGTTCATCCGACCGATGAAAATATAGTTGCAGTATCAAACGAAACCGGGGTCTATCTAAGTGAAGATGCGGGAAAGACCTTTGAACCTGTCAAAGAGAACGTTCAAGGTACTGCTGTATATTTCGAAGGGGACAGGTTGTATTACGCTACGTATGATGGGGAATCCAATTTAGCAATCATGAATCTAGAAAACCGCTCCTCTGAAACGGTGGAGCTTCCTGAATTAACGAATCAAGCCATCTTGTATCTAGCGAAGAATCCTGCGAACGAAGCAGAAATTACGCTACTAGCCAGCGATGGGGAGAAGGAAGCTGCTTATATCACGAAAGATAACGGGGAAAACTGGCAGCAAATTATTAAGCAAGGCACAGCAGTCGCTGAGTAATTTTGGTTTTTCTCTCATCAGCTAATAAAATAAGGGGAGACCTCTATGGAGAAAAATAACCAGACCGAAACCATCAAGCAAAGGTATAACAGGATTTCCGGTGTATTCGACTTGATGGATCGGATGATCCGTGAAAAATGGCGGGAAGACCTGATGAAACATGTGAATGGAAACGTATTGGAAGTAGGTGTCGGAACAGGCTCAAACCTTAAGCACTACCCTCTTGATGTGGAGGTGACAGGAATTGATTTCAGCCCCGGAATGCTTCAAAAAGCGAGAGAAAAAGCTGACAAGCTGCCTCAGCATGTGGAGCTGATGGAAATGGATGCCCAACAGATGGACTTTCCTGATAATACGTTTGACACGGTTGTTTCTACCTGTGTTTTTTGTTCTGTACCTGACCCAGTACAGGGCTTCAAAGAAATCCGCCGGGTCACAAAACCGTCAGGGAGAATCATTATGTTGGAGCATATGCGGAGTGATCATGAACTTAGAGGGAAAGTAATGGATTTTTTGAATCCAATCGGTTTGCATATTGTCGGGGCAAATATCAACCGCAAGACTATGGATAATATTAGGCAGGCAGGGATGAGAGTGGAAAATGAGGAATTCCTGATGTCTTCGATTATGAGAAGATTGATTCTTTCGCCTAAAAAAAAGTGAATGGATGAAGTACATGAGTGGAAACCGTGCGCTGTTTCACCAAAAATCAAAAGTCAAAGTAAACTAGTTGTTTTCAAAAACTTATACTATAGGTAATGGTTGATCAATAAAAGCTGAGCCGTTCACACCCACTGTGAACGGCTCAGCTTTTTGTTAACGATCAAGGCTGGTTGTCATATTTTTCGCCGATTTCAAACGGGGAATATACACCCTGATAATCGACGATCGTTACCATGCCGCGATCTGCATGGTTATTATCATGACAGTGGAACAGCCATTCTCCCTTGTTGTTTGCTTCAAAATAAATCGTATATTCTTCTCCAGGCTTCACATGAATCAAGTCTTTGACGATCGGGTTCTCATAAGCACTGCCATTTTTAGAAGCAACCTGGAATCGGTGGCCATGCAGGTGCATCGGGTGATTCATGCGCCCGGAATTCGTAATGTTCACCTTTACGATATCCCCTTCTTTTACTTGAATGGGAGGGGTGTCGGGAAAAATCTCATTATTGATTTGAAAGGCCATTCCCTGTCCCATATTCATTCCCATGCTCAAATCCATATTGTAGGTAACATCAGGATCCGGCGTTTCTTCAAAAAGTAATTTTTCACTGCCATAAGAAACCCCGTTCGCTATATCCGTGCTTGCCGCGACATCCATATCAGACGTCGGATTATCTGCATTTTCTTTTGTAACTACTGGAATTCTCATATCTTCTGCATTTTCTACATCTGTTTTTTGTGCGATGACTGCTGCATCCCTTGTCTGTTTGGTAAATTCTACGTCAATCCGTTCTCCTGGTGCAATTTCCATTACATTCGTGGAACCTTGTTCGCCATTGACTTTTTCGGCATCATTGGCGATCACTTTCATGGAACCTTTCGGGAAAACCAATTGGTGTTGCTGGAAACCCGCGTTCACGAAACGTAGTCGAGCTGTTTCCCCTTCTTCCATCACAAGCGGTTCAATAGCTTCGCCAGTCTTTCCATTTACGGTGAAGGTATCGTACATTTGCTTCGTATCTGCTTCACCGTCACCAGACATGCCTCCCATCATCATCCCCCCCATATTGGATAGGTCTCTTTTCTCTTGATTGACAGCCCATTCGTCGAGGATGAAGAATTCATCCTGTTCATACTCTTTTTCTTTTTCTTCAATAACCAGAGACCCGTACAAACCTTTATCTACCTGTTTGGAGCTGTGCTGGTGGGAATGATACCAGTACGTACCTGCATCATCAGCGATATACTCGTAGGTGAATGACTCACCTGGCTGGACCGAATTCTGCGTCAGCCCTGGCACCCCATCCATTTTATTAGGTAGCAATACACCATGCCAGTGAATGGTAACCGGGACTTCCAACTCATTTTTTAAATTGATTCGCACGTATTCCCCTTCAGTTACGCGCAACGGTTCCCCAGGTACGGTCCCGTTATAGGTCCATGCATTCACGGTCTCTCCATTGCCTATTTCCCATTCTGTCTCCTGGGCTGTGAGGTTGAACGTTTTGACCGGGCGGTCTCCCGCTTCCTGATTTCCCACTTCCATAATACTCGTACCTTCCCCTTCGGTCACTCCATCTGGTAAGGATTGAGTGTTATTGTTGTTATAAAGAGGAGAGTTAAAAAACATAACTACCCCGATTCCTAAAAGAATGATGATCATGATTGATCCGATAATTTTTCTGTTCATCTTTGCTTCACCCCATAATTTTTATACCCTGTTATGTATACCCCAAAATATTGCAGGTATTGTGCAGATGATGTAAAGAAAATATGAAAGTGTAGCAGAATAAGGTCATTTTTCACTCCCCGTATCGTTGTAAGCGAAGAGTTCTTTAATGATTCCAACTATCCCAAAAACTCTCGTAGAATAAGGCTGATCGTTTTAGTTTAGACTAGGATTGAACAAAAGCCGTTGAATATTTCTTACTTGCAGCATTCTCTCTTATGATGTAGGTACATATAGTAAACTTCGCCTATTTGTGTGTTTTTATAGTAATTATTTTCAATTGCATAAAAACTGCACAATTAAAGGGGAAAAGGATAAGAAATATAACTTTTGGGGTGAGAACAATGGGGCAATACAAAAAGAACAGCCTCTCCCTTATAGGTGCGATAGGCCTGGGGACAGGTGTGATGATCAGTGCAGGGATATTTGCATTGTTGGGACAAGTTGCTGAGCTGGCAGGAACATGGTTTCCTGTTATGTTTATTATTGGCGGGATTGTTACAGGGTTTAGTGCTTATTCCTATGTAAAGATGAGTAACGAATATCCTTCTGCAGGTGGAATAGGAATGTTCCTTGTAAAAGCTTATGGCAAAGGAACCATAACGGCCTCCGCAGCGATGCTGATGGCCGTGTCAATGGTAATAAATCAGAGCCTGGTAGCCCGTACTTTCGGGACCTATACCCTTCAGATTTTTAACATTGATGATTCCAGTTTCCTTGTACCTGTGTTAGGGGTCGGTTTATTAGTTTTTGCTTTCCTTGTAAACATATCAGGCAACAGATTTATTCAAACGTTCACTTCAATAGTCTCTCTTCTCAAGATACTAGGATTAGTCATTTTTGCCATGGGAGGACTATGGGTAGCCGGGTTTTCCATTACACCTGCTGAAGGGGGGAGCGGGACGGCGGATTCTACCATCCCCAGCATGGTAGCTGCGGTCGCTTTAACGATTTTATCTTTTAAAGGGTTCACGACGATCACCAATAGTGGTTCTGAGATTGTCAAGCCTAAGAAAAATGTAGGCAGAGCTATAGTAGCTTCCATATCCATCAGCTTGATTGTTTATTTATTGGTAGCCTGGGCCGTTTCCAGCAACCTCCCATTAAACGACATCATTGAAGCGAAAGATTACTCTTTGGCTGAAGCAGCTAGACCGGCGTTCGGAAGTTATGGCCTGTGGTTCACCGTAGGTATTGCCATCATAGCAACGATTTCCGGCATTATAGCAAGTGTTTTCGCTGTTTCTCGAATGCTTGCCATGTTGACAGATATGAAGCTTATCCCGCATAGCCATTTTGGAATGCCGGGGCGTATCCAAAGGCATACATTGGTTTACACCGTCGTACTAGCGATGGTACTGGCTGTTGTTTTCGATTTGAGCAGAATTGCTTCTGTCGGAGCGATTTTATATCTTGTGATGGATATGATCGTCCATTGGGGAGTGTTCAAACATTTACGTAACAAAGTTCAAGCGAACAATGGTATTGTGTTGACAGCTATTATTCTCGATGCCATTGTTTTGGTGGCGTTCATCTGGGTAAAGATTGTTCATGACTGGTTGATAGTAGCAGTTTCCCTTTTGTTTATCATTGTCATTTTTATTGGCGAGCATGTTTTCCTTCAAAATGTTAATGACGAAGAAAAACATCATTGATTTATGTTACGGGATCTTATCCATATGAGCTTACTACTGAATAAGCTGAAGGCTTTTATGCCTTCAGCTTATTTTTGATAAATTAAATGAAAAGTGAGCGAGTGCTTTGAGAGATTGGTATTAAGTTGAATGGCATTCGAGCTTCGTAAAATTTGTTTCCTTTATTGTTTATGAAATGGTGAAAGTACCAACCATTCCCGCCTCTTCGTGTCTAGGCAATGTACATACAAACTGATATATGCCGCTTTCAGCAGGTATGAATGCAATTGTTGCTTGTTCCCCCGGTGAGGCATGCAAATGGAGATTTTCGGTTCCATGTTCATGCGCCGGGTCATTAGCATGGGACTCGGTTGTAGTAAGGCCTATAATTTCCAGGTCATGATCAACTTCACCTTGGTTTTCTAACGTCAGGATCACTTTCTCTCCCGAACGAAGGGTGACGTTAGAAGGGCCAAAACTGAAATCTTTTGTTTGGATGGTTACCTTGTTTTCCTCTTTAGCAGGAAGGGAATGTTCCTGATCTAACAGAAGAGGGTCAGGAAACATTGGCCCGAACTGGTGGAAAATGACAGAAAACAACACAAACAGACCCATGGCTAGCAGCGGATAGTTGGGAAGGGGTTCATTTTCCTGACGCCGTTCCAAATGAATAAGCTGGAGAAGCAAGGAGAAGACTGCCACAAAGAAAAGAAAAAGGATTTTCACCATGGCCTCCCGATAATCACTTGGTATCATTTCTCCAAGCATGGCTCCCATCATCCCTCCCATTAGCCCCGACAGCATCCCGTCTAATATGGCTACTACACTTAATGGCAAACCAGCAAATAAGCCGATTATGATCCCTGCACCCATTCCCCATATTGTGGATGAGAACAGGTTACCGACCAGAAGTATGCCGAAAACCACACCAGCAATCAGCCCTACTCCCATCCCTAGTGTCATGGCTGTCATCATTCCGGTCATTCGGGAAATATCCTCTTTATTATGATGAATCTTCTTTATCGTTAACAAGCATAGTGACAGCAACGCAAATAACAACATGTACAACGAAATCCCCATCTTCATACCCCTTTCGCCTTGTCCTGTTACAACACTATATGTCTACTTGTAGTAAATAAGTATAAATAGATAGACATACCCCAGTGGGGGATAAACACAGAGGCGATGGATAAATAAACAGAAGAAATTATTATAAATAGAATTTATGCACATAGTGTGCAGGTTCACGAAATTGTACGTATTTACTATTGAAATTTTGCAGTAGTGCGATTTCTCACACCCAAATGAGCGTGTGTTCTTTTATGATGAATTCAAATTAGCAAGGAGGAATCAGTCATGAAAAAAAACATGCTTGGAATACTTTCGGGTTTGGTTCTATTCATCATTATTTTAGGAGGCTGTGGTACTTCCACACCGAGTGATGAAGCAAGCGAACAGAATACAGTGAAAGCAAGTGAAAACCAGGAGGTAGCAGGAAAGGGAAAGAGACGTTTTTACTTTACAGCTGACGAGGGAGGGAGTGTCACAAAAATTGATGCTACTGACAATACGGTAGTGGATTCGCTATCCGTAGACGGAACGGTCCACAATGTGCAAGTTTCTCCGGATGGCAAAACCCTTGGTATGACGGTTATTCCTGGCGGGGAGGGCCAT
This sequence comes from Thalassobacillus devorans MSP14, assembly GCF_000496835.1. Classification (GTDB taxonomy): domain Bacteria; phylum Bacillota; class Bacilli; order Bacillales; family Halobacillaceae; genus Thalassobacillus; species Thalassobacillus devorans_B. Next base: position 47,926 of record NZ_KI543238.1, read on the forward strand.
GACAATACAACTGAGGGAGAAGATAAACATTCGGATACGAAGGCTGATACTCACGAGAATGATGGGATGAACGGGGTGGCTATGTTTTATGATTTGGAGGAGGATCGTTGGATTGAAAAAGTAGAGGTTGGCAGCCACCCGGCTCATATTGATTTCACAGGGGATCAACGATATGCTTTGGTAACCAATAATGAAAGCAATACAGTATCTATAATTGACACATCTAATTATCAAGTAGTCGACACGGTTGACACGGGGAAAGGACCGCACGGATTCCGTATTGCAAGCGAAGGTTCTATTGCGTATGTAGCTAACATGGGAGAGAACACTATCAGTATCATAGATTTGAAAACCATGAAGGAGGAAAAGCGGATCCAAGTAGGGGGTGCCCCGGTTACGACAGCTATAACTTCCGATGGTAAGACACTTGTCACCACCCTTCATACAGAAAATAAAGTTGCTATTGTGGACCTGGAAACTGATGAAATCATTAAGACGGAAGTCGGTGAGGGGCCGGCCCAGGTGTACATCCAATCCAATGATCAATACGCTTTTATCGCGAATCAGGGTTCGGAAAATGCTCCAGCTGATTCAGTGACAAAAATCGACCTCTCCACAGGAGAAGCAATAGCAACCATACAGACAGGAAAAGGAACGCATGGTGTCGTGATAAGCCCGGATGACCGATATATCTATGTGACAAACATGTTCGAGGATACGGTTTCTGTTATCCAAAACGAAAAAAATAAAGTCATTAAAACTATTGAAGTTGGCTCTATTCCGAATGGAATCAGTATCATGCCTTAAAAAATAGGTTCATTCTATATCACTGAACTAGTTTCATTCATCACCTTAAAGGTTATGTAGTCTATGTAAGATAATAAAAGGAGGTATTATTAATGAGTCATGAAAAGTATGCCAGTGTAATTGAGGCCTTACATGAATGTATGGAGGCATGTAATCATTGTTTTATTTCGTGTCTGCAGGAAGAAAACGTTAAGGAGATGGCCGAGTGTATCCGATTGGATCGAGAGTGTGCTGACATTTGTGCCTTTTTTGAGCAATCCCTGACTCGTGATACTCCGTTTGTAAATGAACTTGCCCAATTATGTGCAAAAGCATGCCGTGATTGTGGAGAAGAATGCGGGAAGCATAATCATGACCATTGCCAGAAATGCGCAGAAGCTTGCCGCAAATGTGCCGATGAATGTGAAAAATTAGTATCTTAATATTGTTCTTCACGAAAAAACTCGGGCTTTGCTAAGTTAAGTACATGATTCCTATAAAAAGGAACACTCCAATACATATTTGGGGTGTTCCTTTTTTGATAGAAAATATCAGGTCTGCTTATATCACTATTAACTCCATTAGAAATACTTGGCTTGTCGCCAAGAGCTTATGGCGAAAGCCTTAGTTTTTTTATACTTAATCATTTAACAAAGTTAAACTTTCTTAAAGTATAAAAAAAGAATAGAGGGTTCTTCCCCTCTATTCTAATCAAGCTTTTAGAAGTTTAGCATTAATAGCGACAATGACGGTGCTAAGGCTCATCAGTACTGCTCCGACAGCCGGGCTCAATATTAAACCAATGGATGCTAACGCGCCAGCTGCAAGTGGGATGGCAACTATATTATACCCTGCTGCCCACCATAGGTTTTGAATCATTTTACGGTACGTTTTCTTGGATAAATCCATGACACTGACAACATCCTGAGGATTGCTTTTCACTAATACGACATCCGCCGTTTCCATCGCTACATCGGTTCCACTTCCGATGGCGATCCCTAAGTCGGCGGTCGCAAGGGCCGGCGCGTCATTGACACCATCCCCTGTCATAGCCACTTTCCAGCCTTTCTGCTGGATTTTTTTTATTTGATCCGACTTATTATGAGGCAGAACTTCTGCATAGACCTCTTCGATTCCTATTTGCTCTGCTACCCAATCAGCGACCTTTTGATTATCCCCCGTCAGCATAATCGGGTGGATATCCATTTCCTTCAGTTTGGCAACCGCATCTTTCGCAGAGTCGCGGACCATATCTGCTAGTGCAATCATACCAACCAGTTCTTCATTCACGAGCACAAAGACGACTGTTTTCCCTTTTTCGGAAAGAGCAGTGAATTCTTCTTTGTCATATTCGAAGGAACGCTCATTCACATAGCCGGGGCTCACAACCAGCACTTCTTTTCCTTCCACCGTTCCTTTCAATCCTTTTCCTGTCATCGACTCAAAATCGGATACTTCTTTCAGCTTCAATTCCCTTTCCTGAGCTTTATGAAGCACACCCTCTGCAAGTGGGTGTTCCGAGTTTTGTTCGGCGCTCGCAGCCCAGAGTAAAACTTCCTCTTCATTATGAGAACCTTCCGGAATGATGTCAGTTACACCGAATTCCCCTTTGGTGAGGGTGCCAGTTTTATCAAATACTACCGCATTCAAGTTACGTGCACCCTCAAAATTGGTTCGGTTTCTGATCAGCAGTCCTTTCTTAGCGGAAATGGAAGTCGAAACAGCTACTACTAATGGCGCAGCCAGTCCCAGGGCGTGCGGACAAGTGATTACCATGACGGTTACCATCCGCTCTAATGCCACATCGAATGCGTAACCTAGTGAAAGCCAGATGAACAAGGTGCCAAACCCTGCGGTCAATGCGATATAGAACAACCATTTTGCCGCCCGGTTCGCCAGGTCCTGGGCTTTGGACTTGGACTCCTGAGCCTCTTTTACCAAGGTGATGACCTGGGAAAGATAGGTATCGTCACCCGTTTTCTTTACTTCAATAGTGAGAGAGCCTTCCTGGTTAACCGCACCACCGATGACTTCTTCATCGACCTTTTTTTCGACCGGCATAGATTCCCCAGTGAGCATCGATTCATCGATGGCTGACTTTCCTTCGGTAATGATACCATCTACGGGAATTTTTTCCCCTGGTTTGACAAGAACACGGTCACCAGTATTCAACTCTGTTACTGGTACATCTTCGGTTTCACCATCCTTCTTGACCCGGTGAGCTTCATTGGGCATCAATTTGACCAGTTCTTCCAGCGCGTTGGAAGCTCCCATGATTGAACGCATTTCAATCCAGTGGCCCAGGAGCATGATGTCGATCAGGGTAGCCAATTCCCAGAAGAAATTCTTTCCGCTCCATCCAAAGACGACAAGCGAGCTGTAACCATAAGCTACAAAGATCGCTAATCCAATTAATGTCATCATGCCCGGGTTCTTTTGTTTCAGTTCACTGATACCGCCAGTCAGGAATGGCCAACCGCCATAGAAAAAAACAATGGTGGAAAGACCGAATAAGATCCATTGATCAAACGGAAATCTCCAATCCACTCCTAAAAAACCTTGTATCATAGGAGATAGTATCAAAATCGGGACCGTCAGTAATAACGAAATGTAAAAACGCTTTTTGAAATCAGCTACCATATCCCCATGGTCGTGCCCTTCATGCCCATGATGTTCATGGCCACCATGATTACCATGCTCATGACCTTGGTGTTCATGGTTGCCATGATTGTTTTGATCATGGTCTTCATGATGTTCATGCTCTTGGCTGTGGTCGCTATGTTTATAATCTTCATGATGACCCTTATTATGGCCTTCATGATTACGAGTGGTATTCTGGTCTTGCTTATCTTCAGCCATCATGATCCACCTTTCGCTTTTTATTCATTCAGTTTACGTTTCATCCGGTCATATTCTTCTTCAGAAATTTCACCTCTTGCTAATCTTTCCTTCAATGTATCAATTGACTTATTACTGGAAGGATTCTTTGGTTTACCATTTGAACTCGGCTTCATCATCCATACAAGGATTGCAATAATCGCCAACATAATGATGATACCGATAAAACCGAAACCGAAAAATCCACCTCCCATTCCACCGCTCATGCCACCGTTCATACCTTCGTTCACTCCTTTTTCAGTTGCTTTAATCTTCTTATATTAACCAATCTTCTCCATTGTTCTCTTATAAAAGAAGAAGTGCATACGTGTGAGTACTAATAGAAGGAGGTCCAACCTGAATACGGATTGGACCCCGTTATTCTTCTTCTCAACCATAAAATTAGACGGCACACCGGTTTGGTCCTACTTCCATTTCTCTCCGTTCATCTTCTTCTGGGTTATTCTTTCCCATATTGGTCTTTCTGATTTCTTCGTGACTATTTGGCTGTGGTGGTAGATTATCCGTCACAAGGTGCCTGAATTTTTCTTCATCCTCTACCTGCAAGCGGTCATTTTTTTGATAGATGTTTTCCAGCTTGTCTTGTACGGTACCATCATCATTAATTTCTTTCATTTCTCCAAAATGAGCAGGAAGAACAATGAAGTTTTGCGATAAGTCTTCATAACGACCATATAAGGTCTGACGAAGGTCATCTACCCAATCTTCTGCTTTCCCTGCAAGGTCTGGCCGTCCAATGGAATCAATGAATAAAATGTCTCCCGTCATCAGGTATTTGTTGTCTAGGATAAAGCTTGTACTCCCGATCGTATGCCCAGGAGAATAAAAAGCATTGATCTCCACAGACCCTCCAACGGTGATTGTTGTTCCGTCTTCCAGCTTACTATAGTTAAAGGTCAACCCTTCATCATCCTTAGGTGGGAAATAATATTCAGCATCCGTTTGCTCCGCTAATTTCTTACCACCTGAAATATGATCCGCATGAAGGTGCGTGTCTAAAACATATTTAATGGCTGTATCCTTTTCTTCTGCAAAGTTTTTATAGGCATCAGTCATCCTTACCGGATCGATAACAGCTGCTTCTCCATTTGTCATGACCATGTAAGAAAGACAGCCTTTCCCGATCCTGATAAATTGATAAAGTTCCCCGCCGTTTGATAGATCGCCTATTTTCATTGGTTCAATGTGTTCGCTCCAGGCTGTCATTCCACCCTCAAGGTAAGTGATATCATTAACTCCTGCCTCTTCTAAAATTTCTACACCTTTTTGAGAAGAGATTCCTTTTGCGCACACCACATAGATCGTTTGATTTTCAGGGAGCTGTTTTTTTATGTCTTCCGTTTCGTTTTCCAACTGTTTAAATGGAATATTCATACTATTAACATTCCGCCCTTGGATAGACCAATCATTATAGTCTTCTTCTTTGCGAATATCCAACAGGAATACATCTTCGTTTGCGAGTATTTTTTTAGCAAGTTCACTAACGGTAATCGGTTGTAAAGCCATAATAATCCCTCCATTAAAATTTTGAATATATCTTCCTGTCTGGACTGAACGTACGATACAGTCAAACAAGAAGATTAACTAAATTAAGTGCGTTGAGCAATGGTTATCTTCCTAAGCTTGCAACTTTCTAATATAGTATTTGTTTTCCATCCCGTTTAATACTCCAATGGCTTTATACTCTTCTTTTCATGAAATGTACTGGATAAATTAAAAATAAGAATGTCCTCCTTTCAACTATTTGACACCATACCCCGATAAGGTATTTCGTTAAACATGAGTTCTGCGAAAAGCGGAAGATGTGATAAGCGCAACCTATACACAAAAACGATTACAAGTGTAATGGAAATAGACGGAGGGATATCAGAATCATGGATGAAAATCACCGAATTAGAATTGGAAGTCATGCGAGTTGTCTGGACACTCGACAGGTAGGAATCGACCGTGTGTTATGCGAGGAATTGCCAGAAGATAAAGCGTCCGAGGTGAAGAAACTGCAAGAAGAAGGAAAATCGTTATGGTCGGGGAATGAAGGCGATTGAGTATAACCGAATGATTGAGCAAGAGGGGGTGTTGAAATGAGCGAAAACAAACTTAAGCTTGAACTTTATACAAGACAGACCTGTTCCGACTGTCAGGAGGCGAAACATTATCTGGAATCAGAAGGTATCCCTTTTCAGGATAAAGATGTTGATGAGAGACCGGGTCTGGAAAGTGAGATGAAACAGATTTCTGGTAACCGGATTGTTCCCCTGTTCGCCTTTTATAAGGCAGAAAAAGAAAGCTGGTAAAAAGCTTTATTGGTTTTGAAGAAAATAAAGATGAAATCAAAACTTTGCTAAGCATGAAGTAAACCGTCATTTCCTCCTCCATATATTAGATGGAGGAGGAATATTTATATGATTGAGTCATAATTGGTATCTTTAAGCAGACCTAACCACATTGTTATTATAAAAAAGGTTGCCTGCACATTCCGCAGGTTCGGGCCCGTTATGGGTGACCAAACGAAGTCATATATCTGTGCAAGTCCGTATAAAAAGACAACCTGTCTTAATCCAATAGGATTGGCAATAATGAAAAGCATTCATATGATATAAATAAAGTTGCATTAGTGCAAAAAACAACCAAAAGTTAAAAGGTATGGTGCAATACAAAAGGGATGGCACTATAATCTGCCGAATTAACTTACTAGCGGAAGCGGTGATTATCATTTGTATATCTACTAACTTTATCGAACAGGAAGCATATAAATACTATGAAGAAATACAAAAAAACTCCCTATATGAATTGGTGAATGCAAATAGGGCCGAAAGTAATTATGCTAGGGAAACAGACGGTGTCTACGCAGTGATAACTAAAGTAACATTAAAGGGCGAGGACGGTGCCTTTTATCCGATCGCCCCTAATCCGAACGGTTTAAAATTTGCCAAAAAAGAGATCACCTACAAAGAATATAAAAAACTGCAAAATAAAGAAACCCGGAACGCTTTTATAACTTTCGCTGGAATAGTTTTCTTTTTAGTTGCTGTGATGGTTACAACAGCGCAGTACTTTACTTGGTAAATAAAAAAACTGGAGGGTGTTATGAAAAAACAACCTCCAGTTTTCATCAATTGGACCTTGCATCGACTGGTTCCGCATCTCCATAATAGTACTCGGAAAATACCTCAGCAAATGCTTCGATGGAATTATATAATTCGGTGAGGTTATTATCAACTCCTCCAAACTCCAGTAACATCGCCCGCTCAGTTAAATCCTGGTTGTAAACACCGTTGCCTTCCATCTTCGTTTTAATAAATACCCCGCGACTGATTCCTGGGTAATGCCGTTCAAGTTCGGTATTGATTTCTGTTGCTATTGCAAGGTTTTTTTCAAAGTTCTCATTTTCTTTTCCTACGATAAAAAAGAGACGGGCATAATCGACACCATTGATCGTTTCTGTTGTTATCTTTTTCGGCTGAGAGTCCCGATGAATATCAATCAGATACGTCAAACGGTCATCCTGGGAAATGGTCTCCTTTACAAGCTCACGCGAGAACTTATAGGAGTGATTATAATTCCATCCTCTATCTTTTAAGCCTTTGGTCACATCCGTGGTATCATGTTCGACACCAACACCTCTCAGTTCCAGCTCCTGTTTCAGCTTACTGCCAACAGCAACCACATTAGCATTATTATTCGTGCTCGCTGCGTCACCGTTTACATCCCCCTGCAACAACGGGTTGAATGCTTCCCAGCTATGGGAGTGATAAATAAGAACCGATTTGTCTTCGATTGCCGGCGCTTCCCTTTCTTCCTTATCCTTGTCTTCCTTGGCAGCGTCCAATTCTTCCTGGTTCACTTCCCGACTGTTCAATTCTGTCTCACTTGGCGGAGGTGATTCAATCGGCAGGTTACTGATATTTGTCCCCTTCCCTGCAATCGCGATCTCTGTATGATAGTTTCCGAGACCCGGGATTTCCCTTCCCAGCAAAGTACGGATATCCCCCAGCTCCACATTCATTGCTGTTTTCAGTACATCAAATTCAGTAACTATTTTATCTGGATAGTGGGACCTCAATGGAGTGATTTCCTGGGCCATCAAAAAAAGAAATGACTCACTGGGAAGGGCTTCGGAAACCGATTGGACGATAGTAGAGGACAAGTACGTTTTAAGTCCGTTGTTTGTGACTAGTATAGATAGAAGAAATCCTGTGCAAACCATTGAAAAAAACAACCATATTAATACGCTCCCGCCCTCTCGGACATAATTACCAGGAATTTTGGGCAGCATTTTTTCATCTCCCACCATAACTTTTAATAGTCTAGCTTATGCAAATCTATTAAAAGACATTACTAAATGGTAGAGAGATTTTCCTGAATTCATAGAAAAAATAGTTTTTAGGATCATGAGCATAGAAGGTATAGGATCAATGGAAGAAATGATAGTGGTCAATAAGTTATTGTAGTTACGCCTCCACTTCTTATATGGAGGTGGACAGGTTTACTTTTTATTCACAACAAGGTTTGGCAAAAGCCTTATCTGTAACCGAGGGCTGGCCAGAAAGTCAAATTCACGAGATTGAACATCCCCAGCAGTAACATAAAATGACGAAATTTGTGTTCCGGCAATGCCTGGAAAAACCTTTGTTAAGAAGTTACATGAGTTAATTCAAACAGTGAAAACTTTTTTCAGTCATTATTCTATTTTCAAGGAGTAAACATAAAGGTAAGGAGGGATGATCGTTATGATTCTTAAAATGATAGACTTAAGTTTAATGGCTGAACACCTGCCTGTTCATAAAGCTGAATTGGATAAATTAGCGTCGTATATATGTAACATTCAAAACACAGAGGTCAAGCAAGTAGCGACAGAACAATACATGGTCATGCGAAACCATGTGAAAGTGATGGTTGCTCTTATGAACCCGGTTCAAAATGAAAACATCGGAGTTAATGATTTACATAAATGGGAGCCTGTTGAAATAAACTGTCATCAGAGCTCTATAGGAATCAGTCAGGATGATATGCTTATAGAACTTGCAGCTTCTGCCGAAACGATGGCTAATAAAAACTTCAATTCAGGATTACGGATGAAAGCTGATAATGTCCGTAATATTCATGTTCATATGGCTCTACAGCAAATGATGATCCTCAACCGTTATATAGCCTTAATGGATAAATTAACAAAAAATACAGCTCCGGAGAGTTCACGAATAGAGCAGGAGGAGACTTATCATACATTTAAAAACATGTTTAACTTTTAACAAGTAAAAATTTTTCACTTCCACGTACCCAAGCTTACTTTATTACTAAAAGGGAGATATACATCATTTAATTTAAGATGACAAAATTTGTGGGGCTAGTGTTAAATCGGGAAGGTATATTGTCGCCAAATTGTTGCCCAATTTGTTTAAAAAACCTACCAATCAATCCTATTCTAATCTAACTCTATTGGAGTAAGAACTGATAAAATAAGGTTTTATCTCAGTTCATCACTATCATTTCTATTCAGTTGTCTACTTTGACAGGGTGGAGGTCGTTGGTTCGAGCCCAATCGGAATCACTAAGTTCTAAAAAGTCTCTGACTGTTGATGCTGCAACGGTCAGGGGCTTTTTATTTTGCCCTCGGTTACTGGCATGGGGGAGCGGCGGAACTTTTACCGCCCTATTTTAATCATATACTGACTTAACGCGTTCATATACCACCCTAACTCGAAGACATACCTCCCTAACTAATGGACATACTGCCTTAACTCTAACAGATCGGTCGTACGGGGGGGAGGTAGTATGATGTCCATAAAAGAATGGAATAGGTGAAGAAAAAGAGCGCCAGCTTTTTATAGACGAACCAAAGTAATAATACTGGCTAAGTGCCTGTCCTCCAACGAGTTCACACATTACTCGAGCGAGGACAGGCACTTTTTTAATTGAAACAGACAAGAACTCGGGTTGAATATTAAAAAAAGCATATACTATTGACAAAAATCGATTACAGTTGTAAACTTAAGTCAATCGATTACATTTGTAAACAAAATGGAGGTATTCCAATGGCCATAGAAGAAAAGACAGAGATTACGGAATCGGAATGGGAAGTCATGCGTGTTGTATGGACGCTTGAAAAAGCTACAAGTAAAGATATCATTCATGTTTTACAGGAAAAAAAAGATTGGAAGCCGGCGACTGCCAAGACATTTATTGGACGGCTCGTGAAAAAAGGCATCCTGAATACGGAGCCTAAGGGAAATAAATATATTTATTCAGCTGCCATTAGTGAAGAAGATAGTGTGAAAAGTGTAACGGATCGTCTTTTCGATCAAATATGCAGCAAAGCTGTAGGGAAAACAATTGCCGACATGATTGCAGAAGCTACATTAAGTTATAAAGATATCGAACTGCTGGAAACTGCTTTAGAAAAGAAGAAAGATGAGGCAGTCGACGAAGTGGCCTGTAATTGTGTGCCAGGTCAATGTAAATGTAGAGAAAACCACAACATGAATTGCTAACAGCAGGAATAAAGGAGTGAAGACCGTATGGAAAAGACTTTGAATATAGAAGGAATGACGTGTGCATCATGCGCACAATCCGTTGAAAAATCGACCGGCAAGCTGCAAGGTGTGAACGAAGCAAGCGTCAACCTTGCTACCGAAAAGTTGAAAGTGGATTATGATGAAAGCACGGTTTCTCTGGAAGAAATATATGGAGCCGTGGAACAGGCTGGATACAAAGCGTTGACAGATACGGAAACCAAGACGTTCAACGTCGAAGGGATGACGTGTGCATCATGCGTTCAATCGGTAGAAAAAGCGACGAGGAAGATCGAAGGCGTCATCGAATCCAACGTAAATATGGCAACGGAAAAAATGGTCATCCAGTACGATCCAGCTTTCGTATCTGTAAAAGATATTAAAGATGCCGTAGCTGGTGCGGGCTATGAAGCGCATGAAGAGATTGATGCAACAAGCTCTGTGGATAAAGACCGAGAGAAAAAAGAGAAGCATATCAAAGACATGTGGAGACGCTTTTGGCTGTCTGGATTATTTACCATCCCATTACTGTTGATTTCGATGGGACATATGATCGGACTGCCATTGCCAGGCTTCCTGGACCCCGAGGTGAATCCAATCAACTTTGTCATCACACAGTTGATTCTGACCACCCCGGTGATGATTCTAGGGAAAAGCTTCTTCACCGTAGGCTTCAAGACATTGTTCAAAGGCCATCCGAATATGGATTCTTTGATTGCATTAGGAACAAGTGCGGCTTACTTGTATAGTTTGATCGCTACGATTTTCGTGTTCATGGGAGATCCAGGCTATACGATGAATTTATATTACGAATCAGCTGCTGTCATTTTGACATTGATTACGTTAGGGAAATATTTTGAAGCCCTATCGAAAGGAAAAACTTCAGAAGCTATAAAAAAATTGATGGGCATGGCTCCAAAAACCGCGATGGTTGTGCGAGACGGAAAAGAAGTGGAAATCTCCGTAGATGAAGTGACAGAAGGCGATATCCTGATTGTTAAACCTGGTGAAAAGATGCCGGTCGACGGTATTGTTGTCGAAGGCACGACATCCGTGGATGAGTCGATGCTGACTGGAGAAAGTGTGCCGGTCGAGAAAGCTGCAGGCGACAATGTCATCGGAGCGAGCATCAATAAAAATGGAACCATCCAGTATAAAGCTACCAAAGTAGGCAAGGATACAGCCTTATCACAAATCATTAAATTAGTGGAAGAAGCTCAGGGATCTAAAGCACCGATTGCTAAAATGGCTGATATTATTTCTGGCTATTTCGTACCGATTGTCATCGTTATATCAATCGTTTCGGGGTTAGCGTGGTACGTTGGCGGCCAGACTGGATTGTTCGCGTTTACCATTGCTATTTCTGTGTTAGTCATCGCCTGTCCTTGTGCGCTTGGTTTAGCAACTCCAACTGCAATCATGGTTGGTACCGGTAAAGGTGCGGAAAACGGTGTTTTAATCAAAAGTGGTGGAGCGCTGGAGACGACCCACGAAATCGAAACCATTGTATTCGATAAGACGGGTACAATCACAGAAGGCAAACTGAAAGTTACGGACGTCATTCCGGCCAAGGAAGATATGTCCGAAGAAGAGTTATTGACCCTGGCGGGATCGGCTGAAAAAGGGTCGGAACATCCGCTTGGTGAAGCGATCGTACAGGGGGCAGAAGCAAACAGCCTGCCTTTTAAAAAGGTCGAAAACTTTAGCGCTATTCCTGGACATGGTATCAAAGTGACCATCGAAGACAGTAACGTCCTATTAGGAAACCGGAAGTTAATGGTTGATAACCAAATCGCTTTGGATGACTTTTCCGAGAAGTCCGATCAACTGGCCAATCAGGGGAAAACACCAATGTTCGTTGCGGTTGATGGACAGTTGGCAGGTATCATTGCAGTAGCAGACACAATCAAAAATACAAGTGTCGAAGCAATTGAAAAACTCCATGACATGGGTGTGGAAGTTGCCATGATTACTGGGGACAACAAACTTACAGCGGCCGCAATCGCTAAACAAGTAGGAATCGACCGTGTTTTAAGTGAGGTGCTGCCGGAAGATAAAGCAGCCGAAGTGAAGAAACTGCAAGAAGAAGGAAAGAAAGTAGCAATGGTCGGTGACGGTATTAACGATGCACCTGCACTGGCCCAGGCGGATATCGGGATTGCCATTGGCTCCGGCACCGATGTTGCCATGGAATCTGCGGATATTGTTCTGATGCGAAGTGACTTAATGGATGTGCCAACAGCCGTCAACCTGAGTAAGTCGACAATCAAAAACATCAGACAAAATCTTTTCTGGGCATTCGCTTATAACGTGTCAGGCATCCCGATTGCGATGGGAATCCTGTACTTGTTCGGAGGGCCATTACTGAACCCGATGATTGCAGCGGCGGCGATGAGTTTCAGTTCCGTCTCTGTCCTGCTTAACGCATTACGTTTGAAAAAATTCAAACCTTCTACTGTTTAAGTTATTAGGTGAAAAGGAAATAGACAAAGTAGCAGAAGGAGTGTGAAAAGCAATGAAAAACAACTTGGAACTTGAGCTTTATACCCGACCTACTTGCTCAGATTGTCAGGAAGCGAAAGAATATCTCGCTTCTGAGAGTATTTTATATCAGCATAAAGATGTCGGGGAAAACCCGGGTTTCGAAGAGGAGATGAAGCAGATTTCAGGCAACAGGATTGTGCCTTTGTTTGCCTTTTATAAAAAAGGGTTGTTCGGCAATAAAAAACTGGTAAAAAACTTCATAGGTTTTGAAAACAATAAAGATGAAATAAAAAGCCTGTTAAATAAAAAATGAGCTATAGCCTCCTCTGGGTGACAGAGGGGGCGTTTTTGTGTCATTTTCAATAGTCGCTACCAGAGATTATGTGGAGTAAGTTTGCCAGGTGATTTGCGCTGAATCATTACATTCGGCGTGCATGATTGCCCAACTGGCTCGAATTAACGTGGCCGAACCAGTATTTTTAGGAGTAAACTTATCTGTTGGCAAAGATATCTTTTTAAAGCATGTAAATTTAATATTGAAATCTCAATTTTTTATATACTCATATAAACATAATTTTTAAAGACAAAAAGTGTTTATGGCTAAATTTGGCCATCTGAGTTAAGGACGCCATAATTTTATATAAATTTGTCGGGTTAAAATTAAACAAAGCTGTCGCCTTATTAGGCAGCTTTGTTTATCATTCGGAAATTGATCCATCAATGGAAAAGAAAAAACCCTGGAATAGTGGCTCCAATGTTGCTATCACAAAAATTCCGTCTCCTAACACTCCTCCCCACTGGATGAATGGCTTATTCAACGTTAGGAGTGATGGTGCTATTTTGTACCTCAGGCTGATCACTATTATCTTGAAATCGAGTCTTCCACAATTAGGGGGCGCGCGACAAGTTCTGCTATAAGCGCTTTTCAGCGCGAAAGGCATGAGGTTTATATGATTAAATCTTAACTGTACAACGAAGGATGGGAATGAAGGATCCATGTTTCCCGAAACCATCCCGTCAACACTCCTGCATGCGTTAAGACTGGCAGGTCTTAGGGTGTGAAGCACAGGTAGATTGGGCAGAACGAAGGCTGAAGCCATATCTAAGGTATGCCAACGGATATGCCTCACGGCTGAAAAACTAGATAAGATGAGAATCGTTCTTTGAGATAGGAACTGACGAACTTCCGAAGGTAAGGGTCTAAAGATTTGAACGTAGGGAAACTTACGTGTCATCTTACGATGACGTGAGTGGTGTGGAGTAAAACTGCCCCCTCTGAAAGACGCTATACCGAACGATGGCGGTATCGAGCTCACAGGCTTAAAGGAAGCATCTACGTCTAGTATGGATAGCTACGTTGTATGGTACTTGGAAAGCAAGGAACGTTGAATCAAAGGCTGTCACCCGAAACGGTTGCTATAAAGTTATGCTGAAAAGCATTTGTCCTTGTGAGGGTAGGGGAATGACTGATGAGACTTCTGTAATGGAAGTGGAGGAACAGCCCCAAGTCTAGAGTATGAAACGATTATTTTCCTAACGTGAATGGCACCGATCGGGTAGGAACGTGGGAACATCACTCCTAAGGAGGGATGCCACAGTGTCAACGCTGCGAAACTGGGATTATTATAATATGACGGAGACCTTTACGGATCTTCATGAAAAAGCGAGTCAGGGACATACGTTTTCTCAACTATATGAAACCATCATATCGAGAGAAAACATCCTGCTCGCTTTTCGCATGATCAAAACCAATAAAGGCTCTAAAACACCAGGTACCGATGGGAAGACCATCGATGACATGAAAGAGCTCTCAGAAAATGATCTGGTAAATGAAGTCCGAAGTAAACTTCAAAACTATCGTCCGAAGAAAGTTCGAAGAGAATGGATTGAAAAAGAGAACGGAAAATGGAGACCCCTTGGGATTCCATGTATCTTGGATCGAGTGATCCAACAATGCTTCAAACAAGTTCTCGAACCGATTGTAGAATCTCAATTCTTTAAACATAGCTACGGCTTCAGACCTCTCCGGTCTGCTCATCATGCTATGGCAAGGATACAATCTTTGATTAATCAAGGTCAACTTCATTACGTCGTTGATGTAGATATTAAAAGTTTCTTTGATAATGTGAACCATCGTCTATTAAAGAAGCAACTCTGGAATATCGGTATTCAAGACCGTAAGGTACTAGCTTGTATTTCTAAAATGATCAAGTCGGAAATTGATGGAGAAGGAATGCCGGAGAAGGGTTCGCCTCAAGGTGGAATTTTATCTCCCCTTCTTTCAAATGTGGTTTTAAACGACTTAGATCAATGGGTTGCGGACCAGTGGGAAGTATTTCCTCTGGCGAAATCTTACAGTTCAGATGATGCCAGAAGGCGAGCGAGAAAACAAACGAACTTGAAACAAGGATACCTGGTCAGATATGCTGATGATTTTAAAATCCTATGCCGGGATGGAAAGACAGCACAACGGTGGTATCATGCGGTACGTATGTACCTCAAAGAGCGTTTGAAGCTGGACATCTCTCCAGAGAAATCTCAAATTGTAAACTTAAGAAAACGAGAATCAGAGTTCTTAGGGTTCACCATCCGTGCGAATAAAAAGGGTAAGAAACGGGTGGCCCATACTGGGGTCATTTCTTCAAAAAGAAAGAAAATTAAGCAGGAAGCGAAAAAGCTCATTCGAAGAATGAAAAGTTCACCTTCTGCTGAAAATATTCATCGTTACAATAGTTTTGTTTTAGGACTTCACCATTACTTTAATCGAGCGACTCATGTAAGTCTTGTGTTCTCACGTCTTGCTTACGATCTCAAACCATTTTTAGTGAACCGTCTTCGACCGGTTGGAACGCTAAAACATCCTTTTCAGCCACCGCCTTTTTATAAGAGAACCTTCAGCTTAGGAACGAAAACGATCTATATCAATGGTACGTATCTGTTTCCGATCGGGAATGTGAAAACATACAATGCTATGAACTTCAGTTCAAAGCTTTCGCTTTACACGAAGAAGGGCAGAGAGCAGATGTACAAAAGTCTCCGCCCGGATATACAGAAAGAAATTGGACACTTAATGAAGTCTTCTCTACCGAATCGAAGTGTCGAATATCTGGACAATCGTATTAGTCGATATAGTATGAAAATGGGAAAATGCGAAGTTACAGGCGAGTATCTCCATGCGTCAGACGTTCACTGCCATCATTACGTGCCAAGGAACCAAGGAGGTTCAGATCAATTTCAAAATCTCCGTATTCTTCATAAAGATATTCATCGACTTATCCATATGAAAGATATAGAGAAGATAAGGGTTTATCTTGAAAAGTTACCACAGAACCGATTGATCTTAGACAAAATCAATCAATACCGAAAGGTATGTGGGGGGGAAGGGATCGTTGCATCCAGTCTCGAAGAGTAACATAGGAACTTATAATGTAGTACATACCTTTAGATGGAACGCCGAATGCTGGGAAACTAGCACGTTCGGTGTGGAGCAGGGGAAAAGCTGGAGATAACCTCAAATGCTTACCTATTGCTAACTAATCTGTAATAAAGAATATTGAGGTATATGTAAGAGAAATTCTTAAACAAACAAAAAGCAGGTAACTTTTATAAGTTATCTGCTTTTTTGTGTATATATAAAATGCAACCTACTATGACATGAT
The DNA here is from genome assembly GCF_000496835.1 of Thalassobacillus devorans MSP14. Taxonomy (GTDB): domain Bacteria; phylum Bacillota; class Bacilli; order Bacillales; family Halobacillaceae; genus Thalassobacillus; species Thalassobacillus devorans_B. The sequence goes on from NZ_KI543238.1 coordinate 64,262, forward strand.
TTATTCCTTGTTCTTGTTTTCGAGTTCCTTGGATCTTCTTAGTAAGTATTGAAAGTAACTTTCCAATTCCCGGATTTGCTCTGGGCCCATAGCCTTCCATTTTTCTAAATCGAAAAATGCAGCATCTTCAATCCCATACTTATCCATGAGCTTATTTATTTCATTGATAGTATTGTATTCATTTTCTTTAGTTTCGTTTACTGTAGTCTCAGACCTACCTAATAAATAATCAACACTCACATCTAATGCATTAGCAAGACTAATAAGCATCTCATTTGAAGGTGTACTATAACCATTTTCGTAGTTACTAATTGTACCCTTTGTCGTTTTAATCTTATTTGCTAATTCATTTTGAGTGAGTCCCTTGGTTTTTCTAGAATATTTAAGTCTTTGTGAGAGCATTTTTAGTATCCTTTCACTTTTTCATGTACAAGATTATTGTACCATCTTTCTAAGTATTTATAGATATTTTTAACTAAAGTACAAGATTCTTGTTTTTATCTGTTGACATACAAGAATCTTGTACATATACTTTAAGTACAAGTTATTCATACTAAGGAGGTGAAATAGTGAAGAATAAACGTTTAAAAGAGGCAAGAATTCAAGCTAACATGAGTCAAACTGAGCTTTCTGAATACTTGGGTTACAAGGGAAAACAAAGTGTAGCTAATTGGGAAAATGGATATTCAACACCAACTCTTAAAGTAGCTATTTGTTTGGCAGAAGTTTTGGGAAAAAATGTCCATTATTTGTTTGGTTATAAAGTACAAGGTTCTCATACAAAAAACGAGAAAATAAAATCTAACGAAAGAAAGGAAATGATTTAATTGTTTGAAGCAAAATTACAACCTGAAGCTGATTTCAATAACAAGGTGTACGATATTTTTTATGAAATTGCAAAAAAAGCCCATGAAGATGTGCAAAAAGAAACAGAATTACCATACTTGTTAGATCGCACTAAATTAGCCAAATATGTCTTTAATATAAGTGTACAGTCGTTAGACGCTCATATTTTAAGGCGAAAAGACTTTCCAAAGGTTCATGTTGGAGGACGGACACTTTACCCTAAAGATCTAGTAATAAACTGGATCAGAGATCATGTTGAGGTCTCTGATCAAACAGCTCCAGAAAGAAATTTTGGCGTAATATAACTCTATAAATCTATCATATATTATTTAATTACAACTACTGGTACAAACCAAGGGGTGAGTCCAATTTATAATAGTAAGGCTGCAGATATCATGAAGAAAACAAGAAAAGGAATTAATAAAACACAGCAACAACTGGCAATTGACATGCTTCAATCTAGAGAGTATATCTCAAAGCAAGAAAGGGGAGAACGGAAGATTCCCCCTGTAACCACCAAATATTTTATAGAGAAATATAATAGTCCTTGGCTAGCACTGGAAGCAGTTAATGAATATATCGGATGGGGGATTACACAGTTAGATAGCCCGAGGGCTAATAGCGACAAATATTTTCTTCAGTTGTTACTAGAGAAAGAGTTACTGGAAGCACTTGAAACCATTGCTCAAGTGACATGGACGAAAGATATAGATTATGTTCACTCTATGGAATTGCAAGATATCCATAGATCTGCTGAGACAATGGCTAGTGTGGTTCACTTCTCAACGCTTTATTTAGCAAGCTTATGTGAAACATATAATATCAGCTGGTTAAGGGTGTGGAGAAAACATCATTCTGATTTAAAGACATTGGGCTATCATTTTTAGTAAATAGCTAGGTAAGAAAAGAGGTGAAAGTATGCAGGGGTGGGTAAAGCTTCACAGGAAAATTCTCCATAGTGAAATTTTCGAAAATGAAAAGATGTTGAAAGTCTTTATATACTGTCTAACTAAATCTAGTCATAAAGATACTGAATCAAGGGTGGGGAGACAAAAGGTAGAAATAGAACCTGGGCAATTCATATTTGGTAGAAAAAAAGCTGCATCTGAGCTAAATATGACTGAATCCACCGTCCGTGATTATATAAGAACATTAGAAGAAGATGGGGTAATTACGGTTAATTCCACCAACAAATATAGCATCGTAACCGTTGATAACTGGGCACTTTATCAATCGAATGGTGAAGAATACGACAACAAAACAACAGCAGATAAACATCAAAAAGACAGCTCCCCGACATCAGAAAGACAGCAAAAAGACACATACAAGAATGAACGAGAACTTAAAGAACTTAAGAATGTAAAAGAATTTATTAATACAACTACTTCTGAAGCCATGAATAGTGAGTCCGTTCAATTTTATCAAAACAATATCGGAGTATTACGTCCTCATATTTCTAATGAAATAGCTGGATGGAGCGCGGAGCTTGGCGATGAATTAACCATTGAAGCCATGAAACGTTCTTTGGAACGAAATAAGATTTCATGGGGATATGTGAAGAGTATCCTTCAATCTTGGCTGAATAAAGGAATTAAAACCATTGAACAAGCTGAAGCTGAAGAGGTTGAACATAGAGATAGAATTCACCACAAACGCCAGTTTTCTAAAGTACCATCAAGTCAGGAAGTAATACCTGAATGGTTTAAAAACCGTAACGAACAAAAACAAAATGAAAATAAAAAGCCAACTATTGAGGATACTGCCTTAGCAATTGAGTTAGGAATTAAGTTAAAACGATCCAGGGAGAATATTCTAGAAGCTATTCATAACAGATATGATCTTTCGGAAGGAGACCTACAAGCTATACGGGAAGGGAAGAGCTCAGCTAAAGAAATCTTATTAAACAAAACGAATTTGAAAGTCGTAGGAGATCCATGACCTTATTTAAAAGGGAGGTGGTAATATGAAGACATCCGGCAAACATCGTTTGGCTTACTATGATATTTCATCACAAGCAGATAACGTAAAAACTTTTGAAGGGAAAGTGTACAATGTTCATGGTCTTTGGGCGATAGATAGAAATGGTGCTGCTGAAAGGCTATCTAAAATCTATTATCGAATCCGAACTGTGAAAGACAAACATTTTAAAACAATTGCAAAACGGAAAAATCCTATGAGTGAGCTGAAATCAGTAAGGTGAAATATAACGATTTTAATACGTGCTTGAACAGCACTTATTGAACATTGAAAAGTACATATCTATGTTAGGAAAAGAAAAGTCACGGGATTTTCCTAGCAGTCGATCAGCGTTAGGTGCGTGTCACGTGAAACGTATCTTGTGACTGGGAAAAGCATTGCATCAATAATGGTTATACTCTTGAGGTGAGGCATTGCCAATGAAGCTCTGGGGAGTTTGACCTAGATGCATAAAGTTCTACGTATATGCTAGAAACGTTGTGCATTGCAGCAAACGTTATTCGAATGTTGCATAGGGTTGATTGTACCTAGCCATAAACAATCAAATAATTTTATTCCTTTCCATAATGTGGTTTTTTGTTCGAGTAGGTGTTAGAATCGTTATACAAATCACTTAAGAAGGGAATGATCTGATGAAAAGACATTGGATTGGTGGTTTGGCTGGATTATTATTGGCCTTAATTCTCGTAGGCTGCGGAGCTGAGGGAGCCACTGGCCAAGTCGAGTCTTTACCACCTGATGAACTAAAAAAATACACCGAAGACAATAATCAAGCTTTTATATTGCTAAATAATACGGAAGATGAAAAAGAGAGAAAAGATAACATTAATCTAGTAGAAGAGAAAATTAAATCAATTAGTGTAAAAGAAATAAATGCTAAGTCGGAGGAGATGTTGGATAATAATTTAAAACCTGACGACTTAGGACTTAAGGATATCCAGTTTGAGACATTAGGTTACTATGAAGATGGGACCTTAGAAAAATATGTTTCTTTAAGAGATGTTGATTATTCTTCAGAAGATGAAAAACAAAAAGCAATAGAAAAATTTATAGATGAGACTACATCATAAGAGAAGTGATCTTTATTAGGTCGCTTCTTTTTTTATGCCAAATTTCTTTGAAGGGGGTGATTATCGTGGGTGCTACGAATCGTGAACTAAAACAATCTAAAGACTTGGTTCAGACTCTATTAACCATTCAGGACCTATCTTATAACGATTGGCTGCATAGCAAACACCAAGAGTATATTCAGGAAAATCAAGATGTAGTTATGAAATCTTTGCTGCATTACAAAGGGATAAGTGAAGCGAAGGAAAATAAAAATTTTTAAAGGAGCGAATGAATGATGAAACTAACTAATTTTGTTCCACTATCTGCCATAAGTAATTTACAGTCTACAGGTGCTTCCATTCTTACAGCCATGCAATTGCTTGGGATTATTTCGGCAGCTATTGCTTTTGGTATAGGGGCCTACCATCTTATCTGGGGTGGAGTAAGAGGCCGTCAAAGCTCTATTGTATGGTTTATTGGTGGTGCCGTTGGGCTTGTAATTCTAATGGGAGCTACAGCTATCGCTGAATACATTGACAGTCAGGTGATTTTTTAAGGGGGTAGGGTCCATGAGGGTATTATTCACATCAAAAATGGATGGTGAAATTTCGAGCTTTCACCCTTATTCCTTCCAGGAAGTTGTCTTGCTAACGGCAGAATTGGATACTAAATTAAAAAAGAAAAATGCTAAGCCAATTACGCTTGATTTTATGATATTTAATGAAGAGGGAGACAAGCTGTACAACGGCTCATATGAAGTGGGAGCAGAAGGAACATCAAATATTTATGACCATGTTTGTCAAAAACTTTTACAGTTACCCATGGAAAATAAAAATGAAGAAACAAAAAGGGATGTCTTTCTTCAACAATTAACTTCTAATACACCACCATCGTATCAAATTGATATGACAGAAGTTTTGAAAGAGAAGGAACTACAAAAATCGAGTTGGAAGCAACTTGGTAAGCGTGGCAAAATTTTTGTGAGTGTTATCAGCACCACGTTAATGGTAGCCGTAGTTACATCCATCACTCTACTTATACTTCTAAGCAATCAAGGCAAAGATCTAAGAGCCACTACACAAGAGCTGGAAAGAATGGAGGATGTAAAAACGGCTTATGAAGGTTATTGGACAGGTGAGCAGAAACAAGCTGTTGATCAGTTACAAGGAATGGAAACATTAACGGAATCGGAACGTCAAACATTGCTTCATTTTCTGGTAGAACTTAAAAAGTATGATCAAGCTTTTCAATATGTAGGAAAGGAAAACATTTCTTCTCTGGCTGAGCAAGTTATGCAAGTTCATGGTCTGGAAGAATTGACTTCCTTTCAAAAATCTCATCCGAGTCCTTTAGGTGAATTTAAATTAGCCTTTCATAATGGAGAATACAAACAGGCGGTAGATATTCGAGATATGCCGATGTCTCCTAAACTCTATAAACAAAAGGGGATTGCTTACTTGAGGATCGATCAATTGGAAGAAGCAAAAAAGATGGCCAGTGAAGCGAAAGACGATGAACTGAATAAAAAGATTAATGAGTATCAAGAAATTGAGGAACAGTTGACTAAAATAAATAGCCAAATAGAAACAGAGAAAAAGTCAGAAGATCAAAATCAATCTAAAATCGATTCGCTTAAAGAGCAACAAGATGATCTGGAGAGTCAAAAGAACAATATATAAGAGGGTGATTCATTTGAAATCAGTCATTGCTAAAAAACAGGTGCTTATTCTATTAAGCATCTGTTTTTTTATATCCACGATGCTGGTCAGTACTTTCCTATGGAATCTGGGATATGCCATGTGGTCAACCTTAAAGACTTTCCCAGAATTCAGTAAACCAATAGAAATTAAAGCTTCATTTTTAACAGATTTTCATATTCAGGAACAACCACTCTACTATGGCATAGCTGCCTTAATCGGTTTTGTCGGCATAGCCCATATGATTTATAAACTTAGAAGTAACTTTAAACCAATAGGTACAGACGAGAAGGGTTCTCAGAGATTTGCAACGAGAAAAGAAATTCAACAACAGTACAAGGCCATTCCTGACCGAAAACAACCATATCAAGGTAAAGGAGGCCCTGTGTTATCTAGAAAAGGGGACAAAGCTTTTATTGATCCGTCACCTGTCAATAATTTGATTATTGGTACGACAAGAAGTGGTAAGGGCCAAACCTATGTTATTCCAACCATAGATGCTTACTCTCGTGCTGAACATCAGCCATCTTTAGTCATCAATGACCCTAAAGGGGAGTTATTTGCTTCTAGCCGAGAGACGCTGGAGAGAAGAGGGTATGAGGTTGAGGTTTTAAACTTAATGAATCCAATGCAAAGCATGAGCTTCAATTTGCTGGAGTTGGTTAAACAATCTTATAAGGATGAGGATTATTCTACAGCCCAAACGCTTTGCGAAACTATTACTCATATGCTTTACCACAATCCAAACGCTAAAGAACCCATGTGGGATGATTCAGCTAAATCACTTGTGAATGCGATGATCCTTGCGGTTACAGAGAAAAGCATTACAGAAGGGATGGAAGAGAAAATTACGATGTACACGGTCGCCAATATGCTCTCGGAGTTAGGGACTAGAAATGAGGTGGATGAAGATGGTCAAGAATACAATGCATTGGATCAATTTTTCCAAGAACTACCCCCATCACATGTAGCAAAAGGTCAATATGCAACGAGTAATTTTTCCAAAGGGAATACTCGATCAAGCATTTTTACGACAGCTATGAATGGATTGACTAAGTTTACAATGAGTGAAACAGCTAAAATGACAGCAAAAAACTCTTTAGATTTAAAAAGAGTGGGTTTCGGTCAAAGTATTAAGGGGCGAGGTGATCCTTTTTCCAAAGTGACGATTTCATTCCCGGATGGATCCACTGAAATCAATCAATCAGGAGAGAGTGGGACATGGACCATTAACTTTAAGACCTCATTAAAAGCCGGAGATCATTTAGTTATTTCTCAAGACTCGGCTCCTGGTACTTCAAAAGATAAAGAAGTTCAAAAGGATAGCTTCACGATTCGGATTGACAAAGTAGAGAAGGAAATGGGCAAGGTTTCCTTCTCTTATGTTTCTGCTAGCGGCACTATGGAAGTAAAAGAGATTATTTACTCCAATAAACCTATTGCAGTGTTTATGGTTACACCCGATTATGATACTTCTACTCATGCTATTCCGTCTATTTTCGTTAGCCAATTGTATTATGTATTATCAAAAAATGCAGCCATTGCCAAAGGACAAAAATGCTTGCGAGAAGTGGTCTTTATGTTAGATGAGTTTGGAAATATGCCTGCGATAGCAGATATGGAAAATAAAATCACGGTATGTTTGGGAAGAAACATTCGCTTTCACTTAGTTGTTCAATCCTATGCTCAATTAAAAGATTTGTATGGAGAAGATGGGCAAGCCACCATCCGTGGTAACTGTGGGAATGAAATTTATATATTGAGTGCTGACTATGATTCTGCTTCCTATTTTTCTTCCAAGTTAGGAAAGAAAACGTTAAATACTCAAACACGGTCTGGATCTACTTTTTCACTGGATAAGTCGAAAACGGAAAGTACGGAAGGAAGAGATCTTCTAACTGCCAATGAACTGCAGGAATTGGAGGAAGGAGATACGGTAGTGCGACGTGTACTATTACGTCGTGATAAGAAAGGAAGAAAGATTCGTGCCTTTCCTATTTATAATACAGGAAAATACAGTATGAAATATGCTCACACGTATCTTAGTTCAGAATTTCGTCCAGGGCGATCGATTACGGAAGAAGAGATTTCTACCCCACACCGCCATGTTCATCCAGCAGAATTAGTTATTGATTTCCAAACTGGCTATTCTAATAAAGCACAGACAGACGAGGCGCCAGAGGATATGGAAAATCAATCGCAAAATGGACCATTCAGTGATTCAGAACAATCTACGGAATGGTGGAGGAAGGAAAAAGTCGGAGAGTTCTTTGATAATAGCACACTTTCACTTATTCATCAGCAAATTGCTCCTCATTTAGAACATAGTGAGGAGGAAATGAATGAGGAACCTATGGAAGCTTTTCTTTATAACTTAAAGCTTTTAGGCGATCATCAAGAAATTAACCGACAAGTGTATAGTCACATTCGAAAACAAATAGATAATTTAATTGAAGAACACGGGACAACAGTGGATCAGGGATGAAAAATAAAATAATAAAGGTGGTGATGGAGTGTCCGATGAAGAGCTGTTAGAGATATTGTTGAGGTTTTCCGAAGTCTTATCAACGAACAATATCTTCACATCGGGGTTAAGGATTGTAGGGTGGGGAGCGATATTATTTTTAAAAATGATTGTTGATGGTTTGGAAGGAATGGTTGATCAGATCTTAACCTTAACTGATTTCTTTTCAAGCGATCCCGTGACTAATTTTCTCGAAACCATCCAGCCTATTCTCTATATTCTGTTGGCCATATCATTGGGAATGATTGGCTTTCGATTGATCTTTAATAAAGAAAAAAATCGATCTGACATTCCAATGAATATATTTATATCCATCGTGACAATTACCCTGTTATCTTTTGGAATGGGGAAAGTGGATGACTTTACTGGAGATGCAATGGACGTAGCAAAGGTACAAACAGATTCTTTTACCACCTCTGATCGAGTAATGGAAGACCATATTACAGATATTTCTGTTTATGATGAATATGGATGGGAAGACCCAGAAGTAGAAAGCCGGCACCATGTTGCTCCTAGTAACATTGATAAAATTTCTATTAATGAGACGATAACTAAGGAATTCGAAAAAGCAAATGGAGATCAACTGACATCTAAAGGGAAAGAAATTTTAATGAACAAAGTAGGATTAGAATCAAATGGAGAAGAAGGGCTTGTTGAGTTAGGAAAAAGTGGTCTGTTTGATTTCCTTCCAGAAAATTATTACCGGTGGCATGTGGATTGGTTTACTGCCATCGTAACCCTTTCTGTTATGGCTTTTACCATGATATTAATATCTATTAAAGTAGCCAAGCTCTGTTTTGAGCTTGGCTTTAATCATATCGTGGCGCTAATTATGGCGTATTCGGATATATCCACGGGCCAGCGATTGAAAGCGATCATTAAGAATATTGGAAGCATTTTTGCTTCTCTTATCATGATTTTCTTAAGTTTACGTGTGTATATGTATTACACGACCTTTATAAATAATAATCTTGAAGGACTTGGGTATTTGATTGCTTTGATTGCAGGAAGTTTGGCCGTCATTGATGGTCCTAATATCGTACAAAAGCTCTTTGGAATTGATGCTGGATTGAAAAACGCCTGGCATGTTGCGATGGGTGGTTACCTAGCTTCTAAAACACTTGGACCTCCCGTGAAGAAAGCTGCAGGAACTATTACAAGTGGTGGTGCATCAGCATTGATGAATACAGGTGCCGGGACAGCTGGAGCAGTCGCTGGTATCTATGGGCGAAAAGGTGAAGGAAAAGCACAGACAAATGGAAAAAGTGATCCATCCTCTAGTTTCTCTTCAAAAGAAGGAAACAGAAGTCGAGGAAACCCGCAAAAGCAAGAGCCAAGTCCAATGACATCCAATAAGAAGAGCCAAAAAGATTCTTTGGGAGGAAAGGAAATCAGAAGATCTGAGGAAAAAAATAGTCCTTCTACTCATGAAAATCAGGGGCTATCACAGCCTTCTTCAGGGAAAGGCTCCTCTATGGCCTTTCTACAAGAAGGTTCCCCAGGAGGATTGGGCGTCCCGTCTTCGAACGACAACTATGAGCAGCCTTTATCTAATAAACCTAAAGAGAAGGCTGATCAAATAACAGCAAGCACCAAAACAGAAATATCAGATGTAAAAGCTCCAGAAAGTACAGATGATATTCCTATGCCAAATCAAAATAGAACAGAGCAGCGAACGATAGGGAATTATATGAAAGATCGCATGGGTGAGCGAATCAATAATAATCCTAAGATTCAGAGTGCAAAACGGACGTATAACTTATCACGAAACACTACGGAGAACTGGATAAATAAAATTAAGAAACGCGGGCCTGAGTCTTAACTTGGTCCGCGTTTTGTTATGAAGGAGTGTTTTTATTGCAATACAAGATTCCATCAGAAATTGGAAGTGAGTTGAAGATCAACCGTCTATTTTACCTTACAGACTTACTTGTGGTCCTCATCCTGGGCGGCATAGGCTTTACATTCCGGTATGTCGTTCATTCTTCATTCGTTTGGTACTATGCGATCGTTTGGATTTTATTGATGGTTGCTTGGTTGATCCGACCCAAAACGAACCCCAAACTGCGTATGGCCAAAGCTTTGTTCTTAGCTGTCACAAGGGACCGAATTGCTTATTGTGCTATCGATAAAAAAGAGGGGGAGGATGGTAAGGATGAGAATCAAATATGAAGAGTTTAATGACGAAGAATATGCCTTCCCGCAGTTAAAGGTACTTCTTGAAGAACAGCTCGGACGAGACTTAACAAAAATAGAAGCACGGAAGATTCGGTGGTTGTCTGGATGGGAGCAAGAAACGGTCGGCGTACTGTTTGACCTGATTCAAGAAGTAGCAGGAAAGGAAACAAAGCATGATAACCATAAGAATCATATGAGGGAGGACTTTAAATGAAGAAGAATAAAAAAGACCACCCTTTCTTCAAAGAAGAGAATTCCGAAAAAATGGCTCTTTTTGATGAACGAAAAACTACTGAGAGATATAAGAAGCAGCAAAGGTCGAAAGCTAAAAAGAAAAAAAGAGAGGTAGCCATTCCATCCATAGCTGAGATTCTTCCCATTCAGGACATGACCGAGGAAGGATCCTTTCAATTAAAAGGAGATGGGGGCTATATGGACGTGATGCAACTTCATAGTAAGGACATATATTCGCCATCTACCCAAGAAACTGAATACGACATCATGAAGATGGCCAAGTTCTTTCAATCATATGCGTCCGATATCAAGATAGTCTCCATGAATTTTCCGGTTAATATGAAAAAGCAGCTCGATGCAATTAATTACAAGATTGCTCAAAACAAAGCGCCTCTATATGAGCGCTTCTTAATTAGGAAAAGAGAGGAGCTGCACTTTTTAGAGACCCACCGGACGAACAGAGAGTTTTATTTATATATTTACGCGACTAGTCTTAAACAGCTTGCTGAGTACAGAAACAATTGTCGACGCTATCTTGGTCGAGTCGCTCCAATCATTGAGTTAACCGATGAAAAGAAACTTGATTTGCTCTATAAGCTATACAATCAAAATTCTAAACTAGAAAAGAAGGGATAAGGGATGTTCTCATTTCTAAAAAAGAAAAGTGATGCCGAAGAAACCCAAGAAAAAGGATATAACCCTTTCTTACTGGCCCATATCCAACCACAAGGAGGGGTTAAATTTCATGAATCCTTTATTCGTAAAGGAGATGGTTATGAAGTTTGTGTTCATGTCTATTCCTTCCCTAAAAATGTTTCGGACTTTTGGTTAGAGCCTATCTTCAATATGGAGAATGTGATTACTACAATGGATATTGTCTCTGACGATCGTTACAAGGTCCGAGATGGTTTAAACAAAGGGATGGCTGAACAGAGCTCCAGAATGATTAATGAAAAAGATAATGCAGGCATTATTGAAGCGCAAAATAACTACGATGATTTGCGGCAGCTATATAATCAGGTCTCTGAAGAAGGAGAAATCATAAAACGTGTTCATCTTAGGCATTATGTAAGTGCACCAACAAGAGAAGAGCTGGAAGACAAAGTGAAAGTCGTCTTATCGATTTTACAGGACGAGAATTTTCGAGGATCCATCTTTTTAAACGAACAGGAATTTGAATGGAAATCACTACTCACGAATTACACGGAACAATCCACATATCGAAACAAGAGGGTAGGTCATCCGATACCCGCATTAGGGTTAGCAGGTGGCTTTCCTTTTCATTTTACTAGCTTAAACGATCCTTATGGTACGTTCTATGGCACAACACTCACGGGAGGAAATGTGGTCTTTGATCTTTTTCATAGAGATCAGCAACGTAAGAGTTATAACGGAGTCATGGTCGGAGCGATGGGAGCAGGAAAATCCACTACGCTTAAGAAAATTATGCTGGATAACGCGATTAAAGGATATAAGGTTCGGACGTTTGATGTCACAGGTGAGTTTGTTGAGTTAACGGAAGCTTTAGGAGGAAAGCAAATCGCTCTAGATGGGTCAGACGGGGTTATCAATCCTTTACAGGTATATCGAACGGCAGAGGACGAATATACGTCCTTTACTCAGCATTTATCGAAGTTGACGACGTTCTATAAATTCTTAGCACCTGAAGCAAATGATAGTGAACTTAAAGAATATGAAAATCTATTAAGAAAGCTCTATGAAAAGCTTGGCTTATGGAAGGACGATACAGACTCAAACATAACTGAACTTACTGTCCATGAGTACCCTATCTTTACAGATTTTCTTGCCTTTGTTGAAGAACAACTCTATGAAAATATCAAAGAAGGGAAGCAAAGGGAGAAGTTGAGTCAGGAAAGGAAACGACGGCTGGAAAGCATTGAATTAAATATACGGAACCTTGTAGAAACCTACGCGCACCTTTTTAATGGAGTATCAACTATTGAACACTTCGATGAGCAACAGGTTGTCACTTTTACACTAAGGGGCCTGTCTCAAATGAGGGCAGAGGTTTTCCAGGCGCAATTGTTTAATGTGCTCAATCTCTTATGGGACTCTATGCTAACGAATGGTTCTCCTCAGTTTGATGCTTATGATCGAGGAGAATTAGCTTTTGAAGACGCTGTAAGATATCTCATATTGATAGATGAAGCTCATCACATTATAAATACAAAAAAGAAAAGCGAGAGTGCTCTTGATTTCCTTACAAAGTTTAGTCGTGAGGCAAGAAAGTATTTTGGCGCCCTCCTTTACGCGAGTCATACAATTCGCGATTTTGTTCCTGAGGGGTCGGATCAAAGTATGGTAGAGGAGATTAAGAAGCTTTTTGAACTGACGCAATACAAGATTATTATGCAGCAGGATAGTAACAACTTAGAGATGATGCAGCAGATATTCATGGGGCAATTAAGCCAAAGTGAATTAAAAGATATCCCTTACCTACAAACAGGAGAGACGATGTTAAGCATCCGTGCTGTTGAAAACATTCGCTTCAAGGTGGAGGTATCGGACGAAGAGTTAGCCTTGTTTGGAGGAGGTGCATAAGGATGCCTTGGTCCCTTCTCCTGGGGTTAGTACCTCGGAAAGTATGGCTATGGTTGGTTGGTATTCTGGTAGCTCTTTTCCTTCTACAAATGCTCTTGTATGCTTCCGTCATTACAGGGCTAATTGGTTATCAAAAGTCTTCCTCCAGTGAGAATGTGAGGTCCATTGATGTAGTAAATGGAACAGCACAAGTTTCAGCTGCATTAGAAGAGTACCGTCCTCTGTTTGAAGAATATGCCGAAAAGTATGGGGTGTCCAAGTATGTGGAGCTTCTCCTCGCCAAAACGATGCAGGAATCTGGAGGACGTCTTGATGATGTGATGCAAGCAAGTGAATCTATTGGTCTACCACCAAACACGATTGAGGATCCTGAAAGAAGTATTAATGTTGGTATCCGATATTTCTCGGAGATGCTGGATAAAGCAGGAGGAGATATTAAGCTAACACTCCAAGCTTATAACTTCGGTGGAGGGTTCATTGATTACGCAAACGAACACAACAATGGAGAATACAGCAAAGAGTTAGCGATCGAATACTCAAGAATGAAATACCAGGAATTGAAGCATACAGGCATGTATTCATGCATTAGACCTGAGTCGGCAGAAACTGGAGCGTGTTATGGAGATATT
>NZ_KI543238.1:77983-338203 GCF_000496835.1 Thalassobacillus devorans MSP14
GGCTATGTCGAGGCCGTTTTAAGTCACCTTAAAGGCGGAGTGATTGAAGCAGATTTACAACCAACGGGTAACTGGGTTATGCCCATTGAAGGAGCACTCGCACAAACATCCGATTACGGCATGCGCCCTGATCCTTTTGATGGAACACCGGATATGCATAGAGGTATAGACTTTGCTTGTACGAATGCTGTAACGCCTATTCAAAGCGTAGATAACGGTCAAGTTGTTGAGGTGGAAAGAAGTAACTCTGGATATGGAAATAACGTTCTTATAAAACATGAAGAGGGGCTTTATAGTCACTATGCTCATCTGTATACGATAAGTGTACAAAACGGGGAGATGATCCAAAAAGGATCAAAAGTAGGCAAGTGCGGTTCGACAGGAAACTCTACAGGACCCCACCTTCATTTCGAAGTCATGACCAAAAACCAATATCGTTCGGACGTAGATCCTGCCCCTTATCTTGGGCTTTAAGAAAGGAGAACAGCGATGAATCGACGTATACTTTTTGGGTTGTTTGTTGTTCTGTTAATCGTTCTCACATCGGTTAATATATATGCTACACGCACGGCATCATATGATGATGTACAGAAGAGATTGCAACAATTAGAAGTGAAAAACGAAAAGAATATGGAAGAAAAAACTGCATTAAAAGAGACATTACAAAAACAGGAACCTGCTGACATTCAAGCGAGATATGACGCTTTAGTGAAGCAGGTTTCTACGTTTATAGAGGTAGCTTTTAAACAGGATAAAGAGACTTATCAAGAAAGGAAAAAGAAAGCAAACGAGGTAATGAGCAAAGACTTGGCTGCGACCTTCTTTCCTACAGATACTTATAAAGGAGATAGGAAAACGGAGGTAGATGAAGTAGAAATATTCATCCAAACAGGTAATCTCACAAACAATCAAGCAAGCGTGTTAGTTAAGTTTAAACACACGTTATTTTCTTTGCAGAACGATCAAAAACAGGTGTCTCCCGTGTTCCTCCATATAAAAGTGCATAGGGAAGAAGGACAGTGGAAGATAACAGATTTTCAAGACGTAGAAGAGGAGGGATATACATGAAAAAACAAACGAAACACATCACGGAAGGGACTACAAATAAATATCTTATTGGATTAAGCGTCATGACCATGGCGCTTCTTTTTTTCTTATTTTCTGGTTTTATATTTGGTGATGAAGAGCAGAGCAAAGTTCAGCAAACGCCTGTCAATGAACCTCTGAACTTACAAGGGTCAGGCGAACTGACTATTAAGGATTGGGTTTATAATCCAACGAAAAAGCTGATGGTTGTCACCATAAATATCAATAAATCAACAGCTTTATTAGATGAATCGTTGAGCTTTACGGCACAGGAAAAAGAGCATCCCAAGCGCGACCTTCCAACGCATGTAGAGTACAACGATGAAAGCAGATATGTCATTAGTATCCAACAGGTAAGTCCTTCCTTCGATGTAATGGCCTTAGATGTTAACAAGGAAGAAACCACTAGGCTATTTACGGAAAAGGATGATCAAAATTCCCGGAAAGGGGGTGAGGAAAAGAAAGAGCTGGCACGTATTTATACAGATCAACGCAAAGTAAAAATGGACAAACAATTAAACATTTTAACGGAGCAAGAATATGAAGTTGCTGCTTTATCTGAAGAGATCGAAGAGGCGAAAGAAACTATGAAAGAGAAGAAGGAAAGTATTCGAACGATCGATGAACGAATCAAAGAAATTGATCAGAAAACCGTTGAATTAGAATCAGAGCTTCTTTACGAAACGGAGGAAGAGAAAAGGCAAACGGAGGCTAGAATTCATCACCTAGAAAATGAAAAAGAACAGATCAATCAAGAGGCAGCTGAACATGAACTAACCATCCAAACCATCGTTGAGAAGATCAAGATGTTAGAAGAAAAACGGGATATGATTTCGAACTAAATAGTGATGTAGGTTGTGATAAAGGACAACACAGGGTCCACACATCTCCTGTGCAGGGACCACACTACAAGGTGAATACACGAATGGATGTTCCTGTTTTAGCCACACAGCGACCGCACATCTGGAGATTTTCTTGTTCCCTCGTTTTGCCCGGCTCTGCCGGGATTCACACGCCAAGTGGGAACAAAAACCCCTTATGCTCTTCTCTTTATTCACTATTTTTAGGGACTTCATCAAAAGGAGTGATTGAAATGGAAGTTAGAATTCGTTATATGGACCCGAAAACTGTTCAACGAATTGACGAACTTGCGGAAGAAAAAGGATTAAGTCGGCAAGAGTTTTTACATGCTCAGTTGCATCAGTTAGCTGTCTTTAGAGAAGAGAACCATCGTGAACAAAGACTGCAGCAATTAGTCGATCGCAACATTCAAACGATGGCTCACTGTTATACAGCGATTCGAGAAATGAATGATCTCTTACAGATTGAAGAACCAGGTGAAGAAGCATGAGTGAAACCGTAACGCCTGGAGTGGTTTTAAAAACAAAATTCGTGACCGCAAATAAAAAAGTATTCCAAGATTATGTGCAATACGTAGATCGTGAAGAGGCCAAAGGAAAGGGGGATGCTCATCGGTCCATGTTTAGTTTATATAATCACTATATGGACGATCCAGATAAAACATCTGCCTTGTTTACTCAGCAGTCGGACCATTTATCGGTGGATGGAAAGCAGGGGATTAAATCTTTGTTTGAACAAGCTCAGAAGAAGAACAGTATCATGTGGCAAGATGTTATTACATTTGATAATGATTGGCTTCAAAACCGAGGCGTTTATGATTCAAAGACACACACTTTAGACGAAGACGTTTTGAAGCAAGTAACAAGAAAATCCATGCAGTCGATGATGAAAAAAGAGAGTTTACAGGAGAGTGCTGTATGGTCGGCGGCTATTCATTATAACACCGATAACATTCATATTCATGTGGCTACAGTCGAACCAAACCCGACTCGTGACCGTGGAAAGCGAAAGCCGAAAACGCTAGACGCGATGAAAAGTGAAGTCGTGAATGGATTGTTAAATCGAACGCAAGAACGAAATCAAATTAACTCGTTGATCCGTGACCATATTGTAAATGCAAAGAAAGAAAATAGCAGCATGAAATGGAGCAATAGAGAAATAAAACCTCTGTTCCTCGACGTGTATAATCACTTGCCTAAGGATAAGCGGCAGTGGCACTATGGTTATCAAACGCTGAATCCTATTCGACCAAAGGTTGATGAATTAACGACAAGGTATTTATATAAGTATCATGGCAAAGATATGAAGCAGCTGCATGATAAGTTGGATCAAGAAGTGAACGAATTAAAACAAGCCTATGGGGATGGACCGAAGGATAAAAAACGATTTCAGCATTACAAACAAAATAAGTTAGATGATCTCTATAAACGAATGGGCAATGCTTTCATACAAGAAATGAAACGATACGATCACCAGCAGTATCCTAGACAAACTACCAATACAAATGCCCCTTATCAGTCCATGCCTTCCGGGATTCAATTGCAACGTTCCTTGAGAAGCATTCAACGTTCGTTGGGGCAAACGTATGACCAGTTTATCAATGACTTGGATCATCAAAAGTTGGAACGAGAAATCGAAAGAGAAAGGTAGGGGACATGAATGAGAAAACGTCAAAATGTCACGTTGCATGAAGAGACAATTGCGTTAATTAAAGAGTATCAGGAACAGCACCATATTCGTTATCCAGGTGAAGCTTTGGATCGTATGATTGAGGAATGGGAAGCACAGAATGCGAAGGAACAATCACAAGAATATCTCATGAGTTTGATGGCTCAACATTTTCAAGACGTGTTTTCTGAAGAGATGAAACGGTTGCGGTTAGCAGCCAATCGAAGCGATAAAAATACACAAGTCCTTCTAGAATTAATGAATGGTTTTGCGATGGATCAGAACTTAGAAAGTTGTGTTACCACGCCAATCTTTGAAAGCCAAGCAATGAAGGATGCGAAACAAGCGGTGGAAGAAAGGATCAGTCATCAGCGTCAGAAGAGAATAAGCGCAACAGAGACTCAACCAGCATCAAGCTAATGGTATAAATGAGGAATTTTTCAACAAAGGAGTGAGGATATGCTTTTATTTAATAGCGATTATGAAGTAGGTGTGTTTAAGCGTTTAAGTGAAAATAATGAGCTCGTGATGGACGTGGGCCAGCATGAATATACCTTAACGTTAAGTGCTGAGGAAATGGATGATCTTGAGCAACATTTAGTAAATCAAGAGAATCTACTCATTCCTTTTCATAAGAAAACAAAGGAACTGATATTAAATACAGAACCCAATTACGATGAGGAAGAAATGGAAGAACTCATGAACATCAGTGAAGGAGCTGAAGATCATGGCGAAGGCTAAACAATCCTATAAACAGAAATCACCGGAAAAGGTCAAAGAAGAGATCAATCGACTGACAGAGGGGATGGAAGAAAGTATTTCTCAGCACTTTCATTCTCCTAAACAAATGAAAGAATATCTAGATTTTATGGGAAAGTTCCACCGGTATTCTCCACGGAATACTGCATTAATTGATTCACAGTTTCCAGGAGCAGAAGCTGTAGGTTCTTACGCCTTCTGGAAAGACAAAGGGTTTTCCGTAAACAAAGGAGAGAAAAGTCTAAAGGTTCTTGTACCTAATCGTTTAGGTCAACAGTTTCAAGATGAAGAGGGCGAATGGAAACCTTTGAAATATGCGACGAAAACAGAAAAGCAACAAGTCAAAGACGGCCAACTCGATAAAAGAGATGGCCGTCTTGTTTATTCAACCGGAAGTGTTTTCGATGTTTCGCAGACAACAGCCACTCAAAAAGATCTGCCTCAAATCTTTCCTAACAAATGGATCGATGGGAAGGTTCAAAATTACAGTCAGCTTCGACAAGGGATGGAAGCAATAGCTGATAACAATAACATTAAAATTGTAGAGCCTTATGAAGAGTTAGGAGCAGCTAAAGGCGTAAGTTACACAGGAAGAGGTGAAGTCGCTCTTAATCCGCGTAACTCTGAGCGACAAGATACAAAAACTCTGTTACATGAACTAACCCATGCCAAACTTCATACAGAAGAAAACGTTAATGACTATACCAAGCCGGAGAAAGAGTTTCAGGCGGAAATGACTGCTTATACCGTTGCTTCTTATTTCAACATCGATACCAGTGATTACTCACTAAATTATCTGCATCACTGGACCAAGGACCATGAATTTAAAGACCATGAAAAGCTATTACAAGAAGTTCAGTCTACAGCTAAAGAATTCATAACGACCATTGAAGAATCATTGGACCAAGAAAAGGAAGGGGAGAAAACAATGAATATTAAAGAACAAAAATATGGAGTGGAAGAGGAGAAACAAGAAAAGGAGAAATTACCTTCAGAAAAGCTTCGTGATATGTATAGAAGCCAAGTGAGCAAGTCTGAGAGAGATAAAGGACCATTTGGTAAGGAAGAAAAAACAGAAGAGGAGTATTCCCACCAAGACTTCAAAGACGCTTATAAGAAGGAGCTCATGAATTTTATTGAACCAACAGTCGGAAAAGAATTGGATAAAGAAGAAAACAATGACCGGCAAGAACGTTTAAATCAGATGCGTGCTTTTCAGGAGACCCACAGTAAAGAAGAGGTATATCAACTTAAGAAAGAATCTCTTCAAGAATTAAAAGAACTACCATTAACTGATCGTGGTGAGCAGCGACTATCTCAAATTGAAAGTAAGTTGGACCGAGAGTTCCATGAAGAGAAAGAAAAAGAAAGCACCACTTCAGAAATGAAGAATGGAAAGGGTAATAATGAGGCTTTTCAGCAGAAGGAAAAGCAAAAAGAAAAAGTAGAGGTTGAACGCTAGACAGGGAGTTTTCTCCCTGTCTTTTTTTATATCTAATTTTAGAGAGGAGGAAGTGCTGCATGGCCAAACATGTAAGCGCGGACCAAGTGGAGGTTGCTCGTAATGTGGATCTCATAGACTATCTTGAACGTAAAGGGGAGCCATTGAAGAGAGAGGGGAGGTACTATCGACATAAAGTGCATGATAGTCTAGTGATTAAAGATCAAATGTATGCTTGGAACTCTCGAGACGAAAAAGGAGCTGGAGTCATTAACTTTGCCAAAATGTTTTACGGTATGAGCTTTCCAGTGGCGGTTTTAGACTTAAATGAGCAAGGTTATAAAGTAAAAGACAATGTTCAAGAGCAAAAGCCTAAGGAGCCATATCAATATCCTTCTCATTATGAAGTGAACGATAGGACAATGGCAAAGAATTATCTTACGAATGAACGGAAGATTCACCCTAAGATTGTTCATTGGCTTGATAAAAAAGACTTAATCGCTCAGGACAAGCTAGGAAATGTCGTGTTTAAGTGGAAGCAGCAGGGAGAGGTCGTTGGTGCGGATCGACAAGGTACTTCTCCAATGAAAGATGGGCGAATGTTTAAAGGGATTGATAGGAACAGCCATGGTTCAGCTGGATTTTCCGTTGATATAGGTAAACCTAATTCCATCCACCTTTTTGAAAGCCCGATCGATGCGCTGTCTTATTGGAGTATTAAGAAAGAAAAGCTGCAAGATACTCGCTTGGTTTCCATGTCAGGCCTGAAGCGTCAGACTATGATAGATGAGATCAAACGGATGGGTAAGGAAGGCCATAAGGTGAAGCAGATCACTTTTTGTACAGATAATGATAAGGCTGGGAGGGAGTTTGCAAATAAGTATCAAGGTTTAATGAGTAAAGAAGTATCTAGAATTGATTTACCTATAAACAAAGACTGGAATAGAGAAATAAGTAAAGAGAAGGAGTTAGTAATAGAAAGTAGTGAGAGGAACCAATGAAAGTTAATGGGTGAAAAATTGTTCATTATAATTAAAGTATATATTTAGGAAATACTACTCAAAATCGTGTCAGTTTTTTGAACTGTTATCTTCTTATAACGTAGTGATTGAGAAAGTAGCTTAGCGAGAAGCAAAGAAAGATTGGGAGAGTAATGTCAAGTATAATAACCCTTTCCATATTGGGAGGGTTATTATACTTGATATACTGGGCTAAGAGCATAATGGGCTAAACCATTTTTAATATGATAAAATGGTTTAAATAGGAAATGGATTTGAAAATAGGGAAAGAATTAATATTGAGGGGAAATGTATATGAATAGCAATGATTACATATTTTTAGCAAAATTAAGGATTTTAGTAGGGTATATAGGTGAAAGTCGACAAAGCGGTTGGTGGTCTTCGTCTTTTCTTGATAATAACAGTGAGGTTTTTTTAGCTCCTGTAGCAGAAAATACCACGTTTCTTGCACAATATCATGGAGTTAGAATAGCTGCAGCAAGAGTGCATGATAAGTTTATAGGTGTAGGGAAAGACACTTTTCATTTATTTAGACTTCCTGAAGTGATTGAACAACAGTTGCATAACTATTTATCAAGAGAAGATATCATTAAAGATGTAAGTGATTGTTTATTGGACCCTATTAAGAATTTAAATGATTTATCTCTCCAGGATAAAAACGCTGATGAGATAGGACCAGTATTAATGGGTGAAATAAGTGATATTGAAAAAGTGAAAACCTGGGAGAAAGTAGCTTCTCAATATAATCGGGCATTTAAAAATGGAAATAAAGTCTTTCCTTTCTTTATGGAGGAACAGTGTTCATATGAAAATTAATGCACAGCAAGGCTTATATACGACTAAGCTGCAAGCGGGTTTAGGGGCAATTGAAGAAACTAAGGTACTTTTAAGCTTATGGGAACCGGGCATGAATTCAACAGCCCTTTATCAATATGTACTAAGCATAGGGGAATTTTCGAATATTTCTGCCAGAAGGCTGCGTAATTTAATAACTGAGTGTTTTTCTCCTAGATTCTTAAATTCTGGAGGTTATCCAGCTAACATCCTAAAGCGTTTAATGGAAAACCTTTCTTATACTGAATTTACACAGTTACTACTTATATTCACTTGTAGGGCAAATAATATTCTAGCTGATTTTATAAGAGAGGTTTATTGGAAACGTTATTTAAGTGGTTTTGACTCAATAAATATAGATGACGCAAGGAACTTTGTTTTGAAAGGTATTGAAAGTGGCAAAACGACTAAACCTTGGGCTGACAGTACCGTTAGAAGGGTTTCATCGTATTTAATAGGTTCATGTATAGATTTTGGTTTATTAGATGAAGGTTCTAGGAGAGAAAAACCTATTATTCCGTTGAGGATTGAGTCGAAAGTATCTATATTTTTAGCTTATGATTTGCATTTTAGTGGAGTTGGTGATAATGCAATTATGAATCACCCAGATTGGAACCTATTTGGAATGGAAAAAATTGATGTTTTAAATGAGTTTAAAAAAAATGCCCTCAAAGGCTTTTTTATACTACAGGCAGGTGGAAGTATAGTCAAAATCGATTGGAATCACAAAAAATGGGAGGAGTTAATAGGTGCAATTAATTAACGAAGAATTAAAAGAACTTTTAAAGCACTTGAAATATGGGAGAGACATAGATAATGCAAGCTTTGAACCTATATATTATCTGATATTTAATCCTAATAGAATATTACAAATGAAAAGCCAGTTACCAGCTATTATCGCTAGATTGAATAACAATGGTTGGGAAGTTCACGTGTTTTCAATTGCATCTAATATTTTAACTATACTTCAAAATGCCCCGCTACGTAACCTTTGGTTAAAAGCTGAGAAAAGCGATCCACTTCAATGGGAAAAAACTAATCAATCTTTATCTAATGAAATTAGTAAAGGTGCATTAGAAGAAAAGATTATTAATAAGTTAAATGAAATTGAAGGGGAAAAAAATGTTCTGTTACTTTTCACTGACTTAGAAGCGTTACATCCATATATGAGAATAGGTTCTATTGAGAGCAAGCTCCAGGGGAAATTTAGTGTACCTACTGTATTTTTATATCCAGGTGAAAGAACGGGGAAGACCAACTTAAGATTTTTGGGATTTTACCCAGAAGACGGGAACTATAGATCTGTTCATATCGGCGGCTAATATATTAAGAGGTGAAATAATCTCATGGAAAAGATATTAAATTTATTTGATCAAAACAAAGATATTTATCGAAATATTGAAAAGGTGATAACTTACGGCACTGCTCAAGAAGATAAGTTAAGGGCAGAAATATCGGAGTATATTGTCACTGAAAGTATAGAAGAGCAGTTTCAAAAGTTGCTTACCAAAATGATTATTGCCATGGAAGAAGGAAATGAGAACGAAATTGGTGTTTGGGTTTCCGGTTTCTATGGGTCTGGTAAAAGTTCTCTGACTAAGTATTTAGGTTTAGCTCTTGATAATACAAAGAAAATTAGGGGGATTCCTTTCCTGAATTATTTACAGGATAGGTTTAAGAAGCCTGAAACAAAAGAGCTATTATCTAAAGCTTCCAGTGAATTTCCAGCTAAGGTAGTTTTTCTGGACCTAGCAAGTGAAATGCTGACAGGTGCTACTATGGAAGATGTATCTACAGTTCTTTATTATAAAGTACTCCAGGAATGCGGTTATTCTAGAAATCTAAAAGTGGCGGCTTTGGAGCAAAAATTACAAATAGATGGTCGCTATGAAGAGTTTGAGAATTTAATATTGGAGAAAATAGGAGTTGATTGGGTAGAAGTACAAAATGATCCATTAGTTATTGATGGGTTAATTCCAGAAATAGCTCATAATATGTATCCTAAGTTATTTAAGACCACCACTTCTTTTTCAGCAGAAACAAAGGATTTTATTACTTTTGAAAAAGATAGAGTTGAGGAAATGATTAACATTCTTAGAGAGACTACTGGTAAAGAATATATCATTTTTGTAGTAGACGAGGTGGGACAATACGTAGGGTCACGGCAAAACTTGATATTAAATTTAGATGGTTTAGCAAAAAATCTAAAAAATATTGGTGATGGTAAGGTATGGATCTTAGGTACTGCCCAACAGACATTAACTGAAGATGATCCAAGGACCGCTATAAATTCACCCGAACTATTTAAACTTAAAGATCGGTTTCCAATACAAATTGATTTAGTTTCAAGTGATATAAAGGAGATTAGTTACCGTCGTTTACTGAGTAAGTCTTCAGAAGGAGAAAAGTTACTTCAAAAACTTTTTGATGAATATGGCCAAAGGCTTCGCCAGCATACTAGTTTAGAAAATGCAAAAAATTATTACTCTGATTTTAATGCTAATACTTTTATTAACCTTTATCCTTTTTTACCTGCTCACTTTGATATTCTATTGAATCTATTAGGAGCTTTAGCAAAGTCTACGGGAGGGATCGGATTAAGGTCAGCAATAAAAGTCCTTCAAGATATA
Organism: Thalassobacillus devorans MSP14; assembly: GCF_000496835.1. Classification (GTDB taxonomy): domain Bacteria; phylum Bacillota; class Bacilli; order Bacillales; family Halobacillaceae; genus Thalassobacillus; species Thalassobacillus devorans_B. The sequence continues at coordinate 88,282 of NZ_KI543238.1, forward strand.
TTGATTGAAGGCGAAGATGGACGTTCTCCAGTAGTTAAAAAGAATGTTGGTTGGTTAGCTACTACTGTTACATTGTATGATTCGCTTGAGAAAGATATTAAGCGGGCTTTCCCTTCACAGCATGGAGCAGTTGTAAAAACTTTAATGCATTACCAGGATTCTGTTATTCATAAAGATATAGCAAAAACGGTAGCAATACTACAAATGTTAGAAAACATACCTATCTCAATTAAAAATGTAACTAGTTTAATTCAAACTTCAATAGATGAGGGGCCAAAAATTGAAGATGTAGAAGCAGCTACTAAAGATTTAATTAATAACCCTACTGTCCCATTTGGAGAACAACACGGTAACCTCCAATTTTATAGTGAAAAATTAAATGAAATCGAGTTAGAAAGGTCTAGAATTACGTTGCGTTCTGCAGAAACAAAACGTATTTATAATCAAAATTTAGCCGAAAGCCTTAGTCCTTTGCCTACAACAAACCTTGAAGGCGTTCTCACTGTCAAATCTGGCCTCAAGGTAAGAAGTGGTGGGTATAGTAATAACCTTTTGGGAGAAAGGGAAAAAATCCAAACAATAATAGAACTTGTTTTACCAAACGAATATGAAGAGACTAGAAAGAATTTAATTGATGAATCTAGAGAGAAAGCATCTCAAAATATTATATACCTTTTAGGAAGATCTGTTCCAGAGATTAAAGAGATGGTAGAAGAGATTTATAGATGCCAAGAAATTAACAGAAATTATAGAAATGAACCCGACCAAGAAGTAAAAAATTATTGTGCAGCTCAAGCTGACCGAGCTAATGAGTTAAGTAAATCCTTACAACATTTCTTTCAAAGATGTTTTAAACTAGGCTCTTTTATATTCCGAGGTGAGTCATCACCTGTGGAAAAATTTTCAGTTAATATTGGAGAGTCTTTTAATAAATACTTAAAAGGCATTGCGAAGCAAGTTTTTTATCGCTTTTCTGAAGCTCCGATAAGAGTTGATACCTCTATTGCAGAAAAGTTTCTTAGAGTAGAAAAGTTATCAGCTATAACCTCGGAAGTTGATCCATTAGAATTAGTCCAATTGAAGAATGGTAAGCCAACTATTAAAACAGAACATAAGGCATTAATAAGCATACGCGATTATCTACAATATAACGGGGTTGTAGAAGGGAAAAGAGTGATTGATAATTTCTCTGATATTCCATTTGGTTGGTCTCAAGACACCATACGTTACTTAATAGCTTCATTGTTTCTGGCAGGTGAAATAAAATTAAATGTGTCGGGAAGGGATATTTCGGTTGTTGGACAACAAGCAATAGATGCTTTAAAAACAAACAATAAATTTAAAGACGTTAATGTTTCCTTAAGGGAGGAAAGACCTTCAAATGACATTTTAGTTAGGGCTTCTCAACGATTAACAAACCTTATTGGGGATACAGTATTTCCTCTAGAAGATGAAATAAGTAAAGTAGCAGTTAAATACCTCTCAAGGTTGCAGTTGGATATTGCTACATTACACGGGAAATTATCTTCTATGAGTCTTCCTGGGGAAGGGAAAATACACGAAATAAATATGGAAATCGCTATGATTTTATCAAACGATGGGTCTGATGCTACATATAAATTTGGGGCTGAAGAATCAATTCTTTTTACCAACATTAATTGGGCATTAGAAGTTAAGCATTCTTTAAACAAAGAACTTGAAGAGACTATTAGGAGACTTAATAAACATAAAAGTGAAATCGAAGGCTTTCCGATGTTTGGTGTACCTGAAAAATTATATGAAGAGGTAAAGGATGACCTTGAAAAAGTGAATCAGTATCTAAATATGGAGTCCTTTTATAGATTCATACCTGATTTAAATAGTGCTCTAACAGACCTTAAAGTAGCTACTCGTGATGCTGTAGTTGAAATGTTAAATAAACAAAAAAATAATATCCAAAAACAAAAAGAAGAACTAACTAAAATTAAAGTTTGGAATGAATTAACTCAAGAGGAGCAATTAAATATATTAGCGCAAGTTGAAGCGTTAATAATAGAGGTTTCAAAGGATATAGAAGGTTTAAGTAAATTAGTTAAACAAGAATTTGTTATAAACTCAAATTTAGAAGAACTAAAAGCAAAAGTCGAAGATCTGGGGAAAGAACGGGTTCTGAAAAGGTTATATGAAGAAAAAGCAATGATTATTGAAGAAGGAAATACCAACTATAACGGTTCTTTAAAAGTGCCAAATGTATTAAGAAATGCTAATGAGATAGATAGATTAATTAATGAACTTGAAGATTTAAAAAGCAGAATTAAAGTTTATGACCACATAAAGGTAATACTTAAAATTGAGGATTGATAAAAATGGGGTTTGAGCAAGAAACACGAAACCAGGTTCAAAAATTTGTAAATGAGACACGTGATCTTTTAATAAATGAGTTTACTCGACAATTGCAGCATAAATATGGATTAGACCCGCTAAATGGAGAAATAAGCGATTTAACCAATCTTACTAGCTTGAATAATAGCGAGTTAGAAACAGCACGATTACTTCGTGAGACGCTAGATCATTATCTGGCTGGAGGTTATCGTAGTTCCAATATCGAAAGGAAAGAGGGTCTTCAGAGAATTGTTCGCGAACAAGCTTTTACTATCTTAAACCGGCTTTGTGCACTAAGAATGGCTGAGGCAAGAGGCTATATAATTGAGTCTATTTCAAAAGGATATAAATCTAAAGGTTTTCAATTATATACTCATATATCTGGTAATTCTCTTGGGGAAACCGGAGATGCTTATCGTAGTTATATTTATAGTGTCTTTGATGAAGTATCATTAAGTCTTCCTGTATTATTCAATAGATTTAGCCTTCAAGGGCGCTTATTTCCACGAGAAACAGTGTTATTAAAGTTATTGGAGTTAATAAATGACCCTCAAATAATACCTCTTTGGAGTGAAGATGAGACTATTGGATGGATATATCAATATTTTAATGAAAAAAGCGAGCGTGAAGCAATGCGAAAAGCAGCTCGCTCACCAAGAAATTCAAGAGAACTGGCCGTTCGAAATCAATTCTTTACTCCGCGATATATAGTAGAGTTCTTGGCAGATAACACCTTAGGTAGAATATGGTATGAAATGACTAAAGGGAACACAGCATTGGTAGATCGTTGTAAATATCTACATCGTTTCCCAAGTGAAGTTTTTTCAAGTAAAGATATAGAAAATGTGAAATATGGAAGCTTTAATTTAGACACATCTATTATTCCACAAAGACAATTAAAAGATCCTCGTGAATTGCGAGTTTTAGACCCTGCTTGCGGTTCAATGCACTTTGGTCTTTATGCGTTTGATTTGTTAGAGCAAATCTATTTAGAAGCTTGGGATTTAGAAGATGAATTAGGAAAGAATTCTTTTATGCGGAGCAAAGATCTACCTCCATTAAGAGACGTATATTCCAATAAAGAGGAGTTTATTATCGATGTCCCACGCTTAATTATTGAATTTAATCTCCATGGTATTGATATTGATTCAAGGGCAGTTCAAATAGCGGGTTTATCCCTTTGGCTGCGATCTCAAAAGTATTGGAATAATAAAGGGATTGAATCTAAAAGGAGACCTAGAATACAAAAATCTAATGTTGTTTGTGCAGAACCGATGCCAGGGGAAAAAGTATTATTACAGGAGTTTGTCTCAAATATAAAACCATTAATCTTGTCTCCATTGCTAGAGAATATTTTCGATAAAATGAAGATAGCCGGTGAAACTGGTCCATTGCTTAAAATAGAAAAGGAGATAGAAAACTCTATAAAAAAGGCTAAGAATGAATTTAAGGAACTAGAAAATCACGGATCCCAAATTAATTTCTTCAATAATGAAAATAACTCCCACAAAACTGAATTAGACTTTACTGATATTAATGATAAAGGTGAGCTTTGGAACAACTTAGAAAATAAAATCATAAAATCATTAAAAGAATATTCCGAGAAATCTGAAGTGGGAGAACTTAATAAAAGACGGTTGTTTACAGAGGATACGGCCAGGGGATTCGCATTTATTGATATCCTTCTAAAAAAATATGATGTGGTGCTAATGAATCCACCATTTGGGGCATCTTCTCAAAATTCTAAGAAGTATATAGAAAAGAATTACCCAAATACTAAGGGAGACTTATTAGCAACTTTTGTCGAACGCGCTCTATCTATGATAAATAGAAGAGGTAAAGTAGGGGTAATATCAAGTAGGACACCCTTTTTCTTAGGTTCTTTTGATTCATTTCGAAATGAAATACTGACAAAAAAAGGACATGTGAACCTTATGGCTGATTTGGGGGAAGGGGTACTTGACGCAACAGTAGAAACTGCAGCTTACATAATGACCTCAGAAAAACCTTACTTTAGTTATTCAACATTTTACCGACTTTTAATTGAAAGAAAAAAAGAGAATGAATTATATAAATTAATTAATAGTCCGTTGAAAGAAGATAATAGGGTTTTCAGAATAAACCCAGCAACCTTTAATCGTTTGTCAGGGTCTCCATTTGCTTATTGGGTTTCTAGTGATTCGATTAAAAAATTAGAAAAATTTCCTGAAATTGAAGGGAACAAAGCATCAGTTTCAGTAGGATTACAAACTGGCCAAGATTTTCGGTTTTTAAGGCTTTTTTGGGAAGTAGATCCTAGTAAATTAACTTTAAGTCCACCTCTTGAAAATAAAAAAGTAAGTTCTAGCCGTGATAGATGTATAAAAGAATTATCAATAGAAAAAAAGTGGGTCCCGTTTTCTAAAACTGAGATAGCTTCTCCATGGTTTTCGCCAATTACTCTAGTTGTGAATTGGGAAGAGAATGGAAAAGAGTTGAAAAACTTTAAGAATGATAAAGGGAAATTGAAATCTCGTCCACAAAATGAATCTCAATATTTTATACCAGGTTTTAGTTATATGTTACGTTCTACTAGATTAGTACCTTATATTGTTCCGGCAGGTGTTATGCCAACTGCTGGAAGGTCGCAAATATTTCCTAGAGAAGGAGAAAAATACTCTGTTCTTGCAATTTGTGCTTCCAATATTGGTAGTGCAGTTGCTAGGTTTAGTGGTGAAATGTTTGCTAGGCCAAAATTTCAAGCAAGTATGGTCCAAAATCTACCAGCAAGTCAACTTCCTTATGAAACCTTAAAATTAGTAAAAGACCATGTTGATAAAGAATTTAATGAGAGGAGAAAGGTATTCCAATATTTTGAACCATATCAAGAGTTTTCTATCCCCCTTTTCTTATTGGAAGAAACAGTTGGGACAGCTTCATGGAATGTTTATACTCTATTTAACGACGATATAGAAAATAGGATAGCCACATCATATGGTTTAGGTAAAGAGGATTTGAGTGAATTAGAGAGAGATATTCATGAAGCTATACAAATTCGCGAGAGTAAAAAAACAGAAGAGGAAAGCAATGACTTAAGCGAGAGCAACGAAAAAGATCAAGAGTTCGAAGTGGGCTTTATAAATCAAACTACCGAAGAAAAAATCATTGGTTTTTTATCATATTGTATCGGTTGTAGTTATGGACGTTGGGACATTAGGATGTCAAGTAATCATGAGTTAATACCTGAACTTCCTGAACCCTTTGATCCTTTACCAGTTTGTGCTCCAGGCATGCTGGTTAATAATGAGGGTTTACCAGCTCAGCATAATAATATTGCAAGTGAAGAATGGTTGGAGGCACGAAAAGATGCTATAACTTTACCAAATCCAACTTCTATAACTAAAGAAACTATACTCGACTCAGATTATCCCATTAATATTGTTTGGGACGGAATATTAGTTGATGACGAAAATCATAAGAACGATATAGTCATAAAGGTCCGCGAATCAATTGAATATATATTTGACAAAGATGGAGAGAAAATAGAGGAATTTATTTGTAAACAGCTTGGAATAAACTCCCTAAGAGAATATTTCTCTAAACCGAGTAAATTCTTTACAAATCACTTAAACCAATATTCGAAAAATAGACGCCAGGCACCAATTTATTGGCCAATTTCTACGGAGTCTGGCTCTTATACATTATGGTTATATTATCCGCGTATGAGTGACCAAACACTGTACTCTTGTGTGTTAGATTATATAGATCCAAAAATAAAAAATTTAGAAGAAGATGTTAAGATACTTCGGAATAAAGAAAAGAGAGATGCAATTGAAGAAAGAGAATTAGAAAAAAAGCAAAAGTTATCGCAAGAGTTATCAGATCTACGGAAAGAGTTACTTCAAATAACTCGTTTTTGGAAACCCAATACTGATGACGGAGTGCTAATAACAGCTGCTCCTCTATGGAAACTTTTTAAAAACTCGGTGTGGAAAAACAAGCTTAAAAAAACATGGGAAGATTTAAGCGAAGGAAAGTACGATTGGTCCAAAACTGCTTACAACATATGGCCAGAGCGTGTGAGAAAGAAGAGTTTAATAGATGAGTCAATTTCTATTTCACATAATTTACATTCTTTAGATTAATTTGGAGAATAACGAATAATAGTTTATTCGTAAATAAGGTGAGGTATAAAATGAGCGGTATAAAATCTTTCATACAAAATAGGTTAAAGGAAAGGTTGGAAGACAGTGGATTGTTAATTGTATATGATCCAGAAGGGCGATATAAAAAAATATGTACTGATTTAGCTAGTGAAGAAGTGCGTGTAATTGATACCACAAATAGTAGTATCCTAAGTAGAGAATATGCTATAAAAACCTTATGCGATTTGGGAGAGGATAAGACAGTAGCTAAGTCAATGTTAGTTTATGTTCCTAAGCCATTACCTTTCACCGATAAAGAAAAGCAAAAAGATCCTTTTTCAATATATATTATCTGTGGCAGAGTATTTCCAGAGGGAGATCTTGATGAATACATGAGCTTGTGTCTATTAGCATATCCTCACCATAACACGGAGATTAGACGTATATTTAAAGATAATATTAATCCTTCGTTTGAATTAATAGATGCAATAGATCAGCATAGGGGTTGGCCAATTCTTGAAACAATTTTTGGAAGTGACAGTCCGAAAGAAATAATTATTAGTTTTTTGTTGCCTACTGAAAGCCAAGCAACAAAATTACAAAAAAGCTCAGTTTGGATAGAAGAAACTAAAGAACTATTTAAGAAGGCGCTCGGATTAAATTTAGTTACTCGTAGTACCTCATGGAGCGTAATAGCTAATGAGTTGTGGAGATTTTTACTTTTTAGCGAACTAGTATTTGATATATCATATAAAGTTCCAGAGTCGCTTAAACGATACCCACATGCTAATAATGAAGCAGAACTAATTATTAAGCAGATATGTGATCGGCTTAGAAATGATCTAAGAACACAGCCTAAATACATTGAAAAGGCTATAGAGGTTGAGAAGGAATTAAATATTCGTGAAACAATTAAAGATGTTGAGTGTTTGGGAATAAATGATACTTTTCCGTTTAAAGAATTTGTATGTTTCAAACAAGCTGTCAAATCACTGAGTGCTGAAAAAACAAATGAAGTAGAAGAAATATTAAGCGATAGAGCAAATTCAATTTGGGTTGGCAATGAAGAGGATGTAATTCAATGGCAAGTGGTAAAGTCTGGTTTGAGATTATTGAAGGCGATTAAAGAGTTTACTCCTGATAAATATGAATATATTCATGATTTAAAAGATATTACTAATTTTTATATGGAAACACTAAATGACTTAGATAGATACCATAGGGAGTTTGAGCAAACTATTGCAGCTAGTATTAAAATAAGTGATGAGGTGCAAGAAGGGGTAGTTGAGAAAATTCGTTCCAAATATAAGAGTCTAGCTAATGATGTAAACAATATATTTCTGCGTTGTGTAGAAAAGGAAGGGTGGCCACCACTGGGGGGGCAATCTAATGACTCTTTATTTAATCGAGTGGTTTCTCCTCGATTAAATGAAAGCGGGCGTAAAGTTGCTTTCTTTTTAATCGATTCATTACGTTATGAACTAGGGGCTGTTTTAGCAAAACAATTAAGCCAAAATGATGAAGTAAATTTAGAAGGTTCATTTGCTCAACTCCCAACTGTCACTCAAGTTGGAATGGCTAGTCTTCTTCCTGGTGCTGATACTAAACTGAAATTAATGAAGAATAAAAATGGAGATATAGAACCTTTTTTTGGTGACCAACCTATAAATAATGTAAAGAAAAGAATGGATATGCTGGCAAAAATGTATGGAGAGCGTTTCAGCGAAATGCAGTTAAGAAATTTTATAAATCTTCAAGCCCCCCTTTCTAAAACTGTTGAGTTATTAGTTATTAGAAGTACAGAGATTGATTCCCAACTTGAAAACGATGCCGAAGGAGCGATAGGGTTACTGAATAATTCTTTGAAACGTATTCAATTAGCAATTTCTAAACTAAAAGGTATGGGATTTGAGGATGTTATAATTGCAACGGACCACGGATTCGTATTGAATTCACCCACAAAATATACAGAGGTATGTGAAAAACCTTTTGGGGAATGGGTTAATTTACACGAGCGCTGTCTAATTGGTAAAGGGTTTGGAGAAGATTCAAACTTAATTCTCCCTGCCGATCGTCTAGGGATAAAAGGAGAATTTTCACAATTTGCTGTCCCAAGAGCACTCGTTGCGTACCGAAAAGGGATGCAATATTTTCATGGAGGCCTCTCTTTACAAGAAGCTATTTTACCTGTTATAACTCTTCGTCTAAAGAATAAAAAACCTTATAATAATTCGGTTGCCATACAATTATCATATAAGAATAAGGAAAAGTATATTAATTCTATGCAACCTATTATTGATTTTTCAATCGATTGTAATGGGCAATGTGAAATTCTTTTGGAAGCGCAAGATTATAAAGGTGAAGTAGTTGGTGAAGTAAGTTTAAACGGTCCGGTAAACCCTGCTACAGGAACTATTACCATAGATAGTTCAGGGTCCTTTAAAATACCTATGAAAATGCAGGAAGACTTTCAAGGGGAATTTACCGTAAAGGCAATGAGCCCTTCCACCCTAGAGGTTTTTAGTTCAGTAAAATTGAAAACTGCTTATTAATTACTTGTTAAATATCATTGCTTAAACTGATTAGAGTATATTCGCCATTAGAGTGACCACGATTGATTACTAAACATATGTAACCATTTTTCTTTCCATTTAGAAGATGTACTAAGGGGCCTGATGTATCAGGCTTCCAGAAAACGTAGCAGGTTTATACAAGAATTTGTAAGTCATTTTTTCTAAACACACATGATAAGGAAAAAGTTTTTATATCTCATTTTGGAATTAAAAAATCAACATTTCTTTAATGGAAGATGACATACTTTTTGGCATACTACTATTCATATGTGAATAAATTTCTTTATATAACCAAATAGACTGAAGCCTTTAAAAGTTACCAAGTTCCAATTATTTAATTCACTATTTTCCAGTATTTATCTGGATGAATTCATGGGCGGCATGATGTAATAACGCCCAAAACCCTGTTGGAAAGGGGTTTATGGCCTAATGTAATACCTGATTGACATACTTTTTGTCATTCAATTTAAAAAAATATATTTTTGCTAGCCTCTCAATGGTTCATAAAACTTTTGAGAGGTTTTTTTCTTTAGTGTAATTTTATGAGCAGAGGTTGATATATCTGTTGCAAATATAAGCATATGCTAATATACTAATTGTGCGAGGTGATGTTTGTGGGAAAAACAGTGATTGAATTAGAAAAAGTAGCCCAGGTTTTAAAGCTGTTAGGCGATAAAACCCGATTAACGATTATGGGCCTAATAAAAGATGGGGAATGTTGTGTGTGTGAATTTGTCGAAGTGCTTCAAATGAGTCAGCCCTCAATCAGTCAGCATTTAAGAAAGCTGCGCGATGCTGGACTTGTAAAAGAGCAACGAAGAGGGCAGTGGATTTTTTACTCTGTGAACACAAACCACCCATCATATCTAATTGTTCAACAAGTATTAGAACAAATACCTGATCAAAAAGAAAAATTACAGGCATTGGAAGAAGCGGGTTTACGTATTCAATGCGATATGTAGGGGGATTGAAGTGGATTTAGCGTTTGTAGCAACTCTGATTTTTGTATTTACACTAGTGTTAGTAATTTGGCAGCCGAAGAACTTGGGAATCGGTTGGTCGGCATGCGGTGGAGCTATCATCGCGTTGATTTTTGGAGTCGTTAATTTTCAAGATGTTGTGGCTGTAACCGAGATAGTGTGGAATGCCACTCTTGCTTTTGTGGCTATTATCATTATTTCACTCATATTAGATGAGATTGGTTTCTTCGAATGGGCTGCATTACATATGGCCCGTGTTGCGAAAGGCGACGGGAAGAAGATGTTTGTTTACGTTATTCTTCTTGGGGCTATTGTAGCTGCGCTTTTCGCAAATGATGGAGCTGCACTCATCCTTACACCAATTGTCCTTGCGATGGTTCGGAATTTAAACTTTAAAGAAGCGATGATCTTGCCATTCATTATGGCGAGTGGCTTTATTGCAGACACGGCATCATTGCCTTTAATTGTTAGTAACCTGGTTAACATTGTTTCGGCTGATTTTTTCGGAATTGGATTTATAGAATATGCTACACGGATGATTGTTCCGAATTTCTTTTCTATAGGGGCGAGCATTCTCGTGCTCTATCTATTCTTTAGAAAGAGCATCCCGGATAATTATGACTTAGGGCAGCTTAAAGAACCCAAACACGCCATTCAGGATCATAAGATGTTTCGTTTGTCCTGGGGCGTACTTGCAGTCTTATTGATAGGATATTTTGCAAGCGAACCTTTAGGGATACCGGTATCAATCATTGCAGGAATTGTTGCGATATTCTTCCTCCTAATGGCTAGAAGAAGTCCTGCGGTAGAAACAGCCACCGTTATTAAAGGTGCACCATGGGCGATTGTATTTTTCTCCATAGGTATGTATGTCGTTGTTTATGGATTACGTAATGTCGGTTTAACAGATGTGCTAGCCAATGTGATTCAATATACGGCAGATCAAGGATTGTTCGTGGCAACGATTTCAATGGGCTTTATTGCAGCTATATTATCCTCGATCATGAATAACATGCCGACAGTGATGATTGATGCGTTAGCGATTGCTGACACAAATACTTCAGGAACGATGAGGGAAGCGTTAATTTATGCAAACGTCATCGGTTCCGACTTAGGACCGAAAATTACACCAATTGGATCCTTGGCAACATTGTTATGGCTTCACGTCCTTTCATTGAAAGGCGTCAAGATCTCATGGGGGTACTACTTTAAAATAGGGGTTATCCTAACGATTCCAACACTGTTTATCACATTAGTCGGTCTCTATGTATGGCTGCTAATTATATAATCATTTTTAACAAAGAGGAGAAATGCATCATGTCTAATAAACCAATTATTTATTTTCTATGTACGGGAAATTCTTGCCGCAGTCAGATGGCTGAAGGTTTCGGGAAAAAATATCTTGGAAATGAGTTTGATGTCCGCTCTGCCGGAATCGAAGCGCACGGCTTAAATCCCAATGCCGTTAAAGCGATGAATGAAGTCGATATTGACATTAGTGACCAAACTTCAGACATCATTGATCCGGATGTTCTTAATAATGCTGCCTATGCCATTACCCTTTGTGGGGATGCCAATGATAAATGTCCAATGACTCCTCCTCATGTGAATCGTTTCCACTGGGGATTTGATGACCCGGCAAAAGCAGAAGGAACAGAAGAAGAAAAATGGGCAGTATTTCAACGTGTTCGCGACCAAATTGGGGAGCGAATCAAGCAATTTGCTGAAGAGCAGAAGTAAGTAACCTCAAATAGCCAAGAATATCGTTTCAATTTCTATATTTATAAGGATTAGGACCAGCAATCCCTTCCCTTTGGGAAATTGGGTGCAGAAGAAGCAGCTAATCCGGTATCGTTCCTGCTTTCTGATGAATCTCAGTTTATTAATGCGCTGTAATTCCGATTGATGGTGGTCAATCCTATAAGTATTAATAGTAGTTTCTTAAAGCAAGGTCGCTGTTTTTGTCATGAACAGTGGCCTTTTTTATGTGTTATAGTCCTACAATCGAAATTTGGTGCCTCTTACACTAGATAAAGCGATAGTGCGGTGGGGTCAGGCGTTGTCAATGTTCACTAAAATTCGTTTTATATAAATTTGAAAGGAAAGGTTGGCAATTGGCAGTGAGTTGTGTAAAATAAAAAACATACATTATGGTTATTATGTTTGTTAATGTTCGTATTTTTCCAGGCGGGAGGAGTAATAACATGAATTTCAGACAAAGTATAAGCGGTTTAATTGGGGTTATGATTTTAGTTTTCTTATTAGCAGGTTGCGGGAGCCAGTCCGATGCTACAGAAGCGGCTGAAAAAGAAGAAAAAGTAGTAGGAATCATAGGTCCGATGGAAGTGGAAATAGACATTCTGCATTCTCATATGGAAGTGGAAGAGACAACTGAAAAAGGGAATTTGACATTTTATGAAGGAAATTTAGAAGGTCAGCCCATTGTGCTTGTAAAATCGGGGATAGGGAAAGTGAATGCAGCTTCTGCAGCTCAAATGCTTATCAGTGATTTTGGAGCGGATGTATTGATCAACTCTGGAGTTGCTGGAGGAATCCATCCTGATCTAGGGCTTGGGGACATTGTTATTTCTACGAAGACCGTCCATCATGACATGGATGAAACCGCTAAAGATTTCAAGCCAGGACAAATTCCATACATGGACACAAGATATTTTGAAGCTGATCAAAAACTGATTCAGCTAGCTAAGAAAGGTACGAAAGGTCTTCCTGATTACGTTGATGTATTTAAGGGACCGATTGCAACAGGAGACCAGTTCATTGCAAGCGAAGAAAAAGCGAACTGGATATATGAAACTTTTGATGCGTATGTAGTTGAAATGGAAGGAGCGGCAGTTGGACAAGTCGCCTATTTAAATAAAATACCATACGTAGTCATTCGTTCAGCATCCGATGACGCAGGGGAAGAAGCAGCTGGAATTCAGGAAAACTTTGTAGAGGAAGCAGCGAAGAACTCCAGTCATGTAATTGAAGAAATGTTAAAACGCATGTAGGTGTAGAAAAGCATTCCCTGATGACTGGGAGTGAATATATCACCCACTGTTCTTAGAAGGTGGCGAGCGATTGCTCGTCATCTTTTTTAGTTTCTTTTATAAAAACAAGAGGAATGAAGAAAATCTCTCAGGTTATCCTTAATCGACTACCACACAAAAAGAAAAAGAGGCATACATAAAAGGCTGTTGTCACATGGTGCGTTTTAATTGATTGTATTTTCTAAATTATTTTAATTTTTTGCTTTTTGTTGCGTATAGAGAAATTTCAATCTTATATTATCTATTCCATGCCAATATAATAGGTTTATTGATAGGAAGGATTCAAGGATTCCCGAAATGTCATTTTTCTCGGGCTTCTTGCACATCCTCTGATAGATTATTACTTATTTGGAATTATTGGAAAGGAGATTATATGGAGGAGAATCGTTTTCCGACAAATTTAAAAGAGTTACCTCAGAATTTGAATATTAATGCTATTAGTGCGGGATTGGTCGCAGCCATTTTTGGATGTACTGGCCCTGCATTGATTATCATCGGAGCGGCAACAAATGGTGGGTTGACATATACACAAGCGATCAGCTGGATTTTTGCGGTTTATTTTTTTAGTGGATTACTCGGCATATTTATCGCATTGAAGTATCGCCAACCGATTTCCGTAGCCCATACAATTGCTGGAGCTGTACTAATGGCAGGATCCTTAAACCACTTTTCTATCCATGAAGCTGTTGGGGCATATATCATTGCAAATATTCTTGTTATCATCCTTGGCTCTACCGGATTGATCGAAAAAGTCTTGAAATGGATCCCTCTTCCGATTGTTATGGGGATGATTGTTGGTGTCATGATCCAATTTGCGATAGACATGATTACATCGATTACCCTGGCACCGATACTCGCAGGCTCAGCGATTCTCGCGTTTTTGCTCTCAACACGATATATTAGAAAGGTTCCACCTGTGTTGTCTGCGTTAATAGTCTCGGTAGTTGTGGCGACCTTTACAAAGGCATTTGAATTTCCAGCTGCTCAGAATATGTTTGTTTTTCCAGAACTCGTGATGCCCGCATTTAGTTGGAATGCGATTGTGTCGATTAGTATCCCGCTCACACTCTTGATTATTTGTGCGGAAAATGCTCAAGCGACAGGGATACTAATGGCTCAAGGGTACAAACCGCCCACGACGGGCATGGCGGTATATGGATCATCGGTCGGATTATTCGCTTCACTGTTGGGGGGACATGCAATCAGCATAGCCGGACCAATGACGGCCATTTGTTCAGCAGATGATGTTGGAAAAAAAGATAGCCGCTATGCAGCCTCGGTTATAAACGGTGTGTTCTTTGCAGGCTTTGGCCTATTTGCAGCGTTTGTTGTTCCATTTGTCACTGCCATGCCGAGTGTCATCGTTACGGTCATTGCCGGCCTGGCCATGTTAAGAGTTCTCATCAACTCACTGAAAACAGCGTTCTCCGATAACCAGTTTCAAATGGGTGCCTTCTTTGCATTAATCATCGGAATGTCAGGAGTCAACTTCTTCAATATCGGTGCACCATTATGGGCAATTCTTGGAAGTCTGCTTGTCTCCTTACTCGTAGAAAAAAATCACTTTGCATTTAACATAAAGAAAGAGATCGGAGTGAGCAAAGATAAAATAGAAACAAGTGCTTAATCATACACGCCAAAACCAGGTTTAAATCTAGTGCCTGACCCACAGCGCGGTAACTCTTTAGTCAGGCAACATGCAGTAATAATCAAATTCCCGAAATGGGCACTAAAAGTACGGCAAATAAAAGTTATCATAACGCTAATGGTATTTTCTCATGTATAGTTAAAGTATACTGCAGGAAGAATGAACGCAGCCGATACATAACCAAGGGGGAAATAGATTGCGAAGGATAATCTTATCGACCGAAAGCGGTGCCGACTTACCGGGTGATTTAGTTGAAAAGTACGAGGTTCAAGTAGTTCCCATGCACATTATTATGGATGGAAAGGATTATTTGGACGGTTCTTTGCCGGTCCAGGACATTTATGACTATTACAGACGTACGAAGAAAATACCCTCTACTACCGCCACCAATGCTCATGAGTATCAAGAATTTTTTGCAACTATAAGAGAGAATTTCCCAGATTGCATCATTATCCATATTGGTTATACATCAAAAGCGTCTTCTTCTTTTCAAAATGCTGTCATTGCTGCGGAAGATTTTGAAGACATTTTTCTCATTGATGCTCTGAACGTTACTGGAGGGTTAGCTGCGATTGTATTGTATGCCGCTAAGTTATTAGCAAAAGAACCTGGCATTGAACCGGAACACTTGGTTGAAAGAATAAAGGCAATCGTTCCTAAATCAAGGCTGGCTTTCATCCCGGGTAACCTGGAGTTTCTTAAAGCGGGAGGACGGGTAAGTAATACGGCTTCTCTAATAGGGGCTCTGTTGAAAATAAAGCCATGTATAGAGTTGAAGGATGGGAAGCTTATGTCTACAAAAAAATACCGGGGGAAAATGAATAGAGCTACTGAAAAACTCTTGAGTGAATACTTAAATGAATATAACATAGATCGACAGCAGCTTTATTTTATCTACTCAATCGGACTTGATGAAAGGATCAGGCAGCGGATGGAGGAGGTTGCCAATGAAAACGGATTCCAAAATATAAGATGGATCCAAGCTGGAGGTATGATTTCTACTCATTCTGGAGCCGGGGGCTTTGGGGTAGCAGGCCTAGAGCAATAGTACTGGCTAAACTAGGAGTGAGTAGAGTGAGAGGATCTGTCCTACAACCTAATAACACTACTATGTAAAAAGCCAGCTACCAAACTAAAGAGACTATTTCCTTTTTTTAGGGAGTAGTCTCTTTTTAATAGATATCCTGCATTTTCACTGTTTAAAGGGTAAAAATTACAAGCGTCATATAGTAAGCATGATAAGTGTGTCTTTAAGGTAATAACGTGTTGGGGGTTGCCTTAAATTTACTTCCCTGCCAATAAAAAAAGAGAGAAAAGCATCATTGGCTTTTCTCTCCTGAAAAAGACTACTACGAAATAGAAAAACTTTTTTCTTCCTTTACTCCACCATATTCCTCTTTAAACTCATCAAGCAGAGCACGTACTTCATCGGTGGATTTTGTATCCATCAGCTGATTCCTTAACTCACTTGCTCCCCGGAATCCGCGGACATATATCTTGAAAAAGCGAAGGAGCGGTTTGAAGAGTCGCGGCTCGAGTTCTTCAGAATATTTGTCATGAAGGTCGAGCTGCAGGCGAAGTAGGTCGAGAAGTTCTTCGCTTGTGTGCTCTTTTTTCTCTTTTTCAAAAGCGAACGGATTATGGAAGACCCCGCGGCCGATCATTACGCCATCCACGCCGTATTTTTCCACTAATTCCAGTCCTTTCTGGCGGTCAGGAATATCCCCGTTAATCGTCAGAAGCGTATCAGGGGCCACTTCATCCCGGAGTTTCTTAATCTCGGGGATCAGCTCCCAGTGCGCCGGAACTTTACTCATTTCTTTTTTCGTACGAAGGTGAATGGATAGATTGACGATATCCTGTTCCAGCAGGTGCTTCAGCCAGTCATGCCATTCTTCCACTTCCGTATAACCGAGACGGGTTTTCACGCTGACGGGCAGTCCTCCCGCTTTGGCGGCCTGGATGAGTTCCGCTGCGACATCTGGACGACGAATCAGTCCGCAGCCTTTCCCTTTCGTTGCGACATTAGGCGCTGGGCAGCCCATGTTGATATCGACGCCTCGATATCCCATCTCTGCCATGCCGATACTCATTTGACGGAAATACTCCGGCTTATCTCCCCAGATGTGGGCGACGATCGGCTGCTCATCTTCCGTGAATGTGAGACGTCCTCTCAGGCTATCTTTTCCTTTCGGATGGCAATAGCTCTCCGTATTCGTAAACTCTGTAAAAAACACATCAGGTCTTGCTGCCTCACTCACGACATGACGAAACACGACATCCGTCACTGCTTCCATTGGTGCCAGAACAAAAAACGGTCGCGGCAACTCATGCCAAAAGTTATCTTTCATAATATATCTGAACCTTTCCTTAAGGAACGCGGTCGTTCCAAA
This sequence comes from Thalassobacillus devorans MSP14, assembly GCF_000496835.1. Taxonomy (GTDB): domain Bacteria; phylum Bacillota; class Bacilli; order Bacillales; family Halobacillaceae; genus Thalassobacillus; species Thalassobacillus devorans_B. The sequence goes on from NZ_KI543238.1 coordinate 105,411, forward strand.
ATTTAAAAGTAAACTATTTCTGACTTCTTATCTATATCCACTTAGGATGGATTTCAACCCATATATACTTTAATGGTATCAAACGAAAAGTGCAAGGGGAATACGACGTTGAGAGCACTGGAAATGAGTGGGGAGGTGCTTGTGGTTCCTTTTTAATAAAAGCAGATTCCATTAATCTAAAGAATCAACGTGTAATTTTATGATTATCTGGGAACAAGAAGAAAAAGATGGGATAGGAGGCAGATTGCTTTGACCTTTTAACAAGAAGAGCAGTAACTGCTAATAATGAGAAGGAGGGAAACATAAATGGCTAACCAAACTTCAGAAAACCAGGAAACTATCAAAAAAATCAAAGACTTGATTAAAGATGAGAAGGTAGCAATGCTGACGACGTTAACTCCGGAGGGGAAACTGATGTCCCGGCCGATGCGTACCCAGGAAGTAGAAATGGATATGGATAAGGAAGAAATCTGGTTCCTTACCGAAAAAGACACCGAAAAATATCGGGACATCGAATTTAATCCTGCCGTTAACCTGGCTTACGCAGGCAACTCCTATGTATCAATCAGCGGCACTGCTGAATTTGTTCAGGATGACGATAAGAAGAAAGATTATTGGAATAAGATTCTCGGACGATTACTGGACACTTCTCCTGATGATCCGAATGTGGTACTGGTCAAAGTGACACCAGAAATCGCCGAATACTGGGAGTCCGGTGTGAACGTCAAGACCGTTAAGGAATTTGTGAAAAAGATGACCAGCAGTAAATCATTAGATGACAGTAATGATTTAAAAGATACGGTCCGTTTTGATGACAACACAAGATAATTTTTTTAGTTGGTTATAATCTGTTTGTGCCTGACCTTCACTTTTATGATTTTGCAAAGTGGGGGTCAGGTTTCAAAAACTAAAATGAATGAAGCAGGAACCTGGCATAGGGGCCTGCTTTTTTTGATTTTTAAAAAAGGTTTCCCTCCCATTCATGATTCATTTATAGTATAATAAATGGGAATGTATGTTCTTGGAATGGTTTTTTTCTTCTCAATTCAAACCCCGGATACCTCAGTAAATACCTTTATCACCATCCCCCTTGATTTATTAATTTCATCGAACCTTCACAGTAATTCATCGAAAGGAGTACGAGGACGTGGCAAGAATAGTCATCTTAGCGGAAAAACCCTCTCAGGCAAAAGCATATGCAGAGGCATTTACGATACAGGAGAAAGCTAAAACTTACATCCAGCTTAAGGCAGACGATACTTTCCCGAATGGGGCGACCATCACTTGGGGAGTAGGACATCTCGTGGAATTAAAGGAACCCCATGATTATAAAGACGAGTGGAAGAAGTGGAAGCTGGATCAATTGCCGATTGTTCCGGAACGATTTTTGGAAAAAGTAGCGAAAGGGAAATGGGAGCAATTCCAGGCGGTCAAGAAACTGTTCCAACAGGCGGATATCATCGTCAATGCGGCGGATGTCGATCGGGAAGGCTCGAATATTTTTTATAGTATCCTTCAACTGACTGGAGTTAAGGGGAAGCCGATTCAACGTTTATGGATCAACTCCCTTGAAAAGGATGAAGTGCGTAAAGGGTTCAGGGAACTGCAGCATAACGAAAAGGACTTACGACTATTTGATGAAGCGAAAGCACGTCAAATCAGTGACTGGATGGTGGGAATCAATGCAAGTCGGCTGTTCACTCTGCTGCTCCAGAAGAAAGGGTATGGAAGCTATCTTACCATCGGGCGAGTACAGTCACCGACGGTTTATTTGATTTATCAACGCTATAAAGAAATAGAGAATTTCAAGCCGGAGCCGTTTTATCAGATTGAGGGACTTTTCCAGTCTCAGGCAGGTACATATAAAGGACTGGCTAAGATAAAGGAAAAGGATAAAGCGAAAGTCCAGGCTGTGCTGGACAAGCATCAGTTGAAGGAGAAGGAATCTTTCCCAGGCATAGTCGAGCGACTGGATAAAAAGACGAAGCGGCAAAAGTCACCGAAGCTCCACTCCCTTTCCACGTTGCAAAGTGTCGCGAACAGGCGTTGGAAATACTCTCCATCGCAAGTACTAAAAACGATGCAGAAGCTTTACGAAAAGCGTCTTGTCAGCTATCCAAGAACGGACTGTAATTTCATCACCGAGAGTGAGTTTTCCTATTTGGTTAAGAATTTACAAAGGTACCAGGGAGCTATGAACATCTCTTTTACAGCTGTGTCTTTGAAACCGAATAAACGGTATGTGGACAGCAGCAAGGTGCAGGAGCACTACGCAATCATTCCGACAAAGAATGTTCCTACCCAAAAGAAGTTGAGTGGGTTAAGCCGTGAGGAGCGCAATATTTATAATGAAATCATGGCGACGACCCTTGCAATGTTTCATAAGGACTATGTATATGAGGAGACGACGATTTTTACCCATGTGAATGATTTACCGTTCAAGTCTACCGGAAAAAGAGATGTCGACAGAGGGTGGAAGGAACTGTTTCCAAAGCCGGTGAAGTCGAAGCAGGAAAAAGAGGCTGACCTTCCTGGGGTTCAAAAAGGGGAGCAGGTAGATGCCAGAATTCATATAAAGGAAAGCATGACGCAGCCGCCGAAGCCGTACACGGAAGGCCAGCTGATCAACATGATGAAGACGTGTGGGAAATTGGTGGATGATGAAGCCGATGTCGAGATTTTGAAGGAAGTTGAAGGGCTCGGTACAGAAGCCACACGCTCGAGTATTATCGAAACAATCAAAGCACAGAAATATATAGAAGTGAAGCGCAACAACGTATCGATCACCGAGAAAGGGATCATGCTCTGTGAGGCGATTGAAGGAACGCTGCTATCCAGCCCCTCGATGACAGCCAAATGGGAGTCTTATTTAAAGAAAATCGGAAGCGGTGATGGATCGAAGCAGGTATTCATCAAGCAAACCCGTCAATTTATAGAAAAACTGATTCAGGAAACGCCGGATGCCATCCAGCAGGTGAACGTGCGGAGTACTGGTGAGTCTGAGAAACGCAAGTGGAACGAACCGATCGCCAAATGCCCTGCCTGTGAGAACGGATCGATAGTAGACCGTTATAAATTCTATGCGTGCTCTGACTACAAAAAAGGATGTAACGTGACTTTCCCTAAGAAACTGGCAAGGAAGACGCTGACACAGCATATGATAAAGACATTGTGCCAGAAGAAGCGTACAAAGGTTTTGAAAGGATTTAAAGGAAAGAAACCATTCAGCACGGCTTTAGTGCTGGATGAAAACTATAAAATCATATTTGATTTCGGGAAGAAAACATGACTATTTCCATTGACGCCTAATTGATTTTGCATCATAATGTTTTATTAACAGAAAATTAAAAATATAAAACTATAAATCCTGCTCCGGTGAAGGGGAGACAAGATGTTAATCTGCATGTTATGCAACCCCGATTTGTGAAAATGGATAGTACTCTTTATAAGTCAATGCTCTTCTGCCTTTGTAAAAGGGCGGAAGGGCGTTTTTTACACCTTATGAAAGTTTAACTTTGTCAGAGGATTAAAGTGTAAGAACATACGAAGGCTTTAACCATAAACACTTGGTGATAAGCCAGGTTTTCTACCAAGAAGCTGGGTGGTGAATGGAAAATGAATAAGAAAAGGATTGTTGTCAAAATCGGTAGTAGTTCCTTAACGAATACAAATGGTGGACTAAGTAGTGAGAAACTGTGTGAGCATGTAGAGGCGATTGCGCGCTTGAAGCAGCTTGGGCATGAAGTGATATTGGTATCATCCGGTGCAGTTGCGGCTGGCTTTAAAGACCTTGGTTATTCTTCGCGGCCCGTCACCATTGCCGGTAAACAAGCAGCTGCAGCAGTAGGACAGGGACAATTATTACAAGGTTATACGGAAGCGTTTAAAAGACATGGGATAGTGGCAGCACAATTATTGTTAACGAGACAAAACTTCCTGTATAAAGAACAATACAAAAATGCCCATGCCACCTTATCTGAGCTATTAAAGCGTAATATCACACCTGTTATTAATGAGAATGACTCCGTAGCCATTGAAGAATTGACCTTTGGCGATAATGACATGTTATCCGCGTTGGTCAGCGGTCTGGTGCATGCAGACTTTTTAATGATACTAACGGATATCAATGGGATCTATGATCAGAATCCACGCACTCATCCCACTGCAAAAAAGTATAACTTCCTTGATTCGATTGATGATCATTTGGTAAATGGTGCTTCTGAATCTGGTTCCAAAGTAGGTACTGGCGGGATGAAATCAAAAATAGAGGCAGCACGCACAGCGTTAGTGTTAGGTGTTAAAGTATTTATTGGTTCTGGAACCGGGAATGAGAAACTTGTTGATATTCTTTCAGGGAAAGGTGATGGAACGTATATCGGAAGCAGCTCACAGGCCAGTATGAACAATTCTAAACAGTGGCTGGCGCTCCATTCCATTCCTAATGGCAAAATTGAAGTTGATCAAGGTGCTGAAGCTGCTATAGTAAGGCATGGTAAAAGTCTTCTGCCTGCAGGCGTAACAAACATCATGGGTAACTTCAGGGTCAATGATGTAGTGGAGGTAGTTAATGTAAAGGGGCAGCTTATTGGAAAAGGCAGTGTGAATTTTTCTTCCAATCAATTATTGAAAATTAAAGGCTTATCAAGCACAGAGGCTATGCTCAAAGCTAATAGTGATCAAAAGGTCGTTATTCATAGGGATTATTGGGTAAGTCATCATAATAGCAAATGAAATTCTATTAAAATGACTGAAGTGGTGAGTAAGAATAAAGAATACTAAAATAAGAACTGTAAAAAAACCAGAAAAGGATTTTAATAATGGCAAAGAAGAAAAATAGTAAGGATTAATGGGGACCCTATTTAATTGCCGAGGGTCCCCGCTTGCTGATAATAAAAGCAGGTTAGTCCCGAATATCTTCTTTTTTTAAAACGGTGGCATTTACATGGTGAACGGTGTTTACCCTGAAGAAGTTTTTTAAGGCCAGGGCTGCTCCTCCTAATGCACACGCTTCTGTCCCTAAGTAAGAGCTGCGAATTTGCTTATAGTTGTTAAATTTTGAACGCAGTCTGTTTTCAAGCTTGGTAAGGATAGTCGAATGTTTGTTGATAAAAGTTCCATTGAACACTATTTTTTCAGGGTTGAAAATGTTAATGATATTATTCAAACCGATAGCGAGGTAATCTAAATAATCGTTCAGAACTTTATCATCTGTGTCCGCTTTTAAAAGTTTTTCAAGGCTTTCATCAATCGATAAGGTAGGATTTGCTTTTGTAAGGTTCTCTTCCAATGCTTTTTCTGATGCATATAACTCCCAGCACCCTTTGTTTCCGCAAGCACACTGGTGGCCGCCAGGTTCCACTATCATATGGCCGATTTCTCCTGCAAACCCTTGAAACCCTCGATAGATTTTATGATCACTAATGATCCCTAAGCCTATGCCTGAATATAGAGTCACACAAAACAAATCAGAAATATGTTCATAGTATACTTGTTCGGCGTACACACTTAAATTGGCGTTATTATCGACGTATACGTTGGTTTGGAAAGCTTCTTCCAACACAGGGATTATATTAACATTCGTCCATTTTTCTTTTGGTGTATAAATGATGTCGTCTTCAACATTTACTATTCCATGAATGCCGACCCCTATTCCGATGAGTCCAATCGGGCATTTCTTTTTGTTAAAATAGGCAATCTCCGGTTCAAGCTGATTAATGATTTGATTGACAACCAGGCTGATATCTTTGCTCTCCATTTTTAAATTCAATTTATGAAAGAGGTTTCCTTTTAAATCGCAAAAAACAACATTCACTTTGTCCTTATCCATATCAATTCCGATACTGTAGCCTGCATTTCCGTTTATTTCTAAAATAATCGGTTTTCGACCGCGGGTGACCGAGGTCCCTGAAGATTTCTCTATCACGATATTATCCTGGATCAAATCATTTATTTGTGCAGAAACCGTCGCTTTATTTAACCCGGTTTTTCTTGCCAGGTCACTTCTTGAAAGGGATACATTCTTAATGATTTCCTCTATCAAAATTCTTCGGTTTAATTTTTTTATATAACTAGCATCTCCTGTATTCAAAACATTGCCTCCTATGACATCATCCCGACTGAAGCCGGAAAGCTGGTAGTTTTATTTTAACAGAATCAAAAACGAGAGAAATGTCCAACAAGCATACGGCACTTTCCAAACATAAGTAATTTTTGAAAACGCTTGAAAAGTATCAAGCTTACATTTATTATTATAATTAATTAATTTGTTTAGTAAACAAACAAAAAGATTTTGAGGGGAGTGATGGTAAATGAAAACATTTATTAACGATGATTTTTTACTGCAAGGAGAGACGGCGAAAGAGCTTTATCATGATTATGCCAAGGGGCTGCCGATCATTGATTACCACAACCATTTGGATCCGGAAGAGATATTACAGGATATTAATTATAAAAATATTACAGACGTGTGGCTTGCAGGTGACCATTATAAATGGCGGGCGATGCGGGCGAATGGCGTCCATGAAGATTTCATTACCGGCAATCAAGGTGATTACGAAAAATTCAAAGCTTGGGCTAAGACAGTGCCGAATACATTCGGTAACCCTTTATACCATTGGACTCATTTGGAACTTCTCCGATACTTCCATATAGATGACCTGCTGGATGAACAAACTGCCCCGAAAATTTGGGAGTCTGCGAACGAACAGCTGCAATCCTCAGAGTTATCTGTAAGATCTATTCTGCAGAAAGAAAACGTGACATTTGTCGGGACGACTGATGACCCTACCGACGACTTGGAAGCTCACCTCAAACTCAAAGAGGAAGGGCTGACCCAGGAGGTGTCCCCGTCTTTCCGGCCTGACAAAGGACTGGCTATAGAAAAGGATGGTTACTCAGGATGGTTAGAAAAACTTGAGCAAGTAACTGATACAGCGATTGAAAATTATGACACACTCCTAAAAAGTCTGGAGCAACGTGTGGAGTTTTTTGATGAACAAGGCTGCCGTAGTGCTGACCATGGTATCAGCATCATGTTTTTTGAGTATGCATCAAAAACAGAAGTCGATGCGATTTTTAAAAAGAAATTAGCCGGTCAGACGTTAACTGCAAAAGAAGCTGATCAGTACAAAACCTATACATTACTGGCACTTGGAGAAATGTACGCCAGAAAAGGATGGGTCATGCAGTTACACCTCGGGGCTTTGCGAAACAATAACACAAAAATGTTTCACCAGCTGGGACCTGACAGTGGCTTTGATTCTATCGGTGACCAGCTTCTGGCAGAACCTTTAGCCCGGCTCCTCGATGCACTGGAAGTAAAAGACCAGTTACCTAAAACAGTTTTATACAGCTTGAATCCCCGTGACTATTATGTCCTGGCGTCGATGGCAGGAAATTATCAGAACAACGAAGTACCTGGAAAAGTACAGTTTGGTACAGCCTGGTGGTTCAACGACCATATCGATGGTATGGAAAATCAAATGAAAATCCTGGCAAATGTCGGGCTGATCAGTAACTTTATAGGTATGCTGACAGATTCACGAAGCATGCTTTCGTTTTCCCGGCATGAATACTTCCGTAGAATCCTTTGCAATCTGCTTGGAAAATGGGCCGATGAAGGAAAAGTACCGAAAGATATTAGGCTTTTAAAGACTTATGTAGAAAAAATCTGTTATTACAATGCAAAAGAATATTTCGATTTATAACAGGAGGTGAAAGAGGATGGAGATGAGTTTTCGCTGGTATGGTCATGAAGATCCTGTGACTTTGGAACATATACGCCAGATTCCTGACATGAAAGGAATTGTGTCTGCCATCTATGATATACCAGCCGGAGAAGTCTGGCCGGTAGAGAAGATCAAAGAATTGAAACAAATGATTGAAAAATATGAGTTGAAACTGAACGTTATTGAAAGTGTCCCGGTACATGAAGATATTAAATTAGGGCTCGATTCACGTGACAAATGGATTGACAATTATAAGCAGACTCTGCGAAACCTGGCTGAAGCCGGAATTCATACCGTGTGTTACAATTTCATGCCGGTATTTGACTGGACGAGATCACAGTTAGACGCTACACTCCCCGATGGTTCAAATTCTTTGCTATACGATGAAGCAAAAGTGAAAGATCTCGATCCATTAAGTGGTGAACTGGCACTTCCGGGCTGGGATTTATCTTATCAAACGGATGATCTTCGACGCATTATCGATCAGTATCAGTCTATTTCGGAACAGCAATTGATGGATAACCTCGTCTATTTTTTAGAACAGGTAATTCCGGTAGCCGAAGAGGAAGATGTACTGCTTGCTATTCATCCGGATGATCCGCCTTGGCCGATATTTGGGTTGCCACGAGTGGTTACTAATAAAGAAAATGTCCAATACATGCTGGACAAAGTAGACAGTAAGCATAATGGAATAACTTTTTGCACGGGTTCTTACGGAGCGAATCCGGCTAATGATTTGCTGGAAATCATCGAGGCTGCTAAAGGCCGGATCCATTTCGTACATGCCCGCAATGTCAAATGGATTGGAGAATTGTCTTTTCAGGAAACATCTCACTCTGTTAACGATGGCTCCATTGATATGGTAGCTGTGCTAAAAAAATTGCGCGAGATCGGATTTGCAGGACCGATTCGCCCGGATCACGGCAGAATGATTTGGGGGGAAGTCGGCAGACCTGGGTATGGCCTGTACGACCGGGCACTGGGAGCTACGTATTTAAACGGAATTTTAGACACCTTAGCAAGGGGGTAGACAAATGGAATTACCATTTCAAATTGATTTATCAGGAAAAGTCGCAGTAGTAACCGGTGGAAGCGGCGTCCTTGGTTCTGTGCTCAGTGAAGCACTGGCAGAAGCAGGAGCCAAGGTGGTTATTTTAGCGAGGAACAAAGAAAAAATAGATGAAGTCGTTGAAAGGATTGAAGAAAAAGGAGGCGAATGCCTCGGCTATAGTGTTGATGTCCTGGACAAAGACGAATTGGAGCGTGTCCACGAGAAGGTACTGGAGAAATTCGGACCTTGCCAAATTCTGATCAATGGTGCGGGAGGAAATCATCCAAAAGCCACGACATCGACAGAGCGATTGAATTTAGAAGACTTAGAGGATGATATGCAGCGAACTTTGTTTGATCTGGAACCAGGCGCAGTCGAGGGGCTGTTCAAACTGAATTTCCTTGGTACGTTACTGCCTACCCAGGTTTTTACGAAAGACATGGTGGAAGCAGGACAGGCGACTGTCATCAACATTTCATCGATGAATGCTTACCGTCCGTTAACGAAAATTCCCGCATACAGCGGTGCCAAAGCAGCTATCAGTAATTTTACACAATGGCTGGCAGTTTATTTTGCAGATGTGGGGATTCGAGTCAATGCGATGGCACCGGGATTTTTTCTGACCGAACAAAATAAAAATCTGATGTTTAAAGAAGATGGGGCATACAGCGACCGTGCGCACAAGATATTATCACAAACCCCAGTAGAAAGGTTCGGTAATCCGGAAGAGCTGGTGGGGACTCTGCTTTGGCTGGTAGATTATCAGTCTTCCAGTTTTGTAAACGGAATTGTCGTACCTATAGATGGTGGCTTTTCTGCTTATTCCGGGGTATAAAGGAGGCTGAAACATGCAAGCTTATGAGATATTGAAACAAATGATAGCCAGAAAATTAGTTGTAGTAATTCGGGGGAATAATGTGGAACAAGCGGAAAAAACAGCCGTAGCCTGTGTTAACGGTGGTGTCGATGCACTGGAGGTCACTTTCACGGTACCTGAAGCTGACCAGCTGTTAAAAAATTTGAAGAAAGATTATCCGGAAGCGGTTATCGGTGCGGGTACTGTGCTGGACTCTGAAACTGCAAGAGTGGCGATTCTGGCAGGTGCCCGGTTTATTGTGAGCCCGCATTTTGAAGTTAGCATAGCGAAACTATGTAATCGATATCATATCCCTTATTTACCAGGATGCATGACGACAAAAGAAATGGTGGACGCTACTGAATATGGAGTGTCGGTCATTAAATTGTTCCCAGGGCAACATTACGATCCTTCCTTCATTAAAAATATACATGGCCCGCTGCCATACTTGAATATCATGCCAACAGGAGGGGTCAACTTGGAAAATGTACAGGACTGGCTTAATGCAGGGGCTGTGATGGTCGGAGTAGGAGGAGAAATTATCAGGCCTGCTAATGATGGGGACTACCTGCAGGTTGAACAGCTCGCACGTCAATTCTCTCAAAAGGTTAAAGGAGCATGATACGATGGCAAATGTTCTAACAATTGGTGAGCTGCTGATTCGTCTTACCCCCCCTGATCATCAACGCCTCCATCAGACAAATCAGTTGAATTTATTTTATGGTGGAGCGGAAGCAAATGTAGCTATGAATCTTAGTCATTTAGGTCACAATGTCCGTTACTTTAGCGCTTTGCCACCTAACGATATCGGGGAGGGGGCTGTCAATCATTTGAAGGCAGGAGGTGTGGATACATCATACTTGCTGCGAAAAGGGGAACGCCTTGGGCTTTACTTTCTGGAAGAAGGTTTTTCTTTGAAACAGGCAAATGTCATCTATGACCGAAAGTACTCGTCTATTTTTGAGCTGCCTGAACAAACCATTGATTGGGATGATCTGTTAAAAGACATAGATCTCCTGCACACTACGGGCATTACCCCAGCTCTTGGAGATGGGATGAAGGAGTTTACAATTACTGCTTTGAAAGAAGCGAAGAAGCGGGGGATCCAGGTCAGCTTTGATTTTAATTATCGAAGTAAGTTGTGGGGAGTAGCCGAGGCAAAAACTGCTTTTCTGGAAATTCTGCCTTATGTAGATATTTGTTTTGCGGGCTACAAGGACTTTATCTATTTATTGGACTATAAAGGCCCGGAGACCTTTGATGCGGAAGTATTGAAAGATTTTTATAAAAGAATGAAGGACCAGTATGAAATTACCTGCATGGCTTGTACGAATCGAACTACTTATTCAACATCGAAAAATGATCTTGCCGCTTATTTGTTTGATGGCACAACATTTTATGAAAGTCCTGTTATTTCTTTTGAAATACTGGACAGAATCGGTGGAGGGGACAGCTTTGCTTCCGGAGTGCTCCATGGCATTCTGACTCAGCTTCCGGCCCAGGAAGTTATTGAATTCGGTCTGGCTTCAGGTGTGTTGAAACATATGGTTTACGGAGATCACAATCAATTTTCGGAACAGGAAGTCAGAAGTTTTATGGCCAACATCGGTAATGATGTGAGCAGGTAAAAGAGAAATTTATAGGGAATTATTAAGGAGCTTTCTACCAGGAAAGCTCCTTTTTCTACTGGCTTTGCTGGCGATAGTTTCTGGGTGTAACCCCTGTTTCTTTTTTAAATATGCGTGAAAAATAAGCGGGGTCCTCATATCCGACAGCCCAGGCTATTTCATCGATTTTCATCGTCTCATTTTCTAACAGATGTATCGCTTCCTGTATTCTGATTTTCTGCTGGTATTCGGTCATGGTACTGCCTGTTTCTTGTTTGAACTTCCTTGCTAAATGGCTTTTATGTGCGAAACAGTAGGCAGAGATTTGTTCAGTATCCATTGGTTTATCATAAAAGATCCCTAGATATTCTAACGCTTTTTGAATCGTTGGGGAATAACGGGAGAGAGAATGACGGGATACTAACTCACAGTAATTATCCTCCATTTCATCCTGTATTTTCTGCAATTCCGATAACTGGCTGGCAGCTTCAATCCGGAGTACGTATGTTTCAGAAATCTGGTCTAAAAAAGGAGCGGGGACTTGAGCATTTTTTGCAGCGACCCGCATAATTGTGCTGTATACGATTGACAGGTTTTTAAGTCGGCGGAGCGGCTGGTTGGGAAAACGATCAGGAAAGGTGAATAAAGCCTGGTGCGGTTTGATGGCAGCCTTCAGCTTTTCCTTATCACCTTGCTCGACTGCATGCATGATATCGCTCTCGATTTTATACCTCAGGTTGACTTCTTTCGTGTCTTGTTCCTGGTCAAATTTTTTCACTTCAAGTTTTTGTGGTTGTTTTGAAGCGGAAACGATGGAAGCTTGTGCATCTTCCATCATCATATGATCGAATACTTTTAATAATTTAATCAGACTATTTATTTCCGTTTCATTTAGTATCTTGCATTGGCTTAAGAAATCAGCTAACTCATTACGCTCATTAGCTGTTATTTTGTAATCCCTGGAAAGATGATAAATGTTCGGTATATTATTCAGAAAGGGACCAATAATGAGCAGGTATTTTTCTTCCTCTTCATAAACAGGTTTAGTTAAGTAATTCACTCCCCAGTCATTTGTGTAATATACCACTTCTTGTTCTGTATGCTTGCTTGCATGATAAGTGTCCTCAAATTGTGCTCCAGACATAAAGAGCGGGAGGTGCAGCCCCTCCTTACCAAAAATGACTTCCTCATTTTGATTCAGTACATACGTATTTAATTTGGATAGGTAAAAGATATCCAATGCATTGGAGATTATAGCAGACTGGTCCATACATTACCCTCCTATCAATCATTTCCATAATTATTTGATATTTGCAATTTCAATCCAACTATTGCAAATGTAATCATATTGGTTACGGTTTCATTTCATTATAATAGTAAATGTAAACGCTATCAACAAGGGAGAGATATTATGGAAAGGCTTAGTGTGAAAGAGAAGGTCTCTTATGGGCTGGGTGATGCGGCCAATAATCTGACATTCAGCATGGTAACCACGTACTTGCTGGTTTTTTATACAGATGTTTTTGGTATAAGTGCGGCAGCCGTCGGGACATTATTTTTGATTGCACGGTTATGGGACGCAATGAATGATCCTATTATGGGGGCTATTGTAGATCGTGTGAATACGAATCATCCGGCAGGTAAATTTCGTCCCTATTTAAGGTGGGCAATGCTTCCGCTAGTCATCCTGGCTGTGGTTATGTTTTTAACACCTGATTTTTCAGAATCCGGGAAACTTGTTTATGCTTATGTAACGTACATTCTTTTCGGCATGGCTTATACGTTCATAAATATTCCCTATGGATCGCTGGCGTCTGTTATGACAAACGATCCTGTCGATCGTTCGTCTTTGGCTACCTATCGAGGAGTAGGTTCCATGTTGGGGATCTTCGTTATCGGAGTTCTGGTAATCCCTGTAGTCAATCTATTCCCTGACTGGTCGGTGGGATTTCCTGCGGTGATGGCAATTTTGGGAGTTGTCACGATTATTTTCTATTTATTAACCTATAAAAATACGAAGGAAAGAATAAGACCTGCCAGGACAAGACCTGAAAAAATGAGTTTCTCAATGTTTACGCGCGTGTTAAAAAATGGGCCGTTCATCGCTCTTTCCATTATGTCATTCTTTATGCTTCTCAGCTTGTTGGTCAATCAATCTGTTGGTGTCTACTTCTTCCGCTACAATTTAGATAATGAAAACTTGTTTGCTGTCTTTAATGCTGTCAATATCGGCTCGATGCTGATCCTGATTCCGCTTGTCCCATATTTGACCAAAAAGTTCGGGAAGAAAAGCGTCACACTTGGTGGTTTCGGTATCGGAGCAATTTTTTTCGGAGCTCTTTATTTCATTCCAGCGGAGCCGGTGACATTCATCATCCTGGCGTTCATTGCCATGAAAGGGCTGATGATTCCGAACATCCTCGTATGGGCATTCATTTCTGATGTCATTGATTATGGCGAATACAAGTCAGGGGTTAGGCAGGAAGGTACAACTTATTCCATGTACAGCTTCATGCGCAAGCTTTCACAGGCTGGTGCCGGCTGGATAGCGGGAATGGGCCTTTCCGTCATCGGATATGTACCAAATGCAGATCAAACACCAGATACACTCCTTGGAATCAAAGCAATGATGGTGTTGCTTCCTGCTGTAGCCAGCATTATATGCTTTCTCATTTTTAAATTCGGTTACTTTTTAGATGATGATACATTAAAACGTATTAATGATGGGGAGTCATCAGAATCATCACAGGCATTATAATTTATATACAGAAAGGAAAGTGTTAACTATGCTATATCCAATTACAACAACAACTCGTGGAGTTATAGATTTAAATGGGGTTTGGAAGTTCAAGCTTGATAAAGGGAACGGATGGGATGAGAAATGGTTTGAATCACAGTTGAAGGACACCCTCAATATGGCTGTTCCTGCTTCTTATAATGATGCAGGTGTAACTGCTGAAATTCGCAATCATGTCGGCTGGGTATGGTACGAGCGGGAATTTGCTGTGCCTGCTTATTTAAATTCAGAAAGAATAGTCCTGAGGTTCGGTTCTGCTACTCATCAGGCAAAAGTTTTCCTGAATGGGGAAAGCATCGTGGAACATACTGGCGGGTTCACACCATTCGAAGTGGAAATCAATGATTACCTCGCGGAAGGGACAAACAGACTGACCGTAGCCGTCAATAATTTGATCGATGAATCTACGATCCCTGTCGGTGACTATATCGAAAAAGATGTAGAAGGAGTCGGAAAAGTAATTAAAAATAATCCCAACTTTGACTTCTTCAATTATGCCGGCATCCATCGCCCGGTAAAAATATATACTACACCTCGTACTTATGTAGAAGATGTCAGTGTTGTAACAGATTTTAACAATGATACCGGAATTGTCGATTATCAGGTTAAGACAGCCGGAGACAGCACGGATGTAAACATAAATATCCTTGATGAAGAGGGAGAGATAGTTGCCGTAGCAAAAGGAAAAGAAGGTAAGGTTGAAATACCGGGTGTTCAACTGTGGGAGCCGATGCATGCTTACCTTTATACCCTTCAGGCAGAGCTTTCAAAGGATGGACAAACCGTTGACGTATATGACCAGCCATTTGGGGTACGGACGGTAGAAGTGAAACACAATCAATTTTTAATCAATGGAAAACCTTTTTACTTTAAAGGGTTCGGTAAACATGAAGATTCACCGATTCACGGTCGAGGGTTTGACGAAACGTTAAACGTAATGGACTTCCAGTTGATGCGCTGGATTGGAGCAAACTCTTTCCGTACTGCTCACTATCCATACTCAGAAGAAATCATGCGACTTGCAGATAGGGAAGGGCTTGTTGTTATTGATGAGACCCCGGCTGTAGGGCTGCATTTGAACTTTGCTGCCACATTATTCGGAGAAAGGGAAAAACGGAATACTTGGGAGCATATTCAAACCTATGAGAACCATAGGAAAGTGATTGAAGAATTGGTAGAGAGGGATAAAAACCATCCGTCTGTAGTCATGTGGTCGGTTGCCAATGAACCAGCTTCAGAAGAAGAGGGAGCTTATGAATATTTCAAGCCGCTAGTAGAGTTAACAAGACAAAAAGACCCACAAAACCGTCCGGTTACGATTGTTACCCATCTTATGTCTACACCAGAAACTTGCAAAGTGGCCGAACTGGTGGATGTGCTGGCACTGAATCGTTATTACGGCTGGTATGTTGAAAGTGGAGAATTGGAGGTTGCCAAAGCGAAATTACGCCAGGAATTCAATGGCTGGCAGGAACGTTGTCCTGGTAAGCCGGTTATGATTACGGAATACGGTGCTGATACTGTTTCCGGTCTGCATGATGTCGACCCTGTCATGTTCACGGAAGAATACCAGGTGGAGTACCTGCGTGCTAATCATGAAATCTTTGATGAATTTGATAACTTCGTTGGCGAACAAGTATGGAATTTCGCGGATTTCAATACCAGCCAGGGAATTATGCGTGTCCAGGGTAACAAAAAAGGTATTTTCACCCGGGATCGCAAACCGAAATATGCCGCACATGAATTGCGCAGCCGTTGGCAGAGTATCCCTGACTTTCATTATAAGAAGGAAACCGTAAAAGCCTGAGGTCGCCATTGAAAATTTAAAAATTGAATCAAAGTCCCAAAGAAAAAATAATATATGTTAAAAGGAGCATGTCATTTGAGTGACATGCTCTATTTCTTGCTCTTACTAATTCTTAAAAGTATAGGATCGCAGGCTTATGGGCGATAGTTCGTTTTACTGCTGACTCTGGCTGGTATATAATGAAATGTCAAGAAAGAAGAGAAGATGGGAAGTGCCTATGAATAAACGAAAGAACAAAGGATATAAAGATTCAGGAAAAAAACGCTTTGATAAAAAGAATGGGAAACAGAACACTAAGCCGGGAAAACAAGCGGGTGGTAACCCTAAAGGCAAGCAGAAAAACGTAACCGCTAAGGTGACCTGCTCTGGTCTGAGCAAAGAGGGCAAGGGCATCATCCAATGGGAAGGAAAGCAGCTGGAGGTACCGCATCTGATGCCTGGTGAAACGGCTGAAGTGCTCGTTTCCAAAAAAGGACGCTATGTGAATGCCGAGCTGAAGCGGGTGATCAAACCATCTGAAGATAGAGTAACGCCGCCGTGCCAATATTACTTTCAATGTGGTGGATGCCAGCTGCAGCATATGAATGAGCAGGCGCAAACGCGCTTCAAGCAGGAAACGGTAAAAGCCCTCATGAAGCCGTTCGGTAAGCCGGAGCCTATTTTGACCATGGACCACCCGTATGATTACCGGAACAAGAGCCATACGACGTTCGGAATGAACCAGCATCGCCAGGTGATTGGCGGGTTGTATGCCCAGCATACCCACCAGATCATACCGATGGAGCGGTGCCTCATTCATGATCCGAAAGCGGATGAGATTGTAGAGACGATCAAGGATATCCTTAAACATTCTAAAATGCAGCCATACAATGAAGACACCGGACAGGGCTTCCTTCGTCATGTCCTGGTAAAGGTCGGCAAGGTCAGCGGTGAAATTATGGTAGTACTGGTAGTAGCTTCGCCTGTATTTAAGGGTAAGAATAATTTTGTGAAAGCTCTGCGAAAAGCTCACCCGGAAATTACAACCCTTCTGATGAACGTCAATAACCGGGGTACAAGCATGGTGCTGGGCGATCAGGAAAAAGTCCTGTTCGGGAAGGGGACCATAACGGACACGCTCTGTGGTTTGGAGTTCGAAATCTCGGCTAAATCCTTCTATCAGATCAACCCTGCCCAAACAGAAAAGTTATATGGTAAGGCGATTGAGATGGCAGAGCTGACTGGAAAGGAAACGGTGGTAGATGCATACAGTGGCATCGGCACCATTAGCCTGATTGCCAGCCGGAAAGCCGGAAAGGTTATTGGTGTGGAGCTGAATAAAGATGCGGTTCGTGATGCCATCCGTAATTCCAAACGCAACGGTGTGAAAAATGCCAGGTTCTATCAGGGAGATGCTGGAGAGTTCATGGTGCAGATGGCAGCCCGCGGGGAAAAAGCGGATGTGGTAATTATGGATCCGCCCCGTAGCGGGAGCGATGAGGCATTTTTGTCCAGTATCGTGAAGCTGGAGCCAAAACGGGTAGTGTATGTGTCCTGTAACCCGGAAACGCAGGCTCGTGATATGAAATATTTGACGGCCAATGGTTATAAAGTGGAAGGCATACAGCCGGTGGACATGTTCCCCCAGACTCATCACGTAGAATCAGTCGCGAAATTAGTAAGAAAAGAAGAAGCAGGTAACCGGTAAAGGTTCCTGCTTTAAATTTATTATTTTTTCCCTTCCATCTCTTCCCGATCAGCGATTCTTGCCCGTTCCTGCGCTCTTGCAGCGTCGACGTCTGTAAATGTTTCCTTACTTTCCCTTTCAGGCAGACTTTCTGCAGGTGTCTGATTGTTTGTTAATGCTCCCTCTCTTAATGCTTTTCTTTTCATTATATTCCCTCCTTCTTACCATTATCTTTTGTCATTATTTGAAAAGAAATCCTTAGTAAAAATATCCTCGGAAAGGCAAGGTAGTAAATTGTTGTGAGGCGTCTCATTGGCTGATAATATGATTGACAAAGGAGTGAAAACAATGGCGTATGTTTTGCAGGTAGACTTTAAAATGGAAGGTCCTTTCGGCAAGGAAATGGCTGAAAGCTTTTCGGGTTTAGCCAAAAGTATCAATCAAGAGGAAGGATTCATCTGGAAAATATGGACGGAGGACTCCGAAGCCAAGGAAGCGGGGGGCATTTATTTATTTGAGACGAAGGAAACCGCTCAAAAGTACTTAACGATGCATACAGAGAGACTAAAAGGGTTCGGAATTGAACCGGTTAATGGCAAGATTTTTGAAGTCAATAAAAAGCTGACAGCTCTCAATCATGGTCCTGTCCGTTAACTGCCAGGCCTGAATTTTCGAAAGAACAAAAGGCTGCGTTTTAATTAGGGGATAACGAAGTATTTTGATGCAGTAATCCTTCATTTCCTTCTGTATATCAAAAACCCGGGCAAATGCTCGGGTTTTTCATTAATAAAGGGGCTGCTGGTCAGGACAAAGTGGAAAACCATATATATCCTGAATCGTAAACCAATCATACTGCATTAAAGCGAATTGAGCTTGATATAGGTATTGCATCACGAGAAGCTTGCCTTCAGAAATTCCACATAAGACTCCTGATGTTCCTGTTCCGTCCACAAACGACACTCCAATTGGCTGACCCAATAAATAGGGCACTTTCTGCTGCCATGGCATAGTTGACACTCCTCCCATATTCAGTGTATAACCCATCGAGCTATTCAGTGCATTGAACATATGTCCCTTCAAAAGCATAGGTTATTGCATCAATAAAATTTTTGCCGGGGAGTTTATGATGTACAGATACCATTACAACTCAAACATAAGAATTACTGGTGTGGTCGCTTCTGCAGCTGGGGATGTAAATGGAGATAACATCCCTGATATTGTTTACGTGACTGGTTATAGAGAATCAGATGTTTCCATCATACAAAATATGACACTGGGTATCCGCGATGGAGCGACAGGTGTTTCCGTCCTTATTCCATTACAAGAAAATACCGGTTACGACCCGATGTTGTTTTTAGGCGATTTTACCGGGGACGGAATCGATGATATTTTAATCACCATTCCTACAGGGGGCAGTGGAGGCACGACGATTAATTATATCTATTCATTTGTTAATAATGAACCGCGGTTGTTGTTCGACTCTGATGCATTCAGCGAGGCTTATACCTATGAGGTCACTTACAAAGATGACTACAAGGTGGAAGTGTGGAGCAGAAAAAATGATACAAAATACATGATCGATCTATCCCTGAGGGGTCCTGATTATTTAGATGAATTATATGATGCCGATGGGAAGCTGAAGACACCTGTCAGTGGGTGGGTAGACCCGATCAGCGGCCTGTATCCTATCGATTTTGGATATGATGGCATGTACGATTTGATTGCTTACCAGCAGGTTGCGGGAACTTACCATGCTGACACTATAGGTACAATTCAAAGCAGGCTGAAATGGAACGGCTACTTGTTTGTTGTTGATAATCAGGATCTGGCTATCTATGGTACTAAGGATAAATTTTAAATAATCGAAGGTTGTAATTGCAACTTTCCTATCATTTTTGACAATGGCGGGCAGTTATTTAAAAACCTGCCTTTTTCTTATGCTATTATAACTATAATCATTCCTTTCAAAGGAGGTACTCTGCCATGTCTATGCTGAGTAAAGCTATCTACATGCGCCTGGAGGATATACAGGAGGAGAAAAAGCAGCTCCGGGAAATGTTGAACCAGCTTACAAAAGAACAGCAGGAACTTATCGTACGGCTGGAGCGGTTAGAGGAGAAAAGAGAGAGTGGTGATCCTTCTGCTGTTTTAGCAAAGTCCGTGGATAATGGTAGCGGCTTGAAGGATATCAGTCTGGATTTGCCCACAGAAAATGGGAAAGAAAAAGCGATGTCAAAAAAGAAAGATGCGTTACCAAACGCAGTGGCGAAAAACGATTATATCCTTCCAACAGATCCGGAAGCCGTTTCCGAGGATGGAACGAAACGAATGAGCTATAAAGAACTGACGCGAATTTTGATTGCCTTTGCAAAAGAACATAACAACCAGGTGGATCACGAAGCATTTGAGCAATATCTGATTGACCATTACAACTTCACCCCGAAGAATTTTTCACAGATCATTTGGCGAGCAAGAAAGGAAGATTCAAGGCTAAGAAGCCTGATCAGTGGCAGTCGGAAGATCACGGTATTAGATACGAGTGCTGAAAATCAAAGGAAGATTTTTGATTAAGCAAGCGAGCTGCTTCATTACTAATTTGAACTTATTATTTATTTTATCAATATTAAAAAGTATGGAAAAAAGGGAACTGCTGCATGGAAGCAGTTCCCTTTCGTTTACTTCATCTCGATTGTGATATCTCCTACCCCGCACACAGCAGCAGAGGAAAGAACCAACTTTTTCATACACATTGCTCCCTTGATCTTCTATCTTTATTATAGCGCCTGGATGGAGAGACTTTGCGATTTATAAACCTTTGATCAGCATGGCGTCTAGTTCCCTTACTTTATCGTAGGAGTCCAGCAGTTCATCACCAGCCAATGACCTTCCATATTCCCACGCGTTCGTTTCTATTTCATGCTTTAGCGCTTCTACTTCCTCATCTTCTCCATACATCAGTGTACGCAGGTCATGTTTATGTTTTTTAAAAGTCAGATAATAGCCGAGTTCGTGATAAATCATGATTTTCACGAGATTCTCATCTGACTCTTTAATTTTCATTTTACTGATATACCCGTTCACTTCCAGGTAATTGAATGTGAGTGTATTGGTCGATACGTTAAAACTCATCGGAGTAGTGAGGCGGTTGTTCGCTTCATAGTGGATGTCTAATTTGTTTTCTTTCAGGGTATGTTCGATAAGGGTTTCAATATCCCGTATATATAACATTTTCCAGATCACAGTCCTTTGTCCTGGTATTTTTTACGTTTGTCGATCGTTAATTTTATTTAATCAGAATTAGCTATGTTTGCAAAGCTATTATATTGCTTTTCTGTTAATTTTTGGTCGGGAGGTATAGCAGGAATCGGTGGATGTAAATGGCAATTTCATTTATTTCGAAGTTCGTTATAAATTTTAGTTTCAGGGTAATAGGAAAGGGGAACCATTACGAGGCGAGAGAAAAATTGAGGAGGATTCGATGAATAAAAAGAAACTGATTGACTATTCGATATTTGTACCATCTTTACTAATCATCTTAGCGATCAGTATTCCATTTGCCTTATACGAAAAAGAGTCCTTGGAATTACTAAATTCTATTTTTGATTATATTGTAAAGGTGTTCAGCTGGGGATATCTCTGGTATGGCATCATTCTTGTTGCAGCAGGACTTTATCTATCTTTTTCAAAATATGGACAAGTGGTGCTGGGCGATCCGAAGGAAAAGCCGCGTTTCAATTTGTTTGAATATGCATCCATCCTGATCGCCATGGGTGTAGGGTCGACTATCATGCGGACAGGGATGCTGCAATGGACATCTGTAGCAAACGACCCGCCTGCCGGTGTAGACCCTGGCTCAGCGGAAGCGATTTTATGGGGGAATTCCTACAGTATGTTCCTATGGGGATTCCAGGTGTTTGCGATATTCGTTATGGCAGCTCCGGCTATGGGGTATATTCTTCATGTGAAAAAACGCCCATTGATGCGGATTTCGGAAGCATGCCGTGACATTTTCGGGGATAAATTCACTGATGGATGGGGCGGCAAGTTCCTTGATATCTTATTCCTGATCAGTATACTTGCAGGTGCTGCCGTAACATTAGGCCTTGGTGCACCAATCATCACGCATAATTTATCTAACTTGTTAGGCATGGAAGTATCATTTACAATGACTATCATTGTTACGATCATCTGGGTATTTTTATTTTCACTTAGTGCCTACTTAGGAATAGAGAAAGGGATCAAGCGCTTAAGTACCTGGAATATGTATATTGCTGGATTTTTCGCTATCTTTATTTTGATAGCAGGTCCTGGTGTATTCATCCTGAACTATTTCTCAGATAGTATTTCATTCCTATTATCCAATTACCTGAATCTTTCATTGAATACAGATTCTGTCCACCAGGGGAAGCCCTCCCACGTACAGAGTAACACCGTATTCTGGTTTGCCTACAGTGCAACCTGGGCCATGCTTCACAGTGTGTTCGCGGCCAAAATTTCGAGAGGGCGTACAATCAAAGAAATGATTCTGACGTATCTGCTGGCGCCTACCTTGATCTCCTGGATTGCTACTGGAGTGCTTGGTGGACTGGGAGTACACAGGTATCTCTCTGGTGATCTATCTGTCTTGAAGATTGTCGAAAATGAAGCTAGAATGGCTGCTATTCCGGAAATACTTGGCACACTTCCACTTGGTAATGTGGCTATTGTCATTTTCATGATTGTCGCAATGATTTTCCTGACGACCACACTGGATTCTACAACCTATACCGTAGCGGCTTATACGAGTACGAGAGATATGAGTAAATTTGAACCGCCTAAAACACTTCGTATCGTAGTCGCCGCTGTAATCACAGGGTTGTCATTGTTATTGATGCGTATTGGCGGCTTACCACCATTAGAAGTAATTTCCGGGCTGATGGGGCTGCCGATTATCTTCCTTCAATTCTTACTGATCTATGCTGCGAAGCGGATGATCGATAAAGACGAGGCATGGAAGCATAATGTACGAAAATCATAGAATGCATAATAAAAAACCTCTCACCCGTTCGCTGGTGAGAGGTTTTTTGGTTATGCATTCTTAAAGAAAAAAGTCCTTATGACACGGGAAAAATGGGAAACATCATCAACGCGCAAGATGGGTAAACGGAGCAGTTTTCGTGAACTGCTTTCTTTGCTATTTAAGCAGTGGAAACCTGTGGTGTATCAAAAAGATGGAAATTTTCTTTGAATTTGTTATAATGTCAGAAAACATCATATTCATTATTGATGGAAAGGATGTTGGCGATGGAAACCCCTGAAGGTCACGAAGCGAATATAGGAGATATCATTTCATTTAAATTAAACGGTGTCGACGCAAAAGGGAAGGTAGTTACATCTTCCTGCCAGCGATGTATCATGGTGGACCTGAGTGTGATGGATAATCTTGAAGATACAGGGTTTGAACATACGCATACGGTAGTGGGTCCAGGAAAATATAAAGTGCTACATTCTTCTAAATAAAAATCTTTATATCAGGAAGTCTGCGTCCCGGTGCTTATCCGGAACCAGGCTTTTTCTTATGTTCATGGGAAGTAACATGTAGTGGATATGGATAAATAAAGGGTTAAGCTTATCGAAGGGAGCCGGGTGTATGCTGGTTTTCTTGCGATAACAAAGCAGGAACATTTCGTGCAGTAAATGAAAAAGTGTATAATAGCACAAAATAAGTGAAGCAAGGTGGGTTTTATGAATTATGTTGGAGATATACCTGAAAATATATCAGTTATCGATACGCTGAATAGTATTGGAGAGAACATCATAGTAGCGGATACCGAGTATAACGTAACATGGATGAATGCCAATGCGGTAAAGCTTTTTACTGCGATCGCTCCTTTATTTGGCAGGAAGAATGCTGAAGATTTCATTGGGATGAATATGGATTATTTCCACACAAATCCAGAATACCAGCGAGAAAAAATGACGGGTTTGAGTGAGACGCATCGTGCACGTATTAATATACGCAATCAATTTGTCGCAGATATTGTCATCACGCCAGTTCATGATCAAGCGGGTGCTGTGGATGGATATGTAGTCATGCTGATGGATGTTACGACAAAAGCGGAAGAGGAGAGAAGAAAAGATAAGCTGATCGAAGAGCTATCGACGCCGCTGATCAAGATTTGGGATAAAACCCTTGCGGTGCCATTGATTGGCACGTTTGACAGTGACCGCTCTCAACGTTTGACGGCGTTCGTTTTAAATGAATGTGCATCAGAGGATATTGCCCATGCGTTGATTGATTTAAGTGGTATCCACACATTTGATGAAGGAATCAGTTACCAGATTCAGCAGTTGACTGAAACCTTGGCACTGGTCGGGACGGAGTGCATCCTTGTCGGCATCACTCCTCAGCTGGCTATGAGTTTTGAGTACCTGGACAGGGACCTGGCAACATTCCGAAATGCGCATGCCGGACTGAAATATATCATTGATAAATCGGAAGCGAACGAAAATCATACTTAACAAAAAAGGCATTGACCAGGCTGTTTACGCATGGAAAACCGGGTCAATGCCTTATTTCAATCAGCTTAGTTAAATATCAGTGTTGATTTCCATCTCCATGATTACTCCCGCTTATGCCAGGTGGTTTTTAGGGGCATAGTTCGTCTGGCGTTTGGACTGGTATACATAGAAAAGACCGATTAATACGAGCACGACGACAGCGCTGATAAGATATAATTGCTGGAATCCTGCTTTTGCAACCACCACTCCCCAAATGAAAGACCCGGCGGCTATCCCGGTATCATAAAACATAAAGAAGGTAGCGGTCGAGTGCCCGCTTCGCTCGATCGGTGCGGATTGAACAGCCATCGTCTGGAAACTTGGCAACAATGTGCCATAGCCCAGCCCGATAATCGCTGCAGAAACCAGCAGCATCCAGGCCGTACTAGTAAAGCTGATGAACACAAGACCGAAAGCGAAGATAAATAGACAAGGAAGAATGACAAACTTCGGTCCCTTGATGTCATAGGCTCTTCCCAGATATGGTCTTGAGAACAGCATGGCCATGGCAAATACCAGGAAGAAATAACTGGCTGCCGATGAAAGTCCGATAGCATTGGCGTAAACGGACAGGAATGAAAGGATGCTCGAGTAAGATAAGGCGGCCAGGCTGCTGATCAAGGCAATCGGGACTGCCTTTGTTTCTATCAGATCGTGCAGGGAAAACTTCAATCTGGCCGTTTTTTGGCTGGTTTCAGTTGCGTTTGGTACATTCACCAGAAAAGCAGATAGAGTTCCACTGACCATGAAGACACTTAACAGAGTAAAGAGCACCTGGAATGGGGCGAACTGCAATACCGACAGGCCGATGAACGGCCCGGCAACAACAGCAAGGTTCATCGCCATAGCGAAATATCCGATTCCTTCGCCCCGGCGTGATTCAGGGACGACATCGGCAGCGATCGCTCCGCTTACGGTAGTGAACAGACCGAATGACAGTCCGTGAAACAGCCGCAGCCATAACAAAGGTATAAATTCGCTAATTCCTATATAAAGGAAGGTGGTTATCGTAAACAACGTGATGCTTGCGATCAATGTCTTCTTCTTTCCGAGCACATCTATTATTTTACCTGAAAAGGGACGAATTAGAATGGCTGTCACTAACATGGCAGTGACCGTCAGTCCGCCTTGGGCTTCTGTTCCGTTCATATCCTGGATGACGTAGATAGGCAGCGTGGTCAAAAGGGAGTAAAAAGCCAGAAAGACTGTAAATTGCGTCAATGAGATACTAATGAAGCTCTTCGTCCAAATCGGTTCGCGCTTGCTTTGTTGCATGATGGGTTACTCTCCTTCTTTAATGGCTAATTTCTTTAGCAGATATTGTAATTGTTGAACTTCCTCGCCGGAAAGAGGCTGTGCCATTTCCTGCTCTACCTGTTCGACTGCTTTATTGACAGCAGTAAACTTTTCCTTGGCGGCATCCGTCAATTCGATGACGCGCTCCCGCTTATCTTCACCTTGTTTCCTTATGATCCAGCCGTTCTTTTCCATCCGGGATATCGTGCGGGTGACCGTGGGAGCTTCTACATGCAAGTACTTCCAAATTGCTGTTTGGGTCATTGGACCGAATTGATCCAGACAAAAAATAATGGACCATTGGGAATGATATAACCCATGGCCGCTCAATATGTTGTTCATTTCTTTTGTTATTAGTCGGACCCGCTGATTCAATAAGTGGAATAATTCGCGAGTTTCGTTATTAGACAATACGTTCACCTCGATTATTTACCTAGCTAAATAATATATTGTTTTAGTTTAACGCTTATTATAAAAAATGTAAACAAAAAGAGAAGCTTCCATTGTAATAAGAAGCTTCTCTTCGATCATTTAAATAACTTTCGCATGATTTTTCCAGTTACTTTTCCTGCTGTTCTTCTACCAATTCTGCGGCCGATCTTACCTTTCCTGACAGCATCGACATCATTCCAGACGCGCAACACTTTGTAGATGGTGGATTTCAAACTCAAGATAGCCCTCCTTTTTGGACAAGTTATAACGAGTAATTGGTTAATCCTATGGTATAATTTATGGAGTTTATTGCAAAGAACTTAGCTTTTAAAAACTCCGTTAGAAACTGACGAAAAGTAGGAGAGAGAATGAGATATTTTTCCACAATGAAAATTGGCAGTAAGTCCTATTCTATAACAGGCACCTATGTCAGGGAATGTAGTACGATTAAAATTAATGGTTCTTCCTGTTCCTTACACAAAATAGGGCAGCTATTGGAAGGAACCTCCCATCTATGGCGGTTGGAATTTGAAGGAAAAGGTTACCGGGAATCCATCCGGGGGAAATTCCAATTAGAAATAGATGACAATTTTATCCTTGTAAAAAATTATCGTAACATCAAGCTGAAAAATGTGTGAAAAAGCCTTATTTATTAGGCTTTTTTGTATTTTTCCATGTACAGTCCAAAGAGCGGTGAACTTTGTCCCATGAGACAGGATATAGTATAGTTGAAATATACGGAAAATTTAATCTTTCCAGGAGTTATCGAAGGTGAGAGGAGTCGACAAATGACCCAGCAACTATCCTTATACGAACCGAAAATTTCTGAAGTATTGAAAAATGTGAATAAAGTAATGGTAGGAAAAGAGGAGGTCACCCTTCTAAGCATGGTGGCCCTTTTAGCAAAAGGACATGTCCTTTTGGAAGACGTACCAGGTGTCGGAAAGACCATGATGGTGCGGACAATCGCCAAATCATTAGACTGTGAGTTTAAACGGATTCAGTTTACCCCGGATCTGCTGCCTTCCGATGTGACTGGTGTGTCCATTTATAACCCGAAAGAAATGGAATTCCAATTCCGTCCAGGCCCGATTTTGGGGAATGTAGTCCTTGCGGATGAGATCAATCGGACCTCTCCGAAGACGCAATCCGCTTTATTGGAAGGGATGGAAGAATCCAGTATCACAGTGGAAGGTTCCCCTGTGCCATTAAAAGAGCCTTTCTTTGTCATGGCGACCCAGAACCCGATTGAGTACGAAGGAACATATCCTTTACCGGAAGCGCAATTGGATCGTTTCCTTCTTAAATTGAATATGGGGTACCCAACCGTACAGCAGGAACGGGAAATGTTGAGCCGTACATCTGGAGACCATCCATTGACCATGGTAGAAGCTGTGCTGACCAGGGATGAGTTGATTGATATTCAAAATAAAGTGAAAGATGTCTATGTGGACGATACAATTCGCAGTTACATCGTTGAACTCGTAACAGCCACACGGGAACATGAGGGTGTCTATCTTGGAGTAAGCCCCCGTGGTTCCATTGCGTTGATGAAAGCTGCTAAAGCCTATGCATATATTCAGGACCGGGATTACGTTATTCCGGACGATGTGAAATACTTAGCCCGGTTTGTGATGCCGCACCGGATCATCTTGACATCAGAGTCGAAGTTTGAAGGGTTTACGCCGGAAGGAATCACCGACACCATCCTTGAAAATATTTCCATCCCTGTGCAAAGGACTAAGCATGAATGAAACGCTGGTTAAGGTTTACCCTTCAGCTATTGGTGATTCTGCTGCTGTTTGCAGTGGTGTTTTCCTATGCTATGTTCCAGGGAGGTTTTGTCAGCTGGTTTTTGTTTACGGCTTTCCTGCCCTTTATCCTCTATATGCTGCTGCTATTGGTGTATCCGCTTGATAATTGGGCTGCTACCCGTCATCTCTCTAAACGGATTGTCCAGGCAGGTGACTCTGTGGAGGTGGAAGTCCTGTTGACCAGGCGGACTCCTTTCCCGCTATTTTATTGTGTGCTGGAAGAATATTTCCCTGCGTCTTTGAAAAAGCGTGATACCCATATCGACAAATTCCGTTGGATGTCTAAGACTCAAGAATTAATGGATGAACGAGTGATGAAACGCGTGGCATTTCCGTGGTTTCAACGATCCATCCGTTATCGATATACCCTTGATCATATACCTCGAGGCGAACATCATCTGAAATCGATCCGGATAAAAACCGGGGATTTTTTTGGTTTCATCAAAAAGGAACATGTGTTTGAATCCGCTCACATGCTGATCGCATATCCCTACCGTCGTGATCTGCAATTCAAAGAACAGGCGTACAGCTACCAGCAGGGGGCCAGTCCATCTTTATCCCTGAGTAATAAAAACACAAACATTGTGGCCGGGGTACGGGAATACATGCCGGGTGACCGGTTCCAGTGGATCGACTGGAAAGCGACGGCTCGTAAAGATGCTATTATGACGAAAGAATTCGAACAGGAAAAGAGTGTGGATATGCTGGTGGTTTTGGATGCCGGCAGGCGAGCGTCACAAAATATGATCGCATTTGAAGGTGCGGTGGAATTGACCGATTCATTGCTTGCTGTGCTGCAAAAGAAATCTTCCCAATTGCTGGTGAAGACGATGGCTGATCGTACTGCTACCTTTTCTTTTCAGCAGAATAAGGTCCAAATGGAGAATATCCGGCGTCACCTTTCGACAGTCATGCCCATCGGTCAGGCTTCTTTTTCAAAGCGTTTAGCAAAGGAGCAGCACCAGCTCCCCGCGGGAGTCATAACGATGCTGGTGACCACCACGCTCGATGACGAGCTCGTAGATGCGCTTGCCCGCATGCAGCATAAAGCTAAGCGAGTAGTTTTGTTTTTTATCAGTCCATCAACAGAAATCACTGCTCATACTCGCAAGCTGATGAAACAACTGGATCATCGGGCTGTCATCGTCAATCTATTAACCGAAGATGAGCTTAGCAGGAAGAAATTCGAGGTGAAGGTATGACACTCTCTCGCAGCCAACAACAATATTATTATCAACTGGTTTTGTACCTATGTGGTTTTCTGTTGTTTTGG
The DNA here is from genome assembly GCF_000496835.1 of Thalassobacillus devorans MSP14. GTDB lineage: Bacteria > Bacillota > Bacilli > Bacillales > Halobacillaceae > Thalassobacillus > Thalassobacillus devorans_B. The sequence goes on from NZ_KI543238.1 coordinate 134,277, forward strand.
GAATGGATGCGCCCGTTAGAAAAAGTGACAGACACACATAACCTGACGATTTTCGTGATTTACGCAGCATTCTGTTTCTTTATTTCTTTTTTACAGGTTAATTGGTGGTTCTCCATGCCAATAAAGTTCCTGGGACTTGTGTTCATTTTAGATGGATTGTTTCTTTACGAAGGGTTGTTCAGTAAAGAATGGTTCATCATTGTTTATCAGCAGTTCGCTTATAACTTCGAAGTGATACTGGCTCAGTCATGGGGGGAGATGACAGGGTTTTTCAGAAGCTTTTTGTTTCTGGTTCTGCTTTGGCTGATGAGTTACCTGTTATATTTCTGGTTTGTCGTCGCGAAACGAATCTTCCTTTTCGTGCTGATGACCTTCATCGTCATTACGGTAATGGATACATTCACTGAATATAACGGTCAATGGGCGATAGTACGGACATTTTTAATTGCGCTTGTCGCCCTTGGAGTATCCAGTTTCTTTAAAGAAATGGAAAAAGAACAAATCACCTTGCTCGGGATGAACCGGTTGCGACGTTGGGTTATACCGATGACAGGCCTTATTTTATTATCAACGGTCGTGGGTTATGCCGTTCCGAAACCGGGGCCGCAGTGGGCTGACCCTGTTCCTTATCTGGAGAGTGCGGTCGGAGGCAGCGGTGGTACAGGCGTTGGAGGAAAAGGCATACAGAAAATAGGTTATGGAGAAGATGATTCCGAGTTAGGCGGGGCCTTCATCCAGGATGAAACACCGGTCTTTCAGGCAGCCGCTAAACAAGAAAGGTACTGGAGGGTAGAAACAAAGAATTTTTACACCGGTAAAGGGTGGGAGAATACCCTTGAAGAAGATATCCGCCAAGTGAATGGCGGTGATCTCGGAATCAGGACATTCACGGATGAAGTGGAAACCGAAGAACAATTTACCATTGTCAACTTCACCAATGAAGCGGCGCTGAAAAAAATGGTGTACCCTTATGGGGCAGATAAAGTGATCGCATACGCGGAAGGATTTCAATTTTATGTCAACCAGCCGAAAGGGGAAGTCGAAACCCGTTTGAATGGCAATGCCGAGCAGATTCCTGGTTACCGGATGAGGATTGATGTCCCTTCATATGAATATGACCAGTTAAGGGAAGCGGGAGAAGAGGACCCGGAGGAAATTCGTACGACCTATCTGCAGCTCCCGGATAACTTGCCGAACCGGGTCAGGAATCTTTCCAGGCAAATCATCAAGGATGAGGATAACCGCTATGATGCGGTAAAAGCGATAGAAGATTACTTTTCTTCCAGTGGTTTTGAATACAACACCAAAGACGTAGCTGTCCCTGGAGAAAACGATGACTATGTCGATCAGTTTTTATTTGAAACGCAGAAAGGCTATTGTGATAACTTTTCCACTTCCATGGTCGTCATGCTGCGCTCCGTCGGAATCCCGGCACGCTGGGTGAAAGGTTTTACTGGCGGGGAGCTGCAACAGTCAGATGCCGAACTTGATGACGGCGAGTCGTATAACCTGTATCAAGTGACTAATGGGAATGCGCATTCTTGGGTGGAAGTCCATTTTCCCGGCATTGGCTGGGTTCCATTCGAACCAACGAAGGGCTTTTCAAACCCTACCGACTTTTATGTAGATACAGAGGAGTCAGGGAATAGTACGGAGGAAGAAGATTCAGAAGACATCCCCGCTCCTGAAGTGGGAAATCCGCAACAGCAAATGGAAATAGAGGAAAACTTCAATGAAGGAAAAAGCGGAGCTGGAACTGCCCGGAACGGCGGTAACTTCTGGAAGTATGCTCTTATAGCACTGGCAGTAGCAGGAATGGCGATTGCTTTATATATCACAAGGTTCCGCTGGATGTCCGCCTATATGAGACGAAAATATAAACATATGGGAGATGCAGAGACTTATCAAAAAGCTTATCAATATCTATTGAAAGTCCTTGCCCATAAAGGGATGAAGCGGAGGTCGGATCAGACCCTCCGTGAATATGCCCGGGATGTTGACATGCGTTTACAGATGAATGATATGAAGATATTGACTTACCATTATGAACGGATACTTTATCGCAATGAGCAACAATCCAATCAATGGGACAAGGTAACAGAATTATGGGAAAATTTAATTAACAGGGCATTGTCTTGATTCTTACCATTCCCATTGATAGAATGAATAAAAATTACAACCAAACACACCTTCATATATCCTCGATAATAGGGTTCGAGAGTCTCTACCGGGATGCCGTAAATGTCCTGACTATGAAGGCGGATTTCCAGTGATGATTGTGGACTTCTGCCTTCCTGTGTCCAGGGGCAGAAGTCTATTTTTTTGAGGGCTAAGCTTTATGGAGAAAAGGGAGCTGAAGAAATGACGCAAATGGACGACTTTATTCTAGTACTGGATTTCGGAAGTCAATACAACCAGTTGATTACAAGACGAATCAGGGAATTTGGTATATATAGTGAGTTGCATTCCCATAAGCTGACCGCTGAGGAAGTGAAAGCGATGAATCCAAAGGGGATCATCCTTTCAGGTGGACCAAACAGTGTTTATGGAGAAAACAGTTTCCGTTGCGATGAAGAAATCTTTGAACTGGGGATCCCAGTTCTCGGCATCTGCTACGGGATGCAACTGATGACGCATCATTTTGGAGGAAAAGTGGAGCGCGCGAACGAGCGTGAATACGGAAAAGCTGCTATTACACTGAAAGAATCCCAGTCTGTCCTTTTCCGGGATACGCCACTGGTTCAAACTGTCTGGATGAGCCATAGTGACAAGGTGATCGAAGCTCCTCCCGGATTCACTACAGACGCTACCAGCCCTTCTTGTCCGGTAGCTGCTATCAGTGACGATGAGCGTAAAATGTATGGCGTACAGTTTCATCCGGAGGTACGGCATTCGGAATACGGAAATAATCTCTTGAAGCAATTCGTCTTCTCTGTCTGTGATTGTGAGGGCGACTGGACGATGGAAAATTTCATTGATATGGAAGTGGAAAAGATCCGCGAACAAGTTGGTGACCAGAAGGTGCTATGTGCATTGAGCGGCGGGGTCGACTCCTCTGTCGTTGCTGCTTTGATCCATAAAGCAATCGGGGACCAGCTGACTTGTATATTTGTCGATCATGGACTTTTGCGCAAAGGGGAAGCAGAAAGTGTCATGCATACCTTCCGCGATGGTTTTAACATGAATGTCATCAAGGTAGAGGCGAAAGACCGGTTTATGAATAAGCTGGCAGGCGTTTCTGACCCGGAGGAAAAGCGGAAGATCATTGGCAACGAATTTATTTATGTGTTTGATGATGAAGCGGCTAAGTTAAAGGATACTCATTTCCTTGCTCAGGGCACGCTTTATACTGACATTATCGAAAGTGGTACCGAAACAGCCCAGACTATCAAATCTCACCACAATGTCGGCGGCTTGCCGGAAGATTTGCAATTTGAATTGATTGAACCGCTGAATACGCTGTTTAAAGACGAAGTTCGGGTGCTGGGATCTGAGCTGGGTGTTTCTGATGAAATCGTATGGAGGCAGCCATTCCCTGGTCCAGGGCTTGCGATTCGTGTTTTAGGAGAGATTACCGAAGAAAAGCTGAAGATTGTTCGTGAGTCCGATGCAATTCTTCGTGAAGAAATTAGCAACGCCGGATTGGACCGGGATATCTGGCAATATTTCACGGTTCTTCCAAACTTTCGTTCTGTCGGGGTCATGGGAGATACACGGACTTATGACCATACGATCGGAATCAGGGCGGTTACTTCTATCGATGGCATGACATCCGATTGGGCTCGTATCCCGTGGGATGTTTTAGAAAAGATTTCGACCCGCTGTGTCAATGAAGTTGAGCATATCAATCGTGTCGTCTATGATATAACAAGCAAGCCGCCTGCAACAATCGAATGGGAATAACGAACATTTCCAATATTTTAATATATAATATTCGGTTTCTGTGTTGACAACTGCCGGAAAGGCTCGTACGATAAAAGAGAAATAAATAGTTATACCGTCGTATAAATTCGGGAATATGGCCCGAACGTTTCTACCAGGCTGCCGTAAATGGCCTGACTACGTTGGTGAATTGGACAAGTGGCAAAGGTGTTTTTTTTGCTGCTCGTCTAATTTCCCCACGTCAGTTCAGCATTCCTGGAGAAGTTCCGGGAGTGCTTTTTTCAATGTCTAGGAAATTATAAAATTTCTATCTACTGGTTAAATATAGAGGGGGAGAAACACTATGAAGAAGTTTTTTAGATTCGAAGAGTTCGGAACCAATTATCGGACAGAATTCATGGCTGGCATGACAACGTTTCTGGCTATGGCTTATATTTTATTCGTCAACCCGACGACCCTGGCACTTGTCGGAATCGATGAATTGCCTGAGGGTGTGACACGCATTGATCAAGGAGCGGTATTTACAGCTACAGCGATTGCTGCTGCTATTGGTACCTTGATTATGGGCTTGTTCGCCCGCTACCCGATTGCGTTAGCTCCGGGTATGGGATTGAACGCATTCTTTGCTTACACAGTTGTATTAGGCTATGGAATTCCATGGGAAACCGCACTTGCTGGTGTTTTGGCATCTGGACTTATTTTTATTGTTTTAACACTGACCGGCCTGCGTGAAAAAATCATCAACGCAATTCCGGCTAATCTGAAAATGGCGGTTGGGGCTGGTATCGGGCTGTTCATCGCATTCATCGGTTTTCAAAGTTCGGGAATTATCCAGGCGAATGAAGCGACATTGGTTGCACTTGGTGATTTGACCTCACCATCCGTTCTTCTCGCCATCTTTGGTATCTTCGCCTCTGTGATTTTATTGTCACTGGGAATCAAAGGCGGGATTTTCTATGGGATGATCCTCACTGCTGTAGCGGGAATGATCTTCGGATTGATTGACCCGCCAAGTGGTGCCGGAGATATCGTGGGCAGCGTGCCAAGTATTGCACCTACTTTTGGACAGGCCATTCTCCACTTTGGAGATATTTTCACCATAGAAATGCTGGTAGTCATATTGACGTTCCTGTTTGTTGATTTCTTTGATACGGCCGGAACATTGGTGGCTGTTTCAACGCAAGCTGGTTTTATGAAAGATAATAAATTACCACGAGCAGGACGTGCTTTGTTCTCTGACTCTGCTGCCACAGTAGTGGGTGCAGTGGCTGGTACATCCACCACCACTTCTTATATCGAATCGACTGCTGGTGTTGGAGCCGGCGGCCGTACTGGTTTTACTTCTGTCGTAACTGCCGGGTTCTTCTTATTGGCTCTATGGTTTTCTCCTTTGTTAGGAGTAGTTACCGCGGAAGTTACAGCCCCAGCGTTGATCATCGTCGGTGTATTGATGGCATCTTCTTTGAAAAATGTCGACTGGGATCAGTTTGAAATTGCTGTCCCTGCCTTTTTCACCATCATCGCAATGCCTCTGACGTATAGTATCGCTACCGGTATTGCGCTGGGATTCATTTTCTACCCGATTACAATGATCATGAAAGGACGGATCAAAGAAGTCCATCCGGTCATGTATCTGTTATTTGTAATCTTTATTCTTTACTTTATTTTCTTGTCGTAGGAGAGCTGAGTACCAAAACTTCAAGTTAGAACGTCAAAATAACCAATGCTGCACGAAAGTCAGCATTGGTTATTTTCACAAAAGAGATGCACTTATTCGTCCTCCAAATTAGTGATTTGAATCCGGTTCTTTTGGTTGGAGTCTGAAATTAAGCGGTGGAGCTGAACGACTAACAACCCTTGTTTGTAGGACGCGTGAATTTTATCGTCCCGAACAGGATAAGGCAGTTCGACTTTACGGTCAAAAGCTCCCTGCATGATTTCGCCTTTCAGCTGCTGGCCGCCTTTTTGGTTGATTTCGACAATTCCTCTGACTTCCAGTGTGGCATGATTTACGAAGACATCCACTTTATTCAGGTCTTTTAAACCAGGGATATTGAAAATGCACAACAGTTCATTATCATATTGGTATAAATTCAGTTGGGGCAGCGGGGGCTTGACCAGTCCTTCAAAATCTCCCCAGAAATCATGGCCAAAAAAACGATCCAGGTTCTTTTTCCAATCATCGAATTGATTCATGGTAATCCCAGCCTCTCCCTTAAAATGTAAAAAAGATATTGTGCGAAAGATCATTCATGTTATATAGTGTATGCATATCTTTTACCTGTGTGAATACCCATGAGGTGGGACGATAAGTTAATAGGTTTGGAGGGGCTGCCATGCTCGATAATGCCTTGGTCATGATCGTCATCATTCTGGTCATTAATATCGTGTACGTATCATTTTTCACTATCCGGATGATTTTGACCTTGAAAGGACAGCGGTATTTAGCTGCTTTGATCAGTATGTTTGAAATTGTTATTTATATCCTCGGTTTAGGTTTAGTATTGGAAAATCTTGATCAGATCCAGAATGTCATCGCTTATGCAGTCGGGTATGCACTTGGTGTCATTGCCGGTATGAAAATTGAAGAAAAGCTGGCGCTCGGTTACATTACCGTTAATGTGATTTCATCCAGTCCGGACATTGAATTTACCCGTAAGCTCCGGGATAAAGGCTACGGGGTTACCAGCTGGTTTGCGTATGGAATGGAAGGTGACCGGTTAGCCATGCAAATATTGACTCCTCGGAAATATGAACTGAAGTTGTATGAAACGATTCGTACACTTGACCCGAAAGCGTTCATTATCGCTTATGAACCGAAACAGATCCACGGCGGTTTCTGGGTCAAACAGGTGAAGAAGGGGAGGTTAAGCAATGGCGAAAAATAAGAAAATGCGTTTTGAAGTTCAGGAACACGAAACCATCGATCAATGTCTGGATCGGATGAAAAAGGAAGGCTACACACCGGTCAGAAGAGTAGAAGAGCCGATTTTTCAGGAAGTGAAGCGTGACGGCCGGAAAGACTACGAACCGGTCGGCCGAAAAATTGTCTTCCAGGCGATAAAAAACGAACAATAAAAATGATTGTGATTTTAAATGTTCGTTTTTTTACGTTGACAGCTATTCGAAGAAATTGTTATGATGAATGTAGAAATTGAATATAGCACCTCATATAAGACGGGAATATGGCCCGTTCGTCTCTACCCGGCAACCTTAAATTGCCGGACTATGAGGAAGATGGATCATTGCTGCCTTGCAATGGTTATATTCGGTATCCGCAAAAAGCGTCTATCCATCTTCTCTCAGTCGTAGAGAAGGTTGGATAGGCGCTTTTTGGTTTTCGGTCGAAAATACGAATAAAAGCTCACTATTAAAAAGAGCGCGAAAAGCAATAAAATTGCGCTAAAAAACAGCTATTAACAGCATGAAGAAAGCTATATATTAGGCGCGAAGCCTTAAATTAATGAAAAGAGGGATTTGATGGCTAGGGTAGGAGTAATCATGGGAAGCATTTCCGACTGGTCGACGATGAAGCATACATGCGAAGTACTGGATGATCTCGGAATCGCCTATGAAAAAGAAATCATTTCCGCTCATAGGACACCGGAAGATATGTTCCGCTACGCAGATGAAGCAAGAGATAAAGGATTAAAAGTGATTATCGCTGGAGCAGGTGGTGCAGCTCACTTACCGGGAATGGCAGCAGCCAAGACAACCCTTCCGGTCATCGGTGTCCCGGTTGAATCTAAGACATTAAAAGGAATGGATTCACTATTATCGATTGTTCAGATGCCAGGAGGCGTCCCGGTCGCTACGGTTGCTATCGGTACAGCTGGTGCGAAGAATGCTGGACTATTGGCTGCAGAAATACTTGGCGCTTTTGATGATGAACTCGCGGGAAAACTGGCAGACTATCGTACCAGTATGAAAGAAAAAGTAAATGAGATGAGGAGAGAGCTTCATGACAGTTAGACTTAAACCGGGTCAGACGATTGGAATTTTAGGAGGCGGACAGCTGGGACGGATGATGGCTGTAGCAGCGAAGCATATGGGCTACCGGATCGCTGTGCTGGATCCGAAACCGGATTGCCCATGTGCCCAAGTCGCGGACTATCATATCGAGGCAGCTTATGATGACCTCGAAGCTGCTGAACAGCTTAATAAGATCAGTGATGTCATTACCTATGAATTTGAAAATGTCGACCTGAATATGGCGAACATACTCGAAAAGACGGGGAAGCTACCGCAAGGGTCATTGCCTTTAGAAGTTACGCAAAATCGACAAAAAGAGAAACAAATCGCTGTCGAATCAGGTTTGAATGTGCCGGAATACGAAATAGTTCAAACGTTTGATCAAGTAGAAACAGCTATCCAGACTATTGGTTACCCTGCAATCATCAAAACGATTACGGGAGGGTATGACGGAAAAGGGCAAATGAAGCTGAATAATGAAGAAGATCTTTCGGAGGCAGATACATTTATCGCCCCAGACTCTACTTACATTATCGAAGCATTCATCCCTTTTGAACAAGAAATTTCGGTAGTATTTACACGAAGTCAAACGAGCGACATAACTTATTTCCCAATTGCAGAAAATACCCACAATAACCAGATTCTTCATCAGACGCAAATACCGGCAGCAATCACAGAAAAAGTGGCAAATCAGGCTAAAGAAGCTGCAAAGACATTAGCGAAAAAATTACAAGTGGTCGGCACATTTACTGTCGAACTGTTTGTAAAAGATGAACAGGTGTATATCAATGAAATGGCACCGCGCCCGCACAATTCAGGTCATTATACGATAGAAGCATGCAACGTATCACAGTTCGAACAGCATATCCGTGCAATTTGCGGGCTGCCGCTTTTGAAAATCCAATCTTTCCCGGCAGCAATAATGATTAATATCCTAGGGAAGCATCGGGAAGAACTTTTGGCTGAGCTGCCTCAACTCTATGATTTTCATCTCCATGACTACGGTAAAGAAGAAGCACGGCCGGCACGGAAGATGGGTCACATCACGATAATAGGGGAGAGCTTAGAAGAGATTTTTAAACGGATAGAAGAAAATCAGCTTCCCACATGGTAAAGTGTTGGGTGGGACAGTTTTAGGAGGAGTAACATGATCGATCGTTACACACGTCCAGAAATGGGAGCCATCTGGACAGAAGAAAACAAGTACAAAGCATGGCTTGAAGTTGAACTGCTTGCCTGCGAAGCGTGGAGTGAGCTTGGCATTATTCCGAAAGAAGATGTGGAGAAACTGCGCCAGCATGCATCGTTTGATATCGAGCGCATCTATGAGATTGAAAAAGAAACAAGGCATGATGTGGTCGCCTTTACCCGTGCTGTTTCTGAAACGGTAGGGGAGGAAAGGAAATGGGTTCATTACGGGCTGACTTCAACGGATGTCGTTGATACCGCTCTTTCCTACTTATTAAAGCAGGCGAATGAAATCATCCGCAAAGACCTGGTAAGCTTTATCGACATCCTGGCGGACAAAGCCCTGGAGCATAAGCACACTGTCATGATGGGACGCACACATGGTGTCCATGCCGAACCGACAACTTTCGGTCTGAAACTTGCCCTATGGTATGAAGAGATGAAGCGCAACCTGGAACGTTTGGATCTTGCCATCGACCACATAGAAGTCGGAAAACTATCCGGGGCAGTCGGTACTTATGCCAACATCGATCCATATGTAGAGGATTATGTGTGCCGCAACCTGGGACTTAAGCCAGCGCCTGTATCGACGCAGACACTGCAGCGTGACCGTCATGCTCATTACGTTTCTACCTTAAGTTTGATTGCGACATCGATTGAAAAAATGGCCGTTGAAATCCGTGGGCTGCAAAAAACGGAAACCCGTGAAGTGGAAGAGTTTTTTGCAAAAGGTCAAAAAGGTTCCTCGGCAATGCCGCACAAACGTAATCCAATCGGATCTGAGAATATGACCGGAATGGCGAGGGTGATTCGTGGTGAAATGATGACGGCGTTTGAAAATGTCGCCCTCTGGCATGAACGCGATATTTCTCATTCGTCCGCGGAACGTGTCATTTTGCCGGATGCGACCATCGCAATCAATTACATGCTAAACCGGTTTGGAAACATCGTCAAAAACCTGACCGTATTCCCGGAACAGATGAAAGCCAATATGGAGAAAACTTACGGCTTGATTTTCTCGCAGCGGGTGCTGCTGACGTTGATTGATGAAGGCATGGTGCGTGAAGAAGCTTACGACCTGGTGCAACCGAAGGCGATGGAAGCCTGGGAGCAAGGCATTCCATTCCGAGAGTTAATTGAAGCAGACGAAAAAATAACATCAACACTGTCCCCTGAACAAATCGACCAATGCTTTGATTACAACCATCATTTGAAAAACGTAGACCGTATTTTCGAACGGATTGGATTGTAGTCGACTGGAGGGGAGGGACACATGGTGTTTCTCCCTTTACTTTTACTAAATGAGGTGTTCTGAAAATGAAAGGCTCCCTATTATATGAAGGTAAAGCGAAGAAAGTTTATTATGTCGATGGTAAACCTGAGCAATTAATACTTTCTTACAAAAATGATGCTACGGCTTTCAATGGCAAGAAAAAAGACCAATTTGCCGGTAAAGGCCGTTTGAATAATTTAATTACTGCCCGTATTTTTGAACATTTACACCAGCAGCATATCCCCTCACATTTTTTAAAAGCACTGAACGATACTGAACAAATTGTTCAAAAAACAACAATTGTTCCATTGGAAGTTGTAGTCCGGAACATTGCCGCCGGAAGCTTGACAAGACGTCTGGCTATTCCGGAAAAAACAGTGCTTAACCCTCCACTCATCGAACTTTTTTATAAAAATGACGAACTCGATGATCCGCTCATCAATGATGATCATGCCAAACGTTTAGCAGACGTAACAGAACATGATCTTGACCATATCAAAATTCTCGCACTTAAAATCAATGAAATATTGAAAAGGCTATTCAGGCAGGCTGATCTGGAATTGGTAGATTTCAAGATGGAATTCGGGCGTCTGGCAGATGGAACCATTGTATTAGCTGATGAAATTTCACCAGATACATGCCGGCTTTGGGATGTCACAACCGGGGAAAAAATGGACAAAGATGTCTTCCGCGAAGATATCGGCGATCTGATCGAAACCTATGAAACTATTTTACAACGACTGGAGGAGAACAAATGCGTAAAGTAAAGGTTTATATCACATTGAAGGAAGGCGTCTTAGACCCACAAGGTAAAGCGGTGAAAAACTCTTTGAATACTTTGGATTATGCAAATGTTAACGAAGTAAGGGTTGGGAAGTACATGGAAGTCATGATGGAAGACACGGAGGAGCTGGAAGCTCAGGTAGAGGAGATGTGTGAAAAACTGCTTGCTAACCCTGTGATAGAAGACTACTCCTATCAGATAGAGGAGGTCATCGCGTGAAATTTGCTGTTGTTGTATTCCCGGGTTCCAATTGTGATCGGGATATGTACCATGCCATCAAGGATGGCTTGAAGGAAGAAGTGGACTTAGTCTGGTACCAGGATGCAGATTTAACTGAATATGACGCGGTTTTACTGCCAGGCGGCTTTTCCTATGGGGACTATCTCCGTTCCGGAGCGATCGCTTCCACGTCGAATATTGTCCAGCAGATCAAAGAAGCAGCAGCAGACAAAAAGCCGGTCTTAGGTGTTTGTAATGGATTCCAGGTTTTATTGGAATCCGGCCTTTTACCAGGTGCGATGCTTCCCAATAGGGATTTGAAATTCATGTGTCACCATGAAGAATTGCGTGTTGAAAATGTCGAAACGATGTTCTCTTCTGAATATCAAAAAGGCGGACTGATCCAGCTTCCGATCGCTCACGGAGAAGGGAATTACTATTGTGATGAAGCTGTTTTTCAACAGTTGAAGGATAATGAACAGATTGTTTTTACGTACACGAATAATCCTAATGGCTCAACAGGAGATATCGCTGGTATTGTAAATGAAAGCGGTAATGTGCTTGGTATGATGCCACACCCGGAACGCGCGGTGGAAAGCCTGCTCGGAAATGCAGACGGACTGCGCTTATTTCAGTCCATTTTGATGTATTGGAGGAATAATCATGTCATCCATGCTTGAAATAAGTCCACAAGAAATAGAACAGAAACGGTTATACGCAGAAATGGGACTCAGCGACCAGGAATACAAGCAGGTTGTCGAATTGTTAGGGAGACGCCCGAACCATACCGAAATCGGCTTGTTTTCCGTCATGTGGTCCGAGCACTGCAGTTATAAAAACTCGAAGCCGCTCTTGAAAAAATTCCCCACAGAAGGTCCTCACGTATTGCAGGGGCCAGGTGAAGGCGCGGGAGTCATTGATATCGGTGATAACCAGGCTGTCGTATTCAAAGTCGAAAGCCATAACCATCCTTCAGCAGTCGAACCATACCAGGGAGCAGCGACCGGTGTCGGCGGGATTATCCGTGACGTTTTCTCTATGGGTGCCCGGCCGATTGCTTTGTTGAACTCGCTTCGTTTCGGCTCCCTGCAACATCCTCGGATCAAATACCTGTTTGAAGAAGTAGTACGTGGGATTGCTGGTTATGGAAACTGTGTAGGCGTGCCGACGGTGGGAGGAGAAGTGCAATTCGATGATTCTTATGAAGGCAACCCGCTTGTCAATGCCATGTGTGTCGGCTTGATCAACCATAACGACATTCAAAAAGGAATTGCCGCTGGTGTTGGCAACACGGTGATGTATGTAGGAGCGAAAACCGGCCGTGACGGGATCCATGGTGCTACTTTTGCCTCGGAAGAACTATCAGAAGAAGCGGAAAGTAAGCGCCCTTCCGTACAGGTCGGCGACCCGTTCATGGAAAAGCTGTTGATTGAAGCGTGCCTGGAGGTCATCCATCATGATGCCCTTGTCGGTATTCAGGACATGGGAGCAGCCGGGCTTACATCTTCGGCCAGTGAGATGGCAAGTAAAGCCGGAACAGGAATGAAAATGAACTTAGACCACATTCCACAGCGGGAAAAGAATATGACACCTTATGAAATGATGCTGTCAGAATCACAGGAGCGGATGCTTCTGGTTATTGAAAAAGGGCGCGAGCAGGAAATCAGTGAGATTTTCAAAAAGTATGACCTGGAAGCTGTAGCGGTCGGGGAAGTCATCGAAGAACGCCGGTTCCGTCTGCTTCATCTTGGTGAGGTAGTCGCTGATGTACCGGTAGATGCCCTGGCAGAAGATGCACCGGTCTATCACCAGCCCTCCAGCGTGCCAGAATACTATAAAGAATTTCAAGCAATGGAAGACTATCAGCCTATATTTGAAAACTACGAAGAGACATTGCTTCAACTATTGCAGCAGCCGACAATCGCCAGTAAAGAATGGGTCTACGATCAGTATGATTCCATGGTTCAGACCAATACGGTCGTCACGCCAGGATCTGACGCGGCGGTTCTCAGAGTCAGGGGTACTAAAAAAGCCCTGGCCATGACTACGGATTGTAATTCCCGTTTTATCTACCTTGATCCGGAAACAGGCGGGAAAATCGCTGTCGCTGAAGCGGCACGTAATATCGTCTGTTCGGGTGCCCGTCCATTAGGTTTGACGGATGGTTTGAATTTCGGTTCGCCGGAAAATCCGGAAATCTTCTGGCAAATGGAAAAGAGTGTAGACGGGATGAGTGAAGCTTGTAAAATGCTTGAGGCCCCAGTAATCAGTGGGAATGTATCGTTATATAACGAATCCTTTGGAAAAGCGATTTATCCGACACCAATTGTCGGAATGGTCGGTTTGGTTGAAGATACTTCCCATATTACCAGATCCGATTTTCAACGGGCTGGTGACCTGATTTATGTGATTGGAAAAGCAGAACCGGAATTTGGCGGCAGCGAATTGCAAGGAATGCTTGAAGGTCGACATTTTGGTAAAGCGCCCCGTATTGATTTAGTAGTGGAAAAAGAGCGTCAATCCAGTTTGTTAGCTGCGATTCAAGCAGGCCTTGTTCAATCGGCACATGATATTTCAGAAGGCGGATTAGCGGTTGCTTTGGCAGAGAGTCTGTTCGGGGAGGAGTTCGGTTGTGATGTCAGCTTGACAGGAAATGCAGCAGCGGAGCTTTTTGCGGAAACACAATCGCGTTTTCTTGTTTCCGTACGTCCGGAAGATCATGAAAAATGGGAGCAATTGGTGACAGAGGCAGTCTTCGTCGGTACCGTCAATAATGATGGCCATTATCGTTTAAGCATGGATGGTGAAACTATCCTTGATACACCGACGAAATATTTGAAGGACGCCTGGAAAGGAGCAATTCCATGCTTGGTGAAATCAAAGGCCTGAATGAAGAATGCGGCATCTTTGGAGTATGGGGACATGAAGAAGCGGCGCAGATTACGTACTATGGTCTTCATGCCTTGCAGCATCGCGGGCAGGAAGGGGCCGGAATTGTCGTCAGCAACGGTGAGGAATTGAAGCTGGCCAAAGGGTTAGGTCTTGTCAATGATGTGTTCCGGCAGAACTTGCTTGGGGACATGGATGGACATGCCGCGCTCGGCCATGTCCGATATGCCACTCAGGGAGGTGGCGGCTATGAAAACGTACAGCCATTGGTATTCCGCTCCCAAAAGAGCAGCATGGCACTCGCGCACAATGGCAATCTCGTCAATGCTCAGGCTCTTAAATATCAGCTGGAAGCACAAGGAAGTATTTTGCAGACGACTTCCGACACAGAAGTGATTGCCCACTTGATCAAACGAAGCGGCCACCTGGACATGGAAGAAGCATTAGTCCAGGCGCTGACGATGATCAAAGGAGCTTACGCATTTTCTGTCATGACAGAAAAACAGCTGTTTGTAGCTCAGGATCCACGCGGACTGCGTCCCCTGTCGATCGGACGTCTCGGCACCGGTTATGTGGTGGCTTCAGAAACCTGTGCGTTTGATGTCATTGGAGCTCAATATGAGCGTGACGTGCAGCCAGGAGAACTATTGATTATCGATGAAAACGGGATAGAATCGAAGCGTTTTTCTGCCCCTATTCAACGAACACTCTGCTCAATGGAACATGTCTATTTTTCCCGTCCGGACAGTGATTTGGACGGCATCAATGTCCATGCTTCCCGGAAGCGGATGGGAAAGGCGCTGGCTCAAGAAGCGCCGATTGAGGCAGATGTAGTAACAGGCGTACCTGATTCCAGTATTTCTGCAGCCATCGGCTATGCCGAGGAGGCTGGCATCCCGTATGAACTTGGGATGATAAAAAACCGGTATGTAGGCCGGACCTTCATCCAGCCATCACAGGAGCTTCGGGAACAAGGAGTGAAAATGAAACTATCTCCGGTACGAGGTATCGTCAATGGTAAACGCGTCGTCATGGTTGATGATTCGATCGTTCGCGGGACTACCAGCAGACGGATCGTCAAGATGCTGAAGGAAGCCGGGGCGACTGAGGTACATGTCCGCATCGCGTCGCCACCGATCAAAAACCCTTGTTATTATGGTATTGATACCTCGACATCCGGAGAGTTGATAGCTGCCAACCATAGCCTCGAAGAAATGCAGGAAATCATCGGTGCCGATAGTTTGGCATTTTTATCAGTCGAGGGATTGGAAGATGCCATCTATGAAGGCGGTCAGTCCATGGAGCATGGCGCTTGTGCTGCCTGCTTTACAGGGAACTATCCAACGGAAATCTATCCGAATACCGTACCTCCCTATGTGAAAGCTTAAAACTTCTGTTAAGAAGAAATAAAATGAAAAGAGGGGTTAACATGAGCGAGCGTTATAAACAAGCAGGTGTCGATGTGGAAGCAGGCTATCAAGCTGTGGAACAAATGAAAAAACATGTGACGCGGACACTGCGCCCGGAAGTGGTCGGAAGTCTGGGCGCCTTTGCAGGAATATTCGATATCAGTAAATTCGACTATGAGCATCCAGTGCTGGTCACCGGCACGGATGGAGTAGGGACCAAGCTGAAGCTGGCATTCGAAATGGATAAACATGATACCATTGGTCAGGATGCTGTGGCGATGTGTGTCAATGATATCGTCGCTCAAGGGGCGGATCCGTTATTTTTCTTAGATTATATCGCTTGCGGAAAAAATAATCCTGATGAGATCGAACAGATTGTCAAAGGTATCGCGGATGGCTGTGAACAATCCGGATGTGCTCTGATTGGCGGGGAAACAGCGGAAATGCCTGGAATGTATGACCCCGGAGAGTATGACCTGGCCGGGTTTGTCGTTGGTATTGCAGAGAAGGGCGAATTGATTACCGGAGAGGATGTCAGAGCAGGAGATGCAGTGATCGGCCTGGCTTCATCAGGGGTTCATTCCAACGGTTTTTCCTTAGTAAGAAAAATCATTGCGGAGCATAACCTGGATCTTCAACAAGCTTTTCCGGAATTATCGGTAGCTTTGGGAGAAGTACTTCTGACACCTACAAGACTTTATGCCAGGCAAGTGAAGACAATGAAACAGCATGCAGAAATCAAAGGGATCGCTCATATTACAGGCGGCGGTTTCTATGAGAATATTCCCCGTGCACTGCCGGATGGCTTTGGTGTAGAAATTGATCGCTCCGCATGGAAGCAGCCTGAGGTATTCCCATT
The DNA here is from genome assembly GCF_000496835.1 of Thalassobacillus devorans MSP14. Taxonomy (GTDB): domain Bacteria; phylum Bacillota; class Bacilli; order Bacillales; family Halobacillaceae; genus Thalassobacillus; species Thalassobacillus devorans_B. The sequence goes on from NZ_KI543238.1 coordinate 150,752, forward strand.
CCTACAGCAGAAGGGAAATCTGTCTGATGATGAAATGTATAGGGTGTTCAATATGGGCATCGGAATGATCGCGATCGTCTCAGAAGCAGTCCGGGAAGAAGTGATGAAACGTTTGGAAGAAAGCGGAGAAACCGCCTATCACATCGGAATGGTGACAGCGCAGGAAGGGATTCAGTGGACATGATCAAGGCTGCCATTTTCGCCTCAGGTACAGGTAGTAATTTTGATTCTATTGTCCGGGCTTCAGAAAAGGGGGAAATTCCCTGTGACATCCGTTTACTTGTCTGTGATCGCAGTAATGCGCACGTGATTGAGAAAGCAGAGAAGAAAAACATCGACACGTTCGTATTCTCACCGAAGGAATTTGATGGAAAGGATGCGTATGAACGGCAAATTCTATTAGAATGTAAGGAACGGGGAATTGAGTGGATATTTCTTGCCGGATATATGCGATTGATCGGGCCTGTTCTATTGGCCCCATACCAAAACCGGATCATCAATATCCATCCATCACTTTTGCCTGCTTTTCCCGGTAAAGATGCTATCGGCCAGGCTTTTGAAAAGCGAGTGAAGGTGACAGGGGTGACCATCCATTACATTGACAACGGGATGGATACCGGTCCGATTATAGAACAGGAAGCAGTCCGGATCACAGCCGAAGATACGAGAGAAAGCCTGCAGAAAAAAATCCAGGCCATTGAACATTCCCTGTATCCTAAGGTTATCCAATCATTATTAGTCGAGGAGGAAATACATTGAGTGAAAAGAAGCGAGCATTGTTGAGTGTTTCTGATAAAACCGGATTGGCCGGTTTTGCAAAACAATTAGTAGAGAACGGATATGAGCTGGTATCTACGGGCGGGACGAAAAAAGTGATTGAGGAAGCAGGACTGCCGGTACTATCGGTCAGTGACGTAACCAACTTCCCGGAAATCATGGATGGGCGTGTCAAAACCCTTCATCCAGCTGTACATAGTGCATTGCTGGCAAAGCGGGACAACGAAGTCCATATGGATCAGCTGCGTAAACTGGAACTGGACACGATTGATGTGGTCGTCGTCAATTTATATCCTTTCCAACAAACAATTGCCAATCCTGATGTGACAGAAGCCGATGCGATTGAAAATATAGATATCGGTGGTCCTACTATGCTGCGTGCTGCGGCTAAAAACTTCCACGATGTGGTTGTGGTCGTGGATCCGGAGGATTATGAGACAGTAGCAGGTGCATTGCAAAATGACGGACTTAGTGTCGAAATGCGCAAGCGTCTCGCTGGTAAAGTCTACCGTCATACTGCCAATTATGATGCGGCGATTGCGGCGTACTTTACAGAAAGGACAGAAGATGACTATCCTGAAACATACACCGCAACTTTTGAAAAAGTACAGTCCCTTCGTTACGGGGAAAACCCCCATCAGACAGCCGCTTTTTATAGACAGGCTAATGCAGCAGGTGCCACTCTGGCCAATGCTGAGCAGCTGAATGGCAAAGAGCTTTCCTACAATAACATCCAGGATGCCAATGCTGCGCTTGAAATCGTTCAGGAATTCAAAAAACCCGCAGCGGTCGCAGTCAAGCATATGAATCCTTGTGGGGTTGGTACTGGAAATAACCTTTTAGAGGCATACCAAAAAGCGTATGAAGGGGACCCGGTTTCCATATTTGGCGGCATCGTCGCTGTCAACCAGGAAGTCGATTTGCTTACTGCAGAAAAGATGAGTGAAATCTTCCTCGAAATAATCATTGCACCGAAATTCAGTCAGGAAGCATTAGATGTGCTGACTAAAAAGAAAAACCTTCGCTTGTTGGAAGTGAATTGGAAGAAAAACAGCAAGAAGGCACATAAGCTTACTTCTGTCGGTGGTGGGCTGCTGGTACAGGATACAGATGAAGGAAACATCGACTCCGTTGACTTGCAGGTCGCGACTGATCGCGAGCCTACCGAACAGGAAATGGAAGACTTGAAACTGAGCTGGCAAGTGGTCAAGCATGTGAAATCAAACGCAATCGTAGTTGCTAAAGCAGACCAGACGTTAGGCATTGGTGCCGGGCAGATGAATCGTGTCGGCGCAGCAAAAATTGCCTTAGAGCAGGCGGCTGATAAAGCGAAAGGGGCTGTGATGGCATCTGACGCTTTCTTCCCAATGCCAGATACGGTGGAAGTGGCAGCTGAAGCCGGAATCAAAGCAATTATCCAGCCTGGCGGATCGAAACGGGATCAGGAGTCCGTTGATGCGTGCAACAAGCATGGAATAGCAATGGTATTTACGGGCATGCGTCATTTCAAACATTAATCCAAATGGGAGTGAAACGTTATGAACGTATTGGTTATCGGCCGGGGCGGGCGTGAACATAGCATCATCCAAAAGATTCATCAAAGTCCTCAGGTCAATAAGATTTTCGCAGCCCCTGGCAATGGCGGAATGGACGCACTGGCAGAACGGGTGGCTATCAACGAAACAGACAGTGAAGGATTGCTTGCTTTCGCCCGGGAACATGAGGTAGGTCTTACTATCGTAGGACCGGAAAACCCTTTGATGGCTGGAGTCATTGACGAGTTCCAAAAAGCCGGGCTCACCGTCTTTGGTCCTGATAAGCAGGCTGCGGAAATTGAAGGCAGTAAGCATTTCGCTAAAGCATTGATGGAAAAATACGATATTCCGACAGCCGGGTACAGTGTGTTCACGGATCCGAACGAAGCGAAAGCATATATAGATGCCAAGGGCGTGCCAATTGTTATCAAAGCGGATGGTATAGCAGCTGGAAAAGGTGTAGTCGTTGCAGAAACCGATGAAGAAGCTAAACAAGCGGTGGATAGGATGCTGATTGAAGGACAGTATGGGGAAGCGAGCAAGGAAATTGTTATCGAAGAATTTTTACAAGGGGAAGAGTTTTCCCTGATGGCGTTCGTAAACGGAGAACAGGTATATGCCATGCTCCCTTCGCAAGATCATAAACGTGCTTTTGATGGCGATAAGGGTCCAAACACAGGCGGCATGGGGGCATATGCTCCTGTCCCGTTTTTATCTGATGAAGATATAGATGCTGCTATCAGCCGTATTCTGAATCCGGCCGCCAAAGCATTAGCTGACGAAGGGAGGCCGTTTACCGGTATCCTGTACGCTGGCCTTATTCAGACGGAGGAGGGGCCTAAAGTCATTGAATTCAATGCCAGGTTCGGTGATCCCGAAACACAAGTTGTACTGCCTTTGCTGAAAAATGATTTAGTTCAAGTAATGCTTGATGTATTGGAGGGTAATGATCCCCAACTTCAATGGAAACAAGGTTATTGCGGTGGAGTAGTCGTTGCCTCAGAAGGTTATCCCGAAGCTTATGAAAAAGGGAAGCCGCTCCCGGATCTACCTATAGAAGAATCCTTAGTGACCATCATCCATGCCGGGACGAAGCGGCAGGGAAACCGCTTTGTATCGGATGGAGGACGCGTACTGCTGGCATATTCTTATGCGATGGAGCTCGAAGAAGCGATGCAGAATGTATATCAAAAACTACAGGCATTCGATGATTCGGCACAATTTTTCTATCGTACTGACATAGCCAAGCGTGCACTAAGACCGTCGTTTTTTCATAAAAGCATATAAAAGCGCAATAATACTCCCGATAAGGACCACCAGTACAAATGAAGTGTCCGTAAAATATTCCATGATGTCCATAATAGGATTCACTCCTTTTATAGGAAAGGGTTATTCCTGATGAGAGTAACCCCTTTTCTATGTTGTTAAGATGGGTTAAAGGTTTGTTCCTGTTCATTTTTGCTATCGTTATCTTCCATTCCTTTTTGGACGGCTGTCACCGGACAGTATCGCACTATACCTTCTGCGATTTTCATTGCCCCGATTATAATCCACAGTACATTGGTTTCAGAATAAGGACGTTTCAATGCCCGTATCGTGCAATAACTCATTAAAGTGAACCCGGCAGTAATCCTGACCATAGCATTTAAGATACCAATATTTGGCTTGATTCGTTTAAGCATAAAAAAACACCGCTTTCCTGTCATAATTTCGTCAAATAATACTTCAAAACGTTACTGCGTGAAAACGCTTCCTGTGTTAACATAGAAAGAAACTCCAAATTGGGGGAAGGAAAATGAACGAAAATCGATTCCGTTGGCGCAATCGGCAGCTAAGAGAGCATGCCTCCATCATCGATGGAAAACAAGCGCCTACCAAAGTAATTAAACATGCTACGTACTTGAATGTATATATGAAACAATGGATGGAAGGTAACATATGGCTGGATCAGGACAGGATCGTTTATGTTGGCCAGGAGATGCCTGGCAACATCCAGGGAACTGAGATCATTGATGCAGAAGGGCAGTATATCGTACCTGGCTATATCGAGCCTCATTCTCATCCGTTCCAGTTATATAATCCCCAAAGTCTAGGGCTTTATGCAGCTGAGACAGGGACCACAACGCTGATTAATGACAACTTGATGTGGCTTTTTTTATTGGATGAAAAGAAAGCGTTTTCTTTATTGGAGGAATTTGTAGAACTTCCTTGCTCCATGTTCTGGTGGGGACGCTACGATTCACAATCCGTCCTGCAGGAAACGGATCAGGAGGAGTTTTCAGAAAAAGTAATGCCTTGGCTGCATCATGATGCTGTCATCCAGGGCGGGGAGTTGACCTCCTGGCCGGAAGTGATGAAGGGCGATGATCAGACGCTATATTGGATGCAAGAAACAACCAGGCTTCGTAAGCCGGTGGAAGGGCATTTGCCTGGGGCATCGGAAAAGACGTTGACCAAAATGCGTCTGCTCGGTGTGGATTCCGACCACGAGGCGATTACGGCAGATGAAGTATTGAAGCGATTAGCGCTTGGCTACAATGTCGGTCTTCGTAATTCTTCTATTCGCCCGGATTTGTATGACATGTTAAAAGAGCTGGTAGATCGGGGTCACACCCAGTTCGATCACTTTATGATGACTACGGATGGTTCTACTCCAAGCTTTTATGAACAGGGAATCATGGATACCTGTGTTGAATTAGCAATGGAAGCCGGTGTGCCGACAGTAGATGCCTATCTTATGGCATCCTATCATGCGGCACGTCATTTTGGTATTGAACACCGTGTCGGAAGCATCGCTCCTGGCAGAACCGCTCATTTGAATTTCCTTCGTACTCCGGATGATCCGCATCCGCACTCTGTACTTGCCAAGGGAGAATGGGTAAAGCGTGATGATGAAGCAATTACCATCGATAAGAAAATTGATTTTCCTTCTTTCGGTGTGACACCACTCCAATTGGACTGGGATTTACAGGAGGAAGATTTGCAATTTTCCATGCCATTGGGCATGAAAATGACCAGTGCTGTCATTCTTCAGCCATATGCGGTAAGTATTGATGCTTCAGCAGATATATTATCGTATGAGAATGATGAAGCGTTCCTGATGCTTCTCGACCGGGAAGGGGAATGGCGGGTTAATACAATTCTTAAAGGGTTTACCAATAAACTAGGAGCTCTGATAAGTTCTTATTCCAATACAGGGGATATTGTCCTGATTGGGAAAAGCAAGCATGATATGAGAATCGCTTTTAACAGAATGAAGGAAATAGGAGGCGGCATTGTCCTGGTACACGAAGGGGAAGTCATCTTCGAAATGCCGCTCAAGCTTGGCGGTGTCATGTCCAATGAAAATATGGAGCAGGTAATGGCAAAAGAAAAAGAACTGCGGAAGCACATGGAAAGCTTCGGTTATCGATATAAAGATCCTGTCTACACATTGCTATTTTTATCTTCAGTGCATTTGCCTTATGTGCGCATTACCCCGGTAGGGATATTGGATATTAAAAAGAAAGAGGTACTCTTTCCTGCAATAATGCGTTAAAATGTTAATATAGAAAAATAATAAAGTAAGGGTGGGAATACGTGAACAAGTATGTAATGATGCTTTTGCTGCTCTTGCCTCTTCTGCTCGCCGCCTGTACAAGTGATGAAACTGAAGGTAAAGAGCCAGCGGATGCTCCAGAAAAAGAAACACGCGATCCGGGAAACTATGGGAAAGAAAAACCTGAGGAGAATACATATACCAATGTATATCCTTTTACTGGAGAACCGACTAATGACACTGTCGATCATCGTGCTATCGCTGTAATGGTGAACAATCATTCGAAAGCAAGGCCTCAGACAGGGCTCAGCCAGGCTGATATTGTTTATGAGTTACTGGCAGAAGGAGAAATCACTAGATTTTTAGCGGTTTTTCATAGTAACATACCAGATGAAATCGGTCCTGTAAGAAGTGCGCGTCCTTATTATTTCAAGCTTGCCAAAGCTCATGACGCTATCTACACCTACCATGGAGCCGCTAAATTCATTGATGACCAAATCAGGAATGATGGCCACGACTATCTGAACGGGGCAGTATATGATAATGACGGGAAGCTGTTCCGGCGGGATAATACCAGGAAAGCCCCGCACAATTCGTACTTACTTACGGACGGTATACCTGCGGTCATAGAGCAGAAAGGCTACACAGCAAGCCATCAGATTGAACCGTACTTTTACACGGATGAGAATTCGAAAAAAACGCAGAATGGGAAAGATGTTACGGATGTGAAAATTGTCTACTCGAATCGTTTTGGTGTGACCGTAGCCTACGAATATGATGAGGATAAAGAGCGTTACATCCGTTACAATGATGGGAAACAGACAGTAGAACGAGAGGGCCAGACACCTATCGAACTGGATAATGTATTGATTATAGAAACGAGTCATCGAGTAATTGATTCGGCTGGGCGCAGAGAGATTGATTTAAATACTGGTGGAAAAGGGTATTTACTTCAGAAGGGAAAGCTTCACGAAGTGACCTGGAAAAATGATTCCGGCCGTATCGTCCCTTATCAGGGGAAAGAAAAGCTGGGACTGGTTCCAGGGCAGACATGGGTGAATGTCATTCCGGCTGATCCTGGTCTCGAACGTTCTGTTTCGTATCGGTAAACAGGAGAATAGGAGGATGAAGGTTAATGCAAATTGATAAATTACGGGGGAAGACGCTTGATCAGCTGTTTGATGCTATCCTCGCTCTGGAAAATGTGGAAGAATGCTATCGCTTTTTTGATGACTTGGCTACGATGAACGAAGTCCAGTCATTGGCACAGCGCCTTGAGGTGGCCCGGATGCTTCGTGAAGGGTACACTTATCATAAAATTGAGACAGAAACCGGGGCTTCGACGGCAACAATTTCCCGGGTCAAGCGCAGCTTGAATTACGGTAACGATGCATACCAGATGGCACTCGATCGTCTGGCCGCCCAAAAAAGTGAATAAGTAAAAATCGCGCTCCGCATCAGGGGCGCGATTTTTTCGTTGAAGAGATAAGGGCAGCTTGTATTTTGCTATTTTCTTTCCTCCAATCAGTCTTTGGAAGAAAGGGGGATGCTGGTTCCTTTCTGGTAGTGGTTTTTGCTATAATGTAATAATGGATTATAGGTATTGGAGGATACAATCGTGTACAATGTGAACGAATGGCAGCATGTATTCAAGCTCGATCCGAACAAAGAAATTTCAGATGAACATTTGGAACAGATATGCGAATCAGGGACAGACGCTGTCATCGTCGGTGGCACGGATAATGTCACACTTGATGATGTCCTGAATCTAATGGCCAGAATACGGCGCTATTCGGTACCGTGTGTGCTGGAGGTTTCTAATCTCGATGCCATTACCCCGGGCTTTGATTTTTACTTTATTCCGATGGTGATGAACAGTCAGGATAAAAAATGGATGATGGATATCCAGCACCAGGCGGTGAAAGAGTACGGGGATATTATGAACTGGGAAGAGATGCTGGTAGAAGGATATTGTATTCTTAATGAAGATGCGAAAGCTTTTCAGTACACAAACAGCATCCTTCCCTCCAAAGAAGATGTCATTGCCTATGCGCGAATGGCGGAGCATATGTACCAACTGCCGATTTTTTACCTGGAATATAGCGGAGTCTACGGAGATGCCGAGCTCGTCCAAAACGTAAAAGACACGCTTGAAAAAACGTGCCTTTTTTATGGCGGCGGAATCACTACAGCAGGACAGGCGGAAGAAATGAAGCAGTACGCGGACGTCATCGTTGTAGGAAACGTCGTTTATGATGATATAAAATCTGCTTTGAAAACGGTCAAGGCAGCAAAAGGATAAAAATAAAGGATGGTGTCAATATGGCCCAGGCAATCAACGGGTTATTGAAAGGCCTGAACGAACAACAGCGGAATGCTGTGACACATACAGAAGGACCACTACTGATCATGGCAGGTGCAGGAAGTGGGAAAACACGCGTACTTACCCATCGGATCGCCTATCTGCTGCAAGAAAAGGAAGTTTCTCCACGCAGCATTCTCGCAATCACGTTTACGAATAAAGCAGCCCGCGAGATGAAAGAAAGGGTGGAAAGTCTGGTCGGAGCGGAAGGCGATGCGATTTGGATGTCGACGTTCCATTCGATGTGTGTACGGATATTGCGTCGTGATATCGACCGGATCGGATTCGACCGCAATTTTTCCATTCTTGATTCCAGTGACCAGTTGTCGGTCATCAAACAGGTATTAAAGCAGCTCAACCTGGACCCTAAAAAATGGGATCCACGTGCTATGCTTGGCGCAATCAGTGGAGCGAAAAATGAACTGATGTCATCGGATGACTATGCGCAGCAGGCGGGAAGCTATTATGAAGAACAAGTTGCAGAAGTGTACAAGCGTTATACAAAAACGCTGCGTAAAAATCAGTCGCTCGATTTCGACGACTTGATCATGCAGACACTAAATCTATTCGACAGGGTGCCGGAAGTGCTAGAATATTACCAGCGCCGTTTCCAGTATATCCATGTGGATGAATATCAGGATACCAACCATGCCCAGTACCAGCTTGTCAATCAGTTAGCGAGCCGCTATCAGAATCTATGTGTCGTCGGGGATTCCGACCAGTCAATTTATCGCTGGCGTGGGGCGGATATCCAGAATATCCTGTCATTTGAAAGCGACTATCCAAACGCACGCGTCATCATGCTGGAGCAAAATTACCGCTCCACCAAGTTAATTCTTGATGCCGCCAACAAGGTGATCGAGAACAATTCCGGTCGTAAACCGAAACGCTTATGGACCGATAATGACGGTGGCGAGAAAATATCTTACCACCAGGCAGCGACGGAAAGGGAAGAAGGGCTGTTTGTCACAAATAAAATAGAAGAAATGGTTCATGACAACCTGTGCCAGTATAAAGATATCGCAATTCTTTACCGGACGAATGCACAGTCCCGTACGATTGAGGAAACATTCGTCAAAGCAGGCATCCCATATCAGATGATTGGCGGGACGAAGTTCTACGATCGTAAAGAAATCAAGGATATGCTTGCCTACTTGCGCTTGATCGCTAATCCGAACGATGACTTGAGTTTTACTCGTGTCGTTAACGAGCCGAAGCGTGGGGTTGGAAAAACGAGCATAGAAAAGCTGCAGGCCTATAGTGCAGATCACGATATTTCCCTTTTTGAAGCAGCGGCAGAAGTGGATTTTGTCGGTGTCAGCGCCCGGGCAGCAAAAGCGATCATGGATTTCCGTACGATGATTGATAACTGGACAAAACAGCAGGAATTTTTATCTGCGACAGATATGGTTCAGGAAGTCATCGATAAGACAGGTTATGAAGAAATGCTGAAGAATGAAAAGAGTATCGAAGCGCAAAGCCGTTTGGAAAACATCGAAGAATTTAAGTCCGTGACTAAGAACTTCGAGGAAAACAGCGAAGATAAAACATTGATTGCCTTTTTGACTGACCTTGCTTTGATTGCCGATATCGATCAAATGGATGAAGATCCGATGGGGGATAATAAAGTCGTCCTTATGACTCTTCATTCAGCGAAAGGACTGGAGTTCCCAATTGTCTTTTTAATCGGGATGGAGGAAAATGTCTTCCCGCATAGCCGTTCCATCATGGATGAGGAAGAGATGGAAGAAGAACGTCGGCTTGCTTACGTGGGAATTACCCGGGCGGAAAAGCAGCTGTACTTGACTCATGCAAAAATGCGCACGTTATATGGAAGGACGAATATGAACCCGGTCAGCCGGTTTATCAATGAAATTCCAGCAGATATGATTGAAGGTAAAGCAGAGAAAGAAAACTTGCCGTTTTTCAACAACCAAAAACGCACTGCCGGCTTTGAGGCATCCACTCAGCCGAAACGAGCTGCTCAGAAAATCAAGAAAAAGACAGCATCTGGCGGCGAGAAAATCACCTGGCAAGCTGGCGACAAAGCTCAACATAAAAAATGGGGCGAGGGTACGGTCGTCAAGGTACAGGGAGAAGGAGAAGCGATGGAGCTTGATATCGCGTTTCCGGCACCGGTCGGTGTCAAACGCCTGTTGGCCAAATTCGCACCAATCACAAAAAGTTAAGGTGAGGTGGCTCCTGTGAATGAAACGGAAGCAAAACAAAAACTGGAAACACTGCGTGAACAATTGAACCAGTATAATTATGAATATCATGTTCAGGATAGTCCAAGTGTTTCTGATTACCAATACGATATGAAGATGCGGGAATTGATCGAAATTGAAGAGCAATTCCCGGAATTGATCACCCCTGATTCTCCATCTCAACGTGTCGGCGGACCACCGCTGGAGGCGTTCAAAAAGGTACAGCATAATGTACCGATGCTAAGCCTTGGGAATGCATTTAATGAAGAAGAACTCCGGGATTTCGATCGTCGTGCCCGGGGCGGTGTAGAGGAAGAAGTCTCCTATGTCTGTGAACTGAAAATTGATGGGCTTGCGGTTTCTTTGACATATGAAGATGGTTTGTTTGTAAGGGGAGCCACTCGTGGAGACGGGACCACCGGGGAAGACATCACGAAAAACCTGCGTACGATCCGCAATATTCCACTCCGCCTGAAGGAAAACCATACGTTGGAAGTTCGTGGAGAAGCCTATATGCCGAAAAGGTCATTTATAGCGCTCAATGAAGAAAAAGAAGCAAATGGGGATGAGCCTTTTGCCAATCCGCGTAATGCTGCAGCAGGATCGTTGCGTCAGCTCGATCCTAAAATCGCTTCCAAACGTAATCTCGATATCTTTTTATATGGTGTCGGGGAGTGGAAGGACAGCAAACTGGAATCCCATAGTGAGCGCCTCGAAAAATTAGAGGAACTAGGGCTGAAAACCAATCCGGAATGGAAAAAGTGCCGTAATATTGATGAAGTGATCGATTATGTCAATGGCTGGGTGGAAAGACGAATGGACCTCGATTATGAAATCGATGGCATCGTCATTAAGGTAGACCGGCTGGATCAGCAGGAGGAGCTGGGGTTTACAGCTAAAAGCCCCCGTTGGGCGACTGCCTATAAGTTCCCGGCTGAAGAAGCGATCACCCATCTGAAAGATATTGAACTAAGTGTAGGACGTACAGGAGCTGTGACACCAACTGCCATTCTTGAACCGGTAAAGGTGGCGGGTACAACCGTACAGCGTGCTTCGCTGCATAATGAAGATTTAATTAAGGAAAAAGATATCCGTATTGGTGATACGGTAGTCATCAAAAAAGCGGGAGACATCATCCCGGAGGTAGTAAGGGTCGTGATGGATGAGCGTACGGGGGAAGAGGAGCCTTACCGGATGCCGGAACACTGTCCGGAATGCGGCAGTGAGCTGGTCCGCTTAGAGGAGGAAGTCGCTCTCCGCTGTATCAATCCTAACTGTCCCGCTCAATTACGCGAAGGTTTGATTCATTTTGTATCAAGAAATGCAATGAATATTGATGGTCTCGGAGAAAAAGTGATTGCCCAGCTGTTTAAAGAAAATCTCGTGTCGACTATCGCAGACCTCTATAAACTGGATCGCGAGGAGCTTCTGAAGCTGGAACGGATGGGTGAAAAGTCAGTAGATAATCTCCTGAATGCTATTGAGGCTTCCAGGGAGAACTCGTTAGAGCGGCTCTTGTTCGGTCTCGGAATCCGTTATGTCGGTTCAAAAGCTGCTAAAACTTTAGCAGAAACATTTGGGACGATGGACAACCTGCAGGAAGCGAGCTTCGAAGACTTGACGGCAGTCAATGAAATCGGAGAAAAGATGGCTGATTCTATTTATCGTTATTTTGACGAGCCCAAAGTACAGGATTTGCTTACGGAATTAAAACGTCTAGGCCTCAATATGGAATATAAAGGACGTAAAAAGGACGACCAGCCCACTGACTCACCATTTTTGGATAAAACGATTGTGCTGACCGGAAAAATGGAAGATTATACCCGTTCGGAAGCAAAAAAATTAGTGGAAGACTTTGGCGGCAACATCACGGGTAGTGTCAGCAAAAAGACAGATATATTGATAGCAGGGGAAGATGCTGGCTCGAAGTATGATAAAGCGCAAGAACTAGGGGTAGAGATTTGGGATGAAAAGAAGTTCAAACAAGCATTGGATGCTTAGGGAGTGGAAATATGAGAAAGCTGCATGTATTATGGATGATTACGCTTCTGGTGCTGAGCGGGTGTATCCCGGTCTACGATAATGAAGAAGAAATTGTCCAGGAAAACTCCAAGGAAGATAAAAACGAGACAGCCATCGTTCCACGCCACAATATTTCCGAGGAGCATTACAAAACGATTTTGACCGAAGATGGACCAAAAAAGGCTAAAGCCAGAGGCGCTCTTACCCGTCAAATCAGTAATCGTCTTGATATTGATGCGCTGGAAACCGGGTTGCAGCGGCATTCGAAAGAGTTTTTCGATCCAGAATCCTATTATTTTCAGGCTGGACAGTATTTAGATAAAAATACAGTCCTGTCGCTGATCGATGGATTGAATCCTAACCGTGATAAATTAGAAAAAGAAGAAGATTACCGGGAAAATCCCCGCGTGTTGTCCCACATCCTGGAGCAGAATTACTTGAAAGAAGAAAAAGAAGGAGTAGTCAAGATTGCGGGGATATCGATTGGAATAGCTTTGAAGTCCACCTACTCCTTTCAGACGGAAATCGGGGGACCGACCTACGATGAGGAGGTTTCTGACAAGGAAATCCTGGCTGTCGGGCAAAAAACAGCTGACCGTGTACTTAAAGAAATTCGCAGTAATGAAGCCTTACAGAATGTTCCCGTTATGATTGCGCTCTATCGCGAGGAAAAATCAGGTTCAGCTGTGCCAGGCGATTTTGTTAAAAAAACATATGTAAAAGGCGGGAGCGCCACAGCATCCGGTTGGAAAGACATCAATGAAGATTACATTTTATTTCCGTCCAGCGAAGCAGAAGAAAAGCATTTCGAAGATTCCCAGCTGATTGGCGAGTTTCGTAACGAAGTATCCAAGTATTTCCCTAACTTCGTAGGATTTGTCGGGGAAGGATTTTATGTAGAAGATAAATTAAGGGAAATTTCCATTGAAATTCCGATCCAATTCTATTCAAAAACGGAAGTGATCGGTTTCACCCAATATGTCTACGGCTTAGTTATGGAGATGTTCAATAAAGGATATACAATAGAAGTGAAGATCCATAGCAATAACAAGCCGGAAAGCTTGATTGTGAAAAAGCGTGGGGAAGAAGAACCTTCCGTGCATATCTATTAAACTGACAACCACCCGGCACTTAGCCGGGTGGGATTTTTTAACTGGCACGGAAAAATAGTATTACGTTTGAAGAGTTGGTAGAGATAGGATAGAATATGTAATGGAAGCGCTTTAATAAGGTTACATATGTGAGACGAAAGCGGGCTTCTATTTCTATTTCCCAAGGAGGCGTTTTAGAATGGTAGTACCTTACAAGCATGAGCCGTTTACAGATTTCAGTGTGGAAGAAAATCGCAAAGCAATGGAAGAGGCGATTGCCAAAGTGGAATCTGATTTAGGTAAAGAATATCCACTGATCATTGGTGGCGAGCGCATCATGACGGACGATAAAATCGAGGTCGTCAACCCGGCCAACCGGAAAGAAGTCATCGGGTATGTATCAAAAACAAATAGAGACCTTGCAGAGAAAGCGCACAAAATTGCAGACGAAACTTTCGAATGGTGGCGCAAATCGGATGCCAGCTTACGTGCAGATATCTTATTCCGTGCAGCTGCAATCGTACGCCGCCGTAAACATGAATTCACTGCACATCTGATTAAAGAAGGCGGCAAGCCATGGAAGGAAGCGGATGCAGATACAGCAGAAGCGATTGACTTCATGGAATATTACGCCCGTCAGATGCTTCGCATTGATGAAGGAGTCGAAGTGAATTCCAGGCCGAATGAAAACAATCGTTTTCATTATATTCCGCTGGGCGTAGGTGTTGTCATATCCCCATGGAACTTCCTGTTCGCGATCATGTGCGGTACGACAGTGGCTTCTATGGTCACCGGTAATACGGTCCTATTGAAACCTGCGAGTGCGACTCCTATCATCGCTTATAAAATGATGGAAGTACTAGAAGAAGCAGGATTGCCTGCAGGCGTTATCAATTATGTACCTGGCAGTGGTAAAGAAGTGGGCGACTATCTTGTCGATCACCCGCGTACAAGGTTTGTCAGTTTTACTGGCTCCCGTGAAGTAGGAACCCGTATTTTCGAACGTGCAGCCAAAGTTCAGGATGGACAAAAATGGCTGAAGCGTACGATCATCGAAATGGGTGGAAAAGATACGATCATTGTAGATAAAGAATCTGACCTGGAACTTGCAGCAGATGCTATCACTTATTCTGCTTTCGGTTTCTCCGGTCAGAAATGTTCCGCATGTTCCCGTGTCGTCGCTCATGAAGATGTCTACGATGAGCTGCTTGAACGTGTGGTAGAAAAAACGAAGAAAGAAGTGAAATACGGGGATCCAACAGATAATAGCTTCTATATGGGGCCTGTCATCGACCAGGGAGCTTATGATAAGATTCTTGGTTACATTTCCACAGGAAAAGAGGAAGGACGCTTGATGCACGGCGGAAAAGGCGACAAAAGTAAGGGATGGTTCGTTGAACCGACGATTTTCGCTGATGTCGACCCGGAAGCTACCATCATGCAGGAAGAAATTTTCGGTCCGGTTGTGGCGTTTACGAAAGCTGAATCATTTGATGAAGCGATCGATATCGCCAACAACACCGAGTATGGTTTGACAGGGGCGGTCATAACGAATAACCGGCAGCATCTGGAACAGGCACGAGAGGATTTTCATGTCGGAAACCTTTACTTTAACCGAGGTTGTACAGCAGCGATTGTCGGCTACCATCCATTCGGCGGCTTCAATATGTCCGGGACTGATTCCAAAGCAGGCGGTCCAGATTACCTTCTGCATCACATGCAGCCAAAAACCACTTCTGAAATGCTATAAAAAGCAATTCACACGATACCAAAAAATCCTCCGTTCGTGGAGGATTTTTTTTGTGGGTTTGGGAAAAATACTACCACCATCCTTGAGGGTTAAATATATGTTAAAAAATGTATGGGTAGATAGTAGTACCCATCTTATTCATGTATTCAGCAATTTTATTAAATTTTTTTTTATTACCTTTTGTGAATATATATCGCATATAAAAATTATATAGCGTTATATATAGTGTTTATATGAATAAATATACATTCATTTGTCGATGATATAATTTTTGCAATGTTCAAATCCTTTGTATATGATATAGTTGTACCTGCGTTTGTGATTTAGCACTCCTGTTACTTTTGAATCATTATTTTTAATATTTAAAAAATTGCATGGGAGTGTATAACGGAGCTACGGACAAAAAACTTGGAGGTGGAAATATGGAAGAATTCGCATTATCCGGGGCAACATGGTTCTGGCTGTTTGTCCCAATGCCAATATTAATCATACTATCCGTCATTACACTATTTACTGGAAGGAGCGAATAACAAACAATGGGTACAGCAACGTTAATAACGTTTATTATCTATCTTTTAGGTATGCTTGGCATCGGTTTTGCCGCATACAAAATGACAAGTAATTTATCTGACTATGTATTAGGTGGCCGTCGTCTGGGACCAGGTGTTGCTGCGTTAAGTGCAGGTGCTTCAGACATGAGTGGGTGGCTATTGCTAGGTTTGCCTGGTGCTATTTATGCTTCCGGCTTCTCAGCAGCGTGGATTGGTGTCGGTCTTGCCATTGGAGCTTATTTGAACTGGCAGTTTGTTGCCCGTCGTCTGCGTATTTATACGGAGGTTGCAAATGATTCCATTACGGTTCCGGACTACTTAGAGAATCGTTTCCACGATAACTCACATATTTTACGCGTGATTTCAGCACTTGTAATCCTTCTATTCTTTACCTTCTACACATCTTCCGGTATGGTAGCAGGTGCCAAACTGTTCGAAGCTTCGTTTGGATTGACTTATACTCAAGCGCTTTGGATCGGTGCCATCGTAACCATATCTTATACTTTCTTAGGTGGTTTCCTGGCTGTAAGCTGGACAGACTTCGTCCAGGGTATTTTAATGTTCGCCGCATTGATTGCCGTTCCGATTGTAGCGATCAGTCAAATCGGTGGATGGGATGCTACTATTGATGCTGTTGGAAATATCAGTGCATCTCACGTAGATATGGTACAAGGTGTTGGCATCATCGCCATCATTTCGTCAATGGCCTGGGGTCTGGGCTATTTCGGTCAGCCGCATATTCTTGTGCGCTTTATGGCACTGCGCTCACCGAAAGATGTACCGAAAGCCCGTTTCATCGGTATCGGCTGGATGGTACTAGGTCTTTATGGTGCGATTTTTACAGGTATTGCAGGGCTTGCTTATATCAATTCCCAGGATGTTGGAATGTTAAGCCAATTTGGAATCGAAGTTGTCAATGAAAATGGCGTCCAAATGCTTGCAGACCCTGAAAAAATATTCATTGCGTTTTCTCAAATTCTGTTCCACCCAGTCATTTCGGGTATCTTATTAGCAGCTATTCTGTCTGCTATTATGAGTACGATTGACTCTCAGTTGCTTGTATCTTCTTCTGCATTGGCTGAAGATTTTTATAAAGCAATCATCCGTAAACAGGCGACAGAGCGTGAATTGGTATGGGTAGGCCGCTTAGCAGTTGCAGTAATTGCCTTGATCGCAATCCTGCTTGCCGGAAATCCTGACAGTTCTGTATTAAGCCTTGTTTCGTACGCATGGGCAGGTTTCGGTGCTGCATTCGGACCGATTATCCTGTTATCCCTATTCTGGAAAGGCATTACCCGCAATGGTGCCCTTGCCGGTATTATTGTTGGGGCAATCACAGTCGTAGTCTGGGCCGATTTCCTAAGCGGCGGTATCTTCGACTTGTATGAAATTATACCTGGTTTCATTCTGAATACCCTTGTGGCTGTCATTGTCAGTTTAGCAGGGAAGAAACCATCGAAAGAAGTCATGAGTGCATTTGATGAAGCGGCTCGCCGTTAATTACAATGAAAAAAGGGCTATCCCGTAAGTCTGCGAAGACATACCGGGATAGCCCCTTTTTATTCAATGGTAATGTTTTACAAAGCGACGGAGTTTTGAATCTTTTTCTTATGCCGATACTGATTGATGAAGTTTATTGCTAATTCATTGAATTTATCTGCTTGTTCAATGTTACAGACATGACCGCAGTCAGGTATTTCTGCTAAGCGGGCATGAGCAATTTTCTGCACTGCTTTACGAACATCCTTGATACAAAGGTGATCCTGCGTTCCCGAGATAAATAACTTTGGGACCTCTGCTGCGTTATGAATTTTCTTTAACGTCTTTTTCGGGTGCCTGGCTACTTTATACCAGGACATAAAGTCTTTCCTTTTCATCTTCTTTGCTTCACGGATGAATGTTTCTCTGCCAGCTTTGTGATTGGCTCTTGGCATGAGGATATGAGCAAACAATCGATAGAGGGCGTGATAGGGCATGAAATTCTTGATTGCTTCCCCAATAACCAGCAAGCCCTTTGCTACAGCGTTCAACCTGACAATGGAGCCTCCGAGTACTGTAGATCTTACCCGCTCAGGAAAATGACTGATCAAATTCTGGATTACCATCGACCCCAAAGAAATACCGACAAAATGGGCCTTGGGGATTTTCAAGTAGTTAAGCAATGCGATAATTTCTTCGTTTACCGTCTGAAAGCTCATTTTTTCCGAATAGGAGGTAGTGCTGGGTGAATCCCCGTGACCGGGGAGGTGTATGGACAATACGTTGAAATGTTTACGGAAAGCTTTAATCTGTTTATAAAATATTGTAGAGTTTCCTCCAATACCATGAACAAAAATAACATACTCAGAAGTAGAATCTTTTGTTTTCAAAACGTAATCAAGCATTGATGATCTCCTTTGTGACAACACATACATTATGAATTCCCTTAGGTGCAGGTCATTAAACAAACAGGAATAGCGTGTGTTGGTTGTGAAAACGGTTGTACCATCGAAATTATAGCACGAATTCGATAGGAAATCTTGCGGTAATGCTTTCCTTCCTATTTAATAGTTTCTTATGAGCTCTCCTGTGTTTTATGTTAAGATAGGAAAGGTGAAAAACTTGAACATTGCTTATTGAATCAATCATTTGGTATCATCTAATATTATGTGAGTACGAGACTGAATGGAGGTTTGGTTATGTCTAGAATCAGCAAAGAGGAAGTGAAGCACGTGGCCAATCTGGCGCGTCTTGCAATTAGTGAAGAAGAAGCGGACATGTTTACAAAGCAGTTGGACGATATCATTACGTATGCCGAGCAATTGAATGAATTGGATACTGCCGATGTCGAACCGACGACACACGTATTGGATTTAAAGAATGTCATGCGTAAAGACGAGCCGAGAAAGTGGCTGGAGAAAGAAGATGTGATGAATAACGCACCAGATCATAAAGACGGACAATTCAAGGTTCCATCTATTTTGGAATAAAGGAGGTACACCAATGTCATTGTTTGACTACACATTGAAAGAGCTTCAGGAGAAGCTACATAATAAAGAAGTCAGTGTAACAGACCTGGTTGAAGAATCTTATCAGCGTATTGAAGCAGTGGATGGCGAAGTCAAAGCATTTTTGACTTTGAATAAGGAACAGGCATTGAAGCAGGCGGAAGAACTGGATGCAGCACGTGGAAAGGAATCTGCTGCTTTGTTCGGACTGCCGATCGGCGTGAAGGATAACATCGTGACTAAAGGCTTGCGCACGACTTGTGCCAGCCAGTTTTTAGACAACTTCACCGATCCATTATATGATGCAACGGTTGTAGAGAAATTAGCAGATGCCAAGTCCGTAACGATTGGTAAATTGAATATGGATGAATTCGCGATGGGTTCTTCCAATGAGAACTCCAGCTACTATGCAACGCGTAACCCGTGGAACACAGATTATGTTCCAGGCGGTTCCAGCGGCGGTTCTGCAGCTGCGGTAGCGGCTGGTGAAGTGTTCTTCTCACTCGGTTCAGATACAGGGGGATCCATCCGTCAGCCGGCTGCATTCTGTGGTGTTGTCGGATTGAAGCCGACGTATGGCCGTGTATCCCGGTTCGGGTTAGTCGCATTTGCTTCTTCTTTAGATCAAATCGGGCCAATCACCAGAACGGTGGAAGATAACGCTTATTTGCTTGAAGCGATATCGGGACACGATACGATGGATGCTACCTCTGCAGATGTCGACGTGCCGAAATTCACGGAAGCTTTGACTGGCGATGTCAAAGGATTGAAGATTGCCGTACCAAAAGAGTATCTTAGTGAAGGGGTCGCACCTGAAGTAAAAGAAGCGGTTATGAGCGCTTTAAGAAAATACGAAGACCTTGGCGCTACATGGGAAGAGGTTTCCCTGCCGCATTCCAAATATGCGGTTGCCACGTATTATCTCCTGGCATCTTCAGAGGCTTCTGCTAACCTTGCTCGTTTTGACGGGGTCCGCTATGGTGTCCGTACCCAAAATGCTGAAACTATGCTCGACATGTTCAAGCGTTCCCGTTCCGAAGGTTTTGGAGACGAAGTCAAGCGCCGTATCATGCTTGGTACGTTTGCGTTAAGCTCTGGCTATTACGATGCTTACTATAAAAAAGCGCAGCAAGTACGTACACTGATCAAGAATGACTTTGAACAAGTGTTAGAAGACTATGATGTCATTATTGGACCAACAACCCCGACACCTGCTTTTAAAGTAGGTGAAATCGTAGATGACCCATTAACGATGTATGCCAACGATATTTTGACGATTCCAGTCAACCTTGCAGGCGTCCCGGGAATTTCTATTCCATGCGGACTCTCATCAGATGGACTTCCGATCGGACTGCAAATCATCGGTAAACATTTTGATGAAAACACTGTCTATCGTACCGCACATGCGTTCGAGCAAGCGACAGATTTTCATAAACAACGCCCATCCCTTGGAGGTGCGCAATCATGAACTTTGAAACAGTAATCGGTCTCGAAGTACACGTAGAACTAAAAACGAATTCAAAAATCTTCAGCCCATCTCCTAACATGTTTGGAGATGAGCCTAATACAAACGTCAACCCGATCGATCTCGGGTATCCTGGTGTTCTGCCAGTATTGAATGAGGAAGCGGTCAATTTCGCTATGAAAGCTGCTATGGCTTTAAATTGTGAGATTGCGACAGACACTAAGTTCGACCGGAAGAACTACTTCTATCCCGATAACCCGAAAGCTTATCAGATTTCCCAGTTCGATCAGCCAATCGGGGAAAACGGTCATATTGATATCGAGGTTGATGGCGTGAAAAAGCGTATCGGGATCACTCGTCTTCACTTAGAAGAAGATGCTGGTAAACTGACCCATAGCGATGAGGGCTACTCACTGGTTGACTACAACCGTCAGGGTACCCCACTTGTAGAGATCGTATCGGAACCTGATATCCGTTCTCCGCAGGAAGCGTATGCTTACCTGGAAAAATTGAAGAATATCATTCAGTACACCGGAGTATCGGATTGTAAGATGGAAGAAGGTTCACTGCGTTGTGACGCGAACCTTTCCCTTCGCCCAATCGGGCAGGAAGAGTTCGGTACCAAGACAGAGCTGAAGAACCTGAATTCATTCTCTTTTGTTCAAAAAGGCCTGGAGTTTGAAGAAAAGCGTCAGGCACAAGTGCTGCTTTCCGGTGGGGAAATCCTGCAGGAGACACGCCGTTATGACGAACAGACGAAAGAAACGATTCTAATGCGTGTCAAAGAAGGTTCGGACGATTATCGTTACTTCCCGGAACCGGATTTAGTTCCGCTGTATATTGACGATACTTGGAAAGAGCGCATTCGTGCCGAAATCCCAGAGCTCCCTGATGCACGTAAGAAACGTTATATCGAGGAACTTGAACTTCCGGAATATGATGCGATGGTGCTTACGAATAATAAAGATATGTCTGATTTCTTTGAAGAAACCATCAACCATGGAGCGGATGTCAAACAAGCCTCAAACTGGCTGATGGGTGAAGTTTCTGCTCATTTGAACAAGCAGCAGAAGGAGTTTGATGAGATAGCTTTGACTCCGGAATCACTTGCTAAGATGATAAAGCTGCTTGAGGATGGTACAATTTCTTCTAAAATCGCCAAGAAAGTTTTTGCTGAGTTAGTGGAAAAAGGCGGCGATCCAGAGAAAATCGTTAAAGAAAAAGGACTTGTGCAGATTTCTGATGAAGGTCAGCTGACCGAAATTATCACCAGGATCCTTGATGACAACCAGCAGTCGATTGAGGATTATAAGAACGGTAAAGACCGTGCCCTTGGTTTCCTAGTCGGTCAGGTCATGAAAGAAACCAAAGGACAGGCGAATCCGCCGATGGTCAACAAGATCATCCTTTCAGAAATGGAAAAGCGCTAGACCATACTACAGAACAGAACACGGGCTTGCAAAAGCACGCATAGTACTGCGTGCTTTTGTATGTTTAAATAATTTGGACCATACACTATAATGATGGCAAAAAAAGTGTAAACAAGCTATGATAGATAATGGAACAAGCCTGGATGAGGGGGAGACCTTATGAAACGTGCTCGGATCATCTATAATCCGACCTCCGGAAGGGAAGTATTTAAAAAAGTATTACCTGATGTACTGCAGCGCTTTGAGCAAGCGGGCTATGAAACATCTGCACATGCCACTACCTGCGCGGGAGATGCGACAGAAGCTGCTACGATTGCGGTCCAGCGTGGTTTTGATGTGGTGGTAGCAGCAGGCGGTGATGGCACCATCAATGAAGTGATCAATGGCATTGCCGAGCAGGAAGACCGGCCGAGACTAGGTATCATTCCGGTTGGTACAACGAATGACTTTGCCCGAGCGTTGCGCGTACCAAGGAATAACATTCATAAAGCTGTCGATGTTATCCTCGAGGATCATTACGAAGCACTCGACATCGGCAGGGTAAACGGTCAATACTTTATGAATATCGCCGGTGGAGGAAAATTGACCGAACTTTCCTATGAGGTACCCAGCAAGCTGAAAACAATGCTGGGTCAGCTTGCCTATTACCTGAAAGGAATAGAAATGCTCCCTTCACTAAGGCCGACCTATGTGGAAATCGAGTATGACGGGAAAGAATTCAAAGGGGAAATTATGTTGTTCCTCGTTTCTAATACGAATTCGGTAGGCGGGTTCGAGAAACTGGCGCCTGGTGCAGAGATGAATGATGGGCTGTTTGATTTGCTGATCATTAAAAAAATGAACATGGCAGATTTCATCAGAATCGCTTCGCTGGCAGCGCAGGGCAGGCATTTGAACGATCCACATATCATTTACACGAAAGCAAGCCTGATTAAAGTTCATACCGAAGAGAAGATGCAATTGAATATCGATGGGGAATATGGTGGATTATTACCCGGGAAATTTGTCAATCTGTATCGACATATCGACTTTTTTGTCCCAGAGGATAAATTTGTCGCAGAAGAGAAGAAATTAGAAGACATCGATATGAAATAAAGCCATAGGCTGTAGATATCATTATCTACAGCTTTTTCGCTATCAAAAGCGTCATGTGTTAAACTTTTGTCAGCGAACACCTATCAATATGTGGGTTATCCCACTCTCTATCATTTAATTTGATCTATAAACAGAATTCGTTCCAAACACATAAATGAGCGTTCATGGTAATTTTGATAAAACATTAGAAAAAGGACGATGTGTTATGGCTAAACCAAAGCCGCCAGTACAAAAAAATCAAACGGTAGAACTGACTTTCGAGGATCTGACCCATGAAGGGGATGGGGTCGGTAAAATAGATGGCTACCCGCTATTTGTTCCTTATGGACTGCCAGGTGAAAAAGCAACGGTGAAAGTCGTCAAAGTAAAGAAAAACTTTGGGTTTGGTAAGTTGCTCGACCTCCATGAAAAAAACCCTGAACGGGTGGATCCGCCTTGCAACGTATTTTTTCAGTGTGGTGGCTGCCAAATCCAGCATATGAGCTACGATATGCAGTTGAAAATGAAGCAGAAGCAGGTTAAAGATGCGATGCGGAAAATCGGCCATCTGGAACATGTGCCTGTGCACCAGGTGAGAGGGATGAAGGATCCCTGGCGGTACCGCAACAAGGTTCAGATGCCGGTAGGAGAACGTGATGGACGTCTGGTTGCCGGCTTTTATCAAAAACGGAGCCATAATATCATCGACATGGATACGTGTGTCGTACAGGACGAGTCGAATGACCGTATGGTAGAAGCAGTGCGCCGTATCGCAGAGCGATATGGAGTCAGGTCCTATGATGAAGAAAATAACCGGGGGGTATTGCGCCATATCATGGTCCGTACCGGTCAAAACACGAAAGATGTGATGGTGGTGCTGGTTACCAGAACGAAAAAACTCCCTAACCAGGACGAGATCATTGATGAAATCCGCGACGCTTTCCCTAGTGTGAAGTCGATCGTTCAAAACGTAAATCCAAAGCGCACGAACGTCGTATTGGGTGACGATACAAAGGTACTTTATGGAGAAGAATATATCTACGACACGATCGGCGATATCAACTTCGCCATATCGCCTGAATCGTTCTATCAGGTTAATCCGACACAGACAAAGACGCTATACGACCAGGCACTGGAGTACGCGGCATTGAGTGGAAAAGAACAAGTCATCGATGCCTACTGTGGTATCGGCACCATATCGCTTTTTCTCGCCCGTAACGCCAGGAAAGTATACGGGGTTGAAGTAGTTCCGGAAGCAGTTGCCGATGCCAAAGCAAATGCAAAGTTGAACCACATCGAAAATGCAGAATTTTATGTCGGTCAGGCTGAAAAAGTGATGCCATGGTGGAAGTCGCAAGGATTGAATCCTGACGTCATTGTTGTGGATCCACCACGAAAAGGCTGCGACGAACAGTTATTGCAGTCGATGCTGGATATGAATCCTGAGCGAATTGTTTATGTTTCCTGCAATCCATCGACACTGGCACGTGACTTAAGAATACTGGAAGATGGCGGCTATGAAACGAAAGAGATTCAGCCGGTCGATATGTTCCCCCAGACATCACACGTGGAGTGCGTCTCGTGGTTAGAGAAAAAATAAGTAGGGGATGCAGCAACCAAAAAGCACCTTACCGATGCCTGAGGAGGCGTTCTGGTAAGGTGCTTTTTCTTATGCATGATAAGAAATTATCGATTCCCGTTTATTTTTAAGGTCAAAGCGGTCTGCATTCATGACTTTTACCCAGGCATCAACGAAGTCACGTACAAATTTTTCTTTGTTGTCGTCTTGTGCATATACTTCTGCCAGAGCGCGAAGTTCTGAATTTGAACCGAAGACGAGGTCCACGCGTGTCGCTGTCCGTACGACTTCACCAGTTTTACGGTCGCGTCCTTCGTATAGATTATAACCTTTAGGCTTCCATTCGATGCCCATATCCAGTAGATTTACGAAGAAGTCGTTCGTCAGTGTGCCGACATGATCTGTAAAGACGCCATGGTCTGTGCCGCCGTGGTTTGTACCAAGCACACGCATCCCGCCAATCAGCACGGTCATTTCGGGTGGCGTGAGGCCGAGCAGCTGGGATTTATCTACCAGCAATTCTTCCGGACTTAAGGTATATGCTTTCTTCTCATAGTTGCGGAACCCGTCTGCCATTGGCTCTAATACATCAAAGCTTTCTGCATCTGTCATCTCTGCTGTAGCATCTCCGCGTCCTGGGGCGAATGGAACGGTTACATCGACGCCGGCATCTTTGGCAGCTTTTTCTATTGCTGCGCTGCCACCCAGGACAAGCAAATCTGCGATACTGACTTTTTTATCAAGCTGGTTTTGGAGATCTTGATAGACTGATAGCACGTGTTCTAATTTTTCAGGCTCGTTCACTTCCCAGTCCTTCTGAGGAGCAAGGCGGATGCGTGCTCCATTCGCGCCGCCGCGCATATCAGAACCACGGTATGTGCTTGCTGAAGCCCAGGCAGTTGTCACCAGTTCGCCGATTGTTAATCCAGTATTAAGGATTTTTCCTTTCAGCTCGGACACTTCTGCTTTTGTCAATTTATAATCAACAGCAGGGATAGGATCCTGCCAAATCAAATCCTCTTCTGGAACTTCAGGTCCCAGGTATCTTGATTTCGGGCCCATGTCACGGTGAAGCAGCTTGAACCATGCGCGGGAGAAGGCGTCTGCGAATTCAGCGGGATTCTCATAATAACGGCGTGAAATTTTTTCATAATCCGGGTCCATACGCAATGCCATATCAGCAGTGGTCATAAAGGTAGGGACTTTTATAGCCGGGTCCTCTGCATCCGGGGCGAGGTCTTCCTCCTTTGGATTCACTGGAGCCCACTGGTTCGCCCCGGCACGACTCTTTGTCAGCTTCCATTCGTAGTTAAATAGCAGCTCAAAAAAGCCATTGTCCCATTTAGTGGGGTTTGCCGTCCAGGCACCATCTACGCCACTGGATATCGTGTCACGGCCTTTACCGCTGCCATGCGTGCTCTCCCAGCCCAGGCCCTGTGCTTCTATATCAGCAGCTTCAGGGGCAGCACCAACCTTTTCCGGGTCTCCTGCACCGTGCGCTTTACCAAATGTGTGTCCTCCGGCGATCAATGCAACGGTTTCCTCATCGTTCATACCCATGCGTGCAAATGTTTCACGTATGTCGTGCGCACTTGCAAGCGGGTCGGGTTCTCCATTTGGTCCTTCAGGGTTTACGTAAATAAGTCCCATTTGTACAGCGGCAAGCGGATCCTCAAGGTCACGGTCACCAGAATAACGATTGTCAGCCAGCCATTCTTTTTCTGAACCCCAATACACGTCTTCTTCAGGATGCCAGATGTCTTCACGTCCTCCGGCAAAACCGAATGTGTCCAGACCCATATCTTCCAGTGCAACGTTACCCGCTAATACAAGCAAATCAGCCCAGGAAATCTTGTTTCCATACTTTTGTTTGATAGGCCATAACAAGCGTCGTGCTTTATCAAGGTTTACGTTATCCGGCCAGCTGTTAAGTGGTGCGAAACGCTGGTTACCAGTTGCGCCGCCTCCCCGGCCGTCGCCTGTTCGATACGTACCGGCTGCATGCCAGGACATACGGATGAAGAGCGGTCCATAGTGTCCAAAGTCAGCAGGCCACCAGTCCTGACTGTCAGTCATCATAGTGCGGAGGTCCTGCTTTAGTGCATCATAGTCGAGCTTTTGGAATTCTTCTGCATAGTTAAAGTCATTCTCCAGCGGGTTTGACTTTATGTCATGCTGTCGAAGCATATGCAAATTCAATTGGTTCGGCCACCAATCCTTATTGGTTGTCCCGACTTTTCCAGTAGTAACGGCACTTTCTTCCTCCGTTTTATGACCGGTTACAGGACACTGCTCAGCACTGGCTTTACTCTCATGCATCTCGTTCTTGTCCATTTACAACTCCCCCTCCTGGATATGGTGATGAGAATTTATAACCGTTCTCAGATTATAATTATAATAAAAAATCCCTCTTAATGAAAGCGTTTTCCAATAATTTTCAGAAAATAGTTTTAGACATAAAAAAACAGCTGAAGGATAGCGTGAATTTTAAATAAGGATGCTACACTTCTATGGCTGGAAGATTCCCTGTTTAGCATGGGTAATATGTCTTTTATGGTTTATCTTTATGCGTAACACACCAGTATTATTTTCTGGATCAAAAAATTTATGGCAGGAAGGTTCGACAATTTGTTATGCTGGGGCTGTATATAAGAATGGAAGCAATTTAAAAGGGGAGGAAATGACAAGAACGGAAGGGGTAAGTTACTGAAGTGGAGTGCATGGATAAGGATAATAAAGACAAAAGGGGAGGAAATGATGATAAAATTAAAAGAAATAGCTGAATCCATGGCATTGCAAATGGACGAATTTTACACGTTTTTCGATAAAGAAAGCTGCAAGTTTATTCTTATCAGTGAAGAATCTTTACAATCTGCTGAAGATATGGAGCCATTTGACCATTTGCCGGAATGGCAGCAGGAAGAAAGGGAATGGGCAAATCTCTGTTTGGAGTATCCAAAGCGGTTTGTAAGTCTGCCTGATAAATTTGTCATCGATGAATATGGGATGATGAAAGAATTTATTTTTCACTTAAAAGACGATAAGCAAAAAAATCAACTTCTCAGAGCAATCCAGGGACGCGGGGTCTTTCGCAGGTTCAAAGACCTGATAAACCGTTGGAATATTGACCGGGAATGGTACCAATTCCGTGAGGAGGAATATGAGAAGATCGCACAGGAGTGGTGTGAGGAGAACGATATTGAGTATAAGCTGTAAGGTGAAAGTATGTTGCGGTATTCCAGGTGAGGGATGCTTTGTGGGAAACAAAAGGACATTCTCTTCTTCATGAGAAGGAACGTCCTTTTATATTGGCATTTTTTACTCTTCATTCTTCCACCTGACTATTTCGTTCACCAAATGCTTCGGGAAGCATTTTGAACCCTTCCACCTCCGCATCTTCTTCCACTTCAATCATTATATAACGTTTTCCCAGGTGATTGATTTGCTTGACAAATTGCAAATCCTGGGGACTGATGGCAATGTTGGCTACTTTCGTATTGATCTTAATCGACTTTGATTTATACTTTGGAACGATGCTGCTCGCTTTTAGCTCGTAGGCCTCGTCATCGGTGATTTTTTGAAAAGCGTCTTTTACTTTTTCTGGTTCTACCTTTGCGCCACTTCGGCTTAAGACCCGCTCCACATCGTTGTAATCAAGTTTCGGTGTTTCTCCCTCTTCGTTTTCCTCTACAACATTATTGATTTCACCATAGACAGTAGCCAGGGTGGACGGAGGAAGCTGATCTCCGACCACATCTCTGATGACTTCTTCAAAAACCGCTTTATCTTCTTTCGCGGTCATGATTTCTTCGCCATTCAATACTTCTTCAATAAATCGGTAGTCAGGTTCGTTGGCCTTGCCTGCACTATAAAGGATATGGTTAACATCGGCTGAGTTTTCCGTAAAGCATGGAAAAAGAAATCCTGCTATCGGAGCGTTGAGATCGATAACCGGATCAACCTCGATATTATATTTGAATTCCTTTTCGATATAGTCGAACTGCCATTCCCTTTTAGGTTCCTGGGTTTTGTTGATGCTGCACAGGATAAAGGAGTGGGAGTAGACAGTATCCCGTTCACTTTCCTCAGCCTCTTCATTACGTCGCTTCATCGGCTTCATGTATTCGGCACGAATAAAGGAGATGACGACATCCTTCTCATACGGATGGTCCTTAATGATTTTCTCTGTCATTTGCAGCATTTGTGCTTTCCACTCTTCGACTTCGCTGCTTAACAGTCCTCGATGCAAGATAAGCTGGGTGTTGTTGTCAGTTTCCCGCTGGAATTTCAGCTCGAACAGCTTTTCATCCAGTTGGCCTGTCAGTACTTTTTTGAAGTTATTCATAAACAGCTCCTGCTGATCCCTATCGAGCATTTCGAACGGCTGGCTCTGATGATGAAAAATTTCCGTAGTTTCTTTCATGATATATACGTTAAAAAGGTCCGATATTTTCAATAAGTCATTATCCACTTTGAACTGCCTGCGAATGCCGGCAACATCTTTTTTGTCCATTAATTATTCACTCCTGCGTTCCGAGAGTTATGCATCTTCCTAAAAAGATTCTTTTATTTTAACATAGGGATCATTTGGAGAGGGAAGGCTTTTATATGATTACATTTGTTTATTGCATAAAACACTGTGTTTCGGGTAATGAAAGTAAAAGGAGTAAGTAGCAAAAAAAGGATTTATGGAATGGAGGTTTTAAGTGTGGATAATAAAATGAACCGGGGTATTCTGACCGCACTGGCAGGTATCGGCCTTGCCCAAGGGCTGAAGATTTTGACGCATAAACGCGTGTCAGGAGAGTGGGATGTGAAACAGGTGGCTACCACTGGCGGGATGCCAAGTTCCCATTCTGCGGGAGTTTCAGCGCTTGCTACATACATAGCGGCCAATAGAGGTTCCCGTCATACGGAAACAGCATTAGCGGTCGTTTTTGGGGTGATCGTCATGTATGATGCCCAGGGAATCCGCCGTCATACCGGGGAGATTGCCAAACTGGTCAATGAGCTGGAAAACAGTTTTGCTATGATATCGAAAGATTTTCCAAGTCTGGAATTCGTTCAGCGGGAAAAGGAATTGAAGGAACTGTTGGGTCACCAGCCTTTAGAAGTTCTGGGCGGAGCACTTTTAGGAACTGCATTAGGGTTACTTTCTGCAAAATATGAAGATCGAAAATAGACCTTTCAGCACAACTATCACCATTCAAATTTTTTGGAGGACAGATTGCATCAACAGGTTCGGAACATCTAATGAAAAATGAAAAGTTATCACTCTATAATTTAAAAACGTTTCTACTTTATTGAACCCAGAAAAAAGCCCTCTCGATGCGAGAGGGCTTTCGTAGTTTTACTGATCATTCTCATTCCAATCATAATTATCTTCAATATGGTCGATGATACGCTGGTGGCGTTTTTCCTCTGCTTTTTTCTCGGCTTTCCTGCGCGCATCTCTATAATCTTCCCGGATTGATTTCAACAATGAAATAGCAGCTACCAGCAGTACAAAGGAGAATGGCAGCGCTCCTATCAGGGAGGCTGTCTGTAACCCCTTTAATCCGGCGCTGATAATTAAGACAGCAGCTAGGATAGCAATCAGGGAACCCCATACGACTTTTACAATGACGGACGGATTATTATCTCCATTCGAGGTCATCATTCCAAGTACGAAGGTAGCGGAGTCGGCTGATGTGACCAGAAATGTAAACAATAAACAGATGGCCAAAACAGAGAGGGCAGTTCCTAACGGTATGTTCTGCAACATATTGAATAGGGCAGTGGTTTCATCTTTAGCTACCGCGCCTGCAATGTCTGTTCCATGGAAAAGGTCGAGGTTAATCGCTGTCCCGCCGAAGATTCCAATCCAGATGATTCCAATAGCTGGAGGAGCTACCATTACCCCCAGTACAAATTCACGGACGGTCCGCCCTTTTGAAATCCTGGCTACGAACATCCCGACAAATGGCGCCCATGCAATTGTCCATGCCCAATAATAAACCGGCCAATCCTGAACCCAGGTTCCATTTGTGTATTGGTCCAATCTTAAGCTTGCCTGGAAAAAGTTTTGTAAATAATCACCGATTCCCATGGTTATAGTATCAAGGATGAACCCGGTCGGGCCGATGATCAGCACTACTACCATCAGCAGGAGTGCAAGTGCCAAGTTGGTATTACTTAAGTATTTGATTCCGCGATCCAGACCGGAAATGGTCGAGACCATAAAGAATAAGAACATCAACGCCACAATGATGATTTGGGTGGTGGTTCCGGATGGCACATTGAAAACGAAACCGAGCCCGCCATTGATCTGCAGCACGCTTAAACCTAAGGTGGTAGCAACACCCATTACCGTTGCGATGACCGCAATGATATCTATCGTATTTCGAAGCGGCTTTTTCCCTTTATTGCCGATAACAGGGTTCATGGTATCACTTATCAGGCTTCTTTCATCCTGACGATAGATGAAATAAGATAGAGCTAAACCTACGAATGTAAAAGAAGCCCATTGATGGATACCGTTGTTGAAGAAAGCATTCCACATTGCTACCCGAGCAGCCTCAGCAGTCTCAGGTTCGACATTTTCAAATGGAGGCGGAGATCCAAAGTGGGTCATTGGTTCGGCAACACCCCAGAACACGATACTGACCCCGAAACCGGTACTGAATAACATAGCGATCCAAGTGAAAATCGGATACTTGGGTTTTGTATTTTCACCGCCCAGTTTAACCTTTCCGTATTTACTGAATGCCAAATAAAAGTTGAAGATAATAATGAAGAGGACAAAAGCTAAATAGAACCAGCCAAATGTATCAGCAATGAAGCTGTAGATAGTATTTGCCTGGGAGGATAGTGCCCCTGGAGCTAATGCGCCCCACAAAGCAAACAAGAAAATGATGGTAAATGATACCCAGAAGATACTGTTCATAAATTTGTACTTCTTCCGTTTACTGCCCATAGTCAGTCTCCTTTTCAATCATAAATTAAGGGTTTTACTCCCAATTACTTTACCCGCCTGTCCAAGCAGGTAACCTAGTTAATTTTATGTAGTTTTGATAAGAAATAAGCAATATGGAATGCGTAAAGAGTAGTGGTCGAATATTTCGTGTACCTAAACATTGATTTTCAAGATAAACTGGGTTAAAATTTCTAAGTTACTTAAAATGGAAAGAAGGAATAACGTGGACAAAACACAAACAGAGGAAGAACCAATAAATAAAATTCCATTAATGATTGTACTCTTATCTGGTGCATTTGTCGCTATCTTGAACCAGACACTTTTAGCTACGGCTATTCCACATATAATGCAGGATTTGAACCTGGATGCGAATACCGCCCAGTGGCTGCAGACAATTTTTATGCTGGTAAACGGAATCATGATCCCGATCACAGCTTTTTTGATTGAACGATTTACAACCAGAGGGCTTTTTCTGACAGCCGTCGGTACCTTCGCACTCGGAACATTAGTATGCGCCATTGCTCCAAACTTCAGTATTCTATTATCTGGAAGGGTACTGCAGGCAGCGGGAGCAGGGATTATCATGCCGCTGATGCAGACCATCCTGTTCTTAGTTTTTCCAGTTGAAAAACGAGGTTCAGCAATGGGGATGTTCGGTCTTGTCATTGCATTCGCCCCTGCTATCGGTCCCACTTTGTCGGGTTACCTTGTTGATAATTTTCCATGGCGGAGTTTATTTTATGTCATTTTACCGATTGCCATCATCGATATCATTGTTGCTTATTTCATATTGAAAAACGTAACTAAGCGGACTTTCCCGAAAGTCGATGTATTATCCATTATCTTATCCACTATCGGTTTTGGCGGGATCCTATACGGATTCAGCGTGGCAGGAAGCGGCGGATGGCTCCATGCCGAGGTGCTGGGATCTCTGATCGTTGGAGCGGTAACGCTTATCATATTCATTTTGCGACAATTGAAGCTCGACCAGCCGATATTGGAATTCAGGATTTTTAAAAATACGATTTTTACTCTCACGACGGGTATCGGGATGGTAGCGTTTATTGCGATGATCGGAGGGGCAGTAATCCTTCCGATATTGATGCAGGATATGCTGGGGTTCACTGCACTGGAATCAGGTTTGATGCTTCTTCCCGGAGCAGTACTGATGGGGCTGATGAACCCAGTCACGGGCCGGCTTTTTGACCGGTTTGGCGCTCGCTGGCTTGCCATCATTGGATTGTCCATTCTGGTTATCACAACTTTCATGTTCTCCCGAATAACGCCGGAAACCACATTCGTTTACCTGGCAACTGTCAATGCGGCCCGTATGTTTAGTATTTCCATGATTATGATGCCTGTTACGACTGCAGGACTGAACCAGCTGCCGAACCAGCTTATGCCACACGGATCGGCGATGAATAATACGATGCGCCAGGTTGCCGGAGCAGTTGGCACAGCCTTGCTGGTGTCCGTGATGACAACGCAGGCTGAGCCTTCGGAAGGGGTTACCGGATTAATTCATGGAGTCAACGTTTCGTTTATAGTTGCTGGAATCATCGCGATCGTTGGTCTGGTTTTATCTTTCTTCATTAGGAACTCGCGGCCAGCTGCTGCCTGACTCTAGCTATAGGCGGAAACCTTCTTTAGGAAGATTTCCGCCTATATTGTTTTTGTTTCCTGGTACCTTGCCCAGGCCGTGATTTAGAAGTTGCTGAACAGGCTTTTATCAGCTGGGTATAAACAAGACTTCAACATACTAATTAATAAGAAAGAGATGAGCGTTTATGTCCAGACCAGTTACGTATATCTTACTTTTTTTGATAATGATGATTTGGGGCTTCAATGTAATCGCGATAAAAATCCTGGTGGAGAATTTTGCGCCTGTAACCATTACTGCCTTCCGCATTTTGCTTGCGGGTGTTGTCGTGATGCTGATTCTGGGCATCAAAAAAGAATTCCGGAGAGTGACCAGATCCCAGGTTGTCTATATCACAATCGGAGCATTGACTGGTATTTTGGGTCACCACTTCTTTTTAGCGGTAGGGCTGACGGCTACCAACGCTTCTAATGCCGGGCTTATCCTCGGGTTGGTGCCACTTATGACGGCATTGGCTGCCATATTATTCTTGGGTGATAAATTGACCATGCTGAGATTAATCGGAATCCTGTCTGGGTTAATTGGTGTTTCTTTTATTGTTTTGAATGGTGAAGGAAGCTTAGGCAGCATCTCCCGTGGCGATTTCTACATTTTTCTTGCCGTTGTTACCCAGGCGGTCAGTTTCATTGCTATCAAACGGGCAACTGAAACGATGGATGCCCGGCTGATGACGGGATGGATGCAAATTATAGGGGCATTTTTCTTGTTCGTGGTAAGTGCCCAGCTGGAACCTGACGGCCTCTCCTCATTGACCACAGGCACTCCTGTTGTATGGATCGTGTTTTTAGCTTCGTCAATACTTGCCACAGGAATAGGCCATATGGTCTATAATAAGGCCATCCATCAGATTGGTGCTGGTGAAACAGCTATTTTCATCAACCTTACCCCGTTTTTTTCATTGACTGGATCCTATCTGTTTTTAGGGGAAAGGATTATGGCGGAGCAGTTGTTCGGATTTTTATTTATTGTGACAGGAGTCGTGCTGGGAACAGGGGCTTTCGAGCAATCGATTCGGAAACATAAGAAGAAACGTATGGCAAGTTAAATATAAACGAAAAAAATCGATTCATCTTCAAACGGAGGTGAATCGATTTTTATTTTTTTTCCTCTTTTTTTTCAGCTTTATAAAGGAGAAAAAACGGGAGGAAAACGAGGATAATGATAAAAAAGTAGAGAATCATTTGAGCAACCCAGTCTATCAATAGCAAAACTGCTATAAAAAAAGCGACAAGCATCACAAGCGGCAGAATATATGCTATAACCACACTGTTCCCTCCCTTTTCCATGTGAGCATTATCTTTCCCTGTCTGGTATAAACTATTCCATTTTGCAAAGTACTATAGAGATGAACGATTCGTGGCTATAAGGAGATTTCTCATGTGGAAATGGAAAAAAGATAAAGGAAACGAATTCCCAAAACAAAATGAAACAGTCAAAGATGTGACCAAGAGCCTGGAACAGTCGAAGGATTTCATGGTCTACCCGCTTGATGGTAAGACGAAGTGCGTCCTTTCATATTTTGAAACCATGGTGGAGCCTAAAGTGTTAAATCAACTGATCCTCCCTGCCTTAAAACAAAATGCTTTGCAATCGCTGGAGGAAATGAAAGATGTCATTCCAGTCGAGGGGCTGGCCATCACAGATGATGCCAACCTTTATCGGCAGCGGATGATGCAAGGTCATGTCATCATTCAAATGAAGGAGTACGACAAGAAATTTCTGACGATACCTGCTGTGATCGCTGAACACCGAAAAGTCAGTATCCCTGAAGTAGAATTCAGTGTAGTTGGGCCGAAAGAAGCGTTTGTAGAATCGCTTGACACGAATATCAACCTGGTACGTAAACGGTTGACACTGCCACAGCTGACGGTCAAGGAATTGAACATCGGAAAAATGACAAAAACGCGTGTCGCTGTATTATATGTCGATGGCGTAGCGAATAAGGAAAATATCAATACGGTCATGCAGCGGCTGAATGATATTGAATATGATCAGATCAATGATAGTTCCTATATCACACAAATGATCGCGGATAATTCCAATTCCCCATTCCCCCAGCTGCTGGATACGGAACGGCCGGACCGCGTGACTGGTTCACTCGTGGAGGGGAAGGTTGTCATTATAGTGGATGGATCCCCCCATGCTTTAAGTTGTCCGACAACTATTGTCGAGTTTTTCTCTGCATCAGATGATTACTTTCTTCCCTGGCATCTTGCTTCAGGGTTTCGTTTGATCCGCTTATTCGCGGTGATTTTCTCAGTAATAAGCACACCGGTGTATGTAGCGATTTTAACCTATCACCATGAGATGATCCCACAAGATTTGTTAGCAACAATCGTGTCTTCCAGAGCAGATATACCGTTTCCACCGATATTGGAAGTAATCATTTTGGAACTGACCATCGAACTGCTCAGGGAAGCGGGAGCACGTCTTCCGACAAAGGTCGGTCAGACCATCGGTATCGTTGGTGGTATCGTTATCGGAACAGCAGCGGTCGAAGCAGGGTTGACCAGTAATGTGCTGCTGATTATCGTAGCATTGGGAGCCCTGGCTTCCTTTACAACGCCTGTCTATCAGATTGGCAATACCATCAGGCTCTTAAGGTTTCCATTTTTAATCGGTGCTCAAATGTGGGGACTTGTAGGGGTATCGATTGTGATGGCGTTTTTTATCGCTCACTTGATTAAACTGAAATCGATCGGAAGACCTTTTTTTTCACCAATCTATCCGCTTCGGTTCCATGATTTGAAGGATGCTTTCATCCGCCTTCCGTTTAATAAACAATCCATGAGACCGATTCAGACAAGACCGGTGGACTCCGCCCGGTTCAACCAAAAAAGGGCGAACGAGAAGAGGGATGTAGATGAATGATGCTAAGGGAGGCTTTAATGTACCAGAAAACTTAATGGTCACTTCGACGATGACTTTCTTTTTAGTGCATTCCATGCAAGTGGGTGTCGGGATGCTCGGTTTCGAAAAGTATATCGCCGAAGGCGCGGGCTATGATGCCTGGATTTCTATTTTGGTGGCTGGTATTGCGGTACATCTGCTATTATGGATGATTTATCGGCTATTGCAGGACTGTGGCGGGGACCTGGTCTCTATCCATAACTTTTTGTTCGGTAAATACTTGGGCGGATTGCTGAACCTTGTATTCAGTGTTTACTTTCTTTTGCTAAGCCTGACTGTTTTACGGACATTTGTCGAAGTCATCCAGGTTTGGGTGTTTCCGCAATTGAATGTCTGGCTGTTTGCCTTAGTATACTTGCTGCTTGCCTATTATTTCGTTATTGGCGGACTTCGGGTCATAACCGGGATGTGCCTGTTAAGTGTTATGCTAGGGTTGCCTCTGTTATTCTTTAAATTTTTCCCCTTACAGATTGGAGATGTCAATAATCTCTATCCCATGATCGATGCATCCGTTTCTGAAATTCTTAGTTCAGCAAAAACAAGTACTCTTAGTTTTCTAGGTTTTGAATTGCTTTTACTTTTTTATCCCTTTATCAAAGACCAGAAAGCTTCGAAGAAATGGGCTCACTTTGGAGTGTTCTATACGACGATGATTTACCTGGTCAGTGCGATTGTTGCTTTCATTTACTACAATGAAGATCAATTGCAGCATATCACATGGGCAACGATTTCATTATGGAAGATTGTCGACTTTCCATTTCTGCAACGGTTTGAATATATGGGAATCGGTTTGTGGGCTTATGTCGTTTTGCCGAATATTTGTCTGGGCTTATGGGCTGCCAGCCGGATTCCGAAGCGGATGTTCAAAATCAAACAAAAGTACGTGTTGTGGTTATACTTGGTTATTCTATTAGTTATATCCAGTTTGATCGACAATCGAAGGACGATAGATGCTCTGAATACATTTACGAACCAAGTTGGATTTTACTTCCTGCTTTATATTCCTGTGCTGTTTATATTGATGTTCATCATGAAAAAGGTGAGATACCGTCATGGAATTTAAAAAGCTATCGCCAATAATACTTGCTATAACTGTCTTCCTTACAGGATGTATCCCTCACCAAAGTGTAGAGGAAGTTTCTCTTGTAAGTCTCTCCGGGTGCGATTATGTGGATGAGGAGCTTACAGAATGCACGGTAGCTATCCCGCATTATGGCCGCAGTAAAGAAGAAGTGCCTACTGAACAGTATTTATCCTATACAGCAAAAACGATGAAAGAGATTGACAATGGATTGGAAAGCAAGTCGCCCAGACCGATCCGGATGGGAAAACTTTCAGTTGCCCTATATGATGAAGATTTAGCAATAAAGGATTTGAGTGACATCATCGATATGCTGGCACGGGATCCTCATATTGGCAGGGATGTGCAGTTAGGTATCGTCGGCGGCAAAACTAAAAAAGTGATTGGAACGAAATATAGCGAAAATCAAACAACCGCCGACTACTTGCTGGGATTGGTGGAACAAAATGAACGGAATATCTTTCCGAAAACCAACCTTCATAGATTTTTATACGCCTATTATGGGAGAGGGATTGATGGATACTTGCCTTACTTTTTGTGGGAAGAGGGGGAAGTGAGAATGGAGGGTCTTGCTTTATTCAAAGGTGGAAAATTTGTTCATTTAGTGACGAATGATGAAGTACTCACGTTCAAGATGATGGTGCAAAATTTCAACCAGGGAGTCCAGGCAATTGAACTGGACGGAGAGGAAGTTGCAATGGAAAATATCGGTTCAAAGGTAAAGTATAAGATTGAAGGAAATAAAGATAACCCTAAGTTTGTTATCTCTGTAAAAATGAATGGAGTCATCAGTGAAATTTCCGATTTAAATATATTAGAGACAAACAAACGTGTCAAAAAGATAGAAGCAGCATTTTCATCTTTTTTTGAGAAGAAGAGTAAAAATATGGTTGCACAATTCCAGGAAAAAAACGTTGACCCACTGGGGTTGGGACATCTCCTTCATCACCGTAAAGGGGAGATTACACAAGAAGAATGGAACATGCGATATCCGGACGTGCCGGTGGATGTTCAAGTAACTGTCGATATTATCCAGACGGGGATTTCTTCCTAATGAATGATGGTGAAGACAAATGAAAATTTTATGTATTGATGGCGGCGGCATACGCGGCGTCATGCCAATTGTTGTATTAAAGGCAATGGAAAAAGAGTTAGGGTGCTCAGTTGCTGAAAAATTTGATTTGATTGCCGGGACGAGTACTGGTTCTATTATAGCTGCTTCTGTCATGCTGCGTAAGGATATGGGCGAATTGCTGGATTCCTATCAGAAATATGGGAAGAAGATTTTTATCAGGCAGGCTAAAGTGGGCTTGTTCAAAAGTGTCTACAGCGATCGTTATTTGCGTCGGCTGCTCAAAGAAGCGTTTGAAAATAAGAAGCTGGGCGAGATGGATGGCCCTTTGCTGATTCCTGCCGTCGATGTCACTCATGGCAAGCCCTATATTCATCGCTCTCATGCCATTGAAGCAGAAAATGATGATTTATCAATACCACTTTGGGATGCTGTCTTGTCTTCATGCTCAGCACCGATTTATTTTCCACCAAACAATGTTGACAACGATTACTTGTCGATCGATGGTGGTCTATGGGCGAACAACCCTTCGCTCGTTTGTATTACAGAAGCTATCCATTATTTTAATAAGAGCTTAAAGGATATCCACATCCTATCAATTGGTACGGGGGATCAAAACATCGACTTTACCATCGATAACGATAAATTTTGGGGGATAAAAAAGTGGATGCCATTCCGCTTCCCTACTATGAAAGTTACGCCAAAATTGTTGGATCTGGCATTGAATTTGTCCTCTGAATCTGTATCTTATCACTGCCAGCTTCTCTTGCAGGATAATTACCTGCGCATCAATGATAAACTTGATGGAGAGGTCCCTTTTGATGATGTAAAGTTCATCGAGGAGCTTATTAAACTCGGTGAACAGGTATATGAAAAAAACAGGGAAAAGATTTTAAAATTTATCGGGTAATAAAAGAAGCGATTGGCCGATTTTTCCTTAATGTAAAGGGGTATTTTTCCAATAGTAAAACCCTCAGGGAACTTGATAATTACGAATTTTCACATGTAACCGTTATCAAGACACAATACGACAAAACATGTCAGAAAATTAGCATAAAAATAATTGTAATCACGATAAGAACATTTTATGCTAGTAATACAAGTTCACTTGTACGGGTTTAAAATCAACCAGAAGGGGAGTGGTAGATTGTTAGATTTTACCGCTTTAGAGCATGACATTTATTTATTCCACCAGGGAAACCTCCGATACAGCTACGAACTTCTCGGGGCGCATCGGGATACACAAAATGGAACCCCAGGCACCAGATTTATGGTCTGGGCCCCGAATGCACAACAGGTCAGTGTCGTCGGCGACTTCAATGGATGGGACGGCCGGAAACACCCGATGAAGAAAATGAACGAAAATGGGATATGGCATACGTTCATTCCTCAACTTGAACAAGGGGAAATTTATAAATATGAAATCCTCACTCCCCATGGGCATTTACAACTGAAAGCTGATCCTTACG
This sequence comes from Thalassobacillus devorans MSP14, assembly GCF_000496835.1. Lineage (GTDB taxonomy): Bacteria > Bacillota > Bacilli > Bacillales > Halobacillaceae > Thalassobacillus > Thalassobacillus devorans_B. The sequence continues at coordinate 190,267 of NZ_KI543238.1, forward strand.
CTTTTTCCAGTGAGTTGCGGCCGAACACTGCCTCTGTCATTTATCCTCTGGATAAATACCAATGGAATGATGATCTATGGATGAAACGTCGCGAAGAAATGAATTTCTATGAATCTCCTATATCCATCTATGAATTGCATCTAGGTTCATGGAAAAATATCGATTATGAAGTCTATTATAATTACCGCGATTATGCAGATGAAGTTATTCCCTATGTAAAAGAATTAGGATACACCCATATTGAACTGCTTCCGATAGCGGAGCATCCGTTTGACCGCTCCTGGGGTTATCAGACTACGGGATATTATGCTGTGACTTCCCGTTATGGGACACCGGATGACTTCCGTTACTTCGTCGACCAGTGCCACCAGCATGGCATCGGAGTCATCCTGGACTGGGTGCCAGGTCATTTTTGCAAAGATGCCCATGGTCTTCGCCGGTTTGATGGGGAAGCGCTCTATGAATATGAGAATTCTTTGAAAGCGGAGAAGCCGCAATGGGGAACATTGACGTTTGACTTTGGCCGCAATGAAGTGCAGAGCTTTCTGATTTCAAATGCAATTTATTGGTTGAAGGAGTTCCACCTTGATGGCTTGCGTGTCGATGCGGTAGCAAGCATGCTTTATCTGGATTTCGGTAAGGAAAACGATGAATGGGAAACGAATGAGCATGGAGGCAGGGAAAACCTTGAAGCGATTGCATTCATTAAAAAAATGAACGAAGCGATTTTTGAGGAAGTACCGAATGTTTTGATGATGGCCGAGGAATCCACTTCTTATCCGCTTGTCAGCGCTCCAACATATATTGGCGGACTCGGTTTCAATTATAAATGGAACATGGGCTGGATGAACGATATGCTCCGTTATATGGAAATGGACCCCGTCCATCGGAAATATAATCACAATCTTATTACTTTTTCGTTGTTCTACGCTTTTTCCGAGAATTTCGTCTTGCCGATATCCCATGATGAAGTCGTTCATGGCAAGAAATCATTGTTGAATAAGATGCCGGGGGACTACTGGCAGAAGTTCGCCAATTTACGGGCATTTTTGGCTTATATGTATGCCCATCCTGGTAAAAAACTGTTATTCATGGGATCAGAATTTGGGCAGTTCGATGAATGGAAAGACATGGAGGATCTCGATTGGGAGCTGTTGGATTATGAATCCCACGCCTCATTACGGGACTATGTGAAACAGCTGCATCAATTTTATAAGGACATGCCGGCTTTATGGGAGCTGGACCACCATGAAGATGGATTCTCATGGATTGACCCTCATAATTTTGAGCAGAGTGTCATATCTTTTATACGTTGCAGCAGGACACCGAAAGACCAGCTTTTGGTGGTCTGCAATTTCACTCCGGTGGTCTATCACGACTATAAAGTCGGTGTTCCACAGCCAGGACATTATGAAGAAATATTCAATAGTGATGCGGAACATTTCGACGGTTCCGGCCAGACAAACGGCTTAAAGGCAGCATCCGTCCCAGAGCCATGGCAGGGGCAGAACCATCATATCAACATGACAATACCGCCGCTTGCAGTGACTTTTTGGAAACGAACCAATGGAACGAAGGGGGATTAAATCATGAAAAAAGAATGTGTAGCGATGTTATTAGCCGGCGGCCAGGGGACCAGGCTGAAATCACTCACAAAGCAGATTGCAAAGCCTGCCGTCTATTTTGGCGGGAAATACCGAATCATTGATTTTCCATTGAGCAACTGTACCAATTCAGGGATTGATACGGTTGGAGTACTTACCCAATATGAACCATTGATTTTAAATAGTTATATAGGGATCGGAAGCGACTGGGATCTTGATCGTAAATACGGCGGGGTTTCTGTGCTGCCGCCATATGTCCAGTCGGAAGAAGGGGGAGGCTGGTATACAGGAACCGCCAATGCTATCTACCGAAATATCAAGTTTTTGAACCAATATAATCCCGATCATGTACTCGTTCTGTCCGGAGACCACATTTACAAAATGGATTACAGCGATATGCTTGATTACCATAAAGCGAGTGGTGCGGATGCGACCATTTCGGTGATAGAAGTACCGTGGGACGAAGCGAGCCGATTCGGCTTGATGAACACGAATGAATCAGGTGTAATCACGGAATTCGAAGAGAAACCGGAGAACCCGAAAAGTAATTTAGCCTCGATGGGGGTCTATATTTTTAGATGGGATGTCTTAAAGCGTTATTTGATCGATGATGCTGATCAGGAACATTCTTCTCATGACTTTGGAAAAGATATCATCCCGGCAATGCTGGGAGATTATAAAAAGATGATGGCCTATACGTTCGACGGTTACTGGAAAGATGTCGGGACGGTTGCAAGTTTATGGGAAGCCAATATGGATTTGCTGAAAGAAAAACCGGAACTTGAATTGAATGACTATTCGTGGCGAATCTATTCGAAGAGTCCGAATCAGCCTCCGCAATATATCTCACATGAAGCGAACGTGCAAAATGCCCTGATCAATGAAGGATGCCGAATTCATGGGACCGTTGACCATTCTGTCATCTTTTATGGAGTTCATGTCCAGGAAGGTTCAGTAATCCAGGACTCGGTCGTCATGCCTGAAGTTAAAATCGGAAAAGATGTAACCATCAACCGTGCCATCATCGCAGCGGGGAGTGTCATCGAGGATGGGGCTGTCATCGGCGATCCTTCACCAGACAGCGATATCACGTTAGTAGCAGATGAAGATAGTGTATTAGCAAAAAGCTATTTAGAACAGATCATAAAATAGGAGGATGGTAGTCGATGGACCGCATAGCAGGAATCATAAATTTAGATCATGAACAGGATGTATTGGATGAACTCACATATTTTCGGTGCAGTGCCGCTGTTCCATTTGCCGGACGTTACCGGATGATCGATTTTACCATTTCCAATATGAGTAATTCCCGGATCGAGTCGATTGCTGTGTTCGCCCGCAGGAAATACCGTTCATTGATGGATCATTTGGAGCAGGGCAAGGCCTGGGATTTGGACCGTAAGCGTGGGGGGCTGTTTATCCTGCCTCCGGACTGGAACGATCCGACAGACATATCAAAAGGTGATCTTCAGCATTTCCACAATAATATCGACTTTATCACACGTACGTTTGCCGACTATGTCGTTGTCTCCGGGACACAGAATATTTGCAATATAAACTTCCGCGACGTACTGGAGGAGCATAAAGCATCCGGTGCTGATGTAACCGTCGTTTATAAAAAAGTGGAAGAGTTGTACCCGGAACATAGGCGTGCCCATAAACTGACAATCGATGATGGTGGCCGGGTAACCGATATTCATAATGACCAGCGCAGTAATAATGTCTATATGGACATGTATATCCTGGAGAAGAACTATTTATATGGGATGATTGAAGACTGTATCGCTCATGGCTGTTCCCAATTTTTCCTTGATGGGATTAAAGCGAGACTGCCGGAAATCCATATCCATGCTTATGAATATGAGGGAGCGCATGCACTGATCAATTCGGTCGAAAGTTATTACCGTCACAGTTCGAGCTTGTTAAATGGGGCTAACCATGAGGATTTATTCAAAGAGGAAGCACCTATATTCACGAAGGTGAAAAATGAGCCGCCGACAAAGTATTCCCAGGAATCCAAGGTTACGAATACCCTGGTTGCCAATGGCTGTGTCATTGAAGGACAAGTGGAGGACAGTATTTTGTTCCGTGGAGTAAAAGTGGCAAAAGGCGCAGTTATTAAAAACTCGATCATTATGCAGCGCTGTGAAATTGACAGTAATGCGATATTAGAAAATGTCATTTTAGATAAGGACTGTCGTATATCTAACAGCCGGACATTGATTGGAGTACCTGAAAAACCTTACGTCGTAGCAAAACGGGTGTCCATGTAAGAGATTGCCATTCACGGCAATCTTTTTCCACTTCATACATGTGATGAAATTAACAGGTAAAAGGAGTGAACAAAAATGAAAATATTGATGGCAGGATCGGAATGCACCCCTTTCATTAAAACAGGCGGACTTGCAGATGTGTTAGGTTCACTTCCGAGTGCACTGCAGGAGCAGGGGGAGGACGTTCGTATCGTCCTCCCGAAATACCAGGAAATCAAGGAAGAATGGAAAGCACAAATGAATCCTTTGCTGGAATTGAACGTTACACTCGGATGGCGTAATCAGTATGCAGGCATTGAATACATCGAACATAATGGTGTAACTGTCTACTTTATCGATAATGAATATTATTTCAAGCGGTCGAATTTGTATGGTTACGGAGATGAAGCGGAACGGTTCGTATTTTTTAACCGTGCCGTGATGGAAATGATCAAAGCACTGGACTGGACACCTGATGTCATCCACTGCCATGACTGGCAGAGCGGTCTGATCCCTGTCTTTCTCCACACCCATTATAAGGATCATCCAATCTTTGAAAGTATGAAAACAGTATTTACGATTCATAATCTGAAATACCAGGGGATATTTTCGGATGCGGTTTTATATGACTTAATGGAGCTGGATGAGCGTCTGATGACACCGGAAGGGCTCGAGTTTTTCGGGGACATCAACTTCATGAAAGGAGCATTGAATTTTGCTGACCGTATTACAACTGTCAGTGAAACTTATGCAAAAGAGATTCAAACGCCTTATTATGGGGAAAACCTAGATGGAGTATTACGGAGCAAGTCTGATCGAATGGCCGGGATAGTTAATGGCATCAACATGAAAGATTATGATCCGATGAATGATGAAGCACTTGCTTTCCCTTACCGGAGTTCTCTGACGAAAAAATGCCATAATAAACTATGGCTGCAAAAAGAACTGGGCATTCCGGTGAGAAGTGATGTACCGGTGATCAGCATCGTATCCAGGCTTGTCGAGCAAAAAGGGTTCGATTTGATTGCCCGTGTGATTGATGAATTGCTGGATACCGAAGATGTTCAACTGGTCGTGCTGGGTACTGGGGAATATGATTATGAACAAATGTTTGAATGGGCGCAATCGAAGTATCCAACGAAGATGTCCGCGAATATCTTATTCAGTGAATCATTCTCCCGTCAGGTATACGCGGCGAGTGACATGTTCCTGATGCCGTCGCGGTTTGAACCATGCGGCATTGGCCAATTGATCGCTCTTCGTTATCTGGCTGTCCCAATTGTCCGGGAAACAGGTGGTCTTGCTGATACGGTCCAGCCGTACAATGAACAGACAGGGGAAGGGAATGGCTTCACATTTGCTAATTATAATGCCCATGACATGCTGTTTACTATCCGTCGGGCACTGGAATATTACCAGGATAAAGAGCTGTGGAACCCCCTCATAAAAAATATTACTAAAAGTCAATTTCCATGGAAGTATTCTGCACGCCGGTATCGCGAGGTGTATGCGCAGGCAATGGAATAGGGCAGGACGAATTGGAGGAAACCGTAAATGTTCAGCGACAAAGAGGAATTTAAGCAGGCATTTTCCCAGAAGCTCGAAGCTAAGCTCGGCAAAACAGTTGAAACCGCTACAGAGGTTGATGCATATAGGGCTCTTGGTTCGCTGTTGCGTGAAAGAATCGGAAAAAAATGGCTGGAGACGAATCAGCGCTATGAACAAGAAAAGGAAAAGCAAGTCTACTATTTTTCGATGGAATTTCTGATTGGCAGGTTGATGGGGAATAATCTATTGAACATGCAAATCATTGATGTCGTGGCGGGAGGATTGAAAGACTTAGGGTTTGATCTGGATAGATTGGAGGAAGAAGAAAACGATGCAGGACTTGGTAACGGGGGGCTGGGAAGGCTTGCTGCCTGCTTTCTGGATTCCCTCGCCTCGTTAGGTCTTGCTGGGCATGGCTATGGCATCCGCTATAAATATGGGATGTTCGATCAGCAGATCATCGATGGCAACCAGGTTGAATTCCCGGATTTATGGCTTTCCCGTGAATTTGTCTGGGAGGTCCGTCGCCCGGAAGAAACGGTAGAAGTCCGATTCGGCGGCCATGTATCATCGAGTGAGGATGAGGATGGCAACCTTAATTTTGACCATCATAATTACGAGCAGGTCCAGGCGGTCCCCTACGATGTCCCTGTTGTAGGCTATAACAGGGATACCGTAAACACGCTGCGGCTCTGGTCCGTAGAAGCGAATCTGGATGATACGATCAAAAAAGCGTCACGACTGAATGAGTTTGGCAACTTCCTCGGACATAAACGCTCGCTTGAAGCGATTTCGGAATTTTTATACCCGGATGACTCTCATGAAGAAGGAAAGCGACTGCGCTTGAAGCAGGAATACTTTTTAGTATCCGCAGGGGTACAGAGCGCTGTTCGCTCCTTTGAAAAATTGGGATTGCCCTGGTCTTCTTTTCCCGGAAAAGTAGCGCTTCATATTAATGACACACATCCGGCGATGGTAATCCCGGAGCTGATGCGCGTATTGATGGATGAAAAGCAGCTGGGATGGAAAGCAGCCTGGGACATCACGCAAGCCTCGGTTTCCTACACCAACCATACCACACTCAGTGAAGCGCTGGAGTCATGGCCGGTGGATATGGTCCGTCAGTTGCTGCCGAGAATCTTTATGATTGTGGATGAAATCAACGAACGGTTCTGCCAATCGTTATGGGAAAAGTACCCGGGAGAATTCGACCGCATCGCAGAACTTGCTATCATTGCCGATGGCCAGGTAAAAATGGCACATTTATCGATTGTCGGCAGCCATAGTATCAATGGCGTTGCCAGGCTGCACACGGAGATCCTGAAAAAGCGGGAAATGAAAATTTTTTACGATACCTTTCCTGAGCGGTTCAACAACAAGACGAACGGGATTACTCACAGGCGTTGGCTGATGCATGCCAATAAGCCGCTTGCCGGACTCATTACAGAAACGATCGGTGAAAGCTGGATAAATGAACCTGAACGACTGACAGATCTCCTAGATCATCAGAATGACGCAGCTGTATTAGATCGTTTAGGCGAAATCAAGCAGGAGAACAAAGAAAAACTGGCTTCCTGGGTATATGAAACGAAAGGAATCTCACTCGATCCACACTCCATTTTTGATGTTCACATTAAGCGTCTCCATGGGTATAAGCGCCAGCTCCTGAATGCGCTGCATATCATGCATCTGTATAATAAAATTAAGACAGACCCAACGCTGGATATGGCACCGAGAACGTTCTTTTTCGGAGCGAAAGCAGCACAGGGTTACCACTATGCCAAAAAAATCATTAAGTTGATCAATACAATTGCCGATGTGGTGAATAATGACCCGGTAGTAAGTGACAAGCTTAAAGTTGTTTTTTTGGAGAATTATTCCGTTTCCCTTGCGGAAAGAATCATCCCGGCAGCCAATATCAGTGAACAGATTTCCACTGCCAGTAAGGAAGCTTCCGGCACCGGAAACATGAAACTTATGATGAATGGGGCGTTGACGCTAGGAACGTTGGACGGTGCCAATGTGGAAATCCATGAGCTTGTGGGCGATGACAATATTTACACGTTCGGCTTAAGCTCCGAAGAAGTTTTAGAATATTATCGCTCAGGAGGATATTCTTCCAGGCAGGTTTACGACATGGAGAAAGATGTTCGACTCACAGTCGATCAGCTGATTCATTACAGTCCTTTTTCAAAAGGAGATACAGAGTTTCAGGAAATCTATGACTCGCTCGTTCATCATAACGATGAGTTTTTCGTTCTGAAAGATTTCGCAGCTTATGCCTCGGCCCAGCAGCAGATTGATTTGGATTACCAGCAGAGAGTGGGATGGAGCAGAAAAAGTCTGATTAATATTGCACATTCCGGCAAATTTTCCAGTGACAGGACCATACAGGAATATGCTTCAGATATCTGGCGCATTGCCCCTGTGAATATGTTCAAATGATTTAGAATGAAGGAGGACGTAGTATGAAATCAAATGACGTATATCATAACAGCTTTAAAACACAATATCGCGAGCCTTTCGGTGCTGCACCGAAAGGCTCGAATATCACACTCACCATCGATATCCATAACCGCTACCGTATTTCAAGCGTCATCCTTCATTATATATTGGATAAAACGGACGAAGAACGGACGCAGGAGATGGATATTTATGCAGAGCAGCATCAGTTTTCCGGCTATGAGACCCGAATAAAAATGCCGGATGACCCACAGTTGGTCTGGTATTATTTTGAAATTCAGCTGGAGGATGGGAAGTTCTTTTATGGACGCCGGAACATTGAAGAAAGCGGCGACGGAGTAGTTTACGATCATGTGCCACCATCCTGGCAGATTACTGTCTATGATTCGGATTACGAAACCCCGGAGTGGTGGAAGCATGGGACCATCTATCAAATCTTCCCTGACCGTTTCCATGCGGCAGGTGAACGTGAACTTGCCAAAGCCCCGAAGACAAGTTTGATGCACAGCCACTGGGAAAATGACCCGATTTATATCCGGGATGAAAATGGTGCGGTCGTCCGGTGGGATTTTTTCGCTGGGAACATCCGGGGGATTATCGAGAAACTTGACTATATAGCATCACTCGGTGTCACGGTGATTTATCTGAATCCTGTTTTTGAGGCGGAAAGCAACCACCGTTATGATACCGGCGACTATCATAAGGTCGACCAGCTGCTCGGGAGCAATGAAGATTTGGCAGAGCTTGTCCGAAAGGCAAAGGAGAGAGGAATTGAAATAATGCTCGATGGGGTCTTCAACCATACCGGAAGCAACAGCATCTATTTCAATCAGCGTGAGCAGTATGATTCACTCGGAGCCTATCAGTCGAAAGAATCGCCGTATTATTCCTGGTACATTTTCCATAACCACCCTGATGAATACGAATCATGGTGGGGCGTCGGGACCCTCCCGACCGTGAATAAAGAAGATAAAAGCTACCAGAACTTTTTAATTCATGATGAAGATAGTGTCCTGAAGCACTGGCAAAGGCATGGACTAAAGCATTGGCGTCTTGATGTAGCAGATGAATTGACCGATGACTTGATCAGGCAAATCTATCAGCAGTTGAAAAAAGAAGATGAATCCAGTGTTTTGCTGGGAGAAGTATGGGAAGATGCTACCACAAAAATCGGCCATGGCAAACGAAGAGATTACTTCCTCGGCGGTGTATTGGATTCGGTCATGAATTATCCGCTCCGGGGGCTTATGCTGGCGTTCATGAGCGGTGATGTTGATGCTCATGATGTCGAACGGCGTTTGCTGACCTTAAGTGAACATTATCCGAAGCACTACTTTTATGCTTTGATGAACATGTTATCCAGTCATGACGTGGAACGTATCAAGACGATGCTCGACCTGTTTTTACCGGAAGACATGGAAGCAGACGACAAAGCGATTATCGTTGATGCCCAGGTAAGAGCGCTCAGTTTGTGGCTTTATACTTTTCCCGGCGTACCATCGCTCTATTACGGAGATGAAGCAGGCTTGACCGGCGGCGGTGACCCGGATAACCGGAAGTCGTTCCCATGGGGCAGGGAGGATGATAGTCTCGTAGAATGGTATGCAATGATCGGGAAGTGGCGCCGCGAACATCCGGCATTACGGACCGGATGCTGGAAATCTCACTCCCTTCATCATGACGTCTATTCCTTTGAACGGTGGATTGAAAATGGCGTCGATAACTTTGGCGGTAGTGCGAACGATGAACATATGCTCTATCTGTTCAACCGTCATATCCATGAGAATCGGGAAGTGACCCTGATGGTGAGAAAAGGTAAGTGGCAGCATATGGAAAACAAAAAGCGTATATTCCAAGCGAAAGACGGAGAACTTTCCATTACGCTCGGTCCCTCTGAGAGTATGCTGCTTCGGCATATGCATTGATGAAGAAAAAAAGATCCGTTAAGCTCTTCTTTGAGTTTAACGGATCTTTTTTTATGCTTGCCAGATGCTACTCCATTTAAGCAGATCACCGACTTAATTGGATTGTTATCTTTTTTGCTTTATCAATTGATTCTTTTCCACTGAAAACGTCACTCGTTAAAATTTGGAGGGAGTCAATTTTCTTTGTTTTATTTTTCTTTATAATGAAACCCAGCTGTCCATATCTTGTTTCCCCGGATTTATATTTTCCGTACATGTTTTCTAAGTAAAAGTCGTCTTCAAAGTTTTTCTTCTCTCCTTTGTTTGTTTCCAGGACGGAAACAGGGGCAAAATTGAGCGTCTGGTTTGAGGTGTTTTTCACTATCAGATTTAATTTAATATAGTTGAAATTTTCTTCCTGGGAAGTATATCCATGAAAAAAATCGATTAAGTGGGGTGCTGGTGAGTAATTCATTAATTTTACTTCTTTAATGATCATTTCCATTGGACCTACTGTAACCTGTTTTTCAGATGGGGAGAGCGCTAATAATTTTATTTTTCCATCCCCGTCTTGATAGGTTTGTCCAGTTTTTTTCAGACTGCTATCATCAGGTGCCTGGGGATTATCTATGAAGGTGGCTTGATTCTTAGCCTCCTGCTCATCCGTTTCCTTTTTCGCTATTTCTGTATCTTTTTCTGGTTGTTCCTTTGCATTTTCGATTTCCTTGTTAGCATTGGTGCAGGCTGTCAACAAAACTACTGCCATCAATAAATAAAGCAAATGCTTCATGAACCTATCCTCCTGATGTATGCGGTGTATATGCAATTACCCCGTTGCCTGGTGACAACGGGGCAGTTATTAATTAATCTTTGTCTTTATCATGATCTTCATCGTCGTCTTCATCCTCACGGGCATCACTATCGTCCCCGTCATCCTTATCATCATGATCATCCTCCTGATCTTCATGATGTGACTCAGCTTTTAAGACTTCAAACAGCTTCTGACCGGTTTCATGGTTATCATTAAGTCCGCTGAATTTATAGAGCTGCGGGCCGTAAGCATAGACGTTGACGTCCACGCCGGTATGGCCGCCAGTTGTCCAGCCTGTTCCGGAACGGACATTGTAGATATCTTCTATTGCATTATCTACTGCTGTTACATCTATATTGCCATCTGCGTCAGCTTGAGCAGCTTCTTTTACAGAATCAATTTCTTCCTGGGTCAGATCGAGACCGGAGTATTCAGCTAATACTTCTTCAACGCCGGCTCCATCGGCAATTTCACTTGCCATGAAATCAGGCGTGCGTTCGGCAGCGTCAATTACTTCCGGATTGAACACATAATCCCCGTTGCTTCCGATAGAAAGGCCTCCGGTTGAGTGGTCAGCAGTAGCGACAACCAGGGTATGCTCGTCTTTTTTAGCAAAATCGATGGCGCGTTGGAAAGCCTTCTCGAAATCTTCCATTTCACTCATTGCTGCAACCACATCGTTATCATGACCGGCCCAGTCAATTTGACTTCCTTCTACCATAAGGAAGAAGCCATCTTTATCGTCGCTCAGACGTTGAAGGGCGGCATCGGTCATGTCACTTAAAGAAGGGGTGTTTTCGTCACGATCGATCGCCTTGTCCATCCCCACTGGGGCGAATAAACCCAGAACCTGATCATTATCATCTTCAAGCAGCTGTTCTTTCGTAGTCACATAGCTGTAGCCGTCTTGCTGGAATTCCTTTGCCAGGTTCCGGTCTTCTCTTTCAAAATAGGAAGTACCGCCACCGAGCATAACATCGACTTTATGTTCTCCGTTGATCATTTCGTCATAGTAATCATCAGCAATAGCATTATAATTATGTCTGGATTCATCATGTGCTCCAAACGCAGCGGGTGTAGCATGGTTGATTTGAGAAGTGGCTACTAGACCAGTAGACTTCCCTTGCTCTTTAGCTTCTTCGAGAATAGTTTTGACTCTTTCCTGTTCCATGTCTACTGAAATAGCACCATTGTAAGTTTTGATTCCTGCTGCCATAGAAGTAGCGGTAGCGGCAGAGTCAGGGATATTTTCTTTGACGTCTCCTTCGCCGCCTTCAAAATAAGGATCCCAGGAGTAAGTAGATTGCATGCCTACAAGATATGGATCAAATGCTGTCGGTTCCATATTCTTAGTAGAGGGGTCATCTTGCATATAACGGTGCATGGTAGTGAAAGATGGCCCCATTCCGTCACCAACCAGGAAAATGATATTCTTAATTTCATAATTATGTTTTTTGTCGTTTTTCGCATCAACATCTGGCGTACTGCCTGCGAACCCACCAAGAACCAGGCTGGTTACAGCCGCTGCAGATAACAACTTCTTACCGAATGATTTTTTAATCAACGCACTTCCTCCTCCTGTTGAAATAATAAAAATGTATGCGCATACATTTCACCGTAATGTTATTTAATCACAATTTGTCTATTTTATGGGTAATTTGAAAGAAAATAGTAATTTACAACTAGTAGATTGGTAGAAAATACGGGTGAAAAAAAGAGTGGATAAAGAGGATATGAGAACGGGCATAAGTCCTATTCTAATCAAAGTACCTGCTATCGCGTATTTATAAGACCAGGGAAAAGTGAATACGGAGAGTGTACTTGTATCTATAAAATTACTGATTTTATAGAGAAGGCAGCGACCAGGTCGCTGCCTTTGCTTTAATATACGTTAAAATATCTTGCATCAGGATGTGCGAATACGATGGCGGTGACGGAGGCTTCCGGTTCCATCATGAATCCATCGGTCAGCTCGATGCCGATCTGTTCAGGGCTTATCAGCTTGAATAATTTTTCCTGATCTTCTAAATCCGGACAGGCTGGGTAGCCGAATGAGTAACGCTGGCCTTGATATTTAGCCGAGAACCGCTGCTGCATCGTGAAGTCGACAGGGTCCGGGAACCCCCACTTATCTCGCATCTGCTGGTGGACCTGTTCGGCTAGTCCTTCTGCGGTTTCGAGTGCCAGCGCCTGAAGTGCATGGCTTTCCAGGTATTCTCCGTGTTCCTTTAATGCTTCCGCCCGGTCGCGAATCCCTTTTCCGGCAGTAACTGCGAAGAATCCAACATAATCCACTTCCCCGCTGGATACTGGACGCAGGTAATCTGCCAGGCAGAGGAATGGTTCCCTTGGCTGGCGCGGGAAGGTGAACCGCTCGATTTCAGTCTTTTCATCAGACGGATCATAGATGATGACATCATCTCCTTCTGACTGGGCAGGAAAAAACTGATAGAGGGCAGAGGGCTCGATCCAGCGCTCTTTTTTAGCTTTCGTCAGCAAATCATCGACTACACCTTTCAAGTGGACGGCTTTTTCATTGTTCTCTGCAATCAGTCTGGAAAACTTGCCTTTCAGCCCAAGGTGATGACCAATCAGCATCTGCATATTGATATAGGGTTCAATATGATCGACCGAATAATTCCGGAGCACATGCTGCTTATAATCCTGTGGCTGGTAGACAGGCACCTCTGTTGAAACGGCAGACTTCGGCTTGACAGCCACAGCAGTCGCCCCTTGAGATTGTTCCCGCTCTGCATTTTTAGTCAGGGCAGCCTGCTGTTTTTCATGGAGCTCACCGACCAGTGCTTCCCGTTCTTCTTCGTTGCTGAGGCGGTTGGAAAGTGCCAGGCCATCCATGGCATCTTTCGCATAAAAAACCGGTCCTTCATATTGCGGTAAAATTTTCGTCAATGTGAATTTACGGGACAGGGCAGCTCCACCGACAAGAATCGGAATGGAAATCTTTTGCTGGGTCAGATCCTGTGCTGTCAGCACCATCTGCTGGGCTGACTTGACGAGCAATCCGGACAATCCCACAAAATCAGGATTTTCCTGATTGATTTGATTGATCAACTCTGATGGAGTCACTTTAATACCAAGATCAACCACTTCAAAACCATTGTTGCTTAAAATGATTTCGACGAGATTCTTTCCAATATCATGAACGTCACCTTTGACGGTGGCGAGCAGAACTTTTCCTTTTTTATTGGAGGAATCCGCTACTTCCATGTGTGGCTCCAGGAATGCGACAGATGCTTTCATCACTTCCGCGCTTTGCAGAACTTCTGCGACAATCAGCTGATTGTCGTTGAACAATCGACCGACTTCAGCCATTCCCTCCATTAATGGTCCATTAATGACCTCGAGTGGAGCAGAGTACTCTTCAAGTGCCTGCTCCAAGTCAGGAAGCAGTCCTTCTTTTGTCCCCTCGACGACATAATGCGCAAGCCGCTCGGCAAGCGTCATTGTCTCGGTCGGAACTTTCGTCTCTTTTTTCTTGCCACGGTAAAAGGCGGTAAAGGCCGCCAGTGTTTCGTCATTTGTATCAAACAGCAGCTTATTGGCCTGCTCAATTTCCTCTTCGGGAATCGAAGCGAACCTTTCTAATTTTTCCGTGTTTACAATCGCGTAATCGAGACCTGCCTTGGTACAGTGATAGAGATAGACGGCGTTCAGTACCTCACGTCCTACAGGTGGCAGGCCGAACGATACGTTACTGACACCAAGCACAGTCTGACATTCCGACAAATCTTCTTTGATTAGACGGATCCCCTCAATTGTCGCCTCGGCAGAGCCAATATACTGCTCATCTCCGGTACCGACAGGAAAAACAAGTGGGTCAAAGATAATATCGGCTGGATCCAGACCGTATTCGCCCACGAGGATGTCATAGGAGCGTTTGGCTACTTCGAGCTTCCGTTCAGCTGTGACTGCCATCCCTTCTTCATCAATGGTACCGACCACTACCGCCGCTCCGAATTTTTTCACGATGGGCAGCACTTCTTTGAAGCGTTCTTCCCCGTCTTCGAGGTTGATCGAGTTGATGATCGCTTTTCCCTGGGAATACTTGAGTGCCTTCTCGATGACCTCCACATCTGTCGAGTCGATGACCAAAGGTACCTTCACTTTGTTGACAACCTGTTTCATGAATGCTTCCATATCCTGTACTTCATCACGGTCAGGGTCGGCAAGACAGATATCGATGACCTGGGCGCCTTTTTTTACCTGAGCACGGGCGACTTCTGATGCTTCCTCGAACTTCTCCTCAGCAATCAGACGCTTGAACTTCCGGGAGCCGATGACATTCGTCCGTTCACCGACAAGAATCGGCCGGTCGTTCTTGTCATCATATAAAAATGGCTCAATTCCTGACACGGCGTGGGGATGGGCATCCGGTGCGGTGCGTGGTTCCAACCCTTCCACAGCGTCAGCGATCGCTTTAATGTGTTCCGGTGTCGTCCCGCAACATCCACCGACGAGATTCAGCCAGCCTTTTTCTGCAAAACCGGCAATTTTTGCAGCGAGTGACTGTGGTGTTTCATGGTAATTTCCTTCTTCATCGGGAAGTCCGGCATTGGGATAGCAGCTCGTTGCAGTCGTAGCCAGGTCTGAAAGGGAGCGGAGGTGGTCGCGCATGAATTCCGGTCCTGTGGCACAGTTCAGGCCAACCACAACCGGGTTCATATGCTCCAGTGAAATATAAAAGGCTTCAATGCTTTGGCCGGCAAGCGTCGTCCCCATCGGCTCGATTGTTCCGGAAATGATTAGCGGCAGTTCAGTGCCAGTCGTTTCAAAAGCCCTTGTTATCCCTAGGTAGGCTGCTTTTACGTTCAGCATATCCTGGGAGGTTTCCAATAGCAGTAAGTCGACACCACCGGTAATCAGGCCGCGAGCCTGTTCTTCATATGCCTCTGCCAGTGCATCAAAGGTCGTTCCCCCTGTGACAGACAAGGTCTTTGTCGTCGGCCCCATCGCACCAGCTACAAAGCGTGGTTTCTCTGCCGTTGTAAAAGAATCAGCTGCGTCTTTGGCAAGCTGTGCTGCTTTGATGTTGATCTCCTCTGCTAAGTGGCCAAGGTCATATTCGTCTAAAACGAGGCTGGTAGCCCCGAAAGTATTGGTCTCGATAATATCTGCCCCAGCTTCCAGGTATTCGGTATGAATCCGTTCCAGCACATGGGGAGCGGTTATATTCAAATATTCATTGCATCCGTCATAAGCTTCCCCGCCAAAATCTTCAGGTGTCAGGTCAGCCTGTTGAAGCATCGTTCCCATTGCACCATCCAATACTAGTATTCTGCTGGCCAGTTGTTCCTTAAATAATGTTGATGCCATTGGAAATCTTCCTTTCCTGCTTTGCGGTTTGTTGGTTGATATATTCCGTTAATTCTACAGTCATTTCATATCGTAGAAAAGGAGTAATCAGGTAAATACCGTTAAATAAATCAAGTGCCGCGTCAATCAATGATTTGGCAATTGCAATTCCCTCTGCCTGAGCGCGTTCTTTGTCGTGGCTGTGTTTTTCCATGCTTTCCCGGATTTCTGGCGATAGTTTGATACCTGGAACTTCATGATGTAAAAACTCCGCGTTTCTCGAACTGGTTAGCGGCATAATACCGATATAAACAGGTGTATCGAGATGTTTGGTAGCTTCATAGACATCGGCTATCTGCTTTTCGGAGAATACCGGCTGACTGATAAAGTAGTCGGCACCATAAGAAATCTTTTTCTCTAATCGGCCCACCGCGCGGTTCAGGTTACGTACATTCGGGTTAAATGCAGCAGCAACAGAGAAATCAGTTTTTTCCCCCAGTGATTTACCAGAAAAAGAGATACCCTCGTTTAGCTGCTTGATGTAATGGATCAGGTCGAATGACGATAAGTCATACACGGAAGTGGCCCCGGGAAAGTCGCCGATTTTCGTAGGGTCACCGGTTACGGCGAGCACCTCGCGGATACCTAGTGTGTGCAGCCCCATCAGGTGCGATTGCAGACCGATCAAATTCCGGTCACGGCAGGCAATATGAACAAGCGGATTTATATCGTATTCCTGCTTGATGATTGTTGCCATCGCCGTATTACTGATGCGTGGGGAGGCAAGAGAGTTGTCTGCCAGTGTAACAGAATCGACTCCGGCGTCTCTTAAAGCTTTTGCCCCGCGAAGATATTTTTCTGTATTCAATTTCTTCGGAGGATCCAGTTCGACTATAATGGAACGCTTTTTCTGTGCTATTTCATGAAGGTGCGCCTCGCGATTGCTGTCGTCCGGCTTTTTCGGAACAGATGGCTGTTTGAAAGGGACGACTTTTTCGGTAATCGGTTTTCTGCCTTTTACTTCTTTAGCGACAGCAGCAATATGCTCGGGAGTCGTACCGCAGCATCCGCCGATCAGGCGTGCACCCTGCCTGTATAAATCCAGCGCACTTTTTCGGAAATAATTCGGATCAGTGGGATAAATCAACCTTCCATCCTCGTAATCTGGCAGACTGGCATTCGGATATGCGGAAAGTCCTGCTTTTTCAGGGAGAGGTACGTCTTCCAGTGCTTGAATCATATGATAAGGGCCGAGCCGGCAATTGACGCCGACCACGTCAGCACCTTTTTGTTCCAATAGTTGAAGAGCATCTGCGAGCGGTGTGCCATTTTGCATCACTCCGGGTTCATGCATCGATACCTGGGTGATCAATGGAAGATCAGTTTCCTGACGTGCGATCTCTAATACAGTTGTCAGTTCCTCCAGGTCATAAAAGGTTTCGAAAATCAGTCCGTCAATATCCTCCATCAGCAGGCAATAGAGCTGCTCACGGAAACTGCGTTTCAGTTCGTCCATCGTTGGAATTTCTTTTTGTATATCTCTGATGCCGCCTAAGGTACCTACTACATAGGCCTCTCCATCCGCAGCTTCTTTTGCCAGACGTACGGCAGCCGTATTGATTGTTTTCACTTGGTCTTCCAGCCCATAGCGGGATAGTTTAATATAATTGGCTCCATACGTATTAGTCTGAATAACATCGGCTCCGGCACGGACATAAGCTTTGTGTACGTTCTGTACTTCTTTTGCATGGGACAGGTTCAGTTCCTCGAAGCAGCGGTCGACCCCATACGAATAGAGCAGGGTCCCCATTGCGCCGTCTCCAATAAGTGTCTTTTCCTGAAGTGCTTGTTCTAATCTCATTCGTTATCCTCCTATTTTGACTTCCCGCTTAGTGGTTTGGTGTAAAGCCTGCTCAAAATCTTTGATGATATCTTCCGGTTTTTCAAGACCGACAGATAGACGCAGCAGGCCATCGGTGATACCCCGTTTCAGCCTTTCCGGTTCAGGCATGGAGGCATGGGACATCTTCGCCGGATAGGAGAGGATGGACTCCACAGCTCCCAGACTAACAGCGAATACCGGAATTTCTACATGTTTGGAAAATTCACGGACGGCTGCTTCATCCTTCAGTCGGAACGAAAGGACAGCACCGGGGCCGTCTGCCTGATAGTTATGGATCGAATAGCCCGGGTGGCTGGTCAGGCTTGGGTGATATACTTCTTCAACCAACGGATGGCTGGCGAGATAGTTTGTTATTTTGATTGCTGATTCGGTTGACTGTTTCAATCGACAGTCCAAAGTCTTTAGTCCTCGTAAAACGAGCCAGGAATCATGCGGTCCAAGAATCGAGCCGAATGCATTCTGCAAATATGGAAGTTGATCGGCGATCTCCGGGTGGTTCGTAACGGCAAGACCAGCCACGACATCACTATGACCTGCAATGAATTTAGTGGCACTATGCAGAACCAGGTCGGCACCAAGTTCGAGCGGCCGTTGCAAGGCCGGAGTCATAAATGTATTATCGACAAAGGTGTAGCATCCGTGTGCTTTTGCCAGCTTAGTAACTGCACTGATATCTGTTATGTTTAAGAGTGGATTTGCTGGTGTCTCGATGTACACTACTTTAGTATTTGGCTGAATGGCTGTCGCTACCGCATGCAAATCCGTCATATCTACGAAAGTATGCTCGATGCCGAACCGATGAAGGACGTCGTGAACCAGTCTAAATGTTCCTCCGTAGACATCTTCTGTAATGACCACGTGGTCGTTTTTAGACAACATCATGAATGAGGTGGAAATGGCAGCCATACCGGATGCGAACGCAAGCCCTTTATCGCCGCCCTCGAGTCTGGCAATTTCTTCTACCAAGGCTTCTCTTGTTGGGTTTCCGGAGCGGCTGTAATCATATTTTCCTGGATTGTCAAAGTCTGCTTGATGAAAAGTGGACGCCTGCTGAATTGGCACGCTTACTCCGCCCGTAGTTGGATCGAACTTATGATTTCCATGAAGCACGCGTGTCTGAAATGAATACGGATGATCGGTCATGTATAATTCCTCCTCGTTGAAAAAACATGGATAAATATAAAAAAAGCCTTCCCATAAGAAGAAGACTTTGTAATGATAAGTTCCTCTTCTTATCTTCCAAGTTATCGGTACAACTTGCTGGAATTAGCACCTTTCTGGTATCACCAGTGGTTGCTGAGGCTTCAACGGGCCAGTCCCTCTGCCTCTCTAGATAAGAAATAATCGAGTTAGTATTTAATTGGTTCTCACTAACTTACACTAAAGCGATAAATTTTACAAGGGGAAGAAGAGAATTTTTCGAATTTTCTAGTAGAAGAGAATGATTGACAACGGTGTAATCGGGGAAGGTAAAATAGATAAAGCACTTTTATCACGAAAAGGAGAATGAGATGATGAGTGAAGAAAAAAATTATAATAAAAAACTGAAGAATTTCAATCCCGCCAAAGCAGTTGAAACCGGGCGTAAATATTTTTCCGAGAGCAGTTTTTTTGCTAAAATGGGCCGCTACGCAATGTTACTCGGCTCCAAGATCGCTTACTATAGTTTTCTTTTATACTACACATTCAAGAGCCCAAAAACCCCGAAAAAAGACAAGCTGACGATTGCGGGGGCACTTGGTTACTTGATATTTCCGGCCGATGTCATTCCTGATTTCATTCCGGTCGTCGGTTTTGCTGATGACAGTCTTGCTATCATTTATGCTATTTACAGTGTTGTTTCCCACATTGATGAGTCGATCAAAGCAAAAGCCCATGTCAGCATGGTGAAGTATTTCGGCGAAAACTTCAGTAAAGCTGATATCGATGAAAGATTTATGGTTGATGAATCGAAAGAGGATGATGAAGAAAATAGATCGCAGGCTCAGTAACTTTATTGGGCCAGTTGCAAATAAATGTATGAAAGTCGCTAATATATACAAAATGCAGCAAGTAAAACAGCAAATCAAAATCCCCTCCGGAGGTGAGGGGATTTTGATTTGCTGTCCGCATTTATTTTGTTATAGGATAGAGCGATAAGATAAAGACTACATTAACAGTAATATATGTAAAGGAGATTATTATGGCTGAAACAACACACCAACATCTAAGAAAATTTCAAGAAGCAAATAAAGATAAAGGACGACTGCTGATCTGCTGTCCGGACCAGCCGGGGATTGTGGCGGCTGTTTCTAATTTCCTATTTCAAAATGGAGCCAATATCATGGAGTCCAGCCAGTATACGACCGATGCTTATGAGGGCACATTCTTCCTGCGGATCGAATTTGATTGTCCGGGTTTGCATGGAAAAGAAGAAGAAATGAAGAGCCGGTTTCAGGCGATTGCGGAAAACTTCAACATGAAGTGGGATATAAAATTCGTTTATGAACTGAGGAGAACGGCAATTTTTGTCTCCAAACAGCTCCACTGTTTGCGTGAGTTGTTATGGGAATGGCAGAGCGGCGAGTTAGTAACCGAGATAGCGGTTGTCATCAGCAACCATGAAGATGCAAGAGAATTGGTTGAATCATTCGATATCCCGTTTCATCATGTTCCAGCCAATAAAGATATCCGCGAAGAAGCAGAGGTAAAACAGCTTCGGCTGCTGGAAGAGTACAGCATCGACCAGATTGTTTTGGCTCGTTACATGCAAATTCTGACCCCTGAGTTCGTATCTACTTATCCATCACAAATCATCAATATTCACCATTCGTTTCTGCCGGCATTTGTCGGGGCGAACCCTTATGGGCGAGCTTATGAGCGAGGAGTAAAACTGATCGGTGCGACCTCTCATTATGTCACCAATGATCTGGATGAAGGGCCAATTATTGAGCAGGATATCATGCGTGTCGATCACCGCGACAGTGCGGAAGATTTGAAAAAAATCGGACGTAAAGTAGAACGCAGTGTGCTTGCCCGTGGTGTGAAATGGGATTTAGAAGACCGCATTCTCGTTCATCGAAATAAAACAATCGTATTCAATTAACTTATGTAAAAAACTGGAGGACCTGGGGTGTTAGATCTAACACCCCAGGTCCTCCAGTTTATGGAAAATAGGTTTGGCTGTCGGGCGTAACGTGAGGGTCAATAGCTATTATTAAAATCAATGGATCGATTATTATGTGGTTGTATACGAATCCAGGGCCGATCATTATCCCACTCAAGAGCTAATGGAAGTTCAAAGGTATCTTGCAAATTTTCTTCGCTTAACGTTTTATATTTTTCTCCACTAGCGACTATACTGCCCTCGTGAAGCAGCAAAGCATGAGAAATCGATGGGATGACTTCTTCTATATGGTGTGTCACGTATATCAATGTAGGACCGTCCTCTGACCGGTTCATCTGATCCACTGTCTGCAGCAGCTCTTCTCTAGATAAGATATCCAGTCCGCTGCATGGCTCGTCCAGAATCAACAGTTCTGGTGACGCCATCAACGCCCTTGCAATCATGGTTTTTCGCTTTTCACCCTGAGATAGAGAAGAGAACTTTTGCTCACCAAGATGCCCAATTCGAAATTGTTGTAAAAGATGGTTGGCTCTGTTTAAATCTTCTGCTGTGATTTCATCATAAATACCGATGGTAGCATGTATCCCGCTCAACACTACCTCGCTCGCAGTTTCTCCGCCATGATGCTTGAAACGTTCATCCAGTGAAGTGCTGACCCAGCCGATAGATTTACGCAGTTTTAGAATATTCGTTTCGCCAAACCGCATGCCTAATACGTTGACTTCACCATTCGTCGGCCATTGGTAGCCGGTAATCATATTGAGTAGGGAGGTTTTGCCTGAGCCGTTCAACCCCAGCAGCACCCAGTGTTCTCCTTTTTCAACATTCCAGGTAATATCTTTTAAAATGGTCTTATCCTTCTGTTTCCACTCAATTCCTTTTAACGAAATAATATGACTATTCATTACTGTACCTCCCTGGACGTTTTTGTTAGGGTAACACATTTTCGAAAGGACAGAAAAAAACTTTTTTTCTTAAAATGGAGGATATTTATGGAAAAAATGGTGAAATTATATGCTAAAGTATTAAGAGAGATAGTTTTAATTGAAAAGGGAGAAGATGGATATGAAACTGATAAAACATAATCAAAAGGCTTGGGATAAAAAAGTGGAAGATGGAGTCGTCTATACAAAACCGGCAAGCAGAGAAACAATTGAAAAAGCGAAAGCTGGGGAGTGGGAAATAACAGTCACTACTGAAAGACCAGTACCAGGATCATGGTTTCCATCCTCTTTAAAAGGAATCAAAATTCTTTGTTTAGCTTCCGGGGGAGGGCAGCAAGCCCCTATACTGGCAGCTGCGGGTGCCGATGTATCGGTGGTCGATATATCCGATATGCAATTGGCACAGGACAGGTTTGTGGCTGAGCGGGATGGGTTGTATCTGGAGGCGATACAAGGCGATATGGCTGACTTGCATTTCTTTGAGGATGGTTCGTTCGATCTCATCGTCCACCCTGTTTCCAATGTATTTGTAGAAAATATATTGCCTGTATGGAAAGAGACTGCCAGGGTGTTAAAGACTGGTGGTACGCTTATATCAGGGTTTACAAATCCATTGTTATACTTATTTGATGATGAGCAGGAGGAAAAAGGTATCCTCGATGTAAAACACTCCGTTCCATTTTCCGGTCTAACAGCAATTTCCGAAAAAGAACTACAGCGTCACCTGGATAATAATTTGACAATCGAGTTTGGTCATACACTGGAGGACCAGGTTCAAGGCCAAATTGATGCAGGCTTTGCCATCACTGGTTTTTATGAGGATGATTTTGGTGGGAATCGACTGATCGATAACTACATCAAAACCTTTATTGCTACAAAAGCCACCAAAATATTATAACAAATTGGATTATCGGCGCGAAATTGAAAATTATTGCGCGGGAAATAATGAATTGAGTCACTAATTTGGTTTGATTTGTCGAAGTGGAAGGAGATTATATGGGATCGCGACGGAGTTTGTACTTGTTATTGTTTATTCTCTTACTAAGCGGATGTAAGGATAGCAGTGAAGAAATTCAACAATCTCACATCCAATTTGCTTTGGATGGCGAAAGTGAACATTGGGAGATAGAAAGTTATGAGCTGCTGTATGACGGGAAGCGATATGAGGCTGGAAATGGTAAAATAACAATGAAAAATACTGATGAGTATGTTTCTGATTTCTTTTCCATCAGTATACAGGTGGTAATTGATGGAGAGAGTGAAAAAATTCAAAGCCAATCCGTATCGGGGGGCGATATGGATATCGGTGAACACCAAATTGGTACGATAAATGGAAATAGAACAGATAGTAATGAAGCTATTCATAAAGAGGACATCGATCAGATATATGCAACTGTTATTTGGCGGGACAATGAAGAGAAAAAGGATGTAAAAGAGACAATAATATTATATAAAAGTAGCACTTGACATTGATTGAACTCCAATATTTTTACCCGGAATGATATTGATCAATTACTCCAATGAGTAGATTGTGAAAAATTCAAATGCAGTGGGCCGGTCCTTCCTTTCATTATCCCTTAGATGATCATCAGTTGAAAAAGGAGCCAATGTTGCCCAGACTGATAAACTAATCTACAAAGTTGAACAACTGGTTTTAATAACCAATTGCGCAGAATCAATAAAAAAGCAGAGCACAGTAGGTTTTGGCTCCGCTTCGGTTCTATCTTATCTATAGAACAACATCACGCGAGGTCATGATATCGCTTTTCGTTGGACCGCCAGCTGACCCAGCCATATAAAGCCCCGGCGATCACCCCGATGACAATACGCTGCACGACATAATCAAATGTAATGCTGTCTTCCCGGAATGCCTGGAACAGAAGGGAAACGGATACAAACACGCCTCCAAAACCAAGCAATCCATAGAGGGCTATGTATTTTCCTTTTCCTGCTTGTCTTGTTTTCTCCCACTTAGTTTTTCTGGGCTCATCTGTCATTTTGTCACCACTCTCTATGGGTTTGTTTCTGAATAAGGTTATTTCTATAAAGTGATTATACCAAAATGATAAAGTGATATAATATTAATAAAGGGTTTTAGATGCCACACATAGTGACTTTAGAAAACATAGGATTGATTAGTGTGATAATTTTAAAACAGGGGCAGGTGGTCGGATGTATTTGACGATACAGGAAACTGCTGAATATCTGGATGTCCCAGTATCTTATATTCACAAAATGGTTTTAAAAAATAAAATAAAAACGATTGATGATGGTTATCAGGTCTTGATTAACAAAGACCAGTTTTCAAATTATTTTGACCAAGTGGAGAAGTATCGTGCTACGATACAGGAATACTTGAGTGAGCCAATTCCTCCTGATCCGGACATTAAAGATGAAGACTGAAAAGCAGAGCCTCCGTGCTCTGCTTTTTTATTTTGGCAGAGCTTAAACTGGAACTTTATCACATTAACGTGAAAAACTAAGGATGAGCGAGCATAAGCCACTCTATTTAACCTAAAAGAGGTTATACCTGAAATGTTACCGCTTTAATGAAGTTTGAGAAATGATTGTGCATCCTTAATAATCAGAATAATTCAATTTTAAAGGAGTGGTACATTATCAGCATGACAGTAGAGAAAGAAAAAGTAGTATATTCTGTAGCGGGAGAAGAAGCAATCGGCACGTTTTCATTGATGTCACAAGAAGAGGTCAATCAGGCAATTACAAAGGCCAGTGAAGCCCAACAGTCCTGGGCCGAAACAGAGGTATATAAGCGAGCGGACATTCTACATAAGTGGGCCGATCGTTTACTCGAACAGCAAGAAAAAATTGGTACGTTGATATACAAAGAAGTAGGAAAAAACAAAGCTTCAGCAATGAAAGAAGTCAAACGAACAGCTGACTTAATTCGCTATACTGCTGAGGAAGGCTGCCGTATTCATGGAGACATGCTCCGTGGTGATTCATTCCGAGGTGGAAGCTCAAATAAAATAGCGATGGCGGACCGTGAGCCTCTCGGTGTCGTTTTAGCAATATCCCCATTCAACTATCCAGTTAACTTAGCCGCATCAAAAATTGCCCCAGCATTGATTTCTGGAAATTCAGTGGTTTTTAAACCG
Organism: Thalassobacillus devorans MSP14; assembly: GCF_000496835.1. GTDB lineage: Bacteria > Bacillota > Bacilli > Bacillales > Halobacillaceae > Thalassobacillus > Thalassobacillus devorans_B. The sequence goes on from NZ_KI543238.1 coordinate 215,234, forward strand.
GCATCCCAAGGCGCTCTTAGCGGCCGTCTCATGATTGATGCATTGCTTGAAACTGATATACCGGAAGATATTGTCCAACTGGTCACAGGGAAGGGATCTGAAATTGGAGACTTTATTGTTACCCATCCAGAAATCAGCATGATCACATTTACAGGAAGCACAGAGGTCGGTCAATCCATCTCAGAAAAAGCGAAAATGGTTCCTGTGGTTCTCGAATTAGGCGGTAAAGATCCAGCAATCGTATTGGATGATGCTGATCTGGATCTAGCTGCCGATCAAATCGTCAGCGGTGCTTATTCTTATTCCGGCCAGCGCTGTACTGCCATTAAGCGTGTATTGGTTGCTGACTCTGTCGCCGACCAGCTTTCTGAAAAAATCAAACAGAAAGTCGAAGCGCTGACAGTTGGAAATCCGGAAGACGATGCAGCTGTGACTCCGCTGATCGATGACAAAGCAGCAGACTTTGTTCAAGGTCTGATTGATGACGCCCTTGAAAAAGGTGCAACATTAGTAACAGGTAACAAGCGCGAAGGCAAATTAATTCATCCGACACTAATAGATGATGTTTCTTCTGATATGGATATCGCCTGGGAAGAGCCGTTCGGTCCAGTACTTCCAATCATACGAATTACGGATGAAAAAGACTTCGTAGCTCTTGCTAATCAATCTCAATATGGCTTACAGGCGAGTATTTTTACAGCAGATGTCCAAAAAGCAATGGACATTGGAGGAAAGCTTCACGTCGGCTCAGTTCAATTGAATGCAAAAACCGAACGTGGACCAGACCATTTCCCTTTCATCGGAGCGAAAAATTCGGGACTGGGTGCACAGGGCATCCGTCGGAGTATTGAATCCATGACTCGCGATAAGCTATTTGTGCTTAATATGTAAATGATTAACGCCAGCCGTAGTAATCTCACGGCTGGCGTCTTTACTCCGTTTAACTATTCTGCCATGTTACTTGTGCTGAACGTTTCCGTGGCCGTACCGCCCGATACCAATGCAGGCAAAGCAGGAAAATGATGATGACATCTATTAAATCGCCGCCATAGTACATCAGCCTGCTGCCAGTCTGCGCCTGGTCAGCTGGTACTCCGGCAGGAGGGTTAGCATAAATGAATTTTGATAAAATACTATGACCCGCGACAGCTATGACCAGTACAATCGAACGGTACAGGTAGCTGCGCCGGTGCGGGATCGGGTCGATGTAGAGGAGCGAAATAGTAAATAAGTAGCCTGCTAAAAATACATGTATGTGTATGAAAACATGTAAGAATAAGCTGTGATGCATTATCTGATACAAATTCGTCGTGTATAAGAGCCATAGACCGCCGATATTTAGTATCGTTGCTGTGACAGGATCACTTAGGATACGAATCATCGTGCTCCGGAGTATATTTGTAATTCGTCGAGCCGCTTTTACAGGAAGTGTTCTCAGAAGTAAAGTCATGGGAGCAGCCAGCGCCATCAATAAAGGGGCCATCATTCCTAATAATAGATGACCAAGCATGTGTGCGGTGAAATTCCCATGTGCACGCTCTGCTAAAGGGCCTGCTACTGATAGAATGGCAAGGAAAATCCCAACCGTCCATAAGACACTGCGGTATAATGGCCAATGTTTGTGATGGCGGTTGGAAAAGTAGACTGCACCCATGTACAGTCCTAGCAATAACATAAAAGGAACACTTAATATGAAAGCTGCGATCGTATTATTCATGGGAAAGTGGGTTAGTCACTCCTCCCGTACCCGCCTGCCGCCGTGTCTTTAACAAGATGATCGAACCGGCAATAACCATAACGATTGCGGTGATATTCCATACCAGGTCATAAGGCAGAATATTGACATTATAACGGATTTGATGGAGCTGCATGAGTTTATGATGGACTGTCCCATCATATAATTGGAAGGCGCCCAGCCCGAGAAGTACGCCGCCCCACCATCTCGTTTTCCATAGCGCCCGCCGCCGGCGGAGATCGGCGTACATAAATAGTCCACCAATCGTCGCGAACCAGCTGAAGGCATGGAAGAAACCATCCGAGATAATTCCTATTTGGGTAGTGGATTTATCATAAAAATGATGCCAATTCAGCAGCTGGTGGAAAACGGCTTCATCAAAGAAAGCGACAAGACCAAGTCCGAATAAAAAGCCTGACCAAAGATTTCGGCCATAATATGGATTTCGTGTGCCGTTAGCCATAGGATCCTCCTTTTAAAGATACTCGTAATGATTTATATCCCAATTATGGAAAGACGAAACAATGAGACAAATGAATGATGACAACTTCCATATGTATTTAACATGCATATACTTTAAGAGGAGTGAAATTGAAGGGGAGGAGACATGAACATGTATCCGATCTATTATCCATATACGCCATACTACCAAGCTGGCCATGAATATTATCCATATATGCCGAGGAGGTATCCAGAAAAACCGGCCTATCCTCCAGTAGATTCCAGCCTTTTTTCTGATTCTGCAGCAGCTATGGAAAAACTACTGGATCAAGCCAGCCTTGTACTGCGCCGCCTTGCTGAATCAAAAACATTCGCCCATGACGTGATGCAGGCAGCCCAGGTTAATGATATGAAGAAAGTTGATGCCTTATTGAAGTCGACGGGCATCCATTCTGGTGTCCAAACGAAAGTGAATCCTGATGGTATCAATTTGCAGCTTACTTCTGAAGTAGAAGGTGTCGATTGTTGTCATTTGACAATTGCGCTGAGATGGAGGATATGAGAAGAGAGGAGCCAGGTCGTATGACTGGTTCCTCAAAGCTTAGTAAAACAAATTAGAAGAATTTGAAACTTTTCATTATGAAACTCGTATAGTATATGGACAAGTCGTTGTAACATGGTAGAATTTAAGATAGTACATAAAAGGGAGTAATTCATATGAAGCTCTGGTTGAGAAAAGTTTCAGTCGTATTGATTGCCATTCTTACCCTTGGTTTATATATACCACCGACTTATGCTGATGCGGAAACACCTGCGAAAAAAGAGGTGGCCTCACCGAAGGAAAAAGAAGATGACTACCTGACAGCTGATGCCGTCATCCCTGAAGAAGAAATACCCGTCGAACCATCCACGGATGATTATATCGATGTCCTGACTGAGCGCGCCAGGGAGCAGGCGGTCACAAAGCTGGGCCCTAAAATCGCGACCAAAGTGGAAGATGAATTTGCTACTGTCATCCTGCCTGGAATCGAAGAAGTGGTCACAGCTCTTTTGGAAGAATCTGAAGAGGAAGTACCATACTATGAAATCTCAGAGCAGCCAGCGGCAGGGTATGGAGAGAAGATATTTCACCTTTCTGATTACCGGACCAAAGAGGAGATTGCCAGATTTGATGTGCGCCGGGAAAAACGGCCGGGCGAAGGATACTGGTTCAATTTTCATTATCACCTGAGCAAAGATGAATTTGAAAAGCACCATGATATCGGTGAGATCTATTGGGATAAAAATACTCCACCAAAATGGATGGCCTGAACACCTTCTTCTTAAGAGGGTGTTTTTTATTAATTTTAACTGAAACGATCAATTATTAGCCTTAATCGCCTAAATCAATGAATAACTCGCCTATTTTCAGTAGATAAAGATAATCAAATAATAAAGCCGAGCCACAGGCCCGGCTTTATTATTTTTCTTTCACAGCAATCGCTTCAATCTCCACTTTCGCACCTTTTGGCAGTTTGCTTACTTCTACTGCTGCGCGGGCAGGGTAAGGCTCGCTCAAAAAGCTGGCATATACGTCATTAACGACAGCGAAATCGTCCATGGAGTCAAGGTAGATGTTTGCTTTTGCGATATGGCTGTAATCAAGGCCAGCTTCCTCCAGGATACCTCCGAGATTTTTCATGACCTGCTCAGCTTGCTCTTTCACATTATCTGAGACGAACTCCTGGGTGGATGGGTCAAGTGGGATCTGGCCGGAAATATAGATGACATCTCCGACATCGACAGCCTGCGAATAGGGACCGATAGCAGCCGGGGCTTTATTTGTAGCAATTGGTTTCAACATGAATGGTCACTCCTTCTATGTATGATTAGTTCTATCCTAACATGAGTCTTAAAAATTCGGAATCGATTGACTTTGGTCCTTTAAACTCTTGTAGTGAGAAGAACGAAATGATATTTTCATATACAATAGTGTGATAGGAAGTGATTTTGTGGGAAACCAACAGCGTACATATAAAAATGGCTATACCTCCAAGGATAGACCTTTTTGGATGGCGATCATAGCACTTGCAGCGGCTTCGGTCATGGCTTTTTCCAACATTTATATGCTGCAGCCAATCCTGCCGATATTCACCAGGGAATTTGAGGTATCGCCTACCGCATCCAGTCTGTTAATCTCCCTTACCATCGTTTCCTTAATCATTGGGCTGCTTGTATTTGGTTTGCTGTCCGATCGCTGGGGCAGGGTGAAACTGATGAAAGTCACCATGCTCCTCTCCATCATCCCGTTATTCATCATGCCTTTCCTGGAATCTTTCTCGCTTCTATTAATTTTGCGGTTCATACAGGGGTTCTTTGTTGCTGGATTACCGGCAGCAGCTATTGCCTATATCGGAGAGGAATTTGAACAGCGCAGCGTCCGAATCGGGATTTCTTTTTATATAGCGAGCAATGCAGTCGGCGGCATGTTCGGGAGGGTATTCGTTGGTTATATATCTGAGTTTGCTTCCTGGCAGGCTGCCTTATGGCTGCTCTTTGTATTAGAAGCGTTGTTTTTTATAGCGTTCTTAATCCTGCTGCCCGAATCGCGAAACTTTCAAACGAGCGACCTTCCTATCAAGGACGACTTGGCGGGAATGTTCATCCACTTAAAAGATAAAAACCTGATTCCTGCTTTTTATATGGGGATTGTCATACAATTAACGTTTACTGGTATCTGGACCTATTTACCATTTTACTTAAGTGATGAGCCTTTCTATTTGTCGATCGGTACGATTACATTCGCTTATTTCGCTTATGGTTTGGGGCTTGTCAGCTCCCCTGCAGCCAGTAAATTATCCCTCTCCTTCGGTATGGCCAAGGTTGTGGTTACGAGTGTCCTTGTCATGGTTACTGGAATTCTCCTGACTGCTGTTCCGGTCGTTCCACTCATTTATGCAGGTCTCGGACTGATGTGCTTCGGTTTTTTCGTCGTCCATTCGATGGTGGCAGCTTCTGTTAATCAGGCTGCTACCCACCATAAAGGGGGAGCATCCAGTATCTATCTTGTAAGCTACTATATCGGTGTGGCTGCAGGCGGGACATTCACCGGGTTTTTATGGGGAGCAATTGGCTGGTTCGGGGTCATAGCCCTGGCCATCTTACTGGTGCCAGGGGTGGTATGGGGGCGCCGGACATACTTACGTACCGTTTAAAACTTTATTAAAACCTATTTAAAATGCTCAGGTATTACGCTTGAGCATTTTATTGTTGACCAGACGGCTAGTTATGTATATAATCAATATCGTATTTCGTTATCGGAATTCGATATAGGGAGGGATAATTAATTGGATAATAAAATTTTGCGGAAATTATTTTTAGGATTCATTCATATTCACATTCTGCACCATGCAAAAGAAGAAGCTATATATGGATCATGGATACTGGAAGAACTTCGGGAACATGGCTATGATATCAGTCCAGGAACATTGTACCCAATCCTTCATCATATGGAAGTCGATGGCTTGTTAGATAAAGAAGAAAAAAATGTCAACGGGAAAATCAGAAAATATTACCGGATTACCACCCATGGAGAGACCATTCTCGAAGAGGCCCGCGCGAAAGCTTATGAATTATTTAAAGAAATCAAGTGAAAGGCAGGTAACAAAAGACGATGAAAAGACTCTTGGAAATTTTAGCAGTATCAACGAAACTTGGTCTTACTTCCTTCGGTGGGCCGGTCGCTCATCTGGCTTATTTCAAAGATGAGTACATCGATCGCAGGAAATGGCTTGACGACAAAACTTATGCAGACATCATTGCCTTGTGCCAGTTTCTTCCGGGACCGGCAAGTTCACAGGTAGGTATATCCATCGGCATGCTGCGGGGAGGTATCCTGGGTGGTTTTGTTGCATGGTTCGGGTTCACTGTACCTTCAATTATTGTACTCATTATTTTTGCAATGTTGTACCAGACATTTACGTTAGGCGACGCTGGGTTCATCCACAGCTTGAAAGTAGTGGCGGCGGCGGTGGTACTACATGCATTAATCGGATTAGGGAAAAAGCTGACTCCGGACAAAACACGAATAGCAATCGCTCTTGTTGCAGCAGCGATCATGTTGTTATATCCTTCCGCCTGGATGCAGATCATCATTATCGTAGCTGCTGGGTTGCTCGGGATAAAGCTATTCAGTGACAAAGCAGAACCAAAAGTACAGACATTCCAGGTGAATATTTCTAAAAAGCTTGGAATCACCTCGCTTGGAATCCTGGTGTTTACGCTTGTTATATTGCCGGTGATAACAAAAATGACAGATAATCCGCTTTTAAGCATTTTTGATACTTTTTTCCGTGTTGGATCCCTGGTCTTCGGCGGCGGTCATGTCGTGCTTCCAATGATCGAGCGGGAAGTTGTACCCCAGGGGTGGCTGACTGCGGATGAATTCCTGGCTGGATATGGAATGGCACAGGCAGTACCTGGCCCGTTATTTACTTTTTCCAGCTACCTGGGAACGATGATAGAAGGAATACCCGGCGCGATCGTTGCAACTGTTGGTATCTTCCTGCCTTCCTTTCTATTGATTATAGCTGCTTTACCATTCTTGAACGAATTACGTAAAAGAAAAGATTTCCAAGGCATTCTGATGGGTGTCAATGCCAGCGTGGTGGGCATATTACTGGCGGCATTTTACGATCCAGTAATCAAAAGTTCTATTTTTGATGCCGCTGATTTTGCACTAGGCGCCATCCTGTTTGCATTATTGAATATTTGGAAAGTTCCTGCCTGGATGATTGTAATTCTTGGTGTGGCAGGGGGTTATCTCTTTAGTTTCATTAATTTTTAAAAAGCTGCAGTTCACCTGCTGCTTTTTTATCGGATGTATTGCTCAACATTTCACGATACGATCGCCAACCCGGTCAATCTCAAATTAGATGATTTCGTTATCAATAATAAGAAACAAGCAACTGCAGTATAAAAAAGCAAGGATAAAGGCTGGCGATCAGACTCCCCGGTTACTGGTTCTTTTTTTGTCACAACCCTTCATATAGTAAAAGAGAAAAATAGGATGGAGGGGTACGTCTATGCAATTTTACTATGGACACCAAATGCCATTGCGTGTCCTTGACGAAGCAGAGTTTTGGAAACACCAGGAAGAGGAGCATACCGTCGTCATTCGGGAATTAGTACCTAACCTGGAACAAAATTATGTACAAGCATTAACCCAGTGGGAAAAAGATTTCGCGGTCGCTCACCAGCAAGTAGTACGATATATTGAAACAGTAAACCGATCGAAAGGACAAGTTACAGCAAATCTATACCAGGATATTATGCAGCTTGTCTCATTTTGTCTCTTGCAAAGCCAGCAATTCATCAACTTCTGCCGCAGCTTGATGGAAGAAAGCGAACCCATCAGCAATAACCCGACCGCCAAAGTAGTATTGAACCATATCATGGTCGAATCGGAATATTTTATTGGGATCGCCCAGACAATCCTGTACCAGTGTTAGAATTATCAGTGCATCCTGTTGATATGGGGTGCACTTTTTTTATCACATTAAAAGGGGATTACAGGAAAATAGTAGAATAACTAAATTATTACCTTTATTGAGGAGGGTGAGGGGGAGAGTTGAGAGAAATCACCAAATAAGGAGAACTGGATATGAATGAGGCAGCACAAAAATACTGGAATGACTATTTACTCGAACATCCCGAAGAAAAGACAACTCCTGTCACCGCCTGGCAATTTGGAGCTGATCCGGATGAGCTGGCGCAATTAGTGATTGACGGGTATAAAACCGCTACTTGCTCCGGGCATGTTTTTTATGAATTGGAAAGTGAGCCTATCCCGGCAGTTGGGGAATATAGCATCATCTTGAACAATGAGGACTTACCAGTTGCCATTATTAAAACCATACAAGTAGAAATATTGCCGATGAATGAGGTGTCGGAAGAGTTTGCAATCGCAGAGGGAGAAGGCGATAGGACCTATCGTTATTGGTGGGAGGCTCACGAAAGATTTTTTAGACGAGAATTACACGAAGTCGGAATGGAGTTTTCTGAGAATATGCTGCTCGTATGCGAGCGATTTGAATTAGTGGACGTTTATAAAAACTGTTAATCAACGATTTCCCCTAGTATTATACCCAAAGTTTCACTGGAAGGAGGGTGTGGACTATCGCATATGAACTGAAAACCAAGCAAAACGATAACAGTGTTCTTGATTTTATTAGAAGTGTGGAAAGCCCGAAGAAACGGGAGGATGCCTGCCAGTTATTAGACATCTTTACAAAAACGACTGGGTATAATGCCAAGATGTGGGGAACGAGTATTATCGGCTTCGGCAGCTATCATTATAAATACGCTTCCGGACATGAAGGTGACGCCCCATTGGTCGGTTTTTCTCCTCGGAAAGCGAAGATAAGTCTGTACTTTGCCACAGGAGATGATAACGAAGAGCTGCTGCAAGATTTCGGCAAACATACCAAAGGAAAAGCGTGTGTCTATATCAATAAATTGACTGATGTAGATGTTGAGGTATTAAAAAAATTGATCGATCAATCTGTGAACTTCCTGAAAAAGACATATCCTGATCAATAATTCAAAGATAGGGCTGATTGAATCACAGCCTTTTTTCATGTATTAGGGTGGTCAGTAGGACGAGCTTCCTATAAGATAAAAGGAAAAGATTGTTAACGGGGGATACATCGATGAAATGGGGTTCATACATAGCACGAGAGGTGACTAAGCCTCTCTTTTTAATCATTGGGATATTTATTGTAAGCGTTTCACCTATGTTCATGTCTGTGGAGGGGTTTGTCTGGCCTGGTTTACAAGTGTTCACTGATGTCTGGAAGCAATTGATGGAGCCGGGTTCATTGATATATGTCAACCCGACATCCGGGGTTGAAAGAGATTTATTTCCTTTCATATTCAACGCATTCAGAAGTTCCATGACCATTCTGGGAATCGCTCTTTCTGCTTCATTTTGTATCGCGCTACTTGGAACGATACTTTTATGGCGAGCTTCGAAAAAGGTATATAACGGTTTTGTGGCTACAACCTCTTTTTTGCAAAGCATTCCAGATATAGTGTTTGTAGTAGCAGCACAAATGCTATTAGTCTGGCTGTATCAGAAAACGGGGATGAATGTTGCGAAAGTTTCAGGTGCTGGTGCAGAAGAAGCTGTCCTGGCACCAGCGGTAGTATTGGCAGTACTGCCGACGATGTATTTCTTCCAATCCATGCTGGAACTGGTGGAAGAAGAACGGAAAGAACATTATTATGAACTTGCTGTCAGCAAGGGGTTGACTAAATCCTACATACTGTTATCGCACATTTTGAGAAATATGCTCGTCCGGCTGGCCTACCAGGCGAAGTTTCTGGTCAGTATCTTGATCAGCAATCTTTTGATCATTGAGTACTTGTTCAACAATCTTGGAATGACATCATTTTTATTAGATTATTCACAGCCTCCGGTATTCTTCGTGACAGCTTTACTTTTCTTCATTCCAATTTACCTATTTCTTAAGGTGATTGAGTTAGCACTTTACTTGTCAACGAAGCAGGAAGTCTCCTTATGATGAAGATAATTGTCAGACAACCGATGCTGGTAGCTGGTCTTGGATTTGTTGTTGTGATGTTGGCGGCAAGTTTTATCCATATGGGTTTCTTTGATTCTTACGTAGCTAAAACACCTTATCTATATGATAACGATAATAATATGATCGGTGCCCCATTCGCTCCTTTCGACTATTCTATTCTGGGGACAGACTTTAATGGCAATCATCTTATTTATTATATATTGAAGGGTGCCAAATACACGATTTTAGGTGCTTTTTCCATTGGACTGGTAAGCTTTTTTATTGCTTTTTTAATCGGGGTACCTCTTGGTTTCAAGTTCAAAGGGACAGCCAAGATAGTAGAAAATACTATTTCTGTCCTGTATTTTATACCTGCCTCACTTATTGCTTATAACTTATTAAAGCCTTTGCTTTGGCAGCCGTTTGAGGGGTTTCCGACAAGCCTTGCTTTCCGGCTCACTTTGGAGGTGCTGGTGATCAGCATGTTGCTGATTCCACCTGCTGCTATATTGATTGCGAGTGAAACGAGCGTGATTTTAAAAAGAGATTTTGTCATCTCCAGTAGAGTGTTAGGAGGGAAGCCATACCATTTATTCCGCTACCACTTGTTCCCTCACTTGAAGCAGAGTTTCATTAACTTGTTTACCAGGCAAACGATTCAAGCCATATTAGTAATGACCCATTTAGGAGTATTTGAACTCTTCTTTGGCGGAACGCTGGTAGATTACAGTTTGATGGGAGGCCGTCCGGTTCCTGTCACCTACGATTGGGCTTCACTGATTGGTATGTACTATTATAATCTACAGACTCATGCACCCTGGTTAGTAGGGATTCCACTGATTTTTCTTGTATTGTTCATTCTTTCTCTCCTGGGAATCGCTCGTGGAGTGAAGAATATCATAACCCCTGCACTCCTTCCTGCAGGGCTAAGGGATAAGGCACAAACAGAAAAGAGCACGGAGCCACAAATGGATCCGTCTAATTTTATGATGGTAAGTGGATCAAATTCACATAAGTAAAACCATGGATAAGGAAGGATGGCGTAATGATGAAAGAAAAACTATTGCGAGTAGGGACTACGTATATTCCAGTTGCTGATGTCGAGAAAGCCAAAAACTGGTATGTGAATATTTTGGATGCCGAATTAAGCTATCAAGATGAAGATAAAGCAATTATCAATCTAGCAGACCAGAGCTTTTTTTAGTGAAAACGCAAGAAAACGAGACAGCTAATTTCATAGACCAGAAAGGAAAGGAACACTTTTCGTTGACATTTGAAGTGGATGGATGGAATGCGCTGGAAGCACTACATAAAGAATTAAGAGGCAAAGGAGTAAGGGTGGGGGAAATAGAGGACCGCGGGCATCCAGGAAACAATTTTGTATTCCGGGACCTGGATGAAAATCTATTTGATGTATGGAGCGAGTTAAGCCCTGCCTTCAAAAAGAGAAAGCAATAAAAAGTAACTTTCTATGCAATCGATTCATAACTCTTCCCATTCATTTACTGATGGGAGGAGTTTTTTTGCCAATTGGTTTACTGGAACCAGCTGAAGTTTATAGTTTGACAGTGTATTTTAAACGTATTATATTTATCTTGAAATCGAAGTAATTCAGATGTTCAGATAGTTACAATGGAAACAGGAGGCATGACCATGAATAATTTAAAAGGAATCCATCACGTTACAGCGATTACGAGCAGTGCGGAAAAGAACTATGAATTCTTCACCTACGTGCTCGGTATGCGTCTTGTTAAAAAGACGGTCAACCAGGATGATATCCGCACATACCATTTGTTTTTTGCTGACGATAAAGGGAGCCCGGGAACCGATATGACGTTTTTCGATTTTCCTGGAATTCCAAAAGGTACCCATGGTACAAACGAAATAGCTAAAACATCATTTCGCGTACCCGATGATGCAGCGCTTGATTACTGGGTGAAGCGCTTTGATCGACTGGAAGTGAAGCATGAAGGTATCAAGGAACTGTTTGGCAAGAAAGTGCTTCCGTTCGTTGATTTTGACGACCAGCAATATCAATTGATTTCTGATGAAAATGACAATGGCGTAGCTCCAGGCACTCCTTGGCAGGATGGACCGATTCCGTTAGAATATGCGATTACAGGGTTAGGGCCGCTGTTTGTTCGTGTCGACAATATCGATTATTTCAAAAAAATGATGGAGAAAGTGCTGCTATTTAAAGAAATCGGTCAGGACGGCGCATTCCATTTGTTTGAAGTAGGAGAAGGCGGTAATGGCGGTCAGGTAGTTGTCGAATATAATACAGTTCTGCCACCTGCTCGCCAAGGGTTCGGCACGGTTCACCATGCTGCCTTCCGGGTGGAAGACCGCTCCGTACTTGACGAATGGCAGGAGCGAATGGAAAGCTTCAACTTCCGGACATCCGGCTATGTCAATCGCCATTTCTTTGGGTCTCTATATAGCAATGTGGCTCCGCAAATCTTATTTGAATTCGCAACCGACGGACCTGGATTCATGGGGGATGAACCCTATGAAACTTTAGGAGAAAAATTATCCCTGCCTCCATTCCTGGAGCCGAAGCGGGAAGCCATTGAAGCTAAAGTACGGCCAATTGATACCGTAAGAAGTACAAAAAATATTGAAAAAGAATATGAATAATAGACTTAGAGGCGTCTTCTTGAAATAAGAAGGCGCCTTTTTGCAGGAATTAAAAGGGAAAAGGAGAATTTATTAATAAGCGAGTATAAAAATTAAATAAGGAGATGGTGTGGTTGAGCAAGGAGAAGTGCCCGAAATGCAGTGGAACGAAACTTGTGGAAGGTACAGATTACACACATGTAAGACCCTTGGGTAAACCAATGAGCATGGGCTCCAATAAAATTTACACCTATTGTGTCAACTGTGGAGAAATTGTTTCCATTCGTATCGAATACCCGCACAAAATTGGATAATAGCACGCGTCTTGTTCAACTTACAACAGATTGGGAGGTGAAATGCTTTTTGAGTATTACCTCTATTGTTATGGTAATAGCAGGAGAGATAATGGCATGGGAATTCCTATTGCTCTGATAGTTGCCATGTTCCTCTTGATTAAGAAAAGTATACGGCTTAATGCAACAAAGAATCACTGATAATGCTGGAGGATTTTTTTATGGGAGTTTTATTATACATATTTTCTATTGTTATTTTTTATTTGGTAGTGAAAATGGCTGTTAGAGATGGTATCAACAGTTCTAAAATCGGTCAATCGATAGAAGAGAAGGATGAGATAAAACAAAGTCTGAAAGCTTCTTTTCTGGATAATGATTTAGATAATTAAGAAATTGGTTTTTTCCAAAAAAGCTGAAGCATTCGGTGATAAAGAAGAACGACTACAACCAGAAAACTGAGAACAGAGGTGTTTAGAGAAAATGCAAATTTATACAGAAAGAAGATTAGATGTCCGTTCCTATGAAGATGAAGATATGGATTTCCTTGCAGGTATGCTGTCAGACCCTCAGATGGTCCGTTATATCGGTGAGGGAACTCCGAAAAACAAGGATGAAGCGAAAGAGTTTTTAAAATGGATTTATCGTACATATGAGCATGGCGAGGATATGGGTTTTAAGGTTCTCGTCAGGAAAGAAGATAATGTTCCGGTAGGACATGCCGGTCTGGTTCCCCGGGAATTGGATGGCGCCGAGGAAATTGAAATCGGTTATTGGATTGCGCGTGACTATTGGGGACAAGGGTATGCGACAGAAGCAGCCAAGGCATTCCTTGATTATGGTCACTACCAGCTAGGTATTAAACGGTTCATCGCCATCATCCAGCCTGCCAACATGGCTTCCCGCCATGTGGCACAGAAAATCGGCATGCATCTGGAAAAGAGAATGGTGCTGGCTGGACAGGAAGTTTACGTCTACGCGAAGGATTAGAACAGTAAGCGTGAAGCAGGTGAGCGGTGTTGAAAGCAGAAGTCGATAAACTGGCAGATTTTATTAAAGACAAGGTAATTGATCATCAAAGATACGTAGTAGGAATAGATGGCTTAAGCCGTTCTGGTAAAACCACTTTTGCCAACGAACTGGGGGAAAGGCTTGAAGCGGAGAATATTCTTTATCGGACAATCCATATGGATGATCATATTGTGGAACGGGAAAAACGTTATGATACTGGTCAGGAAGAATGGTATGAATATTATCGTTTACAGTGGAATGTAATGGGTTTACGCGAAGAACTCTTTGAAAAGATCAGGAATTTATCTCAGGTGACATTGGACTTTTATGATAAAGACTCGGATACAAGCCAAAGACGCACGATCACCCTTCCGGAAAATGGTCTCATTATCATCGAAGGAGTATTTCTTCAAAGAAGTGAATGGAAAGAATACTTTGATTATATGGTATATCTTGATTGTCCACGGGAAAAAAGGTTCCTTCGAGAGAAAGAGGCAATCAGAGCGAATATCTCGAAGTTCATCAACCGCTACTGGAAAGCAGAAGAATATTATATCGATAAGGAGCAGCCGATAGAAAATGCCGATATGGTCGTAGATGGCTGAAGTGAACAGCATTATCGCCATAGAAAAGGGAGGAATCTCTTGGACTTTTACCGATTTGATAAAAAAGCAGGGCATTCGATTACCAAATTTGAATCAGATTTCATGATGAGCCGTATTTTGCAAACAGAAAACCCTCTACATATAGGAGCCATGCATTTGGAAGCTGGAGGAAAAATAGGATATCATCAAGCGGTTGTTGACCAGATCATGCTTATCGTTAGTGGTGAAGGGGAAGTATGTGGAACTGATAAAGTATTTCATCATGTAAAAAGTGGAACAGCTATTTTCTGGGAGCAGGACGAATGGCATGAAACGCAATCTGAACATGGGTTGATGGCTATTGTAATCGAAGGTGAGGAATTAAACCCTTCTCATATGACTTTACTTAAAAGGTAATACTTTCTTTGACAAACAAAGCAGAGATTTGGTTCCTAGTAAAATAGCAGTGATAGAGCAGTGGCTTACATATTATGCTCACTGCTTTTTTGACTTATAGGCAGAACCATGCGAAGGAGCAGAAATATGAACTATTATTGCTCAAGTGGAAGGGTGCTACACATATATTATGGAGAATCTAACTCATGAGAATAGTAGATAATTGGACCAGGGAAGACTATGACCTGGTGAAGAAGAAAGTGATCGAACATAATATGGAGCAGTTACCTGACCATATTAAAACGGCTAATGAAACAATTGGTTTCATGTTGAAAGATGAGGAAGGAATCGTGAAGGGTGGCATCACCGGCAACATGTTCTGGTATCATATGCATATTGATTTTCTCTGGGTTGATAAAAGCTTAAGGGGGAAAGGGTATGGGAGGGAGTTACTTAGAAAACTGGAAGAATTCGCCGTCGAAAGTGAATGCAGGCTGATTTATTTAGATACATTCAGTTTCCAGGCTCCCGATTTTTATCAGAACAATGGATATCAAGTATTCGGCGTAATTGAAGACCATCCTGAGGGCTTTAATCAATACTTCTTACAAAAGCGGTTGACTGAATAGGTTTGTGCTTAACAGGAGGTTACTTATACAAGATCACTAATCTTTTTCCATCTTATTGGCTGGTCTCTTAAATGTAATAGAAGAAATTTGTGCTTCGTGTCAGTATACATATCGATAGCCTGCATACCAAGTTCACGGCCAAATCCGCTTTGTTTTGCCCCTCGGGCAAAAAGAAGTTTCACATCGGTGCGAATAATCACAATAATGCTTATAAATATCGTAATTAGCCAATAAAATAGAAGTCTGACAGTCATTTTAGTAAGAAAAAACACTCGTAGCAATTCGAGGCCACTGAAGAACTGAAGATCTTTGAAAACTAGAATTTAAAAAAGGTTTGCTACCTTTATTCCTTCATTAGTTTAACGGTTCGTTTCACATTAGCTGTGAAAATCGCCATTCGTACTGACTTAAATTCATGGATAATTGACGGTCTAACATCGAATCCCTCACTTTTATGTATTACTTTCATTGTACAAGAAAAAGAGAGACTTTCTTTTATAAATCAAAGAAAGTCTCTCTTTTTCGTTATATCTCTGTTGATTCCACGGTGAGCGTTCGGTGGTGACGCCTGCGGGAACAGCGCGAGTCGAAGATCCACTTGGTCAAGTGATCTTCTTGACCAAGTTAGCTGAGGCCGTGCCCGCGGCAAGCATCCACCGACAAGCGATTCGTGAGAATCAACAACAAACGTTGACAGCCCCTTAAGGTTATAAAGGACTTTTTCAGTGACCTCTAGCAATTACGAGTGCTTTTTAAGTGGAGTGGCTTGCACGCCCTCTTTCTTTGGCAAAACCGGAATCATTACGCCGATTAAAGCGATAGCTGCGCAAGCCAGGAACATCGGTGTAAAGCCTGATAATGCCATTCCGCTTACCGATAGAAAAATGATAATATCAAACCCGGAATCCAAAATCGATAAGAGCGATATGGTAGTCGCCCTTACGTTAGAAGGGATGATATCGTTGGATAGCTGGGAGTAAACGGGATACCTTATGGCGTTGACTACCTTCAGCACGAGTAACACACCTAATACCACCCACAAGTAAGCATGGAAAACAGCTACTGCGGCCAGGGCAGCAACAGCAAGCATACCAGTTATGAATAATAGTGTTACCCGGCTGATTTTTCCGGTCATCCAGCCAATCGTGTGCGAAGCGACAAACCCGCTGAACGCACTAGCTGCATATACGATACCGATTAAGTACACCGCAAGACCGGCGTCCACCAATAATTTCTGATCGAATTTTTCAAAGATGGCTGCAGCTGGAATGAAAACAAGGGAAACATTCATGAACATCCAGAGCACTTGAGGGTTTTTCTTAATGGCAAGAAACCCCTCTTTTAACTGGGAATGCACATGTTCGGTGTAATTACCTTGCCGGGGTGGATTTTTAATAAACAACAGTAACACAAACTCAACCGACATAAAAACAACACCAAGCAGAATCAAACGTTGGAATTGCTCGTTCGTCAAATCCTTAGCTAAAATTGCCCCAATGATCACTACGATAATGTATACTAAAAAAGTAGCGGAACCAATCTGACCCATAGCTTTGTCCATGCGGTTCTGTTCATTGGATAATGTCAATGATTCATAGATTAACGCTTCATCGGCACCACTGAAAAAAGTGGCTGCCAAACCAGTAAGTGCACTGCTGACAAAGAACACCCAGGGTTCATAAGCAGCAAGCAATAAAGCGTGACTACCGATTCCGAGCAATGATCCGAATAAAAAAGATGTTTTTGCACCAAAGCGATCGGCAAATATGCCTGTTGGAATCTCTCCTATTAAAACTCCTATACTGAAGAATGTCATCACAAAAAGTATTTGTGTTTCATCCAATCCACGTGAAAAGTAAAAAAGAGTCAATACCGGCGCAATAAACCGGATGCTGCCGAAAATTTTTGATAAGAATAAAAATTTAATGTTATGAGCTGCTAACGTATTTTTCTTCATTTTTTCCTCCTGCTATAGTTGGTTATTTCTTTGGTATGCAGGAGTTAAGAGGCGAGCTCAAATATGCTCTAACGTACTCTCCCTCCTGGCAGTAGATTAGGAATTCTGATAAATGTTTTTAGCATGTGAAATTACCTCCTATGTGTTGGTAACTTTTATTTTACGATACACGGCCAAAAATTAGTATAAGATTATCTATTAATATACTTTTTACTGATTGGGCTCGTTATATATGAACAATAAGTGAAAACTCTGAATCTAGTTAGCGAGCAGGTTGACAATGAGAATCATTCTCTATATAATTATTTTTGCAAATGAAATTCATTATCAATTAATACATAAGCGCAGGAGGAAACGAAATGTTTAAAAAGAGTGTGCTGTTATATCTGTTGTTAGCTATTGGACTCGTTCTATCTGCATGTGGACAAAGTGATCAGGGTTCTAAAGAGGATCAAAGTAAAGAAGAAACGACTCAAGGAGACAGTGAGGAGAAATCCTCTGAAGAAAATGGCAGTGAGAGTGAAGAAGCCAATGATAAAGAAGAAGACGCTGATTTTGTAGCTGCCTACAAGAAAGGTAAAGAAGAGCTTGCAAAAGCAGGCGAAGGCGAAAAAGTAGATTACCAAAAAGTGATCGATCTTTATAATAACCAATTACAGCCATTGGTGGCAAAACGTGACGGCAAGATCGATCAGCAGATTTCTACAGCTTTAGAAGCTGGAAAAAATGGTGAAATGGATGGTCAAGTCGTCAAGCAGATCTTTGACAAATTGACTCAGAAAGTTTTCTATTTGACAATCAAGCATGAGTTCCACGAAATCGACGAAAACTGGGGTAAGAAAGAGGTAGTCAAAGAAGAGATTGCTGAAGCGAAAGAATTTTATGAAGTATTGAAGGAAACAGTTGAAAAGCGTGATGCTGCTTATGAAACCAATATGGTGGATCAGATTGACGCTGGATTCAATGAAATTGAAAAAGCAGTTGAAAATGATGATAATCTTGGGTTCCAACTAGGTAAGCAGGTCGTTGACAAGACATTGATGAAGACATTCTACCTTGCAGCAGGAGCTGTGCCTAACGGTTACGCAACAAAAGCTGCTAAAGAAGCAGAAGAAGATCCGGATAAAGCAAAGGTAGAACAAGCGGAAGGCTGGGCATTCTATCAATCTATCTCTGAATACATCACGAAGTATGCGGAAGAAGATGCGAAAATTATCGAAAAGAACTTCAACCTTGAAACAGATGTGAAAGAGCTTGACCCTGAAGCAGTAAACCATGCATTTGTCCGTGGCTTATCTAAAGTAGCTCTTCACGAATATGAAGAAAGTGAAGAATATTGGGGCGAAGATAAATCAGTCATTACGGCTCTTGAGGGTGCACTGTTCATCGATATGATCGCCAGTGACATTAAACGTATGCAAGGGGAAGAGACATACACTACGTTGAATGAGCAGGCACAAACTTATTTAGACGCCGTAAAATCAGACGAGAAAGAAAAAGCGATGGAAGTACTGGAAAAGATCGAAGGAACCCTTCACTCCATCATTGAACGAAGTAAAGCGGCCTGAAATAGGTTATGATAGATGTAAGAAACCTTGTTTCCTCAGAACAAGGTTTTTTACTTTGAAAACCGATGATTGAGGTGGCAAGGTTGCGTATATTAGTTACGGGAGGAGCAGGTTTTATTGGATCACACCTCTGCTCCAGACTCCTTAGAGAAAATCATGAAGTTACGATTGTTGATAATTTTGATCCTTATTACGACCCTGGGAGAAAGAAGAAGCAGTTGGAACTAGTGAAACGTGCTGGTAATTTCCAATTCATACAAGCTGATCTGATGGATAAACAGGCGTGCCGGAAAGTATTTCAAACAAAGCGCTTCGATGTGGTCATCCATCTGGCTGCACTGCCGGGGGTAGCATACTCTGTGAAGGAACCTCTCGCATATGTTCACTATGACATAGAAATGACCATCAATGTACTGAAGTGTGCAGGAGAAACTGGGGTTTCCCATGTAATATTTTCTTCCTCATCGTCTGTATATGGAAATAAAGCAGATAAGCCGCTAGCAGAGGATATGGTGGATGGAAAAGTAGTTTCTCCTTATGCAGCGTCTAAATATGGAGCTGAATCTTTCTGTCATTCTTTCCAGCACCTATATGGATTTCAGTTGTCCATCCTGCGTTTTTTCACTGTCTATGGACCATGGGCGCGTCCCGACATGGCGATTCCCAAGTTTGCAGAGCGGTTATCCAAAGGATTGCCTATAGAGATATATGGCAGTGGGACATCACGTGATTACACCTATATTGATGATATTGTGGATGGAGTCCATGCTGTACTAAATACAAACCACGAGAATGAAACTTTCAATATTGGTTATGGCGAACCCATTTCAATGGAGCGGTTACTTGATAATTTCCGAAAGTTTTATCCAGACATGGAAGTTATTCAAAAACCTTGGCGAACAGGGGATGTAGTTTCCACATGGGCGGATATTGCAAAAGCAGAAACCCGACTTGGATACAAGTCCAAAGTATCTATTAAGGATGGAATAGAAAAAGTGGTCCGATGGATAGGTTCATGCAGCGATTGAAGCAGTTTGTCATGTGGGGAGGCAGGCTGGTTGTCGGCATATGCTTTATTTGGTTGACCTACCTGGTATTCGACCTTTCCTATATATTAGCTGAAGTAAAGCAGCTATTCAGAAACTTCTGGTTAGTGGTGTCAATGACATGTTTTTATTTAGCTGCTTTTATTATTCGGGCAAAAGCCTGGCAGCTGTATGTGGGAAAGCAAATAAGTTTGAAAGTGTTCATAGATGGAGTACTATACAGTCTGTTCATAAACCATCTCCTTCCCATTAAGGCCGGAGATATTGTGCGAACCGGCCACCTGGCTCAGTCGGGGAAAGTAGCATGGAAAACTGCTTTGCAATCAGTCGTAGTCATGAGGCTGCTTGATTTATTGATTTTAGGACTGATCGCTATCATCGGAATCCTTTATTTAGGGTTATCGTTATCCTACCTGTTTCTTACAATGGTGTTGATTGGCGGGGGTCTTCTTTTAGGTTTATTATTACTTAAAGAAAAATGGCGAAATATGCTCCTGGTTCACATCAGGCAGATCATATCTATTTTATTCTCGGCCAAAGGCATCATAATCTTCACGCTTATTACAGTAAGCTGGTGTCTGGAAGCTGTGGTCATATTCGCAGTGACTACCGAGTTCAGCCTATCATTATCCTATCTGCAATCTCTTTGGGTAAACAGTTTTACGATTGCCGGTCAGGTTTTTCATTTTTCACCTGGAGGAATCGGTACTTACGAGAGCTTTATGAGTTTGGCGTTGGCGGCCTATCAGGTACCGATCAAGGAAGCTTATACCATAGCGGTCATTACCCACGGGTTTAAATTCATCTTTTCCTTTGCAGCAGGTATTTATCTTATTTTAAGTGTTCCTATTTCATGGACAACGATCAAGCATTGGGTGAAAAGAAAGGAAGATTAATATGAAGCAGGCATCCACATTCGAGGTGATCGCTGCACGAGGCTGGAATTTGTTGAATGAAGGGAAGCCGTTTACGCCAATCTTTGTCGTCGGCACGATGCTCCTCTTTTACATAGGGGAATGGGGAAACCCTTCTTTCTGGCAAACGACCGGTTTCAGTTTCTTGTTAACGGTGCCATTGTTGGCACTCTATTATCACTTTGATTTCCCTTTATTATTACGTAACTATTTATGGCTTCCTTTTGTCGCCTATTTGATTCTATGGGGGGATGTGAATCTCTCTCTATTAACGTTTGCACTTGGCCTGTATTTCTTTTTCACGGTCTTTTTTTGGGGCACATTTTACTATCATTTAAGAATCGGCACCTCATGGCTGAATTTCACGCGTTTCTGGAAGCTTGTATTGAAAAATAGTGACTCAACAAGCGGAAATGCCCAGGAACAGCTGCCTAAGTTTCTGTTGATTCTTTCCTTATGGAATTTGTTTTATGAAAAGCTCGGCAGCGGCATGGCGGTGGACTATCTATCATACGCATTTTTTCTGCTAGGAGTATGGGCGTTAAGCTGGATTCTTCACCGCTACTTGTTTGATTGGAAGCCGGAGTTGAAGCGGAATTTTACAGAACCTGTTACAGACAATGGTGAGAAAAGTGACAAAGTAATCATGATTGTCATCGATGGAATGAGAAAGGAACGTTTCCAGGAAGCAAATACTCCTTTTTTGGACAAACTTCGTAAAAATGGTACGGAATATGCGCAGATGGAAACCGTTTACCCCGCAAGGACTGTCGTCTGCTTTTCATCCATGATGACCGGTACCTATCCACAGGAGCATGGTATCAAATCGAATATGGTATGGAAGCTCGGCATCAAGGTGGAATCAATTTTTGACTCGTTACGCAAAATAGGGAAGAAAGGCCGTCTTCTGGGTGTGGCTCATCTGATTGATGCCATGGGAGACGACGTAGATGCCTATACGGCTGTCATGGACAATGATTCTGTCGATAAGGGAATCCTGGAAAATGCAAAACGCATCATGGAAAAAGAAGACTTGGACTTTTTTAATATACAATTGATCAGCACAGATCAAACAGGACATAGCCGGGGTGTTCTTTATGATGAATATATCCAAAAAATCGAGGAGGCTGACCACCTGATCGAGGAGTTCGTTTCCTGGATGGACACGAAGGGATATATGAAGAATACCACATTACTTATTTGTGCAGATCATGGCCAGGCAGACGGTATCGGAGGACATGGTCACCTCGATGAAGGAGAGCGCTATGTACCCTTCTTCATGTATGGACCGCAGATTGAACAAGGTAAAGTCATTGACGATAAACATAGTTTGATTTCTGTAGCCCCAACCGTAGCTCAATTATTAGGAGCTCCTTATCCAAGTCATAGCAGAGGCGCTGTCCTTACTGATGCACTCAAAAATGCAAGAAAGGAACAAAAACATGAATCAGAAAGTCATCGTATTTCTACCAGCTCATAATGAAGAAGAATCTATTGTACAGGTGATTCGTAAGGTACCTCGCAACTTTCACCCCCAAGTTGATGTCGAAATTCTAGTCATCAATGACGGATCGACGGACAGGACGGTGGAAGTGGCGAAGGAAGCAGGAGCCGACCATATTTATACACACACCGTTAATAAAGGGTTAGGCGCTTCTGTTCGGGAAGGTCTCAAGCAATCATATCAGCTGGGAGCCGACATCGCTGTCATGATCGATGCCGATAACGAGTATCCTGCCTGGGAAATCCCTGAGTTGATCCAGCCTATTTTAGATGGAGAGTACGACTACACTATGGGTTCCAGGTTCCTCGGCACAATAGATGGAATGAGAATCCATCGACGTCTGGGCAATTATTTCTTTACTTTTCTTCAGTCCGTTCTGCTTCGAAAGTGGATCTATGATGGTCAGTCAGGCATGCGCGCGTTTTCAAGGCAGGCCATTCAACATGCGGAAATCATCCATGATTATAATTATGCGCAAGTAGTGACATTGAACCTGGTTAGAAAAGGATTCCGGGTCAAAGAAGTCCCGATTACGTATAAAGTACGATCTAAAGGGCAGTCGTATATCAAATTCCGTGCCTATATGACATCGGTATTTCCTGCGATTGTCAAAGAGATGTCCCGTTGTCACAAAAAAGTCGATATTGTACGTAAACCGTTAGAAACTAAGCGTTCGGTCGATAAAAAGACTGGTTGAATGCGCTTTTTTTCATTGACATTGATATTGATAATCTTTATCATTTAATTTGACAGGAGATGCTATCGATGAAGAAATTCAATTTATTCTTAGCAATCATGGTATTGCTGACATTTTCCATACAAACAAATGCAGCGGCATACTCTTATGGTGATCCCAGTGAAGAAAAGATCGCACAGGTCTATGAAAAGATGGTAGCGAAATTGAACCAGTCCCCGCCAGACTTCCAGGAAGCCGAAGCATTGTTTAATACGGTAAAAGAAGAAGTCGATATGCACATGGGAAAAGGGGCATCGGAGCTGGTATTGAACTCCCTTGAAGATGAAGATAAAGAAGCTACGATCAACAATATGCAAAAGCTGTTAGGCTTGAATATAGCCAGACGCTTGAATGCGATAGAGAACAATTTTGAAGAGTATGATACGAGTAAAAAGCTTCTGGCCAAGGGGTTTGCTACATATAAAGCTTTATCCCCGGCTATCGAAGAGCAGGATGCCAAGCTGGATTCTCAAATAAGGGAAGAGTTCGACTTAGCTCTGGAAGCTCTCGGAAATCCCGGTTTGTTCGGGGTAGGGGAGAAAGAATCTGATAAGGAACAGTTCCTTAAGAGCAAATCTTCCATATTAGAAGCTTTGAAAGAACCGTTGAATATTGAGGAATTTAATGCCGGCCATTTTACGGAGAGTGCCACAGCAGAAGAAAACACCAGCCAATCCACCAATGATAAGTACACCGATTTCACCGAGTGGAAAAATTGGCTGCCAATCTTGGTCCTGATCGGCATCATAATTGCCGTTGTACTATACTTTTTGAAAAGAAGGAAAAGATCTTAAGTATAAAGAGGTGTGGAAATCATGGAAATCCAGGCGCTGTTAATCACCTTTCGTGAAGTGTTAGAAGCACTCTTGATCATCGGTATAATCACCACCTATCTCAAGAGGACAGAAAATAAACAATACTCGAAATTCGTCTGGCTCGGTGCCGGTCTTGCTGTTGTCGCCAGTATTGGTGTGGCGATGTTGTTTCAAGTCGTATTTACGAGTTTTGCAGCAATGGGAAGTGAAATGTATCTGAAAGTCACTATCATGCTCGTATCATCCTTCCTATTGACTCAGATGGTATTTTGGATGGCGAAACACAGCAAAAACCTGAAAGGTGAAATGGAAGGGAAGATGGGGCAGCTCGTCACAACGGGAAATGTGATCGGGATGGTCATCCACTCCTTTCTGGTCGTCCTTCGTGAAGGTGTGGAAACGGTGTTTTTCTTCGCTGCTATTACAGGCGGAGATATCGGGAAAGGTTTGCAAGGCTGGGGTGCAATCACCGGGGTAGTCATTGCAGCCACCGTAAGTTACTTGTTCTTCAAGGGAACCATGCGCATTCCTTTGAAAACTTTCTTCAAAGTAACAGGAGCATTCATTGTCCTGATTGCTGCAGGACTGCTCGTCCAAGGGATTTCCATGATGCAGGACTTACAGATAATCGGAAGTGTCATGCCGCATGTATATAATATTACCTGGCTCTTACCAGAGCATCCGATTGATTACGCCCATTACTTGCGTGATACTGGTGTGGCACCGGTATTCTCGGGCGATGTAGGTATATTCCTAAAAGCATTATTCGGCTATTCATCCATGCCGTCACTTGAAGAAATAATTGCTTATATCGGTTACTTTGTAGTCATTTACCTGCTTGTCCAAGCAAAAAATGAGACACCGGAAAAGCAAAAAGTGACAAAGCTTAAAAAACAACCGAAAACTGCTTATACAAATAACACTGCAGGACATAACGTTAAATAATTTGATTTACTACAAGGCGTAATTTTATTACGCCTTGTTTTGTGTTTAATAAAAGAAGGAGAAGAACCCATGAAAAAGGCTGGATATCCTATTAATAAAACGAAATTATTGGCATGGGCTGTATTCCTGGCATTTTTAGGACTCACCTTCTATTTTCGTGTCACTTTTGCAAGTCCATTTGCCAGATCATGGGATCAGGTTGATTTTGCTTTAGGGGTAACCGATTTTGATCTGTTTACGATGCAGCCGCATTTTCCTGGTTATCCCTACTTTGTGTTAGGCGGGATGCTAATCAACCGCTTTTTAGATCATCCTGTGCGGTCTCTTGCCATTTTTAATACCGTGCTGACCGCTTCCTCTGTCGTTCCGATATACCTTTTATTCAGAAGAAGGTATGCTACAGCAATAGCCTTACTGTTTGTTGCTGTTATTCATTCCATGAGTTATATGTGGGTAATGAGTACAGAACCAATGAGTGAAGCGGCTGCAGTGGCTGTGCTATGGTGGTATGTTTGGAGTATATACCAGGCTTACAGGAAGTCCTCATTTTATTGGATGATGCTGCCTTTGTTTCTATTCAGCATACTTATGGGGATACGCTTGTCTTATCTTCCATTCGGATTGGGAATCCTGTTGTTATGGTGGAATAAGAGAAACCAATTTAATACAAGGAAATCCTATACCTGGTTTATTTTAAGGCATACCCTTTTAGCGATAGCTTTTCAGATGGTTTGGGCAGCCGGATTGGTTCTCTCTACTGGAGGCATCGCTACATTCATGGAGCTCGCCATGGGATTCATCAATGGTCATTTTACCGAATGGGGCGGAGCCGTTACGGCGGATTCTGTGCCGATATGGAAGCGGATATATATCCTTTTGTTCCATAATCTATTATGGAAGGCATGGTTCGTGGAGTCATGGCCAATCGCTGGATTGTATACAGGCCTGCTCCTAATAGTAGTTTTTTTATCTATTAGAAATAAAGGTGCTATGAAAAAAATTGATCGCTGGCTGTTGGTTTTATTGTGCTGCTATTTTGTATGGGCGTTATTTGCGCAGAATGTAGATAAACCGAGGCATATCCTGCCACTGACTGGTTTTTCGGTATACTTATTGCTTGTGAACATTGCGGGTAAGGTGAAGCTTTTGACGGTCAGCCTGTGCTTTGTTTTGATCACTACCCAGTCCTGGCACGGGCTGGCTTTAGCTAGTGAAAAAGCAACAGAACTGCCGGCTGTTTATCAGCTTTCCAATTATTTGTCTCAACTTAACGAACCTTTAATTATTTATACATGGGAAGAATCAAGGGTCATGGAATATCTTGACGTTGAATTTTCTCATAAGAAATTATACACTTACGAATATTTTGAATCGAGATTATCTTATAGTAAAGAAAAACGGATATTTTTGACGGATCACGTAGTGAAAGGCTTTGAAATGCAGGGACACCCGGTACAGGATAACATACGAAAAGTTGCTGTATTTCAATCGGATGATCTGTTTAATCCGGTTTATCACGATATTCAACTGTATGAATGGATCGGTGAATGAAGGAGTGGCATCTAGTGAAAATAAGCATAATAGGAACTGGTTATGTCGGGTTGGTTACAGGAGCTTGTCTGGCAGAGATTGGCCACTTTGTGACATGCGTAGATATTGATGCACAAAAGGTTGAAATGATGCAGTCAGGACGCTCGCCCATCTATGAAGCCGGTTTGGAGAAATTAATGCAGAAAAATATAAAAATGGGGAAGTTATCTTTCACCACAGATTCCCGCGCAGGCTTAAACCATGCAGATGTCATCTATATTGCCGTAGGAACTCCACAAAACCCTGATGGTACAACTGATCTGGCGGC
This sequence comes from Thalassobacillus devorans MSP14, assembly GCF_000496835.1. GTDB lineage: Bacteria > Bacillota > Bacilli > Bacillales > Halobacillaceae > Thalassobacillus > Thalassobacillus devorans_B. Next base: position 241,841 of record NZ_KI543238.1, read on the forward strand.
TGTAGAGATGGCAGCAGAACTTGTAGCACAGCATGTAGTCAAAGATGTCATTGTCGTGACAAAAAGTACAGTGCCGGTCGGAACGAATGCCTGGGTGAAAGAAAGGATCAGGCAGCATGTGCGGGGCGGTATATCGGTGGAAGTAGTACATAACCCGGAATTTTTACGGGAAGGATCAGCTGTATATGATACATTCCATGGGGACCGGATCGTAATTGGAGCAGACAACCATGAATCAGCGATGATTATTGAAAAAATAAATGAACCTTTTGATATTCCTGTTTTTATAACAGACATCAATAATGCGGAGATGATCAAGTATGCTTCCAATGCTTTTTTAGCCACCAAAATCAGTTTCATCAATGAAATTGCTAATATATGTGAAAAAATTGGAGCCGACGTGGAAGAGGTGGCCTATGGAATGGGGCTGGATAAACGGATCGGCCCTCAATTTTTACAAGCGGGTATCGGTTATGGTGGTTCCTGCTTCCCGAAAGATACAAGCGCTCTTGTCCATTTGGCCGGTGGAGTAGAACATGATTTTGAACTATTGAAGTCTGTCATTCGCGTGAACAATCATCAGCAGGCTGCATTGGTTGAGAAGGCAAAACAGCGCTTTGGCTCTCTTGCTGGAAAACGGATTGCGGTCCTGGGTCTTGCCTACAAACCTAATACAGATGACATGCGAGAGGCAGCATCATTGACAGTCATAGAACGGCTGGTTGAAGAGTCCGCAACTGTGATTGCATATGACCCACAGGCCATTGAAAAGGCAAAACCCTTACTGCCGCGGAGGGTAGTGTTTGCAGGTTCATTGCGAGAAGCACTGACCGGGGCTGATGCTGGATTTATACTGACCGAATGGGAAGAAATCAAATATTTTCCGTTAAGCGATATGAAGAACCTGATGAATAATCCGATCATATTTGACGGGAGAAATTGCTTGCAGTTAGAAGAATTGCGCAAGCATAAAATCGAATATCATTCTATCGGGCGTCCAAGCATAGGAAGAGCGTTCCTGTAATAAACAGGACGCTTTTTTTAAATTCATTAATGAGGAACATGGCTTATAATGGAGATGGAGGTGGAGAAAGTGGAAAGAATTATGGTGGTAGGGGTCTCGGCAGGGGTAGGGAAGTCTACTTTTGCCCGAAAAATGGGAGAAGCATTGCAAATAGATGTTTACCATTTAGATGCACTATATTGGAAACCGGGCTGGATGGAAGCTTCCCTGAATGAGTTTGAGAAGGCGCAACAGGAAATTGTAAAAAAAGAAAAGTGGATTATAGAAGGCAATTACAGCAAGACTTATGACATCCGTATAACAAGCGCAGACACGATTATATATTTAGAACTTCCGCGCTATATTTGTCTTTATCGTGCAATTAAACGATGGCTGATGAACATTGGAAAAACGCGTCCTGACATGGGGGCGGGTTGTAAGGAAAAATTAGATTGGAATTTCCTTAAGTATATTTACACCACTTATAAATCACGGAGGAGTAATATGAAAGAAAGACTGCGTACTCTTCAAGCACAGCAACATACCAAAAATATCATTACTTTGAAAAGCAGAGATGAAATGGAGTCGTATCTGGAAAGTTTATTAAAGAAAAATGACAGGCCATTTTCTATCATTTCCTAATTATTTTAAAAAACATGAGTAATAGGTTTAGTCAGAAAAGGATGCTACCCATAAAATAACAGCATGATGCCGTATTAAATCGCGCTCCGGCCACACCTTGTCGGCATAACATTCTCATAAGAAAGCTCTTCCGTCTGGAGGGCTTTCTTTCTTTGTGATCATCAACAATAGCTTGTAACTTTCCAAAGCAGGTTATCTTTCGTATAAGTATTCAATTTTGCGGCTAACTGTTTTGCCTCTTGATAATCATCAAAGATTTTAACGGTTTGATCCATTGGGTCTTTTAATATATCTGTCCTGAGAGAATGATTCCTGACAAGTGTGTACAAATTGGACAACTCCTTATTGTATAATATTTGTATAACGTAAGTATAACTTATTTTGGTGAAAATGCAATGTTTTCGTATTCCATTAAACAAAAGTGACAGGAACACGAATCGCCTCAGGATTTTCCTTTTATTAGAAATAGTCTTTTTGGTAAAAAGAAGTTTCTTAAGAAATTCACTGGTTTTGGGGAAGCTTTTTTTAAATTGTAAAAAGATGTTGAAATATCAGGAAATTATAGATACAATGACGTAATATTTTATTTTCGGCATAGGGGGCAGGAGATGAAACAGGAAATTGCGGTAAAGAAGATCGTTGAGAGTTTGAAAAAGGACTCCAGTGTTAAGAGTATATTTTTAAAAGGGTCGATGGGCAGAGGGGAATATGATGAGCATTCCGATGTAGATTTATATTGTCTCGTTAAAGAAGGTGAAGAAAAAGAATTTCTATTACGTCGTCTGGAGCATCTGAAAGCCTACAAAGAAATCATCTTTTATGATGATATTTTTATCATAGCTCCGCAGATAATAGCAGTTTACGAGGATTGGCTGCATATTGACTTATTTACCGTGACAGAAAAAAACATACAAAGTAAAGATTATTTCACCGTATTGTTCGATCCGGAAGGTGTGATGGAAAGCTATGAGTCTGAGCAGCATTTGACATTGAGCGAAGAGGAGTTCCGTGATCATGTGCTCGATACAGCATGGTTCCTTTTTCAGTATAAGAAGGCCGCTGAACGAGGGAATCTTACCTGGGCAGTAGAAATGCTACGCTATGTTATGAGGCACCTGTCCTATGTGTTGTTACATCACTATGCACCGGACCGGGCCTTACTGGGATTGAAGGCTGTACATAAATTTTTGCCCAGCGAGAAGCGGGACAGATATGAACGTATATATGAAACAGTGACTCCTTCCTCTTATGCAGTGGCTGTTAAAGATATCGCTCTGTTATTGAATGATGAATTTGAATGGATTCGATCCCAGATAAAATCAGATGCCCAAACAGTCTCTTTTCTTAAGTTGATGATGGACACATTTATAGGGGAGATTTAAGCTAAAGATGATCCAGACGTTTGATGAATTTGAAATCCCTGATACATATAAGAAGGAAGTGTTTTTATCTCTGACTACACAAAGGAAATAAGAAATCTAATCGGAACCAGACCGCTAATTTTACCTGGCTCTACCTTGCTTGTATTCAATGATGCTCAAGAGTTATTACTGCAGCACCGCTCCGATACCAAGGAATGGGGATTGCCTGGTGGTAACATGGAGCCTGGAGAAAGTCTGGAGCAGACAGCCAGGCGGGAATTATTAGAAGAAACAGGCTTGCAGGCGGAAGAATTACAATTAAGAAATTTGCTGTCCGGTGAGGACTATTATTTCAAGTATCCAAATGGGGATGAAGTTTACAACGTCATTGGAGTTTACGAGGCAATCAACCCATATGGGAAATTAGTGATGGAAGATGGGGAGAGTTTAGCACTCAAATATTTTCCATTACATGACTTGCCAGAAATAATGGACTATCGGGCAAGGCTTATCATCAAAAAGACATTATTATAATATTTTTAGGTGAACCTGGAATAGGGGAAGCAAATGAAACCATATAAAAAACTGGATCCAGTAAAAGCAGCGCATAAGTTTGCAAATCAATATTATCCGGATTGCCAGGGTGCCATATTAGCTGGCAGTGTTGTCCGGGGGGAAGCTACAGAAACTTCCGACCTCGATATAATCATTTTCGATCGTATGCTTTCTTCATCTTATCGGGAGTCATTAATTGAATTTGATTGGCCAATCGAAGTTTTCCTCCATAACTTCACTTCTTATAGACAATACTTTAAAAGCGATTGCGAAAGGGCAAGACCATCCTTGCCCAGGATGGTGGCTGAAGGAATTGTCCTGAAAGACGATGGGATAATCGGCTCTATTAAGCAAGAGGCTCAAGCTTTGTTGGAAAAAGGACCAGAAGAATGGCCTGCAAAAACAATTGAAATGAAACGTTATTTCATTACAGATACACTGGAAGATTTAATCGGCAGTTCTCATAGGGATGAACAATTATTCATAGCTAATACCCTGGCTGAGCTGGTGAGCGAATTCGTTTTACGTACAAACCGAAGATGGATTGGCACATCCAAATGGACGGTGCGAGCGCTGAAAAACTACGATGAAAAATTTGCTAATGAGTTTGTAGAGGTGTTTGATGTTTTCTATCAAACCGACGATAAAAGCAGCATTATTCGTTTAGTGGATGAAATTTTGAAGCCTTATGGAGGAAGGCTGTTTGAAGGGTTTTCATTAGGAAAAGATAAATGATGAACAAAAGTTATAGAGAGACGCTTGTCCGGAAATGGAGAAGCGTTTTTATTATGGGAGAAAGTATTGTGATAACCTTCGGAATTTGAAATAATTGGTATTGGTGGAGAGCAGGTGTGCAAGGAGGGACATGAGTTGAACTTTGTAACGGAAAGGGCTGGTTTTGGTAACTTCCTTCCAATAAAGAAAGTGGTCCGTCTGATGTAATGAAAGCCATTGAAAAACGATTATAACAAGGGAGGGGTTATTATCTCTTATAAAAAAGAAGATCGGCCAATCAATGATGCTATGGAACACTTATCAAAACATGAAGGCTATCCGACAAAGCGGGCTAATCTGAATCAATTGCCCAAAGGGGTACGTTATATAGGCTATTTTATTATCGGCTGTGTTGTATTGATGTTTCTAAGTGTACTAGTAAGTTTCCTTCTTAACTGATTTCGTAGTAACAATCATGATGAAATGGTAATGCTGTGGGATTTTGAATTTTATTTACCTGATGTCGATAAAAGATGGCTGACCCAATGGTTTTTAAAAAAAACACTCATTCCGATTATTTCAACGACAAAAGGCGGTCTATTGCCGCCTTTGTTGGTTCAGAAAAGGTTGTGGGGTTATAAGTGATATTATAGTGTATCTTCCAGTTCCATATCCGTGTGCTGCGCAATCAACACCACGGCTGGTTCGTCCCCAATATTTTTCACAAAATGGGGTACGCTTGCGTTCCAGCTGAATGAATCCCCTTCCTCTAAAATATAGGAATCTTCTCCTTGCTGGGCAAAAACCTTTCCTTCCAACACCAGATGAACCTCTTCTCCCTGGTGTGCATGTCCTTCAGCTGTAGAGACACCAGGAGGAATTTCAACCCGTTTCATTCGTAGACCACCCTTGGAAGTTAAATGTTCGACCTTCAATTTTCCTTTATTATGAGTGGTAATTTCACGCTCATTTTTTCTTATTACACCCATACGTTGATTTTTTTCTAACAGTAAATAAGGCAGAGGAATTCCCAGGAATTGGGCAACTGTCTGTAATGTAGAAATAGACGGCGATGTGTTGTTATTTTCCATGTTGCTGATGAAGCCTTTAGACAGGCCAGTTCCTTCGCTAAGTTGTGCGATGGTAATCTGTTTTCTTTTCCTGACTGCTCGAATGGTTGATCCTATATCCATGGTATTCACCTCGTCTGTTCACTTATATGAAACTTATATCTATATTAACAAAGTAATCGTTGACATTCCAGTCATCATAATGTTATTCTATAGTAAATTATTATTCATATTAAGAAACATAAAATGGAGGTGGAGTAACGATATGATGCCATCTTACTTTATTGCACATGGTGCACCATTACTGGCACTTGAAGATAATCCGTATACCAGATTCTTGAAAGATTTAGGGGGTTCTTTACCCCGGCCAAAAGCGATTGTGTTATTTTCCGCTCATTGGGAATCAAGGATTCAACAGGTGAGTGAGGCAGAGGAATACAGCACGATTTATGATTTCGGGGGTTTTTCAGAAGCTTTGTACCAGATCAAGTATCCGGCAAAAGGTAACCAAAGGATTTCCGAAAGAATCAAAAAAGCATTTTCGCAGCATGATGTACCATTTGAAGTGGAAACTGCAAGAGGGTTAGATCACGGAGCCTGGGTGGTACTGCGGATGCTTTATCCTGAAGCAGATATTCCTGTTATTTCCATGTCGGTGGATCCGGAGTTGCCACCACAACAGCAGTACGCGATCGGAAAATCCCTGGCTGCTTTGCGTCAGGAAGATGTTCTGATTATTGGAAGCGGCGGGACTGTCCATAACCTGGGAGCTGTTAAATTCCAACAGGACAACGGGCAAGTCGATAGCTGGGCCGTAGAATTTGATGATTGGCTGGAGAAGCAATTGCAGCGATGGAATTTAGAGGCTTTGTTCAATTATCAACAGGAAACTCCTGTCGCTGAGCTTGCGGTTCCTCCATACGGAAACGAACATTTCATCCCGATTTTTTATGCAATGGGAGCGGCTGATGATGAAAAAAATGCCTATTTAGCTCATAGAAGTTACCGTTATGGCAATCTAAGCCATAGTGTCTGGCAGTTCGGCAAGTGAATATTCCGGTGAATATGATAAGAGCAGCGGATTCGTTCGCTGCTCTTAAATAATTATTGACCACGACGTTCTTCTGAAGGTTCTTCATCAGGGTCTGGTTCTTCTTCATCCATGTTATTAGGAGAGTCTGGTTCACCTGGTTCTTTTACATCACGAGGGTCTGTGTCCATATCAGGTCCTCGTCTGTCATTATCAAGGTCATTATTCATATCATTATCCTGGTTATCATAACGTACCGGATCATAATCAATATCTTCAGGCTGATCGTTCATTTCGTTGTCATCTACGTTACACCCGGCCAGAATACCAGTTGAGAGCGCGAAAGACATCATGAGAAGCATCCATTTTTTCTTCATCGTTTCACCTCCAAACATAGAAAAATGAGATCATTTTTAATGTTTGCATGTCTAGCATTTTTTACTCACTTTCGATTTGAATATTGAATGATTATTTTTTGGGAAAATAAAAAAAGCAGCGATTTCGCTGCTTTGCCAGGGAAAGTTCATTCAATTTTTTTAATGGGTAATACGCTCGAGATGTGTATAGACATTAAATGATCCACCGCGGATAAACCCAACAGCAGTGATATTCAAATCATTAGCCAGTTCGATCGCTAAATCGGTCGGGGCAGATTTTGATAGTACAATTCCGACTCCGATTTTGGCAGCTTTGGTTAACACTTCGGAAGAAATCCTGCCACTGAACACGAGAATCTTGTCGCGAACGGAAATTTTATTCAATAGGCAATGCCCATATAATTTGTCCAGAGCATTGTGTCTGCCAATATCAGCTCTGCCGACAATCATTTTTTCGCTGGTGCAAATGGCTGCATTATGCACACCGCCAGTTCCTTTGAAAACATGGCTGCTCGCTTGCATCATATCCATTAGTTTGATACATTGATCTGCTGAAATGGTAGTACTTGAGGTAGAGGTCTTGGTTGTCTTGACATCATTTTGAAAATAAAACTGCCTGCTTTTCCCACAACAGGAACCGATGAATCGTTTAGAAAAATCACGTTGTGTATTGATGGTTCCCTCTATTTCAATATAGGCGAAGCCTTGTTCTTCATCAATTTGGAAATTTTTAATTTCTTTTCGAAACCGAATGACCCCTTCTGATGCCAAAAATCCGATCACCATTTCTTCGAGGTGAGCAGGGGTACAGACCATTGTAGCGAATTCCTCATCATTAATATAAATCGTCAATGGGAACTCCGTAACGATGTCATCTTCAACAGACTGGAACTCTCCATCATCGTATCTTAGAATTGGTTTTTTTATACTTTTTTGGTCTCTCACTTCTTTCACCTCACTTGTAATCGGCGTTGTAAATTTCTCGTTATTAAAATATACCGAGTAGAACAGACAAAATACAAGCGATAAGAATTGATAAAAGTAAAATTCAGAAAAAGAATTGAAATTCTGGCAAAAAACAGCTATGATAATTTATGTTCATAAAATTGTAACATTTAGGATTCGAGATAGCGATCCTGTCGTCGATTTTAAATGCAGCAAACAATGTAAACGATTACTTTGGTTTTGCCAGTAGTGTACCTGCTTGGAGCTAAAAACGTCGTCATTTTCTTTTGCGTGGGAAAACATGCAAAAGTGAAGTGAGGCGTTTTTTTATTTGAAAAAGGGACGGTTTGGTCGGACCGATCTTAGCATCATGGATCAGAGAAGTGACTGCCAGCTATGCATTGATGTTGTCGATTTTTGGAGGGATGTTTATTGCAGCGCTTCTAATATCCCCCGTTATCCGCATGGATATCAAACAATTGAAAAAAGAACAGAAATTATCACCTGCTGAGCAGAAGCTTTCTAGTTGATTTTTTACTCCTGTGGGAATACGATTTAATAAGTATATCTTAGAAAAGGTTGAAGCAGCGATGAATAAATACGAAGCAGAATTCAGCAATCTTGTTAAAGCTTTTCGTAAACGGCATATGGGAAAAGGGCCGAGTAAAATCAGTACGACTTTTTGTAAGAATTGGGCCATCTGCGAGATGGAAGGCAATCTGTCCCCAGTGGAAAAATTCATTGCCAATGCAGACGATGGCAAGCAAATGGTGCGTGCCGCTCGAACGGAAATGGTCAAAAACATGTACCGTCAGAACCATCCTGTGGAAATGGAAGAATTTCTGCAATGTGACTTCGTCGATCTATTTGTCGACATCGATATTGAAAAAGATTTTGGGATGTCCATATTCGTATTCAGTGAAGATTTAGAAAAGAAGTTTTTATAACAGTAAGGTTTGGTACTTCGCAGCGACCCTGCAAAAGGCTTAACCACCATTCTCCGTTGTTGATGACATAACTCCTGGAGGGTGGTGGTTTTTTCTTTGGTAGGTTGAATAAAGAAAGTAAGGAGAAATAAATATGGGACAAACAAAACACCAGGGACCAATGAAAAAATCAAAAATACCAGCACCGCAGCATTGGGTGAGCCCAATTCCGTTCGGGCTGGGAAAAGTGAAGCCGAAACACATCAGGGATACCATGAAAGTAGCATGGGATAACAAAGATAACTTAGGGTATGCCAAAAACATCATAACCAAAGGTGTTTGTGATGGTTGCGCATTAGGCGTTTCGGGTCTTTACGATCAGACGCTGACGGGTCCGCACATTTGTACAACACGATTAAACGTGCTCCGGTTGAATACAATGCCAGCTATTGATGAAGAGATTCTTCACGCTGATATAGATGAATTACGTCAATATTCCAGCACAGAATTGAGGGAGCTTGGCCGTATTCCTTATCCGATGATACGAAGAAAAGGGGAGCGCAAGTTTTCCCGGCTCACCTGGGATGATGCTATGGATATGATTGCAGGTAAAATGAAGCATCTTGACCCGAAACAGTATGCTTTTTACCTGACATCCAGGGGTATCACGAATGAATCCTATTATGTAGCGGGAAAAGTGGCACGTTTTCTAGGAGCGAATCATATCGACAACGCATCCCGGATCTGTCATTCGCCTAGTAAGACAGCTTTGAAGCGTTCCGTTGGCGTGGGTGCTTCGACGGCGAACTACCAGGATTGGATCGGGACAGATGTCCTGTTGTTCTGGGGGAGTGTCGCTTCGAATAGTTCCCCTGTATCGACGAAGTACATGCTCGAAGCAAAGAAGAAGGGGACGAAAATCATCGTCATCAACCCTTACCGTGAACCTTCGATGGACAAGTATTGGATTCCATCCAACCCGGAGTCCGCTTTATTCGGGACAAAAGTAGCAGATGATTTCTACCAAATTAATATTGGTGGAGACATTGCCTTCATGCATGGAATCATGAAACACTGGTTCGATATGGAAGAAGAGCAGTATGGTGCTGCCATCAATCATTCCTTTGTAGATGAACACGTAAATGGCTATGAAGAATTGAAGCAGGAAGTGACATCCCAATCATGGGAAGAAATTACTGCCTCATCCGGCGTGACGAAAGAGCGTGTCATTGAACTTTCAGAGTTGTTGGCGAACAGTAAAAATGCTGTCTTCGCCTGGGCGCTTGGATTGACGATGCACTCCTTCGCTACAGATAATATTTCCCAAGTGGCCAACCTGGCGCTGCTCCGTGGGTTTTTAGGTCGTGAACACAATGGGCTGATGCCGTTTCGCGGCCACTCCAGTGTCCAGGGAAGTGGCGAAATGGGAGCGGATCCATTTGTCTTGCCTGGTGGTGATTTCAAGGATGACAATATCAGACGAATCGAAAAACTATGGGGATTTGAGCTTGCGAAGTGGCAGGGCGATGTAGTAGGGGTGACGCTCGAGAATATTTTGCTGCCCGAAGATCATGAACGAAAAGTGAAACTTTACTACTTATCCGGCGGTAACTTCTTAGAGACAATGCCGGATCCGGAGTTTGTTGAAAAAGCATTATCGGAGCTTGATATCCGCGTCCACCAGGATATAATCCTGAATACATCCACCCTCGTTGATGCCAAGGAAGCCGTCATCGTGCTGCCGGCAAAAACCCGCTATGAACAGGAAGATGGCGGAACTTCTACTTCCACGGAGCGGATGGTTTATTTTTCACCGGAAATCGAAGGGAATAAAAATAAAATAGAAGAAGCACGGACAGAATGGAAGATCTACATTGATCTAGCCAAGCGTTTGAAACCGGAAACCGCTCACTTAGTCGATTTCAAAGACGGACAGGCAGTTCGCGAAGAGATTGCTAAGGCGAACCCAAATTATGATGGTGTCCAGCACTTGAAGAAACAGGGGGATGTCTTCCAGTGGGGTGGTGCCTGGTTATGCGAAGGCGGTGTGTGTCCGACACCGGATGGGAAAGGCAATTTGATACCTGTAGAGATTCCAGACTTGAACAAAAAGCCAGGAGATTTTTATCTTACGACACGCCGCGGCAAGCAGTTCAATTCCATGGTATACAAAGAGACCGATCCGATTAACGGAGCGGAACGGTATGATGTTTTGTTGAATGCTGAAGATGCTGAGGAGAATAGAATTCAAGATGGAGAAGCTGTCGTGCTGTACAATCAGTATGGGGTTTTTCAGGGACGTGCTAAGCTTGCCAGCATTGCAAAAGGGAATCTCGGAGTCCATTTTCCGGAAGGCAACTTCTTACTTCCAAAAGGCCGTTATGAACAATTCGCTAAAATTCCTGATTATAATATTGGAGTGAAGGTCGAGAAAGCGGAGAAGTTCAATGCAAGGAAAGACACACAGTATTTAGAGAAACGAATTGATGATCTGGAAGATACACCAGGAGCATAGATGATAAACCTGATTGGGCTTAGAAAGTTCAATCAGGGGTTTTGATATATAGAAGGAAATTATCCAGGTTATTATTACAAAAAAACGAGATGGTTCGTCCATTGAACCATCTCGTTTATAACTATATATTAATTGGTGGAGTCAGCAAGCTTTACCAACACATGTGCCATATGCTTCCTTTCTTCTTCGTCAGCGAATTTCCAAAGTTCATTAAGCAATTTTTCCTCGCGGTTTCTTGGATCTTCATTCTTGGCGAGGTAGTCACCCACACGCTTGGCGCCTTTAGTAAGTCCTTCTTCCCCTAATCCAAGTTTCTCACCTTTGTTCACCTGGTCGCCTAAATAATCCTTGAACGTCTGGAAACTTTGCATGATATCGTCTTTTTTATCTTCGCTCATATTAGCTGCTGCATCACGTGGATCTTTCATGTTATCAAGCTCCTTTTTGTGTAATGGTAGACAATACCACTTACTGGTGAGATTGAAACATTTGGAAATGGTAAGTGGCAAGGTAATTTACATAAGAAAGAATTTTAACTAAAGTAATACTATAAACATTCCTGAGGATTAGGTGAACATATGGATATCAGACACTTGAAATATTTCATAGAAGTATCGCGATTCGGCAGTTTCACTCGTGCCGCTGATCATTTATTTGTAACACAGCCGACAATCAGTAAGATGATAAAAAACTTAGAGTCAGAACTTGGAGTAGAGCTATTTGACAGAACCAGAAAACAGCTGGTCCTTACAGATGCCGGCCGGGTGATTTTAAATCAAGCGCAAACGATTGATAAAGCCTTCGATAACCTGCAGACGGAGCTTGATGATTTGATTGGCCTGCAGAAAGGGCATATCAGAATTGGACTTCCGCCAATTATGGACGCCGATCACTTTTTTCGGATTTTGGGAAAGTTTCATCAACTTTATCCTAAGATAACTTTCCAGCTGATGGAAAATGGGACAAGAAAAATTGAGGAAGATATCATAGAAGATAACCTTGATGTCGGGATTGCTGTTCTGCCGACCGAAGGGGAAGAATTTGATCAATTTTCTTTTATGAAGGAAGAATTGCGTGCAGTTGTTCCTCCTTCCCATAAACTAGCCGCAAGGAAGCAAATTAAACTGGAAGAACTTAAGGATGAATTATTCATTCTTTTCAACAAAGATTTCGCACTGAATGACAGGATCAGGGGGGCCTGTAAGGAAGCGGGCTTTATACCCCAGGTCGTATCGGAAAGTTCACAATGGGACTTTATTGGTAAAATGATTACCTCTGAATTAGGTATCTCGATATTGCCCTATAGTGTGTCCAAGTTGTTGAAAGAAGACGTTCGTACGATCAAAATAGTTAAACCAATGATTGAGTGGGATTTGGCGATTATTTGGAGGAAAAATCATTATTTGTCTTATGCAACTAAAGAATGGTTGAAGTTTACCCAGGATAGGTTGATGCCGGGCACCTCGGAATAAGGGGTGCTTTTTTTAATAGATGATTTTACCATTCAGATACTTGCCGTGCATAGCTGAAAGCATTTGCATAGATAGTATCTATGTTTCCCATGATTAATATCCATTTCACTTATAGGAAACACAGGCTTACACTTGGAATATCAAACGTTTGAGAAACACTACATCAAAGAAAGGATCATTAATTATGATTGAAACAAAAAGTCCAAAAGAAAGCCTGATCGTGAATACTGATCAAGTGATGATCAACGATTTGAATAATTACAATACATTGTTCGGTGGTGTATTGATGAAAAAATTAGATAATAATGCGACTTTGTCGGCACGCCGGCATGCGCGGGCAAAAGAATGTGTGACTGCATCCACCGACTCGATTGATTTCCTGTATCCGATACATCAGACAGATTCCGTTTGTGTAGAATCATATGTATCCTATACCGGCAGCAAGTCGATGGAGATTTTTTGCAAAGTAATTGCGGAAGATATGATCACTGGTGAACGGCGGATGGCAGCCACAGCTTTTCTCACATTCGTTGCGCTTGATGAGAATAAAAGACCGATAAAAGTTCCTGAGATTGTACCGGAGACAGAAGAAGAGAAGTTTTTATATGAATCCGGAAAAGAACGTGCGGAGCGACGCAGAGTCCGAAAAGAACATAGTAAAGAATTGACTAAAATCATCGGTTTGGAGAAACCCTGGGAAAAAGGAGAGGAAGTATAATGGCCAACATGCTTGCTGGTTTGAACGACTTGTACGAAGCGAAGGAAGATTTGGATGCATTGAAGCAGGATTGCCCCGAATTAAGTGACCATCTGGTGCATGTCGTCAGCTTGACCAGACAGCTGCAGATCAAATATGGCTACATGGGCTCGTTATTGATGGATGAAGACCTGCCGGAATATAAGCCCAAGTTTGTTAGAGGTTCGATTCTTCACCTATATCAACAAGAAGTACAAAAACTGAAAGACCACCCTCGTATAGATGAGCTGAAAAGTGTAATGAGGAAACATCGGGCCATCAGTGACTCTAAACTATTTTTATTGACACTAGGCGCAAAACCCGAATTGCTCCAAGGTTCCACGATAATAAAATAAAGCATGAAAACAGCCAGCAGAAAATCTGCTGGCTGTTTTCATGCTTTTATAGAGTGACTGCGGATAGGGAAGCTCGCAAATATTGGGAGATTGATTGAAATCGCTCTCATGATAAAATAGATAAGAAAGATTTCAATCATCAGGAGCGTGGACGAATGCTGGAGATATTAGAAAATTACCGGGACGGCATACTGGAGACGATTTTCGGGAATGTCAACCATAGTATTGTAGTGGTTGATCGCAATGGGTTTGTTTCTTATATGAATGATAGTTATTGTGACTTTCTCGAAGTAGATAAAGAGAATGTCCGTGGCAAGCATGTGACTGAGGTAATTGAAAATAGCCGAATGCACATCGTGGCAGAAACGGGTAAAGAAGAACTTGCAGATCTCCAATATATACGTGGTAATTATATGATTGCCCACCGGATTCCGCTCCGGGCGGATGGAGAGGTGGTCGGTGCTCTTGGAATGGTATTATTTCGGGATACCGAAGAATGGCTTAAATTGAACAGTCATATCAAAGATTTGTTTCTGGAACTGGAATCCTACCGAAATCAAATGAAACAACTGAACGGTGTTTCTTATTCGTTGCATGATATCATCAGCAGTTCCTCGGAGATGCATGTATTAAAGGATAAAATAAAAAAAATAGCACCCGGCGATGTCTCGGTACTGCTTCGGGGGGAGAGTGGAACAGGTAAAGAACTGTTTGCCCATAGCATCCACCACCTTAGTGAACGGAATATGAAGCCCTTCGTTAAGGTCAATTGTGCGGCAATTCCCGCAGACCTTCTCGAGTCTGAGCTGTTCGGGTATAAAGAAGGTGCTTTTACTGGTGCCAAAAAAGGAGGCAAGCCGGGGAAATTCCAAATGGCAGATGGCGGGACCCTTTTTCTTGATGAAATCGGAGATATGCCGCTTCAGGCACAGGTGAAAATTCTCCGTGTCCTTCAGGAAGGGGAAGTTGAAGCAATTGGATCGGTTACACCGCAGAAAGTGGATGTAAGGATTATAGCGGCGACCAATCAGCCGCTCGAAGAATTAATAGCACAACAGAAATTCCGGGAAGATTTATTTTACCGGATAAATGTGGTCCAGATTGATATACCGCCGCTTCGAAAACGGCCGGAAGACCTCCGGGTGCTGGCAAAATATTTACTAGAAAAGGTAACCGAGCGGGTCGGTAAACGGGTTGTCGATTTTGAGCCCATCGTGTATGACTGTTTCCTGGAATATCACTGGCCAGGTAATGTCCGAGAGCTGGAAAACGTTATCGAGGCTGCTGTCCATCTCACGAACAATGAAACCATTGAACTGGAAGATCTGCCCGATCGCATTAAGCCAGATACACTATTAATGGAGGAAGATCGAAGTTTGAAGGCGATTTTGGAAACGGCAGAACGCCAGGCGATTGAAAGAGCATTGAAAAAAGTCCATGGTGACAAAGGAAAAGCTGCAACAATGCTTGGTATAGGAAAAACAAGCTTATATGATAAAGTGAAAAAATACCATTTATAAACCATTCCGGAAATTCGGAAAACCATTCCGATATTCTGGAATGGTTTATTTTTTGTTATATGATAAAGGGCTTTCATTGTTGTGATTGTAGTATTATGTTTAATTTTCCGAAAATCCGTAAATTATTTGTTAGCGCTTACAAGTGAATCGTCCTTCATCAGTGAATTTTCATTCACTTTAAAAGTTGGCATGCTTCTTGCATAAATAAAAGGTGAAGGGAGTGTAGCATGATGAAAACTATTTATACATCATTTGAAGAAGCAGTAAAAGATATCAAAGATTACTCGACAATCATGGTTGGAGGATTTGGTCTGGTTGGTATTCCGGAGAATCTGATTCTTGCATTAGTAGAATCAAAGGTAAAGCATTTAACGGTGATTTCCAACAACTGTGGCGTTGATGATTGGGGGCTGGGACTGCTCCTTGAAAATAAACAGATTGATAAAATGATCGGCTCTTATGTCGGTGAAAATAAGGAATTCGAACGTCAGGTGCTGGCCGGAGAACTGGAAGTAGAACTGACTCCACAAGGGACTTTGGCAGAACGTATCCGTGCCGGCGGAGCAGGCATACCTGCATTCTATACACCAGCTGGTGTAGGAACGCCGATTGCAGAAGGAAAAGAAGTACGTAATTTTGATGGAAAAGACTATTTGATGGTGACAGGTCTGAAAGCAGATTTCAGCCTCGTCCGTGCTGCCAAAGGCGACCGGCTGGGTAACCTTGTCTATAACAAGACGGCCCGTAATTTTAACCCGGAGATAGCAGCTGCAGGTACTACAACAATTGCAGAGGTGGAAGAGCTGGTGGAAGTCGGAACATTGCATCCGGATCATATTCATACCCCTGGTATTTATGTACAAGGGTTGATCGAAGGTAAACAGGAGAAACGAATCGAACGTCTGACGCTGAGAAAAGAAGCATAATAGGAGGGAACAGCATGGCAGTTAATGTGGATAAAGCACTAGTAAGAGAGAAAATCGCAAAACGAGCAGAGCGCGAAATTGAAAACGGTTTCTATGTCAACTTAGGGATCGGAATGCCGACGATGGTAGCGAACTACATCCAGGAAGATAAAGAAATCGTTCTTCAGTCTGAAAATGGTCTGGTGGGAATCGGACGCTCTCCGTATGAGAACGAAGTGGACCCGGACTTAATCAATGCTGGAAAAGAAACGGTCACAGCAGCGGTCGGAGCATCTTATTGCAGCAGTGCTGAATCATTTGCGATGATTCGGGGAGAACACTTGGATCTTGCCATTCTTGGTGGTATGGAAGTCTCTGAAACCGGTAATCTGGCAAACTGGATGATCCCAGGAAAGATGATCAAAGGTATGGGCGGTGCGATGGACATTGTCCACGGTGCTAAGAAGATCGTCATTATCATGGATCACGTAAATAAACATGGAGAGCCGAAAATTCTAAAAGAATGCAGTCTCCCTTTAACTGGTGAAGGTGTCGTGGATCGCATTATCACCGATCGTGCTGTCATCGATGTTACAGACGACGGGCTAGTACTGGTTGAAGTAGCAGAAGGATGGACAGTAGAAGAAGTAGTAGAAGCGACTGGCGCAGATCTTCAGGTCAGCGAAAATCTATTATCGGCAACGTTCTGATCTTTTAATCAAGGGGGATAAATGGAATGGTAGATAACAAGGTAGTATTCATAACAGGTGCAGCAAGTGGAATCGGCCACGAAATCGGAGTAGAGTTCGTGAAAAACGGCGCGAAAGTCGCGTTCAGTGACATCAATGAAGAAAAATTGCAGGAAGCGACAAAGAAGCTTACGGATGAAGGATATGACTGCATCGGCGTGAAGTGCGATGTTACAAAAGAAGAAGAATTGCAGCAGGCAATTGACCAGACAGTGGAAAAATACGGCCGGCTCGATGTCTTGATCAATAATGCCGGACTTCAACATGTAGCATCGATCGAAGACTTCCCGACAGAAAAATTCGAATTCATCACAAAAGTTATGCTGGTGGCCCCATTCATGGCAACGAAGCATGTTTTCCCGATCATGAAAAAGCAAGGCTTTGGACGTATTATCAATATGGCGTCAATCAACGGACTTGTCGGTTTTGCCGGGAAATCTGCGTATAACAGTTCCAAGCATGGTGTCATCGGATTGACAAAAGTTACCGCATTAGAAGGTGCAGAGCATGGTATTACCGTAAACGCGGTATGCCCAGGCTATGTCGATACGCCGCTTGTCCGCAACCAGCTGGAGGACCTGGCGAAAAATCGTAACGTGTCATTAGAGAAAGTACTGGAGGAAGTGATCTATCCATTAGTTCCACAAAAACGCTTGCTTCAAGTACAGGAAATTGCCGACTATACATTATTCCTCGCCAGTGATAAATCAAAAGGCGTCACCGGGCAGGCAGTCGTCATTGATGGTGGCTATACAGCACAATAAATGAAAGGGAGGAGTAACAGCATGGAAAACGTTTATATTTTAGAAGGTGCACGGACAGCATTTGGAAGCTTCGGTGGGTCACTAAAAGACGTCGATCCGACCGACCTTGGGGTGACCGTCAGTAAAGAAGCAGTCAAGCGAAGCGGCATCACTCCGGAAGATGTTGATTTAACTGTGATGGGGAATGTCATACATTCCGCAAACAACGCACCATACATGGTCAGACATATCGCATTGAAGTCCGGGGTGCCGATGGAAAGCCCGGCGCTTACGGTTAACAGACTATGTGGGTCCGGACTGCAATCGGTCGTATCTGCAGCCCAGTCTATTAAGCTGGGAGAAGGGAAAGTCGCCCTGACTGGCGGGGTGGAGAACATGAGCCAATCCCCGTATGCCATGCGTGGCAGCCGTTTCGGCACCAAGCTTGGCACGCCGAAAATCGATGACATGCTCTGGGCAGCATTGACAGATGAATATATTGGAAAAGGTATGGGCGTTACAGCAGAGAATCTATCAGAAAAATACGAAATTAGTAGAGAAGACCAGGACGCATATGCGGCAGAAAGCCACAAACGTGCAGCAGAAGCGCGCAACAGTGGAAAGTTCGAAGAAGAAATCGTTCCGGTAGAAGTGAAATCTCGCAAAGGTACCAGTGTTGTAGATACCGATGAACATATCCGTGAAGATACAACGCCTGAAGGGCTGGCAAAGCTGAAGCCTGCCTTCAAAAAAGATGGTACTGTGACCGGTGGAAATGCAAGCGGTATCAATGACGGTGCCGGAGCAGTCGTATTAGCAGGCGAGAGTTTTGTGGAAGAAAAGAACCTCAAGCCATTAGCTAAAATTGTATCCTGGGGAGTAGCCGGTGTTGATCCAGCCTACATGGGAATCGGTCCGGTACCCGCCATCAAAAAAGCATTGGCTCAAACGGACTTGTCTTTAGATGATATTGCTTTGATTGAAGTCAATGAAGCATTTGCTGCCCAGTACCTGGCAGTAGAAAAAGAACTTGGCTTAGACCGAAGCAAAGTGAATGTCAACGGAGGAGCTATTTCGCTTGGCCACCCGATCGGGGCAAGCGGCACGCGTGTTTTATATACAGTCATCAAAGAATTAAAACGCAAAAATGAAAAGTACGGGATCGCATCTCTATGTATAGGGGGAGGGCAGGGAATCGCGATGCTCGTAGAAATCGTATAGATAAACAGATAAAAAAGGTTTGGGAGAAACTATTCAACTAGTGGAGGAATCAACATGTTTGGAATATTATTAGGTCTCATTGTATTGATGGTACTGGCCTATCTCGGCTGGTCCATCATCTGGGTGGCCCCGATCGCTGCGGGAGTCGTAGCGGTCACAGGCGGCCTCGATTTGTTAGAAGCCTATAAAGATACGTATATGGGCGGGTTCGTTGATTTTGCTAAAGCATGGTTCCCTGTCTTCATGCTTGGGGCTATTTTTGGAAAACTGATGGAAGACACAGGCATGGCCAGGTCTGTCGCAGTTGCACTGACAAAACTGTTAGGAACAAAACGCGCCATTCTCGGGGTGCTTGCTTCCTGTGCTGTATTGACTTATGGCGGTGTCAGCTTATTTGTTGTCGTATTTGCTGTCTATCCACTCGCATTGTCATTATTCCGTGAAGCAAATATCTCCAGAAAGCTGATCCCGGCAACTGTCGCATTAGGTTCTTTTACCTTTACGATGACTGCCATCCCGGGTACACCACAAATTCAGAACCTGATTCCGATGCAATATTTTAAAACAGATGCCATGGCAGCCCCGGTTATGGGGATCATTGCAGCCATCATCATGGGGGTCGGAGGATATTTATACTTAAGGTGGCAGGAAAAGAAACTGACCCAAAAAGGGGAAGTATTTACCGAGCCAAGCGATAAAAATATGATGCAAGTGGAAGAAGAGGACGATCCTAATTTCATCCTGTCTATATTACCACTTTTGACTGTACTTATAACCTTGAATGTATTCGGATGGGACGTCGTCGCAGCCTTGATCGCAGGTATCCTGTTAATCATGGTATTGAATCCAGGCAAGTTCAAGCGCTTCATTTCATCGATGAACAAAGGAGCGAACGGCTCTGTCATCGCCATCATCAACACTAGTGCTGCGGTAGGTTTCGGTACCGTTGTGCGTGAAGTGCCAGGCTTCGAACGTCTGACTGAATTGCTGATGGGCGTCAAAGGGCATCCGCTCATTTCAGAAGCAATCGCGGTAAATATTTTAGCTGGTGCTACTGGTTCCGCATCTGGGGGGATGGGAATCGCACTGGAAGCACTCGGTTCCAAATATTACGAAATAGCACAGAACACCGGCATCAGTCCGGAAGCCTTCCACCGGATTGCTTCCTTGTCATCCGGAGGTCTCGACGCCTTGCCGCATAACGGTGCGGTATTGACGTTGTTCGCAATTACTGGCATGACCCATAAAGACAGCTATAAAGATATCTTTGTAGTAGCTGTCCTGATTCCGGTCATCTCTGTTGCAGTTGTTATCATGCTGGCAGCTATCGGAATTTTATAATTATAGAAAATAACCAGGTTTCCGCAATCCGGGCGGAGACCTGGTTTTTTTGAAATTTCAGCATAATTTAGCACTCATAAAGTAAAAATGGCTAAGCAGATATTGTAGAGAAGCAGCTTAGCCATTTTTTTGATGCAAAAGAGCCTAAATTAAGCATTCGCCCATTACACTTCTGCCCATATTACATAGATTGTAGTGAATAAAAGAAAGGGGTGGATACCATTGCCTTCCAGGAAGAAAAGCAACCTGCATCGTTATCAGACATTTAGAGAGAAACTATTAAAAATAATTAATCTTGTAACCTATCCTGAGTGTAATGACAGGGTAGGTTTTTTGGTGTTGTACAATCTATCAAAAAGGGAATACTACATAAAACATGATTAGCAGGTGATTACAATGAAAAAGCTATCTGCAGGGCTTATTTTGACAGATGGAGAATGGTTCCTCGGCTGTCATTCAACCGGAAATTGGTTTTATGATTTGCCTAAAGGAGAGGTAGGACGAGACGAAAATCCAAAAGAGACATGTATTCGGGAAGCCAAGGAAGAGACCAATCTGGATGTTCCAAAAGAGCAATTGGTCGATTTAGGAGTGTTTGATTATAACCCCAAGAAGAATCTTCATCTGTTTTTATGGAAGGTGAAAGAACTCCCAGACATAAATGAAATGAGCTGTTTATCCTTTTTCATACATCGTTATACTGAAAAAGAGACACCGGAAGTGGATGGATATAAGTATATTCGGTTTGGGGAGCAAGCGAGCTTTATGACGAAGAATATGGTAAAAGTGATTAAGGAGGTACAAACCTTAAAGCATAACTAGCAATCCTCCTAAAATTAATAATCAATAGGCAGTGAATCGACAGATTTACTGCCTATTTTCTTATTTAAAATATCAGAATAAAGAAATTAGTCGATTAAATCAGAAATTTTTAAAATGTATACTGAAATATCATAATATGAAATTTTGAGCTTTTTACTATTTCACTATTTTGTATAGTGATAACAGAAATTAATTATGGAGGTGGAATAACAAAAATGGATGTACGCGATTTAAGAAATTGTTTAGGAAGTTTTGCAACCGGTGTGACGGTTGTTACGTGGTATGAAGATGATGTGGTTAAGAAAGGCATTACGGTTAACTCTTTTACATCTGTATCCTTGGATCCCCCTCTGATTTTGGTATCCATTGATAAGAATGCTAAGTCTTATGAAAGTCTTAAGAATAAGAGTTTTATCGTGAACATCTTATCCTCAGGACAAGAAGCGATTGCCTGGCAATTTGCCGGTCGTGAACAGCAAGGGTTAAATATCGAATGGGAAGAAAGTGAATACGGTCCCAAAATCAAAGGGGCATTAGCAACCATTGAATGTACTCCATGGAAGGAATATGAGGGCGGAGACCATGTTTTATTTTTAGGTGAAGTAAAAAATTATACGTATCAGGAAGATGATGGATTAGTGTTCTTCAAAGGTAAATTTCGTCAGACAAAAGCTATTGAAAACTATGTTACAGATTAATTGAAGGAGGCACAACTGTTATGGGGATTCGTACTGGAGAGGAATATATAGAAGGTCTGAAATCACGGCAGCCTGAGGTATGGCTTGGTGGACAAAAAGTTACGGACGTATACAACGAACCTGTTTTTCACCAGCCAGTTAAGGAAATTGCCAAACTTTATGATATGCAAAACGATCCTGCATATCGGGATGAAGTCACTTATATTTGTGAGGAGAATGGGGAGCGAGTTTCACAGGCTTTTAAAGTACCAAAGTCATATGAAGATTTGAAAGCGCGTTCAAAACTTTTTGAGATTTGGGCAAGAGCTACTTTCGGGTTAATGGGCAGGACACCTGACTTTTTGAATGTAACAGTAACCGCAATGGCTAGTAACTCTTGGTTCCTTAAACAGTATGATCCCGAATGGGCTAAGAATATGATCGACTATCACAAGTACATTCGTGATCATGATCTCTTTTTAACGCACGCCATAATCAATCCTCAAAATGATCGAAGTAAAGCTTCTCATGAGCAAAATGATGAGTTTACTCATTTAGGAGTGGTTGAAGAAAGAGAAGACGGATTTGTCGTACGAGGAGCAAAGATGCTGGCAACTCTGGCCCCGATCACAGACGAAGTTATCATCTATTCTTTTCCTGGATTTAAACCAGGAGATGAAAAGTATGCCATCGCATTTGCTTTACCACTAGATACACCAGGGCTGCAAATCATTTGCCGGGAGCCGGCGCAGGATGGCAAACGTTCTCTGTTCGATCATCCGCTTTCCTCCCGATATGAAGAAATGGATGCCCTGCTTGTATTTGATGATGTCTTCGTTCCAAAACATCGAATATTCATCAATCAAAACGTGGAGGCTGCTAACCTGCTTTATCCTAAAACGGGCATTGGGCAACAGCCTGCACATCAATCGGGTGTTAGAGGGTTAATCAAGCTTCAATTTGCTGCGGAAGTGGCTGCCCGGGTCGCGGACTCTATAGGCGTGGATGGATATTTAAATGTCCAGACTCAGCTGGGAGAACTGATGCAGTCAGTGGAAGCTATAAGATCATTACTCCGTGTCTCTGAATATGAGTATGAAACATTGCCTCATGGGGAAGTTATGCCGGCAGGTACCCCGCTGGAGGCCATCCGTGGTATGCTACCCAAAATGTATCCGAGAGCAGTTGAAGTCATTCAGACTATCGGTGCTGGCGGCTTGCTGATGTCTCCATCAGAAGCAGACTTTGTTAATCCGGAGCTCAGGGGCGTTACAGAAAAATATTATGTAGGACGTGAAGGAGTTTCTTCAGAAGAAAGGGTACAATTATTCAAGCTTGCCTGGGATTTGAGTGGAGAAGCCTTCGGTCAACGCCTGCTACAATACGAGCGTTATTACTCGGGTGATCCTGTCAGAAGGCTGGGACGATTTTATGCCGGATTTAAACGCAAGAATAAATTTGAAATGGTAGATGAGGCATTGAAAGGAACAAAAATCGACCAGGTTCAAACGACCTAATTGTACATTTTCGTCAGGGCTGGTTAGCGTTTAGTTGAGTAATTCCTTTATACTGGGTGATATGGGAAAAATTACTTATAAACGTTATTGGAATGAGGGGGAAGGAAGCTCAGTGATCTCGTCTGTCCGAAAAGTTTCCAAAATTCTGAATTGTTTTACTAATGATGAGCCTGCACTTGGCAATTTAGAGATTGCAGAAAAGTTAGGGATGAATCCAAGCACGGTGAATCACCTTGTACGTACTTTATGCCAGGAAGGCATTTTAATACAAGATAGCCGCCGAAGATATCGTTTAGGCTGGAAGCTGCTTGAATGGAGTAATCATGTGATGTACCAGCAGGACATCTACAATGAAGCCACCCCGTTTTGTGAACGGCTAGTCAGAAAGTTTAATGGTACCGTGCATATTGGAATGTTTGATGCAGGGGAAGTTCGTTTTGTCCTTAAGGTGCAGTCGAAAGAATCCCTCCCTGTGCCAACTTACATTGGTGCTACCAAACCAGCCTATTGTACGAGTACTGGAAAAGTATTACTAGCTTATAACCCATCCTTTCTTAAACCGACGATATCCAAAGGTCTATTGAAACTGGCTCCAAATACAATTACAGATCTTGATACGTTGAAAAAAGAGTTAAGACAAATTAAAAAACAAGGTTATGCAATAAGTAATAATGAAAATGAACTTGGTTTATATGGAATAGCAGCGCCTATCCGTTCCTATACAGGGCAAATTATCGCCTCGTTAAATATGGTAGGGCCAATCACTTATATGAACGGCAGGAACCGTGAAGATATGATTAAAAATGTTGTGAGTACGGCGGAAAACATCTCGAAAGATTTGGGCTATATCAGCGCTTTATGAAAGCGTTTACAATAATGGTGATTTTTAATAAATAAGGAGGATTTTTGATGTCCACTAAATCTACATCTTTTTTACAATCCAGAGTGATGGATCTACAGAAAACGATTGAGGAAAATAAGCATTTGTTGCAACCACCTGTTAATAATAAAGTGCTATGGGAAGATTCCGAGTACATCGCGATGCTTCTTGGGGGACCTAATAAGCGTAGGGACTTCCATATCGATCCCGCTGATGAATTTTTTTATCAGGTGAAAGGAAGTGCCTTTGTAGAATGTATCAATGGTGAGGGAGAACGTGAAATTGTGGAGGTTGGAGAAGGGGAAATATTCATGCTTCCAGCTCACGTTCCTCATTCCCCGCACCGGGTTGCTGACTCGTATGGCATAGTCATTGAGCGTAAAAGAGGCGAGGGGGAGCTTGAGAGTTTCTCCTGGTTCTGTGATAACTGCAACCATGAAATGCACCGTGCTACCGTGCAATTGACCGACATTGGCACCCAGGTTAAAGAAGCAATTGAAACATTCAACGCTAGTGAAGAACTTCGAACTTGTGATGAATGCGGCTATGTTATGCCTCCTGAAGCAAAGGAATGGAAGGCATGAGGGTAGATTTTCACACACATGTTATTCCGAAAGATTTACCTGACTTCACAGAAAAATATGAGGGCAAATGGCCCACCTTGGATCAAACCTGTGCATGTGGCGCAAATATTATGATCGAAGGAAAAGTATTCAGGGAAGTGACCGACCAGGTTTGGGATCCTGAAAAAAGGATTAAGGACATGGATCGCGAAGGGGTGGATATTCAAGTCCTATCCCCGATCCCTGTTACCTTTTCATACTGGGCAGACGTAAAGGCTGCCACAGAGATGGCTAAAATACAGAACGATTTCATCTCGGAGACTGTCAAAGAAAACCCGGCACGTTTTATTGGCATGGGGACTGTCCCCATGCAAAACGTAAAAGCTGCTATCAAAGAAATGGAACGATGTATCAATGAGCTACACCTTTATGGGATTGAGATTGGTACGAATATCAATGGGGAGAATCTCGACTCCCCTCAATTTCTCGAATTCTTTGAGAAAGCAGAAGAATGGAACGTACCTTTATTTATTCACCCCTGGGAGACGATGGCGAAAGATCGTACGCCAAGACATAATTTCATGTACACCGTAGGGATGCCCAGTGAAACAGCACTGGCCGCAGCCAGCCTGATTTGGAGCGGGGTAATCGAAAAGTTTCCGAATTTGAAAGTTTGCTTTGCACATGGGGGTGGTTCCTTTCCATACATTCTCCCGAGATTAGATAAAGGCTGGGAAGTATGGCCTCATTTACGATTGACGTCCCATCCACCAAGTCATTATGTGAAGAACTTCTATTTTGATTCGTTAAACTATGATTCTCTTAATATCAACTATTTAATTGATCGTTTTGGGGATGACCGTGTAATGATGGGATCTGATTATCCATTTTTATTAAGGGAAATTCCACCTGGAAAAGTAGTTGATGAAATGGACAATCTCACAGATAAACAGAAAAGAATGGTATTAGGTGAAAATGCAATCCGATTCTTAAATGTAAAGGAGAAAAGACTGAATTATGGAACAAAAAGTAATAACTCCAGAGGAGAAACTTCAAAAACTCGGGCTTGAGCTTTCTCCTGTTCGCTCTGTGGTGGGGAATTATGTGAGCCATGTAAAGGCAGGTAATTTGATCTTCACTGCCGGTCAGGGAGTAGATCAATACCATGGGAAGCTGGGTTTAGACTTAAGTGTTGAAGAAGGATATCAAGCAGCACGTATCTCCATGTTAAATCTGTTAAGTGTCTTAAAAGCTGAGCTTACAGAATTAAGCAAGGTGAAGCGTGTTGTCAAATTATTAGGGATGGTGAATTGTACAGAGGACTTTATACACCAGCCAAAAGTGATCAATGGAGCCTCTGATCTTCTAGTCGAGGTGTTTGGCGAGAAAGGTCGTCATGCCCGTTCGGCAGTTGGAATGGCACAACTGCCAGGCGGCACAGCTATCGAAATTGAAATGGTTGTTGAAATAGAAGACTGAGATGGTGACGGAGCGTCACCATCTTCCCATAAAGCAATCCGAGATTTAGTAAGGGAGGATGTTACATGCATATAAAAGAGATGTCTGGAAAGAAGGTTCAGCCTATTGATTGCCGTCATTTTATCAATGGAGAGTATATGGACTTTGATGGTCAGAGCACCTTTGAAAATATTAATCCAGCTACAGAAGAAGTGATGGGCAAGGTGGCAGAAGGTGGATACGAGGAAATTGACTCGGCTGTTAAAGCAGCCAGGACAGCTTTAAAAGGACCATGGAGTAACTTTACTGCGGCAAAAAGATCACAGGTTTTACGCCGCATTGGGGATCTAATCCTTAATAGAAAAGAAGAGTTAGCAGCACTGGAGGCCATGGATACAGGTAAGCCCTATCAAATGGCACTGGAAGTTGATATTACAAGGGCAGCCTATAATTTTCATTTCTTTGCGGACTTCCTGACTTCTTTAGGAACTGAAGCTTATCAACAAGATGATCAAGCTCTGCATTATTCAATCCGCCGTCCGGTAGGTGTAGTAGGGATGATCAATCCGTGGAATTTACCATTACTCCTGTTGACTTGGAAAATGGCTCCATGTCTTGCGGCAGGAAACACAGTGGTAATGAAACCAGCAGAATGGACACCGATGACTGCCACAGTTTTAGCTGAAATCATTCAAGAGGCTGGCGTTCCAGACGGCGTCGTCAATTTGGTTCATGGGTTTGGCCCGAATTCTGCAGGGGCAGCTCTTACAGAACATGCAGATGTAGATGCAATCACGTTCACTGGAGAGACCAAGACAGGAACAGCAATCATGAAGGCTGCTGCACCTACTCTAAAAAAACTCTCCTATGAACTGGGGGGTAAAAACCCAAATATCATATTCGCAGATTCTGACCTCGATGAGGTAATTGAAACAACGCTTAAATCCAGTTTTATGAACCAGGGCGAAGTGTGTCTATGCGGTTCAAGGATTTATGTAGAACGGGAAGCGTATGACGAATTTCTGAAGAAGTTTGTAGCAAAAACCAGACAATTGCAGGTGGGAGATCCGTTTGACTCGGGGACAAAAGTTGGTGCTGTCATTTCGAAGGAGCATTATGATCGTGTGAATCAGTATATTCAGATAGCTAAGGAAGAAGGCGGAGAAATACTTGTAGGAGGCTATCGTCCAAAGGGAGTCCAAAAAGGATACTTTATTGAGCCTACTATTTTAGCCGGTTTGGACCGTGATTCCAGGTGTGTACAGGAAGAGATTTTCGGACCAGTTGTCACCGTATTGCCTTTTGATAGTGAGGAAGATGTTATAGACCAGGCTAATGATACGCATTATGGTTTGGGAACGACAATTTGGACAAATGACTTACGACGTGCCCATAGGGTAGCCCACCGAATAGAGGCGGGAATTATTTGGGTAAACACGTGGTACTTAAGAGATTTACGCACGCCTTTTGGGGGACTGAAACAAAGTGGTATCGGCAGAGAAGGCGGGATACACAGCTTTGAATTTTATAGTGAACTATCGAATATCACCATAAAACTTTAGTTTTTAACTATAAAAAAGGAAGGAGGTTTTGATTTTTGAGCAGAAAAATGCTGAGTAGCGAATTAGATGATTTATCCAGCAGATTAGAACAAGCAGAAAAACAACAGCAAAGTATACAGGCATTAACAGATATAATTAGCAATTTGACTATTGACGAAGCATACCAGATTCAAATGTCGAACATACAGAAAAAGGTGGAGCAGGGTCATTGGGTAGTGGGTAAGAAAATTGGACTAACATCGATTGCCATGCAAGAGCTGTTAGGGGTAAATGAACCTGATTACGGACATTTACTAAATACTATGGTAATAGAAAATGACGGGGAAATCCCACCATATAGAGTCCTGCAGCCAAAAGTAGAAGGGGAGGTAGCCTTTATATTAAAAGAAGAGTTGCGAGGGCCTGCTATTACCGTTGAAGATGTCATAAAAGCTACGGGTTCTGTGGTGACAGCTATTGAGATAGTAGATAGCAGGATCTCTGATTGGAAAATCAACCTCCCGGACACCATTGCTGACAATGCATCTTCTGGTCTGTATGTACTGAGTGATAACGCTACATCCATTCAAGAGGTAAACCTTCCAGAGGTGAACATGGAACTTTTTAAAAATGGCGAACGGGTGAATACAGGAAAAGGTTCGGCAGCCATGGGAAATCCAGCTAAATGTGTCGCCTGGCTTGCAAATAAGCTGGCTCAATATGATATTTCCCTGAAAAAAGATGAGGTAATTTTATCGGGAGCGCTTTCAGCAGCAGTTAACGCAGAACCGGGCGATGAATTTTTGGTAAGGATAGATCAACTTGGTGAAGCCTCCATAAGATTTTCTAATAAAAGTACATAGAGAAAGGAGCGTAAGGGTTGGAAACAAAAACATTTGATTTGAAAAAGTTAGCAAAGCACATCGACAAACATCAAAAAGATGCGGAGGAAATGGAAAAGCTAACAGTCCAGTATCCTGATATGACAGTAGAAGATGCTTATAGAATACAGAGCTTGTGGGGGAAACTGGCAGGCGCACGCGGGGATCGAATGATTGGCTGGAAGATGGGGCTTACAAGCCATGCAAAACAAGAGTCTGTGGGTGTCAATGAACCGATATATGGGCGACTCACTCAATCGATGGAAGTAGCGGAAAGAAAGTTGACTCTTAATGGTTTAATTCACCCAAGGGTAGAGCCTGAAGTTGCTTTTGTAATGAAAGAAAAACTGAAAGGAGAGAACTTTACTCCCAGGGATATTTGGGCAGCGACAGACTTCATCATGCCTGCAGTAGAGGTGATTGACAGCAGGTATAAGAATTTTTCTTTCACGTTAGAAGATGTAGTTGCTGATAACGCATCCTCTTCCAAGTTTTTTCTCGGAGATCAAGCTTATTCACCGTACCATACTTCTCTTAGTGATATGACAGTGAAACTGATTAAAAATGGGGAAATTGTACAATCTGGTTCAGGGTCTGCTGTACTTGGCCATCCTGTTCGTTCCATTATCGAACTTGCCAACATGATTAATAGATTTGACCTGGCAATTGAACCTGGAATGGTCATACTCACTGGAGGGATTACTGAGGCGGTAACCGTCCATGACGGGGATGATATTAAGGTGGATTTCGGTACGTTGGGAAGTATGGAACTCAATGTTACTGCTTTGTGAGGAGGGAAACCATGCCAATAGCTTTCCTCCATATCTTAAAAGGGCGTAAGGAAGGTACAAAAAAACAATTAATTAAAGAGGTTAACGAAGCAATAGTTCGAAATTTGAACGTTGATTCTGAAAAAGTACGTATTATTCTTCAAGAAGTTGAAAAGGAAAACTGGGCTGTTGCCGGCTTAACAAAAGCTGATAGCGAGAATTAAAAGTGAATGTTCATCTTGTTAACTTCTACTGAAAGAGGTGGTCCCTATGAGAGCACATTATAATAGTACACCAGATTTAACGGGGGCGGTGGTAGCCATTGGTGCATTTGATGGAGTACATCGCGGCCACCAGAAAGTCATCTTACAGGCCGTTCAAAGGAGTAAGGAACTAATGGTTCCAAGCTTAGTATACACATTTGATCCTCCTCCTCGATCTTTTTTTCAAGGCGCGAAAGTACTGACTACGGTGGAAGAAAAAGTTAGCAGAATAGCTGCGTTAGGGGTTGATCATATTGTAGTAGCCAACTTTGACCAATCCTATATCAATAGGACTGCTGATAGTTTTATTGAGGAACTTACAAGATTCTCTCCAAAAGAAATAAATGTAGGGCGGGATTTCCGGTTTGGAAAGAATCGATTTGGTGATGTGACAAAGTTATCAAAGCATTTCCACGTTAATATAACTAAGGCTGTTTGTTGTGCTGGAGGTGACACCATTTCTTCCACAAGGATTCGTAAACTATTACTGCAAGGAGAGCATAACGAAGCAGCTTTGTTATTAGGATGGGAACAACCATCCCCTGTCAGCTAAGGAGTTATGAAAAAGAAGGACCTTCCCCATGGCTTATTAAATTAATAGGAGGAATGTACATGAATAAACGTTTATATCTGCTCGTGTTTGCATTAATGTTGTTTGCCCTAGGAGCGTGTAGTAACTCATCTGGTACCGACGCTGCTCAAGATGCTAATGCACAGGATGGGGAGACTTATAAATTTAAATTGGCGCATATAACACCTCCTTCCCATATGTGGCATAAAGGTGCTGAAAAATTCAAGGAAGAACTTGATAAAAGGTCTGATGGAAGAATGCAACTGGAAATTTACCCTTCCAGCCAACTTGGTACGGAAGCAGATATGGTAGAACAGATTGTAGGGGGATCTATTGATTTTGGGTTGATAACTGCAGCTTATATGAGTTCGAGAGAGGAAGCATTCGCTGCATGGTTTACGCCTTATGCTTTTGAAAATCTAAAGGAGGCAAATGATGCCAGAGATTCAGATGTGGCTAAAAAGATACTGGACACTTTAGATCAACAGGGGTTAGTGGGGTTGGACTACCTTTTTGCAGGTCAACGGGTCATGCTTTTTAAAGACAAAGAGGTGAAAAATACAGCTGATATGGAAGGTATGAAGCTGCGCGTAACACCAAGTCCTCCAATGCAGGATTTTTATACATCAACAGGGGCTGGAACAGTAGGCCTTCCTTTACCGGAAGTATATTCTGCCGTACAGACAGGAGTCATTGATGGAATGGATATGGATCTGGATGCGGCTATTACAAATAAATACTACGAAGTAGTTGACCATGGAGCTGTGACAAATCATATGGTATGGCCTGCTATTGCTATGGTAAACAAATCTACCTTTGAAGGAATGTCAAAAGCAGATCAGCAAATTATACGCGAATCTATTAAAGCAGCTGCCGAATATACTGCTATGACTAGAGCAGAGAAAGAAGAAGAATTTAAAGAAGAGTTGAAAAGTAATGGTATGAATATCTATGAACTTGACTCTTCTGTCTTTGAGGAGCAGATTCAAATGTTTGATAAAAAATATGGAAAGAAAGATCCACTCATTCAAGAGTTCATAGATACATTCCGTTAAGACATAGTAGGGGGGACTAAAGATGAAGGCAATTAGTTATGGAATTTCAATAATAGAAAAAGGGCTTGCCATAATCTTGATGTTTTCTATGGCTGTTGTTTTGACACTTGCCGTAGCTTTTCGTTATGTATTGCAATCCCCATTGTCATGGGCAGGTGAAATTTCAATTTTTTTGCTTATTTGGATTAGTTTTATAGGTGGAAGCCTGGGGCTGAAATATAAGTCCCAGGCAAGTGTCACCATAATAACGGAATATATTTCGGGAAATATAAGGAGAATCATATTAATTATTGGGCATATCCTTATGCTGATTTTTCTATTTATACTTATTTTTTATAGTATAAATTGGATTTTGTCCCCAAGCGTAGCCTACCAAAAGTCAACTACACTTCTATTACCTATGTGGATTCCCTATATGGCGGTACCACTTGGATTGAGCTTTGCATCAATCCACCTGCTTTCCAATCTAGTGGATATTTTCAGGAAGGATGAAGGCTAATGAGTGTTTTAGTTGTCATCATGTTTTTTGTTTTTTTGTTTATGTCCATACCAATATCTTTGGTACTTGGGATGACGACGGTATTGTACTTTTTAGTGGAGGGGAATACCACTTTAATGCAGTCAGCCCCGATGCGGTTGTACTCTGGTCTTGATAACTTTGGGTTGCTGGCTATCCCATTGTTCATGTTAGCTGGTGAATTAATGAATGGAGGGGGAATTACCGCACGCCTGGTGAAATTTGCCAAAGTTCTATTCGGTCATGTCAGGGGAGGACTAGCATATGTGACTATTGTTTCTAATATGTTTCTAGCTTCTATATTAGGCTCTGCCAATGCTCAGGCTGCAATGATGAGCAAAGTGATGGTACCCGAAATGGAAAAAGAAGGTTACAATAAAGATTTTTCATCTGCACTGACACTCGCATCTTCTATCGTAGCACCGATCATCCCGCCGAGTATGATATTCATTATTTATGGCACATTATCTGGTACATCAATTGGTGGTTTGTTTATGGCTGGTATCATACCAGGGATACTTTATGGCTTAGGATTTATTCTTTTGGTAAGCTTCATAGGATATAAATACAACTTCCAAAAAAGTAATCGAGCAACTTGGAGGGAGGTCCTTACAAACACATTGAACGTATTGCCTGCTTTACTTGTTCCGTTTATTATTATCGCAGGCATCATTAGTGGGGTATTTACAGCTACAGAGTCTGCTGCAATAGCATCTGTTGTTGCTTATATAGTAGGTGCCTTCTTCTATAAAGAACTAAAATGGAGAAAAATGCCTGACATCCTCATTAATACTGTAATAACCTCTGCAACGGTGACGTTTCTCATAGCCATGGCGAACATTTTTGGCTGGATGATAGCATTCGAACAAATCCCTCAGGCAATAGTGGCTGGAATGACTTCCCTATCCGATAATCCAATCGTATTTTTGTTATTGGTGAATATCTTTCTTTTATTATTAGGAGCTGTGCTGGACGGGATTGCCGCTTTGATAATACTCGTACCTGTCTTTATGCCTCTCCTTACAACTTTTGAAATAGACCCCATACACTTCGGGGTAATAATATGTATTAATTTGACTATAGGTTTGTTAACACCTCCAGTCGGAACTGGACTCTTTATTGTTTCCTCTATAGCAGAAGTGCAGTTTGAAAAACTAGTACGAGCTGTTGCGCCATTTCTTGTTATGGGGGTCTTGATTCTCTTTGTAATCACATACTGGGAAAATGCTACCATGTTGATACCGAATTGGCTTGGCTTATAGAAAATGTTTCTTCACTATTCTTTTTTGGCATCAAGCATAAATAAAAAAGCTGCTGATTTCAGCAGCTTTTTGTTTACTTCCAGGCGAATGGCGTTTCCTGGTACACATAGTAATTCAACCAGTTATAGAACATCAGATAAGCATGGGAACGCCAGCGGTTCAATGGTTTCTGACCCGGATCATTATTTGGGAAATAATCAACAGGTACATGAGGATCCAGTCCTCTATTTGTGTCCCTGTGGTATTCGTCGGCAAGTGTTTCCGCATCATACTCGATGTGGCCTGTGATCATGACATGTTTTTGATCCTTGGAAAGAATCGTACATGGCCCGGCTTCCTCGGAGGAAGATAAAAGGATAAGCTCATCGTGTGCCAGGATTTCTTCTTCAGAAACACTGGTATAACGGGAATGAGGGACCACAAATTCATCATCGCTTCCTCTGGCAAGCTGGATATTGTCCTGCAGTAAGCGATGCTTAAAAACTCCAGTCAATTTTTGAGGTAACTCATATTTACCAATGCCATAGTGATGATAAAGTGCGGCTTGGGCGCCCCAGCATATATGCATGACAGAAGTGACATTATCTTTCGTCCATTCCATGATGTCCGTCAGTTCTTCCCAGTAGACCACCTCTTCAAATGGCAGCTGCTCGATCGGCGCACCGGTCACAATCATGCCGTCAAAACGCTGGTGTTTGATATCATTGAAACTTTTATAGAACTGCTGCAAATGTGACTTGCTGACATTTTTCGACTCATACGTAGCAGTATGTAAAAACTCGACATTTACTTGAAGCGGAGAGTTACTGAGCAGCCGTAGTAACTGAGTCTCCGTCCGTTCCTTTTCAGGCATCAGGTTCAAGATCAGAATATTCAAAGGACGGATATCCTGGGTTTTCGCCCGTTCTTCGTCCATCGTAAAAATGTTCTCTTCTGAAAGAATTTCGCCTGCTGGCAAATCTTTGGGTATATTGATAGGCAAACCAAGTTCCTCCTTCGATAAAAGAATAATATACTCATTATAGCGACGGAAGCAGATTCGGGCAATGGAGATGCAGGATAAATATCACTCTATTCGGAAGTTTTTGAAAGTAGAAGTACATATCTTCAAGATGATATAAAAAAGAAGCCCTTCCTTAAGAGCTTCCTTGTTTGTATTGGGTATTTAATTAAGAAAAAAATCCCAGATGGTAGGCTGGAAAAAAGAAATGACACGGAGTGCCTGCGTCAAAGATACATTATATTCAATGGTGCGATTAGCGGCTAGTTCAGCCCACTCATAAACCTCTTGGTGTACCTTATTTTCGTCTTTATATAAAACTTCTCCGAAAGATTTGAATAGATCAGCTCTAATTTTATAGTATTCTGCTTCTGGCATATCTGTTTCAGCAAAATTTTCCGGGTAAACTTTCATGACTTCTTCATTGAAGGTTTCTGTCAGCTCGTAGCGATGATCTACAATCTTTTCTCCTATATATTGGAACTCCGTTTGCATCATGAATTCTCCTCAATATTCGATCTTTTATCGAAATAAAACGCAACGTCAATCTTTTATTATCATACCAAAAAACTGGATATACACAAGCAATGCAACAATAGCATAGGGGAGGGAGTGTAATCGATTTCAATTACAGCTTGACAATAAAGTGTAGCAATTATACGATGAACTAAGAGAAATCTGCAGAGGTCATTTGGGGCCTTGTTATTTTTTTGTCCGTTTGTGCAATCGATTGCGCATTAATTATATAGAATACGACAACATGTTAGGAGTAGGCTATTATGAGCAGAAAATGGTGGAAAGAAGCAGTAGCATATCAAATATATCCGCGCAGTTTCATGGATTCGAATGGAGACGGAATCGGTGATATAAAGGGTGTCATCTCCAAACTGGATTACCTGAAAGATCTTGGAATAGACGTAATTTGGATTTGCCCGATTTACAGCTCACCGAACGATGACAATGGTTATGATATCAGTGATTATAAAGGTATTATGGAAGAATTCGGGACGATGGCTGATTTCGATCAATTGTTGAAAGAAGTGCATAAGCGAGGCATGCGTCTCATTATGGATCTTGTCATCAATCACACATCTGATGAGCATCCATGGTTTATTGAATCGCGTTCTTCGAAAGATAACCCATACCGTGACTATTATATTTGGCATCCTGGAAAAAATGGCAAAGAGCCGAACAACTGGGAATCTATTTTTGGCGGTACAGCATGGGAGTTTGATCCGGAGACGAAAGAGTATTACATGCATGTGTTTTCAAGAAAACAGCCGGATTTGAATTGGGAGAACCCGGAAGTCCGTAAAAACCTCTATGAAATGGTCAATTGGTGGCTCGATAAAGGTATTGATGGATTTCGCATCGATGCGATTTCCCATATCAAAAAAATTCCTGGCTTCCCGGATCTGCCTAATCCGGAAAATAAAAAGTATGTTCCTTCCTTCGAAGGACACATGAACAGAGAGGGCATCCAGGTTTTTTTGAAAGAGCTAAAAGAAAAGACGTTTGACAATTACGACATCATGACCGTCGGAGAAGCGAACGGTGTCAAAGTTGAGCAGGCTGAGGAATGGGTTGGTGAGGAAAACGGGAAGTTCAATATGATTTTCCAATTCGAGCATTTGGACCTTTGGGGCAAAAGCGCCGATGGAAAACTCGATATCCACGCTCTAAAAGAAACATTGACCAAGTGGCAAAAGGGATTGGAAGGCAGAGGCTGGAATGCCTTATTCCTGGAAAACCACGACCAGCCAAGGTCAGTTTCTACATGGGGGAACGACAAGAAGTATTTAAATAAGTCTGCAAAAAGTCTGGCGACGCTGTACTTTTTAATGCAAGGTACGCCGTTCATCTACCAGGGTCAGGAAATCGGCATGACGAACACGAAGTTTGATTCCATCAACGACTATAATGATGTAGCCATTAAAAATATGTACTTCAACGAATTAGAAGAGGGGAAATCACATGAGGAGATCATGGAGGTCATCTGGAAAAATGGCCGCGACAACTCCCGGACGCCGATGCAGTGGAATGATACAGAAAATGCTGGTTTTACAACAGGGACACCATGGCTGAAGGTGAACCCGAATTATACAGAAATTAATGTACAAAAAGGGATAAAGGATCCTAACTCCATCTATCATTACTATAAGCAGCTGATTGACTTAAGAAAAGGCAGCGATGTCCTCATTTATGGCAGCTATGATCTTATATTGGAAGACCACGATAGCATTTACGCTTATACCCGTACTTTGAAGGATGAAATGGTACTTGTTATTACTAATCTTCTTGAAGGTGAGGCTGTTTTAGAACTGCCATCTGATCTACAGGACAAAGAGGCACAGCTTTTGATCAGCAATTACGACATTGATTCAGAGGAAGACTTAATTTCTGCAACATTCAAGCCTTATGAGGCTCGCGTTTATAAGCTGAATTCATCTAAATAATCATAAGAAATGCACCTATCGTTTGTAGGTGCATTTCTTAATTGGTTAAACGCCATGAAAGCCATGATCAGATGGTATAGTGGATTTATTTGCTTCAGAGGCATGAAAAACAGAGCTTAGCAAAACCTAGAGATTGAGGTGATAATTATGAAAAAGCAACCAAAAGAGAATTTCAATACCCCTGTGGAAGCTAATAGCACAGGGGAGATAGGAATGCAAAATACAGTAAAGTCCAATCAGCCTTTTGACGCTGAGGATAGACTTTCTGGAGACTCCGTGGATGAACATAAGAAAATAGAATCTTTCAATGAAGATCAGGCCGCTAAAGAAATAGGACAGGTTTATAATAATTCCTGAGTTCGAGCTAATAACCTAATCACAACCATGTGGTTAGGTTATTTTTATTTGTAAAGGAATTCGGTTGCTTAATTCCACTGAAAATTAAAACGCATGGGAAAGGGACTTCCAAACATACATATAAGTACAAGTCTTCCTGGTAAGGGGTGTGTGTTTGAAAAAGTCATTAATCGACTGGCCGTTTTTTCTTGTGGCGTTTTTGTCCTTGTTAATACTATGCAGCATTGTTTTTTTCTTCCCAAATGTTACGCATACCTGGCTGGAACAGATGCATGTGCAATTAACGGATCTGACAGGGGTCCTGTACTTATGGATCGGTTTTTCTTCGTTGATTTTTTTAATATGGGCAGCGTTTAGTAAGCACGGGCAAATCAGGCTTGGTAAAA
Organism: Thalassobacillus devorans MSP14; assembly: GCF_000496835.1. Lineage (GTDB taxonomy): Bacteria > Bacillota > Bacilli > Bacillales > Halobacillaceae > Thalassobacillus > Thalassobacillus devorans_B. The sequence goes on from NZ_KI543238.1 coordinate 278,998, forward strand.
AGGAGGAGTCTCCAGAGTTCTCTACATTCAGTTGGATTTCCATGATTTTTTGCGCGGGTATTGGGTCGGGAATCATGTACTGGGGAGCGATTGAATGGGGATATTATTATCTCGAGCCACCGCTCGGTCTCATTCCTGGTACACCGTTTGCAGTGGAATGGAGTGCAGCATATGGATTATTCCACTATGGACCGACAGCGTGGGCGATTTATTGTCTGCCTGCACTACCGATTGCTTATCTTTATCATGTGAAAAAAGTTCCCATTCTTAAAATCAGCGAGGCTTGCCGCCCAGTGCTGAATCATCATACCGATGGTTTCGTGGGAAAGTTGATTGACATGTTTTTTATGATCGGTTTGCTGGGAGCGTCCGGGACAACCCTCGGCATCAGTATACCGATGATGGCTGAAGGGGTAAAACGGCTCACCGGAATACAGCATACCTATCTCCTGGATATCTCCCTGCTTCTCATCTGTACGATTGTATTTGCGGTCAGTGTATTTGCTGGAATGGAAAAAGGGGTAAAACGGCTAAGCAATATAAATGTCTATTTAGTTTTCTTTTTGCTTTTGTTTGTCACCATCCTTGGCCCGACTTTTTTTATTTTAGAAATCTCGACAAATAGTGTCGGGCTTGTATTGAATAACTTCTTTCGCTTGAACACTTGGATGGATCCGATTGCGCAGTCAGGTTTTCCGGAAAAATGGACCATCTTCTACTGGGCCTGGTGGATTGTCTATGCTCCTTTTATCGGTTTGTTTATTGCTAAAATATCCAGAGGAAGAACGATCAAGGAAATGATACTGGGGACGATAATTTTTGGCCCCGTCGGCTGTTGGCTGTTTTTCTTTGTCCTCGGAAACTATGGCCTTTATCTTCAGAATACGACTCAATTGGATGTAGCTACTATGATCAAGCAAGGTCATTCAAATGAGGCGGTCATTTCTATCATTCACTCGCTGCCCTTCGGCGATTTCACGCTGGTTTTATTTTTGCTTCTGGCTGTAATCTTTGTAGCGACTACCTATGATACCTCTTCTTATATGCTGGCTGCTGTAACCCAGCGAAGGATTGAGGGAGAACCGGTCCGGCTGAACCGCTTGTTCTGGGCATTTTCCCTTGCACTTCCGCCAATGGCCTTGTTGATTATAGGAGGATTGACAACCTTGCAGGCTGTCACCTTGTTAGTTGCCCTCCCTTCATGTTTCATCATGGTACTTTTATCCCTATCGTTTTTAAAATTGGTATAATTCATTTTCTTACTGCGGTTCTCTTGGTTTTCTGTGAGAACGAGATGGAAAAATTAACTGCTTGCATAACGTTACTTTCTATAGTACTGTGAATGACAGTCCTGAAAAAATGAATAGAGATCTTATCAAGAGAAGCAGAGGAACTGGTCCGTTGAAGCTTCAGCAACCTCCCGGGTGGGAAGGTGCTAATTCCAGCAAGTCATTGTACTTGGCAGATAAGAAGGAAAAATTAACTGAGCCTTCTTGCGTCTGCAAGAGGTTTTTTTATTACAAAAAATATACTCAGAATGGACATAATGAAAGTAACTGGAGGGAAAGACATGCAGGATAAAAAAATAATAGGGAATCCGCTGGCGCTGATTCCGTTTGGAATATTCATCTTATTATTTATAGGTTCAGGAGTGGTCACGGGGGACTTTTACAAAATGCCTGTCCTTGTCGCTATTTTCGTTGCTATTTTAACTGCATTGTTTATGAATCGAAAAGAAAGTTTTCAAACGAAAGTGATGCAGCTTGCCGAAGGAGGCGGACATCCGAATATCATCCTGATGGTGATCATTTTCTTGTTAGCGGGTGCGTTCGCTTCTGTCGCAGAAGGGATGGGAGCAGTTGAGTCGACGGTCAACCTCGGATTGACATTCCTCCCACAGAGTTTGCTTGTCGTCGGGCTGTTCGTCATTGGCTGTTTCATCTCGATTTCCATGGGGACATCTGTCGGAACGATCGTTGCCCTGGCTCCGATTGCCCTTGGAGTTGCTGAGCAGACAGGAATCCCGGTCGCTCTCGTAATGGGCGCGGTTATCAGCGGTGCTATTTTCGGTGACAACCTGTCAATCATTTCTGATACGACAATTGCCGCTGTTCGCACACAGGGTACTAAGATGAAGGACAAGTTTAAAGCCAACTTATTCATCGTCCTTCCGGCGGCTGTCCTGACAGCAGTAGTTTTTGGTGTGTTGAGTTCTGGTATTGGAGGATCTTTAGATGAAAGCCATCCATTTAACCTCATAAAAGTATTGCCGTACCTGGCCGTACTAGGTTTTGCGATAGCTGGGATCAATGTTATCTTTGTACTGATCGGCGGGATTATTTTTGCCGGGATTGTCGGTCTTGCTTTTGGAGATTTTGCCCTGATGGAGTTTGTTACGTTGATCAGTGAAGGCTTTACAGGCATGCAGGAGCTGACGATGCTCGTCATCTTGCTTGGTGGATTAGTAGAACTGATTCGCCGGAATGGCGGTATTGAGTATTTGTTGGAAAGTATAACGAAGCGGATTAATAGCAATAAAGGCGGTGAATCAGGAATTGCCGGGCTGGTCACAGCGGTCAATCTGGCAACAGCCAACAACACGATTTCAATCATTACTGCTGGTCCGCTGGCAAAGCAGATTTCAGAGCGGTTTGCCATTGACAACCGGAGGTCAGCCAGTCTTCTTGATATCTTTTCCAGTGCTGTTCAGGGATTGATTCCTTATGGCGCACAGATACTGGCAGCTGCCGGGGTGGCGAAGATTTCTCCAGTGGAAATCGTCCCTTATAGTTTTTACCCGATGCTGCTTGCGGTATCAGGGATTCTAGCCATCATATTCCGGTTTCCGAAGTTCACCCGGACACCGGTGGAAAAAAGAAAAAAAGCAGATGTGACTTCTTCATAACAGGCAGGCTCCGTTAGTGCGGAGCCTGTTTTTTATCACGACGAGGCTTGTCTTAGGCTTGTCGGGGTGAACAAAGCTCTTGCGCTTTTGTTCTATGAATAAAGTATTGTTTTAATTTTCTGTTTTTGAAATAATTGGTAGGGTAGAGTTGATGGAAATGGAACAATACAGTCCTCCACCTGGTTTTGGCTGTATTTCCTAAATGTCATGGCATAAAAGAAAAATGAAAATAAGGAGAGGGGGTTAAGCATTGGATATTAGGAAAGTGGTGTTACAAACGACGAAGTTGAAAGAAATGCAAGAATTCTATGTCAGTCGTCTTGGTTTTCGTTTGTTACATGAGGCTGCTGACCATTTTCGTATTGCGGTCGGTGCCAGTGAATTAGAGTTTACCTCAGAAAAAATTGAAGGTAACCCATATTATCATTTTGCATTTAATATACCTGCTAACAAATTTAACGAAGCAAAATTATGGATGAAAGAGAAGGTTCGTTTGAATGTGGAAGATGGAGAAGATGACGTATATTTTTCTCACATGGATGCCTATGCCTTTTATTTCTATGATCCTTCCGGAAATATAGTGGAATTCATATCACGTTCTACATCGAAAGAAAGGATGGAACCTTTTTCGGCAGCAAGTATTTTGAACATCAGTGAAATGAGTTTAACAGTAAATGATGCGATAACTGCCGGGGGAAAGCTTAGGGATATTGGGATTAAGGAACGCGACAATGAGTCCATAAGTTCCACCTCCCTTAATTTTATGGGAGATAGAGAATCAGGAGTCTTTCTTCTATTAGTGCAGCCAGGGAGAAAGTGGTTTTTCTCAGATAAAGTATCTGCTATTTTTCCTATAGAAATAACACTTCAAAACAATATGAAAGTCTGTATTAACAGAGATAATAAATTAGCTATAAATTCATAGTTACACAATGCAAGAGAGTAATATTTTCAGCAAGCGCAATTGGTGATTACATAGTGGGGGATTATCTATGATATTGGATAACGAGAACGGGTTATTACTCATGCGCCATGATGGTCTGGAAGAGCGGACCTGGAGAAATGATACTTGTTATAAATTGATATTCTCCTATTTTGGAAAAGGGGCGTATCAGACACACAGTGGCGATCTGTCCATCGAAAAGGACGAGTTCTTCATTTTCAATCCAGAGGTAGATCATAAACAACTGAGTGTTACTCAGGAAAAGTTCCTTGTGGAAATCCAGCCATCATTGCTCAGGGAGGCAGCCGAACGGATGGGGATTCAACAAGTGGAACCTGAGTTTGCTTTGATTTCTTACAAGCATCCTCAGGTTCGCCAGTGGGTGTCATTTATTCGTGACTTTCTTTCCCTTCAATATGAACCCTCAGGTTCGACATCTAGTCAGTTTTTTCTAGATAATAGTCTGACCCAACTCACCATTTTGATGCTTCAATTTGGTCCAGGATCCCATATGAATACGTTTCCTGCAATCAAATGTGAAGCAAATATCAACCTGGTGCTAACTGCCCTCCGTGAAAGTTATAGGGAAGACTGGACATTAGATCAGATGGCAATGGTAGCGAGAATGAATAAGTACCAATTTGCACACATGTTCAAGTCAGAGCTTGGGGTCTCTCCTTATTCCTGGCTACAATTATATCGGTTGTTTCGCAGTCAGCAGTCCCTTTTGTATACCAATGAATCGATTCTTTCTATTGCTCTTCAGCACGGTTTTAAAAGTGTTTCTTCCTACAACCAGCTATTTAAGAAAGTGTACCGTAAAACGCCGGGTGAATTTCGAAGTTTTAATGGCCTTAAAAAGTAATGCACCGGTACTACTAATAATGATGAATAAGCCACTGGATATCATTAATACTTTTATTGGAATAATTAAAACTAAGAGACCATAAAGCCCTAAGGAAACCGTGTTGGAAAAGTACAAGAGCACAGCATTAGAGCTGAAGGCCCGGCCCAATTTTTCCTCGGGAACGAATGTCTGCAATAGATAAACACGTGCCAGCCCTGCAATTGGAAGTCCTACCCCTACGAGTGCAGCTCCGATAAAGAAATGTGGCATGTCATACAGAAGACCATAATATAAAACCCCCGCCCCCCATATCAACGCCCCGATCAAGTAGTGACGCAGCGTCATTTTTTTAATGAAATAAGGCAGCAGGAGATTTGTAATGATGACTACTCCTCCAAATACCCCTTGCAACATGCTGTAGAGTTCCTCGCTTTGTGAACTCATTTCGGTCAGTGCAAGCAACATGCCTACTTGCCACACCCATGTATTGAAAAAGACAGTGATAAAAGTGAACAGAAATAATTTCCGGATCGTACGGTGTGCTTTTACCCATTCAGCAAATTCTGCAATTGCAACAAACACGGCCTTGAATGATTTGGTGGCAGTGTTTTTTGGTTCTTTTAAATCGACCTGATATATAAAAAGGGCACTGATGGCATAGGTGATAGCATCCACGGTAAAAAAGTGTACGACGCCAAAGCAGTTTAATAGCCATACGGATAAAACAGGACTGAGTACTGTCACACCACGTGTCAGTGTATCATTCATGCTATTTGCAGCTGTCCGTTCTCGTTCTCCTGTTATGGCAGGTAAAATCGAGCGATGAGCCGGGTTGAAGAAACAGCCGATGCTCTGGATGAAAAAACTTACAATCAGCAAGTAAATATAGGTAAGCATGTCAAAGTAGTAAAGCAAAACAATGGACGAAATTAACGGAATGCGGGCAATATCCAAGTAGATTAACCATTTCTTTTTTGGCAGCCAGTCTGCCATAACTCCCCCAATCAAACCGAATAGTAAATAGGGGATAGTCTCAGCCATCGCCATCCCTGTTGTATGGAGGCTTGACCCGGTGAGGTCATAAGCTAAAAACAAGAAAGCCATTCCAGATAGGGTGTCGCCCAGACGGGATATGCCTCCAGCTAATAAATAAAATCGGATATCTTTATTTTTCCAGATTGTTTTATACAAAGTAATCACCTCACTTACCAGTTTAAAAGTAAGAGAGGCGGCTTTCTTTCTATTTATTGCTGGAATGTCGAACAATTTTCTTGTTGTTCAATATAAAATTAAATATTGAGTTTCTTTCTAATTTTTGAAATAATCGGTATTAAAAAACGGCATCTGTTTTAAAATTGAGAAGGTGTGAAAGATTACAGACAAGATAAAATCTTATTTCAAGTGATTTAGTAAGAAATGATAATTATCTAAAAGGAGGAGCTAAATGAATAAAAAAAGGCTGATGTTATACGGTCTTATCGCAAGTTTATTGATTTCAAGTGGGTTCGTATACTATAAAATCACCGATGATACATACGAAGGGATGAGCATTATTCCAGAACAACACAAAGATATTCCGGTATATCAAGGATTAAAACCTACAAAAAGTAATTATGTGAGCCTGGGAAATCAATGGACTGAAATCTACAATTTTTACTTGAAAGAACTTCCTGAGCTGGGATGGGAAGTTGAACATGCTGATTCAGCGCTTGACGACAACAATAGTAAAAATGATTGGTCGGGCTTCCACTCACGGTGGAGAAAAGAAGGTTTCGATGGAGAATTATGGATTTCGGCAAGTTATAGCCAATTTGAAAATTACACGGAAGTGACCTTCGATAAAACGCCTCTCCGTGACTCAATCGCTTCGACAGAAGAAGCGAAAACACGGGATCGATCTGATTAACAGAGGATTGAACCCATTTCCTTAATGGCTGAAGGAAGGTGTGAAAAGTTAAACAGGAAGAAAACCATCCGATTCTTGATGACTCTTATGTGAGTACCCCTGAGATTACATGGGCTAACATTCTATCTGTGACAATATTTTTCCTGAGTCCGTATGTCTTTGATTTGCATTTTCTGCAGGTTGTTGCATTAGCCTATGTTCCATTTTTATTGAAACATATTTATGAAAGGAAAAAAATGAAAGATGATATTAGGTGATGGCATTAGCATCACTGTGCCTTTGCTCCTATGGTTTTTTCAATATACATAGTATTCATCAGAAAGTTAAAGAAGAAGTTTTATCAGGCCACCGATCAGCAAAATAATCGAGCCTGCTAAAAGGGCTATTTTTGTCGGCCGATTAGCTTTATGAAATATACGAGGAAACATTCCCAACACCTCCCTTATTTTTATTGAGCTTATTGTATATATACGGATGAGATATTTGAAAAGCTTCAATAATTTAAAAAAATACACCCAGGGAGCAGGGTGTAATCTTCATTCTTCATTTTCTTCAGATTCTTCATTGAACCACAGCGGGGAATCGTTATCCGCTTCTCCGTTATAGTTGATGAAGATTTCTTCGCCTGCCTTTATATCTCTGAAAGCGTAGAAATCGAACGAGTCATTGTCAAAGTTAATTTCATAAATCGCGTTCGGCTGGTAGGAATGATTAAACATCATCCCGTAGCCTAACAGAAATGCTGTGTGGTTTTTTCCATACTCGAAAGCATAATCGGCCAGGTACGTTTTTTCAATATGCTCATGTTCTTCGTTAGGATAGGGAAGTACTGGTGCCTGATGGATCAGTTCACCCTCCGCTATATCCTGGGTAGCGAATACGCCTTTATCCAGTGCATCATCAGAAATGGTAGATGTTTTTACTTCAATCAAAATTTCACCGTCGCCTTCTTTGTATTCTTAATGTTTGACTTTCCCCAGTCTGACAGGTAGTGTGCGAGAATGCAATCCAAATACGCCAAGGTTGTATCTTGTCCCCATCAATTAGTGAATAAAGTGTATGACTAGTGTTCCATTTGAATAACAATATTATGTTATAAAGAAAAACAAAGGGGATAAGGACATGGGTGAAAAAATAAAAAGTGATGGGACCGGAGACGATTCCATCACTTTATGTTTTTCATCCGGCAGCTGTAAATTTATAGGCTGGCAGGTTTTTCTTCAATGCATTTATTTCTTCGCTGTTCAGCGGAACCATCGGCAGTCGTACATCACCAACAGGGACACCCATTAAATTCAAGGCTGCTTTTACCGGTGATGGACTTGGTTGTGCAAACAGTGCTTTCATTACTGGAAGGATTTCCTGATGAATGGCTGCTGCGCGTTTTACATCACCGTAATTGTAGCTGTTGACCATTTCCTGCATTTCATTTCCAAGAATATGAGCGGATACAGATACAATCCCTGTGCCGCCGATTGCCAGTACCGGAAGGGTCAATCCATCGTCACCACTGTACAAAGTGAAATCCTCAGGAGTTTTCGTGATGATTTCTGTCATTGCGTCCAGATCCCCGCTCGCTTCTTTGACAGAAACGATGTTGTCAATTTCAGATAATCGGATGATTGTTTCCGGTGCGATGTTCGCAGCGCTTCGTCCTGGAATATTGTACAGCATCACTGGCAATGAGGTTGCTTCCGCTACTGCTTTGTAATGCTGGTACAACCCTTCCTGTGAAGGCTTGTTGTAATATGGCGTGGTAAGCATAATCGCATCGACGCCCGTCTGTTCTGCCTGTCTTGTCAACTCGATCGATGCTCGTGTATTATTCGAACCGGTTCCAGCAACTACGGCTGCTCTTCCGTCTGCAACTTGTGCGACGAAGCGAAACAATTCAAGTTTTTCTGCGTCGGTCAAAGTAGGGGATTCACCTGTTGTCCCCGCTACCACTAATCCGTCCGACCCGTTAGCGATTAAGTAATTGACTAATGTACGTGCAGCATTGAAATCGATCTCACCATTCTGGTCAAATGGGGTAACCATTGCGGTTAACACTTGCCCGAAATTCATGGCATTTCACACCCTTTTGGAAAAATTTTAAATAAGAGGCGTTTTATAGAGCCATTCCCATTTATCGCATTAAAAAAACAACAACGAGGGTTCGCTGTTGCAGTAGAAACGACATTGGATGCGTTTCATTGCGTAAGATAGCCCTCCATATAGTCGCCTATATGACAGTCCTGTATTTATTCAATAGCAGAACCAACTTTGAGAACATGAGTTTCTCTCCGCTTCGGCGAATTCCCCTTTCCACAATTTTCACTGGACCTCATGATCCTCCTATTGTGTACTGATGGTTTTCGCACCTCTATCCCGCTTCAAATTATTGAAGCAAGAAAATATTTAATTGACTGTACTTTAACAAAAATTCAATCTAATTTCAAGGGAAATAAGATGAAAAATTGAGATTACCCTTTTTTCGTTTGGGGAAATAGGAAAGTAGTGGAAGATGACGCACTGTCACTGGATTTACTGATGACAGGGTGTCATATTTAGGTTAAAATAAAAGGTGAATGACATAATGTCACATAGAGGTGCATAAAAATATGGAAATTAACCCTGTTTATGTAGAGAAGCTTAGGAAGTTGGCCTTCGATTTACGCGACAAAGGTGTAGATGTGAAAATTTGTAAAAAACCTATGGTTAAGCAGCTCGTACAAAGGGAAGATTGAATACTAACTTTATTTTTTAGAAAAGGGGAAATCACATGAATTTTTCCATGACGGATATGCCGAATTCTGTGAAGCGAGAGGTGGAGGAGTTAGAGAAAAAACTGTCACCAGTTACTAAAAAAGCTTCAAAGTATGTATTCTTATCGTTCCCTTTAATCGCAATCGCAGCTGTTAATCTCCTGACGTTACTATTCATGGTCCCAGAAGAAGAAGTAAGATTATCAGCCATTGCTATCTATGCACTTGTTGGTGCAGTGGGGATGGCGTTATCAAAAGAAGCGAAACATAAACAAGAAGAAATCCAAAAGCGGAGCGTTGATTATATAATTGAGCGAATCCGTAAAAGCAATATTGCGACAGAGCGAGCCAAAAGGGATTTTACGGATCAGGTAAAATCCCAGCCGATGAATGCCATGAAGCATTTCGTCGCATTTTTAGAAGAAGAAAAAAGACAGGAAAAATTAAATTTATATAGAGGATATTAGGAAAGCTGAAACACCACGTGCTGGTGTTTCTTTACATAGTGAATGGTGGGAGTACATTGCCGAAACAGACATTTTTCAATTTGCCGGAAGAAAAGAAACAGATCCTGATACAGTCCGCGGAGAAAGAATTTTCCCGCGTCCCATTATTTGAAGCCTCGATATCGAATATCATAAAAGCTGCCGGTATACCACGTGGCAGCTTTTATCAGTATTTTGAAGGGAAAGAGGATATCTACTTTTATCTTCTCGATAAGATGGCGGGGCAACGAAAAGGAAAATTCATTGCCTTTTTGCAGAAACATGATGGGGACCTGATTGAAGCGATGTTTGCCATGTTTGAATGTATGCTGCACGAACAGGAACACATCAGCTTCATGAAGAATGCATTTCTTAACATGACCCACAAGGTCGAATATAGTTTTCTTGGTATTTTCAGCGATGAGGAGAGTATTTCGGACTTCAAAGAAGTCAGCGCTCAAATTAATAAAAACAGCCTCAGTATCTCGGGTGATCAGGAATTGTATCACATTATGCAGATTCTTACCGCTGTCACCTTCCGTAACTTCGTAGCAAAATTCGCCCGAGGATTATCTGATGAGCAGGCGATGAAAAGTTACCGTATTGAAATGAACCTGCTAAAGAAAGGGATATATAAAGGGTAATAAGAAGACTGCCTCGTTTACTATAAGAGGCAGTTTTTTCTAATACTTTAGGAAAGTATAACTTTGTTAAATGATTAAAGTATAGAAAAACTTAGGCCTTCGCCATAAAGACTTGGCGAAAAGCCAAGTTTTTCTAATAGGAAATGGCTGGAAGGTGAAAAAAGTAGTAGAATGAAAGGAATGTGACAGTTTTAAAGGAGAGGTGGTTTTATGCGTCGGCTTTCTTCATGGGGGACAGCTGCTGCGTCGCTGCAGTGGTTGTTCTTCATTTTTGCAAACACGGTTGTTGTTCCAATATCGGTAGGGGCTGCTTTTGGTTTGTCTCAGGAAGAGATTGCTTCCATACTCAGAAGCGCACTGATTTTCACAGGAATAGCTTGTGTACTGCAAGGGTGGATCGGTCACCGCTATCCCCTTATGGAAGGTCCTTCTGGTGTCATGTGGGGATTGATATTAAATCTGAGCGCGGCAGCATCAGCAATGGGGATGAGCTTGGCTTCCATTGGCGGTGGGATTGCTACAGGTATGATTCTTGCAGGTGTTGTTGTACTTTTATTGGGTTTATTCAATTTGCTTTCTTTTATCAAGCGGATATTTACCCCAATGGTGATGAGCGTCTATTTGTTTTTATTGACCTTTCAGTTAATACTTATTTTCTTTGAGGGTATGCTTAAAGTTGATGCTGAGGGCAACTTGAATATACCTGTCAGTTTATTTTCTTTTGGGATTATCATTCTTGTCACCTTGCTGAAGATAAAAGGAAAGCAGACAGTCAGTAACTTTGCTATATTGATCGGAATGGTTGCGGGATGGGTGCTTTATCTCCTGTTTTTCCCTGCCGAACAGGAAACTGTTATTCCATCGAATGGTGGTCTGCTGTTATTCCCGTTCGGTGTTCCTAATCTTAATATTGGAATTGTCCTTATTACCTTTTTAGCCAGTATGATTAATTTGAGCAATACAATTGCTTCCGTTCGTGCAGCTACTCAATTAATGGGAAAAACTCCGGACGATAGACAGTTCCTCCGATCTTATATGCTTACCGGAGGTTACTCGGTCGTAGCAGGTGTGTTTGGACTTGTATCATATGCCCCATTTGCCTCATCGGTAGGGTTTTTAGAAAGTACCCGTATTTTTGATCGCAAGCCTTTCTTGATTGGTGGAGGGCTGATGGCATTGCTTGGTATCATCCCTGTCCTTGGCGGTGTGTTGGCGACTTTACCGATTACAGTAGGAAATGCGGTATTGTTTGTCGCTTATTTGCAGCTTTTTGGGACCTCTTTAAAAAGTCTTGGTGGTTACCAGTTCAATTCGGTTACGATTCATCGGCTGGCAGGTCCGGTGCTGGTCGGAGTGGGTATTATGTTTGTTGAACCTTCGTTGTTCAATCAGCTTCCAGTTTTAGTCCAGCCTTTGGTCTCTAATGGATTTATTGTAGGGGTATTGATTGCTATTCTCTTGGAGAAAACAATTAATTGGGAAAAGTATCAGAATGATTCGGTACACCCTAAGGTTATGAAGAAAAGCAGCTAGCAGTAACAGGGGCTGGAAGGTATGGAGAGGGTTATTCCTTCTCCTTTTTCAATGCCAAAATTTTACTTATGTATCTCTTTCACATGAACAGCGAGCATGTTTGCCATACTATCCGTGGGAGGATGCCTATGCTGACTGTGATATTAACTTTATTATTCTTTATTCAACCGATGACGTATGATGAAGACTTGACGATTACACACAATGATGAAGTGATTCAGCATATCAACCGGAATCAATTTGCTGAAAACGCAATGCTTCATCCTTTTTATAACCTGGGAAAGATCCAGCAACTGATCGTACAGGTAGAGAAAGAAATACATGAACAGGCACGAAATGCAAAAATTAAAAAGGATGGAAGTATTAAGCAGGAGAAGGTTGGGCGCCAGTTGAATCGGGAGAAATTCATGGAAGGCTTGTTCAGCTATTTGTATGGGAGTGGTGGTTCGAATATAGAGGTGCCGGAAATACCGATTCACCCGAAAGTGGATAGTGAACTGCTGGCGAATATCCGGACACAGGAAATCGGCAGTTATGTCACCTATTTCAATCCTAACAATAAAGAGAGGTCTCACAACATACGGCTTGCGGCTGAAGCCATCGACAGCCATGTGGTTTTTCCGGGCGAAACATTTTCTTTCAACGAGGTAGTCGGTAAACGGACAAAAGAGAAAGGGTATAAACCTGCCCCGGTTATCGTCAAAGGGGAAGTGACAGAGGGAATAGGCGGAGGAATTTGTCAGATTTCATCCACGATGTATAATGCCGTTGATAACGCAGGGGTGAAAATTCTCGAGCGATATTCCCATAGTAAACGTGTACCTTATGTGCCGGAAGGAAGAGATGCTACCGTCAGCTGGTATGGACCTGATTTCACTTTCAAAAATGTGTATAACCAGCCTTTGCTGATCCGGACGAGAGTGACCAATGGACAAGTAAGCATCAACGTGTATTCTTCGGACGTAGTCGACTTCGAATCACGTAAAATCCCGGGAGCAACAAAGAAACTGCCGGAAGAAATTGAATTGGATACTCAAGATTAAAGATAAGAAAGGTTGAGAGTATGGAGTGGGAAATAGCTGATTTGTCAGAAGAGCAGACACGAAGGATTATGGAGCTTGAAAGTGAACTGGGATATGTCTTAATTGCCTATGAGGATGGGCGCCGTGGATTTGCGACTTCCGACGAAAAAGTTGATTATTATGAGATGCTGCACAGTAGTGTCGAAGAATAGAGAAAGCTGACAGCCTGCAGAACTGTCAGCTTTTCTCTTTTCAAAAGTCTCTGTTAAACGTAGTTGTAGATGAGAGGCTTCTTCAACTATTGGGCCGAGAAGTCGAAGACTTGATTTCGAGATACTTCGGATCCGTTGCCTAGTTAGGAGTAAGGGCGGCTGGGAAACGATTCGCTTTCCTGTGGGGGAACTGGCAAGCCTCCTCAGACTTCGTCTTCCGGGGTCTTGCCTAGATCCTTCTCCCACGGGAGTCTCACCGTTTCCCCGCCACCCTACCTATTTTTTTGACGAACGAACCCTACCTTGTAAGGAGATATCTTCCACATACAACTGCATAACAAGGCCCAATGATACAGAAAACAAGGCCTTTTTGTAGCTGTTACTATGGTTGAATGATTCTACCTGTCAATGTTTCCGTTTTCCTTACCAATGTAAGGAGGGCAGGGAAATTGCGAGTCCTCGAAAATGCTATGCATTTTCTTCGTGCGGTGTTTATTCAGGAAGCTTAGTCAAAGTCCTATGGGAGGATAGGACATGGTGAGATCCCGCAAGGCGGAGCCTGAGGAAGCTCACCGTCCGCCCATGGAAAGCGAGTGATTTCCCGGCCCTCCAAACGCTCGTCACCGTAACGGAAACAGTTTCTCTCGAAACTGAGTCTTCAGCAATTGGGAGCTTAAATGGAAAATCAATACTGATATTTAAAGGAGCCTTGCAAAAAGGGGAATTAAATTTAATGTCGAATAGTTAATGTGGTAGGTTCAATGTAATGTAAGGGATAGGGAGGATATATATGGTGAAGGTTTTATTTGAAAAAGATGGGCATCTCGGCCGAATTACCATCAACCGGCCAGATCAATTGAACTGTTTTGATTATGAAACGCTTGCTTTGTTAGGGGAAACTGTAGAGTCCATTCAGGCAGATAAAGAAGTACGGGCAGTTATCATCACAGGGGCAGGAGAGAAAGCATTTAGTGCCGGGGCTGATTTGAAAGAGCGCAGAACACTGTCAGAAAAAGAAGTACGCCGCAATGTCCGGACGATCCGCGATGTCTTCACAGCGATTGAGGAACTCCCTCAACCGACAATTGCCGCCATCAATGGCTATGCCCTCGGGGGAGGTCTGGAGTTGGCACTCGCCTGTGACTTTAGATATGCAGTGTCTGATGCTCTCATGGGGCTCACCGAAGTGAGCTGGGCGATCATACCTGGAGCAGGTGGAACCCAGCGGTTGTCGAGACTGGTCGGGACGTCACGGGCAAAAGAGCTGATCTTAACTGCTCGCCGGATCGATGCTAATAAAGCATTGGATATCGGATTAGTTAATGAGGTGTTTGAGCGGGAGCAATTAATTGATGCAGCAAATTCTCTTGCTAAGGAAATCATGAGCAACGGACCACTCGCTGTCACCCAGGCTAAGTATGCGATTAATCATGGAAACAATGTAGACATACATACAGGTTTGGCGATTGAGGCAAAAGCATACGAAGTAATCATTCCGACAGAAGACCGAATCGAGGCATTGGAAGCATTCAAAGAAAAGAGACCAACCAATTTTAAAGGTAAATAACAAAAAAGGGTTGTCACCACGGGAGACAACCCTTTTTTAGTTAGCGGTCGAATGTAAAGTAAGCTTGAATGATCATCTCGAGCATCTCTCGTGACATGCGAAGGTGTCCGATATTGGTACCGCTTATCAGCTTTTGAGTATTGTCATCTTTAAAGGTGATATCACTTGCGAGGTAAACTTTGAACGTATCGATCATTTCATTCAACTTTTCTTCTTCTGGACTAAGCTCGTAATGATGATGAGCGTCCACAGTAGTTAAGCGGTGAAAGTCCAATGCATCCTGGAACATATCGAGCACTTCCGCATTAGTCGGAGGACTGGGATTGGTAATGTTATAAATTCCATAACGTTCTGCTTTTGTTAAAGCAAGTGCTAATATTTCTGCTACATAGTCGACTGGGACAAAATTTGAAGTGCCGGATGGGTTGGCAACAACTCGATAGAGACTATCATTTCCAGGCTCATGTTTACGTTCGATTTTACGTCTGAAAATATCCAATGCTCGCATAAAGCCGTAAAGCGTGAACTCCGAGTCCGCTTCCCCGGTTTTCGAATCTCCGACAATGATGGATGGTCGGAAAATGGAAACATCCATTACATCTCCATAGTTGAATACGAGATGCTCTGCTTTTACTTTACTCTCTTCATATGGGTTATGGGAGCAGTCATCCTCCGGGTAAAGATCCTCTACTCCGGTTTGTCTTTTTCCGACGGTGTAGGCGGTACTGACATAGAAGAATTTACGTATCTCGAGTTTTTTCGCCAGTTCCAGGGCATGCTTTGTACCCTCGTAGTTGATGGCAAATAACTCTTCTCTGAGAGATTCATCAAATTTTACCAGGGCTGCTGAATGGTAAAAGCAATCTATCCCGCCAGCGAGAGAACGGATTAGTCCATCCTCCATGCCGAATGATGGAAGTGTGATGTCGCCGGTTAGCAAATGAAGTCGATGTTGTTCTTCCGTGGTGAAGCTGTCTTTCAATCGTTCTGCTTTTTTAAGATTCCTTGCGAGGATATATAAGTGGTGGTCTGTCCCGTGGATCAGTTCTTTCATCACTTTTCCTCCGAGAAAACCGGTGGAGCCAGTTAATAAAATATTCAAGCATGTTCACTCCCGAAATTCATTTCCCTTAGTCTTTCCCGATAAATGATACTGCCGAAACTCGTTTACCTGCTTCGCTAAAAATACTGTATTTTTTCTTTCCTGTCAAAACTTCAATCATACTAAAAATATCAGAAAATTCGAAAATAACATTGACTTTCCATTGTTTTAACGTTAAATTTAGTGTTAAATAACATAATTTATATATGTCGTATTATTTACGTCATACCAGAGGTTTATTTGTTTGGTGATGTTTTGGGATAATACTATACAAGGGGAGAGATGGGAATGATTTTGCACGGAATTGAAAGCGCTTCACCAGAAGGAAGGAAAGGACTGCAATTAAAAAGACTTCAGGAGACCGTCCGCCGTGTTTATGAAAATGTACCTTATTTCAAACAAAAGTTCGACGAAATGGGTTTATTACCTGAGGATATTCGTTCGCTGGATGATGTAACCAAACTGCCATTCCTGGAAAAAAAAGCGCTGAGGGATAACTACCCATTTGGTTTATTTGCAGTAGATCGCAGTGAGTTGGTCCGCATCCATGCCTCATCCGGAACCAGCGGAAAGCCTACCGTTGTCGGCTATACAAAAAATGATATCTGTATGTGGTCGGAGTTGGTTGCACGTGCCATTACGATCGGAGGGGGGAAGCCGGGCGAAGTACTTCATAACGCGTATGGTTATGGGTTATTCACAGGAGGCCTGGGGTTGCACTGCGGTAGTGAAGAACTTGGAATGGCGACAGTGCCGATTTCAGGAGGAAACACAGAACGCCAGATTACTTTGATTGAGGACTTCAAACCGACTGTCATTTGCGGGACACCATCTTATCTCCTGAACATTGCTGAACATATGGAACAAGACGGGCAGGACCCTCGTCAGACATCATTGAAGTATGGCATATTCGGAGCTGAACCGTGGTCAGAAGAAATGCGCCGTACCTTAGAAGAAAAATTCGATATCAAGGCTTGTGATATTTATGGGCTGAGTGAAGTGCTAGGACCAGGGGTAGCGATGGAATGCCATGAAGCACAAGATGGGCTACATATTGCAGAGGACCATTTCCTCGCTGAAGTCATCGACCCTGATACGCTTGAACCTGTACCGGATGGCGAAGATGGTGAACTGGTTTTCACCAGTTTGACGAAGGAAGCATTTCCTGTCATACGTTATCGGACCGGTGATATTGCTTCCTTACAGCGCGGCAAATGTAAATGTGGCAGGACGACTGTCAAGATGTCCAGGGTAAAAGGGCGGATTGATGACATGCTGATTATTAGAGGGGTGAATGTGTTCCCTTCGGAAATTGAACATTATCTGTTGAGTGTAGAAGATATTGTACCTCATTATCAGCTTCATGTCTTTAAGAAGGGAAGCATGCAGCATGTAGAGCTTCAAGTAGAGGTAGACGAATCTTTTTACAATCGCATCCAGGAAGATCTGGAGCATCCAGACGTCGTAAAGCTTGGAAAACACATACAGAAAGTGATGAAGAATAATTGTCTGATTTCCGTTGATGTCAAAGTGCTTGGACCGAAGTCGGTTCCTCGTTCGGAAGGGAAAGCGGTGCGTATTGTCGACCGAACAAACGAAGCGATAGAAGTATAAAAGAACACAGTCATATG
The DNA here is from genome assembly GCF_000496835.1 of Thalassobacillus devorans MSP14. Classification (GTDB taxonomy): domain Bacteria; phylum Bacillota; class Bacilli; order Bacillales; family Halobacillaceae; genus Thalassobacillus; species Thalassobacillus devorans_B. Next base: position 296,542 of record NZ_KI543238.1, read on the forward strand.
ATGAAAATATTCGTTTTGCTAAATAAACGTAATATGGTTATAGTTTCAACAGTGGAAGGGTGAATGGCAGGGGTGTTGCATATTTATATTCTGCTTAGCGTTCGGAAGTTTTGAGAAGTTTCCGATGAGAAAGGAATAATAAAAATTAATTGAAGCAAGGAGGGGACGTCGAATAAGGTGTCCTTTTCCTCTATAGGGGAGAATAAATGATGAAAGAAGCAATTTTAGAGCGAGTGTCAAAAGACCCGTACGCCACATTTCTGGGAATAGAAATTGACCATGTCGGTGAAGGAGAAGCGACTGTTTCGATGACGATTACGGAGAATATGATGAATTTTCATGGAGCGGCTAACGGAGGAGTCCTATTCTCCCTGGCAGATGTAGCATTTGCGATCGCCAGCAATTCTTATGGTCAGACAGCGGTAGGTATCAATGTAAATATGAATTATATACGAGCTGGAATACTTGGGGATAGAATTATTGCTACAGCAAAGGAAGAGTCAAAGAACCCAAAACTCGGCCTCTACCGGATGATAGTTAAAAATGAAGCTGGAGAGCTGCTGGCAGCTGCTGATGGAATGGTTTACCGTAAAAAAGAGGTGTTTGCGTAAAAGACGGACATGATGATGTCTGTCTTTTTTTCTGCAGCATCGTTAAGGCAGAATGCCTCTGAATTAAGGTAGACAGCAGTGTATGGGGCCTATAGGTGCACGGTCTGGTTATAAAATGATTTTCCCTTACTTGCAAAATAAGGTAAAATGATTATAGTCTGAATTTTCGTACATTATTCTCAAGGAGGGAAGAAATTGAAGGCAGCTTATATAAAAGAAGAGCATGATATTTTACGAAAATCTTTGCGCAAGTTTTTAGAGAAAGAAGCTTATCCCTATTTTGAAGAATGGGAGCAGAATGGGCTGATTCCCAGGTCTTTTTGGGAAAAGATGGGGGCACAGGGGTATCTATGTCCATGGCTGGAGGAAAAGTATGGAGGGGTTGAGGCAGACTTTGGCTACTCGGTTATCATCAATGAGGAGCTGGAGAAAGTCGGAACCGGTTTGATTGGGATCGGATTACATAGTGACATCGTTGTCCCATATCTTGAGCAGTACGGTACAGACGAACAAAAGAAGCGTTGGCTGCCTAAATGCGCGTCAGGAGAAATTATTACAGCGATAGCTATGACGGAACCCGGTGCTGGTTCTGATCTCGCTGGTATCAAAACATCGGCAGTCCGTGACGGAGACAAGTACATAGTAAATGGAGAAAAGACATTCATCACCAATGGCATTCAGGCAGACCTGGTGCTTGTTGTCTGTAAAACTAATCCGCAAGCAAAGCCTGCGCATAAAGGAATAAGTCTATTAGTGGTAGAAAAGGATACTCCTGGTTTTTCAAAAGGGAAAAAACTTAATAAAATCGGCTTGCATAGTCAGGACACGGCTGAATTGGTTTTTGAAGATGCCAAAGTTCCTGCCTCTAACTTGATCGGTAAAGAAGGAGAAGGTTTTTACTATTTAATGAAAAATCTCCAGCAGGAACGGCTGATTGTCGCTATCGGAGGTATCGCTGCATCGGAAAGGATGCTGGAAATCACTACGCAATACGTTAAAGACCGTAAGGCATTCGGGAGAAGCATTGCATCTTTCCAAAATACACAATTCAAACTGGCAGAACTCGAAACAGAAGTAGAAATCGGCAGGACATTCCTGGACCGCGTGGTAGATTCCCATATCAAAGGAGAAGATGTCGTCAAAGAAGTCTCGATGGCAAAATGGTGGATCACCGATCTTACCAAGAAGGTGGCAGAGGAATGTATGCATCTTCATGGCGGCTATGGCTATATGGAAGAATACGAGATTGCAAGAAGATATCGGGATGCACCCGTTTCCGCTATTTATGCAGGATCCAATGAAATTATGAAAACGATTATCGCTAAAAAGATGGGGTTGGAATGATGGAACGGATGCTGGAAGGCGTCTGTGTCCTGGACTTTTCGAGGTATCTCCCGGGTCCCTATGCTACATTGAGGCTGGCTGAAAAAGGAGCCGATGTCGTGCTGGTGGAACCACCTGAAGGTGAACCGTCCCGAAGTTTAAACAGTACAGTATTTGCTGTAAACAATCGATTGAAAAGAAGCATAGTGCTTGATTTAAAAGACGCAAATGATCAGAATACAGCATTTAAACTTGCTTCAACAGCTGATGTGATTGTAGAAAGCTACCGTCCAGGTGTCATGAAACGAATAGGTTTGGACTATGCAAAAGTGCAGGAACATAACCCGGGCATCGTCTACTGTTCGATTACGGGCTATGGCCAGGCTACTCCCCAAATGAATTCACTGGCCAGTCATGACTTGAATTATATGGCACTTAGTGGAATGCTGTCGCAGCTGAAGGGTGATCAGGGGAAGCCAGTTCATCCTTCGGTCCAGATTGCTGATTTTCTCGGAGGTCTGACCGCGTCGGAGATGATACTCTCTGCGCTCGTACATCGTTACCGGACTGGAGAAGGTTCCTATCTCGACGTGGCACTGACGGATGGTCTCTATGCGATGTTAAATACCAACGTTGCCCTTGCAAAAGAAAGTGGTTATAACAAAGGAATTAATGAAATCAGTGGAGAAAAAGTATGTTATCACATCTATGAAACAATGGATGGACGCTATATCGCCCTTGCCGCATTGGAACCGAAGTTTTGGCGATCGTTTTGTCAGTATGCTGGTAGAAGTGATTGGATCGAACATCAATTTACTCGTGCGGAAAAGGGCTTTTCTATTTTTGAAAAAGTAAGCGCTTACTTTTGTTCTAAGCCATTAGAAGAGTGGATGGAAATCTCATTACAAGTGGATTGCTGTTTGACCCCAGTATTGGAAATAGGAGAGCTGGAACATCATCCATTATGGAAGCAGCGCGCGATGGAGATCAGGGAAGGCGGCTTAACACAACTGGCTACCATGTACCCAGCGCCTGCCACGAGAAAACGTTCCCCCAAAAAAGGAGAGCACCAAACCGAAATAATAGAATCATGGCTCCGGAAAGGAGTCCATCCAACAGGAGGAGATAACCAATGAGAGAAGTTGTCATCGTTGAAGCGGTACGCAGTCCGGTTGGAAGGAGAAAAGGTCTGTTAAGTGAAAAGCGGCCAGACGATTTATTAGGAGATGTTTTAAAGGAATTGGTGGACCGGGCGCAGGTTGATCCGGCAACAGTTGAAGATGTGATTGCTGGCTGTGTGTCCCAGGTTGGAGAGCAAGGGATGGATATTGCTCGTACAGCAGCCTTGATAGCAGGTTTCCCGAAAGAAGTGCCCGGGGTGACTATTGACCGCCAGTGCGGGTCGAGCCAGCAGGCGGTTCATTTCGGAGCCCAGGCGATTGCCAGTGGTGATATGGAAACAGTCGTTGCCTGTGGTGTTGAAAATATGACACGCGTACCAATGTTTTCAAACATTCAAGGGACAGAACACAGTAAAAGACTTACGGACCATTATGAAATTATCAATCAAGGGCTGTCTGCAGAGCGGATCGCTGAGCACTGGGGATTTTCAAAGCAGGAGCTCGACCAGTTTGCTGTGGAAAGCCATGAAAAAGCGCTGAAGGCAATAAAGGAAGGGCGGTTCAAAAAAGAAATCATGCCGGTGACCGATCGGAATGGAACCGTCAATTTAATGGATACCGATGAAGGACCGCGGCCAGGAACTTCGCTTGAAACGCTGGCAGAATTGAAGCCTGCCTTCAAGGAAGATGGAAAAATAACGGCTGGGAACGCCAGTCAAATCAGTGATGGGGCTTCGGCAGTGCTCCTGATGTCCCGTGAAAAAGTGGAGCAGTTGGGTGTGAAACCACGATTCAGGATTGTAGCCAGATCCGTAGTTGGTTCTGATCCTACATTCATGCTGACGGGGCCTGTTCCTGCTACTTATAAAGTGTTGCAAAAAGCTGGACTAAGTTTAGAAGATATGGACTTGTTTGAAGTGAATGAAGCCTTTGCCCCAGTTCCTTTATTCTGGTTGAAAGAGACAGGTGCAGACCCTGCTAGACTGAATGTCAATGGGGGAGCGATCGCACTTGGTCATCCTCTTGGGGCGACAGGAACAAGACTGATGACCACCTTAGTCCATGAACTAGAGCGGACAGGGAAGCGTTACGGCTTGCAGGCTGTCTGTGAAGGAATGGGAATGGCAAACGCAACCATCATCGAACGATTGGAGGAATGACAAATGAAGCTCAAAAATATCGTAGCAATCGTGACTGGCGGCGCTTCCGGACTTGGAGAAGCCACTGTAAGAAAAATTATCACAGCTGGCGGAAGAGCAGTGATTGCAGATCGAAATGAAGAACGTGCTGCTGACCTCGCCCAGGAACTTGGTGATCGTTGTCTGTTCCATACGACAGACGTAACTTCTGAACAGGATATCAACCAGCTGCTGGATTTGACGATCGATCAATTCGGAAGTCTTAACGCAGTCATCAATTGTGCCGGCATTGCAATTGCTGAAAAAGTTGTCGGGAAAGAGGGAGCCCATGATTTGGGGAGTTTTTCTAAAGTAATCGAGGTGAATCTGATCGGGACCTTCAATATGATCCGTCTGGCAGGGGAACGGATGCAAAGCAATGATGTCAATGCGGATGGTGAACGCGGGGTTATTATCAATACAGCTTCCGTCGCCGCTTTCGAAGGGCAGATTGGACAAGCAGCCTACAGTGCCTCCAAAGGCGGGGTAGCCAGTATGACACTGCCGATAGCCCGGGAATTTGCACGCTACGGTGTAAGAGTCATGACAATAGCCCCGGGGTTGTTTGAAACCCCAATGTTCGCGACACTTCCGGAATCCGCTCGTGAGGCGCTTGGTAAGATGACACCGTTTCCAAGCAGGTTAGGACGGCCGGCAGAATACGCCGAGCTTGTGGCAAGCATCATAGGGAATCCGATGTTGAATGGGGAGGTGATCCGGTTAGACGGAGCGATTCGGATGCAGCCAAAGTAAGGGCAGTAGAGACGACTGGCACTTAACTTTTAAGAAGGGGAGATAAATCGATGGGACCAACCTTGCGTAGCATGTTTGAACAGACGGTGGCGAAATATCCAGAGAAAGAGGGATTAGTTGATGTTCTCTTAGGAAAACGATGGACGTATCGAGAGTGGGATGAGGAAGTCAATTGTCTTGCGAATACATTGAAGGATGCCGGAGTCAGCAAGGGAGATAAAGTCTCGACTGTTTTATTCAATACAGCAGTGTTTGCGACTACGTTATTCGCCTGTATGAAAATAGGAGCAGTCTTCAACCCAATCAACTTCCGTTTGACCGCGAAAGAAATCTCATTTATTTTGCAGGATGCCGAGCCCAAAATCGTCATTTTTGAAAAAGCGACCCACCCACAGGTTTCACAGGCTGCACGGCAAGTGAAAGATGTTCAGTTCTGGTCGATTGACCATCATGATCTTGATTTTGCTGTGAATTTCACTGCACAAATGGAAGGATCCTCCCGAGGTAGACCTGATTGTGAGCTGGATGAGGATGACTTGTATGCCATCATGTATACGTCAGGTACAACCGGTCTGCCAAAAGGCGTGCTGCACACGCACCGAGATATGATAGATCAGGCGTTGATCATGGGAGCGGTCATGCAGGTGACCGACAAAGAACGCGGCCTTAGTGTCGGTCCCATGTTCCATTGTGCTGAGCTTCACTGCGCCTTTTTCCCAAGAGTGATGATGGGGGGAACCAATATCATCATGCATCATTTCGATCCTAAGCGGCTCATCCAAACGGTAAAAGAAGAAGCAATCACCACCTTTTTTGCTGCGCCGACGATGTGGAACATGATGCTGCAGGAAGACCTGTCTGATGCTGACTTTTCCACTTTGAATAAAGGGTTGTATGGCGGCGCTCCAATGGCCCCGGCACTAGTGAAGAAGTTACACGATACACTGGGCATCCGTTTATTCGAAGCCTACGGTATGACGGAAATGGGGCCGGCCATTACAGTACTGACCGAGGATGAGCAGATTGACAAGGCAGGGTCAGCAGGAAGGGCGTTGCTGAATCATGAAGTCAGAGTGGTCCGAACTAGAGAAGACGGACCAGCAGATCCAGCGGATATTTGCGAACCAGGGGAACTCGGAGAAATAATCGTCCAGGGCCCAAGCATGATGCCGGGTTATTATAACCGCCCAGAGGCTACGGAGGAAGTAATGTATAAAGGCTGGTATCATTCCGGTGACATCGGTTCCTTTGACGAAGACGGGTATCTTTGGGTCAGCGATCGTGTCAAAGACATGATTATCTCGGGTGGCGAGAATATCTATTCACGGGAAGTAGAGGACGTCCTGTTTGATCACAAGCAGGTAATGGATGCTGCCGTTATTGGTGAACCGGACGAAATGTGGGGAGAGCGTGTAGTCGCTTATATTGTGAAAAAAGAGGAATCACTAACGGAAAAAGAGTTGGATGAGTTCTGTACTGCCAATGAGCGGCTTGCAAGGTATAAGCGTCCTAGGCGCTATCAATTTGTTGATGAACTTCCGCGGAATGCCAGTGGGAAGCTGCAGAAATTCAAGTTGAGAGAAGAATTGATGAAAGAAGTTTAGTGAATTTAAATTGCTCCGGAAATAGTTTTCAAAGACCGCTAAGGTAATTTCACTGGATATAAAACATATAGATTCCCTTCATCGCCTGAAGTTAGATTCTTCGGGCTTTTTTGTGTTCTCTTTGATACTGGTCATGATTACCTTGAAATGTCATAAAAATGATAAGGAGGGGTTTATGAAAGTCTGTTTAATATAAAAAGGGGGGACGACGGGATGAAAAAGAAAGCAAGTATACGTTCAACGAAAAAAATGACGCCTCCACAGCTTCGGCAAATGGTAATTCATTTAAAATCTGAGCTATCTAAGTATCAGCAGGAACAAGAAGAGCAGCGGCCGAAGTTTAAACAAATATGGGAAGAAAACAATCAGCTGATTGAAGAAGTAAAAAAACTCAAGGAGGAGAACGATGAATTAAGGAATGAGAATACTCGTTTTAAAACGAAGCTCCCACAGCTTTATTTAAATAAAGAGCGTGTAACAGACGAACTGAAGAAAAGTAATGAAAGTCTGAGAAATAAGCTGAGGGAAAGCAAAGAAAATCATACGTCGTTAGAAGAAAAACATAAGCGGCTGGAATCGGAAATAAATGCTTTGGAAAAACAATTGAAAGATACGAAAGAATTGGTCCACATAGAGCAGGTGAAAAGGGAAATCAGTGCTGGGGAAAGTCACAAGCAGCTGGAACAACAGCAAGAGAAAGAGCGGGAGTTATTAAAACAAATAAAAGACTATGAACGGAAAGAGCAGGAAAGTGACCAAAGCTTTCAAGAGTTCCAACACTATATGAACGAGCTTAAGGAGCGGCTGGCTTCCACAACTGAGGCTCTGGAGAAGGAAAAAGGTGAGAAGTTAAAGCTCAGTGATGATCGAGACTCCAACCAAAAAGAAATTACGCTGCTTCAGGAAGCTATTGGTAAAGAGAGAGAGACGAATAAAGATTATCAACATCAAGTGGAGAATTTGAAGAAAGATCACAAAGTGATTCACCAAGATTTCTTAAGAGTAAGAAAAGAATTTGAAGCTAGTAAAGCGGAAAATCATAATCTGGAAGAAAAATTGCAGGGACATTTTAATAGAGCAAGAAAAGTGCAGCAGGAAAAGGAACAGAGGGAAAAAACTATAAATGAGCTTAAAGGGAAAGTGGAAAAAGCTCTAAGTGATCTAAACGAAAAGGAACGACTAACACGGGCATTACGTGAGGAAAATGAGCAGTTGACTAAGGAAAATGTCCGTGCGTTGAACGAACGAGCGAAGAGAGAACAGAACCTGGAAGCAGCTTTCAGACAACTCAACAACCATTACAAGACTGCTATTCATAAAAAATGGGGACTGATAGAAGAAAATAGAAATAAGAAAATGCAGTTGAAAGAGTTGGAACGATCGTATCAATCTCTTGCAGAACACTACACGAGACACTTGAAAAAGCTGGACGCCCTAGAGAAAAAATTAACCGAAAAGAAGAAAGAAAACAAATCACTCACTGCAAAGATTGAAATACTGGAAGCTAATCTTGAAACGAGGTCAAAAGAATTCGAGAATATGCAGGCAACAAAAGAAAAACATGAAGAAAAAGCCAGAGAGTGGGAGACGGAATATGAGAGGTTGGTCAAAGAGATCGACGGGAATAGAAAACTCATAAATAAACTTGAGAAAAGTATTACACAAGGAAAAGACAGGGAACAGTCCTTGCGAATAGAGATCAGCCGTTTAAAAAATGAAACACCTTATCTGTAAACCAAAATATTTTCCTGAAGGGAACAGACTTTAATTGCCCTGCTTTTTTTACCTATCCAAAGAGTATGCCCAGGCTGTTTGTAACCTTTCTGTCCATATCCACATATAGATAATATACACGTCAGCCCACGCATACATTATGGGAGGTTACGGTATGAGTAATAATAATATGGGAGACCCGGTTCAGCTCCAGCAGAAGATCATTTATTTCAAAGCAGAGCTAGCCAAGTATAAAGAGAAAGTGAAGGATTACCAGGAAAACTATCACTATGCCCAGCTTGATAACTTGAAAGAACAAAATATTCAGTTGCTGGAAGATAAAGCAGAATTAGATTATCAGGTAGAAAAAATGGAGAAAGAGCTGCAGACAGCTGAAGAGATCATCGCAGAGCAGCAAGGTGACCGTTCGCGAATGCAAATTAAAAATAAGTCCTTACAGGAATTGCTGCAAAAGCAAGAAAGCGAATTCCGAGTCATGAAAGAAAATCTAATAGAGAAAAATGAACACATTACGAAAGAGAAAGAGAGAATTCAAAATAAAGCCATCGAGCTAGAACAATCCAACCGGGAGCTGCAAGAAAAATACAAGAAAATGGTGAAGCAGCTGGAAAATAACATACATGCAAACCAAAAGGAACAGGGAATTCTTAAGGAAAAATGCAAGGAATTGACGGCAATCATCGAACAATTGAAGGAACGGGTATCCGTTTATGAACAAACTGAAACACAGTTGAAAAACGAGTTGGAGGACTACCGTTCCAAAACAGACGCTTCATCGGCGGGCGAGATGGACTGGGAAAAATGGAAGCAGGCGAAGGAAGAAACAATAGAAGCGCTGACTCAGGATAATTTGATTTTGAAATCGCAAGTAGAAAAATTGAAACAGAAGCTGGAGTCTACTAATAACTAACTGGAAAACGGTGGGAAAACCGCCGTTTTTTCCTGTTATAACAATGTAAACGCTTAACTTTATAGAATAAATAAAATTTTCAGAAAAGATGTTGTTTTTTGTCTAATTCCGTTATAGAATACTCCCTATCACTTATTTTTGAAGGGAGGCTCAGCGATGATTACATTTGTTGCATCCATCGCACTATTACTCGCAGGTTACTTATTTTACGCAAAGGTGGTCGAACGAATTTTCGGCATTGATGATGAACAAGAAACTCCAGCATACACCAACAATGACGGCTTTGATTACATGCCGATGAGCTGGTGGAAGGCAAGCTTAATCCAGCTGTTGAATATCGCTGGGCTTGGTCCGATATTTGGCGCGATCCTTGGAGCATTATATGGTCCGATTGCGTTCATCTGGATTGTCGTCGGTTCCATTTTCGCAGGAGCCGTCCATGATTATTTTTCAGGGATGTTGTCGCTTCGGCATAATGGAGCACAGTACCCGACCCTTGTAGGGAAATACTTAGGAAAACACGCAAAAACGATTATCAATATGTTATCGATCGGGTTAATGATCCTCGTAGCGGCCGCATTTACGGCTGGACCCGCGCAATTGATGGCAGAGGTCACACCACTGGGCTTTATGGCGTCGCTGCTGATCATTTTTGCTTACTTTTTGATAGCAACCGTATTGCCGGTCAATAAGATTATCGGAAAAGTATATCCGGTTTTCGGAGCAGTACTGATTTTCATGGCAGTTGCCATTGGTATCGGATTATTCTTTTTCGAAAATCCAGTCCCGAATTTAACAATCAATAGTCTTCATCCTGATAATTTACCAGTCTGGCCGTTATTGATGGTCACCATTTCCTGTGGTGCGATATCCGGTTTCCATAGCACTCAGAGCCCGATTCTTGCCCGTACACTGAAAAAAGAAAGTGAAGGACGCAAAGTATTTTATGGAGCGATGATTGCAGAAGGGGTCATTGCTTTGATTTGGGCAGCCGCCGGGATGGCGTTCTTCGGCAGTACTGGTGGTCTTCAAGAAGCCCTTGCTGCTGGCGGACCTGCCGGAGTTGTCAACGAAATCAGTAAAACAACCCTTGGCACTTTAGGGGGTATACTTGCTGTACTTGGTGTCATCATCCTGCCGGTTACAACAGGAGATACAGCGCTTCGTTCTTCCAGAATGATGCTGTCTGAACTTCTTAAGCAAGTGAGTAACAAAGACTTTAACGGAAAATGGGCTAAAATCGTGCTTGTATTCCCTGTGGCGCTTCCTACATTTTTATTGACACAAATGGATTATAGTTTTCTATGGCGCTATGTCGGCTGGTCCAACCAGGTGGTGGCTACGGTCATGCTTTGGACAGGTGCGATGTACTTATTGCAGAATAAGAAATTCCACTGGATTGCCAGTGTCCCCGCTTTGTTTATGACGGGAGTTGTCAGCACATACATTTTCTATGCACCGGAAGGCTTTGACCTTGCTTATTCGACCTCGATGATTGCCGGAGCGATCATCTGGCTGGTGGTTGCAGGCTGGTTTGTAGTACAAATAGCAAGGTATAAGCATGATTCATATAAGAAGATATTAACGAGAAAAGCTGGTTAAAAAAACCCCCCGATCCGGTTATAAATGGATCGGGGGGTTGATGCTATTGTTACCTGTTTAAGCTATGAACAGTGTTTCTGATTATTTTTTAGTAACGCCCTTCAGACAACACCCTCCACTGCTCTTTTTTACAAGCTTTACCTTGGACTTATCATTGATAGATTTCTGAATGACTTTAGGACGTTTGGAATTACCCTTTTTCAAAACTTACAGCTCCCTTTTTGTAATACTACATAATTATTCTTTAGATAGGAATAAGGTAGGGCTAAGCCATAGTTTCAATATGAAAAAGGGCATATGCTATATCCGGTGTTCCAAATTTTATAACTTTATTGCTAAATTTTAAAAATAGAATACCTATATTTACTTTTTTGTTCGGATGACTTTTACTGTCATGCTGAAAGTTCTGCAGCAGTAGATGGATAAGAATAGTAAATGGTTAATACCTCTTTATCTTTCCTCTTGATTTTCTCCAGCAAAGCTTCAACTTTTTCTTGGCTATCATAAAAATATTTCACAATGTTTCCATTCATTTTCTAGTTTCTATACTGTCTGTACTTTGTAGTCATAGCCATATGAGATTCCACATCCCTCTTGAGAGGGGTGCCTTGTCACGTAAGAGTCATTTTTTATGAAGGTTTTCGTGGATGATCATAAAAGGGAGACCGAGTTCTCTTTGGAAAGATGTTATTATTTTTTTTTGAAGAAGTATTGGTTTGTGCAGACTTGACCATTTGTTGGAATCGTCTATAGTTTGATACCTGGTTAACATTACATTCCGCCTCTTTTTTTGTATGTTCATTTACTGTTATTGTTTCTTTTAGTTGTTTTACTTCTTCTCTTAAAGAGTTTAGTTCATTTTTGATATCCAAAACGCCACTTTCAACATATTTTGATGGTATCAATTCATCCAATTTTTCATAAAGGTCTTCAATAGCATCCCCTACTTTTTTCTCCAAACAATTGAAGGACCGATTCAAGGATTCTGCTTGGGTGTACATATCTGTTTTTAAAGGGTGATTCCACTCAGGGAAATCCTGTCTTTTTTTCACTGATACCCCTCCTTTGCTCCTGCTCACATAAGTGAACGGTAGTTTCATTACGATTACTTCTTTATGTACTTTCATCATATTGGTTCATTAGCATAGTGTGACTAATAAAAGCGTCTATTTCTTGGAAACTTCCGCTCCTTCATTATAACCAACTATCACAATTCACATATGCTGAAAGTGAAAGAAATTAATCTTAACCGGAGGTGTTTGCAAATATGCAAGCTAATAATTCAAATGGAGGGCAAGGAGAACTTCTGTGTATCAGTACTGAGAAAGTATATGACTGGATTGTAAATGAAAAAGAAATCAACGAAACAGTAACAGCTGAGTTCCAGGAAAATTTCCAGCCATGCAATCCATCAGGCCAACAAGAAATTGTTAATGTGACATGTGAAGTAACGGATGTAACAATCACAGAGCCAGACCCAACAACAAGAGTGGACCGTACGTTTATGATAGACGGCTCAGAAGTAACACTGCAGGAAGTTACACTGGAAAAGACAGTTACTTTAACTGTTACAGTAACACTCGACCCAATGGGCCAAGGCCGGGATTTAGAAACACAGACCAGCGAGGAGATTGAACTCACCAGAATGGAAAGAGTTATTCTCTGTGCACCAGAAGGCACTATAGTTACTGGTACTTCCACACAAGATACTGAGTGTATGGTTACAAGTTTCTCTTGTACCGGGGTTCAAAACAACGAACTAAGCGTTTCTGTTTCACTTATCGTATGTCAAAGCATCGTTGTAACTTTCCCAGTCATCCTTGAACTAACTGCCGACTTCTGCGAGCCACGGGACGTCCTGCCTCTGCCTGTATGCCCGACTCCATCAATTCCACCACAGTGCCCGGTCTTATTCCCGGATACAGGAAATGGAAATGGCAATGGTAATGACGACTGTTAAAAATGCATAAAGATAAAAGAGAGGGTAAATCATCCTCTCTTTTATTTTTTAAGGAGTGATTCTTTATGAAAAAAGATAGCTTGGATGAGTTAGAAGAGAAAATCACTCTTCTGGATAAGGAGACAAAGGTCTATCTGAAAAAAATAACTGAATTGGTATATAAACAACAGCACAAGTCAAATGATCTCCTGATCAGTTATTTTACTTATTCTTTAAATATCAATCATACTATCGGTGAAGAGTCATTGTGTATAGGCTCCTATAATATTATTAACCTGGGAAGTAGTACGATATCATCCCCGTATATATGTATTAAACTTCCTGCAGGATCTCCTTTTAATCTTTCGGGGAAAATTTTGAACAAAAACTCCAGCAACAATATAAATGTCCCTGATGCATGGAAAAGAATAAATGAGCAATCAGACAAAGAAGAATTCTGGTTGCAACCTATGAATAAAAAAGGAATTGAACCTTCAGGGGTATTAAGCTTTAAAAACTTCCAGATAAGGTGGACCCCTGAACAATCTTATAAAGGTACTATAATGGGATTCACTTATAGTGAGAACAATAGAGAAGGAAAAGCAGCTATCAATTCCATCGATGTAAATGGCACCTTTCGAGAACGGAGGGAAGAGGGTGAGTGATAAGAGTAATAGAGAAAAAGACGAACTACTGACTCAGTTAATCTCCCGTTTGTTTAATGAACAGCTGGATAAAAGCACAGAGACAAATCGTGATCAAGGAAAAGGCAGCTATGTATTTCTGGATAGTCAAACAATAGATTTATTAATTTGTTACCTTATCATGAATTTAGATCGAACTTATAAAAATGAAGTTTTCTCCAAAAAAGCATCTGTTCCACAGCATTTATTGAATAAAGTGGATAATATGTTAGAACAAAATAGAGAGCAATTCGGAAAACTAATTACGTTACTTACATCCGAAGATGATTGACAGAAAAAACTGTTTCCGGTACGTGCAGTCCCGGAAACAGTTTTTTCTTAAAAGTATATCCTGGTTTTTACTAAATCTGAGATACTGTCATCCTGTGCACTCCTCGTATAAATCCAGAGTTCTCCTGAATTGCTCGTCGGCTGCTGGTCGAACAGGAGAGTGCTGGCGAAATAACCGTATGCTGGAGCACCCTCATCAGTTATCGTGAAGCGCTCATTAGAGACGGTCCCCCCATTACTATCATGTAGCTCGTGCTGAATGGCAGCCTCGAAAGCCCGTGCAAAACCTTCTACGCTCTGTCCACTCCTTATTCTCACCCCTGGTAAAGGATTAGTGACGAAAATATTTTCAGAAGTAGGGATTGGTATAACAAGATTATAACCAGCCCAGATGACATCTCTTTGGAATCCAGGCCTGTCACTATTTGCCTGTTCTATCTCTTCAACACTCATCCCGAATCGCCTGGCGATACGATATAGCGTGTCGCCGGATTCTATTTCGTACGTAAAAGCAGGGACCAGCAATAATTGATCGATATAAATAAGGTTTGGATTATCCAGCCTATTAATACCTGCAACCAAGTCCACGGAAGATTGAAAAGAAGCGGCAATTCCTCTTACACCATCCCCGGGGAAGACGACATAACTCATTATTGCAATCTGCTCATCTGTAGGAACAACCAGTACATCCTCAGGAAAAACCAACTCCCGATCGGTTACAGGCGGGTACAAGTGATTAGCCTGCTCAATCGCCTCTACGGTACTGCCGAATCTCCTGGCAATCGCATATAAGGTATCCCCTCGTTTAACTGTGTACATATAGCTTTTACTATTAATGATCGGCAAATCTCACACCTCCTCTTTTAGTAAAATATGGCCGAGGAAAACAAGTGAGAACGTCAATTTTAACTTGATTTTAGATTGGAAATTAAAATGCTTCTCCACTTTTTAGCCTATATATAGTCTAATGTCCTGCCAATATTCGATATTTTTCATACCTTAATAGGGCAACTACTATGAAAAGGAGAGAAATATGTATGAGTTGTGGCAAAGGAAAAGATTTTAACACATGTGTTTGTGATACAGTCCGCGAGATAGTACGGGTGCAGAACGAAGTTGCCGGATCGGGTGATTGCTGTACTACAGGGTGTGAGCAATCTATTCGGGATTTGCTTTCACCAACAACGAATGGCAACGGGGCAACCACCATTCCGTTCTTCCTGTATTGTAAAGGGAACTGTAAACCGTTCATCGGAAGCGGTGTTTTCCAATCACCTATTGGCGGATCTGGTATGACTGCTTTACACTGTGTGGAAACACCTATCTTCCGTGCGAAAAAGTTTGTCGATGAAGATGAATGCTGTGTACAGCTGGAATTACTAATACCAGAATCTATGGGAGGCTCCACGCCTGGCCAGGGCGGAGACAGGGTATGTGACTACTTCCCTGGGCAAGGGCAAAGTAACGCTATCCGCGACCTGCAAGCTACCGGAATTTGTATAACGATCGACCTGGATTGCTTCTGCGGTATTGCCTGCTTACCTCCGACAACCCCTCTTCCTGCATCTGAATTTACGATGGGTGAAGAAAACGATTGTTAAAAAGTTCAAAAAAAGGACCAGATACAATAGTAGCTGGTTCTTTTTTGTTGTATAGGAAATTAAAAAAATTATGGTTGTGCATACATTGTTGCAGCGGGTTGCATCCAGCTCCAGCGCCTATCCCCTCGAGGTCTTAAGTCACTCCTCTTTGTGATTAGAAAAACTTGGCTTATCGCCGCTCCCTAATGGCGAAAGCCTTAGTTTTTCTTATACTTTGATCCTTTAATAAAGTTAGTCTGCATTAAAGTACAAAAAACGTCACGGCGGGGATTGGCTTAAGCTTGTCGGAGGCCTGCAGGACAAGGAATGCTTCCCAGAACAACATCGCACGAAGAAAAAGTGGTCTTCTTTTTCGAGGATGCAGGTCAGTTCGACGTTGGCACACTAGAACTACTTCTTAGAATATACTTCGCAGAAAAAGACAAAGTCTTTTTTGAGGACGTGCCGTTTTTAGTCGAACGTCCTTACTTGCAAGGCGCTTGCGCTTTTGTTGTGAAAACTTAAAATTTTGAATTGACCGATAATTATTCCTTTATATATAATTCAGGAAAGGTATTGGGGGTGGCGGAATGGAAAATTTGCAGACAGCCGGCGTAGTGTTTCGTGATATTTGGAAAGCAAAAAAACGTATTTCCGGCATAATAGAAAAAACACCATTGTTATATTCACAGCCTTTATCAGACAGGGCAGGAGCGAATGTATACTTGAAGCTTGAGAACATGCAGCCGACCGGGGCATTTAAATTAAGAGGTGCGGCCAATAAAATTCTGTCTTTGACCGAAGAAGAAAAGAAAAAAGGGGTAGCAACTTTCTCGACAGGAAACCATGGGATTGCAGTCGCACATGTCGCAGGAGCTAATCATATACCAGCGACCGTGTGCATTTCCAGGAGAGTGCCACAGGAAAAGGTCAAAAAGCTGAAACGCCTCGGTGCACATGTGGAAATCGTCGGTGATAACCAGGATGACGCGGAACAATATTGCTATGAATTAGAAAAACAATCCGGAATCACGGTGATAAAGCCGTTTGATGACCTTGAAGTGATTGCTGGCCAAGGAACAATCGGGTTAGAAATTTTAGAAGCATGTCCGGAGGTCGATCAGGTAATCATCCCGCTTTCAGGAGGCGGGCTTCTTGCCGGCATCAGCCTGGCGATGAAAGCAACGGATCCTGGGATAGATATTACGGGTGTTTCCATGGAAAAAGGTGCGGTCATGCATGAGAGTTTGAAACATGGTAAGCCGGTAGTTCTCAAGGAGTCGGATACCCTGGCGGACAGTCTTCTGGGAGGGCTCGGTCCTGACAATCGCTATACTTTTTCGATGGTGAAGCATTTGATGGATCAAAGTGTGCTGGTTTCAGAAGCCGTAATCGCAAAAGGAATAATGTTTATGCTCGAATATCATAAAATGGCTATAGAGGGAGCAGCCGGGGCAGGAATCGGGTGGCTGCTGGGAGAAGAAAGTAATAGATATGAAAACATTGTCATCATTATCAGCGGAAATAATGTGGACCATGAAACGATCCGCTCATTGACTGACAAGTATTAGTTCACTAAGGGTGAGGTGGGGGATATGGGGTTGACAGTTAAAGATATCATCCAGCTTCCGATTATGGAAACGGCCAAGGTAAAGGCAGGTAAAGGGGTGTTGAATGAAAAAGAGGTCGATTGGATTTCGGTAATTGAAACACCGGTGGAAAATTTTGTGCGCAGCAATGAATTTGTGCTGAGCACGGGGATCGGCTGTGAGAATGATCCATTGCTATTAGAGGAGTTCACAAAAGATGTCATCCATTCCGGAGCCTCTGTCCTGGCTTTTGCCACAGGCCGTTATATTTATGATATTCCTGATCGCATTTTGCAGTTGGCTGAGAAAAATGGTCTGATCGTCATCGACCTCCCATGGGAAGTCCGCTTTGGCGATATACTGCAAGTAGTACTGGAAGAAATCAGCCAGGAAAAAAAGGCGGAAAGACAACAGGCGGAAGAAATCAGACAGGAACTGATAACATTTGTATTGAACGGGAAAGGTCTGCAGGAAATTTCGAATTTGCTTTATGAAAAGACTAAAATCCCAATGGCGATCAGCGATCAAAATAAACGGATCCGTGCTAATCATGACGTCGATCCGCATCTGCTGGATGTGTTCAATGGAAAAGTCGAGGGCCAGGTCCAGCAGATTCCCCAGACGGATATCCAGTTCAGCGAGCATCCCCTCTATCATCATATAGAAGAGTTTGTCATCGACCAGCAAACGTGCTACCAGCTGACGATTTTATCGAATCAGAAAAGGCAGGGCTACCTGATTTTCAAGCCGGAGGATCGTCATCAATTGACCTGGCTGGTAATGAATATTCTAGAACACGCCCTTACCGCGTGTGCGCTTTACTTTTTACAGGAAAACGCCATTGAAATGACAGAAATCCGCTTAAAGGATAATTTTTTATTAGATCTTGCTAAAAATGAAAATGATATTACGAAACAGACATTATCAAAAGGGCAACTGCTGGGTTACGACTTGACCAAGTCTTATATCTGCATGGTGGGTGAAATCAGTTTTACAGAAACAAATAAGCAGCTGAAGAAAACGGACCGTTCCGCGGGGTCTTCCCTGCATAGCCGCAATTATTACATTCAAAAGGAAATCCACCAGGCAGGGGAACTACTGAATCGAAGCGCGATGACGACGTTTGAGGACGGGGAGGTCATCGTATATTTGGAAGCAGACCATCACCCGTATATGGAAGCTTCCAATCAGTTTCTTGATATGGTAGAGCGACGTCTGAACGACTTGCTGGCTGGAATCGAGATTTCCTGGGGAATTGCCATTCATAAAGATGGCCATTATTCGTTCCATAAAAGCTACCAGGAAGCCAAGACGGCACTTGACATTGGCAAGCAGCAGCATGGAAAGGGTGAGCGTACTTTTTTCAGCGACACAAGGATTAACCGCTTGCTGATGGCTTTATCTCATGACCCGGATATATCCGCAATTGTCAAAGACACATTAGAGAAGCTGATTGAATATGATAAGAAGCGGCAGACAGACTTGATTCACACGTTCATCGTATATAACAAATACAACAGTAATGTCAGTCAGACAGCACGGGCATTGAATTTGCACCGGCAGTCACTATTGCATCGATTAAGGAATATTGAACACCTGACCCAATTGTCACTGGTGGATTCTGATGATTTGTTTTTATTGGAATTAAGTGTACGCCTATGGATGCTGAAAAAACTGGAATAATCTCAGAATATGGCGTCCTGGAAGAATCAGATAATGGTTCTCCCGGGGCGCCTATTACATTTGTATAAAGCCTAGCCTTAAAAGTTCATACAGATTGGACATTACATCTGAGGAGTTAGATGAATACAATTAGAAGTAAGAATTATATAAATATTCAGTTATTGTAAGGAGGGATATGATGATGCTTCCGTTTGATATTTTGGAATATCATGAACGTCTGGAAAAAACGAAGAAGCGTATGGAAGAGAAAGGGGTAGAGGTGCTCCTAATCACGGACCCCGCAAATATGAACTACCTTTCCGGTTACGATGCGTGGTCTTTTTATGTCCATCAAATGCTTGTGATTATCATTGATGAAGCGCAGCCATTATGGATAGGGAGATTCCAGGATGCCAATGGTGCCAGGAAGACGACCTGGATCTATGACGAAAATGTAATCGCTTACCCGGATTATTATGTGCATTCTGATATATACCACCCGATGGATTTCATCGCCCAAATTTTGACGCAGATCGGTCAAGGGAATCGGACGATCGGTGTGGAGATGGATAACTACTATTTTTCGGCCAAGGCTTTTGAACAGTTGAAAAAGAATTTGCCGAACGCTACTTTCAAAAACGCGGACTTACTTGTCAATGGAGTGCGAATTGTGAAGTCCGATCAGGAAATTGAATACATGAAACGGGCAGCTATGATAGCCGAACATGCCATGGAAAAAGGTATTGAAAGCATTTATGCAGGCGCGAAAGAATCTGATGTAGCTGCAACGATATATTATCACTTAGTAAAAGGTTCCAACGGCCATGGAGGGGATTACCCGTCTATCGTTCCGCTGTTGCCAGCAGGAGAAAATACCTGTACCCCGCACCTTACCTGGTCTGAGCGGGCATTCATGAGCGGGGAGTCCGTGATCATTGAATTGGCTGGCTGTTATAAACGGTACCATGTTCCATTAGCAAGGACGGTTTCGATCGGTACGCCTTCAGAAGAAATGACCACACTTTCTCCGATTGTAACAGAAGGGATCCAGGAAGTATTAGCATCCATCAAGCCTGGAATCACCTGTGGCGACATTGAGGAAACGTGGCGTAAGAGCATTAAAAAGTATGGGATGGAAAAAGAATCGAGACTCGGCTACTCAGTCGGATTAGGCTACCCGCCTGACTGGGGTGAGCATACGGCAAGCCTGAGAAAAGGGGATCAGACGGTACTTGAACCGAATATGACATTCCATTTGATTCCAGGGCTTTGGTTCGATCATTACGGTATTGAAATATCTGAAACCTTCCGGGTGACGGATACAGGATGTGAACGGTTCACCAACTATCCGCAAGGGTTGATTGTGCGCGATCCATTGAATATCAATCCAACCGATAAGATCAGCTAGGGGGGCTGGATATGAAGCTTTTCACTAAGGAGGAGATCGAAAAAGTCATCCGCCTCGACAGCGAGGTAGTCGATGTGGTCGAGGAGGCATTCAAGGACTTGGTGCAGAAACAGGTACAGATGCCACCCATCATGCGGATTGATGTTCCCGAATTCAATGGAGAAGTTGATATCAAATCGGCTTATGTTGCAGGTTATGACAGTTTTGCCGTCAAGCTGTCTTCGGGATTTTTCGATAATCATAAACGAGGGCTTCCAAGCGCTAGCGGAATGATGCTGCTATTGAGTTCGGAAACTGGTATTCCAAAAGCGGTGCTTGCTGATAACGGTTTTCTCACAGAACTCCGGACAGCAGCTGCCGGAGCCGTCGCAGCCAGACATTTGGCACGAGAAAATATCAAAACTATCGGGGTTATCGGTACAGGAGCTCAAGCACGTCTGCAAGTCAAAGCGCTTAAGCTAGTCCGTGATTTTGATGAAATGCTCGTCTACGGACGCACCCCGGAAAAGACTGCACAGTATCAACAAGAGATGTTACAGGAACTGGGCATTAGTGTAGAAATCGTCAGCAACCCTGAAGGAGTGGTGACTGAAAGCGATGTAGTGATCACAACGACACCGTCAACAGAGCCGCTGATAAAAGCAGAATGGCTCCACCCGGGGTTGCATATCACAGCTATGGGATCGGATGCGGAGCATAAGCAGGAACTCGAAAGCAGCGTATTGGAGGAAGCCGACTGCGTGGTATGTGATGTCAAAGCGCAGTCACTTCGACTCGGAGAAATGAGATCCTGTAATAACCAGCGAGTGATCGATGAAGCAATCGAACTTGGGGAGATCACCGCTGGCAATAAACAGGGCCGCAAAAATGAAAGTCAAATCACCCTCTGTGATTTGACTGGAACTGGTGTTCAGGATACAGCTATAGCGAGACTTGCCTATGACAGGCTTATTAAATAAAAACAGGGAGGAATTCAGGATGAAAAAGACAAATATCGGCACACGAGCCATTTGGGCAGGGGAAAAGGAGCAATTAGCATTTGGAGCCACACAAGTCCCAGTCGTCCACAGTGTATCTTTCGGTTATGACGATATGGATGATTGGTATGAGGTAGCTGTAGGCAATAAAGAAGGACACATTTATGGGCGTAATACGAACCCGACCGTAAAAGCATTCGAAGAAAAAATAAGAATCCTTGAAGATGCTGAAGCAGCAACAAGTTTTTCAACCGGAATGGCAGCCATCAGCAATACACTTGGTACCTTGCTTTTCCCTGGCGACCGAATCGTATCCATCAAAGATACGTACGGCGGTACCAATAAAATTTTCACAGAATTTCTTCCTCAGCAGCACATTGATGTGGAGCTTTGTGAAACAGGGGATCATGAAGCAATCGAAAAAGAAGTAATGAAAGGCTGTAAGGTGCTTTATCTGGAGACCCCAACCAACCCGACCGTCAAAATAACCGATATCGAGCGAATGGCAAAGGTTGCTAAAAAGGTCGGTGCTCTTGTGGTGGTAGATAATACGTTTGCCACTCCTGTGAACCAGAATCCATTAGCATTAGGTGCTGACCTGGTGATCCACAGCGCAACTAAGTTTTTAGGCGGGCATGCCGATGCGCTTGGAGGTGCTTTAGTCGGCAGCAAAGAGCTGGTCGAAAAAGTGTACCATTACCGTGAAATTAATGGTGCGACGCTTGACCCGATGGCAGCCTACCTGCTCCTTCGTGGTATGAAGACATTAAAATTGCGGATTGACCGCCAAAATGAAAATGCCCTGGCCATTGCCCGTCATCTGAAAACTATCGATATTGTCGATGACGTATTCTACCCTGGTCTGGAAGAGCATAAAGGCCACGATATCGCTAAAGCACAAATGAAGGGTTTCGGCGGCATGTTAAGCTTTTCTGTCAAGGGCGGCATGGACACCGTCCGTCACTTACTGCCAAAACTGAAATATTCCAACCGAGCCGCGAACCTTGGGGCAGTGGAAACCATCGTCGGACCAGCGCGAACGACGAGTCATGTAGAATGTACGCCTGAAGAGCGGGCAGCCATGGGAATTCCGGAAGGGTTGATCCGCTATTCGACTGGTATAGAGGATATCGAGGATTTGAAAGAAGATCTGGACCAAGCTTTCCAGTCGCTGCCAGAAAGCCTGACAGTGAAAGGCTGATTTAGTGGAGGGATCCCGTTGCAGATCAAACATGATCCAGTAACCGTAAATGTAGAAAGAATCAAAGCAGATTTAATCCGGTGGCGGCGTCATTTGCACCGCCATCCGGAACTTAGTTTCCAGGAAAGAGAAACGAGTGCATACATCCAGCAGGAATTAGAAAAGATAGATGCTTTTGAGCTGGAAACCAATGTCGGGGGATATGGTATTATCGCTACTTTAACTGGCAGGGAAGGCCCTACGGTTGGACTGCGTGCAGATATGGACGCTCTGCCTATTAATGAACAGACTGATTCAGACTATCAATCTGTTCATCCTGGGGTTATGCACGCCTGTGGCCATGATGCTCATACCGCTATTTTGCTTGGGACTGCTAAACTGTTGAGTGAAGAGGCTAAAGCAGGTAAACTGGCTGGCACCATCAAATTCATTTTCCAGCCTGCAGAAGAAGATACCAATGAAGCTGGAATGACCGGGGCACCACTGATGCTGCAGTCCGGCCTTTTGGATGATATCGAATCTTTCCTGGCTTTACATGTATGCCCATGGCTTCCAACCGGAGAAATCCAGGTGAACGACGGACCGAGTATGGCGAATATCGATAACTTCCGGATGACCATCAAAGCAACGGGCGGGCATGGCGGCTATCCACATCTGGCTGCTGATCCAATTTGGATGTCAAGTTACTTTTTACAGGCTTTGTACAGTCTGATCAGCCGCAAAATCGATCCACTATCTGTAGGTACCATCAGTGTAGGTGAAATTCATGGAGGGGAGACGGCGAATGTCATCCCCGATGAAGTGACGATTACTGGTACGATGCGTTCGTATACGAAGGAAATGCGGGCACAGCTAGTCCGGGAATTGGAACAGATAGCTTGTGTCATTCCTCCACTCGGTGGTTCCTATGATTTATATGTAGAAACAGGAGAGCCTGCTTTGGATAACGATCACATGGTAAATGAACAGATTAAAAAAGCTGCCAGGCATCTCTATCCGAATATGAAAATCCATGAAGGGCCATTTGGTATGGGGGGCGAAGATTTTGCCCATATGATCGAGAATAAAGCTGGTGCGATGTTTTTCCTGGGATGTGCCCAAAAAGGGACTACGGAACGGAAGCTGCATACACGAGATTTTCAAATAGATGAAAATGCGCTGCCCATTGGCGCAGCGATTTTAACGAACTGTGCTCACCGGTTGTTACAAGTTCAAGAAGGGAGGAAGGTCGATGACTAAAATAGCTTTTGTCGGCTTTGGAGGTGTCGGTCAGGCGCTGGCCGAAATTTTACAGGAACGTAAGGAGCACCTCGACAGTTCTTATGGACTTGAAGCGGAAGTGGTAGCTGTCACGGATATGATGAAAGGTGCGGTCTACAAGCCTGATGGGTTGGATATTGAGCAATTATTGGAAGTAGTACGGGAGACCGGGAATGTGGAGAATTATCCAGACGGACCAGGGGTGACAAAGGGGCTTGACAGCATGGCCACCATCCAGCAGACCAATGCCGATATGATTGTCGAGGTAACTTTTACAGACGTGGAAACAGGTCAGCCTGCCATCGACCATTGCCGGGCCGCTTTTGAAAATGGGAAAAGTGTTGTCACGACCAACAAAGGACCGGTAGCCCTCGCTTACGAGGAACTGAGTAAACTTGCAGATGAAAATGGTGCTTACTGGGGGTTTGAAGGTACGGTAATGAGCGGAACTCCGGCGTTAAGGATGCCTGTCGCTACCCTGGCTGGCAATGAAATTACGGAGATCAAAGGGATTTTGAACGGTACCACCAATTACATTTTGACAGAAATGGAAAAAGGAAACTCTTATCAGGAAGCCTTAAAAAAAGCGAAAGAATTAGGCTATGCCGAAGCGGATCCGACAAATGATGTGGAAGGATATGACGCCCGTTACAAAGCCGCTATCCTATCCGGATACTTGATGGGTACACCAATTGCATCAAATGATATTCCTTGCAAGGGTATCAGTGATATGACGCTTGACATGGTCAATGATGCTCTTGAGCAAAATAAAAAGTGGCGCTTGTTGGCACAGGTAAAAAAAGAGAATGGCACCGTCACAGCTTCCGTAGAGCCGCAGCTATTGGATGCGGATGACCCACTCGCAGGAGTTACAGGCGCAACCAACGCGATTTTGTATGAATGCGACCTGGCAGGACCGATCATGTTGACAGGAGCAGGAGCCGGGCTTAAGGAAACGGGCTTCTCCTTATTGATTGATTTGATTGACTATCAGCGCCAAAAGACAAAGGAAAAAATTTAAGGAAGGTGGTGTTTTCATGCATACTAAAGTGAAAGCAGTGAAGATGCTGATCGGAGGAGAATGGGTCCACTCTAATCAAACATTTGAGGTGGTCAATCCCCAGAATGACCGTCCCATAGCTTCCGTTCCATCGGCAAGCAGTAAAGATATGCTCGCAGCCATCGAAAAAGCGGAGGAGGCTTATACCAAAACGGCGGTATGGCCGACCCATGAACGGATCCGTGTTTTATCGGAAGCCGCAGCTTATATGAAAGAAAATGCTGAAGATTTTGCCAGAACAATAGCTTCAGAAGGCAGTAAGACGATCAATGAAGCCCGCGGGGAAGTGAAGCGGGCGATCCAGACCATTCAGATTAGTGCGGAAGAGGCACGGCGGATCAATGGAGAAACCATCAACTTTGATCAGAATGAAGGCAGCGAAAATCGTGTCGGCTATCATTACCGTTTTCCGGTGGGGGTCGTTGGGGCGATAACTCCGTTCAATGATCCATTGAACCTTGTTGCCCATAAAGTCGGACCTGCGATTGCAGCAGGAAATGCGATTGTCGTCAAACCGGCTTCCGTAACACCGTTAAGTGCGCTCAAGTTGGCAGAAGCGTTCGTGCATGCAGGCTTACCGGATGGCTTCTTATCCGTGGTAACTGGATCCGGTCGTGAAATTGGCGAAACGCTCGTGACACACCCAGCTGTCAAAGTACTGTCGTTCACCGGGGGTCCCGACGCCGGGAAAAAGATATCCGAACAAGCAGGGCCTAAAAAAGTGAGCATGGAGCTGGGATCCAACTCCCCAGTGATTGTGTTGAACGATGCTAATTTGAATGATGCAGTCCAGTCCTGTGTTTCCGGCGCTTTCTCTGCTGTCGGTCAAAACTGTATCGGTGTCCAGCGAATCTACGTGGAAAAAGATAGCTATTCCCGCTTCCTTGATACCTTCATCAGCCGTACGGCGGAGTTGAAGGTCGGTGATAAAATGGATGAACTGACGGATGTCGGTCCAATGATCAATGAACGGGAAGCGAAGCGAGTCGATAGCTGGGTTAACGAAGCGTTGATGAAAGGAGCCAAACTGCATATCGGTGGAAAACGCGAAGGAAGTTTTTATTATCCGACCATTTTAAGTGATGTGCCGAAAACGGCTAAAATCGCTAACGAAGAAATTTTCGGTCCTGTCGTATTGATTATGCCGGTGGAAAACCTCCACGATGCAGTCGACCGTGCGAATGATGTGGATTACGGTCTGCAGGCAGGTATCTTTACATCGGATATCAATAACGCTTTCCATGCTATTAAAGGGTTGAACGTCGGTGGTGTCATGATCAACGATAGCAGCGACTACCGGATCGACGAAATGCCTTTCGGCGGGACGAAAGGGTCCGGTATCGGACGTGAGGGCGTACGTTACGCCATCGAGTCAATGACCGAACAGAAAGTCGTCTGCTTCCGTCTGCAGGAGAATCTATTATAATAACGAAACCGTCTGGAATCACCAGGCGGTTTTTCTATTCATTAGATTGTTAGTACATTACTCCCCAGTTCCTTCAGCATCATAGTCATTTATGAATGGCTTCCAGAGCCTTATGTTCGTCTTCTTTTTTGACATAAAACTTATATTCATTGCCATAATCATTTTTTGTCACTCCAGTATGAGAAGACATATGGACGTTCGAAGCGACACGGTATTTGATGGAAGCTGCCTTTAGTTTAGAAATAATTCTGTAATATTCTTTCAAACTGTAGGTTGAGTAAATGAATGTCTTTTTTGAAGAGATCAAATAATCGATCAAGTTGACAAGGAAGTTCATGGAGCTCCTCCTTTAAATTCTGTATGAGTACTTTGTTCTATGAATATGAGTAATTATCCTAGTTATTTCCTAAAAAAATCATGTAATAAATTAGATTGCCAGAAGGTCAAGTTGTAAATTCTTCGTAATAAAGAGGAAATAGAATTAATTAGTCGTAATTATCAGCAACAGGAGTAATACCTAATAAAAATAATAAATTTTGCATGTATATGACAAAATACATATAATTCAGAAAATTTTAATTAATAATAAATTTTGAGATAATTAATTACGCAAATAAAAAGGGGGAAGAAACATGGGAAAAGGAAAAGGGTACTTATTTATTCTGGTAATTGCACTGTCAGCTCTTCTTTTAGCGGGCTGCAACTCCGGTGATGCAGCGGAAGAGTATACGGTTGCTACGGATAACAACTTCGTTCCATTTGAATTCTTGAACGAAGAAACAGGTGAGATGGAAGGTTTCGATATCGATTTGATCAAAGCAGTAGCTGAGGAAGCTGGCTTCAAGGTCAATATCGAGTCGATGAAATTTGACGGTGTTGTCAGTGGTATGCAGTCCGGTCGTTTCGATATCGGGATTGCAGGTATGACGATTACAGAAGAACGTAAAGAAACAATTGATTTTTCTGATCCATATTATGATGCGGGTCTTATGATTGCCGTTAATAAAAATAATAATGAAATCAAATCAGAAGAAGATTTAGCTGGTAAAAAAGTAGGGACACGTTCTGGTACTACCAGTGAAGCCTACATTAAAGAGAATCATCCGGATGCCGAATTGGTCACATTCCCTGGGATCGTTGAAGCGTATATGGATTTGGAGTCCGGTCGTCTTGATGCTGTTATGTATGACGTACCAAACGTCAAGTACTATGTAGCTAACGATTCTGCCAACTTGAAAACGGTCGGCGACATCCTTCAAGGGGAGCAGTATGGTATCGCATTCCCGAAAGATTCCGACCTGGTTGAAGATGTAAATAAGGCTCTGGAAACTTTGAAAGAAAACGGTACGTATGATGACATTTATGAAAAATGGTTCGGTGAGCGTAAATACGGTACAGAATCATCTGAATAACGTTTAATGACACCAAGAGAAGAGGTATAGCTGATCGGTAAAAGCGTAGCAAGTGATTAGCTTGTTGCGCTTTTATATTACTTTAAGAAAGTTTAACTTTGTTAAAGGATTAAAGTATAAGAAAATACTAAGGCTTTCGCCATAAGTACTTGGCGACAAGCCAAGTTTTTCTAATGAAAAAATTCCACTTCATTTATCGCACAATTCGTAGAATAAGGAGCGAAAACACATATGGACTTTATAACAGAATCCCATTATTACCGAGTCATGCCCATGCTGTTCGAAGGACTGGTATGGACATTATTGATTACTGGTGTCGGGTTGATCTTCGGTTTTATCCTCGGGGCTATCTTCGGCTTTGCCCGTCTTTCCAAAAATAAAATCATTTACGGCCTTGCCACGGTGTATGTAGAGGTTGTCCGTGGTACACCGATTCTTGCACAGATCTTATTCATTTATTTTGGTCTTTCTGATTTGATGGGAGTCAATATCGATAAAATAACTGCGTCTATCATAGCGATTGCTATCAACGCAGGGGCTTATATTGCTGAAATTGTCCGCGGAGCCGTTTACTCGATCGATAAAGGGCAGGATGAAGCAGGCCGTTCGATCGGTCTTACACGCAACCAGACGATGCGGTATATCATTTGGCCGCAGGCATTCAGACGAATGATCCCACCGCTTGGTAACCAGTTTGTCATCAGCCTGAAAGACACTTCTCTTTTCTCGGTCATCGCTGTTGGAGAATTACTTTACATGGGGCAGCAGTATTATGGTGCGACCTTTGCCGCATTCGAAGCATTGACGATGGTGTGTGTCATGTATCTCGTCATTACAGTACCAACAGCCGTTTACTTGAGGAGAGTGGAAAGGAGACTTGACGTATGATGATCAGTGTGAGAGATTTACACAAATCATTCGGTTCCGTAGAAGTATTAAAAGGAATCGATGCAGAAATAAAAGAGCAGGAAGTAGTTTGTGTCATCGGACCTTCAGGGTCAGGTAAAAGTACGTTTTTGCGCTGCTTGAACTTGCTTGAAGAGGTTACATCAGGAGAGGTTTATATTGAAGGGGATAACCTGACTGATCCAAAAATCAATATCAACGAAGTTCGATCCCGAGTAGGGATGGTGTTCCAGCATTTCAATCTATTCCCTCATCGAACCGTGCTCGAAAACATTACACTCGGTCCGATAAAAGTAAAAGGTATAAAGAAAAAAGATGCAGAAAAAGCGGCTTTGCCGCTACTGGAAAAAGTCGGACTCAGCGATAAAGCGGATGTCTACCCGGAAAGTTTATCCGGCGGGCAGAAGCAGCGTGTCGCCATTGCCCGTTCACTTGCGATGGAGCCAAGAATCATGTTGTTTGACGAGCCGACATCAGCGCTCGATCCAGAGCTTGTCGGGGACGTACTGGAGGTCATGAAAGACCTTGCCAAAGAAGGAATGACAATGGTCGTTGTCACCCACGAAATGGGCTTTGCCCGTGAAGTAGGGGACCGGGTCCTGTTCATGGATGAGGGCATCATTATGGAAGAAGATGTACCAGAGAACCTGTTCGGTAATCCACAAAATCCGAGAACACAGGAATTCCTGAGCAAAGTATTATAAAATGAAAGATTGTGTTTAACAGATAAGCGTGATATAGTAATGAAGCGATGAGCTAACTTGTGTAAGACGATTGGATATGCTTTTATAAGCTAAAAAACGACGAATGTGGTCGTCGGTCCTTCGCCACAATGCGTAGAAAGCCTTCCCTGAAATATGGGGAGGCTTTTTTGAATTTTTTTTCTATTTTCCTGTTTCCAGCATATAAAAGTTAAAAACAATGTTGACAGAAAATTTTGATTGTTATATAGTAGACATCAGAAAGCAACCTTTAGAAAGGCATCCCCTTTCAAAGCCGGTTTGCTGGTTTATAAGTAATTCATTTGAATATAGGACTGTCAAGACTGCTATAACTCTGAACGCCAGAGCACCCACGCAGTTTAGAAGCCAGTATTTTTCCTTTTATCAAGGGATAATACTGGCTTTTTTTAAACGCTGAAAGGGCCCGTCAGCAACCAAACAACTACCTAAAAACTCGGGAGGTTTTTAACAATGTGTGCGATGGATCTGCAAAAAGGTAAATTAGAGCTTCAAACTGGAAAAGGTTACAAGGTGGAACAGCATCCGAAGCATCATCGTCTTTATCATATCGAATTTGAAAATGAAGTAATTGACAAGTTTATTGAGGATTTGAAGGATGTCAGCGATGAGCAATTGGAATATGTACCATATATGCGGTTGATGGCAGCTGATAAACTAGTAGAATTAGTGGGAGAGGAGTTCGTTCAAACGATTCGCGGCATTCTCCATGACCGGCAGACGGGAGGATTCACAGTCGGGTTGCAGGGACGTACGAAAGACGATCAGGATTATGTGAAGTTCTCCACGGCTCTTACGCACCTTGTCGGAACACCGAACTTCGATGCGATGTCAGGGAAATATTACGCACGCTTTTCGGTTAAGCATACGGATGACAGTGATTCCTACCTGCGTCAGGCGTATCGTACATTCACGCTTCACACCGATGGCACGTATGTCGATGAGCCGACAGACTGGTTGTTGATGATGAAGTTCGAGGAAGAAAATGCGGTAGGGGGACGTTCCCGTATTCTGCATTTAGATGATTGGGAAGAGATGGATTATTTTTATAACCACCCGTTGGCAAAATACAAGTTTACCTACAAAGCTCCAGCAAGTAAAAATGTTTCGGAAGATGTTCTTCGCCAGACATTCTATGAGCATAACAACGGTCCTTGCATCTGCTTCATTGATCAGTTCGTGTACCCTGAAACGATCGATCAAGCGAAATATTTGAAGGATTTATCCCATTCAATGGAAAATTCACCAGCTACCACCGGTTTAGATCTGCCGGAAGGTGATTTGATTATGCTTAACAACCGGTTCTGGCTTCACGGTAGGGAAGCTTTTGAAAAAAATACCGAACTTCATAGAGAGTTGTTACGTCAGCGAGGCCGTTTCGCCGAGTAATTGTTGGATGAGGAGGGAGTAGTCAGCATGTATGATTTTACCATCATTGGTGGGGGAATAGTCGGTTTATCGACCGCCTATTCCCTTATCAAAAAATATCCAGCCGCGAAGATCGCGGTCATTGAAAAAGAGAAATCCTGGGCCAGCCATCAGACCGGTCGTAATAGCGGTGTCATTCACTCTGGTGTCTATTATAAGCCCGGCAGTTTGAAGGCAAAACTTGCAAAACAAGGTGCCGCTTCCATGGTCGAATTTTGTAAAGAACATGGGGTCGATCATGAGGTATGTGGTAAAGTACTGGTTGCAACAGACGAGGAAGAAATACCAAGAATGGAAAAGCTTCATCAGAATGCACACAAAAATGGACTCCATGTGACGAAACTGAACCGGGAAGAGCTTCTGGAAATAGAGCCCCACGCTAATGGTATAGCTGGTCTGAAGGTACCGACTACCGGGATTGTCAATTATAAGCAGGTGACCGAGACCCTTGCTCGGCTGGTAGAGGAAGCCGGTGTCGATCTGCTTCTTGGTATCAAAGTGATGAATATCGATGAGTCTTCACGTGAAGTGTTCATTGATACGGATAAGCAAACGATCATGTCCCGTTTTTTGATCAACTGTGCGGGGCTTCATAGTGATCGTCTGGTCAAGATGGCGAACATTCAAACAGATGTGAAGATCGTCCCTTTCCGGGGAGAATATTTCACCCTCACAGAGGAAAAACGTCATCTGGTTAAAGGATTGATTTATCCTATTCCGAACCCTGATTTTCCATTCCTGGGCGTTCATCTCACCAGGATGATCGATGGGAGTATCCATGCTGGCCCTAATGCTGTGTTGAGCTTCAAGCGTGAAGGTTATCATAAAACTGCTTTCCATCTTAAAGATACACTGGATACGATCTCGTTCCCTGGGTTCTGGAAAATGGCAGGAAGCAATCTTCAGGAAGGCATGAAAGAAATGGTTCGCTCTTTCCATAAGCAGACGTTTGTGAAAAGTTTGCAGCGTCTGGTGCCAGAGATCCAGGTGGATGATGTCATTCCAACTCATGCCGGGGTCCGGGCGCAAGCGATGCTGCGGGATGGCCGCCTGGTCGATGACTTTTATATCATTCCTGGCCGGAAATCCATCCATGTTTGCAACGCGCCGTCTCCAGCTGCGACTGCATCCTTGGAAATCGGAAAAGAGATTGTGCACCGCATCCCTCCTCAGGACCATCTGAAGGCGACGGATGATCTAAAGCCAAGCCTTGTCACTGATTAATTTTTCATGGAGCCACTTCATACTGAAGTTGGCTCCATTTTTAATAAGAGGTTTATTCAACAAAAGGGCCGGATTATGGAAGACTTGATTTCGAGATGTTTGGTAGAGTTTAGGGGCGTGGGGGAAGGATTCGCTTTCCGCGGGGAAGCCGGCAAGCCTCCTCGAGCTAAAGCTCTGCGGGGTCTTGCCAGTCTATCCTTTCCCGCAGGAGTCTCAACCTTCCCCCACGCCCCTTGCCAAATAAGATACTCGAAATCGTACTTGGAAAGTCCAACCCTAATTTGTGAAGAAAACTCTATTATAGTGCTGATTTGAATGTGTTTTCTGTGCTATAAACAAGCTATTCCTGATAAAGTTTCGAGACACAAATAAACGTATGGCGGCGGGGAAAACGGTGAGACTCCTGTGGGACGAACATGAGTGGTGAGATCCCGCAAGGCGGAGCCTGAGGAAGCTCACCGGCCGCCCATGGAAAGCGAGTGATTTTCTGGACCTCCAAACGCTTATCGACATAACGGAAACAGTTTCTCTCGAAACTGAGTCTTCCATAAAAGGGAGCATTAACTGTAAAATCAACAGTGATATTTAACAGAGCCGAAATTAAAAAGCAGCCGCGGTTAAATGCGGCTGTCCTTATTAGTCGTGCATTTGATATTGCTTGTAAGAGTCCTTTAAAGCTGCGGCAATCGCATTACCTGCTTTTCCGCGGTAGCCGTCTTCCAATTGTTTCAACGGTTCATCTAACCCTTCTTTTAAACTGTAACCTTTTAATAGGTTTTTTACATACTCTCTACCGTGATCGGTAGCAAGTGTACAGGAAGCGTCAACGATCACACCGTACTTTTTATCAATTTCGAGCGTCAATGTGAGAGATTCCGATATATGATTGGCAGCAATACCTGTCGGCAGTTTAGAATGTCCAGCTACAAAAATCGTGTTCATCTTTTTCTCCTCCTATAAGCTAATTAGTTGCCATATTTATCTTGCAAATCATAGATTTCCATCATCAATTTCTCCCCAACATCTGCTTCAACCCTGTAGTAAATAGGTGTTAATCTTCGTTTCCAGGCTTCCCTTTGTGCCTGCGTCAGGTAGTTGATCTGCAAGTTTTCCTGTTGCCTTAACCTTCTGGTATGTTCGTCGTTCAATTCGATAGCATGACGGCGGATCCAGCTGGTTGTTTCCGTCATCGATGACTCGATGATTTGTTGATGTTCTTTTGAAAGGCTGTCCCAAAATTCCTGGTTGATCAATACGGCATAACCAAGGTATCCATGATTGCTGATCGTCATGTAGGACTGATCCTGATACAGTTTTTTCGAGTAAATGTTGGACGCGGTATTTTCCTGTCCATTGACAAATCCCACTTCCAGATTCCGATAGGTTTTGTTAAAAGGAAGGACACTGGTGCTTGCGCCTAATTGCTCGAACTGGGCTTCTATGACAGGGCTTGGCATGATTCGGAAATGTAGCCGGTCAAAATCGTTCGGATATACAATCGGACGGCTGTTATTAGTGACTTGTTTATAGCCATTATACCAGAACGTCAAACCCTTGATGCCTTCCTTTTCGAGCTCCTGGAGCAGTGTCTCGCCGATGACCCCTTCATATGCTTCCTCGACAGCCTGGTGGCTTGGAAAGGCAAAAGGCAGGTCAAG
Source organism: Thalassobacillus devorans MSP14 (assembly GCF_000496835.1). Classification (GTDB taxonomy): domain Bacteria; phylum Bacillota; class Bacilli; order Bacillales; family Halobacillaceae; genus Thalassobacillus; species Thalassobacillus devorans_B. The sequence continues at coordinate 329,822 of NZ_KI543238.1, forward strand.
CACTTGCCATTTCGGAAAGCGCTCCGTCAAATTAGAGGTTGCAGGCGCGATCATTTCCACGCGTCCTTCTTTTAATGCCTGGTATTCCTGCTGGTCATTATAAAGGGTGCCATTGGAATGGACTTGTACTTTGATCTCTCCGTCCGTGCGCGATTCCACTAGAGAGGCGAACCGTCTTGCTGCCATGCCTTTGGGCGTGTTTTCGGCAACTACGTGACTGAATTGGATGACGAGCCTATCCTGAATGCCTTCCTGCTCATCATCATATTCCAGCGTTTTGGATGCTTCACTCAAGTCGAAACCGAAAAATAAGGCCGTGAAAATGCCGGTTATGATGAAAAGCGTAATCGTGATGACTGTACGCATGGCTTTCACCCCTCCCGTAATCGTTTTCAACAGTGTAACACAAGAAAGAATAAATGGTACACTAGGGTTAGTCTGATGGGAAGGAAGATTCTCATGAAACTCAAGCACATGCCGATCCGTTGGAAAATTACAATCTTATCGTTCGGTGTCGTTTTATTCTCTATTGTTATCGGTGGCATTATTGTGATCGGTAATACGATTGAATCGAAAGAGGATGCGCTTGGAAAACAAGCGATGATCACAGGGCGTACAGTCGCAAACCTGCCGGATATCAAGGAATACCTGGTGGAGCCAGGCGGATGGACCAAAATAAATCCCATCGTCGAGAGGATTCGAACCGTTAACGACGCCGACTATATCGTTATACTTAATATGAATCGGATACGCTACTCACACCCTGTGTCTGAAAAGCTCGGAAAAGTTTCTTCCGGAAAAGATGAAGGACCGGCTTTTGCTGAGCATAGTTATACGGCGAAAGCGCAAGGGGAAATGGGGACAGCTATTCGCGCGTTCGTTCCGATCATGGATAATGAGCATGAACAGGTTGGCGTGGCTATCGTGGGAAACATCCTTCCATCTGTTGGTGAAATTCTGTTTGATATTAAAAATGAAATCCTGTTCATTCTATTTCTTACAGCATTGTTCGGTGTTACCGGTTCCTGGCTGCTGGCTCGCCATTTGAAGCAGCAGACCTTCCGATTGGAGCCTCATGAAATTGTACAGCTGCTGGTGGAACGGACAGCAACCTTCCAGGCGATGAATGAAGGGATCATAGCCATTGATAAGGAAGGAAAGGTAACTATTTTAAATGATAAAGCTAAACAGATATTAGGAATTAAAGGGGATTGGGTAGGTCAGCCGATTGAAGCTGTCATCCGTGAGACAAAGTTATTGAAGGTATTACGTAAGGGCATTCCTGTCTATCATGAAGAAATAAGGATTGGGGACAAGCTGATCATGAGCACACGTGTGCCGATTCGGGTAGAAAATGAAATCGTAGGCGCTGTCGCCGTTTTCCAGGATCGAACCGAAGCGACCAGGCTGGCTGAAGAACTGACTGGAGTCAAAGCATTTGTCGATGCACTCCGTGTCCAGAACCATGAGCACCTGAATAAATTGCATACGATTGCAGGTCTGATTCAACTGGATAAACGGGAACAAGCGCTGCAATTTGTGTTTGATGCTTCTGAAAAGCAAGAAGAATTATCACGATTTTTAATTAAAAAAATGAAGGATTACAGCATTTCCGGATTGCTGCTCAGTAAAGTAAGCCGTGGCAGGGAGATCGGGATCGATGTTTCCATTGATGAGAGAAGTGAGCTGAAAGCTTACCCGCCTCTTTTGGATAAACATGATTTTGTGCTTGTTTTAGGAAATTTGATCGAAAATGCTTTCCATTCCTTTCAGGGTGTCAAACAGGATCAGAAGTGGGTGGACATATCCATCAGTCAGGATGAATATGTCTGCACAATTGCGGTTGAAGATAACGGAAAGGGTATTCCAAAACAGCAGATCGATCATATTTTTGAAAAAGGTTATACAACCAAAGGGAAAGAAGGCTCAGGGTTTGGCTTGTATCTCGTCAATAACGTAGTAGAAAAAGGGCTTGGTGAGATTGAAGTCGTTTCCCAGGAAGGGGAAGGGACAAGCATAGTATTGACATTCCCAATGAGTTTAGAGGAGGATTTTGCATGAAGCAGCCGGTGATTGAGATATTGTTGATTGAAGATGACCCCATGGTTCAAGAAGTGAACCGGCAGTTCATCGAACAGGTCGCTGGTTTTCGGGTAGCAGCGATTGCATCGGATGGAGAGGAGGGACTGGCACTAGCAAGGGAGCTATCCCCCGATCTTATTCTATTAGATATCTATATGCCGGAAAAAGACGGGGTTGAAACTTTAGAGTATCTCCGTGCTGAACAAATGGATATTGATGTCATTGTCATTACGGCCGCCAACGATAAAGGCACCATAAAAAAGATGCTTCAGCATGGAGCTACTGACTACATCGTAAAGCCGTTTAAATTTGAACGGCTGGAGCAGGCATTGGTCCGCTACCGGGAACTTCATGTGCGTTTCTCTGGAGAAGGAGAGCTTGGCCAGAAGCAGATTGATGATATCATACAAACTCCTAAACAGCCTTTATCCGTAACAAAAGATTTGCCAAAGGGGCTGAATGAACAGACGTTGCAACAAATCACACACTTTTTGAAAGAGCAGCAAGCAGCTCTGTCGGCAGAACAAGTTGCTGACGGTATTGGGATTGCCCGTGTAACCGCAAGAAGGTACCTGGATTACCTAAAGAATACCGGTGATGTCGTCCTTGATATCCAATATGGAGGAGTAGGCCGCCCGGTAAATCGTTATAAAATCTCTCAGTAAAAAAGATTGTCTCGATAGATAAATGAGACAGTCTTTTTTTTTGAGACAAGCACACCCCAGGTCCTCCAATATCTGGAGGACCTGGGGTGTTGACTTGAGACCAAAATGACCAAAATGTCCAATATGGTCATAATATTCAAAAAATATCATGTAAGCGGTAACATGTAGATAGTTAAATTTAGAAATGGGGGTTAATTATATGATAAAGAAATTATCTTTTATTCTTGCTTTGACTTTTGTCATGCTGCTTGCTGCTTGTGGTGGCAGCGGCGGAGAATCTGAAGGTTCTGGCGGGGGAGAATCCGGCGGTTCTGATGGTGCTCAGTCTCTGGTATTCGGGACAGGTGGGACTTCTGGAACTTATTATCCAATTGGTGGAGCGTTGAAGCCGATTTTTGAAGAAAGTGACCAGGTAGGAAATGTAACGGTTGAATCTACTGGTGCTTCTGTGGCGAACATCCAGAATATCCAGGATGGACTGAACCAGATGGCTATCATCATGAGTGATGTCGGTTATGACGCCCTTGAAGGTAAAGGCCAGTTTGAAGGCAATCCAGTCGATATCCAGGCAGTTGCCGGCATGTACCAGAACGTAGTACAGGTTGTCGCCTTGAAAGACAGCGGAATTGAGTCCATTGAAGATCTTAAAGGGAAAAAAGTAGGCGTTGGTAAGGTTGGTTCCGGAGTAGAACAAAGTGCTAAGAAAGTATTAGAAGCGGTCGATCTTACTTATGAAGATCTTGGAAAAGTTACGCATACTGGTTATGCGGACAGTGTTCAGGAAATGAAAAATGGTAACCTGGATGCTGCTTTCTTTACCTCCGGTGTTCCAAACAGCAACATTACCGATTTGATGCAGCAGACAGATATTAATTTTGTGGAAATTAAAGGGGATGTAGCTTCCAAGCTGATGGAAAAATATCCTTTCTATAAAAAGTATACGATTGATGCAGGTAATGAAGCGAAATACAACTTAGAAAATAAAGTAGAAACAGTGGGTATTCAAAACATGATTATCGTATCTCCTGAATTAAGTGAAGATCTGGTTTACGATATTACTAAACGTTACTACGAGTACCTGGGAACAGAAGAGGTAGCCGTTGGGGCCCTTAAGCAGCTGGATCGGGACGAAATTGCTAAAGGCTTGATCGCACCACTTCATCCAGGTGCAAAAAAATTCTATGAAGAACAAGGGATTTTGGAGTAATAAAAAAGGGCATCAAATTTGGTGCCCTTTTTAAAATAATCTATGAAACGACTAATGCTTTTACTGGCTACGCTTATTCTCCTCCTGATACCGCTGCTTTTCAACAAACTAACAGTACTAACCGTCTCTGTTAATAACAATTTGGAGAGGGCATTTTTTATTCAAAACGAAGGATCTTTTTCTATTCGTTGGATTCATTCGGTGGAGAAAGAAGAATGGGAAGAAATGTTTGTAGTGGAAGACGAAGAGATCGTCTTAGATTCTACCAGATTTAAGACGTTTGGCGCCGGGGTGCCAAATGATGCAGGTGATGATACGTTTATAAAAGATGGCTGGGTTTACATGACAGGAATCAATCAAACGATTGGTAAACAGCTGGTTACAAGAACCGGAAAAACGACAGAACATCGATTCATTAAAGGGGATGAGGTATTTAAATTAGAGCCCTCCCAACCTTATCGTATAGCTGTTGAAAATATAAACCTATGGCATGCCATCGAGTATTTTATTGCTACTAGAATGAGGTGAGAGTATGGGGAAGAATCAAAAAAAATCCGCAGAAGATTATGACCGCGAAAGTACTGTTCGGACAGGGGTTGCCAAACCGATTGCGTTAGTGATTTCCGTCCTTGCTATTTCCCTTTCGCTTTTTCATTTATATACTTCTTACGCTGGATCGCTTGTCGATATCAAACAGCGAAGCATTCATTTATATACGTTGATGACGCTGGGATTCTTATTGTATCCATTCATTAGAAAAAAGGGAAAAGGGGCAAAGTCCGTTCCTTTCTATGATTATATTACCGCCGCTTTGTCACTGGGTGTAGGGATTTATATGTTTATGACCGCAGAACGTATTATCGAATCTGGCGGCAGGATCAATGATACTGATTTCTATGTCGGTATCCTGATCATTTTCCTTTTATTTGATATCACCAGAAGGGTCACTGGATGGGGGCTTGCTTTATTAGGTCTTGGCTTCCTGATCTATGGTTTCTATGTGAAACTATCCATTTACCCAGAGTTGACAACTCCTGTAGTCATGAGTGTTTCGAAACAAATTATTGCACAACTTGTTTTTATAACAGAAGGGATTCTGGGTACCGCCATCGGTGTCTCGGCAAGTTATATTATTCTATTTATCTTATTCGGGGCATTTTTGGGCCGTTCCGGAATGGGACAATTGTTCAATGATCTTGCTCTGGCAGTAGCCGGCCATACGAAAGGTGGCCCGGCGAAAGTCGCGGTCATTTCGAGTGGGTTCCTCGGTTCCATTAACGGTTCTGCAATTGCTAACGTCGTAACGACAGGTGCATTTACGATTCCATTGATGAAAAAAATCGGGTATAAGAAAAACTTTGCAGGTGCCGTGGAATCAGCAGCCAGTGTCGGTGGACAAATATTGCCACCGATCATGGGTGCAGCTGCTTTCATTATGGCTGAAAATTTGAATCTCTCTTACACAAAAATCATTCTGGCAGGTATTATTCCAGCCCTGTTATTTTATGTTGGCATTCTCCTGCAGGTTCATTTCCGCGCTTCTAAGCGGGGGCTTCAAGGGATGCCTAAAAGTGAATTGCCTAAGCTGAAAGATGTCATTGCAAAGCGCGGCCATTTGATCATACCCATGTTGATTCTATTATATTTATTGTTTTCTGGTAAGACCCCGTTTTACGCAGCTTTCTGGTCCATCATCGCGACTGTGGTAATTGCCGGTACGAAGCAGATGTTGCCAGTTATTACAGGAATTGGGGTATTCCTTATTTTCCAGCCGCAGCTCACTGCGTTACTCAGCGGCAGTGCTGTTCCGAATGTGCGTGGAGACTGGTGGGAACTGCTTTTGATTATTGGAATTCCATTAGTAATCAATCTATGGAGAAAATGGTTGAAGCTTGAGGCTGATGAGGTCGGAGTGAAAGATGCCCTTAACGCTTTAGAAGATGGCGCAAGGACGACCGTACCGGTTGCTATTGCCTGTGGTGCAGTCGGCATCGTAGTGGGTATCGCATCGTTGACTGGAGTAGCGCTTGAAATCGCTAACAGTATCGTTAGTATCGGAAGTGCGGTCAATAGCCCATTGATTCAGTTGATCATTACATTATTCTTAACCATGATCACATCGATCATTCTTGGGATGGGTCTTCCGAGTATCCCGACTTATATTATTACAAGTACAATGGCAGCACCGATTTTGCTGCAGCTTCCATTGTACAGGGAACTGGCCGGCTCAACAGAAACAGCTACGTTTGTAGCGCACATGTTCGTATTCTATTTCGGGATTTTTGCTAATATCACACCACCGGTTGCCCTGGCTGCTTTCGCCGGTGCCGGTATAGCGGGAGGAAACCCGAACAAAACCGGTTTCCAGGCGATGAAGCTTGCAATCGCAGGGTTCATTGTACCGTTTATGTTCGTCTTCTCTCATGAGATGCTGATGATCGATGCTAACTTTATGAATATTCTCGTCATTACTATCACTTCATTGATCGGTGTATTCTTATTATCGGTCATGACGGAAGGTTATGTGATGAGAGAGGTTCCTGGATGGCTGAGGGCGGTATCGGGGCTGGCGGCGTTGTTGTTGATTTATCCAGGAACCTGGACAGATATTATCGGCTTGTTCGTATTCGCTTATGTGTTGTTTTCTAATTTTAAAAATAAGCCTGACTTACGATCAGAACAGACTGTAGAAGCCGGAAATTAGGAGGAAGCAGAAGATGAGGTATGCCACGATAGAAAAAGATAATATGGAAATGGCAGCTATCGTAGATGGGGAGCGCCTGCTCCCAGTTGCATCTATTAATGCAGTAATTGACACGGAATGGCCGACCAGTCTTTTTGATTTGATTGATACAGATAAGTTATCGTCCTTAGCGGAATGGTATAAAGATCAATCAGCTGATGAGAAAAAACGGCTGGATGCTCACTATTTGGCATGTGATGACGTAGTATATCGACCGCTTTACCGTGATCCGCGAAAAATTTGGGGTATCGGGCTCAATTATGTCGATCATGCTTCCGACTTGAACGAAAAAGCTCCAAGCACTGAACCGGCGAGTTTTATGAAACCGTCAACAACCGTTATCGGCCATAACGATACTATTAAGTTACCAGTCCAGTCGGAGAGGACTACGGGAGAAGCGGAATTAGGGGTAGTCATCAGTAAGATGTGCAAAGATATTTCAGAATCAGAGGCCCCGGAGGTCATAGCCGGCTATACGACGATTATTGATATGACAGCCGAAGATATCCTGCAGCGCAATCCCCGTTATTTGACGAGATCGAAAAGTTTTGACACTTTTTTCAGCTTTGGACCCCAGCTGCTAACACCGGATGAAATAGATAATGTGTTTAAATTGAATGTGTCTACCATTATCAATGGGGAAATCCACCGGAAGAATGTAGTAAGCAATATGACATTTGATCCTTATTATCTCATTGCTTTCCATTCGCAGGTGATGACATTACAGCCAGGAGATATTATTTCGACAGGTACTCCTGGTGCGGTCGTCATTCGTGACGGAGATGTGATAGAATGTCAGGTTGATGGATTTCCATCTCTGAAAAATAATGTAGTAGACTTAAAGAAACGATAGAAAGGATGAATGGTTTGGACTTTCAATTGCAAGGAAAATCAGTGATTGTGACAGCCTCCAGTAAAGGGCTGGGAAAAGCAACTGCTCTGGAGTTTGCTAAAGAGGGTGCCCACGTATTAATTTCAAGCAGGAATACGGAAGAGCTTCAGGCGGCAAAAAAAGAAATTCAGGAAGTGAGCGGCAACGATAATGTTGATTATGCAGTGTGTGATGTCACCGATCCCGGTCAGATCAAACAACTGGTACAAAAAGCGGTGGATTGGAATGGCACCGTGGACGTATTGATCAATAATGCCGGCGGCCCTCCAGCAGGAACCTTTGATAAATTCACGGATGAAGACTGGAATAATGCTTTCGAATTAAACCTGCTCAGTTTTGTCCGGACTGTCAGGGAAGTGCTGCCTTCTATGCGTAAGCAGCAGAGCGGAAGAATCATCAACATCGCTTCATCATCGATCAAACAGACACTGGAAAATTTGATTTTATCTAACACGTTCCGTGCTGGCGTTGTCGGTCTATCAAAATCCCTTTCCCAGGAACTGGCAGGAGATAATATCCTGATCAATACTGTCGGGCCGGGCAGGATTGCTACAGACAGAGTAGCTCAGTTGGATGAAAGAAGAGCAGAAAAGCTGGGAACAACCGCAGAGAAAGTAAAAGAACAGACCGAGCAATCAATTCCAATCGGACGATATGGAGAGCCGGACGAATTTGCCAAAGCAGTAGTATTTCTCGCTTCTGGGGCCAATACTTATTTGACTGGACAGTCGCTTGTCGTTGACGGTGGGTTAGTGAAAGCCCTATAAGTCTAACCCTGTTTACAGACCGCAGG
>NZ_KI543238.1:338228-544033 GCF_000496835.1 Thalassobacillus devorans MSP14
ATTTTTAATGTTTACAAAAATCGTGCGATGCTATAGAATGAATGTTAGTAACAACTAACATATGTTAGACCGGTGAACTAGCCGGTTATATTTTTTTGATTATATGTAAGTTATCACTAACATTCAAAAGGGGCGAGAATCATGAGGGTCTTGAAATTTTTTTCACAGTTAATCACACGTCATCCGATGCGGGTTATTTTCGTTGCATTAGCAATTATAGTTTTATTGGCAGTCGGGGCTCAACGTGTAAATATGGCTACCGGAAATGAAACATTAGTACGTGCCGATACGAAAGTGTATGAGGACAATCAAAAGCTGGAAGAGGAGTTTGGTGGTGAATCGATAACCGTTGTGTATGAAGGAGATAACTTGCTTACTCCTGAAAACCTCCACCATATGAAAGGCCTTGAAGACCAGCTCAAATATAATGATGCGATTTTCAGTATATTGAGTCCGGTCACGTTGGTCGAAGAGATATCCAGCAAGCAACAGGATAATTATAAGCAGGGTGTAGAGGAAATCATTGATGGGTTAGATGAAATGGGAGCCAATGGGTTGAACAATTTGGAACAAGGATTGAGCCAGCAAACCGGGCAATTGGAAAATTCCCAAGCTGAACAGGAACAACAGAGGGAAGAGATGGCAAACCTTATTTCTATCAGTGAGAACATGAAAATGATGATCGATTATTCTGATACGATACAGGCAGGTCTGCCCGAAAAACAATCGACACTGGACCATATGATTTATAATGATGACGATCAGCTTAGAAGCTCTTTTGAAGAATTTGTCATTGATGAAAAGTATATGCTGATGATTATCAAGTTCGAAGGAAATGTGGATGATGTCAAAAAAAGCGATACTATAGCAACAATCAATAATTATATAAAAGAAAATACGAATGAGGATGCAGAAATAATGGTGTCTGGAAAGCCTGTTTTAGATAAATCCATTCGTACTTCCATGAAAGAAAGCATGCAGAAAATGCTGATGCTTTCTGTAGCATTCATGATCATTGTTCTTTCTGTTGTTTTTAAAGTAAGTTGGCGCTTACTACCTTTAGTGGTCATTCTAGTGGCTGTTATCGGAACTGTCGGTCTGATGGGCTGGCTCAATATTCCGATTACGATGGTGTCCATGGCTGTATTCCCTATTTTAATCGGATTGGGTATTGACTATGCTATCCAGTTCCACAGCCGTTACACCGAAGAATTAGGAGAAGGGGAGGATATTTATGAGGAATAAATTTTTAACAAATACATCAGAAAGAAGTGTGCTGCACACCATTACAAAGATGGTTCCTGCAGTAATGACTGCTTTGATAGCGACAGCGTTAGGTTTCATATCACTTTATACTTCGCCGGTTCCTATGATTCAGGATTTCGGTAAAATGTTGACCATTGGTATGATCGTCAGTTTCTTTATGGGAATACTTTTGCTGATTCCCATTTTATACACACGCGATCGTTTTTTTGTGAGCAGGAAAAAAAAGAAATCCAGGAGTAAAAAGGAAGGAAAGTTTGATGGGGTTCTTGATAAATTAACGAGAAAATTAATTAAATTAAGATGGCTCATCCTCATCCTGGCTATTGTAACAGCGGCATTAGGAATATGGGTGGATAAAGATGCGGGTGTCGAAACCGATGTTGAGAACTTTATGCCCCAGGATGACCCGGCGCTTGCGGATATTCATAAGCTGAGAGCCATCATTGGCACAACCGATCAAGTGTCCATCGTTTACCAGGGAGAGGATGTAATAAGCCCCGACACGATGGAATGGGTTGATGGTGTCAGTGCCTCGTTGGATGAGGAATTTTCAGAAGTTGTAGATACAAAATCAATCACTACTGCTGTCAAGCAGATGAATGAAGGGAAACTCCCGAAAAATGGAGACTGGGTATCGCATTTGAAAGATATGCCAGAGGAGCAGGTCAAACTGCTGATCAATGAAGAGCATACTCAGGGTGTAATCAATATAGGAATCAAGCATATGGAATCCGAACCATTGCAGGAATTCTTAAATGACTTAAAAACTTATTTAGAGGAAAACGAAGCTGCTGATGTAGAAACTACGATTACGGGAAAATCCGTTCTTGATGTTGAGATGATTTCTGCCTTGACTTCAGGAAGATACCAAATGACCTTATTAGGAATGGGGCTTGTCTTCTTAGGACTCCTGCTGATCTATCGCCATCCGGTAAAAGCGTTCATCCCTTTGATTCCAATCATTCTGATTGTTGGATGGTCCGGGGCGGCGATGTACTTTTTGGAGATCGATTACACCCCGTTGACGGCAACTCTGGGTGCGTTGATCATTGGTATTGGAACAGAATTTACGGTCCTTATCATGGAACGTTATTATGAAGAACGAAAAAAGGGCAACAATAGCGAAGCGGCTATCCGAATTTCCAACCGGAAAATCGGGAAGGCGATTTTCACTTCGGCCTTGACCACAATAGGCGGTTTCAGTGCCTTGCTTATATCCGACTTTGTGATTTTAAGTAATTTTGGTTTGATGACCTTGATCAATATCTCCCTGGCGCTGTTCAGTACTGTCGTTGTCATGCCTGCTATCTTGATTATTCTGGACCGTTTTGTGAAAATAAAGGAGAATAAGGAAGTACAAATGGGGTGAAGGGTTTGAGAGATAAAACCGATCAAATAGTAAAAGCAGCAGTTGCTGTATTTGTCAAAAAAGGGCTGCAGGCAACCACACAGGAGATAGCTAAGGAAGCGGATGTAGCCGAAGTGACGTTGTACCGCAAATTTGCTACCAAGCAAAACCTATTTATTACTGTCATTAAGCATGTACTTGAAAATCAGTTCAATTCCCATGTCATGAAGCTTGCTGACGAAGGGGATACCGAATATTTCTTTCAATCAATCATTGAAAATCGACTGGAGGTACTTTCGAAAAACACCCCATTGGTAAAAATGTTGATTTCAGAAAGTCTAATGGGAAATCTTACGGAAGAGATCGACCTTCCGAATATTATATTTACGAGTTTGAAACATGGCCTGGACCATCACTTTGACGGAGAATATGTTGATACAGAACTATGCGCGCGGCAGTTAGGTGGAATATTCCTGAGTCACATTGTGCTCCCGAATGAACAGCCTTTCCATACGCTCGATAGAATGGAGAAGGATAAGCTTGTTGAAAAGTACGTTCAATCATTGATGGCCTTACTATGAAATAAAAAGTCAGTATGCTTAGACATACTGACTTTTTCAGGTATTGGAATGGATGAACCTGCCTGGCAGGTGATTTTGCCGTACCTTTATTTTTGCCCCATCGCATTTGCTAATGATGACTTGATGGAAACATCATCGAATGCAATACCAAGCTGTATAGCTGTCTGAGCGATTTCCGGGCGCATACCGGAAATCGTCGGTTTGATACCTAGCAGCTGCAGGGACTGGATCAAGTTTGAAATTTGATGGGCGACAAGTGTATCAATCGTCGCTACGCCAGACAAGTCAATATATAACTGACCGATTCCTAACCTCGAACATTGGTGGAGCGTGTTTTCAAGAATTACTCCGGCCCGTTCACTATCAATTTCACCGATAAGCGGAAGCAATGCCCGTTTCTCATCGAGAGCGATGACAGGGGCGCTCAACTGCTGGATAATATCTTCTTTTGCTTTTAAAAGTTCTTTGGAGTTTTTATTTGAACCTTCCACAAATTGAAGGATAGCGTTATCGAAACCACGGATAATTAATTCGTTCCAATTATCAATTTCCTGTTGAGTGATATGTCCATCATATTCCTCGATGAATTTTTTCATATAAGCAATGTACTGCATCCGTACCCTCATGAATTCACGTATGACATAGTGGCTTGGTGTGGTTATGTGGTTTTCATCGCTTGATATGTCAGATGCCCACTCTTGAAAGGTTTCTTTCCACTGTTCTTCATCAAGGATGAAAATCTGGGTGAAGAACGGGTGGAACTGAAAATTTTGCTCTTTCAATTTTTCGGCGACTTCAGGTGTTCTTACAGCATAAATAGATGCTGGATCGTTTTCTTCTAATGTTTCGTACCATTCATCAGTCATTTGCTGTGCATGGTCAAGAAAATAGTCGCGTAATGCTTCATTTTTTGTCAATTTACACTCCCCCAAAAATCAATAATCTCCTTCTAGTTAATACCCGTTAGAGGAAAGCTTCACACTTGAATTTATCTCCTCAAGCCTGCTTTTCAAATAAGCCAGCTATTTCCACGATGACCTGAGTCGCTTTTTCCATATTTTCTACAGAAATGTATTCGTATTTCCCATGGAAATTTTCCCCGCCAGTAAAAATATTAGGTGTCGGAAGTCCCATATAGGAGAGCTGGGAGCCGTCGGTACCTCCCCGGATCGGTTTGACAAGCGGTTCTATTTCAAGATTTTTCATCGCTTGATAAGCAGTATCTACAATTTCTTTTACAGGTTTTATTTTTTCGCCCATATTATAATATTGGTCTTCCATCTCCAAAATAATTCGTTCTTTTCCATATTTATCCTTCATCTTTGCTGCAATACCCCGCAGTTTCTCTTTCTTGGCAACGAATTCTTCTTTATCAAAATCCCGGATAATATAAATCAGTTCTGTTTCTTCGACATTACCGTTCATAGAAATAAGGTGGTAGAATCCTTCATATTCTTCGGTAAACTCTGGGGCTTGCTCTGTTGGTAGGTGGTCATTGAACTCCATTGCCATTTTAGCGGAATTGACCATTTTTCCCTTTGCTGTACCAGGGTGTACGCTATTTCCTTTAAAAGTTAGACGGGCTCCTGCCGCGTTGAAGCTTTCATATTGAAGTTCACCGAGGGGCCCTCCATCTACTGTATAAGCGAAATCGGCATTAAACCGCCCCACATCAAACTTGTGGGGGCCACGGCCAATTTCTTCATCAGGTGTAAAAGCGACCCGGATATCACCGTGTTTGATTTCAGGGTGATTAAGCAGATATTCCATTGCTGTCATGATTTCGGTCACGCCCGCTTTATTATCAGCCCCAAGCAGTGTAGTACCGTCCGTGGTTATAAGCGTATGACCTGTATATCCAGTTAGTTCCGGAAATTCCTCCGGTGATAAAACGGTGTTATGTGCAGCATTCAAGGTTACTTCTTTGCCATCATAATTTTCTATAACCTGAGGGTTGACGTTTTTCCCTGTGAAATCAGTAGCTGTATCGATATGGGCAAGGAATCCAATAGCAGGGACCTGTTTATCGGTGTTCGAAGGCAGCGAGGCCATCACATAACCGTGTTCATCAATGGATACTTCGTGCATGCCGATTTCCTTCAAATCATCGACTAGCATGTTAGCGAGGCTAAGCTGCCCGGGAGTAGACGGGCACTCAGGGTTATTTTCATCTGATTGCGTATCTATTTTGACGTATCTCGTGAATCGATCGATTAGTATATCTTTCATTATGTAAGCCTCCATTGCTTTTTCATTCATTATATAGCATGAAAGTCATAGATATCCAGACAGAGCTTAAGACTGCCGAGAGTTCACCTTTTCAGTTAAAGCTCCCAATAGCTGAAGACTCAGTTTCAAGATACATTGTTTCCGTTACGATAGTAACGGTTTGGAGGGCCGGGAAATCACTCGCTTTCCATGGGCACGGTGAGCTTCCTCAGGCTCTGCCTTGCGGGATCTCACCATGTCCTATCCTCCCATTGGAGTCTCGCAATTTCCCGGCCCTCCTTACGTCTATAAGAGAAACGAAAACATTGGCAGGCAGAGTCATCCAAACATACTAATAGGTACAAAGAGGCCTTGTTTGGCGGTGAATTTGGAAGACATCTTCATGTATGGCAGGGGTTCGTTTCTCCCATCCTTCGGATGGGGTGGTAGGGAAACTGCGAGACTCCCGCGGGAGAAGGAGCTAGGCAAGATCCCACAGGGCGATAGCCCGAGGAAGCTTGCCAGGTCCCCCGCAGGAAAGAAATGAATGCATAATCGCCTTGGGAGACACGACACGCATAAGCAGAACAGCAAAAGGGAAGGGTTCTTTCTTCCCGTTGATGGACTGCTTATGTCGCGAGTGTCTAGGCGATGAAGCTGGAAAGCGAGTAGTTTCCAAACCACCCCTGACGCTTTTATGATAAAGAACCCCTTATCTTGAAACCAAGTCTTCCATAATCCGGCCATATTGTTGAATAAACCTTTTGAGAAAAAAGGTGGCTTCAATTCTGGAGATAAAATGAAAAAAGCTCCCAAGCTAGGTTGGGAGCTTTGATTTTCGAGCCATTAATCTTCTACTAGTGGGTAAACACCATTTTCGTCATGTGTTTCTTGTCCTGTGATCGGAGGGTTGAAGACGCATACCATGCGCATATCGGTTTTGGCACGAAGGTAATGTTCGTCATTTTGGTCCAACACATAGATGGTATCCTTCTCGATTGGCCAAACCTTTCCGTCTTTTATTGTTTCTACTTCGCCTTCGCCTTCAATGCAGTAGACAGATTCTAAATGGTTCTGGTACCAGATGTGTGTTTCTGTACCAGCTTTGATGATTGTATCATGGACGGAATAACCCATGTTGTCTTTTTTCAATACCAAGCGTCTGCTTTCCCAAGTATCTGCTTTTACGTGATTTTCTGAATCGATTACGTCTTGTAGTTTGACTGTTTTCATGTCTAATTCCTCCTGGCTTGTTGAAAGTTTAGTTAGTTACTGGTTCACTTACTAGTGCTTTTACACTTTCTTCTATGATGTCAAAGCCTTTTTGAAGACCTTCATCATCAATGTTCAATGGTGGGAACAATTTGAATACTTCGCTTTTCGGTCCGGAAGTTTCCATAATCAGACCGCGGTTGAAAGCTTCAGCTGCGACTTCATCGGCAAGACCTTCTTTTGCGCATTCGATACCGACCATCAGTCCACGACCGCAGAAAGTACCTTGCAGCTCTGGATATTTTTCCGTTAGTCCAACAAGGAAATCTTTGACTTTCTCCGATTTTTGCTGGATACCTTTCTCGAATTGCTCATCTTTCCAATAATCCAGCGCGGCAGAAGCTGTGATGAATGCATGGTTGAAGCCGCGGAATGTTCCGTTGTGTTCACCTGGAGCCCAGATATCAAGGTCAGGACGGAACAATGTGATAGCAAATGGAAGCCCGTAGCCGCTCAAAGATTTGGACAGGCATACGATGTCAGGTTTGATACCTGCTGGCTCGAAACTGAAGAAAGTTCCTGTACGACCGATACCTGCCTGCACATCATCGATGATCAACAGGATGTCCCATTTCTTACAGATTTCATCAACTTTTTTCAGCCATTCCATACGGGCAGCATTGATGCCGCCTTCGCCCTGGACAGTTTCAAGAATCATTGCAGCTGGTAAATCAACACCACTTCCGTTATCTTCCAGGAAGCGCTCTAAATAGTCAAGCGTATCCATGCTTTCGTCAACAAAGTTGTCGTATGGCATAGTAACCGTGTTATTCAATGGAATTCCGGCACCTTTACGCTTCATGGCATTGCCAGTAACGGATAGAGAACCAATTGTCATACCATGGAAACCGTTCGTGAAGCTGATGACATCTGTACGTCCAGTCACTTTACGAGCCAGTTTCAGCGCACTTTCTACCGTATTAGTCCCAGTTGGCCCAGGGAACATGATTTTGTAATCGAGGTCGCGTGGTTTCAAAATGACCTCATTGAACTTTTTCAGGAAGTTCGCTTTTTCAGTTGTAGCCATATCCAACGTATGGGTAGGACCGTCGCTCTTGATGTAATCCACCAGCTTATCCTGCATATGGTCATCATTGTGTCCGTAGTTTAGTGCACCGGCTCCGGAGAAGAAATCAATATATTCTTTTCCGTCTTCGTCCCACATCTTGTAACCCTTCGCTTTAGAAAAAACAGTAGGGAAGCCGCGGCAATAGCTGCGTACCTCAGATTCGTATTTTTCAAAGATATTCATATCAGTTTTAGTCATTGTTTTCCTCCTTGTTTTAGCATCAGTCTACTTGGTGATTATTTATGAAAAATTACTTTTTAAATGGGCCAATTCGGAAATTCAGTTCTTCTTCGTGACCGTCACCCGGGAACATTTCTTCGGTAAAACGCTCTGTCACTTTGCATTCGGTGTCGTGATCACGTGCTAGTCTTCGGAATAATGATTGAGATGCTTCATTTGATGGGGTGACTGTCGCTTCTAGGTAGCGTACTTCCCGGCATGCTTCCCGTGCTACGAGTTCATTGAGAAGTTTGGAAGCGACTCCTTTGCCACGCTGGGAGGAATCGACGCCAATCTGCCAGACAAACACCACATCAGGATGTTCAGGGGGGATAAACGCGGTAACAAATCCAACTAATTTTTCGTTTTCCTTGGCTATTACACAAGTATCAGAAAAAAACTCACTCATCATGAGATATTTATACGCTGAATTTTGATCAAGACTGGAATTATCTACTAATTCCCACATTGCTTTTCCATCATCTAGAGTTGGTTCGCTGAATGAAAGGGTAACTGTTCGTTCTTTGGTCGTTTGAGTGATGGTGGATTCTCCTTTCCATTTTTTATAATGGTGACCTTACATACTTGATAATATTAAATCGAGCATATTTTTTTATCAAACTAGCTTAATCATGCTGAATGATGTTTATTGTCGCTGAGTTATACTGAGCGTCACTTAAGCGTTAATTCTTTGAAAAATGCTTTAGTATTCTATAATTTTCTAAAAGTTTTAAAAAAAGCGAAAGTTGAACCCTTGATATGATAAGGTTTTCAAAGGTGGGAGAAAACTACTTTTTATTTTGATGTTTTTCTGGTCATCAAGCTCCTTCTCTGTATGAAAAACCTTTGATCATGCTGGTTATTAAGGCATTTCACCTAATGATGCATACAGACACACCAATGTTAAACCTTTCATACAACTGAAAAACTACAAACAGCAAATATTCAGAAACGATGATAAAGTAATAGTTGAAAGGAAGTTAGTTATGAAAAATCATCATAATTTCACGAATGGAAGTATAGGGAGACAGCTGGTTGCCTTTTCTGGTCCGATTATGTTGACCAATCTGCTGCAGGTATCCTATCAATTCATCGATAGCATGTGGGTCGGAAACCTTCTTGGCGGAAATGCATTGGGCGCCGTTGCTGTTGCAAGTACCGTGATATTTACCATGCTTTCATTCATCATAGGCCTTAATAATGCGACGCTGACGGTTTTATCCCAACAAAAGGGGAAGGATGACACGGAGGGGCTGAAGCAATATTTAAATGCTTTTGTAGTAGTTTTATTATTCATATCCACTGCCCTTGGTCTGCTTGGATTTATCCTGGCTGAACGTATCTTGTTGCTGCTTGGAACTCCCGATGCAATGATCCCTGGAGCAAAAGCTTACTTGCAGATCAATTCGATCGGCATTTTTTTCTTAATGGGGTATAACTTCATAGGGACAGTCATGCGAGCAATAGGGGACAGCAAGACCCCGCTGAGGTTTGTCATGGTGGCCGTTCTATTGAACGCTGTTCTTGACCCCATATTCATTTCCGTTTTCAACCTTGGTATTGACGGAGCGGCCTATGCTACTGTTGTTTCACAGGGAATATCTTTCTTATATGGCGTTTACATTGTTCTGAAACAGCAATTGGCTCCATTCACTGTTCCAACTATTCCAAATAAACAGGAGGTATCTGTAATCCTGCAATTAGGGATTCCTTCCGGTCTTCAAATGGCGGTTATATCAGCAGGGGTGGCTGCCATCATGAGTGTGGTTACAGCATTTGGGGAGGATATAGTAGCAGGTTTCAGTGCAGCTCAGCGTTTGGATAGTGTATTAATGTTGCCGCCAATGGCTTTGGCCACAGCTGTAAACAGTATGGCCGGACAGAATATTGGGGTGCAGAATTGGGATAGGGTACATAAAATAGCCCGCTATGGATTGTTATACACGTTGATAATTATGATAATTGTGGCTCTGGCATTAGTGTTGTTCGGAGAATATGGAATCAGATTATTCGTACAGGAAGAAGATTCTGTGGCGTTCGGCGGTAAATACCTCCGTATCGTAGCGTTCTTTTATCCGTTCCTCGGAATAAATTTTATTTTGAATGGAATCGTCCGGGCATCAGGTGCGATGTACCAGGTACTGGTGCTTAATATCATTTCATTCTGGGTTCTTCGTTACCCGTTGACCGCCCTATTTTCAAAGTTGTTTGGAGAGTCGGGAATTGCGCTGGGTATGGGGGTAAGCTTTATCGTCAGCAGTGTGGTGGCCATTCTTTATTATATTTACGGAAAATGGAGCAGTAAGCAGTTATTTGAGCAAGGATGAATTCTCTCGAAGAGGGGGATTCATCTTTTTTTTTAAAAGGTATTCTGGGGTGAATCCATCCTTCCTTTTCTGTTACTCTGTAAAAAGTTATGAAGTTATATTAAAATGAGGTCAGCAAATGAGAGGACGTGTTAGCTATGGATATAAAATTAATCGCACTAGATATGGATGGAACCCTGGTTAATGATGAAGGGCACGTATCAAAGGAGAATGAAAAAGCTATTCAGCGCGCTAAGGAACAAGGCATTCATGTTGTATTAAGCACTGGCCGGTCACTTCCGAACTGTCGCAGTATTGCTGAAGAACTTGGCCGCTCTTCCTATATTGTCACAGTTAATGGCGGGGAGATTTATGACCATAATTTTGACTTGGTTGATCGTCAGCCCCTCGATGCCAGCCTGGTTAAGCGGCTTTGGGAGTTAAAAGAGCAGCACGACACTATTTTCTGGTCGACCACCTCTGAAGGGATGTTCAATTCAGGACAGCCGTTCGATAGAGATATTGAAACATATGAATGGTTGAAGTTCGGTTTTGATATCGAAGACGATGAAGTGCGGCAGGTGATTTTTGATGAATTGATAAAGAATGAAGCATTGGAAGTAACCAACTCCAGCTTGACGAATATCGAGGTTAATGCTTCTGGTGTCAACAAAGCTGCTGCATTGAGGAAGGTCAGTAAATGGCTTGATCTGTCCATGCACGAGATGATGGCGGTGGGTGACAGTTTAAATGATATCGCAATGATCCGCGAGGCGGGCTTCGGTGTAGCGATGGGAAACGCTCAGGACATCGTCAAAGAAGAGGCGGATTGGGTGACATTGGCGAATACCGAGCATGGGGTCGCCCATGCAATTGAGCGAATTTTGAACGATTGACCAGAAAGCACGTTCATCCCTGGGAATGTGATATAATAAAAGTAGATTCCCAGGAAAGGGAGGGGTAAAAATGGTCAAGAAATACGTCGTTCCGGTAGATGGTTCCGAGCATTCTCTGCGTGCCCTTGATTATGCAGCTAAACTCGCCCGACAGAATGGTAATCGAATCCTACTCGTCAATGTACAACCGCTATTCGACACATATAACACCCATCGAGTGTTTACAAATGAAGAAATTGAAGCTCAGCAGGAAAAAGCTGCTAATGAAGCTATTGCTTTGGCGGATGACCATCTGAAAAGCGTTTCTGTCTCCGTAGAAACGAGAAAGATGGTCGGGAAAATAGCTCCAGCTATATGTGAAGCAGCGGATGAGGAAGAGGTCGAAGGAATCATCATGGGATCACGAGGAAGAGGCGCGTTGAGAGGTGCAATCCTGGGCAGTATCAGCTACAGCGTGCTCCATTCAGCAAAAGTTCCGGTAACTATAGTGCCATAATTTAAAATATAGAAGCTTAAGCCAGCCCTCTTTTGGGTTGGCTTTTTTTGTGGTGCGCCTATAGAACGTTTTTCACTTCTTTCATTTGTTGGAGATGACGGAGCTCATGATAGCCGATGAACTCGACCCATTGCTCCAAATTCATTTTTCCAAAACCAGGGTGCGGGAGGGCTCTTTTTCGAAGTTGTTCCTGGTCATAGTTTCGGATGAGAAATAATAACGAATCTCTTGTTTTGGCAAGGCTGTCGGTGGCTTCTTCGATAGATTCGAACTGGCCTTTCGGGCGCAGGAACTCTGGGGCATCCACTTTATGAGAGCGATCTACAGTACGTTCAACCGGCTTTTCCCTGACTTCTTGAATTTCTTCTTTTGCTAACGCTTCTTTTAATTGCTGCGTGACCCAACCTTCTATCAAGTACAAATGTTCAAGTGTTTCGAGAATCGACCATGTATTTTCATCAGGTTTTGTACGTGCATCTTCATCGTTCAAACCATTAACAAAGTCCAGGACTTGCTGGCGCTTCTCTTCTATTTGATACAATGGATTCACCCTTCCGTTTAAATTGAATTACTTCTTCCATCTTAAAATAATTCCATTCATTTGAAAAACGATGACGATTACAGGTAGGATTATGACATTGCATACTTTGACAAAAAGAGGGATCATTTTGAAGAAAATACATAGTGACATACTACAATTCAGAGGCACACATTATGATTTTGGCTATAAGCAGGGAGAGTTATTACGGGATTCGTTGACGGTGAAAAATCGTGAAAAGCAATGGAAGGTGCGGATCCCGCGTTTCACGGTCGAAGAAGCAGAAGTAAAAGCGGCCATTACAAAATTCGCTCCAGGAGTCTGGGCTGAGCTGGAAGGGCTGCGGGATTCACTTGATTGGCCGATGGAGCGGGTCATGAAGGAATTTGGCGGCTATCGCGTTAATTATCAAAAGTCTGGTTGTTCAATTTTGACGGGCGATAATTACTTTGTTCGTAATTATGATTATCAGCCGAAAACGTATGAGGGCCGGTATGTATTTTTTCAGCCGACGGATCAGGGTTACGCAATTGCCGGTCCATCTCAGCGGATTACAGGACGTATGGACGGAATGAATGAAAAAGGACTTGTGATGGGATACAATTTCATGCATCGCAAAAAGCCGGGCTTAGGTTTCATATGCTGCATGATTGGCCGCCTCGTGTTGGAGAGTTGTGCTGATGTGGCAGAAGCGATAGCGATGTTGAAGGAAATCCCTCATCGTCACTCATTCAGCTATATTGTTTATGACCGAAGCGGAGAGGCATACGTTATCGAGGCATCTCCCCGTGGAGTAGAGGTTCGTAAATCAGCGATGTGTACGAATCATTTTGAGATTATGAAGCATGAAAATCGAAACCACCTTGCCGACTCTTATAAGCGGATGGCTGCAATGGAACAGGGTGGGACAAAAGAAGCTTATGATGCTTTCCGGTTGATGAATGATACCGATAAAGGTGTTTTTTCAAAGAAATATAAAAGCTGGGCTGGTACCATCCATACGTCTGCTTACTTTCCTCACGATAGGATAGCCTGGTTTGCATTGGGCGGAGACCAGGAGCCGGTCGAATTGGATTTCGATAAATGGCTGACAGGCGAAGACATACCACTGGATCAATTAAAAGGAGAGGTCGATACAGACATTCCCTTTGTCCATAGTGAGGAAGGGGCACACTTCAGTTCTAAATAGAATAGATTAGTTCGAAATGGAGGACGATAAGTGTAACTGCTTATCGTCTTCTTTTTGTAATAAAAAGTGTTTACATAATTATATGGTACGATAGAAGGCAGGTAAGACTAACCGAGAAATTCAACGGACATGGGAAGTGAAGCATATGGGTACAGATAAACTATACGATTTAGTCGGAGTCGGCGTAGGACCGTTCAACTTGAGCCTTGCCGCATTGCTGGATGATCAGCCCGATGTGGATGCACTTTTTTTCGAGCAGAAAGAGAAGTTCGAGTGGCATCCAGGTATGTTGATTGAAGGAACGAAACTCCAGGTTCCATTCCTGGCTGATTTAGTTACGATGGCCGACCCACGCAGCAAGTATACTTTTTTGAACTATATCAATGAACATGACCGTATGTATCAATTTTATTTTTTACAGCGCCTTGATATTCCGCGCCGGGAATATAATGATTATTGCCAGTGGGTAGCTAAACAGCTGGAAAGCTGCCAGTTTGGACACAGGGTAACGAATCTTCGGCATGTAAAAGATAATGAAAGCTATTTCGAAGTGGAAGTCCTGAATTTGGGCACGAATGAAAAAGGTGCTTTCCGCACTAAAAATCTGGTGTTAGGAACGGGAAGTGTGCCTGCAGTACCACCCTCCTTCCAAGGACTTCCTGAGGAAGATGTTTTTCATACAGCAGAATTCTTACACCATCAGGACCGTTGTAAAAAAGCGAAGTCGATTACTGTCATTGGTTCCGGCCAAAGTGCTGCTGAGGCATTCCGTGAATTATTAAAAGAACAAAAGGAATACGGCTACAGACTCGACTGGATCACACGGTCGCCTGGCTTCGATTCGATGGAAGAGTCGAAACTGAGTCTCGAGCATTTTTCTCCGGACTACGTCAATTATTTTTACCAGCTGCCACAGGAGAAGAAGGATGAAATTTTTCCTACGCAGGGACTTTATTATAAGGGAATAAGCAATCACACGGTGACGGACATCTATAATCTGTTGTATGAACATTCCGTCGGCCAGGAAGAATTGGATGTCGGGCTTCAAGTACTGTCAGAAGTGGAGAATATCGAGGCAGATGTAAATGGGAATGGATATCGCATCAATTGTAAGCACATAGAAACCGAAGAAATATTCACTCATAACAGTGAAGTGGTCATCACAGCCACAGGCTACAAACCGCTTGTCCCTGAATTCATTGATAGTCTTAAATCAATCATCGAATGGGACGAGAAGGGACGCTATAAGGTGGCAGGGGATTACCGTTTACAAACGACAGATGCAGGGAACGAAATTTATGTACACAGCGGGATTTCTCATACCCATGGTGTCGGGTCTACCAATCTTGGTCTGGCGATTCATCGAAATAAAGTGATTATCAATCATTTACTCGACAGCGAAATATATAAGCTCCCGAAGAAAAACGTTTTTCAAAATTTCAGCGCACAATAAGAAACGGCCAGCTCTTTGTCATCAGAAGAGCTGGCCGTTATTATACCGAGTATTTATAAAAGCGGAAAAAGAGAGCCAACTCCTGTGTTTTTTATGCCGGCTCTCAGAAACATACGGTTGTTTACATGAAAAAGGACAAGGCAAAGTATATGACAGCAGCAACTCCGGCGGCAATCAGTGCGGGTTTGAGCTTGAATTTCGCGTATTTCACAGGATTTAATTTCAATATTCCAGCTGTAGTGTTTGTGTCGTCGCTTAAAGGAGAAGCAAACGCCCCGAATGTGCCGCTTGCGAATACAGCTCCGATAACAATGGGCAAAGAGCTGCCCGCAGTGACGGCAATAGACAATCCGACTGGCATAAGTATCCCCCATGTTCCCCATGAAGAACCGATGAAATAAGACAACCCGCAGCCCACTACAAATAATACAACAGCAACGAAACCGGGGGGAATCCATGCAAACGATGAAGAAACCGTATCTGCAAATTTCAATTCCTCCGATCCTTTACTCAGTCCCCATACCATGGCAAGCAGGACGATGACCCCCATCATTTCGTTTCCTTCGTTGATCAGCGTGTTCATCATCTGTCTTAAGGGCTGGTTGACAATCCTTAGATAAATCATCAGAAATAAAATAGTTAATACTACCGCCAATACCATCGCATCCAGTACATTGGCATTGATCAACGCCTGAAGGCCTTCTTTATCTTTTTTCAACCCCAACACATACATGAGTAAGAAAGTCAGGATGATGACGCTGAAAAGAGGCAAAATCAGTGTCCATGGCCGGGATGGCAGGTCTTTAGCAACAGCAGGGTGGCAGTCTTCCCATTGATCATCCTCATCAGCGGTTTTGTTTGTACCATCTTCCGCGTCGGTTGCTGATTTTTTATTACGATGAAAAAAACTCAGATAAAAGCCGATTCCAAGCA
Organism: Thalassobacillus devorans MSP14; assembly: GCF_000496835.1. Taxonomy (GTDB): domain Bacteria; phylum Bacillota; class Bacilli; order Bacillales; family Halobacillaceae; genus Thalassobacillus; species Thalassobacillus devorans_B. The sequence continues at coordinate 354,003 of NZ_KI543238.1, forward strand.
TAGCGAAAGCAAAGAAGTTAAAAGGGATGCTTTGTAAATAAAGCATATAGGGATCTCCTTTTGTACCTGCCTGATGCAGTGACATTTCAATGACCGAGCTCATATAGCCTACAAAAGCAGTAGCGACAGGAATCAGGACTACAAGAGGAGAAGCAGTTGTCTCAATGACGAAACCCAGCTCCTGCTTGGTCATCGGAAGTTTTTTTCTCATCGCTTTCATGACGGGGGCTATCGTTACGATACGGAAGCTGGGCGCACTGAAAGTTCCAAGAGATGAAAGCCATGTGAGCATGAATGCTCCACGTTTGGTATTGACTTTTTCAGTTGCTGATCGGACGAAGCCTTTAATTCCTCCAGCGAATTTGATTAACCCGATCAACGATGAGAAAGCATATAGAAAGATGATGATTTTTAAATTGTTTTCATCCTGTAAGCCTTGGATAATAAATCCCAGTGAAGTGGTCATTCCCCCGAGCCAGTCGGGTTCTGCCAGGTAACCCGCAACCACAACAGCCAACAAGAGACTTGGTACTACTTGTTTGGTCCAGATAGCAGCAATGACAACAGCAATAAATGGTATGACGGACAGCCAACCCATATGTACACCTCTTTCCCTGAACATGCTCCATATAGGTTGTGAAAAATGAAAGGAAAGTATTCGAAAAAAATGGTTTTATCTCTTTACTTCGGCATAGAATCTATTGTAAGATAAGAATTACAAATTTAAATACTATCGTTAACTTCTTATCCAGAGAGGCGGAGGGACTGGCCCTTTGATGCCCGGCAACCATCGGATTATAGTATGACCCGAACGGTGCCAATTCCTGCAGGATGAATGATCCTGAAAGATGAGAGGACGTATGCATAAACGTACGGATCCCTTTCTTTTGGATAAGAAAGGGATTTTTTTGTACTTTAATTTTGTTAAAAGATTAGAGTATAAGGAACACTTAGGCTTTCGCTATAAAACTTAGCGAGAAGCCAGGTGTTTCTGAACGTACAAAGGCTCGTCAATCTCTTGCGAAAGAAGTTACGTGAGTGGAAAGGAAGCGATGAGTGATGGCAACAGCAGTATTTGCAGCAGGATGTTTTTGGGGAGTAGAGGCATGGTTTGAAAGAATAAATGGAGTAGAACAGACAAGAGTAGGTTACAGTGGAGGCAATGTCGAAAAACCTTCGTATGAATTAGTGAAGACAGGCACAACCGGTCATGCGGAATCAGTGAAGGTAGAGTTTGACTCTGAAAAAATCTCTTATGGGGAACTGGTGGATGCTTTTTTTGAATGCCACAATCCGACAACACGTAATCGTCAGGGAGAAGATGTCGGTTCTCAATACCGTTCCATCATTTTTTACACGAATGAGACCCAACGGAAGGCAGCTGAACAAAAGCTGACCGAATGGAACCAAAAAGGCGTTTTTCAAACGGAAATTGTTACAGAGATTGAAGAAGCTGGACCTTTTTATGATGCAGAAGAGTACCATCAAAAATACTTACAAAAGAATGGAACTGCTTCTTGTGGAATCGTGTGAGTCAATCACACGATTTTTTTTTGCAAGCTAGGAAATTATAAAATGTTCTCTATGTGAATAACTTTAGGCGGTGGGTGTCATCCAGCTCCGACGCACGGGACGTGCTAGTGCCGGTGACGCCACAGGACGTGGCGTTTTCACCGGCCAGCGCCTACCCCCTCGAGGTCTTAAGTCAATCCTTTCTGTGATTAGAAAAACTTGGCTTATCGCCAAGGGTGTATGGCGAAAGTCTTAGTTTTACTTATACTTTAAACCTTTATTAAACTTGATTTGACTTAAAGTACAAAGAACGTCACCGCAAGGCTTGTCTTAAGCTTGTCGGGGGTCAAGGCGCTTGCGCTTTTGTGCCAATTTTTTCTGTTCCAGTAATGATCGGAGCAGCAGTATGTTTAAGATTTTTGTCATAAATTCCAGGATAATGTTAAGTTTGCAAAAAAATTTCCGATATAAAAGCTGATTGGACCCTTTTTAAAGTAGAGTGGCAACTTAGATGACAAAAAAGCAGAAAACAAATAAACAGGAGGCTCTTAAAATGATGAAAAAGTTAGTTGGAATGATGCTCTTATCTATTGTTTTAACATTATCCATGGGGGTTAATGTATCCGCTGCAGATTCCCAGGACGAAAAAATGGAAACAGCCTTAAAGCTGGTGGATGAAACCAACAGCCAGATTAATTGGTTGATTGAAAAAGCCCAGGTGGCAGGAGACATGCTTCGTGAAGATTATCTCAAGGATATGGAAACAATCGAAAACGAAGAGGAAGCAGCATCACGTACAGAAAAATATAATCAAGATCTGGATGCACTGATTGCTTTATTGGATCAGACAACCCGAACATTGACGCAAACCACGATTGCCGCTGTCGGAGAACTTGGAGTAACTGCTGAGTGTGAATGGGTGCTTGTCGAAATCGCAGACAGGCAGGTATGGATCGACCCTGTGCGAGTAGTAGGCTTTTAAAAGGTGGGTAAATGTGAGAGGCTTAAATGTATTTAATAAGCAGTCCTTTTTGGATAATTTAAAATACACAACAAATGAACTTCGTTTATTGGAGCGTGGTGACGGCGTCGAAATCATGCTTCAAACTATTTACAAAGACAACATCTTTTACATATATCCAAGTGATAATACAAATATAATGGAATTTTTCTATATCCTCAATGGTACGTTAGAATGTGATATAGAAGCGCAAAGAGTGCAATTAACGCAAAATGATTATTACTCAGTTAAAAACCTTAACGGTCCTGTCCACTTTAAAGCTTTGACTGATGTAAATTATCTATGGATCATTACTGAACCTACTTTCTATTATATGAGTGAATATATGAGAGGATTGCGGGATCTAGTGTACAAAGTAGAAGAAAAAGATCGTTATACTTCTCTTCACAGTAGGAGAGTTACTAATTATGCTGTGAAAGTCGCTCAAAAACTTGAACTCGGAAAAGAAAAACTGGAGAAAGTGCACTTAGCAGCGGAACTCCATGACATTGGAAAAATAAATATTCCGGAAGAAATTCTGAATAAACCTGGTAAACTTACAACAGAAGAATTCGAACTCATTAAAAGGCATCCAGGCGAGGGCGCGGATATGGTGGCCAAAACCTATTATAAAGATCTCGCGCCAATCATCATCCAGCATCATGAACGACTGGATGGGTCGGGGTATCCATACGGTCTGACCGGGGAGCAGATTAGTTTTGAAGCTAAGATCATTGCAGTCTGCGATACCTTTGATGCAATGACTGAAGATCGTACTTATCGAAAAGCTTACAAAGCAGAATACGCGATCGAAGAGATTAAAAGTCTTGCAGGCATTCATTATGAGTCTGAAATAGTATCTGTATTTGAAGAGGTATTGAAAGAGGAAGGAAATTATTATAAATAAAAGGCATCCCGAATCCGGGGAGCCTTTTATTTTCGCCAGCGAATAATTCGGAGGGCATACACGCTTATGGGCGTATGCACATATGATACTCCAAACTCGGGTTATGAACTCGAAAGGAGACATCAATATGGTTTTGACCGCAGCTCATTGGGTTTATGCAATTGTGACGCTTGCTGTCATTTTGACCATGATATTCAGAAAGGGAGTTGTACTACCGACATTACTCGGTACTTTTCTGGTGGCATGGGTGTATAATGGCAGTCTTGTCAGCGGTTTTACGTCTGTATTTAATGCAAACTTGACCGCTGCAAAAGAGTTATTCAGTATCTTCCTTATCATTACATTCATGGTAGCTTTATTGCATGCATTAAAAGATTTAGGTGCCGATCGTCAAATGATTGCACCGATTCAAAAAGTGATGACAAATGGCCATATCGCCTTTGTAATGCTGAGTATGGTTACGTTTGTCATCTCGTTATTTTTCTGGCCCACACCGGCTGTACCTTTGATATGTGCGCTGCTTGTGCCCGCAGCTGTCAGAGCGGGACTCCCGGTGATGGGGGCGGCGATGATTGTTGCCATATCCGGGCAAGGTATGGCCTTGTCTTCTGACTATGTCATTCAGGTAGCTCCCATGCTCAGTGCCAAATCAGCTGGTATCGAAACAGCGGCAGTCGCTGATAAAGCATTGCTTCTTTCGGTCATTACTGGAGCGGTTGCGATTGGTATCGCATATATGATGATCCGAAAGCAAATACGTAAACCGAATGATCCCCAGAATGAAAAGGAATGGAATACTCTCCCTGGTGGTCATACAAAAACAGCTGCTTCTGCTAGCTTAAACTCCCGTTGGGGAAAGATATTTGCTATAGTTGTTCCACTTTCCATGCTCCTTGTTATGTTATATATGGTTTACACGAAATTCAGCAGTGGGAGGATGGGCGGTTTTGAAGGAGGGGATGGCGCTGCATTTATTGGAGGTGTGGCCGTATTATTGCTATCTTTCGCCACACTCGCATTTGGAAAGAGTAAAGCGCTGGACCGCATTTCCGAACACATTACAGAAGGGTTCGTTTTTGCTTTCAAGGCGATGGGCCCTGTTATTCCGATAGCAGGCTTCTTCTTCCTTGGAAGCGGTGATTTTGCCGGAAGCATTATGTCATTAGGTGAGAAAGCTAGTCCGGCATTTCTGTTCGACCTTGTGCAGGCAGGGCAGAATGTGATACCAGAAAATATGGTGCTTTCCGCGTTCGGGATCTTGATTATTGGAATGATCACAGGGCTGGATGGTTCTGGTTTTTCAGGGCTGCCTTTGACAGGTGCCTTATCCGGAGCACTGGCTTCAGGCAATGTCGATCCTGCCACCCTGGCAGCAATCGGACAGATGGGTTCGATTTGGGTTGGTGGAGGTACCTTGATCGCATGGTCATCCCTGGTAGCTGTTGCCGGTTTTTGCGGGGTTTCCGTAATGGAACTTGTCCGAAAAAACTTCCTGCCGGTCATCATTGGGCTGATGGTATCCACTACTCTGGCTTTATTGATTTGGTGATAATAGCCCCCTTACGTTCTTCATGTAAGGGGGCATTTCCATGAAAAAAATCATACATGCTGGTAAGATTTTTCTAATGCTTGCTGAAGGTCCTGAGTTAAATCTTGTACATTTTCGATTCCTACCGACATGCGCAGGAGCCTGTTACATACTCCATAGCTGCTGCGAATTTCTTCTGGTATATCATAATGCGTCTGGGTAGCTGGATAGGTGATGAACGTTTCTGTTCCTCCCAGGCTCTCAGCAAATGTAATTAGCTTTAGTTGTTCGAGCAGATGTGGGACGGCTGCTTCGTCCTGAACACGAAAGGAAACCATACCGCCTTTGCCGGGATATAAAACGTCAGCAATAAAAGGACTTTGTTCCAGGAACTCGACCAGCTGTTTGGCGTTTTCTTCATGCTGCCGCATTCTCAATCCTAACGTCTTCATTCCTCGCATCAATAACCAGCTGTCAAATGGAGATAATACCGCTCCGGAAGAGTTTTGCTCCAGGCGAAGCTCTTCAACATATTTATCATCTTTAGCAACGACCAGACCTGCCAGGACATCATTATGACCTCCTAAATATTTGGTACCACTGTGAATGACAATATCTGCTCCTTGTTCAAGAGGCCGTTGCAAATAGGGGGTATAAAACGTATTATCCACAATCAAAACAATCCCATTTCGCTGGGCAATTTGAGCAAGCGATTCAATATTAACCTGGGTCATCAAAGGATTTGTCGGTGTTTCAATAAATAACCCTTTGGTGCGGTCAGTAATAGCTTGTTCAAAATCGGCTGGGTCCGAGCTATTTACATAACGGAATTGTAAACCGAATTTTTTAAAATGAGTTTCAAAAATACGGTAGGAGCCCCCGTAAACATCCTTGGTAACAATGAACTCATCTCCCGGTTCAAAAATGGAAAAAGTAGCCTGGATGGCAGCCATTCCCGAGCTGAAAGCAATACCACCAGCTCCGCTTTCTAAATTAGCGATCGCCTTTTCTAATAAGTCCCTGGTAGGGTTGCCGGTTCGTGAATAGTCGTACCCGGTAGATTTTCCTATCCCTTCATGGCGATAAGCAGTAGAAAAATATACGGGAGGATTCACCGCTCCAGTCGTAGTTTCGCTTCGGTTTCCTGTTTGTGCTAATGTAGTGTCAAGATGATAAGTGCCCATGATTCCGTCTCCTTTATCGTGAAATAAAAAAATCAGCTCTCAAGAAGAAGAGCTGATTTTATTCGTAAATTAGCCACTTCTTCTTATTTTTCAAACGGCTTACCCGCTCGCTGGATGTAGCACCTCACCGAAATCGGCAGGTTGCTGAAGCTTCAACGGTCCAGTTCCCTCAGCTTCTCTTCATAAGAATAGTGAATATTCAATTGATTTAATTTCCAACATACAGGAATTTTTTAAATTATGCAATGATTTTTTTGAAAAAATAAGGCAGACCATTTATGTTTAGTGGTCTGCCATGCTGGTTAAACTGGTTCTGGCACTTTGGTGTGCAACGGTGGTGTCACTAACCAGCCTTTTTCTTTATTCAGTCGAAGCGCTTTTGCAGCTGTCTGGGCTTTATTCATATGGAACTGCCCAAACATCATAGCAATATCTTCCCGTGTACATTGCCCGATAACAGTACTGCAAGCAACCAAACCCGCTGATAAATCGGTAGAGACTTGCGCGCTGATTTCAGGGTCATTGAATCGTGCACCGACCGGGATATCTTCAAGGGTTGCGTTTGAACGTTCAGGAGCCGAAGGGGGAAGAGCTATTCCGTTGGTTTTTAAAATTTCTTCAACACTTTCTGATTCATGCTTGATCCCTTCAATCAGTTCCTCCAGCAACTTCATCAATTCTTTATCACCAGTATGGTTCATAAACGTTTGGTAACGTGTGTAATTACCTTTGGCAACTGATAAATAGGACCACATTCCGAACACTTCTCCGTAGTGAAGGGGCTGTTCTTTAGGATCACCGGTTAAAATACCCATTGGACACACTCCTTTTTTATTTGTGGTACACAAGTAGTATTCATACGTAGTAAGAAACGTATACCTTCCTAAAACAGGCAAGGGATGTTTATAAAGGCAGCCAACGCGGAACATAATAAATAAATATGACGTGGAGGTGAGCGCAATGCCTTGGGATAAGAATGATTATCCAAGCTCATTAAAAAACTTGAACACTGCAGTGAGGAATAAAGCGATTGATATTGCGAATGCTATGGTAGATGAAGGTTATGATGAAAACCGTGCGATTCCTATTGCTACCAGTCAGGCGAAAGAATGGTATGATAATGCTTCCAATAAAGAAATCAATGAAATGAAGGACGCTGACGATAAAGAGTTAAAGGATCGTGACGAAGAAGATAAACAATATGACAATCGCCCTGAATTATTGGACCGCGGCGAGCATGTGGTCGCCCATGATGACGGCTGGGCTGTCCAGGCGAATGGCGCCAAAAAGCCAGACCAGGTATTCGACAATAAAGACGAAGCGATCAGGCGCGCAAAAGAAGTTGCTGAAAATAAAGGAACCAAAGCAGTCATCCATAAGAAAAACGGTGACATTCAGAACGAACACAATTACGAGAATAGTAATAAATGAGCAAACAGACCTTCACCTGAGGGTCTGTTTTTTTCTTGAGAGGGGCTTGGTGGGTAGACAGGGAGCAGGCATAGGTCCAAGGCATCCTTTTGTTAGGGCAATGTTCCTGACTTTAGTTTTCTTGACAGGATTCATCGAAAATCGTCTAGAAAGCTCAAAAGGAACCCCGAATAAAATGATGAAAGGATGGATGGATCTTGAGAAGAAAAGCATTGAATATCGCATTATCCGGAGTGTTGCTAAGTTCTGGAGTGGTGCTAGGAACAGGTGTCAACACCGTAAGTGCCGATGGACCGAACTACAATGGGAATGAAACGATTCAGAATGAACGGCTGCATTCCTATAGCGAAATGGTGAAGCTGCTTGAAAGGGTCGATCAACAGTCCGAAAATCTTAAATTAGAAGTTTATGGGAAATCCGTACAGGATAGAAATTTGTATCTTGCTAAATTCGGGGAACAGGAAGATAACCCAACGATTTTATTTTTGACCCAGCAGCATGGGAATGAAACATTGACCACAGAAGCTGCATTGAAAATGATTAAATACTTAAGTACGAACAGCAAGGAAGTGCAAAATATCCTCGATAATGTCAATGTTTTGATTGCTCCTCGCCTCAACGTAGATGGAGCGGAAGGGGATGTGAAATTCTCCCTTGATGATTACGTCGCCGGTACACATACCCGTTACAACGCAAATGGCGTCGATTTAAACCGTGATCACGTTGACCGTAAACAGCCTGAAACGAAAGCCTTGCATAAAAATGTCCTGCAAAAATACAGCCCTGACTACATGATTGACCTTCATCATCAAGGAACACAGACCTTAAAAGGCGAAGATGGTCCACTTGTTTCTGGTTCCATTCTTTATCCAACCAATGAAAATGTCGATCCTGAGGTGCTGGAAGGTTCCAAGAAGCTTGGTGCAGTTGTTTATAACGCTGTAGAGTCGAAAGGGTACGGGACATTATCCAAATATGTTGGCGGTACAGCTAATACAATCAGCCGTAACGGACTGGCCAATGAATATGGCATATCCACATTATTATTTGAAATGAGAGGGATGGCCGATCATTACTATGAACCATATGTTTTAGGACAGAAAAGTAATGGTTATTTGATCAATCAGGGTGTAGTAACTATGACAGCGGCTCTAAAGGCGATCGCAGATGGTTCAATTGAAAATGCAGACACTAGTTTCTGGGATAACCTGGAAGAAAGTGCCTACCCAGGAGAATAAATGATTAAAAGGAGCGCCCGTATAATCAGGCGCTCCTTTTGATTGTTAAAGTTTTACGATATTCCTTCCACGGGCTTTTCCTTCGAGGAGAGTATTGATCGTTTCCGGCAACTCTTCCAAGGTTACTTCATTTTTCATTTGCTCAAATAGTCCTTCTGGCTTCAGATCAGTCGCCATACGGTTCCAGATTTGCCTGCGTATCGTCATCGGGCATTGGACAGAATCGACACCGAGCAGGCTGACCCCGCGTAAGATGAATGGGAAGACAGTAGTCGGAACATCCGTACCTGCTGTCAGTCCGCTTACTGCAACTGCACCGCTGTATTGGAGTTTGCTTAAGATGGCTGCCAGGTTATTGCCTCCGGTGGCATCGATTGCTCCGGCCCATAGCTGCTTATCCAATGGCTTGACTTTGCCATTATAGACAGCTTCCCGGGAGACGACCTCTTTTGCCCCTAGTTCCTTCAAATAGCTATGTTCGCTTTCTTTTCCGGTACTGGCAACTACGCTATAACCTAGCTTAGCCAGCATAGCGATAGCCATACTTCCGACGCCGCCGGTAGCACCAGTGACAAGCACCGGGCCATTTTCAGGTCGGATTCCTGCTTCTTCCAGTCGATGGATGGATAATGCCGCTGTGAATCCTGCTGTGCCGTAGATCATCGATTCCTCCAGCGTCATTCCTTCCGGTAGTTCGACGATCCATTCTGATGGGATGCGGGCATATTCACTGTAGCCGCCATCTTTAGCGACTCCGATGTCATAACTGGTTGCAACCACTTTATCTCCTTCACGGAATTGTTCGGAATGGGATTCCACTACCTCTCCGGCAAGGTCAATTCCTGGCGTCAACGGGTATTTCTGTGCGATTTTACTATTTTTTACACTAGCCATAGCATCTTTAAAGTTGACACTGGAATAATGAACTTTGATCACTACGTCGCCTTCAGATAAATCCTCCAGCTCCAGTTCTTCTATTCCTGATGAAAATTCCTCTTCTTGCTGATTGACTCGAAAAGCTTTGAATGTCATTTGCAACTCCCCTTTCCTTATCTATCAGTCTAGCATTTGTTTACCCTGCTTACAGTTCTCGCACACTGAACCGTAAGTCGGATTTTATTCGGGATTAGGCTGATAATCTGCTTTATACAGCACAAGTGATAATGAGAATGCCATTTACATACGATGTACTATGGTGGAATTAGGTGATCATGATGCATGAAGTCAGTTTGATCTATGAAGTGTTATTACATGTGGAACAAGCATCAAGACAGGGAGGAATGAATAAGGTTACGATTATCAAATTAACCATTGGTGAACAAATGATGGTCATGCCTGAGGCATTGCAGTTTGCCTTTGATACGTTGCGTAAGGGACCGGCAGCTGAAGCAGAGCTGAAATGGGAAATTATCGAAGGAATTTATTTTTATATCGATTATATTGAAGGAGAGGAATCAAGTGACTAAACATATCCCCATGAAACATGATGTACTTCAAACCAATAAGACCTATGCAGAGCAGAATCGTACCCGCTTCTATGATGAAAACACCTTTACTATTAATTTGATCAGCAGCCCAGGTTCAGGGAAAACCTCTGTACTGGAAAAAACCATCAAAAACTTAAAAACAATCATGAATATCGGTGTGATTGAAGGGGATGTGGCAACTGATTTAGATGCGGCACGTATTGCGAAACACAACGTAAAAGCGGTGCAGATCAATACGCACGGAGCCTGCCACCTGGATGCAAAAATGGTAGCAGGGGTGCTTTCCCTTTTTCCATTGAAAGAGATTGATCTGATGGTGATTGAAAACGTCGGCAATCTTGTCTGTCCAGCAGCGTTCGATTTGGGGGAACATGTGAATGTCGCGCTGCTAAGTACAACGGAAGGGGCGGATAAGGTTGTTAAATATCCGACTGTTTTTGAAAATGCAGATGTTGTTCTTTTGAATAAAATAGATTTACTGCCTTATACAGGGTTTGATTTGAAGCAATTCAGGGATGATGTCCACCAGCTCAATCCTGATGCCCCGATTTTTGAATTATCCGCACACAGTGGAGAAGGGATCGGGAGGTGGACCAAGTGGTTAAAGGAAAGCTGGGTGTCGCAAACACAGGCAAAAGACTTCGACTGGACGTGACAGGTGTCGTTCAGGGGGTAGGTTTTCGGCCATACATTTATCGGCTGGCACAGAAAAATCACCTGACTGGGTTTGTCCTTAATAATGCTGGAAAAGTATCCATTGAAGTAGAAGGAAGGAAAGGGGACATTGATGCTTTCTATCATGCTTTGAAAACAGAGACAGTTGAGCCGGCCCGAATCGATGCTCTCAAAGGTACCGTTCTGTTTCCATCCGGAGATGCAAATTTCTCAATCAAGCCAAGTGAAAAGAATGATCAAGCTGCCACCGCTTTTCCCGCCGACCTGGCTGTTTGTGAGGAATGTCTTAAAGATATTCATGATGAGACAAGCCGTTATTATCAGTATCCGTTTACCAGTTGTACATACTGCGGCCCAAGGTATACGGTGATTGAGGAACTTCCCTACGACCGGAAAACTACCTCCATGAGCACGTTTGTATTATGTGAAGATTGCCAGCAAGAATATGATGACCCGAATAACAGGCGTTTTCATGCTCAGACGATCGCTTGCCCTGTCTGTGGGCCGCAGATGAAGTTACTCGATGAAAGGGGAAAGGAACAGGCAAGCGATTGGCTCCAGGGAGCTGTCTTTTACCTTAGTACAAATAAAATCCTTGCAGTAAAAGGGATTGGCGGGTTTCATCTGATGTGCAACGCATTTAGCCCACAAACTATTGAACGCTTGCGACAAAGGAAGAACCGACCGAGCAAACCGCTTGCTTTAATGGCAGGTGATATCCGGGTAATCGAACAGTATTTTAATCTTAGTGAAACAGAACGAAAAGCACTGCAATCCCCACAAGCTCCGATTGTATTGCTGACTCCTAAACCAAAAGCGAAAGATGTCCTGCCATTGGATGCCATTGCCCCTGGTTTGTACCGTGTCGGAGTTATGCTGGCTTATACACCGCTCCACCACTTGCTATTCACCCAAGGTCCTGAGTTGATGATAGCGACGAGTGGCAACCAGAGCGGCTTGCCGATTGCTAAAACAAATGAGGAGGCATTGACCCAGTTGAAGGGGATCGTTGAAGGCTTTTTGATACATGATCGTGCTATTGTCACCCGTATTGATGATTCAGTGGGCCAAAGCATGAACGGACAATTTTCTCTGATCAGAAGAGCGAGAGGATTCGTCCCTGACTCGATTTCCATTCCGACAAGTGGGGAAGCACCTGCTGTTCTGGGGGCAGGAGCGGAAATGAAGAACACTTTTTGCGTTTTAGACAAGGATAAAGCATTGCTCAGTCAGCACATCGGAGACATCGATAGTTTAGAAAGTCTGGCAAGCTATCAGGAGTGCTTGGATCATGTGCTGCATCTGTCAGAAAAAAATCCGGAAGTGGTCGCTTACGATCCACATCCTGCTTATATGATTTCAAAGCAGTTGACTGCAGGTATGGAAAATCCTATACCTGTTTATCACCACCATGCCCACATGGCTGCCTGTATGGCTGAACACCAGCTGGAAACACCTGTCATTGGGTGCATTCTTGACGGAACCGGATATGGAACAGACGGCACGATGTGGGGATTTGAAATACTAACTGGAGACTATAGCAATTTTGAGCGCAATGTCCATCTGCAGCCCGTTACACTTCCAGGAGGAGAAGCAGCAATCCGCCATCCGTGGATGATGGCAGTTTCACTAATTTATGAAGCTATAGAGGATAAAGAAATGGCGAGTAAAACTGCGGCGGACCTTTTTCCGGAAAATGAGGTCCCTTTAGCGGCTGCTCAATTACAAGGGAGTAAGGGGAGCCGGGTGAGCAGTGCGGGAAGATTGTTTGACGCGGTAGCTGCGATGCTTGGTTTATGTAAAAAAAGTTCGTATGAAGGGGAAGCAGCTGTTTTGTTGAGTGAAATGATGGAGAAGCAAACCTTAGAATCCGGGACTTCAGACAGCTATGAGTTTACGGTCGTTCAAGGAGAATGGAAGATTGACGGAATGATTAAAGGAATTCTGGCAGATATCCATCATGGCATAGCAAAAGAGACAATTGCAGCAAAATTTCATCATACCATTGCTGAAATGGTTGGCGCGGGAGTTTGTCTCGCTGCAAGGGTAACAGGTAAACTTCCGGTTGTATTGAGTGGCGGGGTGTGGCAGAACCGCTATCTCGTAAAAGTTACGAAGCATCTGCTTGAACATAATGGATATTCCGTACTCATTCATCGGCAGGTGCCAGCAGGAGATGGCAACATCGCTTTGGGACAAGCAGCTGTAGCAAAATGGAGGTGTAGCAAAAATAATGTGTCTATCGATGCCGGCAAGGGTCGTTGAAATAGGGGAGGAAAAATGTACCGCTATTGTTGATTATTTAGGAAGCAGGATCATGGTTGGTGTGGAGTTGCTTGAAGCGGTTGAAACAGGGCAATATGTGCTGGTACATGCAGGGGAAGCAATCCAGGTCATTGACGAAGAACAGGCCATACAATCATTAGATTTATGGAAGGAGCTGTTGGAATGAACCTGTTGGCTTATCGTAACGGGCCATTGTTTAAGCGGCTTTTCCGCAAGGCGGCACCTCTGATGAAAGAACAGCACGAACGCGTGGGGAGAAAGCTCAATTTCATGGAAGTGTGCGGTACGCACACGGTCGCTTTTTCAAAAACCGGAGTCAGAGATTTGCTGGCTCCTTATGTCAATCTGATCAGCGGCCCCGGTTGCCCTGTCTGTGTTACGGATCAAAGCGATATTGATCAAATGATTGCCTATGCGAAATGTGAGGACGTCATCGTAACGACTTTTGGAGATATGATGAAGGTGCCGGGGACAAAGTCGAACCTGTATCAGGAACGAGCGAATGGTGCGGATATCCGCATCGTACATGCTCCCTCACAAGCGTTGGAAATCTCAAAAGATAACCCTGGTAAACGGGTCGTTTTTTTAGGGGTAGGATTTGAAACGACTGCTCCAAGTATCGCGTTGACGTTGAAAAAAGCAAAAGATCAGGAAGTAGATAACTATTATGTCTATGCCGCCCATAAGCTTACACCTCCCGCTGTGGAATCTCTGCTGCAAGATAATGACCATAAAATTGACGGATTTGTGCTGCCTGGTCACGTGTCTGTGATTATCGGCCGTGATGGCTGGCGAGGGCTGGAAAAGTACAATGTGCCGGCTGTTATCAGTGGATTCGAGCCGATTGATTTATTGACATCGGTCGTATTATTGCTGAAGGAAATGGAGAAGCCGATGCGTGTCATCCAAAATAATTATCAACGAAATGTAAGGGAATTCGGTAATGAACGGGCTAAGAATTTACTTGGTGAAGTGTTTGAAGTCTATTCTCCCTCCTGGCGGGGGTTTGGAAAGCTTCCGGAAAGTGGGCTGACCATCCATTCTGATTATGAAGAGTTTGATGCCAGGAAAAACATTCTCGCTGTCAAGCCGAAGTCGAGGGTCGTGAAAGGGTGCCGTTGCGGAGAAATAGTGAAAGGAAAAGAGGGGCCGTTTGATTGCAAGCTGTTCGCTACCGCCTGTACGCCGGACAATCCTCTTGGACCATGCATGGTATCTTCCGAAGGCACCTGCTCAACCTACTATCAATATGAACGGCAAAAGCATTCGTTGTCCAAATGAAGGAGCGGTTATGATGAAGAAAATTTTATTGTCCCACGGTGATGGTGGGAGCCAGACGCACCAGCTGATAAGGGAAGTTTTTCAAACTGCATTCGGTGATGCTGAACTGGAACAAGAACATGATGCGGCAGTTCTGCCATTTCAGAGCGGGGAGCTGGTCGTCAGCACGGATTCATTTGTCATCAATCCAGTAGAATTCCCAGGCGGGGATATCGGAAAGCTTGCAGTGACCGGTACAATCAATGACCTGGCTGTCAGTGGTGCCCGGCCTGCTTACATGTCTGTTGGGTTTATATTAGAAGAAGGACTGGAAATAAAGCTTTTAAAGAAAATTGTCCAGTCGTTTGCTGCGACAGCAAAGGAAGCAGGAATCCGGATTGTAACAGGTGATACTAAAGTCGTGGAAAGAGGGAAGTGCGACCAGTTGTATATCAATACCACAGGTATCGGGTATCGAGAGCAGGGTGTCCAGCTGGCTTATCATCATATTCAGCCGGGGGATCGAGTAATTATAAATGGAGGCATAGGCGAGCATGCTGCAGCCGTATTAGGAGAACGGATGGGAATTCCTTTTACAGCTCCGATTACGAGTGACTGCCAGCTGCTTCATGCGGTGATAAAAAAGATTATGGAGGAATTTAAAACGGTACGTTTCATGCGTGATCCGACGAGAGGAGGAATAGCAACAACTTTAAAAGAAATCGCCTTGAAAACAACCCTGAATATTGTACTTGAAGAAGAGCGGATACCGGTCAAGCCAGAGGTGAGGGGCACGCTGGAATTGATGGGACTGGATGCTGCCTACATGGCGAATGAGGGAAAAGTGCTGTTGATTGCAGGTTCGCAAGAAGCGGAAGCACTTGTCCAATTTTTGCAGGATATCCCGGGGCATGAAATGGCTGCAGAGATAGGGGAAGTGACAGAAGGCAGTGGTCAGGTGCTATTAAAAACGGAGTTTGGAGGTACCCGCGTATTAGATATGTTGTCCGGAGAACCTTTGCCCCGGATTTGTTAACACAAGGAAAAGGAGTGGTTGGATGTGCCAGGAAAAATTGAACCGTCAGGAGGCGCAGCTGGCATTCAGGCAGCTGCAGGAATCGATTGCAAGTGCTCATACGTATATTGAACTTTGGAAACAGCTGGTGGCAGATAAAGAGGGGAGAAAGTGCCGCCTGGATTTTGAGGAAGCAGAACGTTCCACCGAGCAATTGATCGGCCAACTGCGGCAAATTGAACTGAACTATCTTTCTGGCGGGCAGATGGAGGAGGGCGTAACCATAACAGAATATTGACGGGGCAAGGCAGCATGAACTTCATCTTTGGAAAGGAAGGTGCCCTGGTGATAGATGTGGATATGATACAAAGGCAGATAGACTTGACGTTTGCTGAAATCAACTATTTGATCCGCCTAATGTATGCAACAGAGGATGAACATACGAAAAACCTTACATTGAATCAGATGTGGAATAAGATTGCCCACCTGCAATTCTTGAACCAGCTGCTTGTTGCGGCGAGTTTCCCACAGGAGCAAGTAGCCATACCAATACCAAACTCTCCACAAACCACTCTTCCAGATTCTACAAACACTCCTGTTGACAATAACCAAAGGGAGTTCACTCGTGAACAGCTGGCTCAATTCACTGGTATGAATGGTCAGCCTGCCTATGTGGCGGTAAATGGCGTCGTTTATGATGTTACCAATAACGCCGCCTGGTCGGTTGCTACTCATTTCGGTTTGTCAGCAGGCAGGGATTTGACTCAGGAGTTCGCCTCCTGCCACACCGGCCAGCAATGGATTCTCGACACACTTGTACCGGTAGGGAGGCTGATAGCATGAGTGAGCATCCTGTATTGCCACCAGAGTCTACAGATAACGAATCAGTGGCAGCAAGGCTGGCAAGGGAAGCAAAACGGCAAGTGGACCAAAGTACTTTGAAAAAAAAGAAATTAGTCTATCTGGAGCTGAACGGTTGTTCAGGTAATATCATCTCTCTTCTGAACGGGTCGAATCCTGACTTCGAATATATGATTACCTCAATGGTGGATCTCTTGTACAGCAACAGTCTGATGGCAGCCGAAGGGGAACAGGCAGTGCAGCGGCTGTTTGATCTTGCTGACAGCGAGGAAGAATTCATCCTGGCTGTCGAGGGGGCCGTGGCTTTAAAAAATAAGGGCATGTATCATCTGGTCGGAAAAATTGGCGACAGACCTGTGACTGGGCTGGAAATGGCTGAACTGCTTGGGAAAAAAGCTACTCATGTCATCTCTGTCGGCGCGTGTTCTGTCGATGGCGGGCCTTCGGCAGCACGTCCGAATCTTTCACAATCGGTTGGTCTGCAAAGGGTACTGGATCGGCACATTATTAAGCTTCCAGGCTGCCCCGTCAATCCCGACTGGTTTCTTGGGACACTAGCACACCTGTTAATGTTCGGGGAACCGAAGCTTGATGATATGAACAGACCGCTAATGTTTTACAGTACCCTTATCCATGACCGCTGTCCAAGAAGACCATTTTTTGACCAGGGAATTTTTGCAGAAAAGTTGGGGGAGCCATATTGTTTGTTCAAGGTCGGATGCCGTGGTCCAGTAACACGTACGGATTGCCCTACCAGGAAGTGGAACGATCATGTCAACTGGCCAATCGGAGCAAGCACCTGTATCGGCTGTGCGCAATTCGGATTTCCGGACCGGATGGCCCCATTCATTTCGTATGATACAACAAAGGAGTAATTCGTATGGCGCGAAAAATCATTATTAACCCAGTTACCAGAATCAGCGGATTTTTGGAACTGGATGTCACGGTAGAAAATGGAGTAGTAAGCGAAGCGCGAACGAGAGGCATGATGTTCCGTGGTTTTGAACAAATGATGAAAGGGAGGAAGCCGTTTGATGTCATTTATTTGACTCAGCGGATTTGCGGGATTTGTTCGACTGCTCATTCTGTAGGCTCATCCCTTGCTTTGGAAGACGCTTTGAATGTGACTGTGGAGGAACAGGGACGTTATTTGAGAGACATTATCCACGGCTGTGAATTTTTACAGAATCATATCCGCCACTTCTACCAGTACTCCGTTCCAGACTACGTAAAAATGCCTCCAGATCATCCACTTTTCACTTCGTATGATGGGGACGCGAGGCTGCCAAAAAAAGACAATGACACCATTGTAAATCATTATTTTGAATCGCTTGCTATCAGCAGGCTCGCTCATCAAATGTTGGCTTTATTTGGCGGAAAGGCTCCACATAACCACGGAGTATATGTCGGCGGCTACACGACGCCTGCGACCGCAGTGAAAATCATTGAAGCCAAGTCGATGCTGCAGAAAATAAGGAACTTCATCGTCGATAGGATGATTCCTGATACGTATACCATCAGCCGCTATTATCCAGAGTTATTCCAAATGGGGAAAGGACCGGGAAATCTCATGTCTTGTGGCGCTTTCCACGGGTATGAGGCGCTCGGCACTTTATACACAGAACCTCTTGTTTTTAACAGTAAGACAAATAAAACTTCCCCATTTGATGCGGATTTGATTACCGAGAATATCAATTACTCCTGGTATCAAGGGAAAAAGACATATAAGCCATTTGAAACAATGCCTGAACCCGACATGGAGAAAGAAGACGCCTATACCTGGGTCAAGGCCCCACGCTATGATGGAATGGCAGTAGAGGTAGGTCCTTTGGCAAGGCTTTGGTTGAGCGGTGATTACCGCAATGGGATATCCGCTATGGACCGGACGATAGCCAGGTCACTGGAAGCGGCGAAGGTTGCTGGTATTATAGCTACGTTACTCGACCAGGTCGTACCTGATTACATGGTGCAGAAAGAGTGGGAACTTCCCTCATCGGCTCAGGGAGCCGGGTTAGTGGAAACCACGCGAGGCACCTTGGGTCATTGGCTGAAAATAGAAGATGGAATGATTTCTTTTTATCAAATCATTACCCCTTCTGCCTGGGATTATTCCGCTTCGGACGAGAACAGCCTGGGGACTGCTGAGCAGGCTGTTATGGGGACAACTATCGCTGATCCGGAACAGCCGGTAGAGCTTGGAAGGATACTCCGATCCTTTGACCCCTGCATGTCATGTGCCACCCATGTCTCAAGTCCAGGTCAAGAAACGAAAACGATCCAGGTGTTTTAATGCAAAAAATAGTGGTGCTTGGAATTGGAAATACATTAATGAGGGACGATGGGATAGGGGTATATGTGGTGGAAAGTTTAAAAGGGTTGGAGCAGGTGAATGTCACGTATATTATCGGGGAGACAGACCTGGATTATTGTCTCGACGCAGCTGAAGATGCCTCTTTTCTATTTGTGGTTGACGCTACTTCGACCGGAAAACCACCAGGGGCCATCAGCTGGTATGAACTGAAGAGAATGCCAGTGATGGAGTTAGGGATATCCGCTCATAACCTGCATCTTTTCCATATGCTTCATGACAGCAATGTTAAGGGTTACTTGATCGGCATTGAGGCTGCCATCATTGATTTCCACTTGGGATTGAGCGAGGTCTTGGAGCGGAAGTTTTTGAAAATAGTAGAGGATGTCAGGAAGACCATGGAAGACAAGATTGAAAAAGTAGGAAAATAGTGTGAACCATAACCATATAGTTTAGAAGGAGAGGGAAATATATAAGAGGGGGTTTCAAATGTATTATCCATATTATTATCCGTATTATCAGCCGATGAATCGGCAAAATCAACAGCAATTGATCAGTAACATCGCTCAGGCAATCAATGGGGAATACAGTGCGGTTGAATGCTACGCTAAGCTTATTGAATTGGCACCGACCAATGAAGAAAAACGTCAAATAAGAGAAATTCGTCGGGATGAAGAAAAACATCTGAGGCAGTTCAGCCGCATATACCGGAGTTTGACAGGGAGACAACCGGATCCGCAGCAGATTGAAGAGTGCCCGAGGAACTATCGCCAGGGTCTGGAAGTCTCGTTTAAAGATGAACAGGAAGCTGCTGATTTTTACCAGGATATTGCCGAGCAAGCCACTGATCCTTTCATTCAGCAAACGTTCCGCCGTGCTTCCGCAGACGAACAAAACCATGCTGTCTGGTTCTTATATTTTATGACAAAAAGACGCTAGAATATGAGATAAGAGCTGAGGAGCGCTTAATTAATTTTTTCTCCCTGATGAAACACCTGATTAAGGGGATAGAAATAAAATGCCGATCCGGCTGGATCGGCATTTTACTGTTTTACAAATCTTTTTTACATAAGTACCAGTCGACACATTCCATACCTTCGTCGGCTTCCCGCTCTTTGGCACCTTTCGTAGTTGTGGAAGGAGGAACAATGACTTTGTCACCTTCCTGCCAGTTGGCGGGAGTAGCATATCCATACTTATCTGTTGTCTGTAAGGCTTTAACAGCACGTACGATTTCATCCATGTTACGGCCAGTAGAAAGTGGATAGTAGATGATTGAGCGAACTTTACCTTTATCATCTATGATAAAGACAGCCCGGGAGGTTTCGGTCGAGCTTTCATCCGGCATGATCATGCCATACTTCTGGGCGACGTCTTTATTCAAGTCGGCTATGACTGGGAATTCGATTTCTACATGGAAGTTCTTTTCTATGTTCCGGATCCAGGCGATGTGTGAATGGACACTATCGATACTAAGTCCAAGCAATTCTGTATCCATTTCACGCAATTGCGGATAAATCTCCTGAAATGCTACGAATTCTGTAGTACAAACAGGAGTGAAATCAGCAGGATGAGAAAAAAGTACAAGCCATTTTCCTTCGTAATCCTTTAAACGTAATGTGCCGTGGGTAGTAGTAGCTTCAAATTCAGGGGCTTTTGAGTTGATTCTTGGCAGAGACCATACCTGTTTTTCTTCATGGTTTGCATGCAGGTCACTCATAATCACAACATCCTCTCCTGAAAATTAAGTAGATTACTTAATAAATGTTCCCTCCAAGTATGCGCATAAACACTCCAGAATTAAAATGAGTAGACGTGCATAGGATTATGCATGTATATGGAAAAATTATCAATCGATACTCCTGGTCGTATACTAAGCTTGCAGGAATGAGAAATTAGCGTCAGAATGAAAGAAGTAAATATGCAAGGGAAGGTATGTGAAAACAATGAGCAAAAACGGTCAAAACCGTAAAGATATTCAGCGAGGAGCAGAAGTGGCTATCGTTTTGAAGCAGGATCAACGCACTGGAAAACTGACCAGAGGAGTAGTCAAGGACATTCTGACGAAGTCAGCTCAGCATCCCCACGGAATTAAAGTCCGTCTGGAGGATGGCCAGGTTGGCAGAGTGAAAGAAATAATGGAGTAGCATGGAATAAAGCTCAAGCTGTATCAGTCAGCTTGAGCCTTTTTATTCTTTATCATTCTTTATAAAGAACAAAATTCTTTATTATTTTGTGTTAATACCTTAAAATGAAAGTTAAGTTCTTTAAATAGAACAAAGGAGGGCTTAATTTGCTACGTCTATTAAATGGTACTTATTTAGCCATCGTTAATGGAAAGCATGTTACGTTGAAATTTTTGGGAAATAATCGTTGCGAGGTTTTCATAAACGGTAATTACAAAGGAATCGGTCTGTTTGAGTATATCAAGAAACAAATCAATTTTCTTGAAAAGCTGGAGCCACAAACCAGAATTGAATATATCGAAGACTCCGTACTTTTCCAGGAGCTTAACGGGAAGAAGGTCGATGTGAAAATATGAAACCATTGGAAAAGCGGATCCGACAATCAGTCAGACCCGCTTTGTAGTTCAAACGTTTGGAAATGCTTTATTATGTTGCACACTTTTTTTGTTATACTTTAGTTTAACTTTGAAGGATTAAAGTATAAGAAAATACTAAGGCTTTCGCTATAAATACTTGGCGACAAGCCAAGTTTTTCTAATGTGTGTCTATTTGCCGCGGTTATAATTCCGTTTGGTAGTTTTCTAACTTAGACGACGCAAGCCCTACCTCTCTTGCATCCTTACGGCTCCGAAGCCGATCCAGTGTGAATAAGTGTTTCAAAAACTTAGCACAGAATGCCAGTTTAGTTTCGTCAAAAGTTCGATCATACTACACTCTCGACGTGTCTATACATTTCTACGTTCCATTCGCTATATAGCTACAAACAACAATATTACACGATATCCGGCATCATGTCAACAAATAGTTTTTGAAAATCAAACTCCAAACAAGCGGCTACTTATAATCTGTCTTATATTTTTCTTCTGAACCTGAATCTTTCTTTGTTTTATCTTTTTTCTTTTCTTCCTTCATTTCTTTATTCAAATCATCCATTGGAATTGGATCAGTCAGCTGCTCATCTTTATGCTTGTCCAACAAGCTTTCGTTATCTGACTTGATTTGTTCAGGCTGATTCCTTCTTGCCATACTCTTTTGCTGACGGTCTTTTTTGTTCTGGTTTTCAGCCATTTTAAGTCACCTCATTCATCAGCGTTATATGGGATGTATACCTCCTGCAATAAAATCCTAAACCTTATCCATTTTTCAATTTCTTTACAAAAGTTTGCCTCCATTTTGTATGATAGAGAACAGCAAGTACTGTGCTAGTGATATGTACGTGCAAAATAACATTGGTTCTCATTAGTATCACTACAATCGTTTGACCTATTCCTGTCGCTGATTCGGTTTCTGTTCTGCCGAAAATAGTAATGGCAGTGAGGGCACCATTCATAGCTTTCACATTGCTTTAAACTGGTATTATCTATCGCGAGAAAGAGGACAAATGCCGTTGTCCCAGCGACAAAGCCTGAATATGGCTTGTTAAATATTTAATGAAATTCTTACTGGTATTTATCTGAATTATGCTAAAATTATAGAAACATAGATTTACTGGAAAGAACATACTTTATATCACATCTAAAAATTATAAAGGGGAAGAGCAATGGCGGACACAATATTGGCGGAAGAGCATCAGACGGAAGAAATCTTTCATCTTTACCAGGCTTGTGCAGAGGTGCTGGCAGCTCAAGCGATTTCTCAATGGGACGAAAATTATCCAGGCAGAGATTTTATTGACCGGGCGATAAGGAACAAGGAACTGTATGTAATGATGGAGGATAAGAGTATTATCGGAGCGGTAATATTGAATGAAGAGGAGACACTGGAATGGGAAGCGATCGAATGGCGGGATGTAATCGGCAAGCCGCTTGTTTTACATGGTCTGTGTATTTCCCCGACCCATCAGAGGAAAGGTTACGGACGTCGGTTGATCGAGTGGTGTGACAACTATGCAAAAGAACAAGATTACACAAGCATCCGCCTGGACACTTTCGACGGGAACCCTGTTTCCAACCAGTTATACCTCCATAATGATTTTCAATTACGAGGGTTTGTAGAGTTTACCCATCGGCCGAGTGATGCCCAACGTTATAATTGCTATGAAAAGTGGATTACAATTTGAACTTAGGACAAAAACAGCCAAGAGGAAATTAGAGCAAATGAAAAAACTGAAGATTTATGAAAGGAAGAATTCAAAAAAAGTGGTCTGTGGGAAATTTAATTTCCATACAGACCACTTTTCTTCTTTTTAGATTCGCCCCTGTTGTTTCTACGATGAGCGTTCGGTGGTGACGCCTGCGGGAACAGCGCGAGCCGAAGATCCACTTGGTCAAGTGATCTTCTTGACCAAGTTAGCTGAGGCCGTGCCAACGGCAAGCATCCACCGACAAGCGATTCGTGAGAATCAACAATAAACTTTAATAGCTCCTCTAGATTGAAAAGGATTTTTTTGGATCGAGAAAATGGGCTGTTTTTACATCAGGCATTTTCGAAAGGTTTAATAATTCCGTAAATCGTTTCTATATAAGGAAGTTTCAGGTCTACAGCTTCTCCTAACCGAAGTGCCCCACCATGTAAATGCTCCACTTCCAATGTCAGTCCTTTGCGACGATCCTGATGCATAGAAGAAGTAGCTTCATCATCTAAATTATCAATGCTTTCAAACGCCTTGTCTATATGTTTATCGGTTAATTCGAGACCATGACTGTTGGCCAAATGTTTCATCTCTTCTAAAATCTTCCGTGCGATGTGATAGGTTTCAGGATGTTTGCGAACATCACCAATTGGCAGATTGACTGCTGTTGTAATTCCTGAAAAAGCTGTAATGAACATATACTTTTTCCATAACTCTTTTAAAATATCGGTGCTTAACCTTCCGTCAAAATTAGCTTGCTCGCAGGCCAGGCCTAATTCATCTACCAGCTCCTGCTGGGACTGGTGGAGAGCACCAAATACAAGGTCATGTACCCTAGCTGAATGGACGACATGACCTTGTTCATCCAATGTGGCAATGATGAAGGATAGTCCCCCGATTACCGTTTCTTCGCCAAGTTCTTTTTGTAATGTAGGGATGTGTTCGACACCATTGAGAACCGGAAGGACTTTCGCTCCTTTTGCAGTCAGTGTCTTCAAGTCTTCTATTGTACCTGGAAGGTGGTACCCTTTTACCGACAAAAAGACGAGGTCTGCGTCTCCCGCTTCGTCTGCCTGGCGGATAATAGCTGGATTGTCCATTTTATAATCGCCATGGGGGCTATGTATTTTGATTCCATTCTCCTCGATCTGTTTAGCCCGACGTTCACGAACTAAGAATGTAACTTCATGTCCTGCCTCTTGCCAGCGCCCACCGAAATATGCGCCTAAGGCTCCTGCACCGATAACAACAATCTTCATTTTTACACCTCCAAATCATATACTCTTATCTTAGCATGTAGCTTATCATTTATCATTGCAGACCTATTGAGAGAAGGTTAGGGTCAGAACTTGTGATAGCAGAGTTTCTGGCATCTTTTTAAACCTCAATTGGTCTGAAAGTACCAAAGACTTCACGACGAGGCTTGGCTTAAGCTTGTCGGGGGTGAGTAAGGCGCTTGCGCTTTAGTTCTTACGGAATGTTAATGACAGAACCGACAGGAAGAGATTCAGGGGCTGTTATTGAATTGACGTCCATCAGCAGCTTGGCAGATACACCTGGGTAATTTTCAGCTATAGCTGAGAGAGTGTCTCCTGCCTTGATTTTATAAATATCCTGCCCGGGTAACTGCAGCCTGGTTCCGATTGACAGAGCATGAGTCTTTATATCATGGTTTAAAGCCAATAAGTTTTCCACAGTGGTGCTATTATTTTCAGCTAAACGATATAATGTGTCTCCAGCGCTCACTTTATGTTCACCTGGGAGCTTACTTATATCATACGAAAGATAGGTTTCTAATGTAATATCATTTTTCATGATAGCCTGGGCATGGTCTTTACCTATAAATCTGAGGTGCCAAGGTTCATAGGCATATCCTGTGATTGGTTCTTTTCCATCCGGATACCTGATGATAAATCCATATTTTGCTGCATGCTTTTCAATCCATTGACCAGCCTCTGTATCACCAAATGATTGTTTAAGCTTGAAGTTAACATCCTTATTAGTTACATCCATCGTCAAACCTGTCTGATGCTCACTTTCGCCAGGCTTGGCACTGACACGGCTTGCCTGCTCTTCTCCATATTGGCTCACCCAAAATTGAAAGAGGTTCTTCTGATATTCATAGGAACGATACCCAGAAGCAGCATACAACTGTACGCCATCGTTTTCAGCAGCTTTGAACATGGATTCTAAAGCTGTGGCAGCTTTGGGCTGCAGTTGTTCTTCCTCTCCGGAAAAAGCTACATCAGGGGTTACGAGTTCATTAGGCACGTAATCTTCTGAAAGAGCATGTTGTTTGTTGGCTAGCATTATATCATTCTTGTCATGAGCTGAGGATGTTACAGGCCACGATAATAACAAGGGGAAAATAAAAGCTGCCAATAGATAGACGATTCTTTTAGTTGGCATAATAGGCATAAATGTTCCTCCTTCTATGTAATATCTACAAGATTATCATTTTTAGGAAATATTAAGAATACTTATAGAAAAATACATATAAATTAAGTCCATATTCATAATCAGGTAGAGGGCAGAGGAAACATTATTATGCAAAAAAACGGAAAACTCCATATCGCACTATGAAAAAGGTATCAGGAAATAAATAGGGGAGTTAAGGTGGAAAGGGGCGATTGAAGTTGTCTGGTGAATCTTGCTCCCATTAAACATGCCATGAAGAAAGCTTATTCCGGTAATTTGGAATAAGCCTTTACAAACGGTTATTTTGCTTTGTTCATCGCTTTTGATGAAATGGAAGCGTCAATGATCAACACGATTGCTGTAATGGTGTGCATCAACCAGCCGATTCCCGGGATGATGCCGACCACACTGGTGATCAGGCCAAGCACACTTCCGACGCTGAAGCGATTGTCTTTAACGGAAAAGATTAGGGTGATCAAGTGAAGGACAAACATGAATATCAATGGCTGCCACCCAGATCCGAGGATAAATAATCCACCGGCGATAGGGATGGCCAGCAGTCCTTCTAATATCCCTGTTACCCATTTTAAGGTTGTTGATATCATTGCGTTTCACTCCTGTCCTATATAAATGCTTTTAGTAGACCTATTTCATCAGTTTTCCTTTCCCGCAGAATATATAAACTATTTTTCATAAAAAAGCAGAGCAACATTTTCGTTGCTCTGCTTCATCTGATTGAATGCTTGTTCTTAGAAAAGACCGCTAAGCCTATTTAGCTGCTTTTTGTAGTTTTTGGATCATCTTGATGGAACGTCCTGTTCCGATAGCGACTGATTCTAGTGGGTTAGGAGCCAGGTGGACAGGAACGACGATTACTTCTGAAAGCCATTCCTGCATGCCTTTCAGCAAAGCGCCGCCACCGGTCAGGATGACACCGTGGTCGACAATATCTCCGCTTAGTTCAGGCGGGCAGTCTTCCAGGGTAGCACGGATTGTTTCTAAAATTTGTTCAAGGGATTCGCGCAGCGCTCCTTGTACTTCTTTAGACCCTAGTTCGATCGTTTTTGGCAGCCCTGTGACCATATCACGGCCGCGGACTTCCATTTTTTCTTCTTTATGGTCAACCAGTGCATGGCCGATTTCCATTTTGATTTGTTCAGCTGTTCGTTCACCGATAAGAATATTGTATTCTTTACGGACATACTGGATAATTTCTTCATCCATTTTATCCCCGCCAGTGCGGATCGAACGGCAGGAAACGACCCCACCGAATGAAATGATAGCAACTTCACTCGTACCGCCACCGATATCGACGATTACGTTGGCAACCGGTTCTTCTACTGGCAGATCTGCACCGATGGCAGCAGCAATCGGTTCTTCAATCAAGTGCACGTTTTTTGCACCATAACTTTTAACCGCATTGTGGATAGCGCGACGCTCGACTGAAGTTGAGCCAGATGGCGTACAGACGACCACAGTAGGCTTACGCATGGAAGCACCAGCTTCTTTGCTCGCCTTTTTCAATAATTCTTTCAGCATTTGTGCGGTCATATCGTAATCAGCGATAACCCCGTCTTTCAGCGGGCGGACAGGGATTACATTTTTGGGTGTTTTACCGACCATTTCTTTTGCTTCTTTACCAACAGCTACGACTTCTTTCGTATCTGTGTTATAAGCTACTACCGAAGGTTCATTCAAAATGATTCCTTTCGACTTAGAATAAATCAATATATTGGCAGTTCCTAAATCAATTCCGATCTCAGCAGTTGCAAACATGTAAGACGTACCTCCAATGATGACAGATTTCTTCTAATATTGATTCGACATAATTTTTGTAATTACGGGGGTGGATGATGGGAAATCTATCAAAGATTTTTGTTATGAAAAAAGGACAGGGAGCAAGCCCCCTGTCCTAGTATAAACTTAATCTTCTTTTTCGGCTAATAGGTTTGCAAGAATGTGCTTTTTATACTTTTCTACTTTTCTTCCTTGAATCGTATTTACACCATGTTCTTTCAATTTTTCTACGTACCAGCCTTTGCTTCCTACGTGCATCCCTATCATCCTTTCTGAGTATTTTTTCATGTGCTTTGAATGCGTGTGCCATTGTAACATCTGAGATATAAGAACGAAAGAGGAATCAGGAAATTCGTCATATATTTCAATAGGTAGTCTAATAAGTATTGCTGGATGTATAATGGAAGAAACCGATTGTTTTAGAAAAGGAGTATATCATGACGGAATATTTAAAACACCAGGAAATAATCGATAAATGCGAGCGGCTGAATAACAATTACGAAGTTGATCCAGTATTTTTCGATAACATCATAGATGAACTGCTTGATAGTGAAATGGATACACAAACTGTTATCCTGAATGGTTTCAAACGCCTTTTGAGCGAAGTCGATCATGAAATAGGACGGATGGAAGACTATGCCGGCATGAAGGCCAGCTGTTTCAAAGGTTGTGCCTTTTGCTGCTATTTCCCGATTATCATTACGAAAATGGAAGCAAAAATGATGCTGAAGGAAATCGAGCAGTTTCCAGCAGAGAGGAAAGAAAAAATCTATCAGCACTGGAATTCCTATTTTGATGAACATGCAGTGAAGCTGGATACAGCATTGAATATGGAACTGCAGGCAGACGATACAAAGTTGAATTACAAACGTTTGGACTTACCTTGCCCGATGCTGGATCCGGAAACAAAAACATGTATGGCTTATGAAATTCGTCCGATTCCTTGCCGTACCTATCTGAATTATGCTAATCCGAAAGTCTGTGCGGAGAATCATATGCCTGATGAACCGTTCAGCTATGAATTTTTATATGAATATTATATGGGCGCATTAAACGAAATCATGCAGGCTTTATATGAAAATGGAGAAGAGCTGTTCGTCGATTATCCAAGTGATGTATGGAGTTATGATTATTTGCCTGCCTGGATTAAGCGAAGGAGTGAGGTAGAGATTGACACATTTTAATGTGGAAGCGATCAGTGTCGGGAAACCTGTCATTTTAAAGACGGATAAGGGTCCTTTGAAAACAGCGATCCAAAAACAGAGAGTTGAGGAACCGATTCGGTTAAGTAGACTTAACTTCACGGGGGATTACCAGGCGGATCAAAAACACCATGGTGGTCCTGACAAAGCCGTATGCTTATATCCTGCTCAGCACTATCGTCACTGGGAAGAGGAGTACCAGCGTGAATTCCCTTATCCATCATTTGGAGAAAATATAACGGTTAATGGAGTGGACGAACGGGAAACAGCTATAGGAGATCAATTCATATTAGGTGAGACGGAACTCGAAGTAACAGAACCCAGGAAGCCCTGTTATATCATTGCCAGGAAACACGGACTCTTAGATTTTCCAGAGAAAATGATCGATAAAGGACTGTCAGGGCTTTACTTACGTGTGATTAAGGAAGGGATTGTATCTCCAAAAGACAAGTTGATACTAAAACATAAGGATCCCCGCCAAGTAACCATAGACGATGTAAATGATGTTTTTTTCCGTGATAAAAATAATAAAGCGAAAGTTTCACGAATATTAGAAGTCCCTGCCTTAGCTGCAGGTGTAAGAGCCTCTTTACAGAAGAAATTGTAACAGAATAGTAATATAACGTAACAAAAAAGTGCCGTTTTGACGTCTGTCAACGGCTTTTTTTATGAAAAATCTAGCAACCTATTTGATTTTTTCCAGTTTGTTTTTTGTATAATCTAGTTCAATTTCCTTATTTGAAAGGTTTTATGTAATGATAGCGCTTTCTTTGTTAGTCAATGGAAAACCTTGGTGCCTATGTTACAGAAAAGCGATGCTATGATGATATTGTACAAAAAACACCAAAGGAGAGGATTAACGCATGTTTAAGAAAGTAAGTACTGCATTCGCATTATCAACAGCATTGCTTCTAGGTGGTGCTTTTACAGCAGACGCACACGCTGGAGGCGAGCAACAAGCACCTTCTATTAAAGCATTCTATAAAATACAATCCTATGGAGGTTCATTCTCCCAGGATGATGTAAATAAATGGCTACAGGATATTCTGAAAAACTATAATGTACAGTGGAATCAAGTAGAAGCTCCACAACAAGAGCAACCTAAGCAAGAAGAGCCAAAACAAGAGCAGCCAGCTAAAAAAGAGCAGGCACCTGCTCCAGCACCAGAGAAACAGGAAGCTCCAGCACCACAACCTGCTCCAGAGCAAACACAACAAGCTCCAGCTGAACAACCAGCTGCTGAGCAGAACAGCCAGTTGAATCAATTCGAACAGCAAGTAGTAGAATTGACTAACCAGGAACGTCAAAAGCAAGGTCTTGCACCGCTTAAAGCTGATGCAGAACTAAGCAAGGTAGCACGTGATAAGTCCCAGGATATGGCATCTAACGGGTATTTTTCTCATAACAGTCCGAATTACGGTTCTCCATTTGATATGATGAAATCTTATGGCATCGACTACCGTACAGCTGGGGAAAACATTGCTAAAGGACAACGCAGCCCGCAGGAAGTTGTCAATGCGTGGATGAACAGTGAAGGACACCGTAAAAACATCATGAACCCTGACTTCACTCACATCGGCGTAGGCTATGTTGAGAATGGCAATGTATGGACACAAATGTTCATCGGAAAATAATAGTACAACCAAGAGCCTGGCCAACGCCAGGCTCTTTTTTGAGTTCATTTTTTACTAGGGAGACTTATTCAACAATATGACCGGATTATGGAAGACTTGGTTTCAAGATAAGGGGTTCTTTATCATAAAAGCGTCAGGGGTGGTTTGGAAACTACTCGCTTTCCTGCGGGGGACCTGGCGAGCTTCCTCGGGCTATCGCCCTGTGGGATCTCGCCTCGATCCTTCTCCCGCGGGAGTCTCGCAGTTTCCCAACCACCCATCCGAAGGATGGGCGTGACGAACCCCTGCGATAGATGAAGATGTCTTCCACAACTCATATGTAATCATGGCGCAGGTTATAAGCACGTTTTTATGAGGAACTCCATCAATAGTTGTACGGCATACCAATGTTTCCGTTAGTCTTACAAATGCAAGGAGGGCCGGGAAATTGCGAGACTCCAATGGGAGGATAGGACATGGTGAGATCCCGCAAGGCGGAGCCTGAGGAAGCTCACCGTCCGCCCATGGAAAGCGAGTGATTTCCCGGCCCTCCAGAGATTATCTACCGTAACGGAAACAGTTTCTCTCGAAACTGAGTCTTCAGGTATTGGGAGCTTATCTGTAAAACCAAAAAGCAGAGCCTTCTTCTAAATTAAGCACAAAAATCATGCTATACTATATACATAGATTTCCTTTTGAAAAGGAGGAAACCGTATGGACTTCACTTCGATTGTAGAAGAAAAAATCAAGCAATCAATCCGTAATGGAGACTTTGACAATTTGCCTGGTAAAGGGAAGCCATTGCCAAAGGACGACATGGATCATGTACCAGCCGATCTCCGAAACAGTTATAAGATTCTAAAAAACGCCAATATGATTCCGGAAGAGATGCAGCTGAAAAAAGAGATAGTCTCCTTAGAAGAATTGATTGACTGCTGTCGCAATCCGGAAGAAAAAGAAATCTATAAACAGCGGCTGAGTGAAAAGCAACTTCGTTTCCAATTGATGATGGAACAGAGAAAAATTAAGAGTTCCGGTGCATTTAACCGTTACCGGAGTCAAATCAATAAGAGGATGGGCTTTTAGGTCTGACCTCTTTTTTTAAGAATTTGGAATGAGTAAGTGCTCACTTTACATATTATTTAAAAAAACTATGCTAAAAGTGAGTAACCACTCATTTATGGTTATAGAAAGGGAGTGCTTTTATGGCAACGGTAATCGAGCTGGATCATATCGCTCATTCTTTTGGAAGTGAATCAGTTATCAAGGGTATAAATATGACAGTTGATAAAGGGGAAATATTTGGTTTGCTTGGTCCTTCCGGAGCGGGAAAGACAACCCTGGTAAAAATCATCGTAGGTATTTTGAAACCATCCGAAGGAAGTGCTATTGTCCTTGGCACCCCCATGCCTTCTTTAGAACAAATGAAAAAAATAGGCTTCATGGCGCAGTCCGATGCTTTATACTCCGAACTTTCCGGGAGAGAGAACTTAGATTTTTTCGCTACTATATACGGCCTTTCTAAATTACAACGTAAGCAAAGGATTCAGGAGGTTTTGCAAGTAGTTGATCTGACATCTGAGATTGATAAGCCGGTAGAAAAGTTTTCAGGGGGAATGAAAAGGAGGTTGTCCCTAGCTGCTTCTATCCTCCACCAGCCTGAAGTATTAATACTGGATGAACCTACGGTTGGTATAGATCCTGTGCTCCGTCAATCGATATGGGAAGAGTTGAACGTTTTGAAAGAAAAAGGTGCGACTATCATATTGACCACTCACGTAATGGATGAAGCTGAAAAATGTGATCGTCTTGCCTTATTACGAGATGGATATGTGATCGCCCAGGGCACACCGAAGTCTTTGAAACAAGGAATAGGTGTTACCACTATTGAAGAGGCATTTCTTCACTATGGTGGTGCCGTGCAATGAGAACAATGGCTATTATCAAACGAATTTTGCGTCAACTTCGTAGAGACAAAAGAAGTATGGCTCTTATGATTGTTGCTCCGTTATTCATTTTGACTCTGATGTGGCTTGTATTAGATGGAGACACTTATGTACCGGAAATTGCGGTGGTCGACTTGCCATCATCAATTGTTAAGTCATTGGATGAGCAGGAGGCTGAGATCCGACACATACCTGAACAGGAAGCCCGGGAAAAACTCCAAAATAAAGAATTAGATGCGATGATTACATGGGAGGAATCAAAACCAGAGGTATTGCTTGAAGGAAGTGATCCCACTGCCAACGGCGCCGTTCAGAAAGTTCTTCAGCAGGCTATGAAGGAAAAAGCAGCTAAACCTGTCCCGGAGCCTGAGTTGAAATTTCTTCATGGTTCTGAAGAGCTGAATTTATTTGATAATACCGGTCCTGTACTGATAGGGTTTTTTGTCTTCTTCTTTGTATTTATTGTGGGCGGTGTCTCATTCCTGCGTGAGCGTACACAGGGGACGCTGGAACGTTTATTGTCGACTCCCCTCAAAAGATGGGAAATCGTATTTGGCTATTTAGGAGGATTTGGACTATTTACTATCGTCCAATCCATCATTATTGCGGCCTTTTCTATCTATGTATTGAATATGTACATGAGTGGTGAATTCTGGTATGTCATGCTGATCACATTTTTGCTGGCGATGGCAGCTTTGAGCCTCGGGACACTGCTGTCGGCATACGCAAACAATGAATTTCAGATGATGCAATTCATTCCACTTGTCATTGTCCCTCAGGTGTTCTTTTCAGGGATATTCAACTTAGAAACGATGGAACCTTGGCTGAGGGCAATTGGTAAAGTGATGCCTTTGACTTATGGGGGTGAAGCGCTGAGGGATATCATGATACGTGGGAAAGGGTTTGCTGTATTTTCAAATGAGGTCTATATCCTCATCGGTTTCACTATTCTCTTCATAACCCTGAACATATTGGCATTGAAGCGTCATCGAACGCTATAATGAAAAGTAACTAGAGGGGGACAGACAGCGATGAATGCAAAAGACTACTTGGAGCAATTGGTAAAAGTGGGAGAAAAAGAAGATGAGCTGACCCCGAAACAAGCGAAGATACTTGAAACTGCAATCGAAATTTTTGCGGAAAAAGGCTATGCTTCTACGTCGACGAGTGAAATCGCTAAAAAAGCTGGTGTAGCTGAAGGGACCATTTTCCGCCATTTCAAAACCAAGAAAGAACTGCTATTTTCAATAGTGAGCCCTGTAATCACAAAATTTGCGGTCCCATTCTTTGCCACACACTTTGTCAATCAAGTATTCCAGGAAAAAACTCCTGATTACGAACAGCTGTTGCGAAAATTAATTATGAACCGCTTTGAATTTGTAAAGAATAATATTCCGTTACTGAAAATTCTGCTTCAGGAAATGGCCTTCCATCCAGAAATCCAGCAATCATTCCAGGAAGTGTTCCGGCGTGAAGTTTTCCCGAAGTTTGATGAAGCGGTCAAATATTATCAGAAGAATGGCAAGTTGATTGCATATCCATCAGGGACTATCATCAGGTTTACCATGACTACGATTATTGGTTTTTTAATCACAAGGTTTATAGTTATGCCTGATGAGGGTTGGAAGGATGACGAGGAAATTGATCGAACGATCCACTTTTTGATGTATGGGTTATCGATAGAAAAGAGTAAAGATTAATCAAGGAAAGGAGGCCGTTTAAATGTGCGGACGTTATACACTGTTAGCAGAAGAGGTAGAAATCCTGAAGGAATTTGGGCTTGATCACAAGATACCGAATTATGAACCAAGGTATAATATCGCCCCTGGCCAGAAAGTGCTTGCCATTATCCAAGATGGCAAAGAAAAACGGGCAGGCTTCCTGAAATGGGGATTGGTGCCATTTTGGGCGAAGGATCCGAAAATCGGCTATAAGATGATCAATGCGCGTAGCGAAACAGCACATGAAAAGCCCAGTTTCAAGCAGTTGATGACTAAAAAGCGATGCTTGATTGTAGCGGACAGTTTTTATGAATGGCAGCGTACCGATGAGGGCAAGCAGGCAAAGCGGATTTCCCCGAAGGACAGAAAATTGTTCGCCTTTGCGGGCTTATGGGATAAGTGGGGAAAAGATGAAGAGGAAATGTTCACGTGCACTATTTTGACTAAGGAAGCAAACGAGTTCATGTCACCTATTCATGACCGGATGCCGGTTATCCTCCCGCGTGACAAACAGGATGAATGGATTGAGCCGGTGAAATGGGGAGCAGATGAGGCTGCGGGTTTTATCCGTATGCTTCTTACAGATGAGCTGGACGCTTATGATGTCAGTGATATTGTCAACTCACCTAAGAATGAAGGTCCTGAATGTATCAAGCCGATTGCTTAATATGAAAAAATAAAAGAAGTTATATAGGTCTAAATCTAGATTTTGCGTAATTGAAATTAAATTATGGTGGTTATAAGACTTGTTAAAAGCCTCTTCCTTATTGGCAGCAGGCTTTTTTTAATGGGTAGTATCGTTTATACTAAAGAAAAGTTTGTCGAATTATTTCGAATATTGGGTAAGGATGGTTACCATGAATATTTTGGATCTGGATTCTTCAAATGATCGTAGAACATTTAATCGTTTGTTTGAAATATTAAACGAACACAGCAAAGGGGATCAAGTAAGAGAAACGATTGATGAATTAGAAATGCTGGTGCATGGTTATCTGAATAAATACCACGATCTTAAATATGCCATGGAACAGGCCCTTACAGTCACAGTTACTGATGTGGAAGGAAGAATCATTTATGCAGATGATCAGTTTTGTGCTCTTTCCCAATATAATCGTAAGGAGTTAATCGGGAGGACCCATCGATTACTGAAAACTGACCATCACCCACCTGCTTTTTATAAAAGCTTATGGTCTGAAATATTAAACGGTAATGTATGGAATGGGGAGATATGCAACCAGAAAAAGACTGGAGAGATTTTTTGGGTGAATACAACGATTGTACCTTTGCTGACAACAGAAAGGAATCCTCATTCCTTCATTGCTTTTTATTCAGAAATTATTACCGTACATCCAGAAGCAGAATTACTTATCAATCACATGGCTTATCACGATCCATTGACCGATTTACCCAACAGGAGAAAAGTGCAAGAGGATTTAGAAGCTAAGATTTTTCGTGTAAGAAAGCAGGAGGCGCCTCTTACTATCTTCTTATGTGATTTGGATCGCTTCAAATATGTGAATGATGCACTGGGACATACGACTGGAGATGAGGTCATCCAGCTGATGGGGCATCGCATCTGGGAAGCCGCCAAAGGAAGTGGAGAACTGTACCGTCTTGGAGGAGATGAGTTTTTTATCATCTCAGATAAGATTACATCCAAAAAAGAGGCGCGTGAGCTCGGTAATAACATTCTGGAGCAGATCAGTAAACCGATTCGATTGAATGGGAAAGAGTTTTTCATCACCTCCAGTATTGGGGTTGCTCAGTATTCTGGTGGAAGTATGTCTGCGGGCAAAATGATAGGAAATGCTGACATTGCCATGCATTATTGTAAGTTGAATGGACGCCAGAGTTTGCGTTTTTATAATCCTTCCATGAATGCCTATTACAATGAACTGGTTTCATTGGAAGGGGACTTACGGGAGGCTATCAGTAAAAAAGAATTAATGTTATATTACCAGCCTAAAATAGATGTTCGTTCAGGGGTGATCAGCGGAATGGAAGCTTTGGTACGTTGGAACCATCCTGAAAAAGGGTTTATTTCTCCTGCGAAATTTATACCTATTGCCGAAGAGACCGGGCTTATTATACGGTTAGGGGAGTGGGTACTGTACGAGGCTTGCCGCCAGAATCAGGAGTGGATCGAACAAGGTTATGCTCCGGAGCGTGTAGCAGTCAATGTGGCAGCGGAAGAAATCCAGCGCCATGACTTTGCTGGTCGTGTTCAGACAGTATTAGAGAAGACAGGAATGCCTGCTGAATTCTTGGAAATTGAAATCACCGAAAATAGTATCATGCAGAATACAGAAGCGTGCATCAGAACAATGCAGGAATTGAGAAGGTTGGGAATCGCTCTGTCGATTGATGACTTCGGAACTGGTTACTCCTCCCTGGGCTATTTACGCA
Source organism: Thalassobacillus devorans MSP14 (assembly GCF_000496835.1). Lineage (GTDB taxonomy): Bacteria > Bacillota > Bacilli > Bacillales > Halobacillaceae > Thalassobacillus > Thalassobacillus devorans_B. The sequence continues at coordinate 390,055 of NZ_KI543238.1, forward strand.
AATTCCCGATCAACTACTTGAAAATCGATCAATCCTTCATCAAAGGTATAGGAACAGATCCAGGTGATGCTGAAATTGTAAAGGCTATGATCCAGCTTGGACATACGTTTAAGCTGGAGGTGGTTGGAGAGGGTGTAGAAAAACCTGCAATCCTTGAGTTTCTAGAGCATAATGGCTGTGACCATTACCAGGGCTATCATTTCAGCAAACCACTCCCGCCAGCTGAATTTGAAAGTTTATTGACAAAAAGAAATACTTATAGTTATAAAAGGATAAAATAAAGCAACGCCACTAAGGCGTTGCTTTATTTAAAAATGGAACAACACTCTAATTATGAATAGGAAGATTGTTTCTCTTGCTGCTTTTCTTCTTTGGCGACCTTCATGAAACGCTTCGTTTCGGCTGCCACTACCCCGGACAGGAGCAGGAGACCGATTAAGTTAGGGAATGCCATCAATCCGTTCATGATATCTGCGAATGTCCAAACGATACCCAACTCTTGAACGGCGCCGACAAAAACGAATAAAACGAACGCAATTTTATATAATGGCAGTGCGCGATCCTTCGTCAGGAAGCCGAAGCATTTTTCACCATAATAAGACCAGCCGACAATGGTAGAAAAGGCGAAGAACACAAGGCCTAGTGAAACGATATAACCACCCCAATCCCCCAGGAAAATGGAGAAGGATGCTGTAGTCAAATCAGCTCCATCCAGCTCGCCATTGCTGTATTGTCCAGCCATGACGATAGTCAAGCCAGTCATGGTACACACAATGATGGTATCAATCAAAACCTGTGTCATGGAGACTAGCGCCTGGCGGCCAGGGTAATCGGTTTTTGCTGCAGCAGCAGCTATCGGAGCGGAACCTAGACCTGCTTCATTCGAGAACACGCCACGTGCGACACCGAAACGGATAGCTGTACCTAATAACCCGCCTCCTACTGCGCTTCCAGTGAATGCATCATTGAATATAGTTCCAAATGCAGCGGGAACAAGTTGGAAATTAGTAAAAATAATAATAAGTGCACCAATAACATAAAATATCGCCATGATCGGTACAAAGAATGCGGTTACTCTGCCAATACTTTTAATTCCGCCAAGTAGTACCAGGCCGGCCAGTATAGTCAGAATCAACCCGGTAACCCAGGTAGGGACGGAGAAAGTTGTTTGAAGCGCATCAGAAACGGAATTGGATTGCACCATGTTTCCAATACCGAATGCCGCGATGGCACCGAAAATAGCAAATAGTATACCGAGTGTTTTACCGAGTCCTTTCATTTTAAGGCCGCGGTCCAGGTAATACATCGGCCCCCCGGACATGTTACCGTATTTATCAGTAGTACGATATTTGACTGCCAGTACTGCCTCTGCATATTTTGTCGCCATCCCAAAAATGGCTGTTATCCACATCCAGAAAACGGCGCCGGGACCACCTAATACGACTGCAGTTGCAACCCCTGCGATGTTACCGGTTCCGATAGTAGCCGCCATGGCTGTTGTCAAGGCTTGGTAATGGGAAATATCCCCTTTTGATTTCTTGTCCTGTTTACCAGGGCTGAATGCGAGCTTTAACGCATAAGGCAGTGCTGAAAACTGTAAGAATCCAAGCCGAAGTGTCAGATAGATACCAGTACCGACAAGTAAAATCAAAAGTACTGGCCCCCACACTATGCCTGAGATGTTGCTTAAGACATCTTGCATGATTGTTAACCCCCTTTTTTCTTATATATAAAATATTCCGAAAACTTTGAAGAAATGTCAAGCTATTTTGGGTATAATAGGAGGTGGAAAGGCAGTTTTTTTTCTGTGAAATAAGGGAATCGGCCGCTACATACAAATTTTGTGTGCTATAAAATGAAACAAATTGGGGGAGAAGATATAATGATAAAAGTTTTATTCGTCTGTTTAGGTAACATTTGCCGTTCACCGATGGCAGAAGCGATTTTTCGTGATCTTGTGAAAAAAGAAGATTTAGAAAAAGAAATAACCGTTGATTCAGCAGGTGTAGGACACTGGCATGTCGGGGACCTGCCGCATGAAGGGACCAGAGGTGTTTTAGACCGGTATGATATTTCCTATGAAGGGATGGCTGCCAGACAGATCCATGAAAAGGATTGGGATGAGTTTGATTATCTAATTGCGATGGATGCCAAAAATATCACCGATATGGCAGGTATACGTAAAAGTGATGAAGTAACCGTAGCCCGTTTGCTGGACTTTATTCCGGACTCGGAAGTGAAAGATGTCCCCGATCCATTCTTTACAGGAAATTTTGAGTATGTGTATGAACTCATTTCAACAGGGTGTCGCGAGCTTTTATTTAAAATAAAACAAGAGCAACATTTATCTAAGGAGGAATAGTGGATTATGAAAGAGCATAAGTTTTGGAAAGGGATGATCATTGGCGCTGTTGTTGGGGGAGCTGTGACATTATTGGACAAGGACACAAGGAATTATGTATGGAACGGGACGAAACAAGCGGGAAGGTCTGCTAAAAGTTATACGTCCAACCCATCAGAAGCCATCCGACAGCTGCGACTCCAATATAATCACTTGACTAACCGTGTTGCTGATGGAGCGAAAGATGTACTTGAAGTTTTGAATAAAGTAGAAGCGCTGCTTGATAAGGTAAGCGAGTGGGAAAAAGAAATAGAGAAGGATGTTGAAAAAATAGCGGATCACCGTGACGTATCATAACAGACTGTTTAAGGTTAGGAAAGAGGGATATCATGAAGGATCTGATTAGTTTGATTAAAGAGGTGGGGGCCAGCTTCAACAAGGACGACATCAGCGGGATGGCCGCCCAGCTTTCCTACTTCTTTTTATTATCATTATTTCCTTTTATGATTTTCCTCGTTACTCTTTTGGGATATTTGCGTTTGTCGCAGGAGAGGTTACTGGCCTTTATTCATACATACGCCCCCCCGGAAACCTACACCTTGATCCAGGAAAACCTGACAGAACTCATGGAAAACCAGAATGGTGGTTTGCTGTCTATTGGTATAATTGGTACGTTATGGTCTGCATCTAACGGCGTAAATTCCATTATGCGGGCATTCAATCGTGCTTATGAAGTTGAAGAAAGCCGTTCGCCAATAGTGGGGAGGGTCATTGCCATTGTATTGACTGTATCAATGATCGGAGTAATTGCTGTCGCATTCTTACTTCCTGTTTTCGGTAAAATGATTGGCGTTTATTTGTTTTCTATCTTCGGACTCTCGGCAGGTTTTCTCGAACTTTGGAATGCGCTGCGCTGGGTAATATCATCCATCATCTTTTTTGTTGTATTGATGTTTTTATATATGCTGGCACCGAACAAGTATATCAAGCTAAAGCACGCTTTCCCGGGGGCGGTTTTTGCTACCATCGGGTGGCAGATCGTTTCCTTGTTATTTTCTTTTTATGTCTCCAGTATGGGGAATTATTCAGCCACTTATGGAAGTCTTGGCGGATTTATCGTACTGATGATCTGGTTTTATCTCTCAGGTATCATTATTATTTTAGGTGGGGAGGTCAATGCGATAATACGTCGGAGAAAACTTGGCATTCCTTCCTGAGATAGCCAGGAATAGTTGCTGCCGCTCGTGTGGAAACTAAGAGCAAATTCAGCAAAGGAGTGGCAGTGATGAGTGATAATAAACAAAACCATAATAATAAGAATAATAAAAAACAAAAGAGTGATGCACCCAAGCACAAAACAAGCAGTTCCGCAAATAAGCAGAATAAATTTCATTAAAAGAAGGGCTTCCCCGGCGGAAGCCCTTTGTCATGCGATGCAACTGGGGTAATCCAGGAAGTATCTTTGGTTCCTTGGCGTTCGTATTTCAAAATGGTTAGCAGGAATTTAAGATTTTAACAAACGCAAGCCATTCAGGATGACGAGTATTGTACTCCCCTCATGGCCGATGACACCCAAAGGAAGGTCCAATACTTGCAGGAAATTGGAAATAATAAGCACCATAATCACAAGGATTGAAAAAACAACATTTTGTCTCACGATCTTGTTCATGCGTTCGGAAAGATTAATCGCATTTGCAATTTTCGGCAAGTCATTTTTCATCAAAACGATGTCAGCTGTTTCTAATGCCACATCGGTACCCTCACCCATGGCGATTCCAACGTTCGCTGTCGCTAAAGCAGGAGCATCATTTATTCCATCTCCGACCATCCCGACATTTTCGAAGGTATTACGCAATATCTTCACTTGTTCGACTTTTTCTTCCGGCATACATTCCGCGACGTAATTATCGAGGCCGGCTTCTTCAGCAATTGCTTTAGCGGTCGTTTCATTATCTCCTGTCAGCATGACAGTGTATACCCCGTGATTCTGTAATACCTTGATAGCATCCTTGGTTTCTTTACGGACAGTATCCTTCAAAGCGACAATCCCGGCGATTCCTTCCTCATCTCCGATAAACACTACCGTTTTTCCTTGCTGTGCCAATGTTTCCAGCACACCATTATGGAAGGTTTCTGCCGCCTCTTTTCCTAAAAATCCAGGTTTTCCGATTTTCCAGGTAACTCCGTTTACTTCAGCTGTTACACCGCTGCCGGCCAGGTCCTGCATATTTGAAATTTCCATTCTTTCCAAATCAGGAATGGTATTGGTGTAGTTGACGATTGCCTGAGCCAACGGGTGGTTGGATTCGCGTTCGATGGATGCTAAAACAGAAAGCACCTGAGCGGATTCCTCATCTGAACGGAAATAGACATCGGTCACTTCCGGCTTTCCTTTCGTCAGTGTTCCGGTCTTGTCAAAGGCGACCGCTTTTAAATGCGAGAGGTTTTCCAAATGTACGCCGCCTTTGAACAATACACCATTTCTCGCTCCGTTGGAAATAGCGGATAACGTGGCGGGCATGATAGAGGCGACCAGTGCGCATGGGGAAGCAACCACTAACAGAATCATGGCCCGGTAAATCGTGTCTGTCCAGCTCCACCCAAACAGAAAGTGTGGTAAAAACATCATTAATGCCACTACAATCAAAACAATTTTCACATAAGTACCTTCGAATCGTTCGATGAATAACTGGGAAGGTGACTTTTCGCTTTGCGCCGATTGGACAAGCTGGATAATTTTTTGAAATAGTGTTTCATCCGACGGTTTGGTGATTTCTACGGTAATACTGCCATTAATATTCACCGTACCGGCGAAAACTTCCCCGTCTGTTTCTTTGGTTACTGGTACAGATTCACCTGTGATTGCACTCTCATCCAGGCTTGTTCTGCCTTTGATGATTTTGCCATCGGACGGAACCCGTTCACCAGCCTTAATAAGGATATGGTCCCCTAGTTGAAGTTCTTTTACAGAAACTATTTCTTCTCTGCCGTTACGGAGGCGCAAGGCTTCTTCAGGCTGCAAATCCATCAGGGAAGATATTTCCCGCTGGCTTTTATTCATCGTATAGGTTTCCAAGGCACCGCTTAAGGCAAAAATGAAAATCAAAATAGCGCCTTCTGTCCAATAGCCGATCATAGCGGAACCGGCTGCAGCGAAAATCATCAGCATTTCCACATTGAGTTCTTTGTTTTCAATCGTTTCTTCAATACCTTCTTTTGCCTTTGCGAACCCCCCGATGATGAACGCTGACAGATGGAGCGATACAAAGAATCCATAGCTCATGGAACCTTCAAAAATCCAGGCGGTAAGAATAAGGATTCCACTGACGATAGCTGCTATCAATTCGATATGTTCTTTAAATTTCGTCCACCATATCAAGGGCTCCGGTTTATGTGAGGTTTGTGTTTGCTTCGTGCTGACCGCACGCGCTTCTGAACTCATAGTTCTCAACTCCTTTTCTCTAATTGAGAATAGTAATCATCATCATTTGGACTATATAAATGATAAAAGCTATCAATTAAGGATTGATAGCATAGTTTTTAATTAAAATAATTATAATTTAGTACCTGTTATTATCATAGCACATTATTAAATATAATCAAGTGAGAATTGATGGATATTTTAACCTTTTTTCAGACCGGAAACACAGATAGTTGCAAAGGGAAAGCCGCGTTGCTATATTGAGGAAGTGTGAATTTTAAATAGGAGGAAAATACTCATGAAAAATAAAGGACTCTTTTTTATACTTATGGTTGTTACCACTCTTGTGTTAGCTGCCTGTGGTACTGATAACACCGGACAGTCCGGTTCAACAGAATCCTCTGAAAAATCGGATCAGAAATGGACAGAGATAGAAAAGAAAGGAGAGCTTATAGTCGGAACTTCCGGAACACTTTATCCTGCCTCTTTTTACCCTGAAGATTCTAATAAACTGACTGGATATGATGTGGAAATCATGCGCGAAGTCGCCGATCGACTCGGAATGAAAGTCAAATTTGAAGAATATGGGGTTGATGGCCTTCTGTCTGCTATTAAGAGTGGCCGAATCGACATGGCAATCAACGATATGGAAGTGACGGAAGAACGTAAGAAACAATTTGCTTTCAGTGATCCTTATAAATATTCGTATTCTACAATGATTGTGCGGGAAGATGATTTATCAGGAATAGAAAAGCTGGAAGATTTAGAAGGAAAAGTAGCCGGAGGGGGAGCAACGACAGTTTTCGCTGAAATTTCCCGTCATTTTGGAGCAGAAGTGAAAACATACGGAAACGTCACTAATGACGTTTATTTACGTGATGTTGAAAATGGCCGGACTGATTTGATCATCAATGACTACTACTTGCAATCATTAGCATTGAAAGCCCTGCCTGAGATTGATGTAACCCTGCATCCGGATTTAAAGTTCCATCCAACGGAATCTGCAATCGTCATGCCGAAAGGGGCAGATACGTTGAAACAAAAAGTGAACGGAACTTTAAAAGAAATGCGCGAAGATGGCACATTGACCGAAATCTCTAAAGAATTCTTTGGTGGCAAAGACGCATCTAAGAAGCCGGATGAAGAAATTCGAGAAATTAAAGGCCTGGATTTGTAGGTGATTCGCCATGTTCGGCATTGAAATCAAAAGAGTGGATGTCGATGAATTGTTCAATGCCCAGCGTGCCTGGGATAACCTGCCGTTTGTTTTGCAGGGTGTCCCCTTAACACTATTAGTAGCGATTCTGGGTATGCTGCTAGGTATGTTTCTAGGTTTATTCATTGCATTGGCAAGAAGGTCGGATAAGCGGTTGTTACGCTGGCCGGCGAGGGTCTATATTTCGTTCATGCGAGGTACCCCCATCCTGGTTTTTTTATTCATCCTTTATTTTGGTCTGCCGGTTGTTGGTATCGAGTTGACTGCTACTATGGCTGCTGTGCTGGGTTTCGGGTTGAATTCAGCTGCCTATATCGCTGAAATCAACCGTTCCTCTTTAAGCAGTGTCGATAAGGGCCAATGGGAATCAGCACAGGCGCTAGGCTTTAGTTATTGGCAGACAATGCGCCGAATCATTTTGCCTCAGGCTACCAGAGTTGCTATTCCACCGCTGACGAACGTCTTTCTTGATTTACTTAAGGCTACGTCGCTTGCTGCAATGATATCTGTACCGGAATTATTCAATAAGGCCCAGATTGTAGCAGGAAGAAACTACGATACGATGACGATGTATATCCTGGCTGCCTTGATTTATTGGCCGCTGACTATGATATTCGCTACCCTGCAGGATTATCTGGAACAACGATATAATAAGTATCTGTAAAAAAAGAAGGAGCTCTGATGGATTTTTCCGGAGAGCTTCTTCTTTGTTGGTTTTAAAGTTAAGCTCCCAATTGCTGAAGGCTCAGTTTCGAGATAGTTGGGGCCGTAACCATGAGAAGAATGGGATGGTCCGGGAAACAACTCGCTTTCCAGCTTCATCGCCTAGACACTCGCGACATAAGCAGCCCATCAACGGGAAGAAAGACCACTTCCCTTTTTGCTGTTCTGCTTATGCGTGTCGTGTCTCCCAAGGCGATTACGCATTCATTTCTTTCCTGCGGGGGATCTGGCAAGCTTCCTCGGGCTAAAGCCCTGCGGGATCTCGCCTAGTCCCTTCTCCCGCGGGAGTCTCGCCGTTTCCCTTTCCATCCAGCCATTTTTATACTTAACGGCCCCTTCAAAAGAAGAAAGAATGTAGCTGAAATCTCTTTGTAAGGTATAGTGGTGCCAAAGTCTTGTTTCTTATTATCATTGCAGATTTTACATAAGGGTGATTTCGAAATCTTTCTATGACAAGGGGCGTAGGGAAACGGTGAGACTCCTCGAAAATGCTACGCATTTCCTTCGTGCGTGGGTTAAGTCAAGATGAAAATTCAAAGTCCTGTGGGAGCTGAGTGATAGATGAGGCCCCGCAAGGCGAAGCCTGAGGAGACTCAGCACACGCCCACGGAAAGCGAATCGTTTCCTGGAGCCCCTAAGCTCCACCAATATCTCGAAATCCAAATACAACAAAGTTTATAAATGCTTAGTCAAAAAATAATAGTAATGATTACGTATTAAATGCTTGTATGAGGAGAGGTTACCCGATATAATGTAATTCGTAATGATTATGATTTGAGGGATTAATATGGCTGAGAATAATATTTTAGAATTGAATAATGTTTCCTTTAAATATGAAAAAGAAACGGTAGTGAAAGACGTTTCGATGACAATTCAAGAGGGGCAGTTCTTCGGTCTTGTCGGACCAAATGGTTCAGGTAAATCGACCTTGATCAAGTTGATGCTTGGATTATTAAAGCCCACGAAAGGGAGTATCAGGCTGTTTGGCGTACCGGTCCGACATTTCAAGCATTGGGAAGATATAGGTTTTGTCTCACAAAAAGCTAACAGCTTCAATTCAGGGTTTCCGGCAACCGTCTTAGAAGTAGTTAAAACAGGGCTCGTTTCCAAAACAGGATTGTTTCGCTTTTATAATAAAAAGGACCGTGAAAAAGCAATGAAAGCACTGAAGACCGTCGAAATGGAAGCATACTCCGATTACAATATCGGCGAACTTTCCGGTGGTCAGCAGCAACGCGTATTCATTGCCCGGGCACTCGTGAGTGAGCCTGAATTTTTAATCCTTGATGAACCGACGGTCGGTGTTGATGCCAAACACGTCGCTGACTTTTATAAGCTTCTGCGAAGGTTGAATCGGGAAGAAGGCATCACCTTGCTGATGGTGTCGCATGATATTGGCACCATTACAGAACATGCTAGTCATGTCGTATGTATGAACAAAACGATCCATTTTCATGGCGCGTCTCATGAGTATAATGCTTTTTCCAATGATGACCTCAGTCAACTTTATGGTCATCCCGTTCAGCAGCTGACCCATAATCACGGGGAGGCAGAGTACAATGATTGAAAGTTTCCTGACCTACGAATTTCTTCAGAATGCTGCACTTGCGGGAATCATGATTGGATTTGTAGCCCCGCTGCTTGGTGTATTCATTGTGGTCCGAAGGTTATCGCTGATTGCAGATGCCCTGTCTCATATTACGTTGACTGGAATCGCAGCAAGCTTGCTATTAGAAAAACGGATCAATGCTATCAACGAATGGAATCCAGTATATATGGGGATGGCTTTTTCAGTTGCCGGGGCAGTGCTGATTGAAAAGCTGAGAAAAGTTTATAAACATTATGAAGAGCTGGCTATCCCTATTATTTTATCCGGAGGAATCGGGCTTGGGGTTATTCTTATATCTTTGGCAGATGGTTTCAATACGGATTTATTCAGTTATTTATTCGGAAGTGTTACAGCAGTCAGCCGCTCGAACATGCTGACAGTTTTTATAATCACAATCCTTGTAGCAGCTATTGTTCTTTTATTTTATAAAGAGCTGTTTGTGCTTTCCTTTGATGAAGAGCATGCATCCGTGTCCGGGGTGAATGGAAAATTGATCCATTTGATGTTTATCGTGATGGTCGCCCTGGTGATTGCTTCGGCGATGCAAATTGTAGGTATTCTGCTTGTATCAGCACTGATGACGCTACCAGTAGCAGCCGCATTACGTATCGCAAAAAGTTTCAAGCAGACGATCGGTTTATCGATCTTTTTTGGTGAGCTTTCGGTCATCATAGGGTTGATCACTTCTTATCAATTAAGTGTACCGCCGGGTGGTACGATTGTGGTGACCGCCATTCTTATTTTAATAATGGCGATTACGTATCGGAAGGTTTCGACTCAATTTTCATTAAAGGGTGAAGCGTTATGAATATCGAAAAAGCGATCAACAAACTGAAGGAAAAAGGGTATAAGCGCACAAAGCAGCGGGAACGTATTTTAGAAATTTTCGCCGAACAGGATCAAGGTTATATTCCAGCTAAGGTGATTCTAAAAGAAATACAGAAAGACTTTCCCGGTGTAAGCTATGATACGATTTATCGGAATTTATACCTGCTAGCGGATGAACATGTCCTTGAATCGACAGAGCTGGAAGGGGAGAAGCATTTTCGGTTTCATTGTGATACTCACGGGCATCATCATCATTTTATCTGCACAGCATGCGGGAAAACAAAAGCATTAGAATTCTGTCCGATGGATAAAATATCACAAAGCCTGGATGGATATGCAGTAGATGACCATAAATTTGAAATTTATGGTAAGTGTCCAGGGTGTTTATAAGATAAGCGTATCGGGTTAAGGTACGCTTATTTTTCTCTGTAATTAAGATGTGGGGAGAAGAGGGAGGATAAGAGGATGAAGAAGTATTTACTATTTATATTACTATTAACCGCTGTCTCGTTGACTGCTTGTGGAGATGACGATAGCAGCTCTGGAAAAAAAGAAAACCAAACACTAATGTTATATACGACGGTTTATCCTTTGATGGACTTTGCTGAAAAAATTGGAGGCGAATATGTAAAAGCAGAAACGATTCTTCCTCCTGGTGCAGATTCCCATACATTTGAGCCGGATACGAAACAGATGATTGAAGTAGCAGAGGCTGATGGATTCATCTACAGCAGCGAGGAATTTGAGTCTTATGCGAAGAAAATTTCTGAAGCAGTAGAAGCAGAAGATGTGAAGATTCTAGAAGCAGCTGAAGGAATCCATTTGGATTCCCATGTACATCAACAGGATGAAGGAGAGCATGACGACAAAGAGGAAGGGCAAGACAGTACTGACGGTCATGAGCATGGAGACCATGATCCACACGTCTGGCTCGATCCTGTCCTTTCAATTGAGCTTGCTGAAAACATCAAAGACTTTCTGATAGACCTTAAACCACAAGAGAAAAAAACTTTCGAAGCGAACTTTGAAAACCTCAAGAAGGAATTACAAGCCTTAGATACTGCATTCCATGACGAACTCGAAGTACAGCCCCATAACAAAATCGTCGTTTCACATGCAGGTTATGGCTACTGGGAACAAGCGTATGGACTTGAACAAATTGCGGTCAGTGGTGTAAGTCCTACTGAAGAGCCATCACAAAAACAGTTAGAACAAATTATTGAAACTGCAAAAGCGAATGACCTGAACTATGTGCTGTTTGAACAAAATGTTACACCAAAGATAGCAGAAGTGGTCCAAAAAGAAATCAACGGAGAAGCCCTCCGGCTTCATAACCTATCTGTTTTAACGGAAGAAGATATCGAAGAGGGAGAAGACTATTTTAGCTTAATGTACCAGAACCTTGAAGTATTGAAACAAGCTTTGCAATAATAAACAGACTCCCATCGCAATGATTATGCTTACTTGAAAAAAACACCGCATAAAGGAAATGCGTCGGCATCTCCTTTGTGCGGTGTTTTTTGTTCACCAGCAATTTATAAAATTAATGGTGTGGACTAGCAAGGCGCTTGCGCTTTTATTCTTTAGGTGTTTGATTTGATGCTTTTGAGGTTGGGTTCTGTCTTGAATATATTTGCTATAAGCACTATCGCAAGCAGGGCAACAATAACATAAAAGAATGAGATGTTCGGAAATAAATCAATGAATGCCCCACTTAAGAAAGGTCCACTGATACTGCCGACACTGAATGCAATACCACACATGATATTTCCCGCTGGAAGTAGTGATGGTGGAAGGATATCTGTCATATAAGACAGTCCCAGTGAATAAAGGGACCCGACGCACAATCCGGCAAAAGCGAATAGTACGAACAGCCATACAGCGGAAGATTCAAATAAAGCAGCAAGAATGAAAGCAGTTATTCCTCCGGAAACCACGATAGAAATTACTTTCTTACGGCCAATTTTGTCACTCCATACGCCTAAGGGGATTTGAGACAAAAGACTTGCTGCTGCAAAAAAAGGTATGATCAATGACAGAATATTGACATCATGACCGATCCGCATGCCATATACAGGAAAGATCCCATGCAAAGTTGCCTCAAGAAAGCCATAAGTAAGGGGTGGCAGAAAAGCGATCCATGCTAATCTGATCGCCTGTCCGAATCTGCTGATTGAACTGGACATATCTATGGTTTGATGATCTTTAGCAGGAAGCTCGTTTCTTACCCAGAACATCGCAGACCATACGATAACACTCAAAAGTGATGATAACAGGAATGGTAAATACATATGGACGGATAATAAGTTCGTCATCAATGGACCCAGGGTAAAGCCTGCGCTAAAGAAGAGACCATAGTAAGCGATGCTTTTTCCTCTCGTTTCTCGTGATGAGGTGGAGGTGATCCATGTCTGTGTGCCGAAGTGGAGCATATGATCTCCGATTCCGATTGTCATTCGCAGGATGAACCAAAACCATAACGCCTGCCAGAAAGGAAATAATGCCATAGAAACGAATACTAAGGAACCTCCAATCAGTATGATTGGCTTATAGCCGGCCTTTTGCATTGGTTTTTCCATGAAAGGAGAAGCGAGCAGGACGCCAATATATAATCCTGTGGCATGAAGGCCATTGATAGCAGAAGAGATTCCATTTTGTTCTAAAATGACCGCCAGTAAGGGAAGGAGCATTCCCTGGGAAAATCCTGAGATGGCTACAAGTGCTACAAGTATTTTAAAGCGTGTTTTTGCTGTGACCAACTTACCCCTCCTTTGCTTTAAGCTGGAAAAAATCTCTTCTATCCTATCGGACAACAAAAGGAAAGGCAAGAAAAACGTTAGGAATCGAGACAAAACATGTTAATACCTATTCCTGTTCTGTTAAAATAGGTAAAAGAGAAAATTCGAAGGAGTGGTTTGATGGAATTTTATATGAGAGAGAATGGAATCCGTACCCAGCTGGAATATGGGGAGTTGAACATCTCAAGCAATGAAGATTTCGGTTTTCGTCCATATCAATTGATGGTTTCTTCAATTGTGGGGTGCAGTGTCGGGGTTTATCGAAAAATTTTAGATAAACAGCGGGTACAATATGAAGATATCAAAGTTATGGTAGATGTCACCCGTAATCCGGATAAAGCAAATCGAATTGAAAAAGTATCCATTCACTACATGGTCAAAGGCTATCATTTGAATCAGGATAAGCTTCTAAAGAACCTGGAAGTTGCCCGTAATAATTGTTCCATGGTGCAGTCAGTCAAAGACAGTATTGAAGTGGAAGAGTCTGTGGAATATTTAGAACTCAGTATGTAAATTATTCCTGAAAAGCGTGTTCCTTGTTGATAGGACGCGCTTTTTTCATTTTCAGAAAATTCCCCTGATGCATAAAATCCCCTTCCCATCAAAAGCTAACAAAAAAAGAAAGGGGCTCCATCACATGCGAAAATGGATGCTGTCCATCATGGCATTATTATTGATGCTGACTGCAGTCGAGCCGATGATTCTTTCTGCAGAAGAAAAGAAAGAAGAGGGAAGACTGCCCAGCCATGTTTTGAATATATCAAAGGACAATACCTATCCAAATTCAACCGAGGATCAAGTTGTACTTGAACCGAGTGAATTGAGTAAGGAATTAATTGAAGAGTCTGAGGTGAAAATCACCAACCCCCGATTGATCGAATTATTGAATGAAACAAGTTTGAAACCCTCGCCTTTAGCCATCGGGTACCGCGGGGAAGTTTATTTAGGGAAATGGCCACTGAATTATACTTCTAAAGAAACAAGCATCAATTGGGAATATCAGCATATCAACACAAATGAATTGAACAATCAAGCGAGTCAAACGACAGAAAAACTAAAATATCTGCAAAAAGAAGAAAAGCATGTCAAGGGCGGTTTGACAGCAAAAATCGACGTACCTGACCAGGTGAAGCGGATGCTTCTTCTGGAAGCGCAAAACAATACCAACTTGCCGTTATCTTTTCATACTGTCGTAGGAAGCGGTACCAAGCAGCAAAACTCCTATGCCGTCCCGGTTAATAAAATAGGTGTCCTGCAAGCTTATGCACCAGCAGTCAATGAAAAAGGAACTGTTGCCTTCGGCGAAGTATATATCCAGCTGAAGGGATCGAAAAAAGAACTGGTAGTCAAAAATATTAAAAAACAGGGTATTGGAGCATGGATACCAATCCAGGACCATGTGTCTTATTCCTTCCAGCTTAAGTAATATTCATTCACGCCTGCTCCAGTTTATTGGGATAGGCGTATTTTAATATTTATTAACCATAACATAGACAAACAGAAGGATTTCTACTATGATAATGCATGGTACATCAGAATAACGTCACTTAATGAACACAACTGAAAAAGGAGTTTATTCATGGCTCAAGAGGAAAAACTGCAAGACCTTAAACTGCGATTGGCAGCATTCATGTCCCGGCTGGAAGAAATGGAGCCGGAGGAAACATCCGTACAAGATATCGACCAGCTTATACAGATGCTGGAAGAATTAGAAAAAAAGATGTAGCTTCAGAAGACAAACCGCACTGTTCTTAAATACGTGCGGTTTTTTATATAGGGAAATTACAAAATTTAAAGAATGTTGATAACCTTTTGCAGTGGGCTAAATCCAGCTCCAGCACCTATCCCCCCTTTAAGCCATCCCTCTCTGTGACCAAAAAGTCACGACGATTATTGACTTAAGCATTTCGGGGGTGAGCCAGGCGCATGCGCTTTTGTTATAGGAGATATTTTTAACACAACGATAGGAGGTGGAGTTACTACCCTGGAATCGAAGAGACGGTAATGGTGACAGCCTTAATTTTCCAATGTTGTATAGTTGGAAGTCATACAGGTTTTGAAAAAAATGGGGGTTGATTTTTCCCAGCCATTTCTTTATCATGGTAAATCGTTAACGAACTAAAATTAAGTTGAACGAGAGGAGAATATATATGGCATGGGCTGTTATTATTTCTGTGCTGATAATGACTGTGCTTAGTCTGTTGCGTGTCAACGTAATCATAGCCATCATCGCTGCAGCTTTATCAGCAGGGCTCATAGCTGGAGAATCGCTTCAATCTTCCCTTGATCTGATGATCGGCGGGATGGGGAATCAGGCAAGCGTTGCTTTAAGCTATATCTTATTAGGAGCTTTTGCAGTAGCAATTAGTTATTCAGGTATTACAAATCTTTTAGTGAATTATTTATTGAAGATGTTAAAAAATAAACGTGTCATCATGTTATTAGTAATTGCTGGAGTAGCTTCACTTTCCCAAAATGTCATACCTGTGCATATTGCATTCATACCGATTTTAATTCCACCTTTATTGAAATTGTTCGATCAAATGAAAATAGATCGACGGGGCGTTGCCACCGCTTTGACGTTCGGTTTGAAAGCTCCCTATATTATGATTCCAGCAGGATTTGGTTTGATTTTCCACCAGACCATCCAGGATGCAATGAAAAGTAGTGGTGTAGAAGTAGGTATAGGAAACATAGCATTGTCCCTTTTACTTCCGGGGTCTGGAATGATACTCGGTTTGCTTGTAGCCGTCTTTTTCACCTACCGGAAACCGAGAGATAAGTACCAGGTAAATGAACTGGAAGATGAAAACAAGGTGATTGCAGTACCGGAGGCTAAGTTCGAAGCAAAGCATGCCTGGACTCTGGTTGCTGTTGCTGGTGCGCTGGGTGTCCAGATTTGGACAGGTAACCTTGTATTAGGAGCATTGACGGGAATTGTTCTTATGTTTGTTTTACTTGTGGTACCGTTTAGCAGGGGTGACGAGGTCGTCACGAATGGAATCGGTATGATGGGCATGATCGCATTCGTCATGTTGATTGCCGCCGGTTACGCCAATGTACTACAAAAAACAGGTTCCATCGATGCGTTAGTGGAGTCGAGCTCCGGTATGATTGGTGACAACAAAGGTCTGATTGCCTTTATTTTATTGCTGGTGGGGCTATTGGTCACGATGGGGATCGGTTCTTCGTTTGGTACGGTTCCCATTTTAGCAGCATTATTCGTACCGATCGGGGTAGCTGCCGGATTTTCCCCAATGGCATTAGCAGCCCTGATTGGTACGGCAGGAGCACTTGGAGACGCAGGCTCACCTGCTTCAGACAGCACCCTGGGACCGACTTCAGGACTTGCGGCTGATGGTAAGCATCATCATATTTGGGATACTTGTGTACCAACATTTTTGCATTATAATATTCCGTTATTCATCTTTGGATGGATTGCGGCCATGATTTTATAAAACATCGGAAAAGCACCTGTGAGGCAGGTGCTTTTTCTATTCGAAGGATTGGAAAAGTAAGTCAGGTATATATGTTTTTTGCAGTTGTAAACTAAGGGAAAAGCAGGTGAAGACACTCATGAAAAAATTCCTGGTTTTCCTGATTTCCTTAACGGTTATATGTGGTTTCCCCATATCGGCTTTAGGCTATGGCTGGGGTTACCAGAAAAATAATGATGGTACTCCTCCGGACGTAGGCTTTTATGGGCAGTTATTAAGTGATTATGACGGTTTTTATATTGATGAGTCTGGCGATAAAGAAATTTACCTCACTTTTGATAATGGTTATGAAGAGGGGTATACAGGTAAAATCCTTGATGTATTAAAAGAAAAGAACGTTCCAGCAGCTTTTTTCATAACTGGGCATTATATCAATAGTGCCCCCGATCTGGTGAAGCGTATGAACAAGGAAGGCCATATCATCGGCAATCATTCCTGGCATCATCCAGATTTCACTACTTCCTCAAGATCCCGTATCGATGAAGAATTAGATAAAGTCGAGAGTGCAGTGGCTGAGCTTACAGATCAAGAAGAAATGCTCTATTTACGTCCCCCACGCGGTACTTTTAACGAAAAAACATTAGCATGGACAAGAGATATGGGATATATCAATGCATTTTGGTCGATTGCTTTTGTGGATTGGAACACTGGTCAGCAAAAGGGTTGGAAGTATGCTTATGACAGTTTGATGAAGCAAATACATCCGGGAGCTGTGTTGTTACTTCATAGTGTATCAGAAGACAATGCACTGGCATTAGAAAAATTGATCGATGATTTACGGAAACAGGGCTACACATTTCATAGCCTCGATCATTTAATGATGAAAAAATTGCTACCTGAGAACAGCTATTGGTATTGATTTCAGAGACACTGAAAAAAAGTGTCTCTATTTTATGTTTTTCGACAAAATATTCATTGTTCGTCTGCTATGATTACGGTAATGGGACTTGTTCAGGTGGACGTAATAGCGTGTTAGAATCCGCAGTTCAGAGGGAAGGCGCGTATGATCGATAAAGCAAGTCTGCCGGTTAAAAAAGGAAATGGACTTACCGGCATGGAGCCAACAGTATTGCTGTAAAAAAGGTTAGGCATAAATACCTTTGTGATAAGGGGTTGTACCTAATTTCCACAAAATTGTAAGAATATATTTAAAATTTAAATAGTTTTGTTATAATAGTATCTGCGGAGCATATCAACGTTACCTTAAGTATCAAAAGGAAAGAGGTAGTCCATTGATGTTAATTGAGAGGATGCATTGTGGTTTGGAGGAAAGTGACGTTTTAGCGCTTTTTGATTTAATCGATCAGAATGTTTGTCTAATTAATATGGAAACGAAGACGGTAACATGCAGTCATTCTTTGCAGAAAGAAAGTTATGCAAAGGAACAAATCCACCTGGACGACTGGTTAGATTTGTTTTACGTGTATGACCAATTCGGTATTCAGCATTCATTGAAGCATGTAACCAAACAAAAAACTCTTTACAGCAAAGCGCGCCTTCTCTTCAAAGACCATCATCAATGGGTGCGATGTGCATTTAAACAGTTATCACATCGACGAATTGTTGTAGCTATCGATCCTTTATATCAAGATGAAGTCAGTGTACCCCACCATTTGCCTTTCAACCAGGACATTCAACAAACCTCAGCGGTAAAGGAAAACTCCGAAGAAACTACATTAAAAACTAAGAATCAAACAAGCACATTGGACAATCCTCTAGATATGAATTTTGGTGAATTACACAAACAAATGAAAGCAATAACTGAAAACTTCCCTCATGGGTTAGCATTAATCAACAAGAAGTGGGAATTAACGTATGCAAATCCGCAAATGGAAAGAATGCTCGGTAAAGATTTGCAGTCTCATTACAAACATAAATTATGGCAATTATACCCGATTAGTGAGTACTACCTGTTTTATCGTCATTATTATATGGCACTAGAAATGGAACAACCGGTAACATTTGATGCTTATATGCAGGAACGAAAAATGTACGCCAGAATCACCATCTACCCTACGGATGATGGTTTCACCATTTTTATACAGGATGTTACGGTCAGAAAAAAATATTTGCACGCCCTGCAAGAAGCGGAAAAACGTTTTTCCCTGCTTGCTGATAATATTAAAGATGTGTTTTGGATATGTGATGAGTCTTTTACAAAGCTGATTTATGTCAGTCCGCGCTTCAGGGATTTGTTTGGCCTTCCGTTAGAGGAAAGGGAAAGCGACCCTTTAACATGGTGGGAGCAGATAGCAGATGCTGAGTGCTATTCATACATCAGAGAGGGTTACCGTAAAATGAGCAAAGAAAATTCTCAGATTGAATACCGGATTACCACCCCTCAAAATGAAGTCAAATGGATTCGTACAAGAGGTTTCCCGGTGCAGGATGGGAAAGAAAAATATATCGTCGGTATCAGTGAAGATATCACGGAGATGAAAGAAAAGGAATCTTTCATGCGGCAATCCGAACAGTTGTCTGCAATTACACAAATGTCTGCAGGAATAGCACATGAAATCAAAAATCCACTGACGGCATTAAAAGGGTTTATGCAGCTAGGAACGGCAAATCCTGATCTGCGGGAATCCTATAACGAACTGTTGTTAAGTGAAGTGAATCGAATTGAGTCAATCGTGAACGATTTTATGATGCTCGCTAAGCCTTCCTCATCTATCCAAATTGAAGAGGTGAATATTAAACAGACAATTGATTACGTTATTGAACTTTATCAATCATTGATCTCAGAGAAAAAAATCACTATTGATACCTCGATCGCCTGTGATGATTCGGCTATTCAATCCGATCCGAACCGGTTTAAACAAATCCTGATAAATATTATTAAGAATGCTATTGAAGCTGTAGAATGCCACGGAGTAATTCGGGTTGATGTTGTCTGTGAGAATGGAGAAGCATTAATCAAAATCTCAGACGATGGAAAAGGCTTATCGCAAGAAAAACTAAAACGACTAGGAGAACCTTTTTTCACAACTAAGAAAGACGGCACAGGATTAGGGATCATGGTTACAAGAAAAATGGTCGACGATTTAGGTGGTACAATCCAATACTCCAGTGAAGAAGGTGTAGGAACATCGGTGGCTATTTTATTTCCAATTAAATAATGGAAAAACAGATCCTTCAGGGTCTGTTTTTTTTTCGACATATTACCCGGGAAATGAGCTGGTTCAAATTGAAAGATTGGCACAATTATGAATGATGAAATTGCTTAAATCGCTTACATGAAACTTTTTAATAAGTTTATTGCATAGCTGTTTACAAACGTCGAAAGCCTCGTTATAATCCCGATTGTACTGAAAAAAGAAAAGTAAGGTGTAGAGAAAAATTTCAACAAGGGGGCTTTCTGATGCTTAAAAAATTATTATCTTTTTTACTAATAAATATCGGTGCATTTGCAGTTGCGGTTAACGTACATTTTTTCTTATCTCCCAATGATCTCGCAACTGGTGGGGTCAGTGGGCTCTCGATTGTATTGAATAAAGTATTTCCTGAAGTGTCACTCGGTATCATCATGGTGATATTAAATATTATTTTATTCATCGTTGGAATTATCTTTCTCGGCTTTCAATTTGGTGCCAAGACGATCTATGCCAGCTTTGCGCTATCTTTCATGGTATGGGGACTGGAAGTAGTTTATCCGATGGAAACAGCGTTAAGCAATGATATATTGATTCAATTGATCATAGGACAAATTATCGCTGCCTCAGGTATGGCGATTGTTTTTCATCAGGGAGCATCAACCGGAGGCACGGATATTCTCGCAATGATTATGAATAAGTACTTCTCTTTTGAAGTGGGTAAAGGCGTATTAATGTCTGATATCGCAATCGCTGCATCATCTGTTTTCTTATTTGGACCGACTGTTGGAATGTACGCTTTCTTCGGTGTCATTTTAAATGGTCTGGTCATCGATTACGCTCTACAGCAATTTGACCATAAAAATGAAGTTGTTATTATCAGCAGGGAAAGTGAACAAGTGCGTGAATTTATCGTCAGAACTCTTGGGAAAGGAGCGACGATTCATACAGCCCGAGGCGCTTTCAATTATGATGACAAAGAGGTAATAACGACGATTTTGGGAAGAAAAGATTTTACCCGACTTAAAAAATATATTTCAGCGATTGATGACCGTGCGTTTATTACGGTTCATTCAATGAACGAAATTCTCGGGGAAAACTTCAAACGTCTGGCTTAGTGGATTAACCCGGCTGAAACGAAATGATTTCAGCCGGGTTTTACTATTCCAATAGGAATGCCTCACTGGCTGGAAGATCATCTTTATGAGTAACTCACATAATGATGATCTTCCAGATAAGCTCCCTTTTATGGAATACTCAGTTTCGAGAGAAACTGTTTTCCGTTATGGTGATGGGCGTTTGGAGGTCCGGGAAATCACTCGCTTTCCATGGGTGGACGGTGAGCTTCCTCAGGCTCCGCCTTGCGGGATCTCACCATGTCCTATCCTCCCATTGGACTTTGACTAAGCTTCTTGAATAGACACCGCACGAAGAAAATGCGTAGCATTTTCGAGGACTCGCAATTTCCCGGCCCTCCTTACGTTTATGAGAAAAACGGAAACACCTGCAAGCAGAATCAACATTATAACAGTTACAAAGAGGGCTTATTTCCTGAATCACTAGGCCTTTTCATGCAGAAAATGTGGAAGATATTTTCTTACAACGTAGGCAAAATATGAATAAGGTGGCGGGGAAACGGTGAGACTCCCGTGGGAGAAGGGGCTAGGCGAGACCCCACAGGTCGTGAAACGACCGAGGAGGCTTGCCAGCCTCCCCCACAGGAAAGCGAATCGTTTCCCAGCCCCCTTTCCCCTGTCTCGGTAACGAACCCGAATTACTTTGAAACTGAGTCTTCCATAATCCGGTCCTATTGCTGAATAAGCTTTTTATGAAAAACAACCACGTTTAACGAATAAATGAATTAATCTTCTCAAAATTTCTTTGTGTAACACCAGTCCAACTTTCTTGAAAACCCCTTTTAGATTTAAATTTCAACAATTGTGAATTGTTTGATATAATACTGGTGAATGAGTTACTTTATTTTGGGGAAGGGGATGTACTATGGATAGAGAATCGTTGATAGCTCCAGAGTCTTATAATGTAGTAAGTGAAATTGAAAAGTATGCAAAAGAACCTGATCGCAAAGCGTTGCAGTGGGAAGACGAGCAGGGAAATCAAAAAGAGATTACATATTCAGAATTGATTCACAATGCCAACAAAATTGGTAACGCTTTCAAACGGGAAGGCTTGGAAAAAGGGGATAAAGTTCTAATTATGATTCCTCGCCTGATAGAAGCTTACCAGGTATATGTCGGAGCTTTAAAAGCAGGGCTGGTTGTCATACCAAGCTCGGAAATGCTCCGTACCAAAGATTTGCAATATCGGATTACTCATGGTGAGGTAAGCGGGGTTGTCAGCTTCCATCCATATACAGGACAATTTGATAATATTAAAGGAATAGATACCATTAAAAAGTTTACGATCGGTGCAGCTGTTGAAGGATGGACATACCTTGATGATTTGCTTAAAGAAGAAAAAGTCTCGTCTGAACTGGAGATGGCTGATACTAAAAGGAATGATATGGCCTTCTTATCCTATACCTCTGGAACTACGGGAAATCCTAAAGGTGTTGTCCATACGCATGGCTGGGGTTACGCTCATTTAAAAATAGCTGCTGAGAACTGGCTCAGTATCCAGGATGGAGATACGGTATGGGCTACTGCTGGTCCTGGCTGGCAAAAGTGGATTTGGAGTCCGTTTTTATCTGTCCTTGGGTCTGGAGCCACCGGACTGGTTTATCAAGGTAAATTTGACCCTAAAACCTATTTAGGTATACTAGAACGCTATACAGTCAATGTGCTCTGTTGTACGCCAACTGAATACCGTTTGATGGCTAAAGTGGATAACCTGGATGAATATCATCTACCTGCATTGCACAGTGCGGTTTCTGCCGGAGAACCATTGAACAGGGAAGTCATCGATACTTTCCAAAAACACTTCAATGTCACCGTACGAGATGGATATGGTCAAACAGAAAATACCTTACTTGTCGGTGTGATGAAGGATATGGATGTCAAGCCAGGCTCGATGGGGAAACCGACACCTGGAAATCGAGTGGAAATCATCGATGAGATGGGAGAGCCGGTAGGACCAGGAGAGGTAGGAGATATTGCGGTTCATTTAGAAACGCCCGCCTTATTCAAAGCATATTACAAGGATCCTGAACGTACAAAAATGTCTTATCGCGGCGACTATTATGTAACAGGTGATCAGGCTTCTAAAGATGATGAAGGATATTTCTGGTTTGAAGGCAGAAGTGATGATATTATTATCAGCTCTGGCTACACGATTGGTCCTTTCGAAGTAGAAGATGCACTAGTGAAGCATCCTGCTGTCCAGGAATGCGCTGTAGTAGCAAGTCCGGACGAAGTTCGTGGTAATATTGTAAAGGCTTATATCGTACTGAAGGAAGGAAAAAATGGGAATGAGTCCCTTATTAAGGAGCTCCAGGAGCATGTCAAGGAATTGACTGCCCCATATAAGTATCCTAGAAGTATCGAGTTTATTGCGGAATTGCCTAAAACTACATCAGGGAAAATCAGAAGGGTAGAATTAAGACAAAAAGAAAAGCAGCAATCATAATCAACCAGAGAAAGCAGGTGTCCGTCTAATGTCACCTGCTTTTTAAAAAATTCCATCTTCATCCTTATTTCCAGGGATTGGGTATGATAAGATTAGAGTAATATGCTGTATAGGGGGCAGAACGTGGACTGGATAAAGAAAATTGCATTTATAATGGTCATAGGTATTGCGCTGGCGGTCATTCCTTTTCAAGTCCAAAGCCCACAAATAGACAAACAAGAGAAGTGGGAGAGTTTGGAGGAAACATAATACTAATGATAGTCAAGTATAGCCTTTCTCTACCCAGGGAAAGGTTTTTATTTTAGAGGAGGAGATAAATGATTCGTGTGGCGGAATTAGAAGATGCAGAAGAATTAGCAAGGCTGGTAACTGTGTTAGGCTATCCCTCTACTAAACGGGAAATGGCCGTTAGATTTGCTAAAATAAAGATGAAGACTGATTATCAGACGTACGTATATGAAGAAGATGGGAACCTGTTGGGAATGATAGGGATGGTTCATGGCTTCCGATATGAGGGGAATGAAAGTTACATAAGAGTAGTAGCGGTGGTCGTGGATGAGCAGCATCGCGGAAGAGGAATTGGCAAACGGCTCTTTGAGCTAGCAGAACAGTGGGGAAAAGCGAAAGGTGCTGTCTCCATGATTCTGAATAGCGGCAATCGATCAGAAAGAGCTGAAACTCACAGTGTTTATGAACAATGGGGATTCATAAAAAAGTCAACCGGCTTCGTAAAACCGTTCAACTAAAACATATTTTTCTGCGCTAACGCCTATTCTGACTATTGTCAGAATAGGCGTTGTTATTTAAAGTTAAAATAAAAAGGGCATGTAGTGATGAAAATAGTTGAATATTAAGCCTTAAAATATGGTTCGTGAAAAAATCAGGTTCACAAGCGGTTATAACACTTTCCTCACTTAAACCTCTCCTTCTGTATAACGGCTAACTGATAGAATTTTCTGTCATATCCAATTTTAATCTTTCTTTCTTGTAAAAGAAAAGGTATTCCTATAATGTTTTAAGCGAATGATATAATAAAAATGATTTTAAGTTTACAAGGAGTGGACAAGCGTGAGTAGACGTTTCACCCATATATTCAATTCATTGGTCGGTATTTTGCTGATTATTGAAGGGGGTCTATATATATTTATGATGAACAAAGACGATACCCTCCACTTACAGAGCATCATTGTAACTTTTCTTCTGCTATTGGCATGGGGCATGTCTTACCGTAAACAATTAAAAGAAGAAAATTCGATACCATGGTTGACGGTCACTCTTATCCTCATGATTCCTATGATTTTGCCATGGTTGTTTTTCATCTGAACTCTGGAGGAGCGCTGTATTAATATAATATATATCCTAACGAACCAAATATCACAGCACTCCCCAGATAAAGGTGACCGAATATACGATGTTTTGTTTCCTCTGCACTCATCTCTACGATTCCCGAAAAGATGAGAAACAGGGCCGCTATGATAAAAGTAGTCAGTTCCACTGTAGTCCATCGGTTTCTCTCAATCAGAATTAACAGCCATATTTCAATGGGAATAGCTGTAATTAGCGGGAAATACAATGGATTGAACCACTCCTCCCACTTTCTCCACTTA
This sequence comes from Thalassobacillus devorans MSP14, assembly GCF_000496835.1. Classification (GTDB taxonomy): domain Bacteria; phylum Bacillota; class Bacilli; order Bacillales; family Halobacillaceae; genus Thalassobacillus; species Thalassobacillus devorans_B. Next base: position 414,769 of record NZ_KI543238.1, read on the forward strand.
CGCAAAACTTTCACTTCCTTTCTTTAGAGCCGCAGTACTGCAGGCAAAGTGCCGACTGTACCAAACCCTAAGTTCTGTGTGGTAATCCGATAAGGATTTTACAACTCAATTTTCTCACGGTCTTTAATTCAATCTCATACATCCCTACCTTAATCAAATGATTAATAAAAGGACGGAAATAGAGCAAACTTAATAGCAGGGCTGTCGAGGTCGTATAACCCCCGGCACTTTGGTGAACGGTTTTTCCGAGTGGAAGAATCTCACTGCCCCGGTCCCGTAATATCAGGTAGGGACACCTCTGCTTTCGACAAAAACAATGTAAATTCGACATAATTTGACTTATTGCGAGCTATTTGTTCCATATTGTTTTATAAGTAACTTAAAGAGGTTTGTCGATAATTTTTATTTCTGGTAAAGTAACTCCTTGGCTGCGTAACCAGATAAACGATATCTAATTACCACGTCTTCCTCTCTAATTACTAATTTCAAAAAGATTTCCTGGAGTTGTTGTAATGATAACAAATTATGAAAGGAAAGGTTTAAAATGAATACAAAATTAATTGATTGGCCCACGTTCATAGGGGCATTTATCTTATTGCTTGGGGTAGTTGTGCCACTTATCATCTTTCCTGAGGCTGGCGTCGAAGTCGTCAATCAGGCTAATACATTCATGACCTCTAACTTTGGGGTATTATACTTAATCATGGGGTTATTGGTATTTGCCTTTTTGATATTTGTAGCCTTCAGTGAAAATGGTCACATCCTGTTGGGTGACGAAGGAGAAAAGCCCGAATTCAATTCTTTCTCCTGGGCAGCGATGTTATTTGCTGCAGGGATTGGTTCGAGTATTCTATATTGGGCTGTAATCGAGTGGGCTTACTACTATCAGGGTCCTCCTTTCGGCATTGAACCGGAATCGAAAGAAGCCATCCAATGGTCGACAGCTTATGGCATTTTCCACTGGGGACCGATTGCATGGGCGATTTATACACTGCCGGCATTGCCTATCGCCTACTTCTATTATGTCCGTAAGAAACCAGTATTGAAAATCAGTGAGGCATGCCGTCCCTTATTAGGACGGGTTGTAGACGGACCGGTCGGTCATATCATTGATATTCTCTTCATGTTCGGATTAATGGGTGGTGCAGGTACTACGCTTGCACTTGGTACTCCTATGATTGCTGAAGGTATCAGTGAATTGACTGGTCTGGAAGCAGATATGACGATGCAAACATTTATTTTGTTGTTATGTACGGCCATATTTGCCTTCAGTGCCTACTCCGGGTTGAAAAAAGGGATTAAGCTGCTTAGTGACATCAACTTATGGCTGGCGCTATTCTTGCTAGGATTCATTTTCTTGTTCGGTCCGACCCGCTTTCTAACAGAGACAACAACGAACAGTGTCGGAATACTTATGGATAATTTCTTTAAAATGGCAACATGGACCGAACCATTCGGTGATATGGGAGCCTTTGAAAAAACAGGTTTCCCTGAAGGCTGGACGATTTTCTACTGGGCCTGGTGGCTCGTTTATGCTCCGTTTGTGGGGCTGTTTGTCGCTCGTATTTCCAGAGGCCGCACTGTCCGTCAAATGGTGCTTGGCACGATGGTGTATGGGACGCTTGGCTGTGTTCTATTCTTTGGTATCATGGGGAACTTCGGGCTGTACTTACAGATGACAGGAAGTTTTGATGCTATTGGTTATATGAACGAGCACGGCGCTCCTGCTGCGATAATAGCGATTATCGGACAACTGCCGCTAGCCAAGTTCATGGTATTGATATTTACTGTACTGGCAATAATTTTTCTTGCTACGACATTTGACTCCAGTTCTTATATATTATCAGCAGTCGTTCAAAAAGAAGTAGAGAATGAACCATTACGTTGGAATCGATTGTTCTGGGCATTCGCTTTGTGTCTGCTCCCATTAGCGCTGATGTTCCTGGGAGGGCTGGGTACCCTGCAAACAGCGAGTATTGTTGGTGGCTTCCCACTTATTTTTATCATGTTCATGCTGGCGTTATCGTTTATGAAAGCTTCTAATGAAGATATCAGAGCCAGTGAAGGATATGAACCGAAAACCATCCACATTAATCGCAAGAGAATTCTCGAACGGTTAAGAAGAAAACGAAAACAGCAAAGGCCACCGGAACAGTAATTTCTGCAAAACCTCCACTTCGTCAATAAGTGGAGGTTTTGTTATTTTTCCTGCGCAAATAATCCAGTGCAGGAACGATGTCAAATGCTCCACTGGCTGCGAAAAAGTGGGAGAGAAGTGGAAGTTTAGGTCTAGTATCCACTTTGTTATCCTCCTCTAATTGTTACCATGAAAATGGGGAAGTACATACTTCCCAAGTTCTTCAACTACTTCTTTGGCTGGGCGCCTGCTTTGAGCCAGGTTGAAGAAAATGTGATTGACTCCTGCGTCCTGATATTCCGTTAAAATATTTATTAGATCGTTCCGCCCGGTTCGGTAGCCTGCTGGAATCTTTTCATAGGAATAATCGGGGTCTTCCGTTAAATCGAGCGGAAGCGGCATAAGAAATGCACGGAAACTATCCGGGGAATAGCTCTTCGCAAGCTTACGATACTTCGTGATGGTCTCACGTTGTTGTTCAGGCCGTTGCGGGTAGAACATCCATCCATCTCCATGCCGGGCGACCCAATCGAGAGTCTGCTGAGCGTACCCCGTAAGGAAAAGAGGAATTTCTTTCGTTGGTTTTGGGACAAGGTTAGCTTTATCTATTTTGCCAAATGGTGAATCGATTGTTGGAAATTCCTCGTAAAGTACCTGCTGGAAATAGTGGAAGGCATCCCGAAACCATTGTCCGCGCTCCATGATTGGGATATTCAACCCTGAAAAGTCTTTTCTTCTGTCTCCTGATGAGATACCGAGCATCAATCGCTCCGGGAATAACCGCTCGATGCTTGCTGCCTCTTTGGCGGTACGAAGCGGATGGCGTAATGAAAATACAGTTGCAGCAGTACCTACATTGATAGAGTGAGTATGACTGGCCAAGTAAGTGAGGTAAATAAAGCTATCGAATATTTGACCGGTCGCAGGGTCTTCAAAGGTAGGGTCCTCTAAAAGGACATCCTGCAGCCATAAGCTGGTAAAGCCTTGTTGTTCTGCAAGCTGTGCCATTTCAATTTGATCCTCCATATGCGGTGACTGATTGCCATAATTTTCAATTGGAATGGACAAACCAAAAGTAAGTTGGCCAGGTTCTACCATTTTTTTAAATCCTGTATGTTTTTTCATTTTTATCAGACTCCCGGGAATTAGTCATTTTAGTATGAATCATACTTTTTTTCGCTACAAAAAATTTGCCTCAAACATTATACTCTGAATCTATGTACCTATATTAGTAATAATATTCTGAAAACTGTGTAACATTATATAAGCCTTATCACCTGTTCTTTATTAAAAAGTATAAAAAGGAAGTCGGATAATGTTAAAATATACATAATGAATAAAAATTTAGAAATATAATTAAACATTCGTATTCACTACAGCGTTCAGACCTCCCGTTAAGAAACAAGTTCAGGAACAGTTTCACTATTTTAGATTGTGGAGGGGGAATACAAAAGTGAGCTATAAGGTAGTTGCATGGTTCAATAAAAAAACAGAGATCAACTTTTTATGTAGTGAAAACAAGGCGGAGTTAAGTTTCCAAACAAAAACAGAAGCAGAGCGATTTATTGCTTTTTTAAAAGGCTCCGGCTATATGCAAGGGAAATATCATTTTACAATCGAAGAGTCTAAAAAAGAGCTTCTTGTCGAAAATAATATAGCATCCATGTAAACCTATGTTTATGCAATTATAAAACATGGGTTTTTTATTTTGTTCAACAATTTCATAGTAGTAAATTTTCAGAAATTTCTATATAATGGAAGTTGTATCAGGTATAAAAGGAGGGTGCTTGCGATGAATACATATAACCAGAGCTGGGATCTTGACAGCATTTTTCCAAATGGAAGCGAGTCAAAAGAACTTAAATATTATGTGCAAAAAACAGAGCGTTTAATGGCACGGCTGGAAGAAATAGTAGTTGATTTGCAATTTCCCGGCTACCAATCAGGTAAAGGAAATTTGATGGAGGCAGTGGATGTTTTACAAAGTGTTACTAAACGTATCAGAGAAATTGGTGCATTTGTCAGTTGCTTGGCTGCGCAAGATGTAAAGGACGCTAAAGCAAAGGAGTGGATGGCGAAACGAAGTCAGCTTGGAGCTCAATATGGCAACATTCTCACCAAATTGGACCAGAAGCTGATCCAGGTGGAAGAAGACACGTGGCACAGTATATTACAGCAGGAGATGGTCGCTCCAATTGCATTTGTACTGAATGAGCGCCGCAGTCGGGCAAAAGAAAAGCTTCCTCTGGAGCAAGAATCATTGATTAATGATTTAAGTGTGGATGGCTATCATGCCTGGGGACAAATGTATAATAATATAGTAGGAAAAATGATGATTGACTTTCAAGGAAGGGAATTATCAGTAGGGCAGGCTTCCAACAAATTAGGTTCTTCCAGAAGGGAAGTGAGGAAGGAAGTGGCAGGAAAGCTGAAGGAAGCGTGGGCGGGGCAAAGTGATTTGTTTACCGAAACGCTCAATCATTTAGCTGGTTTCCGACTGCAGACATACAAATATCGTGGCTGGGATAATGTGCTGAAAGAACCACTCGACTTCAATCGAATGAGTGGAAAAACGCTTGATGCCATGTGGACAGCTATTACAAAACATAAAGTTTTTTATAAAACATACCTTCAGCGAAAAGCAGATTTATTGGGACTGGATAAGTTAAATATGTATGATACAGGAGCTCCAATTGGGGGAACTGAGCAAACGATGTCTTATGATGAAGGAGCGGAATTTATTATAGAACAGTTCCAAAAGTTCAGCCCTAAAATGGCTGATTTTGCTAAGATGGCTTTTGAAAACAGGTGGATTGAAGCGGAAGACCGTTCTGGTAAACGGCCAGGAGGTTTCTGTACCAGTTTTCCGGACAGCAAACAGACTAGAATTTTTATGACTTATTCTGGGACAGCTTCTAATGTAGCCACGCTGGCTCATGAACTTGGCCATGCCTATCACCAGCATGTCATGAATGATCTCCCGATATTGAATCAGGGCTATGCCATGAATGTAGCAGAAACCGCTTCTACGTTTGCTGAAATGATCGTTGCTGATGCTGCTGTGAGGAATGCTCAAACAGAAGCGGAAAAACTGTCATTACTCGAGGACAAGGTGCAGCGCAGTGTCGCATTCTTTATGAACATTCATGCAAGGTTTTTATTTGAGACCCGTTTTTATGAAGAAAGGAAGCAGGGAATGGTTCCGACGGACCGGTTGAATGAATTGATGACTGATGCTCAAAAAGAGGCTTACCAAGAAGCGCTCGGTGAGTATGACCCTTATTTTTGGGCCTCCAAGCTTCATTTTCATATTACTGGCGTTCCATTCTATAATTTTCCTTATACGTTCGGGTATTTATTCAGCCTTGGTATCTATGCAAAAGCGGTGAAAGAGGGCAAGAATTTTGAAGATAAGTATACTTCATTGCTTCAGGATACTGGTAAAATGCGGGTGGAAGAGCTCGCTTTGAAGCACTTAGGAGTGGATCTGGAGAAAGAAGAATTTTGGGAAGATGCTTTGAAGTTGTGCATTGCTGATGTAGAGGAGTTTCTCAACTTAACAGGAGCTGCTGCATCAAATTAAACCATTTGTAAAAGGAGGATGCATAGTGGAAAGACTTTCGGATCAGCAGAAGGATCTAGAAGTAAGTAAGCTTGATGACTGGAAGCTGGAAGACGATAAATGGATTGTGAAACGTTACCGTTTCAGACGTTACTTGTCAGGCATTCATTTCGTCGAACAAGTAGCAGAGTATGCCGAGGAAATACAACATCACCCTTTGATTCATATTGACTATAAAGTGGTTACCATGAAACTGACTTCCTGGAATGCGAAGGGGCTCACAGATCTGGATATCAGAAGTGCAGAAGAATATGATCGGATATTTGGGAAAATAAGAGAATGAATGCATAAAAGCAGACCAGAATCCGGTCTGCTTTTTGATCTTTTATATTGTCGTCATTTTCTATCTCTTTTGGTTAAGTCAGCGGGTAATGGTTTAATGGCTATCGTCATTGCCTTCCATATCATCATCTTCTTTCTTGTCTTCAGTAATTTGCACATCCCCGACAGGAAACTTCTTCTTAGGCATGACATGCATGTCACGTGCTTGTGTGTGGGCGAAAAGGTAGTACGCCCCTTCTTCTTCAAAGGTATAGGAGACTTCATAGACGCCCTTGCCTTTATGTTCTGCTTCTACTTTTTCGTGTTCTTCATCGGACGCCCCTTCGGCCCAGAATTCAAATTTTACATAGTCTGCATCTTCTACTGCTTCTTCACCTTGAGTAACTTTAGCCTGGAAAGTGACTTCTTCATTTGGCTGGATATCTTCAGGTATGGTAACTTTGGTATCAAGCATCGGCTCCATGCCCTTTTCTTCTTCCGCATTTCCCGATTGATCTCCACCACAGGCACTAAGCACAATAGCAGTGATGAACAGACCTAAATAAATAAGCGTTTTTTTCATGGTGATGGCTCCCTTATTTGAAAATAATTACATTCTCATATAGCTTAACACGTCATTTTCAGAAAAACTATGACCCTGTCGGGCTATCCTTGTGGCAACTTTGTGACAAACTGTTCACTTTATCCATCCATTCGCATAAGCCATCCGGGTCAGTTACACCCGGTTTTTGATGCCGAGCTTCTTCAACATGCTTTTTAAATGGTTTTTTACAGTGTTTTCTGATATATGCAATTGCTGGGACCTATAAAATCAGCCATTTGATTTGTGTGTAAGATAACATATGAAACACCTGCTTTGTGTTAGTTGTTTTAATTGTACTGCGAATGGAGATAATAGCAAAATATAAGATAGGTGTATTATCATAGTGGTTAGTGTGTTATAATAGAAAAGTTGAATAATTTTTGTACTTTAAGTAGATTCAAATAAAAGGATTCATGTACAGAAAGACTATGGCTTTTCGCTATAAGGACTTTGTGACAAGCTAAGTTTTTCTAACTGTTAAAGAGGAGTGTGTGCACCATGCAACACAGAAATGATATTCGTAACGTCGCGATCATTGCCCACGTCGATCACGGTAAAACTACTTTAGTGGATCAGCTGCTACGCTATTCCGGTACGTTCCGTGACAATGAGCAAGTGGACGAACGTGCGATGGATTCCAACGATTTAGAGAGAGAACGCGGCATTACTATTTTAGCTAAAAATACCGCGATTAATTATAACGATACACGTATTAATATTATGGATACACCAGGTCACGCTGACTTTGGCGGTGAAGTAGAACGGATCATGAAAATGGTCGATGGTGTTTTACTTGTCGTGGATGCTTATGAAGGCTGTATGCCTCAGACTCGCTTTGTATTGAAAAAAGCATTGGAACAAAAATTGACTCCTGTAGTCGTATTGAATAAAATCGACCGCCCTAGTGCCCGACCTGATGAAGTCGTAGATGAAGTCCTCGACCTTTTCATTGAGCTAGGCGCCGATGAGGATCAATTGGAATTCCCGGTTGTTTACGCATCGGCATTGAACGGTACTTCCAGTGAAGAGCCTGAGCTGGAGACCCAGAAAGAAACAATGGACCCTGTTTTCACAACCATCATGGATAATATCCCGGCACCGGTCGAGAATTCAGACGAGCCTTTGCAATTCCAGGTGACTTTGCTTGATTATAATGACTACGTCGGGCGTATTGGAATCGGTCGTATTTTCCGCGGCAGCATCAAAGTCGGCCAGTCAGTCGTATTGATGAAAAAAGACGGCTCTGTCAAAAACTTCCGTGTGACGAAATTGTTCGGCTTCATCGGCTTGAAGCGAATTGAAATCCAGGAAGCACAAGCTGGAGACATCGTCGCGATATCTGGTATGGAAGACATCAACGTAGGGGAAACCATCTGTCCTCCTGATCATCAAGAGGCAATGGAAATTCCTCGAATTGATGAGCCGACACTTGAAATGACATTTCTTGTCAACAACAGCCCATTTGCCGGCCGGGAAGGTAAATATGTAACTTCCCGTCAAATCGAAGAGCGTTTGATGACGCAGTTAGAAACAGATGTCAGTTTACGTGTAACACCTACCGAATCTCCTGATGTCTGGACAGTCTCCGGCCGTGGCGAGCTTCACCTTTCTATTTTAGTGGAAAATATGCGCCGTGAAGGGTTTGAATTGCAGCTCTCCAAACCAAAAGTCATCCTGAAGGAAGTCGATGGTGTTACCTGTGAGCCGGTTGAACGTGTTCAAATTGACGTGCCAGAAGACTACCAGGGTGCTGTCATGGAATCCATTGGTTATCGTAAAGGCGAAATGCAGGACATGGTGAATGATGGAAACGGGCAAGTACGCTTGGAGTTCCTGGTGCCTTCCCGCGGATTGATCGGTTACACGACTGAGTTCTTATCCCAGACTCGTGGCTATGGAATTCTGAACCATACATTTGATGGCTATGCTCCACTTGTCCAGGGGCAAGTTGGCGGCCGTCGTCAAGGTGTACTTGTTTCCCTCGATAAAGGGAAAGCATCTACGTATGGTATCATGAACCTCGAAGATCGTGGTACGATTTTTGTCGAGCCTGGTACAGAGGTCTATGAAGGAATGGTAGTCGGAGAGCATAATCGTGATAATGACTTGACGGTCAACATTACGAAAGAAAAGCATTTGACCAATATTCGTTCCGCCAACAAAGATACGACGAATACCATCAAAAAGACACGTAAGCTAACGCTTGAAGAAGCGATCGAATACCTGGATGATGACGAGTACTGTGAAGTAACTCCAGAATCTATCCGTATCCGTAAAAAGATCTTGAACAAAAACGAGCGTGAAAAAGAAGCGAAGAAGAAAAAACTTCAAAATGTTGAGAAGTAATCAAAAGCCTCCCCACCGGTTTAAGACCGTCGGGGAGGCTTTTTCAGTGTGTGGGAAATTGTCCGTGAAGGGTACAACATATCTGGTGTACACCTACCATGAGCTACTGGAGTGGTGAATAAATACTCAGGTTTATTTATTGATTGAATTTACCTTTCATCTTGCCGGTCTTTTTCTGGAATTCTCCTTTGTCTTTCTCATTTTTACCTTCAGCCTGCATTTTTGGATCATTTTTTGCATTACCTACTTGATCTTTAAATTCACCTTTCGTTTTTGAAACGCCTGCTTTCATTTTTTCACTTAGGCCTTTTTTATCTGCCATTCGACACACACGCTCCTTTCGAATAATTGTATTAGACGTTTACCCTGCTGATTCTGAGATGAAACAAAAAAAGAAAATGCTGCCCTTGTGGACAGCATTCATTTTACCTGATCGATTTCCCATTTGTAGCTATAGAAGCTTTCCTTTGTTACCCACTTCAATGCTTCTGGATCATTTACTTTCATACCTTCTTCGATCATTTCAAGAATACGTGCGGTTTGAGAAATGTGGGCGCGCATGGCGTCCAGTTTCTGTTCTTTGACCGATTCAATATTATTGATCACATCCGGTGCGCCTAATTCCTCAAAGGTATTATTGGCAAAAGCAAGACAATGGAGTTTCGGTCGTTCAGCAGGGCCGATTTCGCGGACCGCCCGGATGACCGCCCTTGCGGTAGCTTCGTGATCTGGATGAACGGCGTAGCCTGGATAAAATGTAATGATCAAAGAAGGGTGAAGTTCATCGATCAAATCCCGAACCAGCTGGGTCATTTTTTCATCATCTTCAAATTCTAAAGTTTTATCACGGAATCCCATCATTCGCAAGTCTTCAATCCCCATTGCTTTCGCGGCCAGCTTCAATTCTTCTTTCCTGATGAGCGGCAGGGTTTCCCGGTTGGCGAATTGGGGTTTCCCGAGATTCCTTCCCATTTCCCCTAATGTCAAGCAAGCATAAGTCAATGGGGTCCCCTGGTTGATATAAGAAGCGATGGTACCGGATACACCGAAAGCTTCATCATCCGGATGGGGAAATATGACAAGCACTTGCTTTTCTTTTTCTATCATAATCAGCACTCCTTTAAAAAACGACTGCAAATAATAAAGCATCTGTCTGCTATTATCCCGCAGGATGAAGAGTTTTTAAAGTCATTTGTTCTATAGGAGTTGAATCTTACGTAATCACTTTCTCCTTGAAAGATGTTATATTATCCGAATCTCCAAATAATATGAGAATATCATCAGTTTGTATCGAAGCATCTTTATCCGCTAATCCGATGAATTTCTGATCACGTTGAAGGCCGAGTATGGATATACCGTGTTCCTCATGCAAAGGGAGTTCGGTGATCTTTTGATTTTCAAGGGAGGAATCCTGACTTATCTTAATTTCTTCCACTTGATAATGGTCCGATTCTGCGTGAATGATAGAATCAATGTAATGCATGCTGGCAGGCTTGATCATGGAGAGCGCCATTCTTCTGCCACCTAAATCACTGGTATTTACAACGTGGTCTGCTCCTGCGCGTTTTATTTTATCTTCTGTTTCAAATACTTCTGCTCTTACAATTGCTTCGATATCTTTGTTCAAGCCTTTGGCTGTCAACGTTATAAATACATTAGTGGCGTCATCCGATGTAGTAATGATGATCCCTTTCGCTTTATTTATCTCTGCATGCTCCAATACTTCATTCTTTTTAGCATCTGCTACGATATAGGGAATGTCTTCTGGTATTCGTTTTACAGATTCCTCGTCATAATCGACGATGACTGCCTGGTAATTGTGCTGGGAGAATTCTTTCAGCACTTGCTCCCCGACCCTTCCAAAACCACAAATGATATAGTGATCGTTCATTCGACTGATTTGCTTATCCATCTTTTTTCTCTCCCACTTTTTCGATAGTCTGCCTTCAATCATGGATGCTGCGATAAAAGTTAATAAGTAAGTTGAAACCCCCATTGTAACCGGGATTAGAAACATAGCAAAGATTTTTCCGGCATTACTGACTGGAACCATATCGCCATATCCGATTGCCAGCACAGATACGATTGTCATCCAGAAACTTTCGAAAAAAGTATAATTCTCCACCTGCATGAACACAATGGTCATGATTAATATCAAAGTAGCTAATGTAATGCTGAATTGAATAGCGCGTTTATACCGATTCGGCATACTCTCTCCCCTAACATGACAAATCCTTTATACGATACGAATATTGCCCTTATAGCTAATAGGTAAACATAGATGTTTAAAATACTGGCCTTTAAGGAATTTGTGGTTATAGAAATAACTGAAGCTATAAACCCGAATAAGGAGAGATTCTATTATGGAAATGGAAAAACGAGTAGACCACTTAGTGTCATGGATAAGACAACAAGTGAACGATGCCGGGTTGAATGGTGCGTTAGTAGGTGTGAGCGGGGGTATCGATTCTGCGGTTGTTGCTTACTTGATCAAACGGGCTTTTCCAGATGATTCCATCGGAGTAATTCTTCCGATCAACCAGCGTGTGGAGGATCAAAAAGACGCAATCGCAGTAGTGGAAGGAGCGAACCTCAAAAAGGTCGGTATCGAATTGACGGAAAGTTATCAAACAACTTACAACGAAATACAGGAGCAGCTACAAGCAAACCAGGATTGGAATGAAGAAAATGCCCAATTGAATGGTGCTAACCTGCAAGCGAGACTGCGGATGAGTACGCTCTATTCTGTTGCAGCTAATTACGGTTATCTGGTAGTAGGTACGGATAACGCTCCTGAGCATTACACCGGATATTTCACTAAATATGGGGATGGCGGTGTCGATCTTGTGCCCCTCATTCATATGACAAAAGGGGAAGTACGTGAGATGGCACGCTATCTGGGAGTTCCTTCTCAAGTTGTGGAGAAAAAGCCAAGTGCTGAGCTCTGGGAAGGTCAGACGGATGAGGAAGAAATGGGTGTTTCCTATGACACCATTGACGCTTATATGAAAGGGGAACAGGTGGCCGAAAAAGATAAGGAAATCATTGAAGCGCTCCATAAGAAATCAGCACATAAGCGGATCATGCCGGCGGAACCGCCAAAATTCGAGTAGTAGAGGGTGTAATAGATGCAACAATCAAATACAGCATTACTTATTATCGATGTGATCAACAAAATGGATTTCGATGGCGGAGAAGACCTGCTTGAACATTCATTGGAAATAGCGGACAATCTGTACACTTTCAAACAGGAGGCAAAAGAAAAAGGGATACCGGTCATTTATGTTAATGACAATTTTGGTCTTTGGCAGGACAATGCCCGCGAAATCGTGGAAGAGTGCAAAAAGGGAAGAGGGAAGCCGCTTGTAGAGAAAATGGAGCCGGATGAGGACGACTTTTTTGTCATCAAACCGAAGCATTCGGGTTTCTATGGAACTCAGTTAGATATTCTTCTTGCGCAAATAGGAGTAGATCGTCTAATTTTAACAGGTACTACTGGAGATATGTGTGTATTGTTTACAGCAAACGGAGCATATATGCGCGAATATGACCTTTATATTCCGAAGGACCTGGTTGTATCAGAGGATAAAACCGATAATGAAAATGCATTGAAAATTATGGAGCGATCCTTATTCGCCGATATTTCTCCCACAGTGCAGTTCGATTTTGAAAAAGTCCTTAACAATTAAGCAGAAAAAAACCGTCTGTCATTTGGGACAGACGGTTTTTCACTTTAGTAGCCTACTTGATATGGTTTGGATCACTAAGTGTTCGGTACGATTATCTTCCTGTAATTTAATTTCGCCTTCTTCTCCTGTATCGGTATAACCAATGACACCGAAGCTGATCATGAAAATAATCAATAAGGCTAATAATAACGTGCGCAACTGTTGTTCCTCCTTCATAATGTCTAAGTTCATTTTATAATAAAATAGGAAATAAGACGAGGGTTTTATTACGATTTCTTTACAAAAGAAGACACGAATATACAAAAGTTTCGACAAATTTCCATTAAAAACCTGTTTTTAATTTTCTGACAGGGGTAGTGAGTAATAAGAGACATAATTATTCTGGCTGATATCTCCAATTAATAGCGAAGAGAGGGAGTTCATCTTAATGATTAATCAATACACCTTGGATCGTTTTGAGGGATACTACGCGGTACTAGTGGAAAAAGGAAACGAGCAAAATGAATTGATGGTGCTGAAAGAGAGACTGATTGCTTTTGCTAAAGCAGGAGATACATTGGCCATAGACTTTGACAGCATCGGAAATTTACGCCATGTGGAAATCATTGCAAAAGAAAAAATAAGCCCGGAAGAACCGGAAAAAGAATTAGAAGGTTTGTAAAATAATACTGCCATTATATTTCATTGGATAATCACAAGCACACCGATTTAGGGGTGCTTGTTTTTTGTACGTTCACAAAAACTTGACAACAAGCCAAGTTTTTCTAATGGCAAATGTCACTAAGGATAACAAGTAAATATTCATCAATAATAATAATGAAAGGAGTGAGGTTCATTTGGAAGTTACTGTTAATAAAGTGGTTGATGCCAAAGGACTTGCATGTCCGATGCCGATTGTAAAGACAAAAAAAGAAATAGATAATCTGGAGCCAGGGATGGTTATGGAAATCCAGGCTACTGATAAAGGTTCCACTACAGATATTAAAGCATGGGCTGAAAATACCGGTCACCAGTATTTAGGTTCGACTGCCGAAGGCGATGTTTTTAAGCATTACCTCAGAAAAGCAAGGGATGAGGAAGAAAAGGCGGAAACGAAACATCAGGATATCACATCCTTGGATGACCTTTTGAAGAAAGTGGAAGGCGAAGAGAAGGTTACGGTCATTGATGTTCGGGAGCCCGCAGAATATGCTTTCGGGCATATTCCTGGATCCGTCAATATTCCTCTGGATCAATTAGAGAACCGATTTGATGAACTCGATAAAAATGATGAGATCCATGTCGTTTGCCGAACAGGAAACCGTAGTGATTTAGCGGCCCAGAAAATGGCCGGAAAGGGATTCAATAACGTGAAAAATGTGGTGCCTGGCATGAAAGAATGGTCAGGACCGACAGAACAAACCAATTAGGAGGATACAATAAATGAAAGTAGCTATCATAGCAGCAAATGGAGGCATGTTTGATGCTTATAAAGTATTCAACATTGCCACAGCAGCGGCAGCAACAGATGCCGAAGTAGGGATATTCTTTACATTCGAGGGTTTAAACTTAATTCATAAGGAAGGTCACAAGCAACTGCCGATGCCTGAAGGGACCGAGCATTTCCAGGAAGGTTTCCAGCGTGCAAATGTCCCCCCGGTAGAGGATTTAGTCAGCATGGCGAGTGAAATGAATGTCAAAATGATCGCTTGTCAGATGACGATGGATGTCATGAGTCTGGAAAAGGAACATTTTGTAGAAGGCATAGATGTTGGTGGCGCTGCCAGTTTTCTGAATTTCGCCAGTGATGCCAATATCACACTGACTTTTTAAAAGAAAGGAGATACGTAATGAGTACCGAACAACAAGTCAAGGAAGTTACCGTAAAGGAACTTACCAAAGACATCTTATCCGGAGAAGATGTCTTCATATTAGATGTCAGAAATACAGATGAGTTTGATGATTGGAAAATTGAAGGTGAAAATGTAGAGGTTATCAATAAACCTTATTTTGAGTTATTAGAAGGTATTGACCCGATCATTGATCATTTGCCGAAGGATAAACCGATCTATACGATTTGTGCAAAAGGCGGTTCATCGCAGTTTGTAGCTGAACAAATTGCCGAAGCTGGTTACGGTAACGTATACTCGATTTCTGGAGGGATGAAAGCTTATAGCGAGCATTTGGAACCAGTGGAGGTTGGAACTGTCACCGGGGGGAGCCTGATCCAGTTTGTCCGCATCGGAAAAGGGTGTTTGTCCTATTTAGTAGTGTCGGATGGCAAGGGGGCAATGATTGATACAAATCGTATGCAGGAACCATATGAAGAGATGATAAAGGAAAAAGGTGTTCAACTTACTCATGTATTTGATACGCATCTGCATGCCGATCATATTTCTGGTGGAAAGAAGCTCGCCGATCAACACCAGGCAGTTTATTATTTACCTCCGAAGGATGCGGATGAAGTTACTTATGATTACAATCCATTGCATGACGGAGATGAATTCCAGATTGGACAAACGTCCATCAAAGCCATTTATTCCCCGGGACACACCATCGGGAGCACCTCGTTCATTGTTGATGATCAGTATTTGCTGACAGGAGATATCCTGTTCATCGATTCAATCGGACGACCTGACCTTGCTGGTAAAGCAGAAGACTGGGTAGCGGATTTACGAAACACGCTGTATAAAAGGTATAAGTCGTTGCCGGAAAGTCTGACAGTGCTGCCTGCCCATTATATGAGCATTAAAGAAATGAACGAGGATGGAAGCGTGTCGGAGAATCTTGGGAAATTATATAGTGAGAACCATGGTTTGAACATCCACGATGAGAATGAATTCCGAAGCGCGGTGACAGACAATTTGCCTCCGCAGCCGAACAGCTATCAGGATATCCGGGAAACGAATATGGGAAAACAAAAGCCCGAGGTAGAAGCTCAGCGGGAAATGGAAATCGGTCCGAACCGTTGTGCCATCAGGGAATAGCATGGAAAATCAGCCTTCCTGAAAAGCAGGCTGGTTTTTCTATTTAAACGGTTTTTAGGAGACAAAAGTACAGGAAGAAAGTTCTTTTTGTGATAACCAGAAGAAGAAAGAGATGTGATAATGAATAATAGAGACATTAGCGATCTGACAATTGTCTGTCCTGCAATTATGATATAATACAAACAAACGTTCTAGACAAAGGCGGGGAGATGATGGAAGAATTATTGACAGGGTTGAACGAAGCGCAGCAACAGGCGGTCACTTCCACAGAAGGTTACATACGAATCATTGCTGGTGCAGGGTCAGGAAAAACAAAAGCACTGACACATCGTTATGCATTCATCGCGAATGCATTAGGGATTGAACCTTCTAATATGTTGTGTGTCACCTTCACAAATAAAGCAGCCCATGAAATGAGAAGACGGGTTAAACAGTTGATCGGCGGGGAACAGGACACCGGCTTCATCACCACGTACCACGGTTTTTGCGTCCGTGTCCTTCGCGAAGATATCCACCGCTTATTCTATCCGAAGAATTTCGTCATCATGGATGTCGAGGATCAAAAAGCAGTGTTAAGAGAAATTTTCGAAGACCTTGGGTTGAAGTTGAATGATAAAACGTTCAAACGACTGCTCGATAAAATTGGCATTCTGAAAGGAAACACTCATTATGTCCAGCAAATGGTCCAACGCGGAGAAATGATTACAGAAGAAGCGTTTGACGATCTCGACGGGCGCATCATTCAATTATATTTAAAAAAGCAAAAGCGGGTGTTCGGCCTGGATTTTGACGACCTTATCAATTTCACCTTTGTTTTATTCAGTCAGTATCCAGAGGTTCTGGAAAAGTGGCAGGATCGGCTGTTTTATATCCAGGTCGATGAATTCCAGGACAGCAATGCCAAGCAGTTCGAGTTGATACGTATGCTGGCGGAAAAGCACGGAAACTTGTTTGTTGTCGGCGACCCCGATCAGACGATCTATGAGTGGCGTGGCGCCGATCCCAAATATATTGTGGATTTTAAGGAATACTTCCCTTCTGCAGAAACGATCTTTTTGAATCGGAACTACCGGTCTACACCGGAAATTTTGGCTGTGGGAAATAAGCTCATCAAACACAACTATTTCCGTGTAGATAAAGACATGGTAACTGATAATGAGACAGGCTTGAAGGTTATCCATTATCATGGAAAAGATGAGCGGGAAGAAGCTGGATGGATAGTGGAAAAAATTAAGGATCTAGTTGAAAAAAAGGGTGCCAGTTATAACGATATTGCAATTTTATATCGGGCGAATTATCTTTCACGTTTCATTGAACAAATGCTCATCAAAGAGAATGTCGAATATACCATCTTTGGGGGCTTCAAGTTTTTCGACAGGATGGAAATAAAAGACGCTCTGGCTCATTTAAGGTTGATTGCGTTTGGAGATGATTTATCATTTTCCAGAATTGTTAATGTGCCCAAACGGCAAATCGGTAAGAAACGGATGCAATTTATAAGAGAAAGAGCAGAAGCAGAAGGGGCGCCCCTGTATGATACTATGAAAAAATACGCAGATCACCCACACCTGCATCGAACGGGTGCCAGGTCATTCATGGATACCATCGAGTCTTTAAAGGTTAAACGAAAAGATCTGACTATCTCTGAACTGCTCCAGGAATCTTTGCAGCAGACAGGGTATGAGGCTTATATCAGGGAAGATGGGGACCAGGACCGACTCGATAATCTTACTGAACTACTGCATTCCATTGTCCAATATGAACAGACATTGGGGGAGGATATCGACCTGGAAGAATATCTTCAGATGCTTACCTTGTATACGGAGCATGACAGAGAAGTTCAGGCGGAAACGGTGAAAATGATGACGATTCATACTGCAAAAGGACTTGAGTTTCCTTACGTCTTTTTTGCAGGAATGACAGAAGGCATCATACCTAACGTGCGGACACTCAGGGAAAGGAAGGAACGGGGACTTGAAGAAGAACGGCGGCTTGCTTATGTTGCAGTAACCAGGGCCGAAAAAGAGTTATACTTGACGGAATCGGAAGGGTTT
The DNA here is from genome assembly GCF_000496835.1 of Thalassobacillus devorans MSP14. Lineage (GTDB taxonomy): Bacteria > Bacillota > Bacilli > Bacillales > Halobacillaceae > Thalassobacillus > Thalassobacillus devorans_B. Next base: position 432,448 of record NZ_KI543238.1, read on the forward strand.
CAAAGCGGGGGGCTGCAGAAATATCCTTCCCGGTTCATTTTTGAAATCGATGAAACGGATTACAATCGAATCGGACTGCTTGACGAAGAATTGATCAAGGAAGCGAAACAGTATATCCAGGCATACGCCCATCCGGAAAATGAGACTGGAAGCGGTTATAAGAAGGGCACACGTGTCAGGCATCCCGTGTTTGGAGAAGGGAATATTAAAAGTGTGGATGAGAAGAAAAACACCTATTTGATTTATTTTGATACTTTGAAGGCTCCCCGGCCAATCAGCAGGAATTTTAAAAATCTGGAGAAGATGGATGAACCTCAAAGCAGGCAGCAGTAATAAGGAAGGTTGATTCAAGGTGTGACGGGTATATACCCGCATATGAAAAGATACTGTTACCAATGTATGTAGCAGACACCTGCCAATGAACAGATAATACTCAACAAAAGCTTGTATGGAACAGATAAGTTTTTTCATGTTTTATAATGGGTAAGAATGTAATAAGACTCTGTAATAGCTATGTTTATCCTTTAAAAGTTTAACCTGATTAAAGGGTTAAAGTATAAAAAACACGAAGGCGACTAGCCAAATTTATTCTAATTAAAAGATGGAGGGTGTTAAATATGGCAGAATGTAATATTGATCACGGACAAGAAGATGTGAAAAAGAAATTAATCAGTCAGGAAGAGTTCCTGCCTGACGATTTGGTTGTGAAGATGCATATTTATCTGAAGGATATCCGTCCACAAGAAGAATTGAATGAAGTATTTCATCTCTTGAAAAAATATGACTTGGCATCTGAACAAGAACAAGAAGAAAGAAATGAAAAACTTCGCAATTATGTAGCAGAAATTGAATAATAAGTATTAAGCAGCATTACAAATCTCCTGTAATGCTGCTTTTAATTGGCAGTATTGTTAATAAAAACGAAAACTGTTGCAAAAATGTTTCAACGTCCTTAATATTGTAATAGAATCTTTAAATACAGACATAAGTTTGAAAAAATCTTGAGGATGGTTTGAATGACTTTTGAAGAGCGCTTTGACTGGCGCCTATTTTTTATTATGATAGCTTTGTTTACCATCAGTTGTGTTGCCATATATAGCGCCATACAGACCAATCAATATTCCGATAATTTTGTGGTGCGCCAAATCATGTGGTATATACTTGGAAGCATCATCATTGCAGGAATGATGATGTTCGAACCGATACAATATAAAGGATTGAGCTGGTATCTATATGGAGCAGGAATCCTTGTTCTTGCAGTCCTGGTAGTAGCTCCGGCAAGCATTGCTCCAGTGATAAATGGTCAGAAGAGTTGGTTTTTGCTTCCAGGTATCGGTTCTATCCAACCCTCAGAATTCATGAAAATATTTACGATACTTGTGCTAAGCAGGGTGATCGTCAATCATAACAAAAGCAACCAGTTCAAAACTACGAAAACGGATCTTTATCTGCTGTTGAAAATTATGGGAATTACAGGGCTTCCGATTTTACTGATCATGCAGCAGCCGGATTTCGGTACAGCACTAGTGTTTTTAGGTATCATGTCCGGAATGATTATCGTTGCAGGAATCACCTGGAAATTGATTTTGCCCATTTATGGTGTAATTGGAGCTGTAGGGGGCTCAGTCCTTTATTTAGTAATTCAGGCACCACAAATATTGCAGGAGTACCTGGGAATCAAGGAATATCAACTGGGCAGGATTTACGCCTGGCTCGAACCTTACAAATATCAATCAGGAGATGGCTATCATCTGATCAAATCCCTACAGGCCATCGGCTCTGGAATGTTAACCGGAAAAGGCTTTGGCGATGGGGAAGTGTACATTCCTGAAAGCCATACCGACTTTATTTTCGCTGTTATCGGCGAGGAATTCGGTTTTGTCGGCAGCTGTCTTGTCATTTTGGTGTTCTTTTTATTGATTTATCATCTGATTCAGCTGGCCATCCGGGCAAACTATTCATTTAGTGCGTATGTGTGCGTCGGTGTCGTCAGCATGATCACTTTTCACGTATTCCAAAATATTGGCATGACCGTCCAGCTTTTGCCGATCACAGGAATTCCTTTGCCATTCATCAGTTATGGGGGAAGTTCGCTGCTTGCGAATCTGATAGCGATCGGACTTGCGTTTGCCGTTCATTTCCATCAGCGCGAGTTTATGTTCGGAGATAACAATTTACAGGATTAATTAAACAAAAAGGAAGGATTCCGATACAGGCATCCTTCCTTTTTATGTATGGCTGAGTTTTACATTTAAGCGAAGACTCAGTTTCGAGAGAAATTGTTTCCGTTACGGGTTATGAGCTTATGGAGGTCCGGGAAATCACTCGCTTTCCATGGGCGGACAGTGAGCTTCCTCAGGCACCGCCTTGCGGGATCTCACCGTCATGTTCATCCCACAGAAACTCGAAAAAAAATCATGCCATTTCTTTGGTGCGGAAAGTATAAATAGCAGCTATTAGCAAGAGGGCACTGATTCCTATCGTGACCAGTGCAGTTCCCCACAGGTCACCTGGAATGCTTCCGTCACTGAGCATCGTCCGTATATAGCCACTTATCTTAGCGGGACTCCATTCGAGGACATGGCTGAAAATGTTCGTAATGATGCTGGTGAGGATTACGAACAGGATCGTTAAGAATCCAACCAGTCCTGGCACTTTGAACAACGTGTTCATAAACACCGATATACTAATGACATACAACAGCCATAGCCCATAGAAGAACCAGGTCCATATCAGATCTAATAACGAAATATCACCAAACAGGATATTGACGTAATACCAGCTGGCTATCAATCCAGCAAAAAAAGATACTAACACTAAAACACTGACAGCGCTCCATTTTGCTGATACATAGGTGCTGTACTTAACAGGCTTTACCAGCACAAGTTCGGCTACGCCGCTTTTTCTTTCCCCTGAAATCAGCCCCATTGACATTAAGGCGATGACAAGCACACCAAGCTGGCTGTATTGTGCGAGACTCATCATCAACACCTCGTGAGCAGGAGGTGTCGGTATTTCAAATGATGCCCCTTCCGGAAGTCCGCCGACAGATTCGATAATTTGCGGCAGGTAATAAGTAGATAGCGGGTCAGATATGCCGAGCAGGATGAATACAAGTGGAACCCAGATCCATTTAAAGTTACGTCCTGCTTCCAGCATTTCACGTTTGAAAACTGTCATGAATTGCATCATTGATTCACCACCTTCATGAAGAGATCCTCTAATGATGCACGACCGACTTCAAAGCGTTCCAGCGGCCAGCCTTCTGTATAAATCAATTGTAAAATTTCATCTCTCGCCTGGTTGGTGTCGTTGACAAAAATATGATAATTCCCTTTATTATGTTCCGCTCGTATGACGGCAGGCAAGGCAGTTATTTTTTCTTCCTCAGGGGTAAAGCCTTCCTGGAATGACACGTCGATCTTATCGACACGATGCTTCTGCCGAACCCCTTCAAGCGATCCAGCCTCCACTATTTTACCGTTATGCATCAGCAGCAGTTCATCACTGACTTCTTCGGCATCATTTAAAATATGAGTGGAGAACAGCAGGGTTGTTTCTGCTTTCAGCTCTTCCATTAATGACAACACTTCGCGTCTGCCGATAGGATCAAGAGCGGAAACCGGCTCATCCAGCATCAATAATTTTGGCTTATGAATCATTGCCTGGGCAATACCCAGACGCTGCTTCATCCCTCCGGAATATTTATTGATTCGTTTATTTTTTGCATCCGCGATACCGACACGGGCTAATAACTCATCAGCGCGTTTAGCTGCGGTTTGTCTGTCCATATTAGCAAGCCTGGCGACATAGACGAGGAACTCCTTGCCTGACATCCATGTATGGAAAACCGGGTGCTGGGGGAGGTACCCGATGTGATAACGGATATCTGATTGAACGCTCATCCCCTCAAAAGAGATTTTTCCTCCATTGGAACGGATCAGACCGGAGAGCATGCGTAATGTTGTGGTTTTGCCGGCACCATTCGGGCCAAGCAACGCTACACAGGAACCTTTATTGATGGAAAAATCAATCCCCTGGATGACAGGCTTGCCATCATAATTTTTTTTAAGGTTTTGTACTGTGAGCAGTGACATTACTCCTGTCTCCTTCCAACCACGAAATACAATATCGGCCCAATCATATTTAATAACAGAATGATGAACAGCCACATGATTTTCGGGCCATTTGTATGCTCGATGCGGAACCAGTCGATCAATGCGACCACTTGTAAAATCAGCTGAATGACAAGAAGCGGTGCGACAAGTGCCCAGTTGATTGTTTCGAAAACTTCTGCCATATTAAATCCCCCTTTATTACCGAATAACTAATTATACGAATAACGATAGGAAAAAGCTTCATTTTTGTAAATAATTTCTTCTTAATCTTTCTTAGAGCCTAAGTTTTGCTTTTGTACAAATAGTCAGAACTTTTGGTTGACAGGAAGAATAGTATTCTATAAACTAACAAACAAGTTAGAGTTAAGAGATGAGAATGAGTGAGCTGAGTTGAGGTAGTGGGATGAGTTGAGCCGAGCGAGTAGAGGGACGTCAGGGAGAGCCTGAGTCGTTGCCTGTACCAACCTTCATTTTATCATCCACTTTTTACCCTCAAACTCTCATTCTCCATAACTATTATGGAGAGGTGAGGACATGACCACACGTGAAGCTTTTCTGAATGATGCATGCACGCATCAAACCATTCCTGTTACAGCATCCTTTTATACGGATACCCTGACACCGATTCATATGTTTCAGGCATTGAAGGACGAAGCAGTTTATATGCTGGAAAGTCAGGACCCGGAGTCTCCATGGTCCAATTTTTCGTTTATTGGCATTGAACCTATGTTGGAGGTCGAACAAAGCGGGGAAACCTTTCAAATCAAAGATTTACAGCGGAAATTTGTGATGGACGCTCCGAATTTACAGAAGGCCTTCGATCGCTCACTGGAGTACTTGAAGGTGAAAGAACCGGACGTCGCTGTGCCGTTCCGTGGAGGGGCTGTCGGTTATATCGCTTATGACGCTATATCGGATGCAGAACCAGTGCCTCCTGCCATTGAGGATGATATTCCAATATCAAACTACCACTTGTTGTTCTGCCAGACATTGATCGCTTATAACCATAAAACGAAAGAGACGACGATCATGCAGTTCGCACGGTTGGAAGACGGGGTGGAACCGGGAGATAAATTCAACCAGGCGAAGACACGAATTAAAGAGCTCAGCGAACAGTTGATGAGCAACGGACTTGTTCATGATCTTATGCTGACGAACGATACGGAAGCTGAAGAAGAGATTCCCTTAAAAAGCAACTATACTCATGAAGCATTTCTGCAGGATGTAGAAAAAGTGAAGCGATACATCCATGCCGGTGATATATTTCAGGCGGTATTATCCCAGCGATTCGAGGCTGAAACTACGCTTGGTGGCTTTCAATTGTATCGTGTGCTTAGGAAAGTGAACCCGTCGCCATATATGTTTTATTTAAAGTTTGGTGAGCTGGAAGTGATCGGAAGTTCCCCGGAACGTCTGCTGGAAGTCCGGAACAGGAGGTTAGAGATTCACCCGATAGCGGGGACAAGAAAACGAGGCATAACCGAAGCAGAAGATGATGCACTTGCCAAGGAGCTGCTGGCTGATGAAAAAGAACGGGCCGAGCACCGGATGCTTGTCGATCTTGCCCGTAATGATATCGGACGTGTAGCTGAATTTGGGTCTGTAGCGGTACCGGAATTCATGACCATCGGACGCTTTTCCAAGGTAATGCACATCATTAGTAAAGTGACCGGCGAATTACGCAAAGATGTCCATCCGATTGAAGCCTTGTACTCCGCTTTTCCGGCAGGAACGTTATCCGGAGCACCGAAAGTTAGGGCCATGCAGATTTTGCGGGAATTAGAACCTACTCCAAGACATTTATATGGAGGAGGTATCCTTTATCTTGGATTTGATGGCAACATCGATTCCTGCATTACGATTAGGACCATGACCCTGTATCAAGGAAAAGCATATATCCAGGCAGGAGCAGGGGTAGTTGCCGATTCTGATCCCCAAGGCGAATATGAAGAGACGTTGAATAAAGCAAGTGCTTTGAAAAAAACGATCGAGTTAGCTGAGAAAATGTTTGAGAAGAGCAGAGAAGGAGTGGAGTTGAGATGAAAGAATTATTGAAACGTGTCGTAGAAGGAGAAAAGCTGGGAGAACAGGAATCTTTTGAATTGATGAATCAAATCATGAAGGGGAAAGTCTCTACCGGTCAATTGATGAGTTTATTGAGTGTGTTGCGCTATCGGGGTGAAACGGTCGAAGAAATGACCGGGTTTGCAAGAGCCATGCGAAGTAACATGCTGAAAATGGATATCGAAGACGACGCGGTTATTGATACTTGCGGTACCGGAGGAGATGGAAGTTCAACTTTCAATATTTCTACCGCAGTTGCGATTGTCCTGGCCGCCGTGGGTGTGAAAGTAGCAAAGCATGGGAACCGGAAAGTATCGTCCAAAAGCGGCAGCGCCGATGTGCTTGAAATGCTTGGGATGCCTTTAGAGGTCACGCCTGAAGAAGGGAAGCGCGCCCTGGAAGAAAAAAGGATGACCTTCCTATTTGCTCCGAACTATCACCAGGCGATGAAGCACGCGGTGCCGGCCAGGCAGGAACTTGGGTTCCGGACTGTCTTCAACCTGCTCGGACCGATTTCCAATCCTGCCCAGACGAAACGCCAGCTGATAGGAATCTATGATACGAGCTATGGAGAAAAGCTAGCAGGAACCATGAAGGCTCTTGGTTCCAAACATGTTTTGCTTGTGACTGGCCGTGACGGCCTTGACGAAATAACCATTACAGGAGAAACAGATATCGTGGAATTGAACGATGGAGAGATTACCAGATATACATTGAGCCCGGAAGAGGTCGGTCTGAAACGCGGAAAATTAGAAGATATTCAAATCGTCCATCCAGCAGAAAGTGCAGCCATCATCCAGGATATCGTCTATAACAAAGCGAATGACAGCGCGAGGGACATCGTATTGATGAACGCCGCGGCGGGATTATATATCGCAGGGGAAGCCAAGAGCATCCAGGCAGGAGTAAAGCAAGTAAGAAAAGCGCTTGACGAAGGTGTTGTAAGGGAATACTTTGAAGCAATCACACATACAAAGGAGCAGAAATATGCTTGATACGATTCTCGCCATCAAACAACAAGAAATAGATAGGATTTTCCTCCCAGAGGAGCAGAGAACTACTCACTATTCCTTACATGAGGCCTTAAAGCATTCCCCTTACCTTGCCGGTTTGATTGCGGAAGTGAAGAAAGCATCTCCTTCCAAAGGGATCATCCGTGATGATTTCAACCCTGTCGTCATTGCCCGGGAGTATGAAAAAGCAGGTGCCCAGGCAATTTCTGTGCTGACGGACCAGCATTTTTTCCAAGGCCATCGGGACTTTTTAAGCGACATAAAAAAGGTAGTAAATCTGCCGGTGTTGCGGAAAGACTTTATTATCGATTCCATCCAAATCGAAGAAAGTGCCCGGATCGGAGCAGATGCGATTCTATTGATCGGGGAAGCGTTAGAGCCGAAACAGCTGCACGAATTTTACCAGCATGCGGAGACGCTTGGTTTGGAAGCACTCGTAGAAGTTCATTCGGAAGAAACGCTGGAAGGGATCTTGAAGGAGTTCACCCCCAAGATTATCGGTATCAACAATCGGAATCTCAAAACCTTTGAAACTACACTGGAACAGACGAAGAAAATCGCTCCGATGGTACCAAAGGAAAGTCTGATAGTCTCTGAGAGTGGCATTTTCAGCTATGAGGATATCGAACAGGTTGCAGCTGCAGGGGCAGAAGGGATTCTTGTCGGTGAAGCATTGATGCGGCAGGATGACCTCAATCAAGCAGTGACTCATTTGATGGGGGGCGTACGTTCATGAGATCGCCTTTAGTCAAGCTGTGCGGAAACCGGTCGAAGCAGGATTTAGCTTACAGTGCATATTCGCAGGCTACTCATCTCGGTTTCATTTTCGTACCAGGAACGAAACGGTATGTTCGTCCTGAAAGAGTCGGGCGCTGGGTTAATGAAGTGAATCCGGACCAAAAACTTGTGGGTGTTTTCGTGGAACCAACTATAGAAGAACTTGAAATCGTCCTGCATTATGTGCCACTCGATATCATCCAGTTACACGGCAATGAAACGGTTTCGGAAGTACTTCAAATTAAAGAGCATTTTTCCTTACCAGTGTGGAAAGTGATTCATCACGCCGACTTCGGTGTCGATTATATGCATCTATTCAAGGGAGCCGTAGATGGCTTTGTAGTAGATTCTAAAGTAAAGGGTGCTTATGGCGGCACTGGCGTACGATTCGACTGGGAAGCGATCCCTGCTTATCGGAAAGAAGCAGAACACCAGGGAGTTCCCTGTCTGATTGCCGGCGGCATCACTGCTGAAAATGCAGGAGAGGTATTAAGCTATTACCCCGGAGGAATCGATCTTTCCAGTGGCACTGAAACGGAAAATAAAAAAGACCAAAATAAAATTCAAGCGCTGATGAGAGAGGTGGAAAATTATGGTGCAAGTATATCCGGATCAAAAAGGGCGGTACGGTGATTTTGGCGGTAAATATGTACCGGAAACATTAATGGCTCCATTGCAGGAACTGGAAGAAGCGCTTGATGAAGCCATGGGTGATAAAGGTTTTATCGCGGAATATCATCATGTGTTAGAAAAGTATGCAGGGAGACCAACGGCGCTTACGTATGCTGATAAAATCACAGACATGTTAGGCGGTGCCAGGATTTATTTGAAGCGGGAAGATCTACTTCATACCGGCGCCCATAAGTTAAATAATGCCATCGGGCAGGCGTTGCTTGCGAAACGGATGGGCAAAAAGAAAATTATCGCAGAAACTGGAGCAGGCCAGCATGGTGTCGCTTCCGCCACGGTAGCGGCCAAGTTCGGGCTGGAATGCAAAGTGTTCATGGGGGAAGAAGATATCCGGCGACAGGAACCGAATGTGTTCCGGATGAAAATGCTCGGAGCAGAAGTCATTCCGGTATCCAGTGGCCGTGGAACTCTGAAAGATGCGACCAATGAAGCGATCCGTTACTGGGTAGCGAACTGTGAAGATCATTTTTACTTGATTGGTTCCGTGGTCGGTCCACATCCTTATCCTCGCATGGTCCGCGATTTCCAGCGCATTATCGGCGATGAATCGAAGCGGCAGTTCCTGGAAGGTGAGCCTACCTTGCCCGATTACATCTATGCCTGTGTCGGAGGTGGCAGCAACGCAATCGGGATGTTCCACCCATTTTTAGAAGACGATGTCGAACTGATCGGTGTGGAAGCCGCTGGTAAAGGCGTCGATACGGAAGAGCACGCTGCGACACTGACAAAAGGAGATCGTGGGGTAATTCATGGGTCTCTAACTTTCTTATTGCAGGACGAACATGGTCAAATCACAGAACCTTACTCGATTTCTGCAGGTCTCGACTATCCGGGCATCGGTCCGGAGCATGCTTATTTGTTTGATTCCAAACAAGTCCGTTATGAGGCGGTGACTGATGAGGAAGCGATGAATGCATTAAAGCTGCTGACAGAGACGGAAGGCATTATTCCAGCCGTGGAAAGTGCCCACGCATTAGCCCAGGCGTTTAAAGAAGCGAAGGATTTGCCGCAGGATAAGACTATCCTTATCAATCTTTCCGGGCGCGGTGATAAAGACCTCGCTACGATTATGAATCACTTCAAGGGGGAGGAGTAATATGCTTACACAAACTTCATTCCAGGGTAAGCTCAGTAAGACAGAAGACCTGTTCATCCCATTCATTGAAGCAGGTGATCCAGCCCCTGAGGTGACAATTGAGCTGGCCTTGAAGCTTCAGGATGCTGGTGCAGATATTCTGGAATTAGGAATTCCTTATTCAGATCCACTCGCTGATGGTCCGACGATCCAACGGGCGGCGAAGCGAGCGCTGGAAAATGGAATGTCTTTGAAACAGGCGATTGAACTGATTCCGACTATGCGTGAAAAAGGCCTGGACATCCCTGTGGTTATTTTCACTTATTATAATCCTGTCCTCCGCATCGGCGAGGAAAAGTTTTTTGAGCTGCTTGAGCAGTATGGTGCAGAAGGCGTGCTTATTCCAGACCTTCCTTATGAAGAAAGCGAGAGTGTCAGGGAACTGGCACTGAATCACGATATAGAATATATATCCCTTGTCGCACCTAACTCGGAGGAACGGATTCAGAAAATTGCTTCCGATGCACGCGGTTTTCTTTATTGCGTTTCTACGTTGGGAGTGACAGGCGGTGAAAATCAGTTATCTTCGGAAGTCACTGATTTCATTGAGAGAGTGAAAAAGCACAGCCCGGTCCCTGTAGCAGTAGGGTTCGGCATCTCAACCAATGACGATGTTCGAATGATCCGCGAGCATGCCGACGGGGTGATTATCGGGAGCAAGATCATCCGACTGGTGGAGGCAGAAGTAGAAAATTTGAAAGATGAACAAAAACGAGAGGAAGCCCTGGATCGTTTTTATCATAATGTACGTGAATTAGTCGAGTAGCAGAGGGGGAAGAGCAGAGAGGAGCTGAGTAATGTGATTTATATGATCGACCATTATGATTCATTCACCTATAATCTCGTCCAGTATTTAGGGGAATTGGGAGAAGAAATAATCGTTCGACGAAATGATAAGGTGAGCGTAGAGGAAATTGAGCAGATTGATCCTGATTTGATATTCCTTTCTCCTGGGCCGTGTTCACCCAAAGATGCGCCATTGACTATAGAAGTCATTGATAAGTTCAAAGGGAAAATCCCGATCTTCGGTGTCTGCCTCGGTCATCAGGCGATCGCCCAGGCGTTCGGGGCTCAAGTAGTACAGACAGCAAAACTGATGCACGGCAAGTCTTCCTTCATCCATCACGATGAAAAAGGAATTTACAAAGGTCTGCCTTCTCCGATGGAAGCAATGCGCTATCATTCCTTAATTGTCGATATGGAGAGTCTTCCGAAGACTTTTGATTTGACTGCTGTAACAGTAGAGGGTGAGATTATGGGAATCCGTCATAAGGAATACTCGATCGAAGGGGTTCAATTTCATCCGGAATCAATCGGGACATTAGAAGGAAAACAGCTGATGAAGAACGTGCTGCATCAATATATAAAAGAACCGGTGAAATAAATAGATGCGGAGTGGTTATTGAGTCATACCACTCCGCTTTTGGCTTCCGCATATTAAAATTTAACGTCTTCTTCATTAGTAACAACTAATAAACTTTTTCCTTTTTCTAATTCTTTATGGAGCTCCTTTGCTGTGGATTGATCGAAACCAATCTCTTTCATTTTGGAGATCAGTTTATCATCTTTACCACGGAAGACATTCTTCGTTGCTGTACCAAGACCAGTTTCACTGACGCCGATCTTATTAGCATCTGTTTGTCTTTTCGCTCGTCTGACATGATCATTGTCGTGAGAAAGAATGTAGATATTATCTTCATCTACCCCGTGTTTTTTAATTTTGTCGATAGATTCTCCCATTTGTTCGTCATCACCAAAGATTTGATAGTTCGGTTGCATCGGTATCGCCTCCTTAGAAACAGGGATACCCGAAGGAAGAGGCGCATAAACGATGAAGAAAGTCCTGCTGTTATAAAAAAATGGCAACGTTTTGCATTTTCCTCTTGATATTAGGAGGAATGTCGTTATATAATACTGATTGTCGAGTTAATAATTGAATCACGGGGCATTAGCTCAGCTGGGAGAGCGCTTCGCTGGCAGCGAAGAGGTCAGCGGTTCGAGCCCGCTATGCTCCACTCATACAAATCAGAAAAAGTCCTTGATATCAAGGGCTTTTTTTTTATTGCTAAGCATTTCTTTTTCCTTAAAGCAGGTGCGCGCAAGTGCCTGCTGCCTGAATCTTTGAGCTATAAGGCACTATCTAGGTATATGGTAGTTGGTGTGAAAAGTCCTGTGTTATCAGTGGGAAGGGCCTATTTACAAATTAACCATCCTAAAACTAAACTGTAAGTGTGAATTGTTAGTATTAATTAGATTTAGTGGACATGCTCTGTGGTTTTGGGTACTAAATACAATGGAGGTTATCATTTGAGAAAATCCCCTTGGTTTCCCGTTGTCTTGGTTTTGGTGTTAGTTTTCATCGGTTTTTATACTCCTGAGTCAGTCATCGGTAAACAAAATGAAGGGCTGGAATACAAAAAAACTGCTATGAATTCATCCAAAGACAAACCACAGATATACATTATACCGACAAATGATCCTGAAAAAGCTGATCAAGTGATAAAACAGTTAGAAGAAGGTAAAATGCCTGAAGAACTGGGTTTGATTTCTGGACAGAAACATGTACCAAAGACAAAAACATTAAAACAGATGGCATCTGAAGCTGAAAAAAGCAAAAAGACTTTCCCGGTAGAGATGGATTTAGATGAAACTGCTGAAGAAGGCACTGCTTGGGCACCACCCCCTTTCGAGTATGACAATATTCAATTTGATGAGTGTATGGATAGAGAGAACATGGATGGCTGGTGGTTCAAAAATAGGTATGCGTCCTGCTGGTCTAATTATATTGTATACTCCGACCCCGCGGGATGCGGGCCAAGTTGGTTCCCCTTTGGTTGTGATTGGGTATCTTTCCGATTGACCGTGCTTGCTCATGGATACAATGGATTACGTACGGTAGATTACAGCTACAAAGTAGACGACATTGACATGGATTTGGACAGCAAGGGTTGGATTGGATCAAAAGTATCCATCAGTATGCAGTGTGATGGCATCTCTGAGTACCGGGATTGTCTAGGGGATGAATCGCCGGACAAACGGACGTTGGCTCAGTGGCGCTCGAATGGCGAGGGATATACCATATTTGAGTCAGATCCTCCTCCAGTTACCGCTGGAAATAAAGATCAGGTCAGCTATATGGATTTTTGGCCCAGAGTGACGATTGACCCACCGGGAAAGAAACTTCCTCCACTGACATCAGACGGCCGAAAACAGAAAGTTAGAATGGACTCAGCTGATTATATGTTTGTGTTCCAACCTTTTTTCTGGCCAAAAGAAGGGGCAATCTTTGCTGAAGCCACTCCTGTCTTCTATTATAAAATGATTGATCCTTACTTTAGTATCATGAAAGAGGCTTTTCAACACCATAAGGATGCTTTGAAATCACCAGGGAGTTTGTTTCCTGGAATTGAAGGCAGGGCCCCTTTGACTCGCTTGTATTCCAAGTACGATCCAGCACGGTATGACGCCAATAGAAGAGCAAAAGATAAAGCTTGTGCCAAGATAGAAAAACCTGGTGAAGGATATGAATGTGATGAATTCCCGTTTCGCAGTACGTATGAAGGAGGAGCAACAGGAGAAGCCGGAAAATTCTCAGTACGATACATTCCAACGGCTGCAAATAACTCACATGGACGCTTGCTTGCTGCATGGTATGCTTATAACCGAATTTTGCATAAAGATGAATTTTACATCGGGTTTAAAGAGTAACCTGCTGTGTCCTTTTTGAAAAGTATACCATATAAAAAAGACGGGGAATTCCCCGTCTTTTTGTTCTGTTTTCTATGAAAAAAGGCAGCAAGCCTACCGAGCGCCAGGGGGAGGCGCTGGTGTGCTTGCTGCCCATCTTTATATATATCTTACTAGAATTCGCCACCAGTTATCAGCAATGTCATTGAATTGATATCCATTTTACACATTCTTTCCACATTTATGATTATTTTCGCTGTCCCCCGTTGATAACCTGCTTTCGCTCAAAGTCTCTTACTGTAGCATCTTTTCTAAAAGGAATAAACTCTTTATTTTTTTGAATTTCAGCAGGGTTAGATGTCTCGGGAGATACTTGGTCTTCCTCTTTAACATCCGGGATTTCTTCTTCTGATGCGGGCTGCTGCATCCCCGCTATCCATGTTTCAAATGGGTAAGTGCCGCGATCAATAATTTTACATAGGTCTTCGAGCGTCTGGGTCAGTGCCGCTAAACATTCTACTCCGTTTTTTAACAGGATGCCTTTCCGCTTTGCTTTTTCAACAGAGTGTTCCAATCGGTAAGACTGTTCTTTATATTCAAACTCTATATAGCAGCTGTTTCGATCCCAATTGAACTGGAAGTCGTTGATTTTCAGTCGCTTCATGACCTCCACGAGTTTTCTTTCACTTGTATCCTGGTCTTTATAGGGCATCCATTTAAATAAACTGTTTTTCAACATACTTACACCCTTTCTTCTTATGTTAAGTGATTATGCGTATTCCTTATATCATTGAAATTCGACAAAGCGACAAAAATCCCTGTAAAAATCGTTTTACATATATCGATATATTTTTACAAAAATCGGGAAATGTATTTGTTTTGTAGTCACAGCTTGTGATTTTTATTAGCAGGGTCTTCTTATGATTTTTGATAATTTAAGGTGAATTGGCGAAAAATAAGGTAGTGATTGTATGTTAAGGGGGAGTATGTATGGAGTTCTTCAGCTCTCAAGAGTCTCTTACTGCGGTTCAATGGATGTTAAGAGCAATCGTCGGTTTCATTTTCTTCCTTATACTCGCCAAACTAATGGGCCAGCGCTCCATCTCACAGGTCGGACTGCTCGATTTTGTGATTGTACTATTGATCGGAAACATCATCGCCCACCCATTATCGGATGAAGGATTAGGATTGAAGGGATCTATGGTTACGATGGGGGTCATATTGATCCTCTATTTGATGGGGATTTTATTAAGTTTACGATCACCCAAGGTGAGAAAGTTATTCATTCCCGCACCCATACCACTGATCGAAAATGGTGAAATAAAGTATAAAAATTTAAAGAAAGCACGTATCTCGGTTGATGTACTTTTGTCGGAACTTCGCAAAGAAAAGACGGAGGATGTCCAGAAAGTAGCGCTTGCTTTATGGGAACCTGGAGGAACGGTTTCTTTCTTTTTACGATCCCAGTATCAGCCGTTAACACCTTCCACATTTGGTGCGCCAGTAAAGCCATTTAAACTTCCTAAAACGGTGATCAAAGAAAAAAGGATTGATTATAAGGAATTAGAACAGCTGGGAAAAGACGAGGGATGGCTGTTAAACAAACTTTCGCTTACATACCATCACATCAAGCTGACTGATATCTTGCTGGGCACCATCGATAAAAATGAAAACCTGAATATCTTTCTTTATCATTCCAGTAGAGATTGAGTATTAGAGAAGCGGGCTGTTTTCTGTTAGCCAGTTTAAAATGATGCCATAAAAAAGCAGCTGTGAAAAGCTGCTTTTTGTGTGACTTATTGTTTTAAATCAGGATTTTCTCTTTTTGCTTCTTTCACTTTCTGTTTTCGATATCCACCAGCTTTATCTGCCTGTTTGAATTCTTTCGCATAGTGGACTTCCTGTGCATCTGTTGGATCGATCCCATTTCCGCCAACAGGCTGATACTGTGCCTTTCTTGCCATAGTTGTACTCATCCTTTCTGTTGGAATTGGGTTATATAAATTATTTCCCGCTGTAACCTGCCAATAAACATGGGGTTGGTTATCGCTTAAATCACAAGATAATAAGTAGTCAACGTGAGTATCGCTTGTTTTTATTAACGAAGAAAGAGCGATTTTCTTTTTCGGTCTTAGATATATTAAAATATATGTTGGAATTTTCGGAAAACTGGAAGATAGGGGAGGAAACATAATAATTTTAATCGAATAATAGAAATAGTACGCTCTTTTTCTGACTAAAAATTAAAACCATTCAAAGAGGTGAAGGATCCCGTGGTGGAACAAATCACAAAAGGTGATTGGAGACGATTTGTCCAGGAAGGTGTATTGGATGATTCACGTATTAATGAGCGGATTCAAACATCGTGGAACCATTGTAGAAGTCTTGGGGTCGACCCTTACAATGGGAAAGGAACCCAGTTGTTGTCTTATGATGCGTTACAGAAACGAAGAAGAGAAAATAGCCACTTGATACAATTGGCAGAACCGTTTATCACAAAGCTTGCAGCAATGTACCATGATTCTGATGTGATTTTGCTTCTTGTCGATCATGAGGGCTATGTCCTTCGGATGGTAGGAGAGAAACAAGTGAAAGCTACAGCGGGGCAGATAAACTTTACAGAGGGCGTGAAATGGACGGAAGAACAAGTAGGAACGAATGCAATAGGAACCGCATTGGCAATTGGGGAACCGATCGCCATCAACGGCATGGAACATTTTTCAATAGCTTCGCAAACCTGGGGGTGTTCCGCTGCTCCGATTAAAGATGAAAATAACAAAGTGATTGGTGCACTGGATATTTCAAGTCCTTACATTCCCGACCATTATCAACATGTGCTTGCGGCAGTTGTTGCTGCTGCCTATGCGATTGAAAGCAAGTGGCAGCATATGGTGAAGGAAGAAGAGCTTGAATTGATCAATTTAGGGTTAAAAGAAGAAAGAGGCAGTGACCACTCCTTCATTCTTTATAATCGTAACCACCAGCTGGTTTATGCATCCTCTGCTATTACGAATGTTCCCGCTACTATTTCTGAATTACCGGCAAATCACAAAAAGTCTCCAGTATACGCAAAAGATTCAAGTGAAATCATCGGGCATCATATCACTTTAACAAACCATAAAAAATCACCTGCAGTCCAAGGGTGGAACTCCTCGTTTCAATTTCATGGAGTAGCTGGGAAAAGCAGTGCTTTTCAAAAAGTTTTAGAGCGCGCGAAAAAGGCTGCTGAAAAGGATGTCACCATCCATATTACTGGGGATACAGGGACAGGAAAAGAAGTAATGGCTAAATCACTTCATGATTGCAGTAAACCCGATAGTCCGTTTGTGGCAGTAAATTGTGGAGCCATACCAGAAAACTTGTTGGAAAGCGAACTGTTTGGTTATATAGGAGGAGCATTCACAGGTGCTCGAAGGGATGGTTATGAAGGAAAAATAGTCCAGGCCAATGGCGGAACTTTATTTTTAGATGAAATTGGTGACATCTCGGTAAAGACCCAGGTTGCTCTATTACGTACGCTGCAAGAAAAAAAGGTAGTGCCTATTGGCGGGAAAAAGCCGATACGTGTCTCATTTCGACTTATTACAGCAACCAATAAGTCTATTGGAGAGCTCGTAAAGAAGGGGCAATTCAGGGAAGATCTTTATTATCGAATTTATGTCTATCCTCTTCATATGCCACCGCTTAAAAACAGGCTGTCGGACATCCCTGAGTTAGTTGAATATTATCTTCAGAAACGAAATTGGCAATTTACCTGGAGAACAGAAGCTGTTCGTGCCTTGCAAAGCTACCATTGGCCAGGAAATATTCGTGAGCTTTTTAATGTATTGGAAGGGATTTATATAGAATATGGTGAGCAATCTCCTGATCCTGCAGATGTTGAAGCCTATATTCGGCAAATAACTCCACATGAAAGAAAAAAAAGTTTTTCTTTTGAATTATCCACACGGGAGCAGATGGAAAAGGAATACATTGAAAAAGCACTGAGACAGCATGGAGGAAGAGCGTCGGCGGCTGCCCGGCAGCTGGGTATTCCCCGCAGTACTTTTTATCGGAAATTGAAGAAATACGAATTGGGGTAATGGAACATTTTGAGACAAAATGAGACAGTTTCCCACTTTGTCTCATTTTCCCGTCGAAATTTAATAGAGAAACGCTTAAAAACGCTTATTATGTAAGCGTTTTCTTTTTTGGCATGGAACTTGCAATAGTTAAAAGTAGAACGCTCCATAAGCAGTTCCGTTAGAGCGTACAAAAATTAAGGAGGGCGACGTGTATGAGAGTGTCAGAAGTCCAGCAAGAGTCACTGACAGCTGCAAAAGCCAAATGGATGTATCAGAAAATGGTAGAGATTCGTAGATTTGAAGATCAGGTCCATGAAACGTTCAGTACCGGAACCATACCAGGATTCGTGCATCTATATGCAGGGGAAGAGGCGGTTGCGGTCGGAGTTTGTTCCCATTTAGATGACAAGGATTACATTACGAGCACGCACCGCGGGCACGGGCATTGTATAGCTAAAGGATGTGACCTGAAAGGTATGATGGCAGAGATCTATGGAAAAGCCACCGGCCTTTGTAAAGGAAAGGGCGGCTCCATGCACATTGCCGATGTCAGTAAAGGGATGCTTGGAGCAAATGGTATTGTCGGTGGCGGTTTCCCGTTGGCGACTGGAGCAGGCTTGTCCGCTAAATTAAGAAAAACTGGCGGTGTAGCGGTTTGCTTCTTTGGTGATGGTGCCAATAATCACGGAACCTTCCATGAAGGAATCAACCAGGCAGCTATCTGGGATCTTCCTGTCATTTTTGTAGCGGAAAATAATGGTTATGGAGAATCGACGCCATTTGAATATGCTTCCAGCTGTAAATCAATTGCTGATCGGGCAACCGGATATAATATCCCGGGAGAAACGGTGGACGGAAAAGATACGATGGCTGTATATGAAGCGGCACAGCGAGCAGTAGAACGTGCCCGTAATGGGGAAGGTCCTAGTCTGATCGAGTGTGTTACTTATCGAAACTATGGACATTTTGAAGGAGATGCCCAGACATATAAGACACAGGGGGAGAGGGAGCAGCACCTGAATGAATTAGATGCCATTATTCGATTCCGTGAACAGCTATTATCGAATAATCTTGCCACAGAGGACGAGCTCCACTCTATTGATGAAAATGTGCGGCAAGCAGTAGCAGATGCAGTCGAGTTTGCGGAAAAAAGTCCAATGCCGGAGGCAGATCAACTGACCACTGATGTGTATGTGAACTATAAACCAGGCGGGGAGGAATAAACCATGGCAAGACAAATTTCATTTGCTGATGCGATTAATGAAGCGATTAAAGAAACGATGAGAAACGATGAAAATGTTATTTTGCTGGGGGAAGATGTAGCCGGTGGAGCGGACCTCGATCATCTCGGAGATGAAGATGCCTGGGGTGGAGTAATGGGTGTCACCAAAGGCTTGGTTCAAGAGTTTGGGCGTGACCGGATTCTTGATACTCCGATAGCTGAAGCAGGCTATGTTGGAGCAGCTGTAAGTGCAGCTGCCACCGGAATGCGGCCGATTGCAGAATTGATGTTTAATGACTTTATCGGCAGCTGTCTTGATGAAGTAATGAACCAGGGCGCTAAATTAAGGTACATGTTTGGTGGTCACGCGAAAATTCCACTTGTGATCCGCACCATGCACGGAGCAGGATTCCGTGCAGCAGCTCAGCACTCCCAGACACTTTATGGCATGTTTACAGCAATTCCAGGTGTAAAGGTTGTTGTTCCTTCCAGCCCTGCTGATGCCAAAGGACTGCTGATATCTGCTATTGAAGATGACGATATGGTTGTCTTTTTTGAAGATAAAACACTTTACAATGTTAAAGGAGAAGTACCAGAAGGACATTATACGATCCCGATCGGAAAGGCGGACATCAAACGCTCAGGGGATGACTTAACGATTGTAGCGATTGGAAAGCAAGTCAACACAGCGCTTACGGCTGCTGATCAGCTTGCACAAAAGGGGATCGAAGCCGAAGTTGTTGATCCTAGAAGTTTATCCCCACTAGATGAGAATACAATTTTGAAATCCGTTCAGAAAACAAGCAGGCTGGTCATAGTCGATGAAGCCAACCCTCGCTGCAATGCAGCAACCGATATTTCAGCACTGGTAGCAGACAAAGGGTTTGATTACCTGGATGCACCAATCAAGATGGTTACAGCACCTCATAGCCCGGTACCGTTCTCGCCGGCTTTAGAAGATTTGTATTTACCATCGCCTGAAAAAATATTGGCAGTAGTTTCTGAATTGATCGATGATGAATCGATTGTAACTATTTAAATAGCTATTAATCTGATGAATGAAGGAGTGGGAATGCCATGGCAGAGAAAGTGGTGATGCCGAAATTTGGAATGAGCATGCAGGAGGGCACCATTGCTGAGTGGTTGAAAAAAGAAAACGAACCAGTAAAGAAAGGGGAGCCTCTGGTTACGATCAGCTCAGAGAAAATAACCAACGAATTAGAGGCTCCGGCGAATGGAGTAATCTTGAAGATTATGGCGAAGGAAGACGAAACGTTAAAAGTGGGCAATACATTAGCCTATATTGGGGAAGCAGGTGAAAATATCGAAACTTCTTCTGATGAAGGAGAAAAGCCTTCTAAATCCTCTACAGAAACTTCAGCTTCAAGTGAGGTAGCTGCAACTGCGGTTATGACCGAAGAAAAACAGGCACCAGATATAGGTAAAAGAATTAAAATATCACCAGCTGCCAAGAAAATGGCGAAATCCAATGGGGTCCCAATGGAAGAATTAATTGGTACAGGCCCACAAGGCCGGATTACTAAGCAGGATGTACAGAATTATTTAGACCAAAATTCAGCCGTTAAGGAAGAAAAAGAAAGTCCGGCAACTGCATCTGGTATACCTGAACAACCTGCCAAGAAGCATACAAATTCCAAAGTAACTCCAGCTAAAGGAATGAGGAAAGTAATTGCAGATCGCATGCATCAAAGCCTGCAGGAGAGCGCTCAGCTCACCCTAATGAAAAAGGCAGATATCACTGAGTTACAGGAAATTCAAAAACAAGCGAAACAGGAATTGCAAAAAACAGATGCCGACATTTCTCTAACATTAACACCGTTTATTGCCAGGGCAACAGTAATGGCCTTAGAAAAACACAAATCAGCTAACAGTGCTTTTATCAATGATGAAATCTATACGTACGAAACGATTAATCTGGGAATGGCAACATCTTTGGATGATGGGCTGGTTGTTCCAGTCGTATTCCAGGCCGAAAATAAAACCATCCTGGAGTTGGCAGAAAGTATTTATTCTCTCAGCAAAAAAGCGAGAGAAAACAGGCTTTCCAGTGATGAGATGAAGGGATCCACATTTACCATCACCAATTTAGGGGCTTCCGGAATTGAGTACTTCACACCGATATTGAATCCACCGGAAGCCGGTATTTTAGGAGTAGGAACTTATCAAAAATCGGTCGTATTCCAGGGCGGAGAATTAGCAGAACAAACCCTTTTACCACTTAGCTTGACGTTTGATCACAGGGCTCTTGATGGAGATCCTGCCAGTTCCTTTTTAAATGAAATCGTCTATTACCTTGAGCACCCTTACCAAATGCTATTGTAAGAAAGGGAGAAATCAAATGCTTAACACGGATGTTCTTATTATTGGAGCTGGTCCAGGCGGTTACGTGGCGGCATTACGGGCAGCGCAGCTTGGAAGGAAGGTAACAATAGTAGAAAAAGAAAAGCTGGGAGGCACTTGCTTAAATGTCGGCTGTATTCCCTCAAAAGCATTGATCGAGGCCAGTCATTACGCTGCAATACCGTACAAAGCTGCAGCTGCAGGTGTGCATTTTTCAGATGCGAAGGTGGATTTTGTCGAATTACAAGCCTGGAAAAATAATATTATCAGGCAGCTGACCGACGGGGTTGCTGGATTGCTTCAGTATAGAAATGTAAAAGTCATACAAGGAGTCGCCGCTTTTCTCGATCCTCATACAGTAACCGTTTCCGGAGATGAAGATATGGTAGTGACATTCGAATCATGCATAATCGCCACAGGTTCTCAGCCTGTCAACGTTCCTGCATTTTCTTTTGGTGAGCGTATTCTTTCCTCTGAAGGAGCCTTATCATTAAATAAAAGGCCATCTTCCCTCGCTGTTATTGGAGGTGGGTACATTGGAATAGAACTGGGAACCATGTTTGCAAACTTCGGAACAGAGGTGACTATCCTTGAGGGACTTCCTTCGATACTTTCAGGGTTTTCTTCAGAAATGAGCACACTTGTTCAGGAGGAGCTTAATGGAAGAGGGAATGTTGCCATTCATACCGATGCAAACGTCTCTAAAGTTGAAAGTTCGAACGAAGGTGCTGTCGTTAACTTTAAAGTCCGTGGAGAATCCAGGCAAATATCAGCCGATTATGCGCTGGTTACTGTTGGAAGAAAGCCAAACACAGAGGCCTTACGTATTGATAAAGCGGGAATTGAAGCTACCGAAAAAGGATTCATTCCAATAGACTCCGCTTGTCGTACTAATCAGCCCCATATTTTTGCCATTGGTGATGTGACCATTGGACAGGCTCTGGCTCATCGGGCGTCGTTACAAGGCAAGCTGGCTGCAGAAGCCATCAGCGGAGATATTGTCGATATTTCTGATCATGTCATACCATCCGTTGTATTTTCTGATCCGCCACTTGCCATTGTTGGTCCTTCGCAAGAGGAACTGACAACAGCCGGGGTTCGAATGGATATACACCATTTCCCTTTCAGCCATAATGGCAGGTCGTTAACCATAAATAATAGTAAAGGATTTGTGAAGCTGATGGTTGACTCGCATGATCAGACAATACTTTCTGCAGAAGTGGCAGGAGAAGGGGCGCCGGAGTTAATCAATGAACTTACAGTTGCTATTCAGTCCGGTCTGACTGCGGAAGATATTTCCCTTGTGGTCCATGCTCACCCGACGCTTGGAGAAAGCATCATGGAAGCGGCCGACAAAGCTATTGGTTTTCCTGTCCATAGTTTATAAATAGTAAGAAAAAGTTTTCATGTAAAAGAGGCGCTGCAATCGCAGCGCCTTATAAATGTTGGTTACTAGTTTCTCAGTTCCCCTATAACCATCTATTCTATTTTATACATTGGTTTTTCTGCGGAAAATTAGGAGAAAGGCCCCAAGTGCCATGATAGCTCCGCCAGAAACCATCATCGTTGGTAGAGAAGTAGCTGTATCAGGTAACTCTCCACCGTCTTCGGAAGTAGAAACATGATTCATTCGGTCACCGAAAACCCATTTACCAGCTTCATAGCTGTAGGTGATGTTCAATGTGTATTCGCCTCGAAGTTGATTTTCTCCTTGCTGGGTCAGTTTGTACTTATCGTCGCTGACCTTTTCCAGTGTATAATCCTGATTGGTATTCAATTGAACAGGACCGTCCATTTCTTTCAAATATAATTTTCCCTCACGCTCTTCAAAATAGGTATCTAAATAATGGTCTGCCAGCGGCCAAACCATGATACTCTTCATTTCTTCTTCCAATCTGTCCATGGAATCATATTTTTTCACTTCGCCATTCTCTGTAGTCTCTAAATAAATCAAATCCTTGAACTGCTGCTCCAGTTCTTTGACAGGTGGCTCCCCGTGATTGTCCGCAAAAACAGGATTATGGAAACTTGTAAGCGCTACCAAAAACATGACTACTACTGCAGAAAATCTTTTAAACAACCTAAAACCTCCTTTAAGTAGTTACGTTCATTGTAGTATCCATAAAATGGAGAGTAAACATGTTATTGTAAATTTCCTGTAACTTTTTAATATATTTGATATGTTTTTGCAATAAATAAATAAGCCCTTCATTGGCAAGGGCTTATTACAAAGAGTATTCAGTTATCGATTGTTACTGGGGAGGTTGTTTCTTCCTTTGATAGAGATTGCTTTGCCAATTCGATAAATTGACGGACAGCAAAAGGAAGGTATTTGTTCTTCTTCCATATCATACCCAGCTCCAGACTTGCCTTAGAGTTAATCAGTGGAATAGTAACCAGGTCTCTGCCGGTGATTTTATTAGCGATTTTACCAGGAAGCAAGGCAATACCAAGTTTAGCTTCTACCATTTCAATCATAAAATCGCGCTGGGAACTGTGACAGACGACTTTGGGAGTAAAACCTCTTTTCGAGCATTCCTCGATGATCCGGTCATGGAGGGTAAAATCCTGACGATATAAAATGAACGGTTCATTTTCAAGTTCAGCAAGATCAATCTGTTCTTTTTTGGCTAAATGATGGTTTTTGTGTACAAGCAGGCTCAGAGGGTCATTAATGACTTCGATCATTTCAAATAGCCCTTGTTTTTTCGCAGGTAAATTACAGACCAGCCCAATATCAAGGGATCCATCTTCTACCCCTTGCTTAATCATTTTAGAGCCCACCTCATTCAGCAGGATTTCGACCTGCGGATACTCCTCTTTATAGCGGGTGATGATGCTGGAAAAGAAAGCAGCTCCGATGATTGGGGGAATACCGATTTTAACTTCTCCCTTTTTCAAATCAATGACGTCATTCAGTTCTGAATTCAGATTATGGAAGGCATCCAGCACATTTTTTGCATTGACAAGGACAGCACTGCCTGCATCGGTCAAGGTTAATTGCTTGGCACGGTAAAATAATGGGACGCCCAGTTCATCCTCCAGCTGTTTGATGGCTTTACTGAGAGAGGGCTGTGATACATGCAGGGTGGAAGCGGCTTTGGTGAAACTCAACTGTTTTGCTACCTCTGAAAAGTATTCCAGATGGCGAATATCCACATCAATCACTCCTGTTTACTGTTTTGGCTTCTGTAATAAAACAGTTTTTATTATGTCTTAATTGTACTATAACTAAAAGGAATAATGTAAATTCCAAATATGTATTTTTGATATGTTCGGTTTTATTATAAGATAAATGATAACGAATGGATAGAAAATTCGGAATTTTGAACCGTTACTCCTATCGATGTGTCAATTTACCCTGCTATCTATTCTAATCATTGATCTTAAGGAGGAATTTACAATGAGAGACTACGTACAAATCGGTAATCTTCAAGTAGCTCCTGAACTTTATTCATTCATTAATGACGAGGCTATCCCGGAGAGCGGGGTTACTAGTGAGGACTTCTGGACCGGATTGGATGCGATCATCCAGAATCTAGCCCCTGAAAACAGGGCATTATTGAAAAAGCGTGAAGACATACAAAAGAAAATCGATGCCTGGCATAAAGAAAATCAGAGCTTCAACTATGAAAAATATAAATCTTTTTTAAGCGATATGAATTACTTAGAGAAAGAGGTAGAAGATTTTAAAGTAACGACAAAAAATGTCGATGATGAAATTACGGTTCAAGCCGGACCTCAGCTGGTCGTACCTGTCAATAACGCCCGTTATGCTATTAATGCCGCCAATGCGCGCTGGGGCAGCCTGTATGATGCTCTGTATGGAACGGATGCTATCAGTGAGGAAGAGGGGGCAGAAATAAAAGGGGATTACAACCCGGTCCGCGGCGAGAAAGTCATTGCCTATTCCAAAGGATTCCTTGATGAAGCAGCTGCTTTAAAAGAAGGCTCCCATAAAAATGTAACTGCTTATAAAGTCAGCGATGGCAAGCTATCTGTCGAATTGACGAATGGAAGCAGCGCAGGACTTGAAGATCCATCTCAATTTGCCGGTTATATTGGAGAACAGGAGGAGCCTGAGTCGATACTGCTGAAAAACAACGGTATCCATCTTGAGATCCAAATCGACCACAGCCACCCGATCGGGAGAACAGATCAGGCTGGAGTGAAAGATGTCCTGATAGAATCCGCTTTGACTACAATCATGGACTTTGAAGATTCGGTCACAGCTGTAGATGCAGAAGATAAAGTGCTCGTATACCGGAATTACCTTGGCCTTTTGAAGGGGGATCTGAGCGTTACCTTCCAAAAAGGTAAAAAAGAAATGACACGTAAGCTGAATCCCGATCGTTCTTATACCACACCTGATGGTGGTGAATTGACGCTTTCCGGCCGTTCCCTGATGTTCGCCAGGAATGTTGGCCACTTGATGACCAATAATGCGGTTCTGGATGAAAACGGGGAAGAGGTTCCAGAAGGGATTCTTGATACGGTAATCACCGGACTGCTTGCTAAGCATGATGTATTAGGAAATGGACAATATCAGAATTCTCGCAAAGGCTCCGTTTATATCGTCAAGCCGAAAATGCATGGTTCTGAAGAAGTTGCGTTTGCTGAGGAACTATTCAGACGTACAGAAGAATTGCTAGGATATGAAAGGAATACCTTGAAAATCGGCGTAATGGATGAAGAACGTCGCACAACCCTTAATTTAAAGAACTGTATCAGTAAAGTAAAAGATCGTATCGCATTCATCAATACAGGCTTCTTAGATCGTACCGGAGATGAAATCCATACATCGATGGAAGCAGGACCGATGATCAGAAAAGGTGATATGAAAGGTTCTACATGGCTGAATGCCTATGAGAAGTCTAATGTCAGTGTCGGCCTTTACAGCGGTTTCCGCGGTAAGGCACAAATCGGTAAAGGGATGTGGGCGATGCCCGATTTGATGGCTGCTATGCTGGAACAAAAAGGCGGCCAGCTGAAAGCAGGTGCCAACACTGCCTGGGTGCCATCACCTACTGCCGCAACACTGCATGCCCTTCATTATCATCAGATTGATGTCGCTGAAGTACAAAATGAGCTTGCTTCTTCAACGGGAAGCTATGAGGATGATATTTTACAGATTCCAGTTGCCGAAAACCCGAATTGGAGCCAGGAGGAAATCCAGGAGGAATTGGATAATAACGCACAAGGCATCCTTGGCTATGTCGTCCGCTGGGTCGAACATGGGGTAGGCTGCTCCAAGGTTCCGGATATCAATAATATTGATCTTATGGAAGACCGCGCAACCCTTCGTATCTCCAGCCAGCATATCGCGAACTGGCTTCATCATGATATCTGCACTGAAGAGCAAGTGATGGAGACATTGCAGCGGATGGCTAAAGTCGTTGACGAGCAAAATGCCGGAGATGCGAATTACCGTCCGATGGCTGCTGATTATGGCGAGTCTGTAGCCTTTCAGGCAGCGTGTGACCTTGTCTTCAAAGGCTGCGAACAGCCTAGCGGGTATACCGAGCCAATCCTGCATCGCCGCCGTATCGAGGCCAAGTCCAAAGAATTGGCGAAAAGGTAAAGGAACTGAACAAGAGCCATTAACGATAAGTTAGTGGCTCCTTTTATAGAATATATGCTTTGGAGAGTGTATCGATTCTAAACATAAGAGGTGAATGAAATGGAAATTCAGGATATGCCTCAAACTTCAATAACAGCTTCATCCATGTTGAAGGATGACAAATTCGGAAACAACGGTGTTGAAATGGCAGTCCCGGGAAGTGAGGAAGAAATCGCGGATATTCTTCACAAAGCAAATGAAAACGGCAAAAAGATAGCCATTATTTCCGGAGGTACAAAGCGGGGATATGGCGGTTTAAAAAATGACTATGATATCCTCCTTTCGTTAGCTCAGTACAAAGGGGTCGTGGAGCATACTGCCGGCGACATGACTGTAACTGTTCGTCCGGGGACTACCATCAAGGAATTACAGGATTTTCTTCGTGAGTTTGATCAGATGGCTTCCATTGACCCGGCCTGGCCGGAACAGGCGACCATTGGCGGTGTTATTGCCGCGAATGAAAGCGGTCCCAAACGGATGAAGTATGGCTCGGCAAGGGATCTCGTCATTGGGCTGAGAGTAGCCTATCCTGATGGAACGGTCATCCGCACTGGTGGTAAAGTGGTTAAAAATGTCGCGGGTTATGACATGAATAAACTATTCATCGGCTCGATGGGAACCTTAGGAGTCATTACAGAAGTCACGATGAAGCTGAGGCCTGTCCCAAAATGTGAAAGCCTGGTAAAACTTTTTGTATCAAAAGAACAGCTGGAAGATTTGAAGACATTTGTGGTACAAATACAAGATTCTATGATAGAGCCGGCTTCTCTGGAACTGGTGAATCCTGCCCTTTCTAAGAAACTGTTTAATCGTGATGTTTATACATTGCTGGTTGCGTTTGAGGATGTGGAAAACTCAGTCCGTTATCAGGAAAAGTGGATAGAAGACAACAAGCTGTCAGGAATGGATATGGATGTCTCAAGTCAAACCGAAGCACAAGCATTTTGGAATGCTTTCTCCAAAGTCTCACCGAATAGTCTTACAGATGACGAAGTAAATAGTACCAGGGCTGTAATTAAAATAGGCAGCAAAAATTTGGATGTGTTCGAATGGCTTGCAGAAGCAGAAACGTTACAGACAAAAAATATGACGATCAAAATGCATGGCGGATTAGGCCACGGGATCACTAATGCTATATGTACTGGTAATGAAAGTGAAGTCAAACAGGCTATTGAACGGATCCGTAGTCGAGCGGAAGACAGGAAAGGCTACGCGATAGTAAAACATTTGCCATACGCACTCCGGCATGAAATCGATGTGTGGGGTAAGAAACCCGCTTACTTTTTCTTGTTCGAAGGCATAAAGAAGAAGAATGACCCAAACAACACGTTGAACCATAAACGTTTTGCAGGAGGGATATAAATGGCTAAAAGTTTAGCAGCTCAACTGAAAGAATCAGCCCCCCCATGTGCTGACGCCAGTCCCAGTAATTATTTATTCAAGGATCACCCCGATGAAAACAAATGGGCAGACTGCGTCCATTGCGGTATGTGCCTGGAATCATGTCCTACATATTTGGAAACAGGAAAGGAGCAGCACTCTCCCCGAGGACGTGTCCATTTGATCAAGTCGGTAGCGGAAGGTCAAATCAGTGTCAACGAACACTTCGCTGACCCTGTCTTTCAGTGCCTCGACTGCCGTGCCTGTACCACTGCATGTCCTGCTGATGTCGATGTAGGCGGACTGATAGAAGAAGCTCGCGGTCAGGTGCGTAAGGCGATACCGCTGAAGGGGTGGAAGGGAGCAGTAAGCGGCTTTTTCCTGAAAGGGCTTTTTCCTCATCCAGATCGGATGCGGACCGTCAGTGGCTTGCTTAAATTCTATCAAAAAAGCGGTCTCCAGTCGGCGGTACGTAAAACAGGAGCGCTAAAAATCATGCCTTCCCATCTGGCGGATATGGAAGCAATTATGCCCAAGGTGAAGCAGCCTGTCCAAAAGAAATATAAAGATTATAAGTTCATTCCAGCAAAAGGAAATCCTAAAGCACGTGTTGCGATGCTGACAGGATGCATCATGGATGTCATGTTCAGTGATATCAATGAATCTACTATCAATGTATTGACCCATAACGATAATGACGTTGTACTTCCAAAAAATCAGACGTGCTGCGGAGCGCTTCATGTCCATGCCGGGGACCGTGACATGGGAAGGAAACTCGCCAAACAAAATATTGAAGCTTTTCAGGAAGAAGGAAAAGTGGTCGTAAATGCGGCAGGCTGTGGTTGTGCCTTGAAGGAGTATCCCGAATTGTTCAAGGATGATCCAGAATGGAAAGCAAAAGCGGAGGTATTTTCCGATAAAGTAGAAGATATTTCCAAGTATCTTTATGACACTGGCTATGAAAAACCAAAAAGTACGGTGAATAAGAAGATTACCTATCATGATGCCTGTCACTTAGCTCATGGGCAGGGTGTCCGGCATGAACCACGCCAGCTTCTACAGGATATTCCGGGAGTGGAATATACGGAAATGGCCAATGCCGATACCTGCTGTGGGAGCGCCGGGATCTACAATATCACGAATCCCGACATGGCAGGGGCTGTGTTAGAAAGAAAAATGGAGAATGTTCCGGAAGAAGTAGAAATGATTTCTATGGGCAACCCGGGCTGTATGCTGCAGATGGCGCTGGGGGTACAAAAGTACGGTCGAAGAAGTGAAATCGTCCATACAGTCCAGCTTCTTGATTGGGCTTATCAAAAAGACAAGGAAAACATAGCTGCGAACCAAAAAGCAATTACGATGAAAGGGTGAGTTCGATTGTTCAGATCGAAGAGGAAGAGGCAGACCCGAAAAGACGTACATGTGGCTCAACTGGAAGCCATCGTTGGGCCGACAGAAATCCTTTATGAAAGAGAGGATCTGCTTTCCTATGACTGTGATGGATTTACCGTGCATAAGGCGATGCCAAAGGCAGTGGTTTTTCCTAAGAACACGGAAGAAGTAGCAGCAATCGTACGGTATTGTTCTGTGCATAATCTTCCGTTTCTGGCACGTGGAGCCGGGACTGGCTTGAGTGGCGGTGCGATTCCCTTGAATGGAGAAGTGATCATCAGCCTGGGTAAGATGAGGAATCTCCTCAGTGTCGACTATGAGAATCGGCAGGCGGTCGTCCAGCCTGGTTTCGTTAATCTGAAATTGACGAACTCTATTTCAAATAAGGGTTATTATTATGCTCCCGACCCGTCCAGTCAATATGTATGTACCATTGGAGGGAACGTAGCAGAAAATGCCGGGGGTGCACATTGCTTGAAGTATGGGGTGACGACTAATCATATTTTAGGACTGGAAGTCGTGCTGCCGAATGGAGAAATCATCGAAATTAGCGAAGACGGAATTCCGGACAGTCCTGGCTATGATCTGATGGGGCTTTTGACAGGATCGGAAGGGACCCTGGGAATTGTCACAAAGATCACCGTGCGTATTTTGAAAAATCCACAAGGTAAGCAAACCGTGCTTGCCTACTTTGATAATGTCGAGGACGGAAGCCGTGCAGTTTCGGGTATTATCTCGGCTGGTATTGTCCCCGCTGCGCTCGAGATGATGGACAAAACAGCCATCGAAGGTGTGGAAGCAGGCGCTTATCCAGTCGGCCATCCCGATGATATCGAAGCACTGCTCTTAATTGAAGTGGATGGGATCATTGCCGGTATTGATGAACAGATTGACGAGATACTTACAGTTTGCAAGTCGAGGAACGTCAGAGAAGTAAAAGTTGCTGAGAGCGAAGAGGAAAGAGGAAAGTGGTGGGCGAACAGAAAGACCGGATTCGGTGCAATGGGAGCGATATCTCCTGACTATCTGGTACAGGATGGAGTGATTCCGAGGAGTAAGCTTCCCGAGGTTCTCAGGCGAATCAAAGAAATTAGTGAGGAATCCGGATTAAGAATTGCCAATATCTTTCATGCTGGTGACGGGAACCTTCACCCGCTCATCCTCTTTGATTCCCGTGTCCCTGGTGAAACTGAAAAAGCGCTTGAAGCAGGGACTGCCTGTTTGAAGGCCTGCGCAGATGTCGGTGGGTCGATTACCGGTGAACATGGTGTCGGTATTGAAAAGAAAGAAGAAATGCGGTTCATTTTCACCGATGAAGAACTTGAAGCACAAACCCGTATCAGGGAAGTTTTCAACCCGGATGACTTGCTTAATAAAGGGAAACTATTCCCTACTCCAAGTCGTTGTATGGACGTGAAGAAAGTTATCAAAGACACAGTAGCAGTAAAATAATTATTTGGACTGGAGGAAATCATATGAAATTTGCACGATTCATTCATAATGGTAATACCCGCACGGGGGTAAAAACGGAAAATGGTATTCATCTCATTACAGGGGATATGCTTACCAATTGGGAGTATACGGATGAAGTAGTCCAGGAAGAGGAAGTCGAATGGCTTGCTCCTGTGACACCGGGAAAAGTTATCGGTATCGGCGCCAACTATGTCAAAAGTAAAGAAGAACTGCCTGAAGAGATTCCAGAACTGCCAGTGTTCTTTTTTAAACCATCTTCATCTGTCATCGGTCCCGAAGCGGATATTCAAATACCTGACGTGATTGATGAAGTGAAATTCGAATCTGAGCTTGCTGTAATTATCGGCAAAGAAATGAAGGATGTAGCGAAGGAAAACGTTCTGGATTATGTGTTTGGCTATACGATAGGAAATGATGTCACTGCTCCACAATTTTTTCACGATGATGGGCACTGGACGGTCGGTAAATCCTTCGATACCTTTACCCCGCTTGGCCCATTTGTCGAAACAGAACTGGACCCCGCTCAGATCCGTGTGAAAGCGGAGATCAACGGTGAAGAGAAACAGAATAGTCCAACCAGCCTGATGATCGTTCCTTTGGCAGAGATGGTTTCCTATCTATCAAAGGTAATGACATTACAGCCAGGTGACTGTATTTTGACAGGCAGCCCGTTAGGTGCGTATATGATCAAAGCCAATGATATTGTCGAATGTAAAATAGACGAAATTGGGACATTGAAAAATAAGACAGTGAAAACTCCAGTTTCCCTCAGCACCTGAAGGTTATAGCGGATGCGTTATGCCAGGACCAAATTGATTGGTTACCAGTGGTTGAAAAAGTCAACCAACAGCATTATATCAATGGAAGTCCTGGCTTTTTAATATGAAGGAAGGAACAAAGGGAGGAGTATGGCGTTTCTTAGTGAAACTGACAATTTAAAAATGGAGGGTGATTCATGAATACTGGAACGTTAGCAATTTTGTCGCTGTTACCGATTGTTGCGGTCGGGGTATTTCTTGTAGGACTCAGGTGGCCGGCGAGCAAAGCTATGCCTATATCCTACATAGTCGCGGTTCTTTTGGCCTTATTTGTCTGGAAAGTCCCTGGTGCAATTGTTGCTGCCGCTTCTGTTAATGGGTTGGTTGTCGCAGGTACGCTGCTTTATATCATATTTGGCGCAATACTTCTATTAAATACTTTACAAGAGAGCGGCGGAATCAAAACGATTCGCCAGGGCTTTGTCGATATATCTCCGGATAGACGGATCCAGGTCATCATTATCGCTTGGCTGTTCGGTTCATTCATTGAAGGTTCAGCTGGATTCGGAACGCCTGCAGCAGTCGCTGTTCCGTTGCTGGTCGGTTTAGGCTTTCCTGCCATGGCGGCTGTTGTAGCTGGGATGGTGATCCAAAGTACACCAGTTTCGTTCGGGGCAGTAGGAACACCAATTCTTGTCGGTGTTCAGACAGGGTTGGCTGCTGATACCTCTATCACTGATAACTTCCTATCCCTTGTGACAATGGTTGGGGGCAGAGTGGCTATTATTCATGCTATTGTAGGTACGCTGATTCCGCTTTTTGTAGTAGCTCTGATGACGAGGTTTTTTGGTAAGAACAAATCATTCAGTGAAGGGCTTCAAGTATGGAAGTTCGCTCTGTTTGCAGCCTTTGCAATGACGATTCCATATGTGGCGGTCGCCAATTTGCTAGGGCCCGAGTTTCCTTCCATGATAGGCGGACTGGTAGGACTGGCCATTGTAGTTCCGGCTGCTAAGAAAGGTTTCCTGATGCCTTCAAAAGAAGAATATTGGGATTTTGAAGACAAAGCCAATTGGGATCCTTCCTGGACTGGGAGAATCGAGATAAAGGACGTCGCTCATAAAAGCGGCAGTATGAGCATGGTACGCGCCTGGACGCCATATTTGTTAATAGGTTTGTTCCTTGTTTTGACAAGATTGAAAGCGTTACCATTTTTAGAATGGATCAAAGCCTGGAATGTTGAAATTCCTAATATATTCGGTACTGAAATCACCGCCAGTTTTCAGCCGTTATATTTACCAGGCACAATATTTGTTTTAGTATCTCTGATCACGTTCTTCATCCATCAAATGAGCGGCGGCTCTTATAAAAAGGCTTGGGTCCATTCGGGTAAAACAATGATACCGGCATCAGCAGCACTGGTTTTCACCGTTCCGATGGTCCAGGTGTTTTTGAACTCCGGTGGCGGAGCTTCCGGCTATGAAAGTATGCCGATGGAATTAGCTACTGGTGTGGCGGCATTGACTGGAGATTTTTGGCCGCTGTTCTCGACATTTGTAGGGGGATTAGGCGCCTTTATTGCAGGAAGCAACACAGTAAGCAACATGATGTTCTCGTTGTTCCAATTTAATGTCGGCTCACAAATCGGGGTCGATGCAACTTGGATTGTAGCGCTTCAGGCGGTTGGAGGGGCCGCAGGGAATATGATTTGTGTTCACAATGTCGTCGCAGCAAGCGCTGTTGTTGGATTAGTAGGGAAAGAAGGGGATGTCATTCGAAAAACCATCATTCCATTTATTTATTATGCTACTTTTGCAGGCGGCTTAGGATATACGATTGTCTGGACTGCTGAAAAGGGCATCTTCAATATTGGTACGATCATCGTCGCCGTTATCAGCACAATTGCTGTTTATATCCTGGCTACTAACCGGAATAGACTGGCAGCTATGTCACTTGAAAATCAAAAACGTCTGAGCTCAGCAAAATAACCATAAAAAGCTTGTAGCTAAGCCATTCGGCTTTCTACAAGCTTTTTTCAATCATTTATCTTGTAAAACGAGTTGACTCGTTTCATGGCCGTTTTTATTGAAATCATCGTCCTTTTCATTATATTGAAGGTCTGCAATGATCAGATAGGTTAATATCAGCCCGATTACAACCAATAGAACAGTAACAGCAGCAGCCAAATAGTTAAGTATCCTTTTCATAGTCATCCTTCCCCCTTATTTCTATCATAAGGCTACCAAACCAATTATTACCTGTAAATAATTTGTAAGGAGAGAGAATTCATGAACGTGGAACCAGACTGAGCACCCTGTCTTCTGGGTCTGCTTCCAAATTATTTTCGATTGTAAAAAATTGTACTTCTCCATCTTTTTTCTGAATCAATATCATCACAGCTTCCTCCGGGAGATTTGCCTTGTAATCCTCGAGCGTATGCGATTCTGTTAATTGCTCTGTTTTGAAATAGAACCCACCTTCGATCCGTTTGATTAATGCATCCCAGCTCATACCTTCCTCAAATAAGATAGTGCCATGATTGGTATGCGCGATGTCATTGAGGTGGCCCTCTTCGTTTGATTTCAGGCTCAACTGAAATACATTGCTGCGCCCGAATTCTGCCATGAAGTTCGTGCAGACGAGGGCGTTATAAGAATCCAGTTCTGTTCCGGCCAGCAGCTTGTCATAAGGAGTCATATCTAACCGATACTCGGTCTTCTCCGCTAATATTTCTCCATAATATACTTTTTTGAAGTCGTTTTGTTTCGCAAGCTGAACACGATTCCAGGAGGATTCGGTAATCAGGACGGGAATGTCAAGATCACGGAGTGTAGAAGCGAGCTTGACAGTGAAATGGTTGCTGCCGACAATCAAAATACCTGGGTTCTCTTTCGCGGCAATCCCTAACTTTTTTGCCAGCCATGTGATAGAAAAACCATGGGCAACAACGGTCGCAAAAACCAAACCAAAAGTTAATGGCACTAAAATGGAGGCATCCGTAAAACCTTCATCAACAAGTACACTGGCAAAATATCCCGAGACCGTAAGCGCCACAATTCCACGTGGTGCTATCCAGCCCACCAGAATCCTTTCGCGTACGGACAGTTCCGTTTGGATGGTAGATATCCATATGGAAAGGGGGCGCACAATAAAAAGCATCAATACGACATAGA
The DNA here is from genome assembly GCF_000496835.1 of Thalassobacillus devorans MSP14. Lineage (GTDB taxonomy): Bacteria > Bacillota > Bacilli > Bacillales > Halobacillaceae > Thalassobacillus > Thalassobacillus devorans_B. The sequence continues at coordinate 467,375 of NZ_KI543238.1, forward strand.
ATAGGATATTTATTTCGAACATTGAAATTAATGTATCTAATGATAATGAAGCTGTCAGCATGATGAAAATTGTTGAAATTAGCAAGACAGAAATATTTTCTTTAAAGTGACGCATATCGTTGATGGAAGAAATCTGTAAATTTGCCATCGTAATCCCCATGGCTGTTACAGAAAGAAGGCCGGTTTCATGCATGATTTCATTCGGGATAGTAAAACAAAAAATGACCACTACAAAGACAATCGGTGACTTAAGAAACTCGGGAATATGTCCATGTTTGAACATCCAGGCAATACTCCACCCCAACAGCCAGCCGAGCAGGATGGCGAATCCTGATACTAAAATAAATAACAGCAGTTCAGCCATGCCCACTTCTTCCAGTACAAGAAAACGGATGATTTCATAGGACAATACGGCAAGCAAGGCACCTAACGGGTCTACAATGATACCTTCCCATTTTAAAATCGAGGCAGGGCGCGGCTTTAGTTTAGCCTGTCTCAGCATCGGCAAGACCACAGTAGGCCCAGTGACGATCAACAAGCCGCCAATGACAAATGAGACAGCCCAGGACAGCCCCGCTACATAATGGGCGGCGAAGGAACCGAGTATCCATCCTAAGAACGCACCGAGGGTGACAATTCTTAACACAGAGCGTTCCAGCCCTTTTATTTCCCGGAAAGAAAGCTTGAGGCTTCCTTCAAATAAAATGATGGCAACAGCCACAGAAATAATTGGCTCATACAGTCCGGCAAAATTATTTTCAGGATTCATGAAACCCAAAATTGGCCCCGCTAATAAGCCGACTACCGACATGACGACTATCGATGGCCATTGAAAACGCCAGGCTACCCACTGGGATCCGATACCAAGTAAGCCGATCATCATAAATAAAAACAGGGTAGAATCAAGCATTACTCTATCTCCTTTTATCCATTCTTCTCTATAGCTTTTGTTATTCCTGCCTGTAACATGCGTGTAAGTGGAAAGAACAGAAAAAAACAGCAGCCCTTTAGGAAGGGCTACTGTCTGTGAGGAAGAAAAAGGTTTATGGTTTTAAGACTACTTTAATATTTCCATCTTCTTTTTTATCGAAAATGTCATATGCTTTGGCCGCATCATCAATCGGCATGCGATGGGTGATGATATCGGTTGGGTCGAATTCATTGTTCTTTACCATATCATATAGCTTTGGCATCAAGTGGATGACCGGAGCCTGCCCCATTTTCAGGGATACGTTCCGGCTGAAGAAGTCCCCAATAGGGAAGCCGTTCGCTTCGGTACCATAGACACCAGTCAATTGGACAGTCCCGAATTTACGGACTGCCTGAGAAGCCGTCACAATCGGACTGATTGTTCCGAATTGGTTGTCATGCTCGGAACCGAACTCTTCATTCGGTGGCACGGTGCCATCCATCCCGACACAATCGATGACAACATCGGCACCGCCTTTTGTTTCTTCAAGTAATAGAGACCCGATGTCTGGATTTTCCTTAAAATCGAATGTCTCTACCTGGTTAGTCTTTTTAGCATGCTCGAGGCGGTGGTCGACCTGATCGACAGCGATAACACGCTCAGCACCCTTCAAGCGAGCAAACTTCTGAGCCATCAATCCGATTGGCCCACTTCCTAATACAATGACAGTGTCACCTTCTTTCACACCACTGTGCTCGACACTCCAGTAAGCAGTCGGGATGACGTCAGATAAGAATAGGACACTTTCATCATCGAGATTGCTGTTTTCGGGAACCTTGAACGAAGTGAAATCTGCATAAGGTACCCTTAAGTACTCTGCCTGGCCTCCTGGGAAGTTACCAAACATTTCTGTAAAACCGAATAAGCCGCCTATTTCACCGTGTGGATTTGAGTTATCGCATTGGCTTTCCATCTGGTTTTTACAGAAAAAGCATTCGCCGCACCCAATGTTGAATGGGATGACGACACGGTCGCCTTTTTTCAAGTTCTTAACCTCAGGTCCGACCTCTTCGACAATCCCCATCGGTTCATGGCCGACGATGTAATCCTGTTCCGGCTCGATTCCTCCTTTGTATAAATGGAGGTCAGAGCCGCATATGCCACTTGCTGTAATTTTAACAATCATATCATCCGGCTTTTGGATGGATGGAGCTTCAACGTCTTTCACTTGCATGTTTTCTTTTCCTTGAAACGTTACTGCTTTCATTCCTTCACATCCTTTCCGTGTTTTAATGGGCTATAACCATTTTATAGAATTTCTAAACTCTGCGACTTTAGGGTGATAGGAGTGCGAATGATTTGTTATTTTTACAATTATAGCTCCCAATTGCTGAAGACTCAGTTTCGAGATAGTTGGGTCCGTTACCATGAGAAGAAAGGGATGGGCTGTGAAACAACTCGCTTTCCTGCGGGGGACCTGGCAAGCTTCCTCGGGCTACGCCCTGTGGGATCTTGCCTAGCCCCTTCTCCCGCGGGAGTCTCGTCGTTTCCCTTCCCATCCAGCCAGTTTTGTACTAAACGGACCCTTCAAAAAGAGAAAAAATGTAGCTGAAACCTTCATCTTGCGCCATTTATAAAGGATATAAACGGCGCAACGTTTTTTTTCAAAATTATCATAGTGAGGTTTAGTCAAGTATGATTTCGAGTGCTTTTTATAGCAAAGGGCGTAGGGAAACGGTGAGACTCCTGTGGGAGCTGAGTGATAGGTGAGGCCCCGCAAGGCGTAGCCTGAGGAGACTCAGCACACGCCCACGGAAAGCGAATCGTTTCCCGGAGCCCTTAAACTCCAATAATGTCTTGAAATCAAGTCTTCGACTTTCCGGCCCTATAGTTGAATATGCTTTTTATGGTAAATCAACGACCATGTTTAACAGAGAGTCTTTCCATAAGAAAAACGACCAGAGTATTTCCGGTCGTTTCAATGTTTTGGTGTAACACTTTGTTATTTGTTTTCCTTTAAGAAAGTTTAATTTTGTTAAAGAATTTATGCCAAGTGTTTCTAATATTTATTCAGGTAATCCACGATGCCCATGGCGCACACTTCGAAATCAACATCTAACACTTGGTAGACAGGATGGTCGTCAGGAATGTTATGTGTTTGTAAATAATCAGAAACCAGCTCGTGTAGTCGTTTTTTAACTCCGGCTTGACCTTCATCAGCAGCCAATGCTTCTTCACCCGCTGCTACAAACTTTGGCAGCCATGATTCCACTTGCTGGAACACTTCGTCAGGTTCGGCAGATTCACCAAAATGGCCAAAATAGATCCGCTCTACATCCATTTTACGAAAACGGTCGATGGAAGCGCGCATGGCATCGGGATCAAACTGATTCGGAGACGTTGAAGGTAAGTAGAAAATCAGTCCTTTATCCTGGGTTTGATGATATCTTACACCGACTGTGTCGCCTGTGAATATCCCATTGCTTTTGGAGTCATGGATACTGAAATGGTGTTTGGCATGACCAGGTGAATCATAGAAGGTCAGGGTGCAGTCCGGGCCGATTTCCAAGGTTTCTCCATCTTCTTTCACAAGCAGACGGTCTCCCGGAATCGGCACGATAGGGTCAAACAATTCATCGAACTTGTCACCATAGACATCACGGGCACCGGCAATCAATCGGGATGGATCAGCAAGGTGACGTTTCCCGCGAGGATGGACGACGACTTCGGCGTTGGGACATTCTTTCAATAAAAGTCCTGCTCCGCCTGCATGGTCCAGGTGGATATGGGTCACAATGATATAGCGGATATCTTCAGGGTCTATATGTAATTCCTTTAGCCCTTCCAGAACATAAGGGATGGAAGGACTTGGGCCAGTTTCAACCAGTGTTAATTGTTCTTCATCAATTACATAGCTTCCCGTTCTGCCGGGCAGGCCTAAATCATATCCATCAATTAATTGAATTCGATTTCCCAAATCGATTGGGGATTTAGTATTCATAAAGTTCACCTCACATAAAATTTCACTCACTGCTTTACTACATTCATTTTCAGTAACAAAAAATCCTTCTTTATGACATTTTTTTCAGAAGGCATAGATTGACTCAGTCGAAAGTCATAAGAAAAATAATACGATATAGCTGTTTTTAGCATAATTGTTAAAATTTTCTGTATTCTTCGCTAATGTAAAGATACTAAAGTATACAGGAGGAGGAAAATACATATTTATGTGGCCGGTAAAAAGTAAACAAATGGTTGTTTTGTTTCTGACTTCGTTGTTATTTTTCGTTCCTTTTCAAGACTATGACACATCTCAAGTTACTGCTTCTTATGAAAATTCAGCTCTGACGGATGAACTGAACATGATACTGACCGATGAAAAATTAGAAGGAGCACTGGCAGGTATCAGTATCCGATCAGCTGAAACAGGAGAAGTGATTTATGAACATCAGGCTGATAAACGGCTGAAGCCGGCTTCTAACATGAAGCTGTTGACTGCCGCTGCAGCGTTGGAAATTCTTGGGCCCGACTATACCTTTCCAACTGAAGTTCTCGCAGATGGAGAATTAAAGGGGAATAAGTTGCATGGGGATCTATACTTAAAAGGGAAAGGCGATCCGACATTGATGGAGGAGGACTTTGAAGATTTAGCCCGCTCGTTAAAGGAAGCCGGCGTTAAAGAAGTGAAGGGGAATGTGATAGCGGATGACAGCTGGTATGATGATGTCCGCTTGTCTGAAGATATTTCCTGGAACGATGAAACGAATTATTATGCAGCTCAGGTTTCAGCACTGACTGCATCTCCTAATAAAGATTACGATGCGGGTACCGTCATTGTGGAAGCACATCCTGCTGATACACCCGGTGAACCTGCTGAGGTGAAAGTGGTGCCGGAAAATGATTATGTAGAGGTGATAAACAAAACCAAAACTGTCCCAATGGAACAGGAAAAAGATATTTCAATTGAACGGGAACATGGCACCAACAAGATTGTTGTAGAAGGTGAGATTCCGGTAGAAGGATATCGTTCCCGCTCCTGGGTCGCTGTTGATGAACCATCTGGGCTGGCTTTAAATCTGTTTGGCAAAGCGTTAGATAAAGAAGGTATAAAAGTGAAAGGGGAGTTGACGGTGAATGGAACGGCTCCCGGGGCTGCTGAATTGCTTGCATCTAAACAGTCGATGCCATTGGAAGAGCTGTTAATCCCATTCATGAAACTAAGCAATAATGGACACGCGGAAGTTTTAATAAAAGAGATGGGAAAAGTCGTTCATGGAGAAGGTAGTTGGGAAAAAGGGCTGGAAGTAGTGGAAGATGTCCTCACGGATATCGGTGTGGACGCAAGTACGTTACGGTTGCGGGATGGTTCCGGTATGTCTCATGTAAATATGGTACCTGCCCATGAAATCTCAGAACTATTGTACCAGGTAAGAGATAAAGAATGGTTTCCTGCTTATTTAGCCTCACTTCCTGTGGCCGGGAACAGTGAGCGGTTTGTCGGAGGAACACTCCGTTACCGGATGAACGACACACCAGCAGAAGACAACGTCAAGGCGAAGACCGGTTCCTTGACTGGAGTAACCTCATTGTCCGGATATGTGACGAGCAAGGATGGGAAAGAGTTGATTTTCGCTGTCGTATTGAATAATTACCTTGGTTCCGTCCAGAATCTTGAAGATGAGATTGCTATTACACTGGCTGAACATGAATTCAGCACAGAAGAATAAATGAACGGACTCCTGTCTTTACGGAGTCCGTTTGTTATGTTTTTTCGGAGGATACTCCTGACAAACATGATACCATTTAATCCATATCTAAACGTCGATGCTGGAATGTGGTGTCCAGTATCGACGCTTTTTGTCTAGTATTCGTTAGAAGTGTCTAGTAAAAAATTGAAAATGTCTAGTATTTTCCTCACTATGTCCAGTAAACTTTAGAAAAAGTATAGTAACCGAGCTGCCTTGTCTAGTACTTGGCCATGCTATCTAGTAAAGAACAGAAAAAGCATAAATGAGCCTCATGAAATAGGATTACGCAGCTGGATCGGAATCTGCTTCCTCATTGCGGTCGATGACAGCGGAGCCGACAATATCTCCTAAAACGTTCGAGGCAGTGCCGGCCATGCCGATCAGAACATCCACCCCGGCAATCAATGCGACAATTTCAAGCGGCAAATTGAACAGGCTGAGTACGGCTGCCAGCGTAACCAGTCCAGCGGCTGGAATTCCAGCTGTCCCGATTGACAGCAGTGTTCCGACTAATACAATGGTAAGAAAGTCCATGACAGACAAGTCAAGGCCAGTGATATTGGCGGCAAATACGATGGATACTCCCATCCGCAATGCCCCGCCGTCTGAATTGAATACAGCTCCGATGGGCAGGGAAAAATTGGCTGTCCGCTCGGATATACCTGCTTTTTTAGCTGATTCAATTGCAACAGGAAGAGAAGCGATACTGCTGGATGTAAAAAATGCAGTAAAATAAGCTTCTTTCGTTTGTATGAAAAAGTCCTTGATACTGACTTTTGCAAACTTGAGAAAACCTGTGTAGATGAACAGCCACAACAGGATCACTCCAAGATAAAATACCCCGGTAAACGCCAGCAGCGATTGGAAAGTCTGCCAGCCCTGGCTCCCGAAAGAAGAAGCACTAATCGCGAATATTCCAATTGGAGCATAGAGAAGAATTCCTTTTAACAGTAAAAAGAATAACTCATTGGCAGCAGAAAAGACCCGGTGCAATGTTTCCCCTGCATCACGCAGGTCGACTTTATCGGCGAATCTCATCCTGGCCATTCCTAAGCCGATGATGACGGCCAAGAAAAGAATCCCCATCAGCTCTCCCGATGCGAAGACCTGGAAGATATTGTCCGGGACAATATTCAGTAATACATCCGAAAAACCTGGGGTTTCGGGCTTTTCTACCTGGGCGTCAGGTAACGAAAGCTGAGAACCTGGATTGATCCATAATGCTAGAGCTACTCCTATGACAACCGCGGCTCCTGTTGTCAGTCCGTAGTAGACGAGCAATTTGCCGCCCAGGCGACCTAAATGTTTTGGATTCATCTGGTTGATAGCCAGGACGACGGTCAGGAAAATCACCGGAATTGCAATCAAGTTTAATAGGTTGATAAGTATCGTACCGAGCGGTTTCAATACTTCCGCCTGCTGTCCGAATACGACCCCCACAGCAATACCAAGCAGGAAACCGATTGTCATTTTTAGAATGAATGAAGAATGTTTGTATGTATGCCATATTTTTTGCATGATTTGACCTCACTTTCATGTAGATAGTTAAAGTATAACAGGAAGTGAGGGGCACGATTAGGCAATTAGCATTATTTTTAATAATGTAAGTGTTTTCATTGTAAGAATAAAATAAAAAGTCAGAAAATACATTGACATTCTTCCAAGCATCTTGTAAGGTAGAATTTAACTTAATTACGGAAAACATCCTTATCGCGAGCAGGGGAGGAATTTGGTCCCGTGAACCTGCAGCAACCTGTTATTTTCTTTGGGAAAATAATAAGGTGCTACGTCCAACAGACGCTGTTGTCTGAAAGATGAGGAAGAGAAAAGCCTCTTCCTCCGGGAGAGGCTTTTTCTATATTAAAAGGAAGGTTTTCTTAACATCAAAAGGATATTTATTGGCTTTAAACTTACTAAACTGATAAATATAATCAGGTTTATGGTTGCCATGAAGGTAACATTATTTTAAAGGAGGATGAAGAATGACAACAGTAGGATATTGGTTCATCGGTTTTGCTTTGGCTTATACGTTCTTTTTGATTTTTATGAGCCAGCTTGGGATGAGGCGGGCGAAAGACGGGAATGGCTTTTTTGTAGGAGGACGCGGGTTCAATACCCTGTTTGTTACCGTGTGTATTACCGGTTTGTTTTCTGGATCGTCGTACATAGCGATTCTGGAGCTCAGCTATCTGACTGGGGTATCGGCCATCTGGTATGGCGTTGCTGAAACACTGCATGTCCTGATTATCGCTCTGGTTTTGATTGCGCCATTCCGAAAACGGGCGTTGGTGACAATTTCCGGACTGCTTGGTGACCGTTACGGTGAAAAAGTCCGCGGACTTGCCGGAGCGATTACCGCTTTTACTTTTCCTATGTGGTCGGTGGCTACCGCACTGGCGTTTGCGTCCGCATTGTCCGTATTTACAGGAATTTCACTGGTATTATCTGTAGCTTTAACTGCTTTATTACTATTTATATACCTGCAATTCGGCGGGATGTGGTCTGTCGGTTTTACACAATTGAGCAACGTCGTGGTATTTTTCATGATGCTGGCGATCGGGACATACGCATTTTTTATCAACCCGGGAATCGATGGCATCCAGACATTATTCCAGGAGAGACCGAAGTATGCATCGTGGAATGCAGCTGGATTGCAGACAATCCTGGCCTGGTTCGGTACGTTCCTTTTCAATGTCATTCTTGCCCAGGCAGCCTTTCAGATGGCCTTATCCTGTAAAACGCCGGAACAGGGTCGCCGCGGCTTGATCTACGCATCCCTGCTCGGTATTCCATTGATTGTTGGTGCTGCGTTATTCGGGATGGCTGCAGCACAGGTTGTACCAGGCGAAACACGCGGACTGGTCGCAGTACCGCTATACTTGATGGAAACCCTGCCGGCCCCGTTAGTCGGTCTGTTCTTCTTAGGATTTTGGGCAGCCGCACTCAGTTGGGGGGCCCCTTGCCAATTCTCCGGTGCAACAAGCCTTGGCCGTGATGTCGGAAAAGCTTTGAATCCAAAAGCGAGTGAGCAGCAGCTGATCAAATATACCAAATGGTCTTTACTGTTACTGACGGGGTTAATGATTGTATTTGCCCTGCTTCGCTCTGAGCAATCGGCGTGGTGGAACGTCTTCGCCTGGGTAACACGGAACTCGGCGACATTCGCACCGGTTGTTGCGGCAATTTTCTGGCCGGTGGTCACGAAGCGGGCTGCTTTGGTCTCGTTGTTCACCGGTTCAGCATCAGGCCTGCTTTGGTATCACCTCAGCGGCTGGGCGATCAACGACTTTTTCATGAATACGCACCCGGTTTGGATCGGGATGGGGATTAACATCATTACCATTGTGGCAGTCAGTCTGATCGACAATGCAGGCAACTGGGTATGGAAAGCCTCTTTCAAAAGCGTAGGGTTCTATTCTCTGATTTCTGCGGTCGGACTTGCTATCGTCTTCATCAGCTCATTTAACTTCCTGTATGCCAATGGGCTGGCCGGCATGGTCGGCTTGCTGATCATATCTGGCTTATTCATCACCTGTATGAATTTTATAAAAGAGAAGAAGGAAACGGTTCCCGTGACCAAACAGTGGAAGACGGGATGATTAGAAAAACTTGGCTTATCGCCAAGTCCTTATGGCGAAAGCCTTAGTATTTTCTTATACTTTAACCCTTTAACAAAGATAAACTTTCCTAAAGTATAAAAAAGAGAACGCGGATTTTTGATCCGCGTTCTCTCTTTAGGTTTTTTTTGATTTTTTGTTCGGGAACAGCAAACTGAATACGATACCGAAAAATGCGGCGATAAAGAATGTTGTGAATCGGGAGGTGATGATGGAGTCCAGCGGTGTGCTGATCCAAAGTACGGTGAAAACGAAGCCGGAAACAATAGTGGCGATTACGCCGACGCCGGAATAACGTTTCCATACAAACGTGAGGATAATGGCAGGAGAGAGGGTGCCTCCTACACCAGCCCAGGCCCATCCGACAATCAAATAAAGCAACGTTTCTGAAACAAGTGCAATCGTCATACCGATTAGTCCACAAACGATGATAATAATACGGGAAGCGGTCAGTAATTGTTTTTCAGAAAGATCCAGCTTTAATGCTTTATGCAAAATGTCTTCACTGATGGAGCTTGTAACAACCATCAACTGGGAATCCGCTGTCGTAATGATTGCAGCTAAGATTCCTGATAACAGAATGCCGGCAATCCAGGCAGGCATGAGATCCATTATCATATGAGGGAGGACCGTTTCGGTATCGGAAAAGGAGCCCTGGCTGTAGATGGTGATAGCGGTAACACCAATCATGAAAGCTCCACCATACGCAAGGAATGTCCAAAGAATGGCGACATTTCGGCCGGTCTTAACGTCTTTTTTGCTTCTTAAGGCCATGAATCTGGCACTTAACTGTGGCTGGCCGCCTAGGAATCCGAAGAACCATGAAAAATTATTGAAGAATAACAGACCGATGGCAAAGCCGGCAGCTCCTCCGAACCAGGCGTCGTGATTGGGACCGGCTTCTACTAACGCCGAAGAAATCGATAGGTCATTCGTGCTGATATAAACGAGTGCGACAATTGGCAAGGCGACAAGGGTAATCAGCATCATGACGCTTTGAATCATATCTGTCCAAACGACTGAAATAAAACCTCCGGTAAAAGCCAAACCTATGACTACGATCGTAGCCAATACCACACCTGTCGTTTCATTCAATCCGAAAGTAGTGAAAAGCATTTTTCCTGCGCCTGCAACTTGAGCGCTTAAATAAAACATAAGGAAGCTGCTGATCAATATTGTTGCGAACCAGCGAATCAAATTCGCCTGGGCGCCGAAGCGGGCTGCCAAATAATCTGGAAGTGTCAATACATTGTATTTATCGCGTTCTTCCATGAACTTTTTCGCAAGGAATAACCACGAAAAAATAATACCAAGCGCAATTCCTGCTGCTACCCAGATACCAGATAACCCTGTGGCAAACACGAATCCCGTGTAACCAAGGAGCAGCCAGGCTGATTCGCCTGTCGCACGTTCGGAAAATGCGAGTGCCCATCCAGGAAGTTTTTTCCACCTAATAGAAAAGCAGAGTGGTCAAGTTTCGTCCTGCTGAAATAATAACCGATTCCCAGGATAACGAGACAATACAGGATGAATTCGACAATAATGATATTATTCATCTAATCTCCCCTTTATAAGTATCGCCCTTCATAATGTCAGCGAGGTGCCGATTTTTTTCTGTTGGGCCTTTTGATAGATGTAGTGTGCTGAGACCGCATCAAACAGGCCCATTCCAGTTGATTTGAACAGGACAGTTCTATCGCGTTCGATTGATTGGACGCCAGTGACTACTTTTGAAAAAGGAATGACTTGAGAGGGGTGGAGCCACTTCTGTTCCAGAGGTTGCGCAATATCACCAGATTCCTGGATGGCATCAGTGCTATCTATATATACATTATCGATCAGCCGGTAGACGGCTTGCGGGAATTCGCGCATATCGGGACGGAAAGAGCCGATACCAATTAACAGTTTTCCTTTTAATAGCTCTTCCTCATCCGGCAAAACCGGAAGACTGGATGAAGTGGCCGTAATAACCACTTCACTTTTTTCCACGGCATCTGCGGCCGAGTGGTGGATGCTGATTCTGATATGCTCCCCCAGTTCCTTTTGTAGTTGATCAACAAAATCTATCATGCGAGCTTTGGAGCGGTTGAACAGATGGATATGATTGATATTCCGTTCGGCACATGCTGCCAGGGCCTGGTAAAAACCTTGCGTGCCAGTCCCGATGATGGCCAGGCTGGTGACATCTGGTCTGCTCAAATGCCTGATGGCTGAACCCCCAATTGCCCCTGTTCGAAGGGCAGTCAAAATGGTGCCATTTAATATGGCAATAGGGGCCCCGGTCCTGGCATCATTCAAGGTGACCAGCCCCTGGATGGCGGGCTGGATGATATTCTTCGGATGTACAGCAACCAGTTTGGTGCCAATCACTTCCCTTGTTATACACGGCATCAATAAAAAGTCATTTGCACGATGAGAAACACGCATCCTTTCCGGCATGTGAAACTGCTTTGCTTCATATGCCTGGTAGGCGAGGTCGACACTGTCTGTCACTTCCTTCATCGATACCGCTTGTTTTATCGCTTGTTCATTGAGATAGAGCATATAACTAGAACCTCCCAACTTTACTAAACAACTGCATTTTCAATAACAAGATCATTTTCTTCAAACCGTTCGAATCGAAGCGGACTTAGATCCAGGGTTTGGTAACTGCCTTTCATTAATAGCTCTGCCATGCATTTTCCGACTGCGGGTGCCTGCTGCATGCCGTGCCCGCTGAACCCGCATGCCAGATAATAGCCTTCCAGCCGAGGGTGAGGACCGATAATAGCGTTCTGGTCTCTGGTATTGTGACTGTATAAACCAGCCCATCCACCTGTGATTTTTGCCCGTTCGAAGTTTTTGACACGATTGGCCAGAACCGGCCACAATTGTTCCTCAAAAAACGCTCGTGTCCAGCGGAAATCATAGCCAGGCTTCACTTGTTCCGAAAAGCCGGAGATGACTTCTTTTCCTTCATGCCGGAAATAGACCCTGGTCGGATCGATCGTAAGTGGAAGTTCTTCTGTGAGCGGCTCTGCTGTATCGAATTGGATAATTTGCCGCTTTAATGGCACGATCGGCAGTGGCAGGTTCAATCTTTCACTGAGCATAGGAGCCCAGGGGCCAGCACAATTGATGACACGAGGCGCATAATATATCTCCCCGCTTTCTAATTGGACACCAGTGACCCCATCCCGGTCCGATAAAATGTGGTCTACTCCTTCATATACATAGTGGGCGCCAAGCTGTTTTGCTTTTTTGATGTACCCCTGCATGACCGAATAGGGATCAAGGTAGCCATCTTCTGCACAATACAGCCCGCCTGCAAGATCATCCGTCGTCAGTTCCGGAATAATAGCTTTCAGTTCTTCCGGTGAGAGGAATTGGGAAGGCACGCCGTATTGCTGCTGCTTTTTCATTTGAGACTCCATTTGTTGGCGGGAATCCTTATGGCCGAGGAAAAGATAGCCTCTTTGTTTGAAGTCGATTTCCGCACGTTCACCATCAACTGCCATATCCTCGGGAAAGCTTACATATTTTTTTAGACTGTAGCGGCTGATCTGGATATTGATGTCGGTGGTGAACAACTGCCGGATCCCGCCCGCACTTCGTGGCGTGGAGGAAAATTCATAAAGTCTATCTTTCTCAAAAACAGTCACTTCACCAGTGAAGCCATCCTGAAGCAAGTGGCAGGCGATGCTCGACCCCATCACGCTGCCTCCAATAATGATGATGTCGCTACGTTTTACCATAGATTCACCTCTTTTCAGCTTGTACTATGAAAATATTCGAGAAGAGGGGATTTCATGAATGAAGGAGGGTGGGAGGGTCTGAGGTTTGTCCTATAAATCAAAAAAGAAAGGCTGGAAATACCGTTTTGCCTGTAAACGATCAAGCGTATTTTTTACCAGGTAATGAGTAATAGCTTTTATAATTGCGGCTGACCTTCCATTTAGAATTAAACACTTTTGTCCATTCCTGCGCCATTTTCCTATCACGCATAATGACTATTACTTCATCGTTCCTGTGCTCAGCAGAATAGGAGAAGTTATAGGAACCGGTCGTAATGATCTGTTGATCAGCAATCATCATTTTCAGGTGCATAATGCCTGCATGGTTATTGACTTTAATTGGAATGCCGCAGCGTAATAGCCTATGGACATTGTCAGTCTGCTTGCTGAGGGTCTTCACCTGGTTGTCATCAGTCAGCACCCGCACATGTACCCCTCGTTTAGATGCTTTGCAAATATGCGTAACAAAGTCTTCTTCTGTCAAAATGAACACAGCAAGATCCAGCGTATGATTTGCACTATCAATGATTCGAAGCAATTCTTCTTTCGGCGATCGAGTGCTTTTTGAAAAAATATAATCCGTGCTTTTATTTGTTAGTGCCTGATATTTTTGATAAGCCACAAAAGAAACTGCTCCAGTAATCAGTGTAAAACCAGCCACAGTTAACAATTCCATACACCCCATCCTCTCCCGCTAAATATATGAAGAAAATGGTTTGTCCTATACGAAATCTTAAGACTTCCGCAACCGCCCACCCCCATTTAGGTATCTGTCATAGTCTGTAGCGTAGGCATTCGACTTGCTTTTATAATACAAGGAGGCGAATTGAGAGTATGGAACACGAACTTTATCCGTATCCGATGCCAGAACACATGGCTTCATACCCACCGATGGAAATGGACTATGATATGCGTGCGTATGGTGATGAAAGGAATTATCCTTTTATTGGGACATTTGCGACAGGACTTGCGGGTGGTTTACTCGGCGGCTTGCTGGTTCCAGGGTTGTATGGCGGTTACGGAGGATATGGTTATCCTTATGGCGGCTATTACCCCTATGGAGGTTATTACCCATACGGCGGGTATTACGGCCGTCCGTGGTGGTAATCAAGAACAATAGCAATACCAGTTACCGGAGTCAAACCGGTAACTGGTATTTTTTTGATAAAAGGAAATATTTCGACTTTTTTTCAACTCGCAAATTTGCTCCTGAACTGCTATTTGACGACTTCTGTTCGGTCTGAAATGAGATAAATAGAAATGGAAGCGCTTACGCTGACTATCTCGCGTATATACATATAAATTACGAAAAACCCCTTGAATAATAAAAACAGCGTGTTACTATGAAAAACATTGAATTCACACACACGAGAACTGCAAATAAAAGGAGAGATGTCATTGTTTAAACAGACAGTAGCTTTTTTAGGAGCCGGTTCGATGGCAGAGGCTATGATCAGTGGAGTAGTAGAAGCCGAAACGATTCCGGTCAACCAGGTGATCGTAACTAACCGGAGTAACCAGGACCGGTTGAATCATATACAATCCAAATATGGAGTGCGTACAACTCCACTCCATCAATTGAATTATGACGAAGTAGATATTTTCATCCTGGCGATGAAGCCCAAAGATATAGATAGTGTTCTGGAATCATTAAAAGATAAAATTAACCCAGATCAGGTACTTCTTTCTGTATTAGCTGGTATTTCCACATCGTACATGGAAGAAAACATGAACGAAAGCCAGCAAGTCATCCGTGCAATGCCGAATACGTCAAGTATGGTCGGTGAATCAGCAACAGCTATTTCACCGGGAAAATATACAGGGATCGATAATGTGATCGCTGCTAAGAAGCTATTAGAATGTATCGGAAATGTATATGTTATCGACGAAGCACAGATGGATATTTTCACTGGAATCGCTGGAAGCGGACCTGCATATTTCTACTATTTAATGGAGCATATCGAAAAAGCAGGCCAGGAAGGCGGGCTTGATCGTGAAACGGCAAGGGAAATTGGTGCCCAAACTATTTTAGGTGCAGCCAGGATGCTTCAGGAACAGGACGACACATCAGCTGAACTACGTGAGAAAGTTACTTCACCGAATGGAACGACTGCTGCCGGGCTGGATGCCTTAAACGAACATGGCGGAGGAAACGCCATTGCCCAGGCAGTCAAAGGAGCTGCAGCCAAGTCCAATGAAATGAGTAAAGCAAGCAGCGAAAAAGAAAAAGAACTAGTCATAAAATAAAGGTAGAATAAAAATGCATCATAATGTATAATTATTTAAAAATTAATAATTTTACAGTCGAACGAGAGGATAGGAGTGATAAATTGACACAAACACAGAAAAAACGTGTAGTCATCAAAATCGGAAGCAGTTCACTAACAAGCTTACATGGAGAAATCAGCCGCAGAAAACTAGAAAAGATAGTAGATGAAGTCGTTCGTTTGAAAGATGACGGACATGAAGTATTGCTCGTATCCTCAGGAGCAGTAGCTGCAGGCTACCGCAAGCTTGGATGTCTCTCAAGACCAAGCACTTTGCCGGAGAAGCAGGCAGCAGCATCCATCGGGCAAGGATTACTAATCGAATCTTATTCAGACCTCTTTTTATCCCACGGGTATGTTGCTTCACAAATCCTGATTACACGCAGCGATTTTTCAGATGAAAATCGCTATGAGAATGCCAGAAACACTATCAACGTTCTACTGGAAAGAGGAATCATTCCGATTATTAACGAGAATGATACCATCACGATTGACCGATTGAAGTTCGGTGATAATGATACTCTTTCTGCTAAAGTAAGTGCACTTGTCGATGCAGATAAACTGATTATTCTTTCTGATATCGATGGGTTGTATGATGCAGATCCTCGCAAAAATAAAGATGCTAAATTACTGGAAAAAGTTCATGAAATTACACCGGAAATCGAGGCAGCCGCAGGCGATCCGGGAAGTGCGGTAGGTACCGGCGGTATGAAATCAAAGATTGATGCCTTCAAAATCACGATGGCTTCTGGAATTGCCGCATTTTTAGGGAAAGCAAATGCGCCAAATATTATCTATGATTCTGTTTATCAAAACGCCCGTGGCACTTATTTTGAATCGAAACCAGAAACGCTGAATCTCGACAGCAAAAAGCAATGGATCGCCTTTAACTCAGGACCAGAAGGAGAGGTCGTCATCGACGAGGAAGGAAAGGATTCAATTGTCGTGAGCAAAGAAGGATTGCTTCCGGGTAATATCCATCACGTCAAAGGACGCTTCAAAGAAGGAGCGGTTGTCCGGATCAAAGATGTATATGGAGAAGATATCGGTCTTGGCGTTGTCAATTATTCTTCTAAGAAGATCAGCCAGATTGTGAGTATGACAGAAGAAGAGATTGCTGAATACAAGCAGGCTGCAGTTGAAAAGAAACATCTTGTTTGCCATCTGGAAGTTTCTGTTCCAGTAGGTGTTTAAATAATAAGGAGGGAAATGATGACAACCATCAAACCAACAGTGAATGTGGAAGCACAGGCGATTGAAGCCAAAAAAGCAGCTAAACAACTAGCGATGCTGACGACAGAGGAAAAGAATCAGGCACTCCATCTTTTAGCAGATAAGTTGGAATCGGAATACCAATCTATTTTAGATGCGAATGAACAAGACTTGGAAAACGGACGTGAAAAAGGCTTTGAAGATGCTTTCATGGATCGCCTGGCACTTTCCAAAGAACGTATCTTTGATTTTGCCAATGGCCTGCGTGAAGTTGCAGAATTGGAAGACCCCACCGGACACGTTTTGTCTGACTGGATATTGGAGAACGGTCTTGGTGTAGAAAAAGTAACGGTACCACTTGGTGTTATCGGTATGATTTATGAAGCACGCCCGAATGTAACCGTTGATTCTACCGGCCTTGCTTTGAAGTCTGGAAACGCGATTGTGCTGAAGGGTGGATCTTCCGCAATCAATTCAAACCGCGCAATTGTAGAAGTACTACATCGCGGACTGGTAGAGACCAAGGTGCCAAAAGAGGCGGTTCAGTTCATCGACAGTACAGAACGTGAAGCCACGCAGCAGCTGTTCACCATGAAAGAACATGTGGATGTGCTGATCCCACGTGGAGGCGGATCGCTGATCAGTGCAGTCGTGAACAATGCGACGGTACCTGTTCTAGAGACTGGAGTCGGCAACTGCCACGTGTATATTGATAAGGAAGCGGAAGTTGAAAAAGCGTTGAATATTCTTGTAAACGCAAAAACAGACCGCCCTGCGGTTTGTAACGCAGCGGAAACACTGATTGTCCACAAAGACTGGTTGAATGAAAACCTTGATGCTTTGACGAAAGCATTGAATGATAATGGCATCAACGTCCATGGCGATGAAGAAATTGTCAAGGTCATGCCTGGCGCAGTTGAAGCAGGAGAATCAGACTGGGCGAATGAATATTTGAGTAAAGATATCGCCATTAAAACGGTCAACGACGCAGCTGAAGCTATTAACCATATTGAAACTTACGGCACGAAGCACTCAGAAGCGATTGTTACAGAGAATCAAGATACAGCAAACATGTTCAAGAGTCTGGTAGATGCAGCTGCCATCTATCATAACGCATCCACTCGTTTTACCGATGGTGGAGCACTAGGTTTCGGAGCAGAAATCGGGATTTCTACTCAGAAATTGCATGCCCGCGGCCCGATGGGCTTGCCAGCACTCACCACTGTTAAATATATCATGTCTGGTAACGGCCAAATCCGTTAACTGTACGCTTGATGAGCTAAGATCAAATATTTGACCCCGGGTCCTCCAGAAAATGGAGGACCCGGGGTGTTTTCTATGTAAAAAAATTCTATGAATTTTTCTGTCTTTTATGTTAATCTATTGTTAACAATTAAACATAAATGGTTAACGATAACAAAAAGACAGGAGGATGGTACATATGAAAAGAAAAAAGTTTACAGCCCTTGATCTCACGATGGGGAGTTTATTTGTTGCTTTGACAGCTGTCGGGGCAAATATTACATCTATCGCCCCGTTCATGGTCGTGGGAGGAGTACCTATTACATTGCAGACGTTCTTTGCAGTCCTTGCCGGCATCGTCCTTGGCAGCAGACTTGGTGCATTTTCGATGTTCGTTTATATGATTCTTGGATTAGCAGGAGCGCCGATATTTGCTCAATTCAAAGGTGGGGCAGGGGTTATGCTCTCGCCGACATTCGGATTTATTGTATCTTTTATTCTATTGGCCTTTGTGGCAGGGAAAATGGTAGAAATGAAGCGTAGTTTTCCAATGTACGTAAGTGCAGCACTTGTAGGTATGGTGATTAATTATATTGTAGGAACAAACTGGATGTATGCGGCATACCTTTTCTGGTTTGAAGCCCCAGAAGGTCTGACATATCCAATGGTATGGGGGTGGATGATGGTTCCACTTCCGAAGGATATCATTTTATCTGTGCTTGCGGGTTACCTGGCATTCCGATTAGAAAAAGGGGCATTATCAAATACCAAATTCCGCAGACAAAAAGAAGCTGTTTAATATGGAAAAGGGGGAGAAGGTATGAATTGGAACGTGATGGCTGAGCGAGTTTTAGCTGGACATGAGCTGACAGAGGAAGAAGGACTTTCGATTCTAGACAGCTCTGATGATGATATTCTGAACCTGCTTCATAGTGCCTATCAAATCAGGAGGCATCATTTTGGCAATAAAGTAAAATTAAATATGATTATTAATACGAAATCAGGCTTTTGTCCTGAGAATTGCGGCTACTGCGCCCAATCGATTGATTCTGAAGCCCCGATCCAAAAGTATCGCATGATGGACAAGGATACGATTGTGAAGGGAGCAGAACAAGCTCACCAGCTTCATTCCGGCACCTACTGTATCGTAGCCAGTGGCCGCGGACCTACCAATCGGGAGCTGAATGAAGTTACGTCGGCAGTAGAAGAAATCAAGCAAAAATATGATTTGAAAATTTGTGCCTGCCTTGGTTTACTGAAGCCGGAGCAAGCCCGGCAGCTAAAAGAATCTGGAGTAGACCGCTATAATCACAATATTAATACATCAGAAAGCCACCATGATGCTATCACAACCACCCACACCTACCATGACCGAGTCGATACAGTCAATCATGCCAAGCAGGCGGGTATCTCTCCTTGTTCCGGAGTGATTGTAGGAATGAAGGAAACGAAGCTTGATGTCTTACATATGGCAAAAGCCTTAAAGGAATTGGATGCAGACTCCATTCCTGTGAACTTTCTTCATGCTATTGATGGAACGGCATTAGCAGGAACCGATGAACTTAACCCGCTTTATTGTTTGAAAGTGCTCGCATTATTCCGGTTCATAAATCCATCAAAAGAAATAAGGATCTCCGGTGGCAGGGAGGTCAACTTACGCAGCCTGCAGCCATTAGGGTTGTATGCAGCTAACTCTATTTTCGTCGGAGACTATTTGACCACCGCTGGTCAGGAAGGCACGAAAGACCATCAAATGTTGAGAGATGCAGGATTTGAGATAGAATATCCAGCTCCTCAGCATACTCTGAAGTGAAAAATGGGCATCGGTATCGTTGTCCCCGCTATCAATAAAAAGGAGAACATTATAGCTGGTGGTAAAGCGTTAAGGAAACTATCCCAAGATCTCAATTTAAATCTTTTTAATCTATGATGTCCCTAAGCCCTCAACCGAGGGCTTTTTTTAGTGTTATTATTTTTTGTTAAAAATTTGTAATCAAAAAGTAAGATTATTCTGATAGGAATAAGGGAATTTTGAAAAGAATCTTTAATTAGACAGGCTATTACTTTTTCATATTGAGGAGGGCGGTTCTATGAAGGGAATTATTTTGGCAGGAGGCAGTGGCACCAGATTGTCGCCAAGCACCGACAGTATTAATAAACATCTGCTCGCTGTCTATGATAAGCCAATGATTTATTATCCTTTATCGATACTGATGCTTGCAGGTATAAAAGAAATCCTGATTATCAGTACGGTAGAAGATGTGCCTCGTTTCCGAAAATTATTGGGCGATGGTTCATCGTTAGGAATCTCTATCTCCTATGAAACCCAACAGGATCCTAATGGCATTCCGGAAGCTTTCATGGTTGGAGAAAACTTTATCGGCAATGATGATGTCACTCTGATCCTGGGAGATAACATTTTTTATGGGCAAGGACTTACCGATATGCTCCGGAAAGCGATCCGGAACCACCAGGGTGCAACGGTTTTTGGTTACCGTGTCGGAAACCCGCAGCGATTCGGGGTAGTGGAGTTCGATAATAATAAGAAAGTAATTTCTTTAGAAGAAAAGCCGGAAGAACCAAAGTCTGATTTTGCTGTCACGGGTTTATATATCTATGATAATCGCGTTATAGAAATGGCAAAGCAGCTCGATTTCTCTGATCGGGGAGAACTTGAAATCACTGATATCAATAAGCTCTATCTTGAAAGTGGAGAACTGGATGTCCAATTGTTAGGAAGAGGGTTCGCCTGGCTCGACGCAGGTACACATGATTCCCTATTTGAGTCTTCCCAATTCATTAAAAACATCGAGCAGCGGCAAGGGTTCAAGGTTGCCTGCATTGAAGAGATCGCTTATTATATGGGCTACATTTCACGGGAAGAGCTTTATGAAAAAGGGGAAGCCATGCAGAAGAATGACTACGGAAAATATTTGATGGATATTGCTAATCGGAAACACGTCCAGCAATACTGGGAAGACGTCGTCGATCAAAATCCAATGATAGGAACGGTGGATCATGACTAGAGATAAAAAAACACTATTGATAACAGGGGGAGCTGGTTTCATCGGCTCCAATTTCATCACTTATTTCTTAAAGGCCTATGAATACTATGAGATTATCAATCTCGATAAACTGACTTACGCAGGATCATTAGCGAACTTGCGGGAGGCAGAAGGCTATCCTAACTACCATTTTATCGAAGGTGACATTGCAGATGAATCAGTAGTAGAGAAAATATTCACTGACTTTGATATAGATGGCATCATCCATTTTGCTGCGGAATCTCATGTCGATAAATCAATTGCTGATACGAAGCCTTTCATTACGACAAATGTTGCCGGTACTGTGAATTTGTTACAAACTGCACAACGGGATTGGAAACAAAAAGGGGTACTTGCTGAACGACGGTTCCATCATATCTCCACCGACGAAGTATATGGTTCGCTGGATGAAGAGGGAGCTTTTACAGAAGAAACACCGTACGATCCAAGAAATCCATATAGTGCGTCGAAAGCGAGCGCAAATATGCTGGTTATGAGTTATCACAACACATATGGGATGAATGTTGTGATATCAAGCAGTTCCAATAATTACGGACCAAGACAGCACGATGAGAAACTGATTCCGACAATCCTGAGAAAAGCCCTCGCAGGTGAACCCATCCCTATTTATGGAGATGGACAACATATTCGTGACTGGTTGTATGTTACCGATCATTGCCAGGCCCTTGATGCTGTTTTCCACTATGGAGAAACAGGGGAAAGCTATAACATTGGTGGCAGAAATGAACGGACGAATTTGGAGATGACCAATCGCATTTGTGAATTGTTGGATGCATATCAGTCTGAACGGAAAAAGCAACTGGAGCTTACAAGTTTCAAGGATTTGATTACCTTTGTTGATGATAGACCAGGACACGATCGCAGATATGCCGTAGATGATAGTAAAATCAGACAGACACTGGGATGGAAGCCGGAAGTCGAGCTGGAGCAGGGGCTGGCAGAAACAGTCTCCTGGTATATCCATAAATGGGAGCAGCGAGTCCAGTGATTTCCGTTGTCGCGCCAATCTACGGCTGTGAGAAATGTCTGAATGAGTTATATGAACGTGTGAATAAAACGATGAGCTCCATCCCTGTGAATTATGAGCTTATACTGGTCAATGATGCCAGTCCGGACGATGCCTGGCCGACGATCCAACGGCTTCACCAGAAGGATTCAAGGGTGAAAGGGATCAACTTATCAAGGAACTTCGGGCAGCATCATGCAATAACGGCGGGGTTGGATCACACGCAAGGTGACTGGGTCGTTGTAATGGATTGTGACTTGCAGGATCAGCCGGAAGATATCAAAAAGTTATATGAAAAAGCCCTGGAAGGCTACGACGTCGTATTTGGTTCAAGGGTAGAGCGTCAGGACCACTTGCTGAAGCAAGTGACTTCAAAACTTTTTTACAAAGTTTATGATTATCTGACGGAGCGATCTTCAGACCATACCATTGCTAATTTCAGTATCAGCCGCAAGAAGGTCATCGAAAGCTTCCGTCAGATGAGGGAGCAAAATCGGCTCTTCCCGCTATTCATCCAGTGGATGGGATATAAATCCACCAGAATACCAGTCAACCACCATCAGCGTGAGCATGGTAAATCTTCCTATAATTTAAAAAAGTTAATCAGTCTGGCTACCGATGTCATCATTTCTCAGTCGAATAAACCTCTCCGGTTGTCGATTCAGTTCGGGTTTACCATTTCACTTGTATCCTTTTTGTATGGCCTGTATTTGATTTTTAAGCGCCTTATGCTGGAGCATCATGTTCCAGGATGGACGAGTGTCATGGTGTCGATCTATTTTATCGGTGGACTGGTATTTTTCAATTTTGGAGTGCTGGGTTTATATATCGGTAAAGTATTCAATGAAACAAAAGGCAGACCACTATACATTATCAGCGAAACAACAGAAGATGAAGAATGAGATGAGGTGATAGGATGACGAAGCATTTACGGGAAGCCCCCTGGGATAGACGGAATTTTGGAATGGATACCTACGAAGTCCTGTCTCCCGAGGAGGAAGCCTTGCAAGAAACGGATGAGACACCGGGACATTTTACTTTAAAGGTCGATCCCATGGTCAATAAAAAACCGATTTTGGAGCATGGATTTTATTATGCCGATACATTGATCACACCGGTATGTAAAGCATATCAATTGCGGACATTTTCTAATGAACAAGTTGGAATTACCCGGGAAGGAAGCTTTGCTATCATTGCTTCAATTTCTGCCGGTGCCTTTAAAGTAGGGCGCTATCATCGGGATTTTAATGTAAAGGAAGAAACAGCTGAACAGCGCTACATCAACTGGCTCCGAGATTTATATGAAGCGGGGAAGGTAATGTTCCTTACTTATGAAGGAGAAATAGTTGCCTACTATGCCTATCAGGACAACCAGATTCTATTGATCGGGATGGATGAAAAGGTGCGCGGGAAAGGACTAGCCAAGCCACTGGTAAGTAAAGCGTGTGAAGTGTTGTTTTCTTATGGCCATGAGGAACTGGAGACTTCCGTATCAGCAATTAACTTTCCTTCGATGCAAATGTTTTATTCGCTCGGGTTCAAAATGAAGCGAGCGGTAGATGTTTATCATAAATGGAATATAAAAATGCCTGACGGGGTCTGAGATGGGTTACTTTTATATCTTTGCAACCATTTTATTTACTGTCTATGGCCAATTGATATTGAAATGGCGGATTGAGAAATATGGCAGTCTGCCACTGGAACTGAAAGATAAAGTCGTATTCCTGTTCCAGCTTTTGCTCGACCCGTTGATTCTGTCGGGTTTTCTTTCTGCTTTCGTCGCTTCGATTTTCTGGATGGCGGCGATGACAAAATTCAATATCAGCTATGCCTATCCGTTCATGAGCCTTTCATTTGTACTGGTGTTTCTGCTATCGGTCTTTTTATTCGGAGAGCCGGTCACACCTCAAAAAGTGATCGGATTATCTTTGATTGTGCTAGGCATTATAGTAACGAGTCAATCTATTTGAGGTGTTAAGATGATTCCATTCAATAAACCATGTGTAACAGGAAACGAAAATGAATATATCCAGGAAGCAATCCATAATCTGAAACTTTCCGGCAACGGGCCATACGGCAAAAAATGTTCCAGCTGGTTAGAGTCTCATTTGGGAACGGAGAAGGTGCTTTTGACACCTTCTTGTACGCATGCCCTGGAAATGGCGGCATTACTGATCGATATCCAGGAAGGTGATGAAGTGATCATGCCTTCTTTTACATTCGTTTCTACGGCAAATGCGTTTGCTTTACGTGGGGCCCATATCAAATTCGTCGATGTTGACCCGGCTACAATGAATATGGATGCTGCCCTTGTCGAGGGAGCTGTTTCTAGTCGTACGAAGGCGATTGTTGTCGTTCACTATGCCGGGGTCGGTTGTGATATGGATGCCATCATGTCTCTCGCTGATCAGTATGAACTTTATGTGATTGAGGATGCCGCTCAAGGTCTGCTTAGTGCATATAAAGGCAAAGCATTAGGTACGATTGGTCATCTTGGTACATTCAGCTTCCATGAAACAAAAAACTATACATGCGGAGAAGGAGGGGCGTTGATTATCAATGACTCCCGTTTCATCGACCGTGCGGAAATCATCCAGGAAAAAGGGACGAATCGCTCGCAGTTCATCCAGGGCAGGGTGGACAAATATTCATGGCGGGATATTGGTTCTTCTTACCTCTTGAGTGATTTGAATGCTGCTTATTTATTAGCCCAGCTGGAAGCGGCTGACAGAATTAATAAAAACCGTCTGGAAACGTGGCAGCTCTACTGGGAAGGGCTGAAACCGCTAAAAGGGCAAAAAAAGATCGAGCTGCCATTCATCCCAAAAGACAGGGAACATAATGCCCATATGTTTTATATCAAAACCAGGGATGAAGAGGAACGTAAACGTCTGATACAATATTTGAAAGAGAATGATGTGATGGCCGTCCCTCATTATGTCCCGCTTCACTCTTCCCACGCCGGGGAGAAGTACGGAGAAATGTGCGGTCCGGACACGTATACGAGCAAAGATAGTGAACGATTATTGCGATTACCGCTTTATTATCAAATGGCAAAAGAGGATGTCAGTCATGTGGTACACCATATTCGAGCGTTTTACCAGGCATAAACTATTAATTGTCGCCTGTTTGATACTGGCAGCTTATTTGCTGCCTTATTATATTTTAGGCGAAGATACGCATATCAGAGTACACGATAATCTGGATTCGAATATAGTCTGGTATAAGCTGGTGGTTGAAAACAACCTGATTTTCGCCTCACCAAACGAAATGCTGCCGAGTATAATCAATGGGCTGCCAAGAAGCGCATTGCCTTCAGGCCTGGATGCGATGGTCTGGCTGTACGCTATATTCGAACCTTTTACCGCTTACACCATCAATCAGACCATCATGAGGGTAGTCGCTTTATTTGGCATGTATTTTCTACTGGCTTATGTTTTTGAAAAACAGACAGGTACATGGACGAATTATCAGTTGCCGATTGCTGGAGCCGCCTTGACGTTTGCGCTGCTTCCATATTGGCCATCCGGTGCCCTTTCCATGGCAGGAATGCCGCTGGCATCACTTGCGTTTTTGAAAATCCGTGAGTTCGGCAGACAAGCAAAAAAGAGATACTGGATCATGATCGGACTCATCCCGTTTCATTCCAATTTCATTCTGGCCTTTTCCTTTTTTATCTCGGTCATTGGTGTCATCTGGCTGGTGGATTGGATTCGCTATAAAAAATCCAACTGGCCATTCTTCAGTTCGATTGTAATGATGACTGGTATCTTTCTGATCAAAAATTATATGATCATTTACTCGATGTTTTTGGATGGTGAATTCGTACCACATCGAGAAGAATTCACTTTGGGAGATAAGGCTGCAGTCGGGGCGTTCCAGCTGGGAATTGAAAATTTTCTCTTTGCCCATACGCATGATGAAACATTTCATTACCGCTTCATTCTCCCGGCAGCTATGGCCGCGATTCTCATAGTTGTATGGAAAAGGAGCGCAGTGCCGAAGCTGCTCCTGACTCTGCTGGCGGCCAATTTAATCCTGTCGATCTGGTATGGCTACTGGTACTGGGAAGGATGGCGTGTACCTAAAGATACGATTTCCTTGTTGAACAATTTCAATTTCAGCCGTTATCACTTCCTTCATCCATTACTGTGGTATATTTTGTTTGGCCTTGCTATGGGGGTTATTCAAAAAAGAGTATTTTTAGGTAAATTCATTGTACTTATGCTCATTCTTGGACAGATCGCTATATTGTTTCCGCTTGCTGAAGAATTTAAGTACAAAGAGTTTGATTCTTTCACTTATAAGGAGTTTTATTCAGAAGCGCTATTTGACGATATTAAAGCATATATCGGAGAGGACCCTTCTGATTACCGGGTCGTGTCGATTGGGATGCACCCGACGATCGCTCAATACAATGGGATGTGGACATTGGATACCTATAATACCACCATCCCGCTTTCTTATAAACATGAGTGGAGGGAGGTAATAGCACCCGAGTTGGAGAAGAACGATACGCTAAGGCATTATTTTGATACATGGGGGAGCAGGCTCTATTTATTTGTCGATGAACTAGGGAAGAACTACGATTTCACCAAGGATAGTGACAAAAATATTGAAAATCTTGATATCAATACCGCTCAGCTGGAAAGCATGGGGGGAGACTATCTCTTATCAACGGTTCCTATAGAGAATCATGCAGCGAACAACCTTGTTTATGAACGATCGTTTGAAACTGAGGCTTCCCCATGGAAAATCTACTTGTATAAAATAGGCTGATCAAAAAAGCTGTATTTCTCCAACTAAAATTGGAGAAATACAGCTTTTAAGTAATTGATTATTCATAAGTTTGGGAACGTTTTTCCAATGCGTTATAAATCGTAGGCAAGAGGTTATAATAGCGGGGTTTCATGAGGAAATCATCGACATTATAATCCATCGATATCTTAATGGTATCTTCGTTCTGATGATGTAATAAAATGATGACACTTGTATCTTTGGCAATGCTGTTCAATTCTGACAGCAGAGAAAAGCAAGACTCATCAAGTAAAATGACATTGATATTATTTTCCTCTAAAAGGGATTTGACATCCGTAATTTCCATGTCATCACATTGACTATATATCCCTTCGTCATAAAACACGTGTTGGAGATGCTCCAGGTCAGACGCATCCTTGGACAGCAACAATATTCTTGGCTGCATTGTAATCCTCCTTTCATAAACCCGTTGACAACGGAATGGGTAGGGAAACTGGAAAAAACGGAGGATAGAGTTTTATCGTAACACTAGCTGTTGGTCAGCAATTCCTATGACCCTTCCTCCATGCTAACAGACATATGTCGACATTTAAACATCCCTTTGTATGATGTTATCTCCTGGCGGGGTGACTGATGCTGCTGATAATCTTTAAAATATTCACGTGGGAGCCTGCTACAAGTTTCCGTACTGGCTTGAGGTGAAGCGATTTTGTCACCATGTCGATCTGATTATTAGTCAATCCCTCTAATTTCCTTCTGAGGGTTAAAGAGTCATGATAATTTTTATACAGAATTTGGACTTTGTCCTCATAATTACTTTCTCCGCAGATATCTTCGGCAGCATAGATGCCCGACAGAATAGAAGTGAATTGCCCAAACCCCAGGAAGGGATTGATGACACCCAGGCAATTTCCCACAAAAAATGTATTTCCGATTCGTGGGTATTTATTTTTACCCACTACATAATTATCAAGGGAAAACTCTTTTCTAATGGATAATTCCTGTCCTAAAGTATGAGAAGATTTTTGGAGAATCTTTTTCCAAAGATTATTTTTGTCGATGGTCCGGTTTTCCTTGTACTGCGGATAGACCACTACCAGATTCCCTTCCGCATTAGAAAAAGGGAGGAAATAGGCCATCCCTTTCGGCACAAGTTCGTTATCGTACCAAGTATGGGCTTCATTATGAATAAAATCACCTTTTATGGTCGCCCCTTTGAAAGATGCTTTGAATGCTGTATCAAAAGACTGGATGTTCTGCGTGTCGATCGGATCCCCGGTTGCTAACACGACATGCGTATATTTTTTGGAAATATCCTCATAACGAACTTGTTTTTTTAAATGGATGGGACTTTTCACTTGTTCAGCTAACTGCTTTTCGTAAGCTTCAGGATCCTTACCCCGTTTGTTAATATAACCTAAGTGCCCCTCTAAGTAGGAGGACTCATTTAGTGAGTGGATGTAAATTTTTTGAATGTTTGTCGTCGGTTTCAAATGAATATTGTGATTTTCGGATAAGTATTTGATGGCGTCATCTATAGGGGTATGCAGAATTGGTGACATGGCTTCTCCCACAACAGGACGGTCGCCGACCTTTTTTCTTTTCTCAAAAATATCCGCCTGATAGCCATACTTTTCTAATGTGATCGCGCATGACAGCCCTGCTAAACCTGCACCGATAATGGCGATTTTCATACATACGTCCTCCTTACCATCATTTTCTGCCCCATCGTATGGTTTTATACGCCAAACATAATTGCAGTTAATGTGCAGAAACTAAAAACGAAGGAGGTTTGAATATGAAAAGACATAGTAAGCATGAAAACCAGTCAGCAGGATATAAAAAAGAGGACCAATTTTCTCAAGGCCTGGCAATTACACATGAGCAGGCAACCGATACCTTGACAGAAGGCACAATTGATGGACAGATCGACCAGGTAGATGAAGAGGGAAAGCTACTCAGTCATGAAGGTGAAGACTTAACAAGGGTGGCACAGCGATATGGGAAGAAAAAATAAAATCCTCGTTCCGGAAGCACGTGAAGGTCTTGATCAATTGAAAGAAAAGTTATTGAATGAGCGCTATGGAACGAATGATAAATATGAAATAGCAAAAGAACAAGGAGTACAGGTATCAGAGGGGTACAACGGAGACATCAAAGCTAAAGATGCTGGAAGGATGGGCGGATCTATCGGTGGAAGTATGGTAAGAGAGCTGGTCAGAATGGCTGAACAACAGATGGGGGATTAGAAAAACTTGGCTTGTCGCCGATTTCTTATGGCGAAAGCCTTAGTTTTCCTTATACTTTAATCCTTTAACAAAGTCAAAATCTCTTATAGTAAAATAAAGAACAGCACAAATGAATCTGTGCTGTTCCTTTACATAGTCGATTATGGCTGCATTGATTGGATTTTCGCTTCATTACGTGCGATTTTTTCTTCCCAGTCATTCGTATAGATGCTTAGTATATCGTTGATTTTATCAATTAACCCGAGCCTCACTAGGCCGTTTCCTTCAGCCTGTTTCGTATAACCGAGCGGCATGGTCCGTTTGATTAACTGGGCATAAAGCTCAGCTTCTGTTAATTTACGTTTGAACTGTGATTCGGCTAAATTGATCAACAAGGCCAGTGCACCGGAAACGTGGGGAGTGGCCATGGATGTGCCGCTCAATCGAGCATATTCCCCATTTAAATAAGTGGAAAGAATATTAACTCCAGGAGCTACCAAATCAACTTCA
Organism: Thalassobacillus devorans MSP14; assembly: GCF_000496835.1. GTDB lineage: Bacteria > Bacillota > Bacilli > Bacillales > Halobacillaceae > Thalassobacillus > Thalassobacillus devorans_B. The sequence goes on from NZ_KI543238.1 coordinate 496,711, forward strand.
TTGTTGGTATTGGTGAAATCCGCTAACTTTCTCTCAAAGTTGATTGCGCCGACCTGAATGACTTCATTATAAGCACCTGGGTAGCCGAATTCATCGGTATCTTCCCGGCCATCACCTGAATTGCCGGCAGCGCAAACGACGGCAATATCCTGATTGACTGCCTGCTTGATCACCTCGTGCAATTCCGGTATGTCACTTGGTCCCCCTAAGGACATGGACATGACCCGGACACGCTCGCCATTCGGTCCTTCCCAGTTAGTGGCGTATTCAATTGCATCGATAATCCAATCCATCCGTCCCCTTCCGCTGCCGGTCAATACTTTCAATATCAGAAGGTCCGACTGGGGGGCGACACCAACGACACCTGACCCGTTTTCCGTTGCGGCGATTGTTCCGGCAACATGCGTGCCATGGCCGTTGTTATCCGAAAAGTTATCCTTATCACCATCAAAATCAGTAGTGAAGTTTCTGCCAGCAATAATTCTATCTTTCAACTCAGGATGATCCGGCTGGCAACCGGTGTCAATGACTGCAATAACATTTCCTTTTCCCTGCTCAGTTTGCTCCCAAAGAAGAGGTGCCTCAATCATTTCCACCCCTTCCGGTACATTTGATGACATCGGGAGAATCTCTTCTACTTGAAAGGGAATCAGTTTAAGCTCGTCCATTTCTCATCCTCCTTCGACTTACATGTTTAGAATATTCTTACAATTAAATTTTATCAAAGCTGACTTATATTTTGAATGGGTCAAATATCCCTCGTTTTAGGTATTTACACATGGAAAGTGAATTCTTACAGTAAAATAATAGGTTTGACTTTCGTTAATTGGAGGAAGGATTTATACTAGAGAATGAGACCGGAATAAAACGTCCTGTCTTTAAAAAGGGAATGAATGATATGGATAAACAATCACTGCAAGCAGAAATCGCCAGTTATACAGGCAGACTATTGCGGGATAATTTTGGCAAGGGACCATCCTCAGTATATGTGTCGATTGAAGAGCCATATATCACCATCTATTTGCGCGAATTTTTAGCACCGATGGAACGGGTATTGGTCAGCCAGAAAAACGATATGAAAGTCGAAGAAACAAGGGACTTGCTGATGGAAGAACTACTTCCCGATATACGGGCCACTCTAAGAGTAATGACCGGACTGGACGTGGAAGACATTTTTTATGACTGGTCGCTTAATAATCGTTCTGGTGTTTTCTTAGGGGTAATAGCCAAAGAGAAACAAGAAGAAGAGATTCATCTGGCTGATTATCCAGATAAGAAAAAAATCCATGAAGAGATAATCCGTGTGAGTGAGCAGGCAGAAAAAGCTCCAACTAAAGTCGATTCGTTCATGTTGAATGAGCGGACTTTAATGGTTGTCCGTGATGGTATATTAGTACGGATTGAAAAAGAACTGATACGTTCTGGCTTTGGTGAAACATTGAAGCTCACGAAGCGAAAGCTGGAAAAAGGACTGTTAAGCCAATCTTATTGTGAAAACATTCTCGATACACAAGTCATCGATGTATTTGTGGATTGGGATTTTAATGAAGATAAAAGTTACATCATTTTTATTTTAAAACCGAAGAAGCCAGGTGGAAATGAGTTGGATAATTAGAGCCAGACATAAGCCGGAAAAGGGTCGTACCTTTTTCGGCTTTTTTTATTATTTCAAATCGGAATGAAAGAAAGGGGTATCTATGAAATATATTGTAGTAGCAGAAGATTCTAATCAATTAAGAGTAGAATTTGCGCAACAAAAAGAGGCGGTTATTTTTTCGAGTTATGAAGAGGCACAAGCGTTCATTAAGAGTGTCCATGAAGAAAATGTCCTTCCAGATAAATATAAGTTGAGAATTGAATCCTTCGATAAAACAGCAGAACAGTTGAATCAGCAAGATCAAGAATAGCCAAATTGGTAAAACAGCTTTTTCCAATTAATCCCGCAGTATGTCTGCGGGGTCCACGGGCGTCTCCCTCGCTCCTTTCCTGCATAATTACCCCCTTTTTGTCCTGTTCCCCGTCTTTCGACTATCGTTTAATAAGTTGACATATGTGCTATATAAATGACAGGAGGTTTTTTTATGAAACACATCGTCTTTTATGATGCACAATGTCCACTTTGCTTTAACCTTAAGCGTGTCCTGCGGAAGCTCGATTGGTTTAATAAAATTAAATGGATATCCGTTCAGGAAGCTGAAAGAAGCGAAGGTTTCCGATATTTAGATGGGAAAGACGTCTATGATGAAATCTATATGAAGACTTCGGATGGCAGGCTGTTGGCAGGTTTTTATACGATCAGACGGCTGCTTGTTTCACTGCCGCTGACTTTTTATGCGGGCCTGCTAATGTATCTGCCATTTGTAAGCCGCTTCGGTTCACCACTGTATAAATGGGTATCAAAGAATCGTTATGACTGGTTTGGGAGATATGATCAGCCAAGAGAGTGATGATTATTGTGTATTTGCTTCTTTTCTCTCCCCGTTAAATTCAAGCTGTGTTCCAAGAGTAATTTGAAAGTTTTTGATGGTCCCCAGTGGAAGCTCCAATGTTGAAACAGCTTCTTTCACTGGTTTGATAATTTCTCTGGGCTTCACATTGGGAAACGCTCTAACTACTTCCTGCTGTTCGTTTAAGAAAACGACATCAATGGCAAAATTCATAAAATACATATGGATGCTGTTACAGGGATTAATCCATAACCCTTCATTGTGGAGTGGGGTGCGGCGAAACATCAACCCTCTCAATCGCTTATAAAAAGTATTTGCCCGCTTAATGTCATGAGGAATATGAACAGTTTTTCCGTTCACTATATTCATCCTTTCTTTCTTTAATTGCGATCTTTTGTTCATTATATAAAACTAATTGTTCTTTTTAAAGAATGAAATTGTGCGAAAAATCAAGCAAAAGAGAGGAATAAAAAGCATTATCTTTGTTCTATATAAAGAACAACAGAAAATGAGGGTTTCCAGCGATGTGTTGTTCGTTATATGATGTATTCAAGTTCTACATATAGAACGAAAGAACAACAAAATTTAGAGGAGGAATCATTAATGAACACATTGACAAGATTATGGAAAGAAGAAGAAGGACAAGCACTTTCGGAATATGGTTTGATTATTGGGTTGATTGCTATAGTTTGTATAGCGGCTATGGGATGGGTAGCTGGCGGTATTCAAAATCTATTTGGCCGAGTAGCTAATGAACTAACTCCTTAATCTACTAAAGTTTTATTTTCGCCCTGCTTTTCACTTTGAAAAGCAGGGTGTTTTATAAGAAAGGAGAACTAAACATGGAAAATATGATTCTTATCTTGATACTAATAATATCTATATACACTGATATTCGTTCACGTAGAATATTTAACATTGTTACAGTACCTGCTGTATTAGCGGGACTATTTTATCACATAGGGGTAGATGGGGGAAGTGGATTCTTCTTTAGCAGTCTGGGGTTTTTCGTTGGGTTAGCTCTATTATTTATTCCTTTTGCTATGGGCGGAATAGGGGCTGGAGATGTAAAACTGTTGGCAGCTATAGGAGCATTAAAAGGTACTTCTTTTGTTTTCTATACTTTTTTATATGGAGCCATTATAGGGGGGCTTATGGCATTATTTATTTTAGTTAAAAGAAAACATTTCAAGGGTTTTGTTTACCGAATGGCATCGTCACTAATCCTTTTGAAAAGTGAAGCGGGCAGTCTGGATATCAGAAAAGATGATCTTGCTCCTTCGTTACCGTATGGGGTGGCTATCGCGTTAGGAGCAGTTTGTACATATTTCTTGGAGGGCGTTTAGAATGAAGTCTAATAAAGGCCAGGCATTAGTAGAAATGGCACTGGTACTTCCTATTTTGTTAATGTTGTTGTTTGGGATAGTTGATTTCGGCAGGATATTTCATGCTTATTTAACCATTGATCATGTAGGTCGTGAAGCTGCAAGGCTCGCTACTGTTCAACAATATGAGGATGGGGAAATTAAGTCTCGAACGTTATCCTCTGCAGTTGGTCTTAATCTTACTGAAGATGATATAAATATTAATCCTAACGGGAAAGCGAATCGTTCCAGTGGTGATGATGTAATTGTTACTGTTACATATAAAATTGGATTTATCACTCCATTAGTCAATACATTCATTTCCTCATTGACATTAACTGATAAGACAGTGATGAGGGTGGAATGAGATGAAGAAAATAGTGAACCTTTTTGTTCGTTATAAAGAAGAGGAAAGTGGTAATGCTTTGATATTGGTTGCATTATCAATGGTAATGATTTGCGGGTTTGTCGCTTTAGTGATTGATGGAGGGAGTCTGTTTTTTGAAAAAAGCAAACTGCAGAAAAGCCTCGATGCTGCAGTACTGGCTGGGGCACAAAAGCTTCAGACAAGTCAATTCCAAGCAGAAGCAGTGGCAATAGAGGTAGCTCAGAAAAATGGCATTACTCTGAATGGTAGTGATATTGAAACTGGTAATGATTATATCCAGGTTACAAAATCGGTAACAAAAAATCTTAGCTTTGCCACTGTTTTAGGAATACCTAGTGCTGATGTAGCAGCTTTGGCTAAAGCGAAGGTTGGCGGGAAACTCCAGAGAAGAGAAGGTATTGTACCAGTTGGGATAGAAAGTGAAGAATTTTCTACGGAAGCACCTTACACGATGCATTTTCAGCCAAGTAACAAAGAGAATGAACCGGTAAGTGGTAACTTTGGCTTTTTGGATATTGATACCAATAATCAGTCTACCTTAAGAGATGGCATACAGGATGGGGTGGAAATGAAAATATCAGAAGAAATGCACGAATGGACGAATACAGGTCTGAAGTGGGGGCAGGTAGACCAAGGCTTCCAACATAGAATTAATGAAGATGCCGATGAAGGAAGGAACTATTGTTCTAGTTATGAATCAGCCGATGATTCTTGTGAACGTGTTGTAATTGTTCCTATTGTAGAAAGTTATGAAGGTTCTAATGGTAAAACCCTTGTAAAAATAATTGGTTTTGCATCCTTTTGGATTCAATCGGTCGAACAACATGAAGTCGTAGGTCGTTTCATTAATACCGTCACCTTTGGTGAGTTCAGCGATGTAGATGATGAATCTACTTATGGAATTTCCGGTGTCAAGCTTGTCCAATAGTTTAATTGAAGAGAAGGGGATATCATGAAAACAAAAAAATTATGGATTTGGTCGCTGCTGTTCGGCATTATAGCCACCGCTGTCTTTTATGGACTGCTTAATGCCGAGGAAGAAACCTCTGCAAGCACCGGAACGGAAGAGATTGCGGATGGTAAAGAAGACGAGCAGGAAGACAAAAAGCAAGAGCTGGAAGAATCAGTGGCAGAAGGTGAAACTGTTAATAAAATGCTCTCTGTGGAAAAAGGAAAGCGGGCGATGACCGTGCAAATTGAAGAGCCGCAGGGAGTGGCCGGTTTCATTGAAGCAGGAGATCATGTCGATGTTGTAGCGATCCTTACCGCTCCTGAAGAAGCGAAAGATGACCAGCATGATGCTGGGACATTGATTTTACAAAACGTGCAAGTTCTGGCGGTTGGTCACTCCGCTGATACAGATGAAGAGAAAGCCCGTTACCAGATGGTTACACTTTCTGTTACTCCAAAAGAAGGGCTGACGCTAGGGTTCGCAACCAAGTATCAACTCTATCTCATGTTAAGAAGTGAGGGCGACGATAAAGTGGAACCGAAAAACACCCATATCCATGAGGATAATCTGCACAAGGGAGTGTTCAAATGATGAAATGGATTGCTGTTTCGGAAGGTGTTGGGGATACGCAAAAAATCAAGGATCTTTTTCAAGAGGCAGGTATCCAGGTGACGTGGCTTTCAAGACTGGATCAGGTTTCCGTTGACTTAGGAGATACGGATATTTTAATAGTGTCTGCTGAAGCAAATTCGGACATTTATAGCTATTGCCGTCAGGTCACATGGTCCAATCCTGATGTATCTATCATTCTACTTTCCGAGGAAACGGAAGTAGATTTGCAAAGTGCCATCCGTGCCGGTGTCTTTGATGTAATGCATATGACGGAAGAGAAAGAGCAGCTGCTTGGTGTGCTGGATGAAATTGAAGACCGTCTCAATGTGATGCAGAGAAAGCTGGCTCCCAAAGCTGCAGATGAGGATAAGCGTGCAAGAGTGATGACGACATGCAGTACCAAAGGAGGTGTAGGGAAAACGACGTTTACGGTAAACATGACCGCCTCACTTGCTAAACAAGGAAGAAAAGTACTAGTCATTGACCTGGATTTACAGTTCGGAGATGTTGCCATGTTCTTTGACACGAAACCGAAGAAAACCATTTATGAATGGGTGAAAGAAGAACGTTCCCAAATGAAACTGGCTTCCTGTGTTGAATCGTTCAACGAGCAGATTGACATTTTATCGGCGCCTATCCGTCCGGAATTTGCAGAAGTGATTACAGACGAGCATATCAAGCAGCTGATTAAACTGGCGAAACCTTTATATGACGTTATTTTAATTGACACAGCTCCATATATGGATGAAGTAGTACTGACTGCCCTGGAAGAATCGGATGATATTTTCCTGGTTACATTGCTGGACCTCCCGACGTTACGAAATAATAAAACTTTCCTGGAAACACTACAGACACTGAATCTGCAGGGAAAAGTGAAGGTGGTCCTGAACAGGAATTCGAAAAAACGTGGCCTCACGGAAAAGACTGCTGAGGAAGTATTAGGGATGCCGATTGAAATTAAAGTTCCTGATACCGAAAAAATCGTCGTCTCATCGGTAAATGTCGGGGCACCATTTGTCCTCTCCCATCCACGAGCGAAGGTATCGAAAGTGCTGCTCAAGCTGGGACATTCGATGTTTGACCAGGGAGATACAAAAGCTAAAAAGAAATTGCAGCTGAATAAAAAAGCTTCCGTAGCGGGGAGGCCGGTATAATGTCACTGTTAAAAAGGCTGGGAAAAGAAGAACTGCTGGCGGAGAGTAAAACGGAACCGAAACACACCTTCCATCTTAATAGGAAAGTAGAGGGAACAGGCGTGGAGGATAAGCTCCACAACTATTTGATAGAGGAAATGAAAAAGTATGAAAAACAAGAGGAAGTGGATTACGACAAAATTATTGAAAGTAAAGCCGAAGAGTTTTTTCAGCGTGACGGCTCGCGTCTGACTTTCGAAACCAAACAACAGATCCTGACAAACACGAAGCATGAACTAACCGGGTATGGACCGATTACACCACTGCTGGCTGATCCTGATATTACAGAAGTAATGGTAAACGGCCTGCAGGGGGTCTATTATGAGTCAAAAGGAAAAATTATAAAAACGGATATTACCTTCAAAGACGACAACCATATTCTGCGCGTCATTGAAAAAATCGTTCATCCTTTAGGAAGAAGGATCGATGAAAGCTCGCCGATGGTCGATGCCCGGCTTCCTGATGGCTCTCGTGTCAATGCTATCATTCCGCCGCTGGCTATCAACGGGCCGACATTGACAATCCGTAAGTTTTCCGACACACCTTTCACGATTAAAGACCTGATATATTTTCAGACGATCAGTAAAGATATGGCTGCTTTTATTGAAGCGTGTGTCGTTTCCAAACTGAACGTATTCATCAGCGGGGGAACGGGCTCAGGAAAGACTTCTACCTTAAACGTATTGTCTTCGTTCATACCGCAGGGGGAGCGGATTGTTACGATCGAGGATGCCGCGGAACTCAAACTATCGCAATCCCATGTGGTGTCCTTAGAGGCACGTCCGCCTAATATCGAAGGAGAAGGAGCCATTACCATCAGGGATCTGGTGCGGAACTCACTGCGGATGCGGCCGGACCGGATCATTATCGGGGAGGTGCGCAGTGCCGAAGCCTTGGATATGCTTCAGGCAATGAATACGGGCCATGAGGGGAGTCTTGGCACTGGTCACGCTAACTCGCCTCGGGATCTCCTCGCACGTCTGGAAACGATGGTATTAATGGCAGGCTTTGACTTACCGATCCGGGCAATCCGGGAACAGATTGCGAATGCGCTCGATATCATCATCCATCAGACGCGAATGAAAGATGGAAGCAGGAAAATCACTCACATCTCTGAAGTGCTGGGGTTGGAAGGGGACACCATCGTCCTCCAGGATTTGTTTGTCTTTAAGGAGACAGGGATGACCAATGATGGAAGAATGCAAGGGAAATATCAATCGACCGGCATCCGTCCGCATTGTGCCGATCGTTTGGAAATGAACGGATTCACGATTCCCTCTTCCTGGTATATGGAGGAGTGGGAAGTATGAACACGCCTGCTATCTATTTATTGGGAAGTTTTTTTCTGGCAGCGGTGTTCGTGTTTTACTGGGCAGCCGTATTCATTGTTAAGAAAAATAAGTATGATAAGCGGTTGGAAAAATATTCGCTGAAAGAGAGGCCGGCAGAGAAAACGAAAAAGAAAGCAAAGCAACCGGAAAAGAAAGCACAATCATCCTTTATAAAAACGATGGGAAGTAAATTGGATGGGCTTGCTGCTTCGAAAAAGTGGGGAAGGAAGCTTACACAGGCGAACTCCCGAATGTCACCAGGGGACTTTTTGTTATACCGAATAGTCGGGTTGACAGTTGTTGGTATTCTTCCTTATCTGTATGGTTGGCACTACCTTTTGATTATCCCTGGTGCGTTCCTCGGTTACTGGCTGCCGGTTGTCCACCTCAACATGAAAATCGAAAAGCGTCTGACACGTGGCACCCATCAGCTGGCAGAAGCGTTAGGCACAATGGGAAACTCGATGCGAGCGGGTTTCAGTTTTATGCAGTCGATGAAATTAGTCTCTGAAGAGTATCCTGACCCGATCGGTCCCGAATTTAAAAAGACATTGCAGGACATCAAATATGGTATTCCTGTCGAGGATGCATTCATGCGGATGCTGAAGCGGCTGCCTGACAAAGAACTGGAAATGACGGTGAAAGCAATGCTGATTCAGCGTTCCAGTGGCGGAAACCTTGCCACCCTTCTGGAAACTATCCAGGAAACGGTTAGTGGGCGAATAAGGATCAAAGATGAAATCAAGACGCTGACTGCACAAGGGAAGATGTCCTCCTGGATTATTACCGGCCTTCCGATTGGGCTTGCGCTTTATCTCCATTTTGCAAATCCGGAATATTTCAGCTTATTGATTGAGCATCCGTTAGGAAAAGTAATGATGGCAATGGGCGGACTCGGTATTATAATGGGCTGGATATTCCTCCGAAAAATTGTCAGGATCGAGGTGTAGTGATGGATCAGCTGTTTTTTTACTTTTTCCTTCTCCTGTCGATTACTATGCTGATGCAAGCTTTATTGCAATTAGCATTTAGACACCAGCTCATTATGGAAAAACGAGTTGCGGATTACGTAGGTACTACAGAGGTAAAAATGAAAAAGAAGGCAAAGCGTTCAAGCGACAAACTTTTCCTTATCAAGAGGCTTGATTCTGTTATTCATAAAATGAAAGCTGCCATCGAAAGAAGATTGAGTCTGGAAAGCACCAATGAATTAGAACGGAAGCTGAGGGATGCCGGGGTTTCCTACAGTTGGACTCCGATCGATTTTCGACTGCTGCAGCTCTTGATTGGGGCCATTCTTTTCATGGCAGCATTCCTCCTGTTTAGCAAGACAGCGGAAAATAATCTGTCTTTGTTTCTATTATCAGGGGCATTAGGGGGGCTTGGCTACTATTACCCTTTGTTTTATTTGGGTTCGCGAAAGAAACGAAGGGCAGCTTTGATTGAAAAAAAGATGGCTGACTTTTTCGACATGGTGAACCTGTCGGTAGAGGCTGGCCTTGGTCTCGATGCAGCGATTGTCCGTGTATGTAAAAATACGAATGGACCATTGTCTGAAGAGTTCACACGAGCCATTGAGGAAATGAAATTAGGAAAGTCCAGGCGAGAGGCTTTCATCAACCTGAGGAATCGCATACCATTGGATGCTTTTCAGAGCATGATGACTTCTTTGATCCAGGCTGATCAGCTGGGGATAGGAATGGCTAAAGTTCTCCGTGCTTTGACGGTGCGGGTGCGTGAACATCAACGCCAGTCGGCAAGAGAAAAGGCGATGAAAGCTCCCGTCAAAATGATATTCCCTATGCTATTTTTCATCTTCCCCTCTATTTTTATCGTATTATTAGGGCCCCTCGTCATCTATCTCATTCAATTTGGTTTATAATGGCAGACCCATTAAAGGAGAAGGAGTCATGGAAGGAAATCGGATCAGAAAGATAAGGAAGGAACGAAAATTATCCATAAATGAATTAAGCACCCGAACGGGCATCTCAAAATCTTATTTAAGTCTTCTGGAACGAGGGATTCACAATAACCCAAGCCTGGAAGTACTGAATAAAATAGCGAATGTACTACAAGTAAATATCGACATTCTGATTGGGGAAGAAGAGGCTGCTGAAGAAAAACATGTTGTCAGCATTGAGATCAAATTATTAGAAAAAGATATAAATTCGCAAAGCCTTAACCAGTTGAAAGATATGTTGGATCACTTCGGGAAGGACTAAGTATATTTGGCTTGGCGAATCGTTAAGTACTCCTATACTTTACTCCTATTACAAAGTTAACAAGTACAAGTAAAGGCTGACCCTGGGAGAAATTCTTAGGGTCAGCCTTGTTTTGCATGCAAGCTGGCAATGTTTTTTAGGGGAAGGTTCTTTTTGTCGTACCGATCAGCTGGTACTGAACTTCGGTGCGCCTTCACGGACAGCGATGAATTCCGGACGTTCTTTACCGCCGGAGAATGGTTCTACTAATTGGTTTTCGACACTGTTGTAAACCATGAACAGATTGTTTCGGCTGTACGGAGTGATATTCCCGTTAGAGCCGTGCATCGTGTTACTTTCGAAAAGGGTGATAGAGCCGGCTTTTCCGGTCGGTACGGAAATACCGCCGCCCTGCTCAGCAAGCCATCTCAAACTATCATGATCCGGCACACCAAGTTTCTGCTTTTTCAAAGACTCTTTGTAGTTGTCATCTGGTGTTTCACCTACACAACTGACATAGTAGTTTTGGGACCCTGGTATAAGCATCAAAGGCCCGTTGAACGTATAGTTATCGGACAATGCGATAGACAAACTGACAGCGCGCATGCGTGGCATGCCGTCTTCCACGTGCCATGTTTCAAAGTCAGAGTGCCAGTCGAATTCCTTACCTGTAAAGCCAGGCTTATAGTTGATACGGGACTGATGGATATAGACGTCGCTTCCGAGCAGATGGTTGACTATGTCTAGAATGCGTTGGTCGTAAGCTACTTTTTTGAAATACTCGTCATCCTGATGGACGTGGAATATGGATCTGATTTCATCACTTTCTGGTTCGCGAATTACTTTGTCTGAAGTGACGTCCTTACTGTCATCCTGCAGTTCGAATATCCCCTTTTGAAGCTCAGATACTTCATCATCCGAGAAGAAATTCTCAATCTGTAAAAAACCGTTTCTCTCATAAGAATCAAGTTGTTCCTTTGAAAGCGGGGCTTGATCATCTTTAGAACGATCGGTGTGGATGACTGGATCTTTCCGTTTCAAAATTTCAGGCTGATTATTTTTTCTTGAAGGATAAAGATCTTCCATTCTTAACACTCCTTGTTTCAAAAATTCCATCAATCATAGTTGTGAATGTGTCTGATATTGACTGACTGCCAGCTTGCATTTATTTAAGAAGGAACCTTCCATCGTACGGGGAATTTACCCATCAAAATTATCAATTAAACACCTAAAATTCAAATTTTTTGTAATAAAAAGAAAACGGAAGCTTAGAAGCAATAAAGGTAGCAACAAAGGGGTAGCTTTAATAGAAAAGCTGTCAAAACCATACAGGATTCGTCATCGAAGTTAGAAATTTTAACAAACAAGCCTATTAATAGGATATGACAAATTCTTTACAAAGGCGTTTTTAACAAGAACAATGCGGGTAAACGAATACTAAGAAAATAGAGCTTTGTATGGAGGAAATAGTATGAGTCTTAAAGAACAGCTATTGGAAAAAGGTTATAACAACATAGATATAATGGTCATCGATGAAAAGAATAACCAATCGACAATCCCGGATCTTACTCTTCATAAGATCAATAATCTCGAGTATAAGCTGTATCTCGATCCTGGATCTGTAGAGTTGAATTTGGATGAAGAGCATCCTTATTTTACGGCACGCCAGAAGAGTGAAGATGGAGGGGATGTTGGGATTAAAGGATTTATCCTGGAATGGTAATCGCAGAAGTATAATGATAAAAAATGCGCAGGTTCCTTACTTAAAGAGACCTGCGCATTTTTTGTGTGAGAATAAAAAGGTTGACACATTTTCCATCTACACCGTATACTCTATATTAAACATTAATTCCGACTATTTTCATTGGAATAATCATATAAGGGTGTGCAACGGATGTTTTTACAAATGAACGAGGTCGCAAAAAGGTTTGATGCCCATGAAGTCTTTTCTGGTATCAATCTATCTATCGAAAAAAATCAATTTGTCTCTATCCTCGGGCCATCAGGGTGTGGGAAGTCAACTTTACTTTCCATGGTCGCGGGACTGGAGGATGTGACAGAAGGTACGCTCAGTCTTGGGGGAGAGAAAATCCTTCAGCCTGGAACTGACAGAGGCATGGTTTTCCAACAGCCGGCTCTGTTTCCCTGGCTTACGGTGAAAGATAATGTAACTTTTCCGCTTAAAGCTGATCACTCCAAACGGGAGAAGGAGCAACTCGCTGCTAAGTACTTAAAAATGGTACATCTGACCCGCTTCAAGGATGCTTATCCTCACGAGTTATCCGGAGGAATGCAGCAGCGTGTCGCTATTGCAAGGGCGCTTGCAATGGATCCGAAAGTGTTATTGATGGATGAACCATTCGGAGCACTGGACGAACAGACGAGACATATCCTGCATGATGAACTGATGAAAATTTTTGATGAAACGAAAAAGACGATTTTGTTTGTTACTCACAGCATTCAAGAAGCCATCAAGCTTTCGGATCGTGTCATCGTCATGGGAACCCGTCCAGGCAGGATCATAGCTGATTTTCCAATTGATATGGATCGTCCGAGAGAACGTGACGATAAAAAAGTGATTGAAATGGAAAAAAATATTATGGCTCTGTTAGAAGATGAAATCAAAAAAGTGATGAAGGAAGAATTGGATTATGAAGCCAAGCATTTGGGTTAAACGAATTGTATTCATTATCGTTTTATTAGCTATTTGGCAAGGGGTTTACATGTCAGGCTATTTTCCGGCTATTCAGTTCCCCCCACCGACGAAGGTTTTTCAAGCATTAATTGATGGATTTGCTGATGGCACGTTAGTAGGAGCCTTACTGGCAAGTTTCAAACATTTGTTGATTGGACTTGCGCTTGCTATCACCCTTGGAACGTTGATCGGAGTCCTGCTTGGAAAATCACGTCAGGCGGATGAAACCGCCGGGATGTATTTAATCGCAATGCAAAGTATTCCAAGTATCGTATGGGTGCCACTTGCAATCATGCTGATTGGTTTGAATGAAACAGCAGTCATATTTGTCGTCGTATTAGGTGGAACATTTGTAATGGCATTGAATGTCAGGACCGCCATTCACAGTGTGCCCCCTGAATTCATCAAAGCAGCAAGAACTATGGGATCCAAAGGTCTCCCTTTATTTTTTAAGGTGGAAGTGCCTGCAAGTCTTCCCTATTACATGAGTGGTATCCGCTTAGCGTGGGCATTCAGCTGGAGGGCGTTGATGGCAGGTGAATTACTCAGTAATGGACCTGGTCTTGGATATTCACTAAGGTTCGCGATGGATTTCGCCCAGATGGAATTAGTCATTGGAATCATCATTATCGTTGGTGTCATCGGATCGGTAGTCGATCAGCTGGTTTTCTCTAAATTAGAGAAAAAAGTGATGAGACGATGGGGATTATTAAAATAATTGAAGAGGTGAAGGAATATGAAAAAGTGGTTGTCTTTGTTTTCAGTCGTCGTATTAGGATTGCTTTTGGCCGCTTGCGGCTCGAGTGAATCAGCATCAGGTAGCAGTAACGGGGATAAAATAGTTATCGGTTATTTTCCGAACATCAACCATGTAGCAGGAATGGTAGCTGAAGAAAAGGAATTGTATGAAAAAAAATTACCTGATGGTACAAAAGTCGAATATAAGTACTTCCCGGATGGATCTGCTTTCATGACCGCTTTGGAAACCGGTGAAATACAGGGAGGACTCGTAGGGCCTGGTCCTGCGATGAACCATTATATGAGCGGGGCGAAAATCAACATCGTTGCTGCTGGCTCTACAGGAGGTACCGTCATCATGGCACGTAATGGTTCTGGCATTGATTCACCAGAGCAGTTGAAAAACACAACATTTGCTTCTCCGCGTGTCGGTTGTACCCATGATGTCCAATTTGAAGCGCTGATGATGCGTGAATATGGGCTTAAATCCGACCGGCTTAAAGGTGAAATGAAACATGTTACCGGCAAACCAGCCACGTATTCCCAATTGTTTGCAAGTAAACGCATTGACGCAGCGACCGTTCCAGAACCATGGGCATCAAAGATAGAGGAAGAAGGACATGGCAAGGTTTTGATTGATACCGATGAAGTGGCATTCGGTGAAACATTACCGGCTGCTGTATTCGTTACTTCCAAGGAGTTAGTCGAAAATGACTCGGAGCTGGTACAAAATCTGGTCGATGCCCATAAAGAAGCTACTACGTTCATTCAAGATAATCCAGAAAAAGCAAAAGAAATTGCTGCTAATAAAATCAAGGATATCACCGATCAAGAATTATCAAAATCAGTAATTGACAGCTCCTGGGAACGCATCGATTTCACATACAATGTGAAGCTGGAAGACCTCCAATCATTTGCAAATGCTTCTTATGAGTTGGAATTCTTAAAAGAAAAGCCTGATTTAAAAGGCTTAGTCGATACAACATTTATTGAAGAATAAAAAGTGCAAGGGGAGCTTTCCTCTTGCATTTTTTTGTGCTGTATATAACCAAGTATTATAAATTACCAATAAGTTTTCCAATTCAGGTGACACTAATGGAAAAGGAGGTCCTTTGATGAGAGTTAAGAACATATATAGCCTGATAGCGTTTGTGCTGTTTTTGTCTGGCTTTGCTTCAAGCGTCCAGGCCAAAGAAGGCCTTATTTATGAAATGAAAAATTTCGATGAAGTGGAAAACCGTTGGGAAATTCATATCCAATACACAGAGTTTACTGGACTGGAAGACAAAGTATTTCAAGAGAAGTTGAACAAGATGATCGAGGAGAAAGTTGCCGGTTATATCCAAACCGTAAAAGAAGAAGCGGACGACAGTCACGGGGTGCCCATCCGTTTTTACGGAGAGACAAAAATATTAAAGGAGAATAACTTTTATTCTGTGCTGATGACGTCCAGCCTTTCGAGGGGGAACACATTCAGTGGTGACGTCGAGTCCTTCAACTTTTATAATCAAAAAGAAACACAACTCGCCACGCTCATGGATTTTATGGATTTAGATAAAATCGATAAGGAAGTCAAAAAACAAATAAGTGCAAATCCTGATGTTTACTTCGTAGAAGAATTTAAACAGGTACGTCCGGATACAGCTTTCTACCTGCAAGGTGAGGAACTGGTGTTGATTTTCAACAAATATGAAATTGCACCAGGAGTATATGGGACTTCAGAAATTAAAATACCGATCAATCATCGATATTAAAGCAAAAAAATGCCGCTAATCCAAATGGAGCAGCGGCCAATCTGATTGTCTAATTGATTCATTTTCAGGGGAGGAATCAATACATTCAGTATTTTTAAGACAATCACTTATGAACAGTAATATCCACATCACAAACCTTTTATACATTAGTTGCTGACATAATTATCAACATTATCCACAAATGTTGTGGATTTGTTTACCAACAATTTATTAACAATGGGGGAGGTCAATAAAATCATGTTGTAAACGGTTTATTCACATGAAGTGAAAATGTGTGGATAACTATTGCCGGCATGGTTTGTTCTGCGGCTTTGGTAAGTATATACCCTCTTTAAAGTTTTATAATCCTAAGATTTTCGGGAACGTTTAAAAATTTTGTCTGCTTGCTTAAAATCTCTTCCATATAGCACTTCCTGTGTCTTAGAGAGTGCTCCTTTTGAAGCTTTTGTCTGTCCCTGCTTTGCTTTCATGGAAAAAACCTCCTTCTTTTCCTACAGCTTGTCCAAACCACAGCCAACTATACAAAAAAGCTTAAGCGCAGGATACGCGCTTAAGCTTCCAAAGCCTCTTCAGACTCTTGTTCGCGATAGTAGTGAAAGAGATATTGTTCTTTCGTGATAGCAAAAAGATCATAGATATCTTCTTTTTCATTGATTCGTTTCCAAATGTCCGGATAGTCGATATTTGCATGCGAAACATAAGGGAGTTTTAAGGCAGCTTTCATCGAGCGGGGATTATTACGGCGTATTTTCATAAAAATCGCTTCGATATCCAGCTGGAAAAATAGCTCCTCAAAAAAAGCATCTTTAGCGGGACGATTGTATCCTTTTCCAAAATAGGGCTTGCCTATCCAAGTGGCTAAAAATCCTTTTCTATCGGTGATATCAAACAAATTGATTGTACCGATGGGCTGGCCCCATTCATCCACAATTGTTCGGGAAATGAGTTCCCCCTGTTCTTCCGCTTCGATCGTCTGCCTGGTCAAGAAGTAAAATTCATCGCTGGAATAGGCTTTATGACGGACATAGGGGAAGACTTCCGGGTGGCTCATCAACTCGAACAAAACAGGGGCATCATGCAAATCGCGTTTTTTTAACATAAAAAACCCTCCTTATCTTTAAAAGGAGGGCAGTCGGGTCGTGTGGAAGGAAACTGCTGTGGACGCGACCACCCTCGAATTTTTATCAATTGCTCACAAAAATCCGGGGTGGGAATCGAACCCACTAGAACCAGTCAAGCTGGTGGCGCACCATTTGCCTTCCCATACTCCGCTCTATGAAAAATCTAAGATTTTTTCAGATCGTTGCATTAATCATAAGCGATTTTTCTGGAAAAATAAATAGGCATTTTAATAAATTTTTTAGGATTTAAACGACATGAAATGACATCTTTCGATACTGAAAATAATCGGTTATTTTTTATAAATAATTTCTCCATTTACCATCGTCCAAAGCGGTTTCGACATGAATTCGAACGGATGGCCGTCCCAGAGCACAAGGTCAGCATCTTTTCCTGGCTCGATAGACCCGACATTGCCTTCAACACCGAGGTTTCTGGCAGGGATGATCGTAATTCCTTGTATCGCTTTTTCAATATCCAAACCTTCCCTGGCAGCGAGTGCTGCACAAATATTCAAATATTGAATTGGCGTATAAGGATGGTCTGTGGTAATTGATACTTGAATGCCATGGCTGGTCAGTTTGTGATATGTTTCCCAAGTCTTATTTTTCAGCTCAATTTTTGATCTCCGCGTGAAAGTAGGTCCTACAGATACCTGGAGATTCCGGCCTTCCAGTTCTTCAGCGATCAAGTGTCCTTCTGTGCAGTGCTCGATGCGGAGATCGAGATTAAATTCATCTGCAAACCTGATAGCGCTAAGGATATCGTCAGCCCGGTGCGCGTGGATGCGAACCGGGATTTCCCGTTTCAACGCCCTAACAATCGGCTGCACCCTTAAGTCATCAGGATTATCCGCATGCCAGGCATGATAAAACGTTTCCCGCAGCATTCCCATAATCCCAAGGCGTGTAATCGAATCATTACGGGAAGTAGAATGGACCCGCTTCGGGTTTTCCCCAAGTGCCAGTTTCAATCCAGCGGTATCCCGAAGCAGCATGCTGGAGATATTTTTGCCTTTATTTTTAATCACCGAAGTCATCCCGCCAATGATATTTGCGCTGCCAGGCATGATGTGCGCGGTAGTGACACCTGCACGGATAGCGTCGCCAAAGGCAGGATCGAGAGGATGGGCTCCGTCCCTGGCTCTCAAATGTGGGGTCATCGCCTCAATCGTTTCATTGGCATCACTTCCAGCCCAGCCTGTCCCTTCATCATATAATCCTAAATGGGTATGAACATCGATAAACCCAGGGAATAACCTTTTATTATAACCGTTAATTAGGCTGACATCAGCAGGGACGTCAACTTTTTTTCCTAAAGAGACGATTTTACCGTCTTTAATTAATACTTGCCCGTTATCGATAGTTGGGGACGTGACAGGATGTATCGTTACATTCGTAATCACTGTATCCATATTCTTTCGTGCCTTTCTGCTATTTTATTTTTTAGCTAAGTTACACCTCTATTATATGCGAAAAATGGTTGGAAGAGTATGTAAATAAAGATTAGGAAGCAGTACTCCTTCCTAATCTTTAAAAACATCTTCCAATGCCGGGGTCAATTCAGGGTATATGAAATCATAACCGAGAGCGATCGCCTTTTTCGGAATGACATGCTGGCCATCGAGAAGCAGCGTGCTCATGTCACCAAGCGCGGTTCTGATAGCAAAAGCGGGCGCTGGAAGCCAGTGTGGACGCCCAAGGACTTTACCAAGTGTTCGCCCAAAATCTTTATTTCTTTTCGGGGTAGGAGCTGTCGCATTCATGGGGCCGACTGCTTCCTTATTTCGGATGGCAAAGTCGATCATCCCTACGACATCGTCCACGTGGATCCAGGACAGCCATTGTTCTCCAGATCCTATTTTTCCGCCTGCCATCATTTTATAAGGAATCGCCATCTTAGGTAGTGCTCCTTCTTCACCTAAAATAATCCCAAACCGTAGAAATACCGTACGGACGTCATGGTCGGCAGCCTGAGATGCGCGTTTCTCCCATTCGGTTGTGACATTGGCCAGAAACCCGTCTCCTGGCTTGGTTGTGTCTTCGGTAAAAGCTTCAGTCATGGAGTTTCCATAAAACCCTACCGCAGAAGCATTGACGAGTACTTCCGGTTTTTTATTAAGTTTACTAATTAAATCCACGATGTTTTCCGTTGCTTTTATTCGGCTGTCCAGAATGCTCCGTTTTCTTTCTTCCGTCCATCTTCCGCTATTCAACGACTCACCGGCTAAATTGACGATGGCATCAAGCTCGTTCAATTGGGATTCCGGTGCAAATTCCGGTTTCAGCCAGCCTATATATTTGATGTGGTTCGTATCTTTATGTTTTTCAGGACTGCGGGTCAATACGTAAACATCATGGCCTTCTAAAACAAAATGCCTCGTCAGTTGTTTTCCGACAAATCCTGTTCCGCCTGTTATTGCTATTTTCATACTGTGATTCCTCCTTAAATGAGGTTTGATTAAAGTTTACTGTATATTTTGAAAAAAATCGATTCTTCCAATTGTCCTATGGGAAGAGACTCATGCTAAAATAAAGCAAGAGGTGAGAGGTTTGGCTAAGATTACACGGATAACTACACAGAAAAAGAAGAAAGACCGTTTTAATATATTTTTAGACTTTGGACAGGGCGAATCCTATGGTTTCAGTGTTTCTGAGGATATTCTAGTTAAAGAAGCCCTGCATAAGGGGATGGAGCTGGATGATGTTTCTATAAAAGCTCTGATGGAAAAGGATGACCTACAGAAATCCTATACCCTGACCATACATTATTTAAGCTACCGGATGCGCTCGGAAAAAGAAATCCGGGATTATTTGAATAAAAAAGAAACAGATCCTGAACAAATCGAAGTGATCATCGACAGGCTTTACAAAGAAAAGCTGCTGGATGACCAGGAATTTGCCAATTCGTTAGTGCGAAGCAGGATCCATACATCGAGCAAGGGCCCATTGATGGTGAAAAAAGACCTGATGGAAAAAGGGGTCGCCGCTGCTAAAGCGGAGGAAGCCCTGACCCATTACCCTTTTGAAGCACAATATGATAAGGCGATGAAATTTGCAGAAAAAAAACTGCGTTCAGATGGAAAGAAATCATTTCGCCAGCAGGTGCAGAATCTCCAGCAGACATTGATGCAAAAAGGCTTCACCAATGATGTAGTTCAAGAAGTCATTGCCAACCTGCCACAGCAGGAAGAGGAAGATGCCGAATGGCAAGCAGTCGTTTATCAAGGAGAAAAAATCCTGCGTAAATACGAACGGAAGGCAGAAGGCTACGAGTTGAAGCAGAAAGTGAAAGGTGCTTTATACCGTAAAGGGTTCCAAATGGACGAAATCCAGCGTTTCATAGAAGAGTATATGGAGGAAGAACAATGACTTTCTGAATTCCTCCGTCTTAGAAGATTTTAAATCGAGGTGGCACGCTCATCATTAACAGCCATTAAGGGAAGGTTTGCTCCTATTATAAAAATAAAGAAGGCAAGCCCTCAGAACACTAGAGGTGCTTGCCTTCTTTCCTGCGGAAAACGGGAGGGTCAGCCCCGTAAACTTATGATAAAAGAATTCAGATAAGCTTTTTATTTTGAAGGTCTTCGATCGCTTCATACACGTGGTCGACGACATTGGCAGCCTGCTTCTGTACTTCTGGATGCGCACTACTCATGGCATAGCTGTGAGGCGCCAATTGGAACATCGGAATATCGTTAAATGAATCCCCGATAACGGCTATTTGTTCAGAATTCAGGCCTGTTTGCTCAAAAAGTGCCTGGAGACCGCTTGCTTTGTTGATCCCTTTAGGCACAAGATCTACACATGTTTCGTGTGAGACGAAGCAATCAAGTTTCTGGCTGTATTTTTCATCGATTCGTTTTTGCAGGGCCATCACATCTGGTTCTTTCCCATGCACGGTAATTTTCGAAGCATCCACTTCAACACCTAAAGCATCAGCCAGCTGTGGATTCACCTGAATGTCGTGGATCAATTGTTTCGAAATTAAATCAATCCACTCGTTATGCTGATGGGTGAAAGTTTCCTCAGCAGTAGAGACTGTCGTTACCATCGGTTCCTTTACAATATCGCGATAAACCTGTCGAACCACATCAGAATCAAAGGTCTTAGACAGGATATGGGAATTATCCGCTCCATAGACAAAAGCCCCGTTTTGACTGATTCGGTGTCCTTTTTGACCGATCCGTTCGAGAATATCCTGGATTTCATGATCCATCCTCCCTGAGGCGACTGCCAAATCCACTCCTCGTTGAATCAGCCGATCAATTGCATGAATATCTTTGTCTTTTATATAATGATTCATGCCAAGCAGTGTCCCATCAAGGTCACTGACAAATAATTTAATCATTCGCTATTCTCCCTTCCATATGACACCATAGACAATAAGCTTTATACTCGATATATTGTATACATTGAAAACGCTTCAAAGCAAAGGGAAACGACCTGAAGGGAATGGAATGAGGGGGGAAAGGCATGGAACAGCAAGTGACAATTGAAAAAGTGCTTAATAATAATGTGGTCATCGCCGAGCATCCCACATATAAAGAGGTGGTGCTGATAGGAAAAGGGATTGGATTCAGCCGAAAGAAAGGAGAGACCCTCCCTATTAAAGAAGCGGATAAAACTTTTTTATTAAGGGACCCGGAACAAAAAGAGCAGTATGTCAACCTGCTTCCTTATGTAGAAGAGGACTTCATTAATTTCATGAATGACATTCTGGTTCATATTGAAAACAGGATGAACCAACGTTTAAATGAGCATATCCATGTAGCCCTGACCGATCATATCGCTTTTGCTGTCAACCGTGCTAAGCATGATCTCCAATTCAATAATCCCTTTTTGTTTGAAATTGAATCTCTTTATCCAAAAGAGTACCAGGTAGCGATGGAAGTAGTGGAAATGATCAATAACAAAGAAGGTATCGAGTTTCCCGAAGGAGAGATCGGATTCATCGCTTTGCATATCCACAGTGCGGTGACAGATAAGACATTGAGTGATATCAACAAACATTATCAACTGATATCCCAGTTGGTCAAAGTAATTGAGGATTCTTTGGAAATCACAATCGATAAAAATACGGTCGATTATCACCGTCTTGTCCAGCATCTAAGACGTGCGGTGGACCGCATCCATATCGGGGAGGATGTTGGGGGAGAAAATCGTCTCGCTGAAATGTTGAAAAAAGAATATCCACTATGCTATAATTTATCTTGGAAGTTGATAAAAGTGATGCAGAAGCAACTGAATAAGCCAGTGGATGATTCGGAAGCGATTTATTTGACGATTCATCTGCAACGGTTAGTCAACCATAAAACGTAATTATACGTGTTACTGATACGATCAGGCATGAGTATGAAAAGTTTTAGAGGTTTTCAATGGGGTAAGTGTACCCTTTGAGGCCAAATAAAACTTTTTTGCTCATGCTTTTTTTATTACCTTAAACGTCATTTGAATTGGCGTTTAAAATTTCAGTTAAAATGGAAGCGGTTTATTTCATTTTTCTGAAAAATTATATCCCATGATTAACTTATGGCTTCTGTATCACACTAAAACAAAAGGAGGAACTTTCCATGTTCAAAAATGCTTTTGGTACATTGCAAAAAGTCGGTAAAGCATTAATGCTTCCGGTTGCGTTGCTGCCTGCCGCTGGTATCTTGCTGGCATTCGGTACAACATTCCAGCAGGATTCCTTCCTGGAACGTGTGCCAGCGTTTAAGGCGGAATGGATTCAAATATTTTCCGAAGTAATGTCAGCCTCGGGTGGTATTGTCTTTGATAACTTAGCCTTGCTATTCGCAGTCGGTGTTGCCATCGGTCTTGCCGGCGGAGATGGGGTAGCAGGTCTTGCAGCCATCATCGGTTATTTAATTATGAATGTCACGATGGGTGTATTAGGTAAAGTGGATGCCGATATGGCAGCGAATTCACCTGCCTATGCTGAAGTACTTGGCACGCCTACCTTGCAAACCGGGGTATTTGGCGGTATCATC
Organism: Thalassobacillus devorans MSP14; assembly: GCF_000496835.1. GTDB lineage: Bacteria > Bacillota > Bacilli > Bacillales > Halobacillaceae > Thalassobacillus > Thalassobacillus devorans_B. Next base: position 519,497 of record NZ_KI543238.1, read on the forward strand.
GTGGGTATTCTAGCGGCATTTTTATATAATCGTTACTTTAATATTGAATTACCGCAATTCCTTGGTTTCTTTGCCGGTAAACGTTTCGTACCGATTATCACTGCTTTTTCAGCTTTATTCTTAGGTATTATTATGCTGTTTATATGGCCGTTTGCTCAAGACGGACTGAATGCTTTATCTCATTTGATGCTTAACACGAACATCCATATTGCTGCCTTTGTGTTCGGCGTCATTGAGCGCTCCTTGATTCCGTTCGGATTGCATCATATTTTCTATTCACCATTTTGGTTTGAATTCGGCTCGTATGTGAACGCTGCCGGGGAAACAGTTCGTGGTGACCAACAGATATTCTTTGCCCAGCTTCGTGATGGAGTAGAATTCACAGCAGGTACATTCATGGTTGGTAAATTCCCGTTCATGATGTTCGGTCTTCCGGCTGCAGCACTTGCAATTTATCATACAGCAAGACCGGAACGCAAAAAGGTTGTCGGCGGTATCATGGCATCTGCAGCATTGACGTCATTCCTGACTGGTATTACTGAACCGATCGAGTTCTCTTTCCTTTTCGTAGCACCGCTGTTGTTCGGTATCCACGCGATTTTCGCTGGTTTATCCTTTATGACAATGTCGCTGTTGGATGTAAAAATCGGCCAAACCTTCTCTGGTGGTTTGATCGACTTCATCCTGTTCGGTGTTTTACCTAACCGTACTGAGTGGTGGTGGGTTATTATCGTAGGTCTTGTTTTCTCTGTCATTTATTACTTCGGTTTCCGTTGGGCGATTCTCAAGTTCAACCTGGCGACCCCTGGCCGAGAAGATGAAGAAGTCGATGCCGATGAAGATAGTGAAATAGGAGATCTTCCATATGAAATCCTGGAAGCAATGGGTGGTCAAGAGAATATCGCTCATTTGGATGCCTGTATTACGCGACTTCGCGTCTCTGTCAATGACAAAGGCGAAGTGGATAAAAACCGTCTGAAGAAGCTTGGAGCATCTGGTGTCATGGAAGTAGGAAATAATATCCAGGCCATCTATGGTCCTAGATCCGATAGCTTACGTGGTCAAATGCAAGATATCATCGACGGTAAAGCACCCCGTGCAGTTGGTGAGGATCGTTCTGCGGTTGCAGAAGAAGCAAAAGATGCAGAAATACCAGTCGGCGGTGAAGAGTTCAACTTTGTAAGTCCTTTGCAAGGTGAAATTATGCCGATTACAGAAGTGCCGGATCAGGTATTCTCTGGTAAAATGATGGGTGATGGATTTGCAATTAAACCTGCAGATGGCAAAGTTGTTTCTCCAGTAAACGGTAAAATTCTGAATGTCTTCCCGACGAAGCACGCAATAGGTATCCAGGCAGAAAACGGTACAGAAGTTCTGATCCACATTGGAATTGATACGGTCAAGCTGAAAGGGGAAGGCTTTGAAGCATTTATAGAAGAAGGCGACGAAGTCAAGCAAGGGCAAGAGTTGATGAAAGTGGACTTTGACTATGTAAAAGAGCATGCAACCTCCACCATAACACCGGTTATTTTCACAAACTTGCAAGAAGGTCAGGAAGTAAAGATTGCAAAACCAGGCGAAGTGCGTCATAATGACCCTGGTATCATTGAGATCAACTAAAAAATCATATAAATGAGGAGAGATTCAAATGGTAGAACAAACAATGAAGATTACAGCAGCAGATGGGCTGCATGCACGTCCAGCTACTGCAATGGTGCAGGTTGCAGGTCAATATCAGGCAGACGTGAATCTGGAGTATAAAGATAAGTCCGTTAACCTTAAATCCATTATGGGTGTTATGTCACTCGGTATTCCTAATGATGCCGAAATCAAATTGACCGCTGATGGTGAAGATGAAAAAGAAGCCCTTGAAGCAGTTGTGAACAAAGTGAAAGAAGAAGGACTTGGAGAGTAACACCTGAAATGAAAAAGCTGCTGGCCTCTAAACAGAGGTTCAGCAGCTTTTCTTTTATTCAACTGAATCTTCTATGAATCCACCTTGATCTCCGCTCGCCGGTCATCCTCTGCAAAAATTTTATCAGCAACACCTTCCGGGCCTTTCAGGCGAGACGGGTCAGCGACATGATCACTATTGGACCAGAATGGTGTGTTCATACCACCCATATATACTGCTGTAGCAGACATCGGTTGATCTTCCCATTCTTTCTGCAGGCTTTCCGTAAACCCACGGACAGCAAATTTGCTGGCACAATATACCGATTCATTCACTTTACCCCTGAGGCCTGCAGTAGATATGATGTTCAATACTCTGCCTTCTGAGACTTTCAGCAAAGGCAATGCCTTTTGAGTCATTAAGATGGTACCCTTGACGTTGGTTTCCAGCATTTTATCAATGTCTTCTTCTTTTAAGGAAGATAACTCTCCAAAGATCCCGATGCCAGCATTATTAATTAATACATCAACGCGGTCCAATTGACGGATTGCCTCCTCGACCGAAGCTGGCTCTGTTATATCACAAATGTAGGATTCTGCCTGCCCGCCTTGTTGAATTATTTCCATTCTTACTAATGAGAGGCTTCGTTCTGTTCGACCTAACAAAATGATTTTATAACCTTCTTTTGCGTATCGATGGGCCAGAGCCCGTCCTAATCCAGTACCGCCCCCGGTAATTACTGCACTTCCCACATGAATTCCCCTTTCCTCAGTGTTCCTCATTTCCATTGTGACGAATGCTTGTTAAAATGTAAATGGATAACCATAGGAGGGAAAAACATGGAACGCAGATATAGCGATATGACGATAGAGGAACTAAGAAAGGAAATTGGTGAGCTGACTGATAAAGCAAGGAAAGCAGAGCAGATGGGAATGGTCAACGAGTATGCCGTTTATGAACGGAAGATCATCATGGCAAAGTCTTATATGCTGAATCCTGATGATTTTAAGCCAGGAGAAGAATATCAGATAGAAGGCGATCCAGCCCATAACTTTAAAATTGTATATATGAATGGGACGTTCGCCTGGGGGTACCGGACAAATGAACAAGGGGAAAAAGTAAGTGAAGAGGAAGAAGAAGCATTACCAATTTCCATGCTTGGAGAAAAAATCAATTAATTAAAAGCGTGCCTTATGCGGCACGCTTTTTTAAAGGCTAGGAAATTATAAAATGTTCTCTTTGTCAATAACTTTAGGCGGTTGGTGTCATCCAGCTCCGACGCACAGGACGTGCTAGTGCCGGTGACGCCACAGGACGTGGCGTTTTCACCGGCCAGCGCCTACCCCCTCGAGGTCTTAAGTCAATCCTTTCTGTGATTAGAAAAACTTGGCTTATCGCCAAGGGTGTATGGCGAAAGCCTTAGTTTTACTTATACTTTAAACCTTTATTAAACTTAATTTGCCTAAAAGTACAAAGAACGTCACGGCAAGGCTTGTCTTAAGTTTGTCGGGGGTGAGCAAGGCGCTTGCGCTTTTGTGCGTGGAAGGTTAAGCACGCTTGTTCATCTGAACCTCTGTGATGATTTCAGACTGTGTCTGCTGTGTTTCCCCATTCACCTGGTGAGCTGCGTGTTTAGGGTTGGCCCGTGGGGAATCGAAGGGGTCGCTATAGAGATTATCGAAAAACCCTTTATGCGGTTTTCGCCCTTTGTTTTTGCCCATTATAGTTCACCCTTTCCATCGTCCAGCCTGTGTGAAGAGCGGTCCATCCGCTCTTTGGGGTGAGTGTTCGTCGAACCATCGGCACGCTTAGAAGCAAATTCTGCTTTTGCACGTGGTTCTCCGTTCATTTTCTTTTCTGGAAAGCCAACTGTTTTATTACGCATCTTTCAGCCTCCTATAGCATCATAATGGGATGCAGGTATAGTTTATGTAATTTCAAACCTGCTATGTGTTACAATGGGGAAGTAAACATTGGGAACGTATGAGGTGACAATATTGGAAAAAGTTTTTCAGCGCTTAGCTGATCAGTTATATGATAAAAATCCTTCGCTGTCTATCGAAGAGGCTCGGACATGGGTCGAGTTGTTATGGGAAGACTTTGAAGTGACACGTGCCAAAGCCGGTCATGAATATCAGGGGAAGCAAATGACAGAGCAGATCGTTACACAGTGGATTAATCATTATGGCTCAAAGTTACATGAATTTGCTGCCAACAATCCGAAGTATAAGGAAATGCTTGATAAAAAAGGGCCGATGAATTGAATAACAAAGAGGCTGATTCCTTGCCGGTCTCCCTTAAAAGAGGGAGAGGGCGATGAGGAGTCAGCCTTTTCTTCATGAATCCGCTGGAATCGGATCCAATTTGGTTTGTAATTTTTCTTCGGTGAACACCCATCCGGTGTAGGAATTCATGATTTCCAGTGTGGAATCATCTATTTGAGCTACGGCGACAAAAGGATATCTTCCTCGTGAGCGATAACGAAGGTCGATGAACCTTACTTCCGTATGCTCGTTATAATAAGTCATTTCAAACCGGTAGACCGGGGAGAATGATAAGAAAGCCTTGATATTATGATCTTCCAGGGCACGTACCATAGCCGGCTCATCCATCGGGATTGTCTGTCTTGGAAATTCATCCAAAATGACAATGTGGCCATTTTCAGCTTTTCCGACATAATAATGATTAGCGGTTGTGATGGCAATACGCCAATTATTTTGTTTCATGGTCGGAGAAGTAGCGATCTGCTCGACATGTTCAAAATGTTCGTGTATGAGTTTTACCATTTCCCGTTTATCAAAATAACGCTTCACATAATATAGTGCAATGACGAAGTAAATGATCAGCCATGTATAACCTGGGTCTGCTCCTAAATTCCAGGCGACAATCCCGGCAATATGCATCAGAAAGATATATAGGTCGAATGTATTGATGAACCCATAAGCCACCCAGCGCCTTGTGAATGGCCGGTAGGCCTGCGTGCCGTAAGCATTGAATACATCGACAAATACGTGCACGATGACTGCTAAGAATGTCCAGAGCCATAAATGCAGAAAGCTGACTTCTGGAACAAAAGCATAAATGACACCGGATAATGCAAGACCCCAAAAAATGACAGCTGGAATCGAATGCGTAATGCCTCGATGGTGCCGTATATAGACTGCATTGTTTTTTAACTTAAGGATCGTATCGAAGTCAGGCGCCTGTGAGCCGATCATGGTACCGGCTAAAACGGCATTGAAGAGTGCCGGATCGTTCTGCACAGCAGGATCCAATGTAGCCAGTCCGCCCAGGGCGACCCCCATGACGACGTGTGTACCGGTATCCATCCAGGGTACCTCCTTTATGGACTTTCTGGTAGTTAACCAGGTTAAATTCTTTGTATATTTTTAATTAATTGTATCATGAAAGGTGAATCACAATGAAAAATAAACAAGCACAAATTAATGATATATTAACCGATTTTGACAGTAAGAAATTCCAGCAGGACTTGATCAACTGGTTCCAACAGGAACAACGCACGCTGCCATGGCGAGATAATCAAGATCCTTATCGAGTTTGGGTATCTGAAATCATGCTTCAGCAAACCAAAGTCGATACGGTCATCCCTTATTTTAATCGGTTTATCGAAAAATTTCCCACACCAGAAAAATTGGCTGAAGCCGACGAACAGGAAGTACTTAAAGCGTGGGAAGGTCTAGGATACTATTCCCGTGCACGTAATCTGCAAAACGCAATTCGTGAGGTCGTCAGCGATTACGGTGGAAAGGTACCAGAAAACGCAGATGAACTGGCTTCTTTAAAGGGTGTAGGCCCTTATACAAAAGGTGCTATATTAAGTATTGCCTATGATAAGCCGGAACCTGCAGTAGATGGCAATGTCATGCGGGTACTATCGCGTATTTTACATATCGAGGATGATATTGCTAAACAAAGTACAAAAAAATTATTTGAAGCGATTATCCGTGAGGTAATCTCCCAGGAAGACCCATCTTCTTTTAATCAGGGACTTATGGAACTTGGAGCAATAGTTTGTACACCTAAATCTCCAAGTTGTATGCTCTGCCCTGTCCAGGAACATTGCCGTGCTTATCATGAAGGGGCAGAACAGAAGCTTCCTGTTAAAACCAAAACAAAAAAACAGAAAAAAATCCCTTATGCTGCTTTACTAATTACTAACGACGAGGGAGAAGTTTTGATTCAGCAGCGGCCGGCTGATGGTCTGCTTGCTAATTTATGGGAATTTCCTATGGCCCCTTTGGAGGATATCGACCAGGAACACCTTCCCCATTGGTTCTTTGGGGAGTACGGAATGAAAATCACTCCTGAAAAAACCGTTGATCACATCAAACATGTCTTTTCCCATCTTATTTGGGAGTTAGAGGTTATCGTCTGCACTACAGGGAAAGGACGTTTGGATCATCCACGAGCAAAATTCGTAGCCATTGAGGAATTAGAAGAATATCCTTTTCCGGTTTCCCATCAGAAAATCGCAAAACATTGTAAGTAAGGAAAGCTCCAGCGCCTCCCCCCTCGAGGTCTTAAGTCAATCCTTTTTTGTGACCAAGAACGTCACACCGAGGCTTGTCTTAGCTTGTCGGGGGTGACAAGGCGCTTGCGCCTTTGTTCTTAATGCTGTGCCTTTTCCTAATACAAATAATCCAGTCCGCCACGGCTAACAATTTCTTCATTTATTTCTCTAAGAATGGTAGTACCTTCCTGGTTCAGGTAAGGAGCCATTTGCGATAGCGAATAGTGGAAATAACTCAATTCATCTCCACTCCATTCCTGTTTCGGGGTCATCGCCAGTTTACTCATATCCCGGCCTGTGTACATGCTTTTCGCCTCCTTCTTTATTAGTTTGGAAAAAAAGCTCTCACCTATACAAGGTAATGGATAAACATGGAAAAACATTTTGGTGGATAATGATTTTCTAAATGGGCATTCTAATTCTTGCGGAGGTGATAAAGATGGCTAAAAAACAACAAAACCAACAAAACCCAAGCAAGACTAATGCTGCAGAAGTAAGACAGCAAAACCAGCAAGCTGCTCAAAAAGGTCAGCAGCAACAATATGGTGCTGAATTTGCTTCAGAGACTGATGCACAAGAAGTTCGTCAACAAAACCAAAAGTCTCAAGCTAAAAAGAAATAACGAAGATCCCCCGAATCTTCTAAACGAATAGCAGACAAAAGCAGCTGCTGAACAAAACAGACCGTGCTTCTTATCCAATTGGGAGAAGCAGCGGTCTGTTTTTTATATCGATCGACTAAATACCTCCTCAATCGTCACGTATTGGCTGCTTTCACTTTAGACTCTTATGTTTTCATTTGTTGTCATATATCGTTATAATGGTTAAAGTAGACAAAATCGGTGAAAATTACGTCTGTTAGGGAAGGGAGATCTTATGCCTGCACCAGAACCTGGACAATCGGTCCAAATACAAAGCTATAAACACAACGGTAAGCTGCACAGGATATGGGACAGCACGATGATATTAAAAGGAACAAGAAATGTCATAATCGGAGCGAATGACCGGACGGTAGTAACCGAAAGCGATGGAAGGACATGGTTGACGAGAGAACCGGCAATTTGTTATTTCCATTCCAAACATTGGTTCAATATCATCGGCATGCTCCGCAATGATGGCGTATATTATTATTGTAATATCAGTTCTCCTTTTGTATATGATGAAGAAGGAATCAAATATATTGATTATGATTTAGACGTAAAGGTTTATCCTGATATGACATTTACTTTGTTGGATGAAGATGAATACGAACAACATAAACAGGAAATGAATTATCCGAAAGTGCTTGATCGTATATTGCATAATAATGTGGAAACGCTGATTCGTTGGGTAAGACAACGAAAGGGGCCGTTTTCCCCTGAATTTATCGACCAATGGTACGAACGTTATTTAACTTATCGTTAAGCAATCCGTTTCAGCCGCGCTGTATAATGTGAGCGCGGCCTTCCTATTATAGGGTGTGGTGTGGATATAGAAAGAGGTGACAGCATTGGATAGCATCAAAAGGTATTTAACCTTTGTAAAGCCTTATAAAAGTAAAATCATTTTGACCATATCAATAGGTATCATTAAATTCTCCATTCCATTATTGATGCCATTAATCTTAAAGTATGTCATTGATGATATTATCGGTGGGGATATGGCCCAGGCAGAAAAGATCAATCAGCTGTTCTGGCTGATGGGTGGAGCTTTTTTAGTGTTTTTCATTCTAAGGCCCCCTGTAGAGTACTTCAGGCAATATCTTGCCCAGTGGATCGGAAGCAAGATCCTTTATGATGTCCGAGACAAATTGTTTGATCATATTCAGAAACTCAGCTTGCGTTTTTATTCACGGACGAAGACAGGTGAAATCATCTCCCGAGTCATACATGATGTGGAACAGACAAAAACGTTCGTTATAACCGGCCTTATGAACATCTGGCTGGATATGTTTACGATTGTAATTGCAATAATCATTATGCTAAACATGGATGTTTGGCTGACTCTTGTAGCCATTTCGCTGTTCCCGTTATATGGGCTGGCAGTAAAGTTCTTTTATGTGAAATTACGGCGGCTTACAAGGGATCGCTCTCAGGCTCTTGCTGAAGTACAGGGCCACTTGCATGAGCGAGTCCAGGGAATGCCGGTCATCCGAAGTTTCGCGCTGGAAGAGCACGAACAGGAGCAGTTCGATGTGCAGAACTCTAATTTCCTGGATAAAGCTCTCAAGCATACGAACTGGAATGCCTATACGTATTCTGTTACCAATACGATTACCGACCTCGCGCCGTTATTGGTTATTACATTCGCCGGCTATCAAGTAATCACAGGAAGTCTTACGGTAGGTACGATGGTTGCTTTCACCGGCTATATGGAGCGTGTGTATAATCCGCTTCGCCGGTTAGTTAATTCCTCCACTGTATTGACCCAGTCGATTGCATCGATGGACCGTGTATTTGAATTTATGGATGAAAAATATGATATCGAAGATAAGAAAGGTGCCAGAGAATTGACTCACGTAGATGGGAAGGTCACCTTTGATCATGTTTCTTTCCGATATGAAGAGGAGGAATCACTCGTTCTCGATGATTTATCCCTTGATGTCAAGCATGGGGAGACCATCGCCTTTGTCGGTATGAGTGGGGGAGGAAAGTCGACACTGATCAGTCTGATTCCAAGGTTTTATGATGTGGAAAAAGGCAGGATCCTCATTGATGGTCATGATATCAGAGATGTAAAAGCACGCAGCCTCAGGGATAAAATCGGGATGGTGCTGCAGGATAACATCTTATTCAGTGAATCGATTGCCATGAACATCAAAATGGGAAATCCAGAAGCTACCGATGAAGAAATGATTGCAGCTGCTAAGGCTGCTAATGCTCATGACTTTATCATGGAACTTCCCAATGGCTATCATACGATGGTCGGTGAACGGGGCGTGAAGCTATCAGGCGGACAGAAGCAGCGGGTAGCGATTGCCCGGGTCTTCCTGAAGAACCCACCGCTTCTTATTTTGGATGAAGCGACCTCTGCTCTTGATTTAGAGAGCGAGCACCTGATTCAGGAAGCGTTAGAAAAATTAGCTTCCGACCGGACGACGTTCATCGTTGCCCACCGGTTATCTACAATTACGCATGCTGACCGAATTGTACTGATTGAGAATGGACAAATCAAAGAAGTTGGTACGCATGAAGAGTTGATGGGACTGCGCGGAGGTTATTATGACTTATATCAGGTCCAGGAACTGGATGATAGCAAGACCGAATATATGGGAACGTAAAAAAGAGAGGGGAGCCCCTCTCTTTTTCTTTACACTTTAAAAAAGTTTAATTTTTTTTAAGGGATTAAAGTATAAGAAAATACTAAGGCTTTCGCCATTAAGTACCTGGCGATAAGCCAAGTTTTTCTAAGGCAAAGGAGGTAAAAAGGTTGAAAATTATAGTGACTGGCGACACGCATATGCCAAAAAAAGCAAAACAGTTGCCAGGCAGGCTACTGGAAGAGATAAAAACAGCTGATATAGTCATTCATACAGGGGATTGGTCTTCCATGGAGGTTTATCATACACTTGCTGCATACAAAAACGTTTATGGCGTTTATGGGAATGTGGATGGGGAAGAAATCCAGCGATTTTTTCCTGCCAGGCAAATAATACAACTGGAAGGTTTCAAGATAGGAATTGTACATGGAGATGGTGAGAAAAAGACGACGGAAAAACGGGCGTTGGAAACTTTTGAAGGGGAAGACGTTGATATGGTCATTTTTGGTCATTCCCATATTCCATTGTTGCGATATTTTAAGAAACTACTGTTATTCAATCCTGGATCACCGACCGATAAACGGAGGCTCCCATACTACTCCTTTGGAATTCTGACCATCAATGAAGGTATAAAGGCAGAACATGTTTTTTTCAACTAGGCACTGTTCAATCTCCGCATTGTAATTACATTTAAGCTCCCAATAGCTGAAGACTCAGTTTCGAGATGGTTGGGTCCGTTACCATGAGCGGAATGGAATGGTTCGGGAAACAACTCGCTTTCCAGCTTCATCGCCTAGACACTCGCGACATAAGCAGCCCATCAACGGGAAGAAAGACCACTTCCCTTTTTGCTGTTCTGCTTATGCGTGTCGTGTCTCCCAAGGCGATTACGCATTCATTTCTTTCCTGCGGGGGACCTGGCAAGCTTCCTCGGGCTAAAGCCCTGTGGGATCTTGCCTAGCCCCTTCTCCCGCGGGAGTCTCGCCATTTCCCTTCCCATCCAGCCATTTTTATACTTAACGGCCCCTTCCAAAGAAGAAAGAATGTAGCTGAAATCTTCATTTTAAAGTCATTATAAAAGGTATAGTGGTGCCAAAGTCTTGTTTTTTATTTTACATAAGGGTGATTTCGAAATCTTTCTATGAGAAGGGGCGTAGGGAAACCGTGAGACTCCTGTGGGAGCTGAGTGATAGATGAGGCCCCGCAAGGCGAAGCCTGAGGAGACTCAGCACACGCCCACGGAAAGCGAATCGTTTCCCGAAGCACCTTAGCTCCACCAATATCTCGAAATCAAGTCTTCGACTTTTCGGTCATATAGTGGAATAAGCTTTTATGAAAAAACTGCAGTGACCTAGAGTTAATATGGATATACATAGATGTCATGGATAACAATACCTATATTGTGAACTTTTTGTGTCAATTGTTCGAACAATTTGTTACAATACTAATAAGAATACGCTTACACGAAATTCACACAATAATGGGAGGGATCTCTGGATGGGTATTATAGTTATGTTTATGCTGCTTGCATCGGTGACACCTTTTTTATTCCTACAAATGAAAAAGACCATATTTGCGCTTGTTCAGACAGTTTTACTTGTCGGTATGTGGCTGTATTTCTTTGAAGTCGTGTTTCAATCAGCACCTGCTGCATTTTCTATCCCTTGGATTATGTTTTATGCAAGTTTGTTTGTATCAGAGGCAGGCTGGGTAATGTTCATCATCCGCATTGTCAAAACTTCCGGTACTGTACAAGAGAGTTATCAATAATCAATAATCAAAAAAAGCCCTCGTTCCTGGCGTCAGGTACGAGGGCTTTTCGGTTATTGTTGATATGCTTGTACATGGAATAATTGAACAATCGCCTGATAGAAGGCCAGTATCGCAATCGCTCCTAAAAGAAACTTCGGGGAATAAGTGGAGTAAAACGTTCCCCAAAGGGAGAATGCGGTCAATATGATACTTAGAATGAACCCGAATACAGGTTTCCATGGCAATGCAACAGGTGCTTCGTTGTTGTTTAAGTCTTTTTGATTATTCATCCATATGCACCACCTTCGTTTAATGTCCGCTTTGCTCTTCGTGCTTTTCTTCTTGTTGATGGTTTCCTCCATCTTCATGGTCATGGGTAAAACCGAATGACATGGTGAAGAGGGATCCGGCTACAATAATTGCTGCAAGGACAAAACCGTGGAACATCATATTCCATGGCACGTGGCCTCCGCCGCTTTCCCGCTCTGTCATATGCATGAACATGAATAATTGAATTCCTGCCTGGATTACAGCGAGCGTCATAATGCCAGTAATGATCCATTTGACAGGTAAATCAGACCCGAGAGCGGCCCAGGCGGCAAGCAGTGTCAAAACAATCGATAACACAAAGCCGATGATGTGCTGTACTGGAAAACGTTTAGAATGCTCTGCCATATTAAACCACCATCCCAATCAAATAGACACTCGTGAAGATAAATATCCAAACCACATCAAGAAAGTGCCAATAGAGACTGATAATAAATCCCTTTCGACTCGTCATAGGAGTGAACCCACGTTTAGCAACCTGGATCAATATCATGGTTGCCCATCCAATACCAAGTGTAACGTGAAGACCATGAGTTCCAGCCAATGTGAAAAAGGCTGACCAGTAAGCTGCAGACTGAAGAGTAGCCCCTTCATGGGCATAATGAACAAATTCATATATTTCAAAACCAAGAAAACCGAGACCAAGCAGTAACGTAATAACCATCCAGGTAATAAAAGCTTTTACTGCTCCTTTGCGCATGTTGTGAACAGCTATTCCGCAGGTGAAACTGCTGATAAGTAAAAGAAACGTCATAATCAGTACGGTTTCTATTTCGAACAATTCACCCGGGGCAGGGGCATCAGCTGTCCGTCCGAACAAAACGGCATAAGTTGCAAACAAAGTTGAGAACAGTACAATTTCCGCAGCAAGGAATATCCAAAAGCCAAGGATGCTCATTTGGCCTTCCTGAGTTCGATATTCTAATGGGCCTGATTTCAATTCATGTGCACTCATGTTATAACCTCCTTGCTTTACGTTCGATTCGTTTGATTTCCTCAACTTCTACATGGTAGCCTTCATCATAATCGAACGAGCGGATTACCATCATAATAAGGGTACCGATTAAACCAATTACTGCCAGCGTAATCCATTCAAATACAAGGGCGAAACTGGCAAAAGCCAAGATTGCCATCATGATGATTGGTTTGCCTGTATAGCTCGGCATATGGATCGGTTCAAGTTTATCCTCATCGTAAGTGGTTTCCCCTTTTTCTTTCATAGCCAAAAAGGCGTCATATTTATCGACATGAGGAACCGTTGCGAAATTGTAAAAAGGCACTGGAGTCGGTGTCGCCCATTCGAGCGTCCTTCCATTCCAGGAATCGCCTGTTTCTTCCCGCTTGCTGTTTCGGTAACTATAATAGATGTTATAGCAGAAAACAGCGAATCCTAGTCCCATTCCGAATGCACCGACAGTGGAAATGACGTTCAATGGCATCCACTCAGGAATGATGGTGAACACACGACGCGGCATTCCATCCAACCCGACAAAATATTGCGGGAAGAAAGTGACATGGAAGCCTATGACAAACAACCAGAAACTCAATTTACCAAAACGTTCATTCAGTTTATGGCCGAACATCTTCGGATACCAGTACTCCAACCCTGCGAAACAAGCGAAGACTGTTCCGGCTATCAATACGTAGTGGAAGTGGGCAATTAGGAAATAGGAATTATGGAACTGATAGTCAGCTGCTGCCATCCCCAGCATGACGCCAGTAACCCCGCCAATAACAAAGCTTGGTATAAAGGCAAGTGCCCACATCATAGGAGTCGTAAACTCGATTTTCGATTTATACAGGGTCGCTAACCAGTTGAAAATTTTCACTCCTGTAGGTACGGCAATCAACATCGTTGATACGGAAAAGACAGAGTTGACAAATGCGCCTGCACCCATCGTGAAAAAGTGGTGGACCCAGACAAGAAAACTTAATCCTGCGATTAATATCATGGACCAGACCATTGCGTTATACCCGAATAATCGCTTTCGGGCAAATGTAGCAATAACTTCTGAGAAAATACCGAAGGCTGGAAGAATAACAATGTATACTTCCGGGTGTCCCCACATCCAGAATAAGTTCGCCCACATCATTGGTAGACCTTCACCTGTAAGGGTGAAGAACTGGGCACCAAAAATTCTGTCAATCGTCATTAAAGCCAAAGCTACTGTCAAAATTGGGAATGCAAAAACAATAATGAAACACGTGACCAGTGTTGACCAGGTAAAGATAGGCATCTGGAACATTTTCATCCCAGGGGCACGCATTTTTAAAATAGTTACCATTAAGTTGATACCTGTGGCCAGTGTACCGATACCAGATAGCTGAAGTCCCATCAGGTAGAAGTTTTGCCCTGGTCCCGGACTCATAGCGGCACCGGCAAGCGGTGTATAGCTGGTCCAGCCGGCATCCGGAGAACCACCGATGACGAATGAAATATTAAACAGCATTGCGCCGAAAAAGAACGACCAGAAACTAAGCGCATTTACAAACGGAAAAGCGAAATCCCGGGCGCCGATTTGTAGTGGTACGATGATATTCATCAGCCCGATTAGAAACGGCATCGCCATAAAAATGATCATTACGGTACCGTGGGTCGTGAATATTTCATCATAATGCTGTGCATTCAAGAAATTCATATCCGGAAATGCCAGCTGGACACGCATCATCAGCGCATCCATTCCCCCTCGGAATAACATCGCAAGGGCACTCAAAATATACATGATTCCTATTTTTTTATGATCAACGGTAGTCAACCACTCACGCCATAGCCAGCCCCATCTTTTGAAGTAGGTCAACAGAAATATCACTGCACTGCTGACCAAAACAATGGATACCATACCAGCATAGATAAGTGGTTCACCGGTTACAAAAAATTCATCAAGCTTCATGATTGTTCACCTGCTTTCTTCGATTGCTATTCATGTTCTTTATCATCTTTTCTCTCATTATCTAAATGCAGAAGCTCCTGGTAAGCATCACGATGGAGTTCAATTGCATAATCACGGTCCTGGTTTGTGCCATGATCCACCCAAGCCAGGTGGGTGTTGGAAAAGGTCAGTTTTTTACTTAAGCCAGGATCCAAAAGCTCGTTATATTTCTTCTGGGTAAGCTTTGGTGCTTCTTTTTTTGTTTTCTCTACCCATTCCTTAAATGCATTTTCGCTTTCAGCGTGTACCTTGAAGGTCTGCTCGGTGAATCCTTCTCCGTTGAAGTTACTATTACGACCGTCGTAAACGCCTGGTTCATCCGCTTCAAGATAGAGGGTGTTTTCCATCCCGGCCATGTTATATTTCTGTCCCCCAAGCCGGGGAATCCAGAGAGCGGCCATGGAGTCCGCGGATGACAACCGGAATTCGATTGCACGATCAGTAGGGATATGCAAATAATTGACTGTTTCTATACCTTGCTCCGGATAACTGAAAAACCACTTCCAATCCGCTGAGGTAGCATAGATCACTAATGGTTCTTTGTCCTGGGAACCTTCTGGCGGTTTTTCCAGATCAAACAACGTCGTTACCGTTGGTACAGATAAGATGATGACAATAATTAATGGAATAACTGTCCAGACGATCTCAATGGCTGTGTTGCCATGAAGGTCTGGATCATAATCTTTATCGTCTCTGCCAGGGCGATTTCGATATTTGATTACCATAAAAGTGAACAGGGCAAACACTACGACCACGATGCCAAGCATGAACCAAAGCGAAAAAACGATAAGATCTTTCTGACTTTGACCAACCGGTCCTTTTGGATCCAGTACAGTCAGTTCACTGCATCCGCTTAATAAGAACACGAGGGAAAGCGGGAGTAATGCCAGCCATCTTCTCCAATGCTGCTGTTTATGTTTCATGAAGCCATACACTCCTATCAAACTAAATATTAATACTATGGATATAGTGAAAACTTAATGCGTGAAACAGATTATAGCATTGTAATACCCTTTTTAGGCACAGTTAACTAATTTGTAAAATAAAGTTCAATTTTTTGTGGATTTTTCGACACAAAATGTTCAAAGTATAAACGCTTACAAGCAAATAAAGTAAAAAAAGGAAAGAAATTCTCTTTTTTTGACATACAAAACGAGCCATTAGGGCTCGTTTTGTCGATGCTATCTTGTTTGCTTCTGTTCGAACATATTACGATGTCTTTCATAATGAAACTGTTGATAGCTTTGAAGAATTCGTTTCAAATGTTCCAGGTGAAGATGATATTCCATAAGCTGGGCTGCTAACGGCAGGAAGATCAATTTATCGGGATCACGACCATCTTCATAGATGCGAATCAATCTTTCTACCAGCATGGGAATATCCGGTTCCTGGGTTTCCCGCAAGGACTCTTTATGGGTCTTTCTGATTCTACCCATCAGACTAAGAATCAATTTTTCATGGGCATGAATGACTTTATCCAATTCGCTGACCAGTACTTCCTGGAACGCGGGGGGGATGTTATCGATATCACCCTCCAGGCGGTGGAAAGCTTTCAATACATCAAACGACTTTTTTGTAGTAGCAATCAGCTGGCGGAATAGCACCATCTTCCGTGCTTTGGCAAAGCGGTTTTTTCTTAAATAGGTACGTTCTTCTTTGTACAAAAGATACGTTTGATCGATATACCGGATTTCATCCTGGAGTCTGTTCATCTCGGTTTTTAATGCAGGTTCATCATTAAGATGACGGATGGTGACTCGAAGCCACTGGAGAATATCACTGGTATTGCGATCGATTTGCCGGAACAGGTTCGTTTCATATTTTGGCGGAACAAACGCCAGGTTGACCGCAAAGGCGGACAATATTCCAATCATCAATGAAGTAAAACGTGCTCCCGCATATGGAAGGAATGCCATATCTGTCGGTTCCATCAATAAAATCAACGCGACTACTGCGAAGATGATCGTGTTTTCATTCATTTTCAACTGCATATTCAAAGCAATGACAAGGATGATGGAAAACCCCATGATAAAAGCTCCATCGCCTAATGTATAGTAAACGATGATGGCGACAGCAACCGCAATGATATTCGCTTGTATCTGCTCCAGTACGGTTTGATAAGAACGGTAAATAGATGGCTGAATTGAAAAAACAGCGGCGATTCCTGCAACAACCGGAGTTGTCAACTCAGTCAAAGAAGCAATATATACAGCTACAGCAACGGCCAGCCCCGTTTTCATCATTCTGGCGCCAAGTTTCATGGTCATCACCTTTTCTGCATGTAATATTATCTACTATTACCTTAAGTGATTTAAAATAGAAAGTGAAATAATATAGAAGTACCTCATTAAACAGGAAACTCCCGGAATTCATCCGGGAGCAAGGATAGATATTCTATTTATCTGCCATTGTTTTGAACGCTTGTTCTACAGCTGAGATAGTTGTTTCTATATCCTCATCTTTATGGGCAGTAGTCAAGAACCAGGCTTCATATTTAGAAGGTGCCAGGTTAATCCCTTGCTGAAGCATTAACTGGAAAAAACGTGCAAACATTTCGCCGTCTGTATTTTCGGCCTGCTCGTAATTTTCAATGCTCTCGTTCGTAAAATAAATCGTCAGTGCACCTTTTAAACGGTTGATGGAAATCGGGATGTCATACCGCGAAGCACTGTTTTTTATTCCTTTTTCTAATTCAGCTCCTAATCGATCCAATTCCTCGTAAACGCCGTCTTCCTGTAATACTTCCAGACAGGCAATTCCCGAGGCCATGGAAGCTGGGTTTCCGGCCATCGTACCTGCCTGGTAGGCGGGGCCGAGTGGTGCCACCTGTTCCATGATATCAGCACGTCCGCCGTAAGCACCAATTGGCAAGCCGCCTCCTATGATTTTACCCATCGCAGTCATGTCGGGCTCGATTCCCAGAATCTGCTGTGCGCTCCCGTATGTAAAGCGGAAGGCTGTGATCACTTCATCATAAATGACAAGAGCACCTGCCTGGTGAGCAAGTTCATTCACTTGTTCTAAGAATCCTGGTTTGGGTTCGACAATACCGAAGTTGCCGACAATCGGTTCCACTAATATTCCTGCCACTTCATCTCCCCAGCGATCCAGCGCTTGTTTGAATGGTTCGATATCATTGAAAGGAACGGTAATAACATCGGAGGCAATGGACGCGGGAACCCCGGCTGAGTCAGGTGTTCCTAGTGTGGAAGGACCAGATCCTGCAGCGACAAGCACCAAATCAGAATGGCCATGATAACATCCTGCAAATTTGATGATTTTATTTCGTCCGGTGTATGCACGTGCTACACGGATGGTTGTCATTACAGCTTCTGTTCCAGAATTGACGAACCTGACTTTATCCATGGAAGGGATGGCTTCTTTCAACATACGGGCAAAATCGTTTTCGAGTGGGGTTGGTGTCCCGTATAACACACCGTTATGAGCTGCTTTGGTGATCGCTTCGGTGATATGTGGGTGGGCGTGGCCTGTAATGATTGGCCCGTAGGCACCAAGATAGTCGATGTATTTATTGCCATCAACATCCCAAAAGTAAGCACCCTCTGCTTTTTCCATATATACAGGCGCTCCGCCACCTACTGCTTTGTACGAACGGGAAGGAGAGTTGACCCCACCAACGATATGATTTTGTGCTTCTTCGTGTAATTGAACAGATTTTGAAAAATTCATAGTAAACCTCCCTGAAATGATTGCAACTTTTATTGTAGCACGGCTTGTCCTGGAAGAAACAGCAGATTCATAAACCAAAGTAAAAAGACTACCCGATTAGGCGAAGCAAACGGGTAGTCTTTTACAAATTGAGGTGGTTTATCGTGAATTAATAGACATAAGCTGCGCCAACAATAATTAAAAGAATGAACAACACGACAATCAACGCAAAGCCGCTGTTGTAGCCGCCATAGTAACCCATTCATTCCACCCCCCTTTGCCACGTTTACAATATCTTATGAAGAAAGCGGAATATGGACTGTGCGTTCATCCTATATAAGCTGGTGGTCTTCGAAGGTCTAACCCATTGGAAGGAATTTATATCCTTTTCCTCTTATAGTCTTGATGACATTAGCAAGACCTATATTGGAGAGTTTTTTTCGTAACCTGTTAATGTTTACAGACAATGTATTATCATCCATGTCACCAATATCTTTTGTAAGCAAGTGGAGAAGCTGCTCACGGGGCAATAGTTGATCAGGATACTGAAGGAATGCTTTCATGAGAAAAAATTCATTTCTCGTCAGCGATTGTCTTTTCTCTTTATATAGGATTTCCATCGGGCGTAATTTCAACTCCGGACTTATTTCGGAAAGATTAAGCCCATGATGGTCGTCTTTGTACACTCTACGCATGACCCTGCTTATTTTTGTATCCAATAAATTCGAATTCAAAGGTGTTTCCAAGTAATCATCAGCTCCATTTTCAATCGCTTTCACCTGATTCATATCGGAATCAGCTTCAGCTATCAATAAAATCGGACATTTAGATTTTTTGCGGAGCTGTCTTGACCAATAAAGTCCGTCGAATTTGGCGGAACCAACTGTCATCAATACAAGGTGAGGCTCATAAGCGACAAACTCTTCTGCAATACGATCATACTCCTGCGCCGCGAAAAGTTGAAATCCTTTACCGGCAAGCGATTCACTAAGAAAGGAAGTAATTTGCAAGTCATCTTCTACAATAAAAATTCGCTTCATGACGTCACCTTTTCATTCGATTTGTCCTCTGCATAAAGTACGCTGATACTTTTATAATGGATAGTTATTATCGACCTTACGAATAATTGATTTAGTAAATTATACCATTTTATAAGGGAATATTTCATTATGTATAGTTGGGGCTGTGAAGCGCATAAGTTTGTAAGAGGCGTCTAATCCTTCGGTAAGGAGAAAAAATATGATAGAAACAACCTTACTTCTGTTCATAACGGTGCTGCTCATCGTCAGTTTGACTTCATTCTTTCGTGAATTGATCTCTGATAACCATCACTTCTCATTAACCGTATTTACTGGTTTACTTCTTTTATATGCAATTGTAATGAGCGGGTTTGGGTTAATTTATTTTATTCTCTCGATGAACGGAGTTCCGTTATTAGCGGGAGGGGGACTTCAGCAGGAAGCATTGCTGAATCGAATTGGACAGGCTATCTACTTCAGTGGGGTTACACTATTGACAGTGGGTTACGGGGATATCATTCCAATCGGGTGGGGAAGACCGATTGCCTTATTGGAAGCATTGATCGGCTATACGATTCCTGCTGCTATGTTTGTCAGAGTAATCTACGGTTCCAAGCATCCGACAGAGTAAGATTGGAAATCACAATCCCTTTCCTGTACGCTAATAATAGATTAAATTTTTTAGGAGGGGACCTGTCATGAGTGTTGAAGTAGGAAGTAAAGCACCAGATTTCGAATTGCATGCAAGTAATGGAGAGAAAGTAAAGCTATCGGATTATCGTGGGAAAAATGTGGTGTTGTATTTTTACCCGAAAGATATGACGCCTGGCTGTACGACAGAAGCATGTGATTTCCGTGACCATCATGAAAGTTTTGCGGACGTGGATGCAGTGATTTTAGGAGTAAGTCCGGACCCGGTCAACCGTCATGAGAAATTCATTGAAAAGCACGAGCTTCCATTTTTACTGCTGGCAGATGAGGACAAGCAGGCCGCCGAGGCATATGGTGTCTGGAGGCTGAAAAAGAATTTCGGCAAAGAATATTACGGTATTGAACGTTCCACATTCATCATCGATAAAGAGGGGAACCTCGTAAAAGAATTCCGTAAAGTACGTGTTAAAGGACATGTGGAATCTGCTTTAGAGTACATCCGCGAAAATTTATCCTGATCAGTGCTCTCCATATGGAGAGTGCTTTTTTATCATTAATTGGGTATATGCGCTATACACTTATTTCCCCCCTACATAAAGTGAAGTATCAACCGAAAACCTCCCCTTTAATTGAGGCATCACTCTTATGTGGTGCCTCTTCTTTTGCTTTATGAATCTAAATGTTTTTGTAAATTATGATAATTCAGCTAAAATAGAAGCAGGTGAATCAGAGGAGGATTACATATATGCTTGTGCTCTCAGCTATTAAGAACGTAAAAGAAGATATCCGGGCCAGGTTGGAAGCTGATTATCCGGAACTGACCTTTTCTTTCTGCCATGGAATCGAAGAGGCGAAAGATGAGCTTCCTGAAGCGGAAATCTTCATTACTTATGGAGAGGATTTGAATGACGAGTTAGTAAAGCAGGCGAAAAAGTTGAAATGGATTATGGTTTTATCAGCCGGAATGGAAAAAATGCCATTCAGTCAAATCGACCAGCAGCAGATACTCGTCACCAATGCCAGAGGTATTCATGCTGTGCCGATGGCTGAATATACATTTACGATGTTATTGCAAGTAGCGAGGCAGACAAAAAAGGTCATTGCTAACGAACGCACTCATACTTGGGATAGAAAACTTACCATGGATGAAATATCCGGTAAAACGATGGTGGTCCTGGGGACGGGAGCGATCGCACAGGAAGTGGCCAGGCTGGCTCAGGCGTTTCGGATGAAAACGATCGGGGTATCAAGAACCGGGAATCCAAAACCTCACTTTGATGAGACACATTCCGTTGTAAATTGGGAACACATGCTGGAAAATGCTGACTTCGTTGTTGCGGTATTACCCAGCACCCCTGAAACAATCGGTTTTCTCCGCAAAGAGCATTTTCAAATGATGCCTTCTCACGCGGTTTTTTTGAATATGGGTAGAGGTGACCTCGTTGCAACGGAAACTGTTTTGCAAGCAGTCCAGTCGGAAGAAATCGCCCATGCTGTATTGGATGTATTTGAGGAAGAACCGCTGCCTCAGGATCATGTCCTGTGGGAGGAAGAGAATATCACGGTTACTCCGCATCATTCCGGGGTATCGCCACAATATCAATATCGAGCTTTTGATATTTTTTACGAGAACTTGGAACGCTACTTACAAGGGCAAGAGGAATACATTAATAAAATCGATCCGAAACGGGGGTATTGAGGGTGAGGATTTATACACGTTCAGGAGATAAAGGGACAACTTCATTGATTTATGGAGACCGCGTTCCTAAAAACGACTTACGAGTAGAAGCTTACGGTACTTGCGATGAAGTCAATTCAATGATCGGGTTGGCAATGAGCCATTTGAAGCGCGAAGACTGGGAAGGGCGAGAGGAATTTGTGACATTCATGACCAAAGTCCAAACAATCCTTTTCCACGTGGGGGCTGAACTGGCAACACCAAAAGGAAAAGATGTGATGTGGCAATTAAAGGAAGCACATATTAAGGAACTGGAAGCCAATATCGATGAATGGGATAAAGTGCTGGCCCCTTTAAAGAATTTTATCCTTCCTTCAGGGCATGAAGCTTCGGCAGCTTTTCATGCTGCACGTACGGTTGCCAGGAGAGCGGAGAGGACGGCGGTTGCTCTTGAAGAAGAACTTAGTAACCCTCTGGTCGTATCCTATTTGAATCGTTTATCTGACTTGTTGTTTGTTGCAGCACGTTATGTGAACCATCATCTTGGGGGGGAAGAAATTCCGCTGCAAGCAGACGTATAGCAGCGTGAATCTACAATTTATGTATATTGACAATAATAGTAATGACAGGGTACACTAATTATAAAGATTATTATGTAATAATATTCTAAAATTAACGATTACGGAAAGCGAGGTGCATGGCGGTGTCTGAAAAAAGGCTGCAAGAAGCGATAGTTACATTGAAAGACTCTGGTGTGCGTATCACACCTCAACGTCATGCGGTGCTTGAATTTTTGCTTAATTCTATGACTCACCCGACAGCTGATGAGATCTATAAAGCGCTGGAAGGGAAGTTTCCTAACATGAGTGTTGCTACTGTTTATAATAACCTGCGGGTGTTCAAAGATATCGGACTCGTCAGGGAGTTGACTTATGGGGATGCTTCCAGCAGATTCGACTGCAATACCACAGAACATTACCATGTGATTTGCGAATCCTGTGGTAAAATTGTCGATTTCCATTATCCAAGCTTAGATGAAGTGGAGTCTTTAGCTGAACAGGTGACAGGATTTGATGTAAGTAATCATCGCATGGAAGTGTACGGAACCTGTAGCGACTGCCAATCGAAAAATGCGCATTAATCTTTCATAAAAATAAGCCTCATTCCCTGCAAAAAGGAATGAGGCTTATTTTTGTGATGTAATATAAAGTAACTGTCATCCGGGTCTTTCATATTATACAATGCTTTCCGGTTAGCTCTGTTCTTCTTTTTTCTGTAATCGTTTAGAGTTGTATTTTTCGTCGAATTCTTTCCCTTCCAGGGATTTAT
Organism: Thalassobacillus devorans MSP14; assembly: GCF_000496835.1. Classification (GTDB taxonomy): domain Bacteria; phylum Bacillota; class Bacilli; order Bacillales; family Halobacillaceae; genus Thalassobacillus; species Thalassobacillus devorans_B. The sequence continues at coordinate 542,514 of NZ_KI543238.1, forward strand.
CTAAAGTTAAAGGCTGCTTGCAATGCATACAGGCATCGACTCTTCCGAGCATCTTAGTCGGTTTATCGCAATTGGGGCAAATGATTTGGATGGTCTTTGTCGATAACATACCAATCCAGAAATAGACAACCGTACTTAGACCGATCGCAAGCATCCCCAGAATCATGAAAATGATCATCAGCCATTCCGTTTGTTTGAACAATAATCCAATATACATAATACCAAAACCGGCGAATACGAGACCAAGTGCAAACGAGCGGATTTTATTAATTTTGCTGCTATATTGTAAAGCCACTGGTGACCCTCCTTATTACTTTCAAATCGTAGTATAGCATAAAAATGACAGGGAATTGCATCGGGAAAAGAGGATTTTTAACAATTTTATCGAATAATTGACTGTGACCTACTATAAAAACCGCTGGGGGAAAGAACTATGGAAGATTTATTACGACCCATTTATCAAGAACGTGCAAGCCTGCCTAATACGCTAGGCGTTTTGATAATGGAAAAGAAAAAGCCGATCAGTCCGGTAACAGATAACTTTGATGTCATCCTCTTGATTATAATGAGAGACGCAGATGATCCCTGGTATGTAAAGCATTATGAATTTGAAAACAAAACAGCGGCCATGCACATTGTAGATGAAGAATTATTAAAGGAATGGATTGAAACCAGTGGATACCGAAGAGCGGTTGAATGGGTCATCAATGGTAAAGTGATATTCGATCGCAATGAATATATGGAAAAGCTAAAGCATAAGCTTAATGATTTCCCTCAAGAAACAAGGGATTTGAAAAAAGTGATAGAGTTCGCAAAATTAATCAGAAGCTATAGTGAGTCCAAGGATCTGTTTGAATCCAATCAATATCTGGATGCGTTTAGCCGGATGGTCCATTCTCTACATTATTTAGCCAGGTTGGCAATCATTGAAAAAGGATTTCATCCCGAAGTAACCGTTTGGAATCAGGTGCGGAGGATCGATGCTGAAGTTTATAAACTGTATGAAGAATTGATTCAAAGTGGTGAACCTACAGATAAACGAGTTCAACTGATGCTTCTTGCTGTTGAGCATTCCATTAGCATTCGTGCGGAAAACAGTGCGAAACATCTACTGGAACTTATGGAAACAAAGGATACAGCCTGGACATTCGGGGAACTGAAAGTCCATCCCGAAATCAAGTTGTATGCGCTGGACCTTTCTGCAATGATTGAATATCTTACAGATAAAGAAATCCTTGAAGTAGAACTTCATGAAACAAAAGGACCTGAGGTCTACCAACGGAAATATAAAGTAAGAAGTTGACATTATTAACTTAAAAAATCCGCCTTCCGCGCAGGTTATAAGGAAAGCGGATTTTTTTGTTTAAAATCTATTGACGATAAAAAAATGCCGTGGTATATTATTAAACGTCGCATTAAGAGAGCGACACACAAAGCAATAAAAAATCATGAAAAAGTTGTTGACTTAAAAACAACGACATGATATATTAATTAAGTCGCCAATTTGAGCGACGAAACAA
>NZ_KI543239.1:0-91995 GCF_000496835.1 Thalassobacillus devorans MSP14
TTTTTCTTTATATCCACTAATAATTAAAGCTTATTGATTTACATAATTACATTATTCCACCGTAGCGAAGCCAACCTCTTCGAATAACCATCGAAGCAAGCTTTGCGAGGAATTCAGCAATACTTATTCAGCCAGTAAGATGAATAATAGAGTTGAACGACGAGCACCATACTTAGATTGAAGCTCCATGATATACATAATTACATTATTCCACCGTAGCTCAGTGGTAGAGCAATCGGCTGTTAACCGATTGGTCGTAGGTTCGAATCCTACCGGTGGAGCCATCTGCTTCCATAGCTCAGTGGTAGAGCACTTCCATGGTAAGGAAGGGGTCGCCGGTTCAAATCCGGCTGGAAGCTCTTTATATGAAAAGCGATTTCCTAACTGGGAGATCGCTTTTTTGTGTCTATCTACCTATTTATTATATGCGTTTTTTGTTTGTACCGGTTTGTTTTTACCTGTTCTTTATGAATAAGTGAGACAAACTTATCTTATATGAAAAAAAGTTAAAAGAGAGCTGATTCTTAACTTTTGTGAGACAATATCAAAATTACGAAAGACAAATTTACAAATAAAAAGAGATGAAATCCATAGTAAGAAAGAATCCAGAATCATATAAGAGACAATGCTAAAAAAGGAGATTTGGGGGCTGGTATCAAAGTGGATGTTTGGGGTTTAAAAGGTGATTTTCCTTGCCATAGAGAGAAGTTATAAATTTATATGAAAAAAATAAAAAATTCTCTTTACAAAGTACTATCAGTCTGTATATAATAATATTTGTCAGTTTGAGAGGACAACCTTATATAAGACTGTCCATTGCTTAATTGGCCCGTTGGTCAAGTGGTTAAGACACCGCCCTTTCACGGCGGTAACACGGGTTCGAATCCCGTACGGGTCACCACTTAATTCGGAGGATTAGCTCAGCTGGGAGAGCACTTGCCTTACAAGCAAGGGGTCGCAGGTTCGAACCCTGCATCCTCCACCATTTGAAATTCGCCGGTCTAGCTCAATTGGTAGAGAAGCCGTAATCATCTTCGAAATACATCAATGTAGGCTTTGCGAGGAGCGTAAGCTTCACCGAATATGCTAGCAACGAGACGAGCACAACACGGTAAAACTTCTGTTTACATTTGAAATTCGCCGGTCTAGCTCAATTGGTAGAGCAACTGACTTGTAATCAGTAGGTTGGGGGTTCAAGTCCTCTGGCCGGCATCTTACTTTGTTTTCCTACAACGTCGAATAAGATCCCTGTTGGAAAACAATCGTGTGCTGTAAGTGCACCATGAAACATTTTGCAATTTCCAGTGATTTCTTGTAGAAAACTGTTGAAACTTTAAATGTGTTTCTGTTATAATGTCTAAGTGACTTTACTGGAGGGATAGCGAAGTTGGCCAAACGCGGCGGACTGTAAATCCGCTCCCATCGGGTTCGTAGGTTCGAGTCCTACTCCCTCCACCATTTATTTCACTTAAGTATGAATTAACTTTATAAAAAAAGCAGATAGTACTTATTAGTTGTACTATTTTTTTAATGGCCCATAGCCAAGCGGTAAGGCAGCGGATTTTGATTCCGTCATGCGCTGGTTCGAATCCAGCTGGGCCAGCCATTTCCATTAACAAATGAAAAATAATGAGCCATTAGCTCAGTTGGTAGAGAAGCCGTAAACTTCCTTGAACCACATCAATGTAGGCTTTGCGAGGAGCGTTAGCTTCACCGAGTAAACTTGCAACGAGACGAGCATATCGCTCAACTGGATTGTAATACTTATTAAATTAATGAGCCATTAGCTCAGTTGGTAGAGCATCTGACTTTTAATCAGAGGGTCGAAGGTTCGAATCCTTCATGGCTCACTTGTATCACTGTTAAGCGGGAGTAGTTCAGTGGTAGAACACCACCTTGCCAAGGTGGGGGTCGCGGGTTCGAATCCCGTCTCCCGCTCCAATTTAATCTTTTACAACGTCGAGTAAACTTCCTGGCTAAAGATTGATCGTGTACTGAAAAGTGCTCCATTATAAAGATTTTCGACAATAACTTATTTAGGGGCCTTAGCTCAGCTGGGAGAGCGCCTGCTTTGCACGCAGGAGGTCAGCGGTTCGATCCCGCTAGGCTCCACCATTTCTTGTACCATTACTAGCGACTTCATAAATTCAGACGAAATGAAAGCTGACATGCTACTACCATGTCAGCTTTTTTCGTGTATAGCGTTTTTTTCGTATATATATACAAAATCGTGTCCGGTTGAGTCATTTATCTGAAAGCGTCTACAATAATAAAGAGTAGAAAAAGGAGGATGACGTTATGAAGAAGCTCTCAATTTTAGGAGTACCAATGGATCTTGGACAGAATAGACGTGGCGTTGATATGGGACCTAGTGCAATTCGTTATGCGGGTGTCCTGGAACGTTTAGAAAAATTAGAACTTACCATAGAAGATCTCGGCAATATAGAGATTGCTCAGCAAAAGGGTGAGCAAAAAGAGCTTGTCGATAATTTACGTAATTTAAATGAAGTAATGGAAGGTAATGAAAAGCTTGCACAAAGTGTAGATGAAATTATCGAACAGGGAAGTTTTCCACTTGTGCTCGGCGGTGATCATAGTATAGCTATCGGAACTCTTGCTGGAGTATCAAAGCACTATGAAAATTTAGGAGTCATATGGTATGATGCGCACGGTGACTTGAACAATAATGAAACCTCACCTTCGGGGAATATTCATGGCATGCCTCTCGCCGTAAGTCTTGGGATCGGTCATGAAAGGCTAGTCAACATTCATGGGTATCAGCCAAAGGTCAAACCAGAAAACATTGTGATAATCGGAGCTCGTTCCTTAGATGCAGGAGAGCGAGAACTGATTAAAGAAAAAGGAATCAAAGTTTATACCATGCATGAAGTGGATCGCATGGGGATGTCAGCAGTTATGCAGGAAACTATCGACTATTTGAAGGATCGTACAGATGGGCTGCATTTGAGTCTTGATCTGGATGGTTTGGATCCGGATACTGCTCCGGGCGTCGGGACACCGGTTATGGGTGGCTTAAGCTATCGGGAAAGTCATCTGGCAATGGAAATGCTGCATGAGTCTGGTTTGATCACATCAGCAGAGTTTGTGGAAGTTAACCCGATTCTTGATGAGAAAAATCGTACCGCAAGTGTGGCGGTAGGTTTGATGGGTTCTTTATTTGGTGAAAAACTGAAATAAGACGAAAAAAATAACAGCAGCTTATCTATTGAGATAGGTTGCTGTTTTATCTTACCTGGCCTTTTCAAATTGATTAAGTAATTGATCTAATTGTCTACTGATATTAACTACCTCTTCTGACGAAAGATCCAGGTGTTTGGATAAATCGTTCATTTCTTTTCTGCACTTTTCAATCTCCAACAAAATAAGATTTTTTTGTTCCATTCTGTCCTCCATCACAAAAATATTAAGGTGTTGTTTTATTTATTTTATATTGAACCCCATACCCTCGCTGAAAAGATGTTAAACTTTAATTGGGATTTTTTTCTTGATATTTTATATATTTTTTTGAAACCTTTCGATGTATCGAATCGTAGAGGTAATACCGCAAGTATAGCGGAGGTATAAAGAATGGAAACCTTGATAAAACAGAAAATTAAAGAGATAAAAAAAGGGGATCAAGCTGCATTTGAAGATGTGGTATCTTTTTATCAGCATAAAGTATATCAAATTTGCTTCCGCATGATAGGGAACGCACATGAAGCGGAAGACCTTGCACAGGAAGCTTTTATTCGGGCTTATACGAACATTGACCGGTTTGATGAACGGAGGAAGTTTTCAACCTGGCTATACAGGATTGCTACGAATCTCACTATTGACCGCATTCGTAAGAAGAAACCGGATTATTTTCTCGATGCGGAAGTTAAGGGCACGGAAGGGTTGAATATGTATTCTCAATTAGCAGCAGATCAAGCGTTGCCCGAGGAAGAAGTGGAGAGTCTGGAATTACAGACATATATCCATAAAGAAATATTGGCCTTGCCTCCTAAATACCGCAGTGTGATTGTACTGAGGTTTTTAGATGAACTGTCCTTACAGGAAATAGCGGAGGTATTGGAGATTCCTGTTGGTACTGTGAAAACCCGGATTCACCGGGGGAGGGAAACGTTGCGAAAAAGACTTCGCCACGTGTAAAGGAGTGAAAGGGATTGAATTGTAAAGAAGAAGCTATCGCTTTGATGCATAAATATCTAGACGACGATTTGACACAACCGGAAGAAAAGAAATTACGCTTGCATTTGCAATCGTGCAGTGAATGCCAGGCTCATTTTCATGAATTGAAGCGGACCATAAGCCTCGTAAAGAGTTCGAGCGCTGTATCTGCCCCTGAAAACTTTATTGCTGATGTAATGTCTAATTTACCACAACAGAAAAAACGCAATCATTATATACGTTGGTTCAGGAATCATCCTTTCTCCACAGCAGCGGCGGTGTTTTTTCTCATGATGTTCGGTGGTGTATTCTCTGCCTGGACAGAGGACCAGCAAGTAACTGTTTCTAAGCAGGAGAACCTTGTAATTCAGAATCAAGTGGTTATCGTACCGGAGGATGTTACGGTCGATGGTGATCTTGTCGTCCGAAATGGTGATTTGCGGATAGATGGAGCCGTCAATGGAGATGTTACGATAATCAACGGTGACATCCTTGAAAAGAAGCGTGTGCAGGACTCTCCGTTAGATGGGGAAAAATATATGGCCTACGTCAGTGGCGAGGTAAATGAAGTGAATCAAGTATTCGAGTGGATGTGGTATCATGTCAAAGAAACATTAGAAGGTGTATTTGCTTTAGGAAACAGGTAAAAGGCTGTCAGGACAGACAGTCTTTTTTTATTAGGAACATGGGGAGGGCATTATCAATGTACATATTAAGTATGATATAATTATATGTACTTTGTTTTTATAAATGTAATTACTGCTAAAAGGAAGTGTAGACATGCTTGGTGGGGGACTTGATGTATTAGATTATTTACTTATAGCAATTGATATCGCCCTCGTCTGGTTTGTTGTATATAAATTGATCATGTTGATCCGGGGAACGAAAGCTGTCCAGTTGTTAAAAGGGATTTTCGTTGTCCTGGCAATATGGCTGTTTAGCAACTTATTCGGGCTTTCTACGTTAAGATGGCTGACCTCGCAAGCGATCACTTGGGGTTTTCTTGCAATTATCATCTTATTCCAGCCTGAGTTCAGACGTGCATTAGAGCAGTTAGGGCGGGGGAGCTTTTTCAGCAGATCGACTTCAGAAGAGCAGGGAGTAGAAAAATCTATTCAGGCAATTATCAAATCCTGTAATTATATGGCTAAGCGTCGGATTGGAGCTTTAATCACTATTGAAAGAGAAACGGGAATGGGAGATTATGTTGAAACCGGCATTAATATTGAGGGCCGGCTGACCAGCGAGTTGTTGACAAACATATTCATACCAAACACCCCATTACATGATGGAGCTGTCATTATCCGTGGTGATGAAATTGTTGCCGCTGCTTGTTATTTACCTTTATCAGAAAGTCCTTTTATCTCAAAGGAATTAGGAACTCGCCACCGGGCAGCAATGGGTATCAGTGAAGTTACAGATGCTTTGACGATTATCGTATCGGAAGAAACCGGCAATATTTCCTGTACCAAGAATGGCGAACTGCACCGTGAGCTGGATCAGGAAAAACTGGATGAGATACTTCATAAAGAATTGAATGCGCCTGTTAAAGCTCCTGCTGCAAAGACATGGAACTGGAGGGGGAAGAAAAATGGATAAATGGTTTAACAGCCCCTGGTTTATTCGTGTCATTTCTTTATTGCTTGCTATATTGTTATGGACTACGGTGAATTTAGATGACAATTCGCAAAGTGATGCTTTGCTGATCAACGATGGTTCCAAGGAGTTTGAAGTGCTGAGCAATATTCCATTGGACGTGAAATATGACGATGAAAAGTATACCATAAGCGGTGTGCCTCAAAGTGTAGCCGTAACCTTAGAAGGTCCAAATAGTGTGATGACCCCGGTGGTCCGTCAGAAAAACTTCGAAGTATACTTAGACCTGCGGGATTATGGGCCAGGGACCCATACGGTGGATGTCCTGCATAGTGGTATATCCAATCGCCTTAACGTCAATATTGAACCTAAAACAGTACAAGTGACTATTGAAGAAAAGGTAGAAAAGGACTTTGAGGTCGGTGTCGATCTGATTAATGATCAGGACCTGATAGAGAATTATGAAATAGGCGACGCAACCATCAAACCATCTGAAGTGACGGTTACCGGCGGGAAGGATTTGGTGAATAGCGTCGCCCTCGTCAAGGCAATTGTAGACGTCAGAGATACTAAGGAAACCATTGAAAATGTCCAGGCACCTGTCAAAGTATATGATACCCAGGGAAATGAATTGGACGTGCTGGTGGAACCTAATATAGTTGATGTTACGGTACCTATTAACCTCCCAAGTAAGCAAATTCCAATAGAGGTACAAACGAAAGGGGAAGTTCCGGAAGGCTATGCAATTCGATCGGTGACACCGGAAGTGGAAGAAGTTACAATTTATGGTCCATTGGATGCCATCAGTCAAATCGGAAGGATTGCAAATATTGAAGTGGATGTAAGTGATTTAACGGAATCGGCAACATTGGAAGCACAAGTCCCTATACCTAAAGGCATTGAGGAAGTCAAACCTGAAACGATTGATGTAGAAGTGGAAGTCGTAAAGGCAGAAGATCAGGCAGAACAGGTGATTGAAGATGTAGAAGTAGGGGTGACGAACCCACCGGAAGAAGGTACTGTTAATTTTATAAATCCTGATAATCAACAAATAGCAGTTACAGTTTACGGAAGTGAAGCGGATATCACCAATCTTGAAGCAAAAGATATTCAGGCAGTCATTGACGTCGAAGGATTAGATGCTGGTGAACATGAAGTGCCGATTGAAATCACCGGACCGGAAAATACATCATTTGAACTCGCAAATCCAAATGCAAAGATACGTATTGGTTAATAATCGAATGTTTGTAATGAACGAAGGAGAGAGAAAACATCATGGGTAAATATTTTGGTACAGATGGAGTACGAGGAGTCGCGAATAAGGATCTGACCCCGGAACTAGCTTTTAAATTAGGGCGCTTCGGTGGATATACAGTGACTAAAGGTGTACAGAAGCCTAAAGTGCTGATAGGACGTGACACAAGAATTTCCTGTCATATGCTTGAAGGTGCTTTGACTGCAGGGCTCCTATCAATTGGAGCGGAGGTAATGCGAGTCGGAGTTATTTCTACTCCAGGGGTCGCTTACCTGACTAAAGCGTTAGGGGCAGAAGCAGGAGTGATGATTTCCGCTTCCCATAACCCTGTAGAGGATAACGGAATCAAGTTCTTTGGTCCGGATGGTTTTAAACTTTCTGATGACCAGGAGAATGAAATTGAAGCTTTACTTGAAAAAGAAGCAGATGATCTTCCGCGGCCTACTGGCGGGGACCTTGGTCAAGTAAACGACTATTTTGAAGGTGCTCAGCGGTATATGCAATATTTGAAGCAGACAGTCGATCACGATTTCGATGGTCTTCATATTGCTTTGGATTGTGCTCACGGAGCCACTTCCGCACTTGCTTCTCATATGTTTGCTGATTTAGAAGCAGATATTTCTTCGATCGGTTCATCACCGGATGGTTTGAACATCAACGATGGCGTAGGTTCCACTCACCCGGAGGCAGTCAGGAAACTCGTATTGGAAAAAGGTGCCGATATTGGACTGGCGTTTGATGGCGATGGAGATCGTCTGATTGCTGTAGACGAAAAGGGTAATATTGTCGATGGGGACCATATCATGTATATCTGCGGGAAGCATATGAATCAATCAGGCAGGTTGAAAAATTCCACTATTGTATCTACGGTTATGAGTAATCTTGGCTTCTACAAAGCAGTCGAAGCCCATGGGATGAAAAGTGATAAAACCGCGGTAGGCGATAGATATGTAATGGAAGAAATGAGACAAGGCGGCTATAACCTTGGTGGTGAGCAGTCAGGTCATATCATCTTCCTGGATTACAATACAACCGGTGATGGCATGTTGAGTGCGTTGCAATTGATCAACGTCATGAAAGATACAGGCAAACCTCTATCGGAGCTTGCTGCCGAGATGGAGAAATTCCCACAAGTCCTGAAAAATGTCAAAGTAACCGATAAAGCCGCGGTTCAGACTCATCCACGTATCCAGGAAGCAATCAAAGCGGTAGAAGAAGAGATGGGAACACAGGGCCGTGTCCTTGTACGTCCTTCCGGTACAGAGCCGTTAGTGCGTATCATGGTTGAAGCACCCACCGAAGAGGAATGCGAAAAGTATGTTGATAAAGTAGTACAAGTAGTACAGGAAGAACTGGGTTTTAGTGAATAATATTTTCAAATATGCGCAGCCAGCACATAAGAGCGGGTTGCGCATATTTTGTTATAGGCCAGTTTGCGAGGAGGTTATACATGAGGGACAGGATAAAAAATAATGATTGACCTTTAAAAACATTCTCGAGTAAAATGATTAGTAGCCTTGCTTTTTGCCCGGCAGGTTTAAGTATTGCCTGTTCAGGTTAATGAAGTAAGGGTGCATTTAAGAAGGAGAAGGAGGTAAGATGACAGTTAATTGATTTAAAAGCGCCAGGGCTATTTTCAGTTCGGATTGAAAATAGTTGACGAGGAGGAGGTTCATCGAGGTCTCGGCGGATGCCTCCCGGTTGCAGCACTTCAACCGCATGTTCAGCTTTTAAAACAAAGAGGCGACTCTTTTGGACAACGAAGCTGGACGTAGTGCAAAGTATGAAAACACGAGAAAGGGGCAGAGTGCTGCCCCTCACGGGTGCCGGTCTCTGCCTCTTCCTGAGGAGACTTAAGGAGGAACTACCGACATGTGTGGAATTGTAGGATATATTGGATATGATGATTCAAAAGAGATTTTGTTAAAAGGTCTGGAAAAGCTGGAATATCGCGGTTATGACTCCGCGGGGATTGCAACGTTGAATGATGAGGATGTATACATTTCAAAAGTGAAGGGTCGTATTGCACAGCTGCGTGAATCAGTCGATAATAACGTCAAAGCAACACTTGGAATCGGTCATACACGCTGGGCAACACACGGACCGCCAAGCCAGAAAAATGCTCATCCGCATCAAAGCAGATCCGGCCGCTTCAATATCGTGCATAATGGGGTTATTGAAAACTACCTGGAAGTACGCAAGGAATACCTCCCAGGTGTTGAATTAAAGAGTCAGACCGATACAGAAATTATCGTACAGTTGATCGAAGTACTGTATAATGAAATGAAGGACGTGGCGGCTGCTTTCCGTAAAGCTGTTGAACTATTGAAAGGCTCTTATGCGATTGCATTGATTGATGCAGAAGATGAGGATACGATCTATATCGCCAAAAATAAAAGTCCTCTTTTAGTTGGATTAGGAGACGGCTTCAATGTGGTTGCCAGTGATTCCATGGCAATGCTTCAAGTGACAGATCAATTTCTGGAATTGATGGATAAAGAAACTGTCCTGCTGCGCCGTGATTCTGTAGAAATTCTGAGGCTTGACGGTTCTAAGGTCGAAGAGCGTGAACCATTCACAGCTGAACTGAATGAATCAGATATAGAGAAGGGGACATACCCTCACTTTATGCTGAAAGAAATTGATGAGCAGCCGTTAGTGCTCCGTCGCATCATCCAAGAATATCAAAACGAAAATAACGAAATCAAACTGGACCCGGACGTACGCCAGGCTATGATGGATTGTGACCGCATTTATATCATTGCAGCAGGTACCAGCTACCATGCAGGATTGATTGGTAAGCAATTCATTGAAAAGTTCGCAAAAATCCCGGTGGAAGTACACGTAGCAAGCGAATTCTCCTACAACATGCCATTGTTGTCCGAGAAGCCGCTGTTCGTCTACATTTCCCAAAGTGGGGAAACTGCGGATAGCCGGGCCGTACTGGTCCAGACGAAAGAATTGGGACACCCGGCATTGACCATTACGAATGTGCCAGGTTCCACCCTTTCTCGTGAAGCGGATTACACCTTGCATTTGCATGCAGGTCCGGAAATCGCCGTAGCTTCAACAAAAGCGTATACAGCTCAAATGGCCGTGCTGGCTATCCTTGGGGTCGATACAGCAAATGCTAAAGGAATAGAGCTTGACTTTGATCCGATGCAGGAACTTGCTATTGTAGCAAATGCAATGGAAGCAATGGCCGATCAAAAAGAGACATTTGGAGATTTAGCCCATGAATTCCTGGAAACAACACGAAACTGTTTCTTTATCGGTCGCAGCATTGATTACTACGTCGGTATTGAAGGAGCACTGAAGCTAAAAGAAATTTCCTATATTCAGGCAGAGGGTTTTGCCGGCGGGGAATTGAAGCATGGGACCATTGCCTTGATTGAAGAAGGGACCCCGGTTATCGCACTTGCTACTCAGGAAGGCGTCAATGACTCCATCCGTGGAAATGTGCAGGAAGTCATTGCTCGTGGAGCAAATGCCTGTGTAATCAGCATGAAAGGACTGGAAAAAGAAGGTGACAGCTTTGTATTGCCAAAAGTACACCAACTGCTGACACCAATCGTTTCTGTCCTGCCATTGCAGTTAATCTCTTATTATGCAGCACTCCACCGTGATTGTGATGTAGATAAGCCGCGAAACCTTGCCAAAAGTGTTACAGTAGAATAAATAACTCTCAAAAGGAGTGTACTCATGTTAAAGGAATCGGATTTTCCGACAGAAGAACTCAGGGAACAATGGATCAAGGTCCGCAATAGAAAATTGGAAGAGATGGCGCAATATATCCAGCGTTACTTCCACCTCACCAAAGTCAGAGAAAACGACAACAGCTATGAGGTTCAAGGCTATGTTTATCAGCCGGGATATGGCGAGATAAGAATGGCTTTTGAGTTCACCTATGAGAATGTCGCTAAATTGACCGATCTATTTGACGAGTCTATTGAAAGTAAATAGGTAACATATGAGCGAACCCGGTTACATCAAGTAACCGGGTTCGTTTTTGTCCTTTAACAAAGTTTAACTTTGTCAAAGGAATAAAGTATAAGAAAAACTAAGGACTTGGCGAGAAGTCAAGTTTTTCTAATGTTTATTCAAGGTTGGTAGGAACGATCAACTCTTCGATTTTACCGATATCTACGTTTCCTCCTGAAACCACGGTTATAACTTTTTTGTTTTCCAGGGGCAGCCTGCCATTGATCATCGCAGCTATGGCAACCGCGCTGGATGGTTCAATCAGCTGCTTCATACGTTCCATAACGAAGCTGAAAGCGAAACGGATTTCTTCTTCTGACACTAGCACGAGATCATCGAGATATTTTTGTAATACTGGAAATGTCAGATCACCTGGTTGTGAGGTGCGCAGACCATCCGCGATTGTTTTTGTGGCTGGAATCGCTGTCATTTTATTATTGCGTAAGGAAAGATAGGTATCATTAGCAGAATCCGGCTCTACTCCATATACTTTGACAGCCGGGTTGGTTTCCTTTATAGCCGTCAGGATTCCGGAAATGAGTCCGCCACCGCCAACTGGTACGACGACTGCGTCTATGTCTTTCACCTGATCAAGTATTTCCAGGCCCACGGTCCCCTGCCCAGCCATGATGTAAGGATCATCATAGGGGGGGATATAGATACCCGACTGCTCTTCAGCGAGTTCTTTGGCCCTTGGAATCCGTTCTGCTGAGGTTGTGCCACAATATTCTATTTTACCATGGTAAGCCTGGATTGCGTTCGTTTTACTTGGGTTGGCATCTGTAGGCACTACTATAGTAGCAGGAACTCCCAGCTTGTCAGCAATATAAGCTACAGCCTGGCCATGGTTTCCGGAAGAAGCTGCGGTAATAGATTTTGCTCCTTCTTTAAACGCTTGTTTCACTTTGTTCGTTGCACCACGGATTTTAAAGGAACCAGTTTTTTGCAGGTGTTCTGATTTCAAAAATAAATGATTATTACATAGTTTGGACAGCTGTACGGACTGCAGAATCGGTGTGTTATGAATGGTGTCAGCAATATTCTCTTGTGCTGATTTGATATTTCGTGCATTTATCATCAGGATACCCCTTTCTGTTCACACTATTATCATTCTAGCAGAAGGGGGGATTATAATTCAGACTTCAGCCCTTATGGCTGGTTAGTGACGGTCAACATGTCAATCAGGCAATCTGCCAGCCCTTGTACATCAGCTATGGTTGTTTGTTTGCCAAAAGATATCCGGACAAATGTCTTAGCTGTTTCCCCGGAAAATCCCATTGCCAGCAATGTCCTGGCTGGCTCATGCTCGTGTAATGTACAGGCACTCCCGGTTGATATGGCATACCCCTTGCGGTTAGCTTCCAGCATGGCCCATTGTCCTTCTATTCCGGAAAGGAGCAAACCAATGATGGAAGCATCCTCATGTGTATTACCGACGAACTTCAGCTTATCTTGAACGGAAAAAATAGCTTGTTTAAAAGCAGAGTTTAAGGTGATCAGATGCTTTTGGTGGTTCTCCAACTGGCTGACATTTTCCTGGGCAGCGGCAGTAAAAGCGGCTATTCCAGGCACATTCACTGTACCTGCACGAACGCCTTTTTCATGGGAGCCGGTCAATAGGTCCGGGTGAATAGAGATGGGTGGAGTAAGGTAGACTGCTCCGACTCCCTTTGGACCGTAAATTTTATGACTTGATATTGAAAAACTATCCATGTACTTTGTGTATTTGGTAAGGTCTACTTTCCCAAATGCCTGTATACAGTCGCTATGAAAAAAGATTCCCCATTTTTGGCAAATGAAATAGATGGCATTCACGGGCTGCAGGGTGCCGATTTCTCCATTCACCAATTGGATCGAAACCACTGCAGTGTCTTTTCGTATAGCTGCTTCCAAAGCTTCGAGATTAACGATGCCTTCCTCCGTAAATGGAATTTTTGTAATTGAATAACCTTCGTTTGCCAGTTTTTCTAAGGTGTAGTGCACGGAAGAATGTTCTGCCTGAGCAGTAATGATATGTTTCCCTTCCCTGGCTTTAGCTAATACAGATAAACCGATATGGTTGCTTTCTGTCCCTCCACTGGTGAAATAAATCCCTTCTTTTTTTACGCCTGCCTGATCCGCCAGCGTCCTTCGACAGTGTTCCAGAAGCGCGCTCGCTGTAGTTCCCTGATCATGCAGACTTACTGTGTTTCCGTAATAGCTTTTGGCTGCTTCATTATATACTTTCAATGCCATATCATCGATTGGACAGGTGGCGGCATAATCAAAATAAATCATCGTTTCCACTCCTTTTTGCTGTTCCAGAAAAAAGCACTTGTCATAAGTTTAATTCTATGTAAATATAAGTGTCAAGACAGATGTAAAATGAAGGTGGGTAGCGCAATGGAACAGGCAGATGTAATTATCATCGGAAGTGGTATCGCTGCTTTACAGCTGATTGGTAACTTACGCAGGGATCTTAATGTAATAGTACTCACAAAGTCACAAGTGAAAACCAGTAACTCTTTTCTTGCCCAGGGCGGGGTGGCGGCAGCGGTAGGAGCTGATGATAACCCATATGATCATTATAAGGACACAATGGAAGCGGGTAGAGGGATCAACGACCATGAAGCTGTGATTCAATTGACGAAACAGGCTCCCTCTGTCATCCATGCTCTGATTGAAGGTGGATGTGACCTTGACCGTCATCCACAGGGAGAGCTGAAATTGGGCCGGGAAGGTGCTCATTCCAGCAATCGCATTGTTCATGGAGGCGGGGATCAAACAGGAAGGCGGATTGTCGATTGTCTTTTAAAAAAGGTTGGACCTAATGTAAGGGTCAAGGAGCATGAATTTGTCTACCAATTGCTCACTGATGAGCAAGGTTGTTGTTATGGAGTAAGAAGCAAGCACCCTGGAGGTACGGTGAAATCATATCTGGCACCCCGTGTGGTGCTTGCTAACGGAGGATGCGGGCAGGTTTATGCTGCTACTTCCAACGCCGAAACCGTGACAGGTGATGGTCTTGTCCTTGGATATCTAGCTGGGGCCGAACTTATAGACATGGAATTTGTACAATTCCATCCTACCTTATTATCCGTAGCGGGAAATATAAAAGGTCTGATTTCTGAAGCGGTACGTGGAGAAGGCGCTTGCCTGACAGATGAAGAAGGCACGCCAATAATGAAAGGTGTACATCCTCTTGGAGATTTAGCTCCTCGTCATATAGTGGCACAGACTATTTACGACCACCTTCGGCAAGGGGGAGAGGTATTATTGGATATATCTTCTATCGCCAATTTTGCCAGGAAGTTTCCTGCCGTGACTCGCTTATGTGAAAGTAACGGAATTGCTATGGAAAAAGGAAAAATTCCAGTTGCTCCAGGCTGTCATTTTCTGATGGGAGGTATTCGGACAGACGCAGCAGGGCGCACTACAGTGAAGGGACTTTATGCCATCGGAGAGATGGCTTGTACTGGGGTCCATGGTGCAAACCGACTGGCCAGCAATTCATTATTAGAGGGGCTGGTATATGGGAAAAGATTGGCTGACCATATCAACCATCAGTCGAAAAAGATAATCTGCTCCAAGGCACCTCGTGTTATGGAGGAAAATCGGGAGCTCAGCCTTCCTTCTATAAAAGAAATACAACATTCGATGATGGAGCGAGTTGGTATCATGCGGACGAAAAACGGGCTTAAGCTTCAAAAAGAATGGCTGGAGTCGTATCCTGTTCCGGAAAACCTGGATGCCCTATCAATCACCCAGTTAAGCCAGTTATTCATGCTTATCACTGCTAATCTGATTACCACGTCTGCCTTAGCGAGGAAAGAGAGCAGAGGCGGTCATTTTAGAACAGATTACCCATTTGAAAGGCCTGAATGGCAACATAAACATATACAGTTACATAAAAACAGAAAGCAGGGTGAGATTTATGAATCTATTAATGCTCCGGCGTTCACTTGAAATGTTTTTAATTGAGGATATCGGAGAGCAGGATATTACAAGTGACGTGCTGTTCGATAAAAATATGGAGGGGGAGATCCGCTTCCTTGCCAAACAAACAGGGATATTGTGCGGAATCGATATCATCCGTACCGGTTTCGAAATGCTCGACCCCAGAGTGGAAGTAGAGCTATATAAGCAGGATGGCAACGAGCTTCATGCAGGTGATGAAATTGCCAGAGCTTATGGGAACATGGCCAGTCTCCTTAAAGGGGAACGTGTCATTTTAAACCTTCTGCAGCGGATGAGCGGTATGGCTACGTTAACCAGGAGAGCGGTAAAGAATCTGAATAGTAATCATACAAGAATATGCGATACGAGAAAGACGACTCCGGGTCTTAGGATGCTGGAAAAGTACGCAGTCCGTACTGGAGGAGGATATAATCACCGCAACGGCCTTTATGATGCTGTTATGCTGAAGGACAATCATATCGCATTTGCAGGCTCGATTACCAGTGCTGTAGCCAGGCTTAGAGAGAAACTGGGTCACATGGTCAAAATTGAAGTGGAAACGGAAACAAGAGAACAAGTGATAGAAGCAGTGAAAGCAAAAGTCGACTGTATTATGTTTGACAACCGTACCCCGGATGAAATCAAAGAGCTGGTCAAACTTGTACCCCCTTTCATAAAAACAGAGGCCTCCGGAGGCATAGCAGTTGAGCAATTACCAACATTCCGTAATTGTGGTGTGGATTATATCTCCCTGGGGTGTCTGACACACTCGGCACCTGCGCTTGATATCAGTGTAAAAGTTCCAGCCTTGGAAAGGAGTTCTGTAAAATGAATCTGTTAGAAACCTTAAAGGGCAAAAGTCCAATAATGCCTGAGCGCTATAAATCCATGCCTGTGGAAGAACTCGAGGCACGAGTCCATGCAGTGAAGGAGCGTATGGGAAAGCGGCTGTTTCTACCCGGACACCATTATCAGAAAGATGAAGTCATTCAATTCGCCGATGCTCGTGGTGATTCGTTGAAGCTGGCACAACTATCTGCGGAAAATCAGGATGCGGAGGCGATCGTTTTTTGTGGTGTTCATTTTATGGCAGAGACGGCAGATATTTTAACGAAACAGGACCAAATGGTATACCTTCCTGATATGCGGGCAGGCTGTTCAATGGCAGACATGGCTGATTTGAACCAGACGGAAAAAGCCTGGATGTCGCTGATGGACTTATTTGGGGATACGATTCTTCCACTCACTTATGTCAATTCGACTGCAGCCATCAAAGCTTTTGTCGGTAAACATGACGGGGCTACCGTCACCTCTTCCAATGCGGAAAAAATGGTAAGCTGGGCATTTGAACAAAAAGAACGGATCCTATTTTTACCTGATCAGCATTTAGGGCGTAATACAGCCTTTAATTTAGGAATCCCACTTGACCAAATGGCTGTTTGGGATCCAATTCTGGAACGATTGTTTCACGATTGTCCACTGGAAGAAGTTAAAGTGATTTTATGGAAAGGGCATTGTTCTGTGCACGAAAACTTTACAGTCACAAATGTAGAGCAGGTCCGGGAAAGATTTCCTGACATGAAAGTCATCGTTCACCCGGAGTGCAGGAGGGAAGTGGTAGACCTTTCTGACGAATCCGGCTCGACTAATTACATCATTCAAACAATTAAGAATGCTCCATCAGGAAGTGCCTGGGCGATAGGTACAGAAATGAACCTCGTCAATCGGATCATTAACGAGCACCCGGATAAACAGATTATCTCATTGAATCCGAATATGTGTCCTTGCCTTACGATGAACCGTATTGATCTCCCGCATTTGGCATGGTGCCTGGAAGCCATTGAACAAGGAGAGCACCTTAATGTCATTAAAGTGAATAAGGATATAGCAGATGATGCTAAAAAAGCGTTAGACCGGATGCTGGAACGAGTATAAGCCTCCTTCATTAAAGTCCAAAAAAATAGCCGATCAGTACCAAGCTGATCGGCTGTTTTCTTGTATTAATGTCGCTTATTCAACCATAGCACACCTGATTTTGCCAGGCGTGGCAGCAGCCCGGTTACAGGTTTTTGGAGCATATTTCCGAATCCATCAGATTTACCAAGTGAACCAAGTGCGCCTTTCAATTTGATTTCACCTGGTTTTTCCGGTTCCTTGCCTTTCAAGATCGCTGATAATACTTCAGCGATTTGTTCACCCTGCTGTCCAGCCAGTTGAGCACTTGGTGAATGCTCAGATGCTGCACAGTCACCAACCACATACACGTTAGGTTGAGAAGGGACCTGATAATAATCATTAAGAATAACTTTTTCCTGGGAATCCTTTTCAAACGGCAGCTCCCGTACTAAGAAGTTCGGCCGCACACCGGCAGTCCAAATCGTCACATCATTTACATAACAGATTCCATTATTGCAGACGCCGTCCTTTTCCACATATTCGACGTTGGCGTTATGAATGACTTCTACGTCATTTTTCTCGAACCATTCTTCTACATAATCCTGAATCTTTTTATCAAAAGCTCTTAACACGGTTTCTCCGCGATCCAACAGACGAATGTTCAAATCCGGCCTGCTTTCCCTGATTTCAGAGGCGACTTCAATCCCACTTAAGCCGGCACCGACTACTGAAACCATTCCGTAGGCTTTCAAGTTTCCTATGGCAATTCCGGTATGTCGCGCTTTGGAAAATGTCTGAACACTTTCTGTGAATTCCCTGGCACCTTCAATACCATGGTAATTATCTTCACAGCCGAGACCTATGACTAAATAATCGTACTCTAATGGTTCTCTATTGTCACGGACGAGGATCTGTTCCTGTTCCGTATCAATTTTTTCTATTTCTCCATATACGTAGTCGACTTGATCATGCTCCGGAAAGTCGATACGAACATTTTTATCTGATTCCGTGCCAGCTGCAATCGCATAAAATTCTGTTTTTAAGGAGTGGTACGGGTTCCTATCAACCATGGTAATATGGATATCTTTTGGCAGACCATTATCTATCAGGTTGAGCAAAATTTTAACCCCGCCGTATCCACCGCCTAAAATCACTAATCTTTTCATATTTATACCCCTTTAATATTGTACTGTCTATCCGATGAAATGTCTGGACCTACATGTAAAAACGCTTACTTTCTCTCCATCCTAAAGAGTATCAAAAAATATGTCGAAAGACTAGAAAAATCCTATAGAAACCACTTAAATAGTATTAATTAATTTTTACCCGGATGGTAAATTCTGAAACTTGAGTGAGGTATCAGTAGTTTACTTAGAAGTTGCCTTGCAGTGGGGGAGGGGGAACGTAGTTCCTCAACTTTTCGACAAAAGTTTTCAATGTGCTTAGTGACCATCGACAAAAAGCCTCGTTTGTTCAAACGTTTGATTGATAAATAGTTACTCCCTTACAATCAGTTTTACCTTTTAGAACAAATTGATGCTCGATATCTATAATTAAATGGCCGACTCCTGGGGAGTCAGCCAATAAAGGAATGGTCCATTAATTTTGCGGGTGGGAGTACACGTAGTCCGGATAGTCTGTAATGATACCGTCAGCTCCCACTTCTAATAAGAAATTGGCAGACTCACGGTCACGCACTGTCCAAGGGTGCGTTTTCATGTCGAAGTCGTGGATTCTTTCTACAAGAGAGGCATCGATCATACTTTTGCTTGGGTTGACGTAGTCTGCATATTTTTGGAACCTCTCCAATTGCTCATCTGAAATTCCATCCGGGTTGTAACCAAGCAGGACACCGGCTGGCACTTCTGGAAGAATATCATGGAACTTCCGGACTGATTCATGGTCGAAAGATTGGACGATGATTTTTTCGTTTTCAGGTTTATCTAACTTACGGGCTTTCAGTTCATCGGCAACTTTTTGTTCGATTCCCGGGTAGAGGGAAGGTGATTTCAGTTCAATCAAAATTCCTGTCTTTCCTCTGTATTCATCGAGGACTTCGCCAAGAGTAGGGATGGTTTCACCGGCAAAGGTTTCACCAAACCAGCTTCCAGCATCAAGGCTTTTCAGTTCCTCCAGGGTTAAATTTTTGACGCTTCCTGTTCCGTCTGTAGTGCGGTCGACCGTCGTGTCATGGATAACCACTAATTCCCCGTCCTTACTCATTTGTACATCCAGCTCGAACATGTCCGCTTTCATGTCTACTGCTTTTTCAAAAGCAGCCATCGTGTTTTCTGGAGCATAGCCGGATGCTCCACGGTGAGCGATGTTAAGTACTTGTTTCTGTTCTTTTGTAGCTATGTCCTCACTTGCAAAAACGCTTTCGCCAGGAGCAACAAACAGTAATAGAGCTAATGCCCCCGCTGATAATGCAGATACAAATTGTTTCATTTTCCTCTCTCCCTTCACTATGTTCAACTATAAGTCTAGGGAAGAAATATTGAGGATGGATGAAACTGGTGTTTGAGTTTTGTTTAGTCATTATTACAAAATTAAGGTCTAATATCCTTAAAATGTTAATCCGGGTAGGTCGAAAGGGCTGTAGCGGGGAACTCTTTCATATAAAATACAGCCAGGGAAGACTTGTCCCTGGCTGTATCGCTATTCTGTAATTTCTTTGTTCAATTCGTTATCTTTGATGTGTGCGTGTGGAAGCAGGGTATTCTCAAAATCGAAGTCGCTTAATTCTTTACCGCTGTGGACTCGATTAGGAAAGTCAGGATTTGCCAGAGCACTGGTACCAAGGGAAATGATGTCCGCTTCTTCATTTTCAATCATATTAACTGCTGTTCCTGGATCCCCGAGTTTCCCATTTGCTATTACCGGGAGGCTGCTGAAGTCTTTAGCTGCTTTTGCTAATGTTCTCGTCCCTTTGCCAAAGGCCGGTGTGGTTGCATCGGCATCAGTTACATGAATATAATCAAGAGAAGTTTTACTCAACTCCGAGAAAATGAACGACGCATCTTCTTCACCACCAGGCCACTTATGATCAGGGTCTGCTACTTTGATTTGGGAAATCCGGATACCGACAATAAATTCTTCCCTTACAGCATCGCGAATTTCTTCAATAACCTCAAGCATCAGGCGCATCCGTTTTTCGAGGGAACCACCGTATTCATCTTCCCGCTTATTCAAATAATCGGTTAAAAACTGATCTAACAGATAGCCATTAGCTCCGTGGATTTCGACCCCATCAAAACCAGCCTGCTTAGCATTACGCGCACCATCTACGAATGCCCGTTTTGCAGATTCGATGTCCTGTTCTGTCATTTGTTTCGGTTTTGGAAAAGGACCAGAACCACCATAAAACTCTAATTGCTCGCCTTTTGGTGGTACATCAGATGGAGCGATCGTTCCGTTGACATAGGCATTTCCCTGCCCCTGGCCCCCGGCATGCATCAATTGTGCAATGAACACAGTATCATAATCATGGACTGCATCTACGACAGGCTTCCATGCTTGCACATGTTTTTCGTTAGCGATCCCTGGCTGATTTTCATATCCCTGACTATAGCTTTCATCCAAATAGATGCCTTCAGAAATGATGGCTCCAAATCCGCCTTTCGCAAAACGTTCATAGTACTGTTTCATACGCTCATTAGCACTGCCATTATCATTAGCACTGACACGAGTCATTGGTGCTACAACTAAGCGGTTATTAAAAGTGCGGTTGTTTACTTTTATATTAGAAAAGAGTGGTTTTACCATATCTGACTTCCTTTCTTTTAAAGGTTGAAACTCATACTAAATTCTGCACACTCAAATAGCAAACATCGTGCTTATAATTGAATGGATGTAAAAAAAAGGGTTAAGTGAAATTATGGAAGGGTAAAAATAAACCATTAAGGAGGGAGCATAGAACATTTATGTAATCGTTTCATTTATATTTTCTTTTTTGTTATTATGAATATTGCGTGAAATTTTTCAAAAATCTTAAAAGGAGCGATTTGATGGAAAAATGGCTGACCATGGATACATGGCTCGGTGATCTTGTCAATGCAGGTAATACACTTTTGTGGACTTATATATTGATAGGTTTACTACTTGCATTAGGCGTCTGGTTCACCGTTAAAACCAAGTTTGTCCAGTTCCGTTTGATAAAAGAAATGGTATTGCTTTTAATCAAGGGGACAGACCATACTGGTTTCAAAGAAAAAAAGGGTACGACCCCTTTCCAGGCATTTGCAATCAGCACAGCCGCCCGTGTTGGTACAGGAAACCTGGCGGGTGTGGCGATCGCCATTTCCGTAGGTGGCCCTGGAGCTGTCTTCTGGATGTGGATGATTGCATTGGTTGGAGCAGCGACAGGGTTTGTGGAAAGTACGCTTGCCCAGATGTACAAAGTGAAAGATAAAGATGGGTTCCGCGGTGGTCCCGCGTATTATATGGAAAGAGCATTAGGTAAACGCTGGATGGGAGTCTTGTTTGCTATCCTGATCACGCTTTGTTTCGGTCTTATATTTAACGCCGTGCAAGCCAATACGATTGCAATGGCATTTACAGGAGCTTATGAAATCCATCCATTGATTATCGGGGCAATCATAGCAGCAATGATCGGTGTCGTTATTTATGGAGGTGTACGGCGTATCGCGGTGGTAGCGGAAGTGATTGTGCCTATTTTCGCCGTTGCCTATATCATCATCGCATTTATAATTATGGTAATCAATATCGATCAATTGCCGGGAATTATTTCTCTAATTGTAAGCAACGCTTTGGGCATTAAGGAAATTGCAGGAGGCGGAATCGGTGCAGCACTGATGAATGGGATTCAGCGCGGTCTGTTCTCGAATGAAGCCGGTATGGGTAGTGCGCCTAACGCGGCTGCTACCTCCTATGTCAAGCACCCAGTTGAACAAGGACTTGTTCAGACGCTTGGTGTGTTTACGGATACATTGATCATTTGCAGTTCTACAGCATTTATCATCCTGTTAGCAGACGTTCATACAGTTGGGGAAATGGACGGTATTCAATTGACACAGCTTGCCTTGAGCACCCACCTTGGGCCCTGGGCTGATGCTTTAGTAGCCCTTACTATTTTCTTTTTCGCATTCAGTTCTCTGCTTGGAAACTACTATTATGGGGAAACGAACTTGCAATTCATTTCTGAAAATAAAATGTATGTACAGGTTTTCCGAATTGCATTTCTAATCATGGTAATGGTTGGCTCCATGAGTGAGATCGAGATTATTTGGGGGTTAGCTGATCTGTTCATGGGCTCCATGGCGTTAGTCAACTTGATCGCTATTGCCTTATTGACAAAAATAGCAGTTGCTGCGCTTGATGATTATCAGAGGCAGCGTAAATTAGGACGCGTTCCCGTTTTTTATAAAAACAGCATTCCTGGAGTGAAAAACCTGGAAGCCTGGGAACGTAAAGAGAATACCTATAAAGAAAAATAAGTGGATAAATGAGAAGTCCTGGCACAGGACTTCTCATTTTTTGTGGAAATTATAGCTATTTTGCAGGTTTTTGGGACGCAAGCACTACCTAAATAGGTCTTAACGTGGTTGTTTTAAGTTCAGAATTTTCAGTAAAATAAAAGATAGTCTAGAAAGGAGGAAACTGAATGAATAAGAAAATGGCACGTTTTTTGTCTGTGTTTGTCATGCTGGCCCTGGTGTTATCGATGGCCTTTCCTTCCAGTTTGCTTGCCAAAGCGCCGGATCTAAGCGGTGGTAAGGTAGCTTACGGGGAAGAAGGAATGGTGGCAACAGCTCATCCTGCTGCTTCTAAGATTGGTGCAGATGTCCTGAAAAAAGGTGGAACAGCTATGGATGCTGCTATTGCCATCCAATTTGCCCTTAACGTAGCTGAACCGATGATGTCTGGTATTGGCGGCGGTGGTTTCATGATGGTATATGATGCAAAAGCCGATGATGTATCCATTATTGACAGCCGTGAACGTGCCCCAGCGGGTGCAACTCCTGATATGTTTCTGGATGAAGATGGCAACGTTATTCCTTTTTCCAAACGACATATCAGCGGTGATGCTGTTGGAGTCCCTGGAACACTGAAAGGACTGATGACCGCCCATGATAAATGGGGTACAAAACCATTCAACCAATTGATTAATCCTGCGATCAAGCTGGCTCATAGCGGGGTAGAAGTGAATAGTGTGCTTGCCGATGCTATCGCTGATAATCAGGATAAATTGGCGAGAAGTGCAGCTGCAGATGTATTCATGCCTGGAGGGGAACCGCTTCAGGAAGGCGATCTTTTAGTCCAAAGAGATCTGGCACATACTTTCAAGCAAATTCGTAAAGATGGTCTGGATGCTTTTTATGGAGGAGAAATTGGACAGGCCCTGGCTGACACCGTCCAGGATTTTGGCGGCAGTATGACGAGCGGGGACCTGGAGAATTATGAAATATCTATAGATGAACCAGTAACAGGCACATACAGAGGTTATGAAATAGCTTCCATGTCACCGCCAAGTTCAGGCGGATTGACAATATTACAGATGTTAAAAATGCTTGAAGGATTCGACCTTTCCAGTTACGATGTAAAATCACCGGAAAAATACCACCTGCTCGCGGAAGCTATGCACCTGGCGTATGCAGATCGGAACACCTATATCGGAGATACCCAGTTTGTCGATGTACCGATGGAAGGAATGCTCAATGAGGAATATCTCGTTGAAAGAAGATCGTTGATTGAACGTTGGGAAGCGAATGAAGACGTAGAACCAGGCAACCCTTGGGCCTATCAGGAAGGAAGCCCCCAAGGAGCAGCTGAGCAGCCGGACGACCGTGAAATTGGAGAAACCACTCATTTCACAGTAGCAGATAAGTGGGGTAACCTTGTATCCTACACAACTACGATTGAACAGGTATTCGGCACAGGTATTATGGTGCCGGAATATGGATTTATGTTGAACAATGAATTGACTGACTTTGATGCTGTACCAGGTGGTCCTAATCAGGTACAGCCAAATAAACGGCCAATGAGCAGTATGAGTCCGACAATCGTATTTAAAGATGGCGAACCATTCATGACGGTAGGTTCACCAGGCGGACCAACGATTATTACTTCGGTAATGCAAACAATCATCAATGTCATTG
The DNA here is from genome assembly GCF_000496835.1 of Thalassobacillus devorans MSP14. Lineage (GTDB taxonomy): Bacteria > Bacillota > Bacilli > Bacillales > Halobacillaceae > Thalassobacillus > Thalassobacillus devorans_B. The sequence continues at coordinate 23,953 of NZ_KI543239.1, forward strand.
ATTATGATATGGGTCTGAAAGATGCAATTGAAGAACCAAGGATTTACAGCTCCTCTTATCGAGATATTCTTTGGGAGGAAGGAATACCTGCAAGAACAAGAGAAGCTATGGAAGAGTGGGGCCATGAATGGCGGGGCACCTCACGAGACCTTGGTAATGTCCAGGCGATAAGAATTCTGGAGGACGGCAGCTTCATTGGAGCGGCTGACTCTACAAGGGAAGGGACAGCTATCGGTCTCGATCGAACTGCTGGAAAATAGGAGTGCAAAGAGGACAGCCAAATGGTTGTCCTCGTCTTTATGGGAGGAAGCGGGCACAGTTGCTTGCGAGTTACTAGAAAAAGTACGTGAATACTCCACAACTGTCATCCCTTACTGGACAAACCAGGGCATTAACTAGACAATTCCGAGAATTTACTAGAAATATATGGCGTTCTGCTAAAACGTGTTCATTCCTTTTTTTTAATAAAACAAGCCCCTTTTTGAGAAGGAGGCTTGTTTATTTGGTTATCTGCTTGCAGCTCCATATGAATCAATGCGGCCATGTTCAAAGTAATAGCCGGTTCCACTGATAGCATCGGCAGATTGTTCGATGTCCTGACGGATTTGCCAGTTATTCTTACCCTGCGCTGCAAGTAGTCCGGCAAGACCGGCCACGTGCGGGGAAGCCATCGAAGTACCAGACATGTACGCATAGCCGCCTGGAACGGTGGAAGCGATATCTACACCGGGAGCTGTTACATCCACCCATGTTCCATAGTTGGAGAAAGAAGCTTTACGGTCATATTGATCGACAGCGCCTACTGCGATGACATTAGCGTAAGAAGCTGGCTCGAAAGTAGTGGATACTCCATCGTTACCAGCAGCTGCAATAATGACAGAACCACTGTTCCAGGCGTAATCCACCGCATTTTCCAATGTAGCAGTATCGCAATTACAGCCAAGTGAAAGGTTGATTACCTCTGCCCCCTGTTCGGCGGAGTAGCGGATTGCATCGGCAATATTAGCCAGTGATCCGCTTCCATTAGCATCAAGGGCACGAACGGCAAGAATTTTAGTATATGGAGCCATACCAGCGACACCGGTTGAATTATTGGTCTCTGCAGCGGCTGTTCCTGCTACGTGGGTCCCATGGTCATTCTCATCCATTGGGTAATAATCGTTATCAACAAAGTCATATCCGCGAATTGTTTTTCCATCTAAATCAGGGTGGGTATAGTCCACACCAGAATCAACGACAGCAATTTCCTGGCTGCTGCTTCCCCGGGTTATGTTCCATGCCTGTTCGGTATAAGTATTTTGCGGTCCGTACTGGTAACCACTATAGTAATAGTCATTTGGCGTCCAGCTTACATTGAACTTGTAGTTAGGCTCCGCGTATTCAACATTAGGATTATTGCTTAATGCTTTTGCTACAGCTTCTACATTTCCAACCTCTAATACATCAAATTCGGATTCAACGGCATCCACATCCGGCTTTATTTTTGCATTCATATTCTGTAGGACCTTACTTTTCTCTGATTTCTTCACATTGTCTTTGAATTTGACGATGACCTCTCCTTTTACGTAGTCAGCAGTGCTTTTTTCTACCTGTTTAATCGGTGAGGCATCCGATTCTGACAAATCAGCCTGGGGAGCTGCTTCTCCTGCGGCAGGCAAAACGACAAGGGACAGTGCTATTGATAAAGACAAACTAGCAACCTTCTTAAATTTCATTCTATTTCCTCCTTTGTTTGGGTTACTATACAGATTCAGGAGTGGGATGATAGAATCCTGCCGAATTTTGTTGAGAAAAATTCGTACTTTGAAGGCTCTGATTAGCTATTTTTTTGCTATATTTTCGCAATATTTAGAAGTTTAAAATAAATTACTGGGCATTTATGCTCATAAACATAAGTCTACCTTCTGATTCTTTCTGGTGATGGATACGGTAAAATTGAAATAATAGTAAATTAGACAAGTTTCTCATTAAAAGGAGAATCGGAGGGGTAGCGTGCAATTAACAGATAAATATCGAAAAATCGATTATGGCAAGCTTATTTATCTGGAGCGGATAAGAAAACGGATGACCCAGACTCAGCTTTCACACGGGATATGTTCCGTTCCGTATTTAAGTAAATTGGAAAATCAGCGGATCCATGAACCAAATCAAGAAACTATTTCTCTCCTCCTTGAAAAATTAGCAATAGATTATAACTCCCAGACCTCCCTGGTATCAGAAACCTTAGCTGACATGGAGCAGTGGTACAGTTCGATCACAAGTAAGAATAAGCAGGCGATCGAAGCTATCTATCACAAGTTAGAAGAGCTGCCACTGAGCCGTTACCCTGACCTGAACATTTGGTTTAGACTGTTATCGATTCGTTACTTTGTCTATAAAAAAGATAGGAAAATTGCTGAAAAGATTAAACATGATCTGGCCAAAACATTAAATAAATTTGATTCCTATCAAAAGTTTTATTACCTTTACTTCTCTGGTTTGATTGACTGTCTGAATAAAGAATACACAGAAGGACTCTGTAAGCTTCATAAAGCAGAAGAAACCGCCACTGAGCAGTCCGTTCAAGAGGCCGAACTGCTTTACCATCTGGCATTGACATATAGCCATATCAGCAATTCCTCACTGGCCATCTATTATAGTCAGTCAGCGAAACGTTTTTTTGATCAAAGCATGAATATCCATCGGGGGCTTGATTGCCAGGTTATTTTGGGGATAAATTTTTTGCGGATAAAAAGGTATGCCAATGCGGAGCAGGTTTTCAAGGATATACTGAGAATCAGCCAGTCGATCAATGACCCTAAACTTCCAGGGAAAACCTATCATAACCTGGGTTTCTTATATGAGGAAAAAGACGATTTAAAGACAGCGCTTAGTTACTACCAAAAGGCGCTGAATTTGAAAGAAGTTTATCGTGACAGCTACTTCAGCACAGTGCTTCGAATCATCCATGTGCATCAAAAGCTAGGAGATGTGGAAGCGGCTTTAGATTGGATTGATCAGGTGAGTGAAATGGGAAAGCCAGAGGAGAACGACATCATGATACAAATCAAATTGAAAAGACTTGAATTGCTAGGTGAAGATGCTGCTTATTACGAATATATCAAAGACACAGCTCTTCCGTATTTTATGAAAATCAATAACAAAAAAAGTGTGAAGGTATATGCCCAGAAAGCAGCATTGTACTATGAAGATAATTTTCATTATAAGAAAGCGAATCATTATTATAAATTGATATTAAATCAAGGAGGTGAAATCAGTTGAAAACAGGATTAATGAAAATTTTGTTATTATTGTTTGTCAGTACAGCAGCAGTTTATGGTTTGCCTGGGGTAGAGGATACTGAGCATGCCTCTGTAAACCCGAACTTCTCTGATGAAGATCATCCAGAGTATTGATACTTAGTTGTCAGGAGGGGTTCTATGCCTGGTTAAGGCAAGCCTCTTCCTGACAAATTCTGATAGGTATACATACGAAAACCCTGGCCTATTTGCCAGGGTTATTGTGTGTCAATCTTTAGGTACCACATTTTCGATAGTAGACCAGTCAAATGTGCCGGCGCGAATTTTTTCACGGCGTTCTTGCGTTATGATATCAGGTGGACGCCCTCCTTTTGGCCAGTCATTTTCATGATCTTCCCAGATCGGACGGTCATGGGAGAGAACATAGGCAGCTAAGTCTGCTGCTTCCTGATCGGTTAATGTATTTTCATCGCCTTTAGGCATATTTGTCTGGATATAACCAGCAGCTTTACTGAGACGTCCCATGCCAGCCCCGTCATTGAAAGAGCCATCTCCCCAAAGTGGCGGTCCTGCATTAGCGGTTCTTCCTGCACCATCTGCACCGTGACAAGTGATACAGCCTTTTGTTTCGTACAATTCTTCGCCGCGGGCGACGTCAGGTTCTGGAACTTTGTCCATATTAGGTTTTTGCATTTTTTCTAATTTTTCTCCCTGTGCTGCTCCTTTTGACAGGTAAGTCATGTAAGCAACCATCGCACGCATTTCGCGGCTATCATGTTCTAATGGCACTCCGTTCATGCTTCGCTGCATACAGCCATTGACACGATCTTCTAAAGTGAAAATGGTGTCAGAACGAGGACGATAAACAGGAAACTGAGATGCTACTCCGATAAAGGAATTCGTATTGGATACACCACCATTCGCATGGCAGCTTGTACAGGAAAGTTCGTTTCCGACTTCATCCGCAAGCATGGTGTTGGTATTGTACATTAGTTTTTGTCCATACATGATTTCTTTGGTTGCAGGGTCATCCGGATCCAGTTCTGCTAATTTATTTTCATAATTTTGCGGGGTATCGAACTGGGACTCTTCACTTGAGCAGGCTGCAAATGCTGCGATTATTAAAAACAAAGCAAATATCAGCCATTTGTTCTTCCACATGCAACTGCCTCCTAACTTTCTCATATTGTTGAATACAATTGGAATGATGTCAGTGATATTGATTAAAAAACATGTCATTATTACCAGACAAAAAAGTCGTTATGGAGAAGAACTCCAACATGTCATTGGAGTTTCTTCTTCTTTTTAATCCGCTGGGACTACATTTTCAATTTCAGTCCAATCAAATTCACCTTTTCGGATTTGTTCGCGTCGATCCTGTGTAATAATATCCGTAGGGCGACCGCCTTTTGGCCAGTCATTTTCATGTCCTTCCCAAATAGGTCTCTCATGGGAGAGGATGTAAGCGGCAAGGTCAGCAGCTTCCTGATCGGTCAAATTCTTTCCATCGCCAGGTGGCATATTCCGTTTTAAATAACCTGACATTTTTGATAAGCGTGTCATACCGGCGCCATCATTGAATGAATTTTTCCCCCATAAAGCTGGTCCTGAAGTTGCTCCTGTCCCTGATCCATCCTGAGCATGACAGGACATGCAATTCTTCTCGGAATAGAGTTCCTCACCCCTTGCTATATCAGGCTCTGGAATTTTTTCCATATTATTCTGCATCCGCCATGGGAGGTCTGCGTCGTAATCAATGCCTTCTGATATGTAAGTAAGGTAGGCAACCATACCACGCAATTCATCACTCCTGCGATCAAGTTTTTCCCCATCCATACTACGAACCATACACCCGTTGATGCGGTCGGATAACGTGAACATTACCCCTTCGCGAGGGCGGTATTGTGGGAACTGTGTAGCTACTCCGACCATAGAGGAGCCTTTTCCAAGCCCGCCATCAGCATGGCAGCTGGCGCAGGAGAGCTCATTGCCCACTTCCTCGGATAACACGGTGTTCGTTTCGTTAAAGACTTTTTCCCCAAGCTTAATATATTCAGTCATTGGGTCATCGGGATCTAAATCGTCCGTGGAAGGAGGGTCATACTTTGGTTCTTCTGGTGTTCGTTCGTAGGGAAATTCTTTTGTGACAATTTCATTGTTGGAACATGCTGTAATAGTAGCTATGAGTAATAGCAGCATCCATAAAAACCATTTGTTTTTCACCATTTTTAACCTCCTGGTCTCTGGTTGTTAAGGTAGTGTTGACATAATTGTAATAAATTTTTGGAGGTAATATATAGGAAATGAGATTTCTACACATAATCTTCATAATATTTCGCCTTATCTGATAATTAAATGCGGATGTATGTTATACATCCGCGGTCATACTGATGTATAGCTGCTGGTAGGCTTTCGCTTCTTCTGTCATCCCTTTTTCACTATATATTTTAGCTAACCATTTTATTGGTGTAGGATCATTTTCCTTCAATTCCATTTCCCAGCTGAAGCATTCTAAGGCTCCGTCCAAATAGCGGAAATGGTAATATAATTCGCCCAGCTGGTCTTGATTGTCTAAATCATTGGTCAGGGATTTGATTTGTTTCGCTTTTTGAATGGCGGGACGTGCTTCTGGGGTACCTTCCAATGGTTTTAACCATTCGATAACCCCGTTTATTCCTGTGTCAATCATCAAAATTTCAATACATTCGTAAAGGATGTTATTAGCACGCTCAGGATGTGTGTGGAATAGTGGCAGCATAAATTTATTTAAATGATTGATATTGGACTGGTTTATTGGGCTGTAATTCTCTAAAAGGTGCATCATTTTATTTTCTTGATTTGCTGAAAGTACTAATGAATGTTTGTGAAGAAGTGCCATAACTTTTTCAATACTATCTGATTGTAAGTATAGAGAAAGCATGTCTTGCAATAAGGGTTTGAACTCTGGAATTTGTGCGTATAGATACTCTAATGAGGAACGTATTCCCGAATTATGGAAATGTGATTCACACTGCTGTTTGAAAGCAGTATAGACCTCTTTGTTTGGCGAAGAGATTAGATGATTAGTTGAGAGAGCGATTTGGTCTATCCATCGGCCTTGTGATTCTAGTAAGGCGAAAAGTTCATGAAAGACATCGCTTTCGCTATGTTGAGAAAATAAAATTTTTTCATAGAACAAGGGGTCCTTAACGCGTAAGGTTTCATCACAGGTATCGTAAAGGTTTCGGTAGGGATTAGCTGCTACTTCATGCTTTACTTTTCGTACCCATTCATTTTCAGGCATCTGTTCGGAAAGCAGCTGGATGATGCGGTGACCGGCAAACATTTTTCCGTCTCGTCTATGCTGATAATATAGCGATTGAATATAGCTGAAAAGTTTATCTTTCTCGATAAAGGAATCGAAGTACGTAGCAATCAGGGCAAGTTCCTGGGGAGTATACGTTTTTTTTAGCGATTTGAATAGCTGTTGGAAACTTTGTCTTTTTATATGCTTTTCCGGGGGAATTAACGCACGTATGAGAGGGTGGTGGGGAGCAATAAGAATACCTTTTTCAAAAGCCTTGTTGACGTGGCTGTCAGGGCTTAGACCTTCGTCTTTCACTACATTAAGAAACCGGTTTTTATAAAAAAGGAGATAATAGATATTATGTTCCGGGTCAGTAGCTTTTAAAACTTTGCTTTGAATATACACAGCCAGCTGTTCTGCTTTTAGTGGTACAGAGCTATTATTGGTTTTTAATGAAAGGGTGATCGGTTCCATGGTATCCCTCCTAGATTTACCTTGACTATAACAAATATGGCAATGATTTTCACGTTAAAAAGAGAACCCTGGATGGGTTCTCTCTAATCACGATTATTTGAATTGTTCCGGAAAGCTGGTTAAATCGATGCCCCACACAAGCGGCATCACGAAATAAATAAAGAGCGCAATGATAAATATCGCTACTATATTAAGAAAGAAACCGGCTTTGGCCATATCCGGAATTCTTAGATATCCCGAGCCAAATACAACGGCGTTTGGTGGGGTGGCGACTGGCAGCATAAAAGCACAGGATGCTGCAAGGCCTGCCCCGATCATCAAGCTGTACGGGTGAACATTGATTGCTGCTGCAAGAGAGGCCATAATTGGGAACATCATGGTTCCTGTAGCAGTATTAGACGTAATTTCGGTTAAGAAGATGACAAGGCCAATGACGGCAAGCAAAATTATGAAGAAATTCACATTTGCAAGTACTGTCAACTGTTCCCCGAACCATTCGGCTAAACCTGACTCTTTGAAACCGGCAGCAATAGCAAGACCGCCGCCGAACAGTAACAGGATGCCCCAAGGCAATTGTTTAGCCGTATCCCAGTCGATCAAGGCTTCTCCGCGGTAACGCTTCGATGGGATCACAAAGAGAATCAAGGAAGCCGAGATAGCTATAATGGCGTCATTGATGCCAGGGATGAATTCACTTAATAAAAATGAGCGGGTGATCCAGGCGAGAGCAGCCAGGGTGAATACCGTCATAACTGCCTTTTCTTCAGAAACCATTTTACCCAGAGCAGTCTGTTCATCACGGATGACTTTTTGACCGCCGGGAAGCTGATCCAACTTCATTTTATAAGCGACTTTAACTAAATAAAACCAGGCGATAATTAAAAATACGGCGGAAATCGGCACACCGAAAAGCATCCAGCGGGCAAAAGATATTTCGACTCCATATAACTCTGAGACAATACCGGCAAAGATGGTGTTCGGGGGAGTACCGATTAATGTTCCAAGACCACCGATGGAAGCGGAATAGGCAATCCCAAGCATCAAGGCCTTTCCGAAATTGAAATTTTCCGGGCTGGTATCAATGGAATCATCATCCTTCAATAAATCTGATACCTGATAAATGATCGCAAGTCCGATTGGCACCATCATCATAGCTGTGGCGGTATTAGAAATCCACATCGATAAAGCACCGGTAGCTACCATAAATCCTAAAATGATTTTTTCTGTGCTGGTTCCTATCACAGAAATGATCCACAGCGCTATCCGTTTATGTAAGTTCCAGCGCTGCATGGCCAATGCAATGATAAACCCACCCATAAACAGGAAGATTGTGTCTGAACCATAAGAGGAAGCTGTCGCGTCTATATCCAGTCCGCCAGTCAATGGGAATAAAACAATCGGCAATAGGGATGTTGCAGGAATAGGTATGGCTTCGGTGATCCACCAGGCAGCAATCCAAAGGGTGGAGGCTAAGATAGCCACTCCCTCTTGAGAAAGTGATTCTGGGTTTACAAATAATAATGTCAGTAAAAATAAGAGCGGCCCCAGCCACAAGCCGATTTTTTGCCTGGCATCGAAGCCTGAAGGCGGTTGATCATCTTCTTTTTTGTGACGGGTACTTTCTGCTGATTCTGTGTCCCACTTCGTGTTTCCGCTTACAGAAAAACGGAGCAGGTCTTTCGCTTCATGGTGCATATTCCACATCCGTTTCCATATAGTGGAAGCGCCACTCATCAAGTTCATTTTTGTACCTCCTTTAAAGCAGTATCATTGGTATTTACCACCATAACATAATTTAATAACTTATTATTCGATTACACATAAAATTTCGACAATTTTATGTGTAATCGAATAATTCGCTTCTATAAAATAGTAAAATTATATCGGGTGATCATTGGTTATTTCCTCAAATTATAAAACTTTTAGCACATAGAAAAGCAGGCCGTCGAGTCGGCATTGACGGCCTGCTTTTATTTCGGCTGGGTTCATATAAAATACTTCTGAACGGGCTGTATCAACCGACAGCACCTGTCCCCTTTGGGGATTTATTTAGTATTTAGTCGAACACCCATACCAGCAAAGCGTTTGGGCTTTTGGTCAATAAAGCTTTCCCTGGCGATATAACACAGTCGAGAGCTTTGTTACAGAGTGGATATAGCAGTTTTGCCGCAATGGAAAAGGATCTTTGAAGAATTGCGGTAAAATGGTATCTAATGTTTCCTGCATTTTATCATATAATTTATCATAGATCTGATCTTCCGTATCAAACTGTGTTTCTCTTCCTTGCATCCATTCAAAATATGAAACAATTACGCCGCCTGCGTTAGCCAGAATATCAGGCACAATAAGCACACCTCGATCACTCAAATATTGATCGGCGTCTTCCGTTACTGGAGCATTAGCGCCTTCCACAATCAAGCGGGCTTTTATATTTTCCATATTTCCAGTGTGGACTTGGTCTTCCAGGGCAGCCAGGAATAAGGCATCGACTTCTATTTCTAATAAATCGTCCCTGTTAAGAACTGTTGCCTTAATTTCATGTTCTGCTAACGTTTCGTCATCGACTGGCAGGTCGCCTTTATGTTTTTTACCATATTTGATGAGAGCCGGGATATCGAGACCCTCTGAGTTATATAAGGTGACATTACGATCACTGACAGCAACCACTTTATTTTGCAGATAATTGCATTGATATGCCTGAAGCGCTGCCACTGATCCAACATTTCCAAACCCTTGAATCGCGATAGACAATGGACGGTCATAGTGCTCCATGGCAGTTCTGGCAAATCTGTTATCACTATCTTTCATCCATGGGTGATTCTCTTTGATAAAGTTATGCATCATATAACGAAACGTAAAATATACCCCTTTTCCAGTAGCAGCTCTTCTGCCAAGAGAGCCACCATTAATCACACTTTTCCCCGTGAAACTCCCCCGGTAGGGCTGACCTGGATGAATCGTTTTATACTCAGCCATCATCCAATCCATCTCCCTTGCGCCAGTGCCTACATCGGGAGCAGGGATATCTTTTTCTGTTCCTAAAATATCACTGAAATACTGGACATATTTTTTACAAATCAAGTTCAGTTCCTTGTCTGTATATTCTCTGGGATTGATGATGACCCCGCCTTTGGCTCCTCCAAATGGCACCTCGTGAAGCGCGTTTTTTAAAGTCATCAATTTGGCCAGGTTAGAAACTTCATCTTCATTGACAGATTCATGGAATCGGATGCCGCCTTTATAAGGGCCTAACGTTTTATTATGCTGGACCCGAAAAGCGGGGACACGGACTACTGTGCCATTTTCTAAAGCAATCCTCAGAAAGGATTTGTTGACATGATTGGGGGTTGAAAGGATGGAGACTAATGACTTGAACGCCTGCTGTCTTGACTCATCCCGCAGGTCCGGTAAAAACGAGTCGTCTTCTGCTAAGGCGTTCAAAGATGATTCAATAATGTCTTCTGTTTTCTTTTCCATAAAAGATACCCTCCTGCAGAAAGAATATATACATGCTATATTTATTCCTTCCCCTTTATTACATATTAGTAATCATAAAGTTACATTTGCGTAACGGTTGGAGGGGATATTGATATAAGATCCCATTAAAAAACGGCCCTAAGGCCGTCTTTTATGAGTTATTCGGTTTCAATAGGTGCGTCCTCGCTGGTTGGATTTTTTTGTAATACCTTAAGGCCCTGTCCCATATCAGAAGCAAGCACATAATTGCGATCTACATAAACACCCCAAATGTTAGAGTGGCTCGGAATGTAAGCTCCTACCTCCACAGGATTTGCAGGGTCGGTAATATCAACTGCACGTACACCTCCAGAGTAGTGGGACAAGTAAAGGGTATTTCCTCTCACTTTCGGGTCATGAACCGTCGCGCCCCCTGGAATAGTTTCCGTAAAGTCTGTTTTAAATGAGCTTAGAAGCTTCGGGTTTGTTTTATCATTGATATCATAAATCATGGTATACCCGTAAGCGGACTCGAAGCCATCACGGACTGGCCCGAATACTTCCCTGGTTTCAATAAGAATATTCCCGCCTTTAGCGAGGGTGGAAGAGTGAGCTGCTCCCTGAACGTTCGGTGCAAAGTCGGTCCGTCCTAAATAAACAGGGCTTTCCGGATTTCGAATATCAAGGATTATGGTCCCCAGATCCCAATAGGAAAGGTAAGCAGTATCACCATTATTATCAGTCATGACACTATGAGCGAAGGAGGCTCTCTTGACCCCGTCTTCGTCTGTCCAATTATATCCATCATAGTTCTCATCACTAACCTCATCGATGTAATCCCTGGGATTGAATTGATAGATAGACTCAGGAGCGGATGGGTTGCTGACATCAACCAGGTGTACGTCCATCTTTTCTCCGTGGGAATAATAATCCGCATAGTTATTTGCTGTCAGCACGTAAGGTTTTCCGTCTTGAACAAACAGGTATAATTCATGTGTGCCCCGTGAACCCGAGGTATCTTCCCAAAAGCCCAGTTTCACTGGATTCTCAGGGTTGGTGACATCGTATAATAAAAATCCCCCTGTCGCATCAGATGATCTGTCCAGCTTCTGTACACTTACAGCAGCCAGGTCACCTTTGAAACTTGGTGTATTGACGGATTTTACGATCACTTTCTCCTGCCAGGTTCCCTCGTGGTGAGCGAAGGAAGAAACTTCTTTGGGGTTGGCAGGGTCCTTCATATCGAATACACGGACACCGCCTTCGCCGCCATTGGCTGCGTGGGTGCCAAGGTAAGCATACCCTTTGTGGCTATAGACATCAGCGGTAGTATTGGACACACCTTCTTTTACTTCCTGCAATTCTACAGCCGCTACTTCTTTCCAGTGATCCATATTTTTAGTGCCTTCTAATAAAGGTACTGATAATTCTTCACCAGCCAGATTTTCACCTTTTTCACCGCTGCCGCCTAATTCATCATGTGCGAGGGCAGTGGCTGGAACCAAAGAAAAGGTGAGTGCACCAGCTAATGTTATATTTAATAATCTTTTCTTTTTCAAAATGGAAACCTCCCAATTGTTTTTATCTCCATTCCCGGGTTGGAGGACTTTTCCAGATTCAGTATAGCTTAGCTGGTTATAATTAACAATAAATTATGAATTTTCAGTAAAATTATCCTGCATAAATAAGCAGATGTTCCTAACATTATTAAATAGAGAGTAGTCAGTATACAGGGGAGGTGTTTAGCCGGGGGTTAAAGTGGAAAACTGAACGTAGCAAGCATCAAAATATAAGAATAGGTGAGGAATGTGATGATTCGATTTGGTTATGTCGCCCACGCATTGAATTTATGGGATGCTTCTCCGCAAAAGACAATGACATTTACCCGGTGGAAGCAGCTGGAGGAGAAGGAGCGAGTTGACAAGCTACATGAAATAACGAGAAAAAACCTGCATCACACTTTGCGCGCACTACACTATAATGTTGCTCATGAAATTAAACTATACCGCTTTTCTTCTTCCATCGTTCCACTGGCTACACATGAAGACGTACCATGGGATTACATATCCCCATTCACTGATCTTTACCAGGAAATAGGGGAATTTGTGAAGAAGTATGAAATTCGGACAAGCTTTCATCCGAACCAGTTCACCCTGTTTACAAGTGATAAACCTCATGTGACCAGGAACGCAGTCAGGGACATGGAATATCATTATGCGATCGCCGAAGCAATGGGACTCGAAGAAGAGCTGCTCATCAACATCCATGTAGGCGGTGCTTATGGCAATAAAATAGAAGCTGTCCAGAGGTTCCATGAGAACCTACGCCAGCTTTCGGATAATATCAAAAAACAAATGACGTTAGAAAATGATGACAAAACTTATACAGCGAGTGAAACGTTGGCTATTTGTGAAGAAGAACGAATACCGATGATGTTCGATTATCACCATTACGTTGCGAACCGGGAAGAGGAGGAAAGCATGGATGACATTCTTCCGCGATTTATGGATACATGGGAAGATAGGGTGCACCAGCCTAAACTCCATGTCTCTTCACCAAAGTCAGAAAAAGCATTCCGCAGTCATGCTGATTATGTAAGTTTAGATTTTTTACAGCCATTGATTGATAAATTGAAGGAGATTGATCAATCGGTTGATTTTATGGTCGAAGCAAAAGCAAAAGATCGCGCATTATTGCAATTAGTGGAAGACATGGCCTCTCAACGTGGTGTAAAACGAGTAGGCGGAGCGACTCTTGAACTTTGAGAACGGTTAACTTATTCCCGATTGTTCACCTCGAATGCGGTGCGGATCCCAGATTCAACAGCACCTTCCATCCATCCATGGAAGGATGAGGTATGTTCTCCTGCAAAATGGAGCCTTTGTTCAGGCAAAGGGATGATTTTGCCATAATTCATTTCCTGATTAGGGGTATACAACGTAAAGCACCCTCCTGAAAAAGGGTTCTGACTCCAGTTGAACGTTACTCCCTGGATGAATTCTGTATATACTTGATTGCCATATATTTTCGCCAGGTTTTCCAAAGTAAGACGTATGTGTTCCTCTTTCGGCTGACTGTTCCATAACATTGCATTATTCCCCCAGCTATAGCTGGCCAGCATAACGGCTGGGCCGGTGCCGCCGATATTATTACTGGGAATATAGGTGAACCGTGTGGGACTATCAGAAATGACGTTGCCAAGCTGGTCTTTTTCCCAAAACCGGCTCTTGAATTCAATGCCTATTTTTACGGCCGGTACATTGGTCAATTCTTTGATAGCTGACCATTTTTCAAAAGAGATGGAATCATAAGGCTCAACGTCAATGTATTGAAATACTGTGAATGGAAGCGAAGTAATAGCGAAGTCCCCGCGATATTTTCTTTGTTGCCCTGTCACTCGGTCCTTTGTTACAAAATCAATCCCGTCTGCACGTTGAATGATTTTTGTTACTTGCTGATTGCAAATAATGTTTCCACTAAGCTGTGGTAAAAAGGCCAGAGGAAGCTTGTCATTTCCGCCGGTTATTTGATAAAAGCTGGTCTCTTCATTGAAGATAGGGAAGATGATATCTGTCAAAATATCGATAAAAGCGAATTCCGGAAAACCTTCTATCCCTAACAGGACACTGATTTTTCTAATGGCATTGGCAGACATCGATTGCCCGATCGGGTTGTTCTTCAGGAAATCACCCATCGAATAACGTGCGAATTTTTGTTTTAACTGTTCCTGCTGCTCTGGAGTGCTGAGGTTATATAATTCAATGAAAGGTTCCACAGCAGATAGAAATAGTTCTGTTGCTGTTTTCCCCTTTTCCCAATCCTCTACTGGGTAGTTTAAAATGTCAGGGTTTTGTTCATACCTCTCACGGGTGGTCATAATCCCATTGGCAAATAGAATATCCCTCGGGGTCGTATTGATGAATTTATTTACGGGCAGTCCGAATCGGCGTATATATTCGAACACCAGGACATGGCTATCAGGTATACGCATGGCTCCCAGTTCCAGGTAGTTCCCTTGATGAAAAGGTTGTCGTATGGTAAAAACTCTTCCACCGATGCGGTTGTTTGCTTCTAGAATAGTGACGTCATGCCCGGCTTGTTTTAATAATGATGCCGCAGTCAAACCGGCCAGTCCTGCTCCTGCTATCAATATTTTTTTAGGCTGAGAAGCAGGGGTAAGTCCTTTTCTTAAAATAGTCAGCATATCTTGCGGATAAGTAAACTCATCATATGTATGGAACACGTTATTATAATTCAAATAATGACACCTCCCCGGTCTTATACATATGCTTCCCTCATCTGGAATATGTGGGGAAGGAAGTCTGACCGGAGATTCAGGTCATTGCAGTGGCTTAACGTAATAAGGACGAGTAAGGGTTACTCGTCCAACAGTTTACTATCTGTTCAATAATTTTTGAATTTCTTCTTCGATACTTTCGGGTTTCGTCTTAGGAGCATACCGATTGATGACCGTTCCGTTCTGGTTGACCAGAAATTTAGTGAAATTCCATTTGACCTGGTCCGAAATCATACCAGGTGCTTCTTTTACCAGATGTTGAAATAACGGATGGGCATCTTTGCCTTTTACATCCACTTTACTGAACATTGGAAAGCTTACGCCATAATTTACTTTACAAAATTCTTGGATATCCTGTTCGGTGCCTGGTTCCTGATTCATAAACTGGTTGCTTGGAAATCCTAATACTTCAAAGCCCTGGTCTTTATAAGCATCATATAACTCCTCCAAGCCTTCATACTGAGGAGTGAACCCGCATTTACTTGCGGTGTTGACAATAAGCAATACCTTCCCCTCATAATCGGCTAACTTCTTATCTTCTCCGGTGATTGTCTTTGCGGAAAAATCATGGACATTACTCATTAAACCGCCTCCCTTTAAATCAAAAGCTAGCAGTAAGCATCAGACAAGTCAAAAGATAATGCTTCCTAAACAAGAAAAGCCAGCGTAAGCCTCCCTCAGAGACAAACGCTGGCTGACATTTTTAATTTTATTTAGCTGCAGAACAGGTATGGTTGTCAAGAGTGACGGTAACTCCTCTTCCCGCTGGCTGTAGGAGTTCAACAGCTCCATCAGGAAAGTGAGGAGCTAACCTGCGCATCACTGACTTTCCTTTTCGGGGAGGGGTAAAGCATAGCAGAATCGGACCTGCACCGCTGATAGCAACCCCATAGATAGGCAATGATTCTTTCAATTGCATAATCTTTTTCCATTCTGTTATCGCCTGGACACGGTAGGGTTGATGGAAAAGGTCTTCGGTCATCATTTTTCCGGCCAGTTCCCAATCATTCTGCAATAGGGCAGCTGTCAGGACATTGCTGATACTGCTTGCTTCGACTGCTTGATGATAGGGGAAACTTTCTGGCAAAAGCCCTCGTGAATCATCTGTTTTCATCTCATAATCCGGAATGACAGCAACAATATCGACGTCCGGATGCCCGCCTAAAACAATATGAGTATCATTTTCCTGGTGGCAGCCGATAACCAGACCTCCGTACAGGGAAGCTGCTACGTTATCAGGATGACCTTCATAAAGGCTGGCATGCCGTGCTTTTTCCTTTAAAGAGAGTTCAAGTTCCAACAGTTGATCAGCCAGCTCTATTCCAGCCACAATAGCAGCAGCACTGCTGCCGAAACCTTTAGACATCGGGAAGTCGCTGGTCAATTGGACAGCCACAGGAGGAAGAGAAGTCTCTCCATGCGCCTCAGCGACAGCCGCTGCCACTTGGTAAATCAGGTTTTCCTTTCCGGTAGGAAGACCGGCTAAGTTTTCGGACTTGGCCTCAAACAACCATTGGTCATTCGGGATCACATATAATGTTAAATAACGATTGACAGCAAGCCCGATAGAATCAAATCCGGGTCCTAAATTGGCAGTACTTGCAGGGACTCTTATCGAGAACATCCCGCCCGCCTTCATGATTTGACACGACCTAAGATATGATCGAAAACCACTTCTTCTTCATTCGGCAGCACTACAGGCTTCAGGGTGGAGTTTTCTATCGCACAGTCGGGATCTTTCAGTCCATTTCCAGTCAGGACTGCGACTACTTTTGAGCCTTTTTTTATGTGTCCATTTTCAATATCTTTCTTTATACCTGCGATCGAAGCACAAGAAGCGGGTTCGGCAAAAACGCCTTCGGATTGTGCGAGCAAATGATAGGCTTCGAGGATTTCCTCGTCCGTTACCGCATCGATTTTACCGTTGGATTCATTGGACGCTGCAATAGCTTTATCCCAGCTGGCAGGATTGCCGATCCGGATAGCAGTCGCGAGGGTTTCCGGGTTCTCAACGACTTCGTTTCTCACAATTGCTGCTGAGCCTTCTGCTTCAAAGCCATGCATACCTGGAAGGCCTGTATGATTACGTTCATTGTATTCCTGGAATCCTTTCCAGTATGCTGTTATATTGCCTGCATTTCCGACTGGAATCGCCAGTACGTCGGGAGCAGTGCCTAGTTGTTCGCATACTTCAAAGGCAGCTGTTTTCTGGCCTTCAATCCGGTAAGGATTCACAGAGTTGACGAGCGTGATTGGTGCTTCTTCGCTTAAGTTCCGTACCATTTGCATTGCGTTATCAAAGTTTCCTTTGATGGCATATATTTCAGCCCCATACATGACTGCCTGCGCCATTTTCCCCATAGCGATTTTTCCGTCTGGAATGACCACGATACAACGCATGTTAGCTCTTGCAGCGTACGCTGCGGCAGCCGCCGATGTATTACCGGTCGAAGCGCACATGACTGCTTCACTGCCTTCTTCCTTTGCTTTTGCTACTGCCATCACCATCCCGCGGTCTTTAAAGGAACCTGTTGGATTCAGGCCTTCATACTTGACGTGGAGGTCCACGCCGAGTTGTTCGGATAAATTATCTAATACGATTAATGGGGTATTACCTTCCCATAAAGATAATTTAGGTGTTTGGTCATTGACTGGTAAATATTCTTTGTATTGATGGAGCAGACCTTTCCAGTTCATCAGCTTTCATCTCCTTCGACGCGGTAACTGCTTTTGATTTCAGAAACAACATCCAAATCATGCAGTTGTTGTAAAATGGCCTGATAGTTTTTCTTGGATACGGTATGGGTTGTCATCACGATATCTGCCACACCTTCTTCTTTTGCAGGCTGCTGTAAGATTTTTTCTAAGCTTACGCCATAACTGGAAAACAAGGCAGTTAATGCTGAAAAAGTACCTGGCTGGTCCTTCGCATGCAGACGTAAGAAGTATTTTGCTTCAATTTCATCATCGTCTTTTAAGCTTTTTTCGAACTGCGGTAAAACAGCGCTGTTGCCAGTTACGCCTAGGCGGATATTTTTCATTACCTCTACAAGGTCTGAAACGACAGCAGTGGCAGTCGGCAGTTTACCGGCCCCAGGTCCGTAGAACATCGTTTCACCGACAGCTTCGCCATACACATAAACAGCATTGAATTCATCATTAACAGCGGCGAGCGGGTGAGTTTCCGGAAATAGTGCCGGTTGAACACTAACTTCGACTTTATCCCCGGTTCGGTCAGCTATCCCGATTAGCTTCATCGTATAGCCAAGCTGTTTACTATATTCGAGATCCTCTTTTGAAACCTGGGAGATGCCGGCAATCGACACATCATTCAAATCGAGATGCATGGAGAAACCGAGCGTTCCAAGAATTGCGATCTTTCTGGCGGCATCAATTCCTTCCACATCCGCAGTAGGATCAGCCTCTGCATATCCCAATTCCTGTGCTTCTTTCAGTACGTCATCATAAGCGGCGCCATCCTGAGTCATTTTAGTCAGGATGTAATTAGTTGTTCCGTTAAGGATCCCCATCATCTTAGTAATCCGGTCAGAAGAGAGCCCTTCCACCAGGCTGCGCAGGATGGGGATACCACCAGCGACAGAAGCTTCATAAAATAAATCACAGCGGTTCTCAGAGGCCACTTCCAATAATTCGCTGCCGTGAACGGCCATCAAATCTTTGTTGGCGGTAACCACATGTTTTTTATTTTGGAGGGCTTGGACAATGTAGTCTTTCGTCCCCTCGACCCCGCCCATTACTTCGATGATGACGTCCAGTTCCGGATCGTTGAGTACATCATCGGCATTGGCTGTCAATTTTGCTCCGTTCAGAACAACATCGCGCTTTTTCTCCAGGTTGTTGACCAGAATGTGTTTTACTTCCACATTACAGCCGACCTGGTGTTTCAGTTTATCCTGGTGTTGTTCAATAATATGCACGACACCGCTTCCTACGGTACCTAACCCGAGCAGGCCTATGGAGATTGTTTGTGTCATGTCCTTCATCCTCCTTTTTGTATTTATAGAAAGTACATTCGTTTACGTATAAAGGACATTATAGTGATGAAGCAGGGGTTTTACAACCCTTTTTCTGAAAAATTTACAAAAAGGAATATATCACTTGGGATAGGATATATTTCCATTTGGTTAAAAGGGTTTAACTTATACATATATAAGGGAACCTATTAGTAGAAAGTGACATGTTAAGAAAGGATGAAGATGAATGATCCGTACAATTTTGATGATTATTGGTGCAATTGTAGTGATCGGTGCAATTTTATCTATGATTTAATAAAAAAAAGCGAATGAGAGCAGGAGCCAGGCGAACAGCCCGGCTCCTGCTTTTTTTATGTTGTGAGATGATCTTTCAGTTAAGCTCCCTTTTCCTGAAGACTCAGTTTCGAGATTTCAGGTAGCGATTATGGCGGCTGGGAAAACGGATCGCTTTCCGTGGGCATGTGGTGAGCTTCCTCAGGCTTCGCCTTGCGGGATCTCACCGATTATGTTCATCCCACAGGACTTTGAATTTTCACCCTGACTTAACCCACGCACGAAGGAAATGCATAGCATTTTCGAGGAGTCTCCCCGTTTTCCCAACCACCATACGATTGTAAGAATCTCGAAACGCCTATCAAGAATAGTTTGCTTTTGGCCAGAAAGAACATTCAAATTAGCATTGTGTTAGCATTTTTTTCACAAAAGGGGTGGACTTCCCAAGCACGATTTCGAGCATCCTGTATGGCAAAGGGCGTGGGGGAAGGGTGAGACTCCCGCGGGAGAAGGATCTAGGCGAGATCCCACAGGGCGATAGCCCGAGGAAGCTCGCCAGGTCCCCCGCAGGAAAGCGAATCCTTCCCCAACGACCTAAACTCCTTCCAACATCTCGAAATCGAGTCTTCCATAATCCGGCCCTATTATTGAATAAGTCTCTTATGAAAAATCAAACCGTTTTGGGCTTGAAAAATAAATAGGGGGATTTCCCCGAGAGGATGGGGAGTTTCCCCGATTACGGAAATCCCCGCCGCTTCCTATAATTAAATTAACAAGTTAAAGGGATCACACTCCCACATAAAAAGTTATCAAGAAGGGGATTTGAAAATGGCTGAAACAGTGTTAAGAAAACCAATGAAAGCGACACACTCCATTAATAATGCATTTGCTTCGAAGTTTGCTAAGTCCATGTTTCTTACCGTCAGCGGCATCATCGTGCTGATGTTCATCGGAACAAGGATGTTTACACATGTCGATTTAAATTTATACGGATATATGGTGGGTACCTTCGTATTCATCGCTGGATTCTTCTACCGGTTCATAGCGTGGGGAGAAAGACCGCCAACCAAAATCATTATCAAAAAAGGAATCAAGCTGTTGTTCCGTAAGTCAACGCCAAAAACTTCCGTCAACCACCTTGGTACGTACGAATTCATCTGGAATAGGGGAATCTACCGATGGACCCAGCACTTGCTGATTGGCTGGGGTGTCATTCTTTCCTGCCTGGTTACCTTTCCGCTCGTTTTCGGCTGGATGTATTTCACGATGGAGGAAAACGGCTATTATACCATCGTTGCGATGGGGATGGACCTGATGACCGTGCCAGCTGATGGCGTTATCGCTTTTCTTTCTTATAATGCTTTGAATATCACAGCAATAATGGTAATAATCGGTGTCTCTATGGCTCTGTATCGACGTTTGAAAAATATGCAGGCCAGGGCAGAGCAAAAATTCATATATGATTTTCTTCCACTCTACTTATTGCTGTTCATTAGTATCACCGGCTTGATTTTGACTTTCATGAACGTATTTTTACATGGAGCAGGACATTACGCGATGTCACTCATACACCAGTATTCAGTCATTGTGACATTGATTTATCTGCCATTCGGGAAACTTGCTCATATTCCATTCCGTCCGCTAAGTGTTTTTGCAAGAAACTATCGGGAACATTACGGCGAACAATCCATGAAAGAATGTAAGGTTTGTGGGGATGAATTCGTATCAACCGAGCAGTCACAGGATGTTGTCAATGTCCTGGGGACCAATGAAATAGATTTCACGATGGAGCAGGACGGATTCAATTTAGCTGAATTGTGTCTCCCATGCCGCCGTAAGTACCGCATCGCCAGATTTTCAGGATTTCCGACCCATGAGGTGAAAACCAAGGAGGCCAACCAAAATGCAAAGGGATAAATTTTTTAAAGAGATAGAGAATGTTAAACACCCGAACGAAAAACTAATCAAGACACACTGCAGCTATTGCGGGATGCAATGCGGGATGAACTTACGGGTGAACACAGCTACAAATAAGATCATTGGTGTGGAGCCTCGCTACGATTGGCCGGTAACGGTCGGGAAGATGTGTCCGAAAGGGGTTACTGCCTATCAGCAGACAAATCATGATGACCGCATTCTTCGCCCATTGATTCGTGATGATGCTTCCTTGAAAGGGACAAAAGAAGGATTCCGGGAAGCAAGCTGGGAGGAAGCCTACGATCTGATTGCTGAGAAATTCGGTGAACTTCAGGAAAATTACGGAAAAGACAGCTTGTCGGTATTCAGCGGAGTTTCCATGACCAATGAAAAATGCTATTTAACCGGAAAGTTCGCCCGTGTCGCTTTAGGTACCCGCTACATCGATTACAATGGACGCTTCTGTATGTCCAGTGCAGCTGGCGGATTTCTTCGGTCTTTCGGTGTCGACCGTGGTTCCACACTTCCCTGGACGGATATTCATGAAACTGATTGTTTGTTCATTGCCGGCAGTAATACAGCAGAGTGCCATCCGACTTCCATGTTCCGTATTTGGAACGTACAGGAACGCGGCGGTTATATCATCGTGGTTGATCCGCGTGAAACCCCGATCGCAAGGAGAGCAGACCTGCATCTTGATCTGAAACCAGGCACAGACTTGGCTTTAGCGAACGGGATTGTTCATTTACTAATTGAAAAAGGGTATGCCGATGAAGAATTCGTAAACCAGCATACGAACGGTTTTGAAGAAACAAAAGAACTGGTAAAACAGTTCACGCCGGAATATACGAGTTATTTGACTGGTGTAGCACCAGAAAAGATTGAAAGAGCAGCAGAGATTTATGGAAAAGCCCCAAATGCCATTGTCATGTTTGCGCGAGGTATCGAACAGCAGCATAAAGGTGTAGACAACGTTTCTGGATACACCAACATGGCGCTTGTAACTGGCAAAATCGGTCGCCCGAAGTCAGGCGTAGCTACCTTCACAGGCCAGGGTAATGGTCAGGGTGGAAGAGAGCACGGGCAGAAATCCGACTTGCTGCCAGGATACCGGAAGCTTACCAACCCGCAGCACGTACAAGAGGTCTGTAACGTATGGGGCATTACTCCGGAAGAAATGCCGAAACCAGGTGTTTCCGCTTATGAAATGTTCGAATTGATGGATCAGAAAGAAATTCGAGGTCTCTATCTGCTATGTTCCAACCCTGCTGTATCGGCACCGAATCTGAATTTTGTCAGGAGTGCTCTGAAAAAGCTCGACTTCATGGTCTGTGCTGACTTTTACTTATCAGAATCCGCGGAATTTGCCGATGTAATCTTGCCTTCCGTTACATGGTCAGAGGACGAAGGAACAGTAACGAATATCGAAGGACGGGTTATTAAAATCAATAAAGCCCAGGAACCATTAGGGGAATCGAAGCCAGACTGGCAGATGCAAGTGGAACTGGCGGAACGTCTTGGCAAGGGGAAAAACTTTGCACACCTGAAGACAGCAAAAGATGTTGCTGAAGAATTTCGATTAGCGTCCAAAGGAGGAAGCGCTGATTACTACGGTGCTACCTGGGATAAGATCGAAAAGCAGGATGGCGTATTCTGGCCGTGTAAAGATGAAAAAGACGAAGGAACGCCACATATGTTTCTGGATAAGAAATTTTATCATCCGGATGGGAAAGCTCAAATCTGCGCCTTACCTTATCGTCCGCCGGCAGAAGAACCATGCGAGGAATATCCGCTTCGTTTAACGACCGGACGTGTCGTCTACCATTACTTATCCGGAAACCAGACAAGAAGAATCAAGTTTTTAAAAGACATGTGTCCTGAGCCTTACGTAGAGGTGCATCCGGATACAGCAGCAATATACGACATGGAACATGATGAAAGAATTCGGCTTTATACCCGGAGAGGGGAAGCCGTCTATAAAGTGAAAGTGACAGAAGCCATCCGAAAAGATACTGTATTTGTTCCTTATCATTTCGGTCATGAAGAATCTATTAACCTGTTAACGATCCCGGCGCTGGATCCGAAGTCCAGAATGCCGGAATTCAAGGCCTGTGCAGCACAAATGCAAAAACTCGATTCTAAGAAGGTGCTTTAAATGAAGAAACGGTTATATATCGAATTAGAAAACTGTATCGGATGCCGTTCCTGCCTTGCCGCATGTACCCAATGCGGCGGGCACGAACAACGGAATAGGAACTATGTCTACGATGTCAATCCTCACGTGAACCGGCAGACGATGCCGCTGATGTGCCTGCATTGTGAAAACCCGGCTTGCGCTAGAAGCTGCCCGGCTCAGGCGATTCAAATCCACGAAACAGGGGCTGTCCTCTCTGCTTTGGTAGAGAAATGTATCGGCTGTCAAAACTGTACGATTGCCTGCCCTTATGGCATTCCAAAGTTTGACGAGGAAGAAAACCTGATGTACAAATGTGATCTTTGTATCGACCGGACGAAAGATGGAATTCCGCCTATGTGCGCAAGCGTCTGTCCTTCCAATACATTGCAGTGGCTGACAGAAGAAGAGATTGAGCAAAAACAGCGCCGTCATGACCTTGATAATGATAAATGGGTGACCAGCATGCCATATCTGGAAGGTGCGACCAATGTCAAAGTGAATCTTCCAGGAATCTTGCAAGGAACAGAAAAACTCTTTTAAGGAGGAAGTATCATGAGTGATCGCAATAATAAGATACCGTTTGACGAAGATAACTATACGCATAATATTAACCGGAACAATGAGCGGATGCTGGACCGTAGAGGTTTTATGAAGACATTGGCAGGTGCAGCAGGAGTGTTCGCCGTTTCTACCTTGCCGTGGGGAGCTGTCGCCGCTAAGGAATTAATGGGACTTGGGGATAAAGAATACCCGCATCAGAAAATTGCGGACCTGAAAGACGTAAAAGTAGGGGATTCGGTTAAATTCCATTTTCCCAGCGAAAATGATAGTGCGATTTTAATCCGGCTCAGTGAAAATAAATACGTCGCTTATCAAAATGCCTGTACCCATCTCAGGTGTCCGGTTTACTGGGTCAAGGACGAACAGGAAATGATCTGTCCATGCCACCACGGAAAGTTTGATGCCTCCACCGGTGCACCAACAGCAGGTCCGCCTCGACGTCCGCTGCCAGGTATTGAAGTGGAAGTGAAGGATGAAGCTATTTATGCAGTGAGGGTGAAACGTTATGAAGCGTAGTTATGTCGGCGTCCTCATACTGGCAGCCATTCTAATGATGAACATCGTATTCACGCAATTGGTCGTCCACCAATATTATTATGAAAACTATGGCGTTACGTTGCTCTATGCTGGCTTGAATATCCTTTTGTTCCCGGTGGCGCTGTTCGTTTATAAAAATGAGAAAAATAAGGGAGGCAGCAAGGGTTATGAAAAGTGAAACCTACCTGGATTTTTGTTTTATCAAAGAGATGACCGGCACACTTGCTGCCGAAGTACAAAACAATTTCGAAAGAATATTCAAAGGACAGCGTCTCCACTGGTACTTGGATGATAAAACAGTTTCAGATGCAGAAGTTGTTGTCGCTGAAGTTAAAGGAATGAGCAGCTGGGCATCAGAACAAGATGTTATTGACCATTTGGAAGCACAGGCAGGAGAGACATTCTGGCAGACCTTACAGGGCTATCAATTTCATGTCTACCCTCCGGAGAAAGGATGTGGGACCTGTGGCATCCGTTGATAGAAATGACTTGGAAAACTGCATCGGTTCTTCCGTAAAGGTTTGTATTCATGGAGAAGAGGGGGAAGATATGGCTCCATGGCTGGACAAGAAAGTAAAGAAGCTTGCCAATTGTCCAGATAATACCCATCTCAGAATCTATTTTGACAACCATTATTTTTTTGCCGTTCCATTTACCAGTGAAGTCAAACAAACAGAGACCGAATGGTCTGCCTATGATCAAAAAGCCGGTCTATATTATGTAATCAAAAGCGAGGGGAAACCGCTATGAAAAGTAAAATCCAGCTCCCGTTACAAACGATGAACCTTGTTACAGGTTTTATGGTTTGGGTATTGATCTCATCATTACTTCCCTTTATCACCGAAGATATCGCCATTGCACCGGAGCATATCGCCTGGGTGACGGCTATTCCGGTTATTTTAGGATCCGTCCTAAGAATTCCTTTGGGATACTTGGCTAACTTACTAGGTGCACGATTGATTTTCATGGTAAGTTTCATCCTGTTATTATTCCCGGTCTATTACATCAGTATGGCTGACTCGCTCATCGATCTTTTGATTGGTGGTTTGTTTTTAGGCATCGGTGGAGCTATCTTTTCTGTCGGAGTCACTTCTCTTCCGAAATATTACGATAAAAGCCGCCATGGATTCGTCAATGGTATCTACGGAGCGGGGAACATCGGAACAGCGTTAACAGCTTTTGCCGCGCCTGTAGTAGCTGCTAATTTTGGCTGGACGTTCACTGTACAGCTCTACCTTGTACTTTTGGGTGTTTTCATCCTTTTGAACTTCTTTTTAGGAGATAAAAAAGAAACAAAAGTGAAAGTTCCATTAATGCAGCAGATCAAAGGTGTTTATAAAAATGAAAAACTATGGTTATTCTGCTTATTTTATTTTATCACTTTCGGTTCGTTTGTAGCATTCACGGTCTATCTTCCCAATTTCCTTGTGGCCAACTTTGGTCTGGATAAAGTGGATGCCGGGATGAGGACGGCAGGTTTCATTGCAGTTGCTACTTTCTTACGTCCTCTTGGCGGATGGCTCGCTGACCGCTTCCATTCCCTGATTCTGCTGATGTACGTGTTTGGAGGTTTTACCGTTGCTGCGCTGCTATTATCTTTTGCTCCTTCTATCCACCTGTATACGGTAGGAAGTCTGACCATCGCTATGGCTGCCGGAATAGGGAATGGAGTCATCTTCAAGCTTGTTCCGATGTATTTTAACAAGCAGGCTGGTATTGCGAATGGTATCGTATCCGCTATGGGTGGACTTGGCGGTTTTTTCCCGCCTTTGATTTTGTCCCTTCTTTACAGCTTGACCGGGCATTACGCCATCGGATTCATGGCACTATCCCAAATTGCTTTAGCAAGTTTGATTCTGGTCATCTGGATGTATTATCACGATAAGCTGGCGGTTTCCCATCAAATCATGGAAACGACACCGCTCGGCATGATGGTCACAGATAAAAATGGTAAAATCGTAACTGTAAATCCTGCTTTTACAAAGCTGACTGGCTTTGAGGCTGGTGAAGTGGAAGGGAAAAATCCAAATATCCTGAAATCAGGCAGACAGTCCCCGGCATTTTACCAGGGTATGTGGGACACTTTAGAAGCGAATGGTTATTGGCAAGGGGAAATTTGGAATAAACGCAAAGACGGAAAACACTTTTTAGAGTGGCTTACGATCAATGCGATTAAGGATGACTCGGGGGAAATCATCCAATACGCTGGTGTGTTCACGGATATTACAGAAAATCAACAACAGAAAAGCATGTAAAAAATAGAGGAGGATGGAGATGGAGCTTGAAGCAGGGAACCAGGCGTGCAGTTATATCATTCAGTCTCAGGAAGAAGAAATTAAACGGGTGGCCCTTGAGCTCCATGAAAGCATCAATCAGAACCTGTACACGATGCAAACAGGATTGAACTTCATTGAAGCAGGTATCGAAAATCAGGAGCTGAAAAGTTATGCCAAAGAAATGGCAGGGTTGATGGAGCGGACAATCAGGGAAGTCAGGCTGCTGTCTGTGGAGTTATATCCGAATACATTATCGACATTGGGATTGGTCTCCGCGATGAAAAGCTATTCGAAGCTGTTTACCAATACTTTTGGGATTCTGATTGATGTTCATTCCAGCGGGGAAGAGAAGCTTCTTTCCGACCAAAAAAGTATGGCCGCTTTTCGTGTCTGTCAGGAAGCATTGATCAACATTGCTAAATACGCAGATACCGATCATGCGAAAATTGAGTTTACATGGGGAGAAATATCAGTGAGAATAGATATAAAAGATGCTGGAAAAGGGTTCGATGCGAACGAAGTGATGGAAAGCGGCAGTGCTAATGGGATTGCTGCTATGAGAGAAAGGCTTCGCCTTGTCGGGGGGCAATGCGACCTTTCTTCTGAGTTGGACAAAGGGACAACTGTTTCTATCAATTTGCCAATCCAGTAATAGGAGGGGTTATGGGATGATAAAGGTCCTGTTAGTGGATGATCATGCAGTGGTGAGGATGGGCTTGAAAATGTTACTGAATTCCTTGCCGGATATGGAAGTAGTCGGAGAAGCATCAGAAGGCAATGAAGGAATCGAAATGGCGCTGGAAGAAAAGCCGGATGCTATATTAATGGATTTGAGCATGCCCCATGGAAAGGATGGCTTATCTGCGACGGGAGAATTAAAAAAACTTCTTCCTGAGGCAGCTATCCTCATCCTGACCATGCATGATGATGAAGAATATTTATTCCGTGCCATCCAGGCGGGTGCTTCCGGGTGTGTATTAAAAAGTGCTCCCCATGATGAATTAGTCAATGCCATCCGCTCGGTATGCCAGGGAGATGCTTATCTTCATCCATCCGCCCAGAAACGTTTGATGGAGGAGTACCTGGGTAATTTGAAAGAAGACGGTTCCGATACGTATCAGTTATTATCCGATCGGGAAAAGGAAGTTCTGACATTGATAGCAAAAGGCTACTCCAATAAGGAGATTGCAGAAAAGCTGGTGATCAGTGTCAAAACAGTAGAAACCCATAAAGGAAACTTAATGGAAAAGCTGCAAATGAAAACACGGCCTGAGCTGGTATCCTTTGCATTGAAAAAAGGATTGCTTGGTTATGGGATTCAGTAAGGACGTGATAGTATGAAGTCATTAAAAGATTTAGTACTGACCGAATGCGACAGCCTGAAGCAGCGTGTCCCCTGTGATTTTGTCGGGATTGCGCTGCAGAATCGGCATGATCCGGATATTACCTGGCCTTACGCGATGGGAAATCGAAATGAAAAATACAAATATATCACGGTACGGTATGGAAAAGGGATTGCCGGAAAAGTGATTTCCAGTGGAACACCTATGGAAATAACGGGTTTTCCCGAAAATATCCTGGGGAAAATAACCGATTACCCGATTATGTTAGCCGAAAAGCTGGTTGCTGCTTATTCGGTTCCTTTAGTTTGGAACGGACTTCCTAAGGGCGCCCTTTTGATCGGCTACCGGCATGCCCGTCAGTTTGATGAACAGGAAAAGCAGAAGCTCAGGGAAGTTGCGCGGAATTTAGAATCATTTTTACCTTCCCATTTTACCGATGAATAGGAGGGACAGTTGGTGACCACACGAACGCATCATAGTAATCAGCAGGAAACCACGGAAGACGCAACCGTTGTTATAGATGAAGCAGGTTATATCGAGTCGATGAATGATAAAGCGCAGATACTCTTTGAAGCAGACGGGGAAAGTGGCACTGGCAGCCATATTAAAAAATGGATACCTGAGGCGAATATTGATGTGTTAGAGTCGGGGACATTTACCCAACAGTTTGGTTTGACGACAGACGGACATCGTTTCCCATTATTTATA
This sequence comes from Thalassobacillus devorans MSP14, assembly GCF_000496835.1. Taxonomy (GTDB): domain Bacteria; phylum Bacillota; class Bacilli; order Bacillales; family Halobacillaceae; genus Thalassobacillus; species Thalassobacillus devorans_B. Next base: position 52,491 of record NZ_KI543239.1, read on the forward strand.
AGGAAGAACACTTTTTCTATTGGCAGTCATACTTACTCACTTCTCGTTTTACACCCCGATAATGACAGCTCTATTTCCAACTTAGAACCACAAAAGGTATTGAATGAACTGCTTGATATGAAATTTGCGCTTGATGAATCGACCATTGTGGCAATCACCGATCAAAAAGGGACCATCAAATACGTAAATGACAAGTTTTGTGAAATATCCAAGTATTCGGAGGAAGAGTTGGTCGGACAAGATCACCGGATCATCAATTCCGGTTATCATTCTAAGGAGTTTATGCGCGACTTATGGCGGACGATCGCCAATGGACAGGTTTGGCGTGGTGAAATCAAAAACAGAGCGAAAGACGGGACCCATTATTGGGTAGACACTACGATTGTGCCTTTTTTGAACAACAAAGGAAAACCCTATCAATATCTTGCCATCCGTAAAGAGATTACAGAATTCAAACGAGTTGTCGATGAATTGGAAAAGTCGATGCAAGAACTGGTGGACTTGAAGTTTGCTCTTGATGAATCCTCCATTGTTGCCATTACCGATGAAAAAGGGATCATTACGTATGTCAATGATCAATTCTGCCAAATTTCGAAATATCAGCGGGAAGAATTGATCGGACGCACCCATTCCATCATCAATTCGGGCTATCACTCGAAAGAATTTTTCAAAGAATTATGGCGGACAATCGGCAATGGTGAAGTGTGGAAAGGGGAAATAAAGAATCAGGCCAAAGACGGCAGCTACTATTGGGTGGATACGACAATCGTACCCTTTCTGAACGAGAAAGGGAAGCCGTATCAATATCTTGCCATTCGTTCTGAGATTACTGAACGAAAACGTGTAGAAGCCGAGCTGCAGCAGGCAATGACGCGCATCATAGAGGTCCAGGAAGAAGAGAGGCTCCGGCTATCGCGGGAACTCCATGATGGGCTTGGCCAAAATCTTTATAGTCATTTGATCACCATCAGCAGGCTGAGTGCAGAAATGGAACATCCATTGATTAATCAGATGCGGGATGAAGCTACAGAATTGATAGAAGAGGTACGCGACATCTCCTGGGAGCTGCGGCCATCCGTACTGGATGATCTTGGGCTGGTCCCGGCGATTCGCTCATTCCTGAACCGCTATTCCGATCATTATAATATCGATGTCATGTTCGAATGTGTGCTGGACCAAAGATTAGGCGCCCATGCGGAAATAACCATTTATCGGATCATCCAGGAAGCTTTGACGAATATATGGAAATACGCAGATGTCGATAGAGCCTGGGTGACCATTCGTGAACTGGGTGAGGTAGTCCGGGTGATGATTGAAGATCAAGGGAAGGGTTTTGATAAGGACCAGCTATCTTCCGGTGTAGGCTTATTCAGTATGGAAGAGCGGACACGTTCTGTCGGAGGAGACCTGGAAATTATCTCAGTGCCTGGAGAAGGAACGAAAATCATAGCGGAAATCCCTTATGGGGAGAATGAGTCGGACTAAAATAGTCCGGCTTTTTGGTTGAGTCCAAAATGTAGTTTGGCTAACATTTAGTAAGTCGCAAATATATCGTGAAAGTTGCAAAAAAAATTATCCCTCAGACTCATAGCTTGTCTCTGCCACTCATAAAATAGCTCTAACAGAGGGTGAGAGGAGATGATGTCTATCCGGTTATTTCGTGAATTCCGTCAATTCGCGATGAGGGGGAGTGCGGCTGAGCTTGGAGTAGCGTTGGTGCTGGGTGCTGCGTTCAGCGGATTCATCGATTCTCTTGTATCCGATATCCTGCTTCCTCCAATCGGATTGATTTTAGCAAAAATGAATTTCTCTGACTTATTCATAAGCTTGGGTGGCGGGTCATATCCTTCGCTGGCAGCAGCGAAAGAAGCAGGAGCTGCAACTATCAATTATGGACTCTTTTTGTCCTCCTTCATTCGTTTTATTATCATCTTATTTGCTGTTTTTCTGGTGGTAAGGCAACTCAATCGTTGGAAAAAGCCGAATCAGGATTTAGTGGCAGCGATGACGCGTAAAGAATGTCCCTATTGCTGTACTTCTATTCCTGCTAAGGCAAGTATCTGTCCTAACTGTGGTTCTTCCTTACAATCCAATAACGATCCCGGTAAAGAAGAGCGGAAAGGTTTTCGGCTGGGTATCAAATGAAAAGCATATCACGTATATGCTTTTTTTACTTTTATTGGATATTGATACAAAGTATGAAAATATAGGAACAGTACAATATAACAGCAGAGGAGGTTATAGCAATGGAAGGTTTTATCCGAAAGGCTGTCATGAACGCTATTATTATTGTTCCTATGCTGATGTGGTTTTCGGAAGCTACATTCCTGAAGAGTGTTATTACCGGGCTAATCCTTAGCTTCCTTACTTATTTTGTCGGAGATCGCGGCATCCTCACTATGAGCAATAACATTACGGCAACTGTCGCTGATGGTGTGCTGGCTTACATCTATTTCTGGGGTGTAGCTGAGTGGATGGGCTGGGCGCTTTCCGCTGGTGAAATTTTCTTCATTACGGCTTTACTGGCTGTTGTCGAGTATGTTTTTCACCGGCAGTTGGTACGTTTATTAAATAAAAATGAAGCACCAATCAGACAAACGACCTGAATACATTTCTGAAAAAGTGCACATCGGTCGTGTGCACTTTTTTTATTTTCAATAGATGGAGGAACATAAATGGAAAAGAAAAAGTGGGACCTCATTGCCTTGGCATCCATACCACTTATCATGACATTGGGTAATTCAATGCTGATACCTGTACTGCCGATTATTGAAAGAGAAATCAGTATCACTCCTTTCCAATCGAGCTTGATCATTACGGTTTACTCGCTTGTAGCGATTTTATTAATCCCGATTGCCGGATATTTATCTGATAAATTAGGGCGAAAAAAAGTAATTATTCCAAGCCTGATTATTGCAGGGATCGGAGGGGTGATCTCTGCGTTTGCAGCCTGGAAAATGGGTGAACCGTACCTCGTCATTCTAATTGGACGTTTTTTACAGGGGATAGGAGCTGCCGGCGCATTTCCGGTTGTGATACCGACGGTGGGAGATATGTTTGAAGATGAGGAGCAGGTCAGTGCCGGTTTAGGATTAATCGAAACGTCCAATACGTTTGGAAAAGTACTTAGTCCAGTTCTTGGCGCATTGCTTGCGGTAATGACTTGGTTTATTCCATTTGCTGCAATCCCTGTTCTGTCTCTTGTGGGAATTATACTTGTCATGAAATTTGTTAAGGTACCGAAGGAAGCGCAGGAAGGTGGAGAAGAGCAAACCTTTACCCGGTTTAAACAATCCATAATCGAAGTATTCCATCACAATGGGCGCTGGGTGGTTGCAATTTTTATCATAGGCGGTATTAACATGTTTGTGTTATTTGGTTTCCTTTTCCATTTATCTGCTATATTAGAATCGAAATATAACATTCAAGGTGCCTACAAAGGGTTAGTTCTTGCCATTCCGCTTTTACTATTGTGTATCGCTTCCTATTTTACCGGAAAGAAGATTGGAGAAAGCAAACAGCTGATGAGGTGGGCGGTAATTGCGGGAAACGGGGCAGCTGCCACTTCGCTGGTGTTTATCAGGAATGAGAATGGATTGATCATGCTGCTGGTTCTGCTATCAATTGCCGGTCTCGGTATTGGGTTGTCCCTGCCGAGTCTGGACGCTTTAATTACCGAAGGGATTGACAAGAAAGTCCGAGGGACAATGACTTCTCTTTATAGCAGTATGCGTTTTGTCGGAGTAGCAGCAGGTCCGCCTGTCATTGCCATATTAATGGAAAAATCTTCGGGGGGATTATATATTACTTTGGCAGCATTAAGTGCTCTGGCAGCACTGATAACATTTATTTTAATCAGGCCTTCGGGTGAAACAGCAGAAGTTCAAGTGGAACATTGACCAGCTTGATAAGAAAGGGTAGTAAAAATGGATATTACAACACTGCTTATGAAAAAGTGTTAGAAAGCAGCCTTCATGCTGTTGGAATGATCAAAATTGGCTGAATCAGATATTACAGCAGCATGGTATACAAAACATAAATGATGTACTGGTTGCGCAAGTCGATGGCCAGGGAAACATCTTTTTAGATACAAGACAAGATAGCATCAGCTTTACTGGTGATGAATGAAAGAGATGCCTCCGGGTTAAGCATGAGGCATCTCTTTCAGTTGATTAGTTTCTTCGAAAGCGGGGATACGCCGAGGCTTTGTACAACGAGAGATATCAATACGGCTGCAAATGAAAGAGAAACAATCATCCCGACATCTCCTGAGCTTTTGGATTGCAAACTCAGAATCAGGAAGATGGACATGGTACCTTTCAAGCCTGACCAGGATATCAGAGAGGCTTCACGCCAGGAAATCCGGCTCCTCCAATGGGGAAAAAGCTGTGTAGTTCCTGTGATGATTATAAAACGGATGATCAGGGAAGCCGCGAAAATTATTATGGCAAATCCCCACGCCCCGAAGGCTAAAGACTTCGCTGCCTGAATGCCGATCAATAAGAAGATTAGTGACAAAATAGTCAGTTCAGCAATGCCCCAGAATCCATCTAATGTGTCTTTGAAATGATCTTCTTTAATCGTCCTTCCATATTCAAATGAAAGCATAATGCCCGAAAAGACAGTAGCTAAAACGCCGGAAACACCGATATGCTCTGCTATATTGAAGGTGCCATAAGCTAATATGATGCTTAACATCACCTGGTACTGTTGGTTATGAGTAAAATGCACGGCTTTACTAATCAGCCAGCCGAATAGAATTCCAAGAATAACCCCACCAAGAGAAACGAGTAAGAATTCTCCAAGGAAAGATAAAATGCTGAACGACTTACTTTGAGTAAGCATTCCTGACAGGACAGTAAAAATGACGATGCTTGTCCCATCGTTGATTAAAGATTCTCCTTCCACGACATCCGCAATTTTTTCATCTCCGGCAGATTTTTTCAAAATCGAGACAACAGATACGGGGTCAGTCGGTGTCAGTATGGAAGCAATGATCAAAGCCCCTATAAAAGACAGTGACACAAAAGGTCCGCTTAAGGCATATATGGCTGCTCCAAGTAATGCTACCGTCAACATAATACCGATTGTAGCTAAAAAGCTGATGATACCGGCATTCTTTCTCAGTTCATCTGGCGGAAATCGGTAGGCTGAAGTAAATAACAATGCCGGAAGGAAAACATGATAAATCATATCCTTGGTCACTTCTATAGAAGAAAAGTAAGGGATAAACGAAAGTCCGATACCAATCATTACGAGAACCGTCGGCACTGGTAAATTTTCTTGTTTTTTATCGATGGTGAAAATGAGATAGCCAATGAATAATAGCAATATTATTTGTGAAGTAGACAAAGATATCCCCCCCTTTAGAATGCTAGTTTTCCATTCCCCCTAACATTCGCCATAAACGTCTGAGACGGGATGTATCTTTTGGCAGACATATTTTTTGACCAATCAAAAGGGCATTAGGATTGATATCGGGATTTGCGTTCATTAAGTCTTTTACACTTAAATTGTTATTTATGGCAATATGGTAAAACGTATCGCCGGGTCTTACAGAATAAACTTTAGGACAATCTGCGGCAGGGAGAGCGAGCGGAATCGATATCATTTGTCCCGGCATTAAAAAGTAGGGGTGTATACCAGGGTTCTCTGCTATCAGGTCTTCCAGTGGCACATTAAAAAAATGAGCGATATTATATAAGTTATCCCCGGGCTGGATTACATAGAAGTTTTTCTCGCGATAAATAGGATTATCAGGTATCCAGCAGGGAATGCCTGGTGAAGCAGGGTAATAGACATACGGATTTTTACAATTATATGAATGCATGATCCGGTTGCTCCTTTCGATGATATATCATAGTGATATTCAAATAACTGGCACATGTGATTGGAAGCGGGGGAGGTTATGTTTTAAGAAGGAGTGGGTATAAACGGTAAGAACGGAGGGATGTTCTTGAGCAATAAAAAACAAGACAGAAAAAATCTGGATAAACAAATGAAAGAAGCAGAAAAACAGCCAAAAGATAATGCAGATAGTCCGGACCGTCAATTTTACATTCCATCACAAATCGTTAAGGAATTTGGAGAAAAAGGAAGGGACCATCTAGCCAAGCCATTCCGTGCTCAAATGCTGCTGGCATTTACTGCCGGTTCCTTCATGACCTTTGGAGCAGCTTTTTCAATTTTGCTGGGTATTGGAATCGAAGCGGAAGGGCTCTACTATCTGTTGTCCGGTTTAGGATTTGCTGCCGGTTATGCGATGGTATTCATTTCAGGTGCTGTGTTATTTACTGAAATCAATGTAATGCTCCCGACTTACAAGTTTCATATAGCTGGGTTAATGCATAAAGACATGGTTAAATTCTGGCTTTCTTCGTATTTAGGAAATATTGTCGGCGCGTTATTTGTCGCTATACTCATTCAAGCCTCAGGTTCGTTAGCGGACCCTTTTTATACAGAAATGCAGTCACTATTGGATAAAAAAATGAAGTTTATGGAATTAGGAGCAGCCGGTTGGTTTGAAGTTATTGTGTCTGGTATCCTGGCTAACTGGCTGATTGGAATGGCAGCGTTTCTAACGACTGCGGCCCGGGACATCACAGGTAAGTTACTTGGCACTATTCTACCGGTAATTTTGTTCGTCGCAGGAAACTTTCAGCACAGTGCGGCGAATATGGGTTATTTCAGTATGGGAGTTTTATCGGAAACTTCCTATACATGGTATGAGTTCATTTTCTACAACCTTATTCCTGCAAGTATCGGAAATATAATCGGAGGGGCTTTATTGGTAGCACTTCTATTCAGTTATGCATATAAAGAAGATCTTAAACCATAGAGCACTTGACAAGTAAAAAAACCTGCTGCACAGGAATCATCGAATTGTGCAGCAGGTTTTTTATCGTCTGGGAATATTATAAAAGTTGATAATTTTTTTCTAAATCTTATTAATCTTCCATTACGTTTCCCTCTGCAGGAATTGGATTTTGTTTCAGTATCCGTGCTAAATGAATCAGATTATAAGCTTCCATTGTAATATTGTTTCTGGTGAAGTCGTTTTCAATGCCGTTCGCTTCAATGTAGGATGGTCCTGGTCCTGCTTCACCGACCCAGTATGCATCAGAATTTGGTGGAATATTGAAGCCAAAATGCGATAGAGAGAAAAGAATGGATCCGGCTGCTTTCTTGGCACCATCTTCATTACCGGTGACTACTGTTCCGGCTACCTTGTTATAATAAATCGATTGTCCTTTTTCGTTGGTAATGGAGGCACTTCCATTTATACGTTCAATAGCAAGTTTAGCTAGACTGCTTTTTTCTCCGGCCCATACCGGGGTAGCGAGTACAAGGATATCGGCTTCCTTGATTTTTTCAAATACCTTTGGCCATTCATCACCTTCCCCAAGATCATCGCTGACTCCGAATTTAATGGAATAGTCAGCGAGCCGGACTGTTTCATGGCTCACCCCTTTTTTATCAAATACTTCGGTTAACTCATTGGAAAGAGCTTCCGTATTGGATGGGTCGTCTTCACTTGTTTTAAAAGAAGCGTTAAGAATTACTGCCTTTAAGCCAGCCATAATTTATTCCTCCTTTTTATAGGTTTCTTTTCCCGCTAAAAGAAGGATGAATCATTGAATTTATTGATTGTCGAATTAAGGCACCAATCTGGTAATAAATACCTATAGTTTTGGGATTGCGTTAACAAAACTACGTGTGGTAAATTTGCATTAAATAAAGATTTAACACCTAAGTATTATTGAAGAATCAATCTTCTGAAAATTAAAAATACTATAGGGTTATTTCTTTATGAAGCCTGGTTAGGTAATTGCCCAATGACTTGAAACGGAGTCAGCGATGGGAATCTCCTAATACATTTTTAAAAGGAGGGTGAGCTGCTGTGACGATCCTGTTTACCAAAGGCCGGGAACTGTTTGAAGAAGATGCAAAGAACCAGGCGTTCAAGGAAAAACCAGAAAAAAACAGTCCAGCGAAAACTCGTAGTGGTAAGTTTTTGTCTTTTGCGAAAAAGCGTAAGTAAGCCGTAATTGAAGGCTTGGTCTTTGGAAAAGTAAATAATGGCAGGATCAACGAAACATGGGATGAAACGCAGCAGGTCATCAAGATGCAATCAGAGATTATCTGAACATGGTGACAATACTGATATAAAATACGCATGAACGTAGATGAATCCTATGTTTGCGGTTGACAATGCATAATAAAGGCCTTTGCGAAGTGTAATATTCCGCAAAGGTCTTTTAACGTTTCGCAAAGTGATTAGTTTCTAAGTAAATAATGGTAAGTAATTTTATGTTTTAATGTGTGCACACGGGGAATCGCCTAATACACTCAATGATAAAGGAGGGTTGAAAAGTGACGATCCTGTTTACCAAAGGCCGTGAGCTGCTTGAGGAAGATATGAAAAATCAAGCCTTCACAAAGCAGCCAGAGCAAAAACCAGCACAGAAAAAAAGTGGCAAAGTAACGATGTTTTCTAAAAAGAAGTAAGTCTTTGGGTATCCACAATAGAATAGAACAGGATCAACTATTTCATGGGGATGACTTGGTGGCAGTCATCAGCCAACATCATACTCCGCTATGATATACAAACTCGCAAATGAGGATGATAAACATTATCGTACGTTACCGTTTTACACCACATTTGATTCCTATGTTTTTAGTTGTTTCAAAAAAATAAAACAGAATCCTTCTGACATAATGAATTAGAGGGGTTCTGTTTTTATATGGCATCATCTCAGATGTGCTATGACTTCATTATCTATGACGGGTCTTACAATATTCATAAAAACCATTACTATTTCTGCTCCAGGATACATACCCGCCAATCCTTCGTCTGCTCCCCATTCAGCTCTTTATTTTACCTGCAAATGGAAAACAACCGGATTATTTATTTTTTGAGACAGGTGTAAACTGTGGAAAATCACAAAAACTAAAGGTATATCATTTTTAAGAAGGGAGTATGGGCCGTGTTATTACACCTGAAAAAAGTATGCAGCAGCATATTGATAATAATAGCACTTCTTCCAACAGCAGCATGGGGTGTTCCACTGCAGGAAACAGGAAATTCATCTGTTTGGCAATCATCTGTTGAGGCTATAGAAACCGCTTCGGAAGAGCGCCAGCTGGAAGTACATTTCATAGACGTAGAACAAGGAGACAGCATTTTCATCAAGTTTCCGAATGGCAAAACAATGCTTGTCGATGCAGGTGATAGAAAAGCGGGGGAAAAAGTAGTTGAGTATTTGAAACGTGCCGGAGTATCTACCATTGATCAAGTGGTTGCCACTCATCCTGATATCGACCATATCGGGGGGTTTTTAGAGGTTTTTACTCATATTGGAGTAAAAAAACTGCTGGATAGCGGAAAAACTTATACCACCGATACGTATGCGGAATATTTAAAACTGGTTGCATTAAATGAAATTCCGACACAAGTAGCAGAAGAGGGACAGCAGCTGTACCTGGACCCAGATGTGAAGGTGCAAGTGCTGCATGTCAATCGTAACGAAAAAGAAAACAACCCAGCTTCTATTGTGTTGAAGTTGAGCTATGGGGATATGGATGTATTGTTGACCAGTGACACAGAAGAAAAAAATGAGAAAAGGCTGATTAAACGTTATGATGTTCAGGCAGAAATCCTGAAGGTAGCCCACCATGGTTCCGCAACAAGCAATTCGCAGGCTTTCGTCGATGCAGTCAACCCGGAAGCGGCTGTATTTTCTTATGATCAGGCGAATGATTATGGTCACCCTGTTCCTAAAGTAGTTGCCAGGTTATATCACCTGGGAACTGCTTTATATTCTACAGCCGAATCAGGAGATATCGTCGCTTCCATTGATGAAGATGGTTATGTCATTGACGCTGACCCTTATGATCCTGGGTTTGCCCCCGGACCTGACGAAGAGTGATTTGTCTGAGCAATAAAATAAGCCCAGGCAGTAGGCCGGGCTTATTTTATTATTCCAGGATGCGGTTCATTTCATCTACATCCATCTGTCCGTTGGGTTCAGGGTTTTTGCCAAGTGTCATTACTCCACTCCCCCCACAGACACTGCAGGTATATTTCCATTCTTCATCATCCATCAATAATCCTGCACCATCGCAGGCTTTACAAATCTGGTTGCGGTCTACCATAATTGTTCCTCCTTATCATTGACTTGTCTTCCTTTAATCCAGTTGATCAGCCCGCCTTTCAGCATCATATCGATTTGCCGGTCAGAAAGCGCATGTTCCAATTGAATGGTTTGTTTTCCCTGAATATTTGCTTTGACTATTGTTCCTGTTTGAATGCTTTTTCTTAAATCGTCCAATTGAATGACATCGCCTTTTTCCAATTGGTCGTAGTCCTTATCATCACGGAAAGTAAGTGGAAGGACACCAAAGTTCACCAGGTTCTGCCAATGGATTCTGGCAAAGTCTTTGGCAATGACAACCCGGAGACCTAAATATCTTGGTGCCAGCGCAGCGTGTTCCCGGCTTGATCCCTGGCCATAGTTATAGCCTCCGATTAAAGCGTGTCCGCCTTCTTCTCTTATTTTCATTGACCGGTCATAGTAAGTATCGTCAATAATTTCGAAAGAGAATTTGCTTATCTCAGGCAAGTTGCTTCGGTAAGGCAAGACTCTGGAACCGCCTGCAAGGATTTCATCGGTAGAAATGTTATCGCCCATTTTAAGCAGGACAGGTACCTTTAACATATCAGGAAGTGGACTCATTTCAGGAATAGAGGCGATATTCGGTCCTTTTTCTAATGTCACTTGCTTCGCTTCTTCCAATGGCAGAGGCTTTTCCAACAAATCGACATCAATCGTTGGATGGGTGATTTCCCTTACTTTTGGATATTTCATCTCAAGAATTCGAGGGTCGGTTATTTTTCCGGTAAGAGCAGATGCAGCAGCTGTCTCCGGGCTGCATAAAAACACGCTGTCTTCGCGGGTACCGGACCTTCCAGGAAAGTTCCGGGGCGTCGTCCGGAGGCTATTCCTTCCGGTAGCCGGTGCCTGGCCCATCCCGATACAACCGTTACAGCCTGCCTGGTGTAGTCTGGCACCAGAACTTAACAGGCTTGCAATATGACTTTCTTTCACTAGATCCGTAAGCATCTGACGGGAAGAAGGGTTAATGTCGAAAGAAATTCCTTTTGAAATTTGTTTCCCTTTTACAATTTCGGCTGCGATAGCAAAGTCTCTGTAACCAGGGTTGGCGGATGACCCGACATAGGATTGGTAGATCGGTTCACCTTCCAGATCTTTGACAGGTACGACATTTTCCGGGCTGGATGGTTTGGCAATCATCGGTTCGATTTCAGATAAATTGATTTCTTCGTTAATGTCGTAAGCTGCTCCTTCATCTGCGAGGATTTCCACCCAGGCATCCTCCCGCTGCTGGCTTTTCAAGTAACGGTGGACTTCTTTATCTGAAGGGAACACCGTTGCAGTAGCCCCAAGCTCTGCCCCCATATTAGCAATGACATGCCGGTCCATAGCACTTAAGTGCTTTAGTCCTGGTCCGTAATATTCGATGATTCTGCCTACACCGCCTTTCACATCATGGCGCCGCAATAATTCTAAAATCACATCTTTAGCACTTACCCAGTCGGGAAGTTCTCCAGTGAGTCTGATTCCCCATATCTGTGGCATTTTTACAAAAAAAGGTTCCCCGGCAATAGCCATCGCAACATCAATTCCACCGGCACCCATGGCAAGCATACCCATGCAGCCATTCGCACAGGTGTGACTGTCTGAACCAAGTAATGTTTTCCCCGGTTCAGCCAGTCGTTGCATATGGACAGGGTGACTTACTCCGTTACCTGGCCGGCTGTAGTAGAGGCCGAACCTTCGGGCAGCACTTTGTAGAAAAAGGTGATCATCCGGGTTTTTATTATCCTCCTGAATAATATTGTGGTCGACATACTGGGCAGAAGCTTCTGTTTTTGCACGCTCGAGATTCATTGCTTCAAGCTCCAGCATAACCATCGTCCCTGTTGCATCTTGTGTAAGCGTCTGGTCAATTCTTAAGCCGATTTCTTCGCCAGCTTTCATTTCGCCGGATATGAGGTGACTGCTGATCAATTTCTCGCTGACATTCATAGCCATAGTTTTCCCTCCTCATCAAGGACGAAGTACCACTTTGATACAATCGTCTTTTTTTCCATTAAAAATTTTATAACCATGGGCAGCCTGCTCCAAAGGCAGGTGGTGGGTAATGATATCCGTGGGATCAATTTCCTCATTAACGATTTGCTGATACAGCCTCTCCATATAAGCCCTGGCATGTGCCTGGCCCATTTTTAGTTGGACGTTACGAGAAAAAAATGCACCCAATGGAAACATATTGTAAAGACCACCATAAACACCTGTAAGCTGCACTGTCCCACATTTTTTCACAGCTTTAGCAGCGATTTGAATGGGACCCAAAGTTCCACCTTGTAATTTTAATTTCTGCTGTACAAATTCTAATGGTGATTTTTTACCATCCATTCCGACACAATCAATGACAACGTCTGCACCGCCTTTAGTTACTTCTTTTAATACCTCTCCCATATCCTCATGCGCGGTGAAGTCAAATGTATCTGTTTTGTTAGTAAGCTTGGAATGGTTCAGCCGGTAAGGCAGATAATCAACAGCAATCACTCGGGCTGCCCCTTTCTGCCAGGAGAACTTTTGAGCCATTAAACCCACAGGGCCACAGCCCAGGACAATTACTGTGTCACCACTTTTGACACCAGCATTTTCAACACTCCAGTAAGCGGTAGGAAGAACATCGGAGAGAAACAACAAAGAATCGTCTTCCAGCTCACAATCCTCTGGAATGAGAAAGGGAGTATAGTTGCCAAATGGCACCCGGAGGTACTCTGCCTGGCCGCCTGGATAGTTCCCAAACTTTTCTGAGTAGCCCAAATAACCCCCGGAATCATAATGGGGATTAGCGTTATCACACTGGCTTTCCTGGTTGTTATGGCAATAGGGACAGGTACCGCATGCCACAGTAAACGGAATGACAACCCGGTCGCCTTTTTTTACTTTGGTTACATCTTTTCCTGTCTCCTCAACAATCCCCATTGGCTCATGACCAATGACATACCCGATCGGCAAAGGAAAGTTTCCCTGGTAAAGATGTAAGTCCGACCCGCAAATAGCGGTTGAAGTTATTCTTATAATGACATCTTGAGAATCCTGTATCGTCGGATAATCTGTTTTTTTAACACTGACGGAATATTTACCTTGATAAGTGACTGCTTTCATGGCTCCTCCTTGGATTGTTTTTCTATGTGTTAAGGTAGCCTATTTGTCGTAACTTATGTATGCATCAGCAGGTTGGTATGTTTTTTGGAGCCCGGTTACAAACTAAACCGGGTGGAAGGAGTTTAGATCATGAGTAAGCAGCAAACAGATTCACAAACGAAAATACCTTGGTGGCAGCTGACACTGATTGGAGTAGGGTGTACGATTGGCACAGGGTTTTTCCTGGGATCCGCATTAGCAATCAAACAGGGAGGACCTGCTGTTATTCTTACGTTCCTCCTTGCCGCCGCAGGGACGTATATCGTATTTGATGCCTTGGCCAGGATGACTGCCGAAGATCCGGAAAAGGGTTCCTTCCGTTCTTACGCGAAAAAAGCATACGGCCGATGGGCAGGCTTCTCCAATGGGTGGGTGTATTGGACATCAGAGCTTTTGATTATGGGCAGCCAGTTGACTGCCCTTGCAATATTTTCGCAGTTTTGGTTTCCTCATATGCCGTTATGGTTATTATCTGCTATTTATGGTCTCTTAGGGATCGGGATTATCATTACTGGTGTGTCCGGATTCGAACGATTTGAAAATATTTTTGCAGTAATCAAGACAGCAGCAATTGTAATGTTCATCATCATAGCTGCTTTAGCTGTGTCTGGTGTGTTAGGAGGGGGACAAGCTGAACGCCCATTGGAGTGGAACGGGAGAGGGCTGTTTCCTGCAGGGGTGACTGGTTTGTGGGCAGCGTTGATTTATGCCTTCTATGCATTTGGGGGAATCGAAGTAATGGGGATAATGGCAAATGAATTGAAAGACCCGAAGGAAGCCCCAAAATCAGGAAAAGTAATGCTGACCGTACTTGCGATCATTTATGTCACATCACTAGGATTAGCAATTTTCCTTGTTTCCTGGGAAAAATACAATGCGGATGAGAGTCCCTTTATCACGGCATTAGCTAAATACGATTTGGCTTTTGTACCACATGTTTTTAATGGGGCGTTGGTAATAGGCGGGTTTTCTACTATGGTCGCATCTCTTTATGCTATTACCACCATTCTTTCTACACTTGCGGAAGATAAGGATGCCCCGGCGTTTTTTGCAAAAACCGGAAAAAGAGGTGTCCCTTATCATGCCTTGTGTTTAACCGTTTCGGGATTGGCGGCATCGATCGTAGTAGCTCTGCTGCTACCTGAAAAAATTTATGAATACTTAACAACAGCTGCCGGGTTGATGTTGCTTTATACATGGATTTTCATATTGTTTTCTTATAGCAAATTGATGGACTTGTCAGGGAAGACCAATGTGAAATGGTGGGCTGGACTTTTCTTGATTGCAGCAGCTGTCAGTGGAACATTGTTTGATAAGACGAGCAGGGTCGGCTTCTTCATCAGCCTGTTATTCCTGGCAGTAATAGCTCTGGTGACCTTTTTGATGAGAAAGAAGTGGAAGCAAGCTTCATGATTTTTAAGAGTCTGCTAAGGGAGCAGGTGCTTCCAGTTTAAATCTGTGACTTTACCAATCGTACGGTTGGTCATGCAATTGGAAGTCTGTTTATAAATGAAACAGCATTTTAACTGCCTGCATAGCGAAGTAGAATGCAAAGCCGAATAAGCATATTCCTGATAAAACAGAGATCCGCTTCAAGGTACGCGGGGTGAGCGCGCGTCGGAACCAGCTCGATACGACTGCCATCGTAATATCCCACAGCATCAATCCTAATAAGATCGCCCCGCCGTATAATACCAGGTGCAGCTGATCATAGCGGTTGATAGTATTTGCTAACACGGATCCGTAAATGCCGAGCCAGAAAAGAATGGATAAAGGGTTGGTAATAGCAATCAAAAACCCCGTTGAGAATGTTTTGGTTAAGGAGTCTTTCTGGCGATTATAATCCACCTCAGCTTTATGAGAGCTGGCAATACTTTCAAAACCTGTATACAAGAGGACAAATGTACCGAATGACCATAAAAATGTTTTCATGAACGGAATTTCAAGAAAATGGACAACCCCAAAAAAGACGGATATGATAAAGCAAATTTCAGCGACAATCGCCCCTAAACCGATTAGCCAGGAATGAAAAAAACCGTTTTTGATCCCCTGATTGATTTGCGCAGCATTAATTGGACCAATGGGGGCTGCCAGCGACAGCCCGAGGAAAACATAACTAAGAAAAACACCCAAACCACTCACTCCTTCACGATATGTAGTAGCTTGTACAATATGTATGCACAAACAACCCAGTGTACCACTGCAATAAAAAAGCACATCGTCTCCTGGACGGTGTGCTCGGCGCTTTATTTATTATTCGCTTGATTTGTTTCTTCGATTAACCGTAATAAGTCAGTGGCTCGCTGCATGTCATGGTTGCCGATCCCTCTGAATAAGTCGGGATTATGGGTTGCTTCATTCAGCATCTCTTCCGCTTGTTTGACCTGTTGCTGTGCCTCTGTAAATCCGCTTCGTTCTTCCTGAGCCCTTTCTACTGCTCGCTTTGCCTGGTTAAGCTGCTCCATTACAGACTGGAAATCTTGTTGACCCTTCATGGTTTATCATCCTTTTTATTGTTAATTTGCCTGATAAGGTGAGTTTTATCCGCAGCATATGTATCTGATCCAAACAAAAAGTCCATCACGGCTCACGCCGTATGGACTTCATTTAAGCAGGGGAGGGTTTATTAATAGCCCCAACCGCCGCCATAGCCACCGCCATAACCGCCTCCTGCATAGGATGCTCCTATAATAATCAATAGGATAAACAATACGACTAATAAAGCGAAACCACCGCCATAACCTTTACTCATCAAAGCACCTCCTTTCTATTTGTATATGTTGCAAGATGACGAATGTACTGGGGAAATGCCTATTCCTGATGAATTTAGGCAGGGGAAAGAAGTCTTGTTCAAACGTTCAAAGAAAGAGGGAAAAGGCTACGGAACCCCTGTCATAAATTGAAGAAATAAAGTGATAGTTGTAGAAAAGGGGGTCATTTCCTCCTGAAAATAAGGTATGATAGTAGTAATATAAAAGTATTACAAATACATCTTAAGAAATAGGGGGATGCGGTTTGACAAAAGAGCCGGAAATTAATGTAGGGGGACTTACTTTCGCGTGGGAGATGGAAGAGGGGCGCTTTCTATTCGAAGGAGAAGACGCTGTCCTTTTTTGGATAACTTCTGCGATGAGATCTTTTTTTGATACCATTGAGGAAGTTTCAGGAGAAGAAGCCGCAAATTTAGTTATGGAAACTACTGGTTTTCGTCAAGGATCTGTGGTGGGGGAATATTTTCAAAACAAAGGCGTGGACATAGAAGAAGTAGCTAAAATATTGCCCAATACATACGCTTCAGCTGGATGGGGAAAAGCGGAAATTATAAATATTGACAGAGAAAATAAAACCCTTACTGTTAAACTGAAGAACGACTGGGAACATAAGATCAATAAGGTTCAAGGGAAAGAGAAGCGTGGTTCCTTTCTCCCCGCCCATTATGCTGGCATATTCTCCGGCCTGTTCGGGTCCACGATATGGTATGAGGTCCAACAGTCCCAGCTGGAAGGCAATGACTACACCTATATCAACTATTTTCCTGAGGATGTCAACGTAGCACGTAATATCCATGATCTGACCCGCAAAAAAGAGGCTGAGCAAATTCGCCATTTAGAAGGTTTAGTTGAGGATAAAACAAGGGATTTGAAAGAATTGGTCAGAACTCTATCTTCACCGATTATCCCTGTTCTGGAAGGAATCGTCGTGGTTCCTTTACTTGGCCGATATGATGAAGAACGTGCAGACGAGTTAATTACCAAGACACTTACCAACCTGCCAGAATACAAAGCTTCCTATCTCGTATTAGATTTGACAGGTCTTGATAATGATCTTACCAGTTATACGGCTAGCTTAATCGAAAAAATGGGAACCGCCGCCAGCCTGATCGGTACAAAAGTCATCATAGTCGGTATCTCTGCAAAACTTGGGAGAATCATTGCCAATACAGAGATTGATTTATCAAAATTCGATTGCTTCCAGAATTTGCAGCATGGAATCCACTACGCCCTTGCTCAAAACGGCCGCCGGATTGTTTGACCCCTGCTTACTGCAATTGTTTGATGGTCACCTCATGTGGGTAAGTATAGAACAAGTACCAAATCAATTGAGAATGAGGTGAAAATAATGGGTAGACTTATAAGAAGGATATTTAAATACGCACCGGTCATCTATCCAATGGTCCGAAAGTTTATGAATAAACGTAGAAGCAGAAAATCTACACTTTAATATATGTCGCCCCTTCAACAAGGGGCGATTTTTTATTTTAGAAATTATGTACCACATGAAATGCGGATGACTCAAGGTACGAGTCCTCCGCTGGTAACTACTTCTTCAATTTTTCCAGGTTGGTTTCATGGAACTTTGATCCTTCGACTTCATTGACGATACTGAAAGGATTTCCGTCTGGATCAAGGAATTCAAATGCATACATGCCCCCGAAATCATCAATTTTGCTGACAACTACACCTTTTTTATAGAGGTCCTGGTGCGCTTCATGAATATCTGTAACTAAAAAATTATAGTAACTGTTTTTTTTACCTTTCACTACTTCGAATTCAGTAGGCTGGGGATTTTCTACTTCTATTAATCCTAGCTGGGCGTCCCCCTTCTTAAAAACGAAGCCCGCACCTCTTTCTCCAAAATCCCATTTGTCGACGAAGATAGCTCCTAAATTTTCCTGATACCATTTCATGGATTCCTCAAGATTTGTCACAGGTATGAAAATACTGCCAACCTTAAACATAGCAACATCTCCTTTGAAGGATTACTTATAAAATTAAATTCGCTGAAAGCGTCCATTTTCCTTCTTTTTTCCTGCACATCCATCGTATTAAATTAACAGAAGTGTGCATAAAAGAAGACGCCTGGTAAGGGGCGTCTTTAATGTTGGTTAGGAAATGATAAATTTTTTTGTGGATAACTTCAGATAGTGGGTGTCATCCAGCTCCAGCGCCTACCCCCTCGAGGTCTTAAGTCAATCCTCTCTGTGATTAGAAAAACTTGGCTTATCGCCAAGGGTGTATGGCGAAAGCCTTAGTTTTACTTATACTTTAAACCTTTATTAAACTTGATTTGACTAAAAGTACAAAGAACGTCACGGCGAGGCTTGTCTTAAGCTTGTCGGGGGTGAGCAAGGCGCTTGTGCTTTTGTTCATTAACTATTATTTTGATGGAACGGACATTTGCCGGTAACCGGTTTGACATCGTCTCCAATGAAGTATTGTTTCCATTCATGATGGGTTGGATCACCATAATGGCTGATGTCCGGGTGTTTCGGAATCTGGTCCCACTTTTCCACTCGTTCGCGGACTTTTTCACGAGACATAATACCGCCTTTACTTGTACCTTCTAATCCTTCGAAAATTTTTCTGGGCTGGAACCCAAGCACCAAAGAATTTCCCAGGTTCCGTGTTTTCCTCTGTTTGTAAGCGGGGGAGTTTCCGAAAACAAAGAACGGCTCACCTGCGAATGAAAATGCCCATAAGTGATGATTGGGGTCTGTCGGATAATCCACCGGCCAAGGTTCCCGATCATGGTCGTTCAAATAATTTAATATTTTCCAGAAATAATCCCGATAATATTCAATCGACTTTTCTTCTTGCTCCGGTTCTACAAATAAGAAAAAACCATGCCGGATAAATGGGGGTTCTTCAAACAATTTCATGAATTCTTCTACTGTGTTGGGGAGGTGGGACCAGTCGTCATGGTTTAAGAAAGAATAACGAAGTTCACCTTTCTTTTCTGCTCCCATCCCAAAGTAACAAGGGAATGTTTTATCAGTAACGATATCATGGAAGGTTTCATATTCTTCTGGCAGCCAGTCAGGTACAATCGATTTATCTTTCATATCTTGTTTTTTTAGCAGGAAACTATCTTTTTTCATAAAAGCGACTCCTTTCCATACATACACTGAATATCTTTTTCCCGATACAGACTAAATACAAACACAGTAATGGTCTGGTACATTATGGACAAACTAATGATGAAAAATAATGGAATGGAGGCTGAATGTTATGCACAGAAAATTTACGTTATCAATAATCTTAATGATGGGTATTCTAGGATTCGGAGTTCCTTTGGGGACGCAGGCAGAAGATGATAACGGGACTATCATGCACAGTCATGAACTAAAAGAAAATGACCATCATAAAGAAATCCGAAAAAAAATCAAACAATTCGAGGAACGTGGCTATAAGCAAGAAAATATAAGGAAAGCCATTCTTATTGCCAAACATGCTGATGTCGAGCCACAAAAAGTATTGGATAGTTATCAAATGACAAACTCCTGGCAAGCTACAGCAAAGAGCTTTGGGGTAGATTACGAAAAAATCAAGCAACATCATCAAGAAAAAGCAAAGGCGTTTTTCAAACAGAATAAACCGCTGATTTTAAAAGAATTGACTGCATATACAGGTGAAAATGAAACAGAGCTTGCGGATTATCTGGAGAAAGATGTCTCACTGAAAACCCTGATGAAAGCAGCCGTGGTGGCTAAACTAAGTGAAACAGAACTAGATAACATTATTAAGGAGAAACAAGACGGTAAATCATGGAAGGATATAATACGTGAAAGGGAAATTGACCCTGGTAATTTTAAATCTGAGATGAAAAATCTTTTCCACAAAGTAAAGAATAAAAGTGAATGAACAATTTTTCAGATAAATCATTGGCGTAATCCCGACTATTCTAGTAAGCTTTTAATAAACATATGCTAGTTGGGGTGAGCAAATGATCGATCTTTATAAAACTCTGATTAAAAATGACCGGCATCAGCGATTATACAACAAAGCGGCGGTGTTAGCAGAGAAGGTGAAACAACGCAGTCCCGCCTCTGACCAACAGGCTTCTTTTTCTAAAGAAAACTTAGCGGATTTGAAGCTGGAAAAGTATTTTTCCCTCCCTCTACCAGAAAATCTGGGAGGAGAAGGGCTTTCATTATATGAATTTTTATTAATGCAGGAGCGGCTTGCTGCAGGTGATGGATCGGTAGCATTATCGGTTGGATGGCATCTCGGAATTCTTATGGAACTACGTGATGAACAGCTCTGGGGTAAAACAATCTTTAATAAAGTAGCTAAAGAAATTGCAACGGAACAAAAAGTAATGAACCGTGCTGCCTCTGAACCAGCAACAGGAAGTCCGACACGGGGTGGAATACCGGAAACAAAAGCTGTGCGCAGTGGCGGCCGTTATATAATTAACGGAAGAAAAACTTTCACCTCGATGGCTGATTGCCTGGACTATTTCATCGTATCTGCTTATGTGGAAGAGCTTGGAGAAGTAAGCTGGTTTTTGATAGAAAAAAATCAGGAGGGGGTAACGGTCGAACATACCTGGGATACCCTTGGCATGCGGGGAACCGGAAGTGATGATCTTGTCTTGAAAAATGTTTCGGTAGAAGATGATAAGCTAGTCGAACTTACCAGTCAGAAATCATCCGTACCGAAAGGCTGGCTGTTGCACATTCCGGCCTGCTACCTTGGCATTGCGATTGCTGCCCGCAACGATGCGATCGACTTTGCGAAAAACTTTCAGCCGAACAGTCTCGATTATCCGATTGCTAAAGTTCCCCACATCAAGCAAAAAATAGGGGAAATAGAGTTGAAGCTTATGGAGGCGCGTTACTTCATGTATACCATTGCCGAGAGATGGGATCAGGAGCCGGAGAACAGGAAACAGCTGCATGCAGAACTGGCAGCAGTGAAAGTAACAGCGACCAATACTGCAAACGAGGTCGTCGATCTTGCTATGAGAATTGCCGGTGGAAGAGGACTGTCGAAACGATATCCTTTTGAAAAATATTACCGGGATGTCCGTGCAGGGCTGCATAATCCTCCGATGGATGATGCGGTGATAAATATGCTGGCAGAACAGGCAATTGAATGAAGGGTATGGAATGAAAATAAACTTTGATGGCAAATAAATATTAAAAGCCAGCCGTTAGTTAATGGCTGGCTTTTTGGTTGCTATTGATCTGCCAGATGATCTGCAAAAAATTTTGCGTACATAGGTAAGTCTGGAGGTCGGCGGGCTGAAATGATATGACCATCTTCGACTACTGCTTCATCGGACCATTTCGCACCGGCATTTATCATATCGTCTTTTATACCAGGTGTACTGGTTACATTCCGTCCTTCCAGTATTCCTGCCGAAATCAACACCCAGCCGGCGTGACAGATTTGTCCGATTGTTTTTTTCTGCTCATCCATATGGCGGACAAATTGCAGGACTTCCTCATATCTGCGCAGCTTATCCGGTGACCAGCCGCCGGGAACCAGAATGCCGTCATAGTCCTCGGGAGATATCTCCTTGAAAGCGTAGTCTGACTCTACTGGAACGCCATATTTTCCGGTATATTGTTTGTTTGCTTCTTTTCCTACAATGTGGACAATGGCACCTTCTTCTCTAAGTCGAAGGACCGGGTACCAGAGCTCAAGATCCTCAAACTCATCACTGACCAGTGCAATCACTTTTTTATTCTCTAAACGCATGTGGCTGCCTCCTTCTTTTGAAAGCCTAGTGTCAGTGTAACAGACAGCTCTACTATTTTTCGAAAGATAACCATGTGAAAAAGCTGTTCCCTTTGTGATGGGGGAACAGCTTTTATGCATTAGGAAGTTTCCAGTTTGTTTTTGAATTCTTCCAGTTTATTCTTTGTTTCCTGGGCCAGTTCTTTTATTTTATCGGTATCTGGCTCATCAGCCTGTGCTTCGTCTATTAAAGGATAAAGGCTTTCCTCGATATTTTTATAATCTTTTTCATAATTTTCCTCTACCTGCTTTTCGATTCGGTCCCAATCTTCTTCTAACGTTTTGCCTGCCTGGTTTATTTTAGCCGTATCATCTGAAGATTCCTTCACGGTCGTGGTCAAGTCTTCAACAGTAGCTAGTACGGCATTGACTCCGGATTGCAAGTCTGTAGAGACTTCACCACCTGAACTGGATGATTCCTTAGATTCCTTTTCTGTTTCTTCTTCAGCGGCACCTGAATCGTTGGTATCTTCTGGTTCAATCGTGTCATCGTTCCCCGATGTGCCGCAGCCTGCCAATACGAGTCCGGCTGCCAACATAAAACTTAGTAGTTTGAATAGTTTCATGAGTAGACTCCTCCTTTACTTGTTAGCAAGTATTCCCAACAAGTATGAGTTACAAACAGTGTCTTTTTACTTAATAAGAATTACTGCTTTTGAATCATATTAATAAAAGCGTAATGCCTGAAAGAAGCAAAGAAGTGATTGTCATGGCAAGCATCGGCTTTAGTGCTTTTGAACGAAGAGATGCCAGGCTTACATTAAGTCCCAATCCGACCATTGCCATGGTCAGAATAAACGTGGTAGCTGTGGAAATGAAAGAAACCAAATCTTCGTTGAGGGGAATATAAGTTCCTAATACATAACTTCCTAACAGACTGGTCGCAATGAAGCCGAGCAAGAACCATGGGAAAGCTACCTTTTCATTGGTTTCCGGAGTGCCTTTTTTTCGCATGATGTAGATGAACAGGAAGCTCAATGGGACTAATAGCAGAACACGGCCCAATTTTCCAACCAGAGCCATAGCAAGACCGTCTTCGCCGGCAGGTGCTGCTGCAAGTGCAACATGGGCAACTTCATGCAAACTGATACCTGCCCAGGAACCATAAGTAGCTGCATCGATTGGAAGTATCGGCCGGATCAGGGTATAGGCGATCGCGAATACTGTACCAATCAGAGAAATGATGCCGGCGCTGATTGCTGTATCTTCAGCCTTCGCTTTCAATATTGGTGAGACAGCTGCAATTGCGGATGCACCGCACACCCCTGTTCCTACACCAAGCAGTAAAGATAAGGAGTAATCCGCTCGGAACAACTTTGCAAATAACAAGGTTACCCCGATAGCAAATATAATCACAGCTACATCTCTAAGCAGGAGTGGTAAACCATCTTGAAAAATAACATTCATATTCAACTTCAATCCGAAAAGTATTATAGCTAGTCGTAACAAATTTTTAGCGGAGTATTGGACACCGGACCGGAGCTTTTCCGGGTAACCGAACAGCTGACGGTAAATGACAGCGAGGATGATAGCTGTGGCTAAAGGACCGATTATAGCGAGACCTGGTATCCATGCGAGTAAAAAACCAAAACAAGCAATCAATGCTGTGAACAGAATACCGGCAATCCAATATAAATGGTCTTTAGCTCTGAGATTATTTCTGATCATAGCGCACGCTCCTAAAAAGTTTTGCGTTTAAAATCACTATACGCCAGCGATAATCATTAGTAAAATATAATTTAATAATGGTAATCATTAAAAAAACTAATGGTAGGTGAAATTATGGATTTAGAGGCCCTAAGAACATTGATAGTTGTAGTTGAAGGAAAAAGTTTTACGAAAGCTGCCAAAGCTCTTTCTGTCTCCCAGCCCAGCGTCAGCCTGCATATTAAAAATCTTGAGGAACTGTTTCAAACCAAATTAATTGACCGCTCTCCCAAACATTTTCATATTACACCGACTGGAGAGATTGTTTACCAGCGGGCCAAACAAATAGCGAGTATCATTGAAAAAACACATGAAGAAATACTCTCCTACCATAATCAGCTGACTGGTTCACTGACGATCGGTGCGAGTTACACAGTTGGTGAATATATACTGCCATCTTTATTAAAGGACTTCGATCAAAACTATCCGGATATCGATTTACAGATATATATCGAAAATACAGAAAAAATCAACCGTTCTGTGCTGTTACATGAATTCGATGTCGGTCTCGTTGAAGGCCAGGTCAGATCGAAAGAACTGCGATCGTTCCCGTTCTTAGAGGATGAAATGGTATTGATCGTCCCTCCGGGCCACCCGATTCGTGAAAAAAATAATATTAAATTAAGTGATCTACAAGGACATACTTGGGTAGGGAGAGAGGAAGGATCCGGGACGAGAGATATCATGGATGCCGTATTTCGTGCCTACAGTATCAATGCAAAAAAATTGATTACTATTGGCAGTAACCATGGAGTCGTACAGGCGGTTCAGCATGGATTGGGGTTATCCTTCATTTCCCGGTCCATCGTAGAAAATAAATTCGGTGAAAATCTTATGGTCCGTCTCCCGATCATTCAGTCACCAAATCGCTTTTTTTCCTGTGTACTGCCTGCTGAAGGAGAACTATCTAAAAATGTGGAAGTGTTTGTAAAGACGCTCAAAGATAAATATAATATGGAGAAGTGAATTTTAATTCAAAAACAAGAAACCTTATTGTGCTTTATTCGTATATAAGAACAGCGGTAAAAAGGAGGTAAGCCTCAAGACCGATTTACTGTTTGATATAATTAGTACATGATATGGGTGTGCAAAAGGATTTGCACGAATAATCCTGAAAACAAGGAGAAGAAGTTATGCTAAAACGTATAGGTTTAATTATGATGGCACTGGTTATCTGGGCAGGAGCTGGATTGACGCCAATTGTGTCTGCTTCTACGGATGGCACCAGTGATCAGGGAATCAACGAGAAGCTTGGAGTGCCGATTGTGGTTTATGGTGATACATTGACAGACGCTCAGGAAGAAGAAGTCCGGAACCTATTAGAAGTGGAAAATCGTAAAAATGTGGATGAGTTTTATGTAGATGGACAGGATATAGCCAATTATATTAATGGCAACCCGAATTCGCGGATGTTTTCTTCTGTGAAAATCACGCCCCAGGAGCAAGGGGAAGGCCTTAAAGTCAATATTGTGACACCTGATAATATAACAGCGGTGACTAAAGAAATGTATGCCAACGCTTTGCTGACTGCGGGTGTAGAAGATGCGATTGTCGACGTAGCATCCCCAGTAAAAGTAACGGGACATTCCGCACTGACCGGTATTTATAAGGCCTATGATTCTAAAGGAGTCAAGCTGGATGAAGAACGGATGGAAGTCGCCAGTGAAGAGTTGGATGTCGCCACTGAACTTGCCGAGAAGTCGGGTGTCGATAAAGAAAAAGTCAGTGAACTGCTAACCGAAATCAAAAAAGAAATGGCAGCTCAAAATCCTGCAACAAAGGAAGAAATCGAGCAGATTATCAATGAAAAGCTGCAATCCCTGAATATTGAGCTAAGTGAGCAAGACCGACAGTTATTGATCAATCTTTTTGAAAAGATGCGAGCATTGAATATCAACTTTGACCAAGTGCAAAGGCAGCTTGAAGATATCACCTCAAGTGTCAAGGAAGTGCTGGGCGATAAAGGCTTCTGGCAGAAAGTTTCAACTTTCCTGCAGCGTATTGTTCAGGCCCTTTCTGATTTCTTCACCAGCATATTTGGTTGATTATCATCGAGTGTAGACCAGTGTTGGCTTACACTCGATTTTTGTATGTAAAAAAGCTTAGGGAAGAGCCCTAAGCTTTTGTTACATCCAGTTTCAGCGCCTACCCCCTCGAGGTCTTAAGTCAACCCTCAATGTGATTAGAAAAACTTGGCTTATCGCCGCTTCCTAATGGCGAAAGCTTTAGTTTTTCTTATACTTTGATCCTTTAATAAAGTTAGTCTGTATTAAAGTACAAAGGCCGTCACTGCGAGGATTGTCTTAAGCTTGTCGGGGGTGAGCAAGGCGCTTGCGCTTTTGTTTAATAGTAAGGTGAAATCATCAGGTAGACAATAACTCCAGTTAGACTTACGTACAACCAGAGCGGCATTGTCCATCTGGCTATTTTACGATGCTTGTCCACCTTCATAGCAAGCCCGCGGAAAAGAGTGAGTAATGCTAACGGTACAATCACCGCTGCCAGGATGATATGAGTAATCAATATAAAGTAATAGATTGTCTGCAATATTCCTTCTCCCCCGTAAGATGTGGAGGAAGCCATGGAGTGATAGGTCAGATAAGATACAAGGAATAATGCGGTGGACGTGAAAGCTGCGAATATGAACCGCTTATGCCAGGTAACATTTTTTCGTAAAATCATAAACAATGCTGCCAGTAGAAATACGAAAGTAAAGGAGTTCAAAATGGCATTGAGAAGCGGCAGTAAAGTAATATCAAAGCTGGTAACACTGTCTATTTTTGGTACAAACAACAGGGCTACGACAATCAGGTTGATTGCGATTGATAAGCCCACTACCCAAGGCACATAGTTGAATTCTTTATTGATATTCAATGTCGATTCCCCATCTCTAAAAATATAATTCACCCCTTAGTATATCGAAGTGTAATAGGAGAAGCACCTTTAAAATCTTACTATTTTATGAATTATCATCGTGTTAATAGTGTTATAAGAAAGGGTAAGCATGTACATAGAAATGATTGGAGGGGTTTATGTGATTATTTTTAAAGAAGATGCTTTACAGGGAAGACATATTTTAGTTACTGGAGCGACCGGCGGAATAGGTTTTGAAACGGCAAAGGCGGCAGTACAGGCTGGTGCTGCCGTTACGATTACCGGTCGCAATGAAGAAAAATTGGAAGAGTTGAAGCAAGCCTGTGAGGAAATTGCTGCTGATGCGAAAGTTTTTATACAAAAAGCCGATCTGACTAAGGACGAAGAGCGAAGACATTTGGTTGAGGAAGCTAATGAGGTAAATGGAAGGATTGATGGATTAGTTAACTCTGCCGGAATCGGTGGGGGAGGGCCAGTCAAAGATTTACCGGAAGAAGAGATGAGGAAAATTATGGAGCTCAATTACACTTCAACCGTGCTTTTGACACAATTAGTATATGAAACGATGCGAAATGCGGACGCTGGCGCTATTGTAAACTTATCTTCTTTATCAGGCCTGAGAGGAACAAAAGGAAATTCTGCTTACAGCGCATCGAAGTTTGCGGTAACAGGTTTTACACAAGCATTTGCGCATGAGGCGATTGAGGAAAATATCCGTGTCAATGCGGTATGCCCTGGGTTTGTTGATACCTCGATGGGTCTCAACGCCATCAGGAAAAAAGGAGAGCGCGAAGGCCGAAGTTTTGAAGAGCAAATGAAGGTGGTAGAAGAGGGGATACCTTCAGGCCGGATTACGAAAGCGGAAGAAGTTGCTAATACGATTGTCTTTTTACTGAGCGATGCAGCTGAAAATATTGTCGGAGAGTCCGTGAAAATTTCCGGTGGAAGTGTCATGCGCTAATTCACTCCTGCACTAATCAAGGTTTTCACACCAGATACGGGGTATCGCCCGTGTCCGACATATTTTCGAGCTATTTTCGATTTTTTCGATCGAAATATCAAAATATCGAGCCCACTAAAAAAGAGCCTGGAGCAATCCAGGCTCTTTCATAGGATTTGGTCAAACGTTTGTTCAGGTTTCATATGCGACTCAGTAAGTTCATCTGGAAGGTCAGGTGGAAACTGGTTTCGAAATGAAAAGAGTACAACCAGTAAAGCAACCTCAGCAATCAGATGCAGTATAACGTTAATTATGATGAAAATGGGGGTCCATTCACCGAACGAATTGATCATGAATTTTTCTTAATGTCAGTCTCCCTTCACTTCAACTCCTTTTTTTAAATACCAATCTGCTGCATTAGAATATAATACTTTTCGGGCAAGTTCTTCTCCTAAGGTCTCCTGGATGAGTTCAACATCCGCATCAAGAAATGGCCGGGGTGCACGAGTAGACGGAAGGTCGGTGCCAAACATCAACGCATCAGGATTCACATTGGCTATTGCTTGTAATGCTTGTGCTACATTGATATTGACCCTGCCGAACCCGGTCGCTTTAACTCTCACGCCATGCGAAACGAGGTTCAGCAACGTATCAAAACCAGATTCCGTCAGGCCAAGGTGGTCGATGGAAACAGCGGGGAGCATTTTAAGCGTACCCTCGATTTCTGGCAGATTTTTTGATTCGATATATAATTCCACATGCCAGCCTGCGAGGTCATAAATCCGGTGAGCAAAAGTTTCTAAATGTGCGAGCACTTCAGGTCCTCCGCGTTTAACATTAAAGCGGACTGCTTTTATTCCGTCTTCATCTAACGATAGTATTTCCTCGTCCGTTGTATCTACTGGCAGCTGCGTTACTCCGACGAATCTATCGCCCAGAATTTGAAGGGCATTTTTTAAATATTGCTGGTCAAACCCCTGAAAAGAACCTGAAACAACAGCGCCTCCGTCCAGGTTCCATTTTTTTGTCCGCTTCTGATAGTCTTCACAGGTGAATGGCTCTGGCAGATAACCCTGATTTTCAATCAAAGGATATCGCGGGTCGATGATATGTAAGTGGGCATCAAAGATTCGAATAAGATCCACCTCGCTTCGGTAAAAATATCCATTTTAAATTCTACCATATTCAATTTTTTAGTGTGGGTCTTGACGTAAAAAGCATGGTTGTCATCGCAACCACCAGTATAGTGATAGCGGAAAGCAGCAAAGTCTGTGAAGAAAAAAGCCATCCGCCTAACAAAATGACTCCAAGGTCGATGGTGAAAATAGCAAAACCGACATTGATTTTTAAAACATCAGCGACCATCTGTGCCAGTAAGTCTGTTCCTCCCGTGCTTGTCTGGTAACGAAGCATCAGTCCAATACCACCACCTACAAAAGCCCCGCCAATCATCGAACTGATGGCTGGGTCGAGTGCTAAATGAAAATTCCTCAACCAATAAAAGAAATCAATGAAGAAAGAAGATATCAATAAACCATGCAGGCTGTTATAAAAATATTTCCGGTACTTGAACCAGGCAATCAAAAAGATCGGAATGCTGACAAAAAGAATGGTCAAGCCCGTTTCCAATCCCCACAAATAATGAAAAATCAATCCGATGCCAATCACGCCTCCATCAAGTACATGATATGGTACTAAAAAAAAGTTGATACCAAATGCCAGGCATGCACTGCCGATGATAATGATGATACCTTTTTCAATCAGTTCCTTCATAGGATGACCCCTTCATTTTGGACAGGTTCTCTACATTTATATGCAGGATGTTGCTTAATAAGAAAGGGTTCTGCCAAAACATCAAAATGGAAGTGATGGCATTGAAGCAGCAGCTTGGCCAGCTTGGAACAACTGTTGCTTATACTGCCAGTAATCCAGCGACTGCCATGCAAAAGGATATTTTTACAGAAGTATCGCATCAGGGTCATACCGAAAATCCGCCTCAGGAGTTCCAATAAAAAAGTAAATAAAGTTCCCCTTATCTGAATAGGTATAATGAGGACTATCCATCAGGAGGGGTTTTTTTGAGAACTTTTCTGGAAGCTGCTCAGTTTGAACATGCTTTTTGGCTGCAGATATTAGGGGACCATGCCCGTTTTATCCGTGACTCGCTTTATCCGACTGAAACGGAAGCCATAGAAAAAACAAAACAGCTTATTACTATATTTGACGAAATGGGTGCTAAGTCCAAAAATTTGTCCTTTGAGGAAACTAAATCATTCACTCAAAAGGCAGGAGAACATGCGCGAAATTTCCGAGTGTATAAGCTATCACTCATCCAAAGGTCACTGGAAGGAAAGGTCGGCATCCATTTGACACCTACTTTTATTAATCACATGGTTAATGAACTGGAAGAATACCTGCTTGTCATTGGTTATCTTGGCAAAGGAAAGGAGCCGCCCGTTTTTCATGAGCTTCATCATCATATGTTATGGCTTTTGGATGCCTCCGGCCATGCCGGGGCGATCAATGACACAATGGATGCTACCGAACAGCAAATCAAAAAACAGAGCGATGCCTTTCGTCAAACGTTCAATGATTTGTATTTGAAATCAGTAGAAATGACGGGATATTTACGAGCTAATATCGAATCCTTTCCCGCATTGACACGTTTCAATAACGAAACGAAAGTCGAAATGAAATTGTTCCAGACATTTTTGAAGGAATTGGAAGACATGGAGTTAACGGACGAAGCTTTAAGTTCCTTTACAGCTCTGATGGCAGATCATATGTTCCGGGAAGAATGCTACTACTTATTCAAGGTGGCGCAATCTACTGCTTCAAGGTATCCGGATTGCGATCCAACCAAACCGCGTCTTGAAAAAGAGAATAAATAAAATGCTACATAACGGATATGCTAATAATCGATGTTTATAATCTTCAAACAAAGTAGGAATGTATATGCCTGAATTCAAATATGACTCCTGTACCATCCATTACGATGATATCGGTAAAGGAATACCACTAGTCTTGATACACCCGCCTGGCATGGGGAGACTGGTCTTCACCTATCAACATCCCTTAAGCAGTCAATACCGGTTATTGATTCCAGACTTAAGTGGGCATGGAGATTCATCGATTGCATCAGAACCCGTTACGATAAAGCGGTATGCTGAGGAGGTCAAGGCGCTCCTTGACCACACAGGCTCACAGAAAGCAGTCATCTGTGGCTATTCCGCAGGCGGGGGAGTCGCCCAGGAGCTCGCATTGTCTTATCCAGACCGTACCAGAGCGTTAGTATTATCTGGCGGATATCCAAAAGTAGAAACACAACTTTTAAAGCTGGAATACCGTATTGGAATGAAATGGCTCGAAACACAGCCTGATTCTTTGATTCGGGTTCTTGCCCGATCTCACTTTTTAGATACAAACGTCCAGCAGATGATAACGGGGCATATGGGGAAAGCAGATTTAAAAAGCTGGTATGATTTTTACTATGAGTCCTATCATTATGATTGTTCAGCACGTTTAGGCGACATAGACTGCCCGGTACTTTTAATGTATGGGGTTCGTGTTTTCTGGATTCATCACCATAGTTATCATTATCGAAAGTGCGAAAATGCCCGCTTAAATCATATCGAAAAGGCGACACACCAACTGCCGACAAAACATTGGCATAGCTTTAATCATTACTTGGACCTCTTCATACAGGAAAGCCTGTCAAAACAAAACTTTACTATCCAATGAATAGTTGACCGACGACACCCCTGGCTCAGGGGTGTTTTTTAAATTTAATAGTTGTGTTAATAAAATTCCCTGATGTGAATGGGGATTTGGTAGTGGTTTCTGTCGATTTTTCCTGCAAACTTCTTATCCAATATCAGTAAATTTTATGCTAGAATGAAAGAAGTGATAATATTCGGAAAATTCGGAGGGGTACGAGATGCGCAACGTGGAGGAAGTGAAAGAAGGAGTATTTCGAATTAGAGTCCCGCAGCCTGTTCCTGGCGACGTGTTTGTATATGTGATAAAAAAAGAAAAAGTCACGTTAATTGATGCAGGACACCCATCATCAGACTCTCAAGCCAGCCTGATAACAACATTAAAGGAAATAGGAATAAAGCTGGCAGATATTGACCAAATTATCCTAACTCATCGGGATATGGACCACATCGGTACTTTACTGACATATGCTAATGAACTAAATTGTCAGGTGTTTGCCAGATACCCTGCGAAAAAAGAGCCAACATTATACGAGCAGCTTGAGGGCATCCGTCCCCAGCTGCCTGATCAATTCACTGAGGAACTGCTCACGAAAGCGTCGATGGATGAGATTGACTTTGCCCAAGCAGAACATCTTGCCATTACTAAACATGTGATGCACGGGGATATGATAGATGTAGGGGGAGAGTATTTAGAAGTGCTTGAAACACCCGGTCACAGCTTTGATCATATTTCTTTGTATGATCCAGGCTCCAGACTTTTGTACGGTGGGGATGTGCTGATTGAAAATGGCCCCCCTGCAAAAATTATTGATTTGCAGCAATATTTGTTTACGCTGGATGCATTGAGGCAAAAAGACATCGCAGTTGTTTTCCCCAGCCACGGTCCGATCATGGATCATCATCTTGATGCTATTGAACAAGCGTTTACTACTATTATTGATATCGATCAGAAAATCATCACTTGCTTAAAAGATGGTTCGAAATCCTGTTATGAGCTTGCGATGCAATTTAACAATGGAAAAGTGGATGAAAACCTATTGTTTTATATCCAATTAATATCCAACCATCTGAACCGTCTGAGGGAGAAAGATATCATTATTGATACAGGCAGGGGTGTCTCTCTGCAATAACCCCAAACCAAATTTAAATAGGTTTAATTAAGTACTTATATGGCAAACTAAGCTTAAAAAAGGAGCTTACATCATGAATGACGTTGCCATTAAAGAATTAAATGCTTTTCTAAAAGGGCAGTACATGGGGATTCATGCATACGAACACCTTATTCAGCGCGTGGACGAACCTGGTATCAAGCAAGAGTTACAAAATATTCAGCAAGAGCACAAGATGCACGCGATGGAAATAGCAGAACGTATTCAGCATCTTGGTGGAAATCCGGTGGACGATGAAGGTTTTATCGGGTCGATGCAGAATTTCATCAGTAGATTCACCACGCCTGATTCGACAGAAGGGATACTGGAAAGTGCCTTAAAGGGAGAAGATGTTTATGGTTTACATTTGTCAGAAGAGATTGTTAAAGGGGATCTTGATCCGGAAAGTAAGCAGATGATTGAAAGAATACTCGATGAAGATCGTAAACATCTTCAAATTTTAAAAGGGTTGATGCCAAATGAATAAGAGGGGGGTGCCCTCTTTTTTATTTGTTTTTCTTTTGCTCGTGATTTTCAACTTCGTGATGACCGCTCATCATTTCACCTTCAGTAGGATGTTCTTCTCGTTCCGGTTTTGGAGGAAGAAAAGATTTAGAGTAAGAAATTCCTTTGCTGAAGACCTCTGCTTGTTCATTAGATGTTTGAACGGTTGCCTTTTTTTGTTTTTGTTGACTCATGAAGGTGACCTCCTTTTTTATATGTGATTATTAATTAATATTCCATGGGAACAAAAAAACTAAACATTCATGATGATCAGCAACAAATATGGGGGAATGTCAAAAAAACGACTTCCTTTTGACAGTTATGCCTCTTGAGGATATAATCAAACTATTCAAATAAAGGTACGTGCTTACATGGGGAAGCTCCTCATGAATGATACGCCTCTTCTTAGGAAGAGGTTTTTTACATATAACTTTGTTGAAGGATTAAAGTATAGAAAAACGAAGGGAGTAGACAGACGATATGACAAAATCATTTGAAACAAAAGTCGTACATAGTAAATTAAAGCAGGAAGAAGATAAGATCAACAGCAAAGCGACCCCGATATATCAAACATCGGCCTACTCCTTTGAGAGCCTGGAAGATTTGGAAGGCTACTTTGAAGGAAATGCTCCGTATCTTTACACGAGGAACGGCAACCCGAATACGGACGATTTGGGCTACTCTGTTGCCCAATTGGAAGGGGCGCCTGCTGGAATGGCTTCCTCATCGGGAATGTCTGCAATTTTATGCGGCATTTTAGCAGTAGTCGGGCATGGCGATCACATTGTAGCAGCAGAAGACACCTATGGCGGTACCTATCAGCTGCTTACCCAGGAACTGCAGACTTTTGGTATAGAAGTGACACTCGCTTCTTTTGACAACCTTGAAGAAGTAGAAGATGCCATCCAGGAGAATACGAAACTTCTATACAGCGAATCTGTATCCAATCCATTTCTACGTGTAGAAAATATCAATGCCCTCGTTGAGATGGCAGAACGCCACCAGCTCATGACTATGATTGATAATACTTTTGCAACGCCGTATCTTTTGCAGCCATATGAAGAGGGCGTGGACCTTGTCGTCCATAGTGCGACGAAATATATCGGTGGTCACAGTGATGTTTCTGCAGGTGTACTGGTCGGGGGGGAAGAACTGATTGAAAAGGCGAAAGGGAAAATGGTCAACCTTGGTGCCAACCTTAGTCCTTTTGAAGCCTGGCTTGGTCATCGTGGGCTGAAGACATTGGCTCTTCGTATGAAGCAGCAATCGGAGAATGCCGATCATGTAGCAGAGAGCCTGCGCAACCATACCGATATCAAACATGTATATTATCCGGCCTACGTTTCAGAAAAAGGAAACGGAGCCATCATTACGATTGAATTGAATGAGCGATGCGATATGGATGCATTTTTCAAATCCCTGGGCTGGATTAAAATTGTACCTTCGTTAGCTGGAGTTGAAACAACGGTATCGTATCCGAAAGGAACATCTCACCGTGCACTTACTGATGAGCAGCGGGAGAAAATCGGAATCAATGAGCGTGTCGTCCGTATTTCTATCGGAATAGAAGGGGCAAAAGATATTTTGACGCAGCTTGGGGAAGCGATTGAGGAATCGTTGAATGAGGCTTAAGTCCTGATTAAAGTTGGTGAAAAATTCACCCCAGTTGCCATGCTATAATTGGAAGTGGAGCACGTCCTTTTAGGGAGGATCGGCTGCCCCCATCTGTCAGGAAGGGGGGTGATGCCTACGAGCATATACGAAGTGTTGACCGTCATCTGGTCTTTCGGCACGTTTTTGATCGCTTTGCTCGCATTGATCATGCAAATGATCAATAAAAAATAGACCTCCCTATTCACTCGGCCAAAAGTTGATAGGGGAGAGGCCTATTCCTGTAGTGGATAGCTGATCCCCCGGAGGGGGCGTGTATCCATGGCCGCAGCATCAGCTGCGGCTATTTTTTATTGTATGATTATCTATATGCATCATACCACATCTGGCTATTTTTTAACATACTCCCGTATAGATCGTATTTTTATCGTATAACAGGAAAATTTGTGATTAATATGTTGTAAATGGGGGTGCCTTTTAAAAGGTTTATCTGTTTGGACTCTGACAATTACATCAATTTCCGGATTGAGATAGCCAGGGTGGTGGGAGGGGATTGAAGAAGGAGTTTTGTATTCATATCCCAAACGCCTCCACGATCAAGTTCTTCCCTCGTAAGCTCCATCACTTGCTTCCATAGTTTAGTTGTCTCATTAGTCGGACGGGCAAGAAAAGCATCATCTCCGGTATAAAGAGTATAGTTTCACATTTGGAGATTATGTTAACATTTTCCATAACTGTGATTTGCCCATTAAATTCATAATTTCAGAAAACCTGGACAACCTCCTTGTAGGGAAGGTGCGCATTTTCAGTTGAAGAAGGTGGAGGAGGTACAGGTGTTAAATCGTCTCCTTAGAGGGTATGGGTGAATAGAGGATGAAATTGCAGACAGAGAAGGAGAGATTAGATGTATTCGGTAACTTTTCAAAAAATCTTACTTTATATTGGTATCGGGGTATTCATCGGACTTATGGTGGGTCTTATCTTCGGCGATGTCCACCTGGGGATTTATTCGATTTTCTTAAGTATCATCACAATTTTGCTGACGGCAATATTTGCTGAGTTGTATCATGTACGTGAAGCGATCAACAAACAACGGACAGAGCAAGATAAATTACGGAAGTAGAAAAAAGAGTAAAGCGGCGACATTATTATCGTCGCTTTACTCTTTTTTTAGCGGAATAAACAAGTAAACAGCTGCTGGAATTTCATATAGTTATAGATGGTGTTTGCATGCCTTCCCTCTAGTGTATAAGGGTTGATTTTTGCCCGGAGGCAATCCATGAAGGCACGATCACAGAAGCAAGATGGGCCGTATTGCTGATAGCAAATGTCGTGGTACATACAACACGTATCCACCCCATTTACTGGTGCGCCGGGGCCGCTGCACCCTGGTCCGCACCAATTATAGCCGGGAAATATACAAAGATCCCTTTCCAATGTAACATCACTTTGGTAGCCGGACATGTCAGTTTCCTCCTATAGTTGTTTAGTTTAGATTATGTTTAGTTGAAGAAAAAAGGGAGAGTATTCGCCCAACGGGTTCAAATAAAAAAAAACCTGACCAGATCTGGTTAAGGTTTTCTTTCATTAGGGTAATCACAGTATTCAATGATTGTCCCTCCGGTATCTGCAGGGTTGAGGTAGATCAATCTTCTGCCATGTTTATTGGTCCGTAATGTCTTCTCCAATGTTCGAATCCCTTGTTGTTGTAATGTTTCCAGTGCTGCATCCAAATCGTGGACATGATAGGCGATATGATGGACTCCCTTGCCTTTTTGCTTGATGAAGCGGGCTATTGGAGATGTAGTGTTATTCGTAGGTGCAAGCAGCTCTGTTCGGTTACCATTTATATCTATAATAGCTATCTCACTTTCCACGCCTTTTGCCTCGCTGCGGTAACGGTCGATCAAATGTCCTCCTAGTATATGCTGGTAAAATTCTATACTTTCATCCAGGTGCCGTATAGCCACCCCGATGTGATCCAGTTCGTATTTCATTGGAAGTTCCTCCCGTAGTTATTTGTCTCTTACATCATAGCGCTTTTAGTTTGTTGTTTAAATGTTTACGGTGCAATGGATGTGTTTTTGTGAGTAAAAGGAATGATTTTCTGTTATATGGAAGGAATTACTAACCGTCTCTAGAACTTCTTGAAAAAAGGAGGAGATTCGACATGAACGGAAAAGTAAAGACAATGGTTGAGCCGAAAATCATCACAAAAAGGGCATTCAAAATCATTGGATCAGCTTTTGAAACAACCATGGCGGAAAAGGATGTAAAGGTTCCACGGCTGGTCGAGGAGTTTCATACGAAAAGAATCGTAGAAATTGAAAATCGTGTGAATGCACCGGTTTCTTATGGTGTATTTATCGACCCGCCCAACTGGAATCCGGAAACAGAATCATTCACCTGGATTGCCGGAGTGGAAGTCGATAG
This sequence comes from Thalassobacillus devorans MSP14, assembly GCF_000496835.1. GTDB lineage: Bacteria > Bacillota > Bacilli > Bacillales > Halobacillaceae > Thalassobacillus > Thalassobacillus devorans_B. Next base: position 89,256 of record NZ_KI543239.1, read on the forward strand.
CCATGACTTTCTCCCATCTGGAATGGTTGCCAGGACGTTCCCTGATCAGCAGTATGCCACTTTGCACTTCAATCCTGCTGAACATGAATTTGACCCTTATCCATTTTTACACAAATGGATCAAGCAAAACGGATATGAGCAAATAAAAGGACATGGTTTTGAGCTTTATGAGCCATATACGGGATCACAAACAGCGTTTATACTTCATTTACCAGTGCGGGAAACGGAGAGCCGGAATTGAGTCTTATGTGAATGTCTTGTAGAATAGCAAGAAAATAAGACATAAACAGAAAAAAGGTGTTTCGCATGAGTTCATATATTGTAGTAGGGGCAGGGATCCTGGGAGCATCGACTGCTTATCATCTTGCTAAATCAGGGGCAAAGGTGACCTTGATCGATCGTGGTGAACCAGGGCAGGCGACGGATGCTGCTGCTGGAATCGTATGCCCATGGCTTTCCCAGCGACGCAATAAAAAATGGTACCGGCTGGCCAAAGGGGGAGCCAGGTATTACCCTGATTTGATCGATAAACTGAAAGAGGATGGAGAAACAGAAACCGGTTATAAGAAAGTTGGAGCCATCAGTCTCCATACTGATGAAGACAAATTAGAGAAAATGGAACAACGCGCTTATAAACGTAGGGAGGACGCTCCTGAAATTGGAACAATTACCCGGATGTCTCCTGAAGAAACGAGAGCGCTTTTCCCACCCTTAGCACCTGAATATGGTTCTGTGCACGTTAGTGGTGGTGCCCGGGTCAATGGGAAGGCGATTCGGCAAGCGCTTATTCGAGCGGCTGAGAAAAACGGCACTGACTTACACCATTCGCATGCTTCCCTCATCCATGAAGGGAATCGAGTAATTGGAGCGGAAACTGAGGAGCACAGACTCCTGGCGGACAAAGTAATTGTCACTGCAGGCGCCTGGGGTGGAGAACTGTTTCGTCCACTTGGTCTCTCCCTCCATATTACTTCTCAGCGTGCCCAGATTGCCCATGTAGAACTTCCCGGGGAGGACACAAGCACCTGGCCTGTCGTCATGCCCCCAACCCCTCAATATATGCTCGCCTTTGAAAATGGACGCATTGTGGTCGGTGCGACACACGATGACGGTGTGGGGTTTGACCATCGGGTGACTGCCGGTGGTCTGCATGAAATTTTTGATAAGGCTTTAAAGGTAGCTCCTGGTCTGGGAGATAGCACAATGTTAGAAGCAAAAGCAGGGTTCCGGCCGTTCACCCCGGGTTTTCTTCCTGTCTTTGGGGAAATACCTGGGTTTGAAGGTGTTCTGATGGCTAATGGTCTAGGGGCTTCCGGACTCACAGTAGGGCCATATTTGGGAGCAGAGCTTGCGAGAATGGCACTTGGAGAGAAGACAGAGTTAGATCCGGCTGAATATGATGTTTCAGAAGCTATCAAAAAGGACAATTATAGATAAAAAAATTTTTAGGGCACACTTCCTGATAGGGGTGTGCCTTTACGTATTGTTTTCATCCAATTGGTTTTATAAGAAGCAAGCAGTGGTAAAGGTATAGGGTTAACGACAACTACGAGGAGTTAGTTTATGGATATATTAATGTTTGTATTATTTATACTTTCTGCAGTAGCTGCGTATTACCTCGCAGTGCAGTTAGCATCGTATGGAGACGGTGTAAAAGAAAAGACGAAAGCTTCGTCTGCTTTCGTTGGCATTCTGATCGGGGTAGCCATCTCATTGCCCGAACTGACAGCTAGTGTTACAGCTATCATGATTGATAGCCCTGACTTAGCAATGGGGAATTTGCTGGGCAGTAATCTATTCAATATCCTGGCACTGGCTTTACTGGATATCCATTATCGCCGACAGCAAATCATGGGACACACAAACCTGGAAAGTAAATTATATAGTTATTTATTGATTCTTATGACCATGGTCGTCATGATGGCTCTTTCCCTCACACTTCCTGAAGGGATCTATCATGTCGGTTACACCTCTGTAGTCTTGGTATTCCTTTATTTTGGCGGAATCAAATGGATCAACAGCCGTTCCGAAGAAAAAGTCAAACGTAGATCAAGAGAGAATCGCCGTTTCGACGATCATTCTAAAAATCAGGTTGTATTACACTTTATTATATACGCTCTGTTGATAATGGCAGCCGGTTCTGTTTTGACCATCACAGCAGATCAGATTGCCCAGATTACTGGTCTGGGGACTACCTTTATCGGCTCCATTCTGGTAGGTGCAAGTACATCCCTGCCTGATGCTGTCAGTGTGGCCACTGTTTTGAAGCTGAGAAATTACAATATGGCGGTAAGTTCAATGCTAGGTAGCAGCGCATTCAACCTTATGCTGTTGTCCTTTACAGATGCCATCTACTTTGGAAATAACTTATTCCAGCACGCCGCACCAACCCACATGGTCACAAGTGGCGGTACTATATTAATGGTGCTTATCATCTTATACAGCATTACCAGGAAAAAGCCTCGAACAACGTTTGTCTATATCCTGCCTTCCCTTTTAATAGCTGGTATCTATTTGGCTGCAATTGTTGTAATGTTCTTGATGAAATAAAAAAATGCGCGAGGAAGCGTTCGTGCTTCCTTGCGCATTTCTTAATAGCTCCCCAGCCAGTTGATCACATGGAAAGTGAACCGGTGCTACATAAATGGTAAGATTCTATAAACATGATGCCTTCCCGTTATGGTCACCTATAAAAGTCGTAATGACCCTGTTAAATCTTCGTGTTAATTTTACAATTAAA
>NZ_KI543239.1:92020-205946 GCF_000496835.1 Thalassobacillus devorans MSP14
GACTCAGTTTCGAGATACATTGTTTCCGTTACGATAGTAACGGTTTGGAGGTCCGGGAAATCACTCGCTTTCCATGGGCGGACGGTGAGCTTCCTCGGGCTAAAGCCCTGCGGGATCTCACCATGTACTATACTCCCATAGGAGTCTCGCAATTTCCCGGCCCTCCTTGCGTTTGTAAGACTAACGGAAACATCGATATGCAGAACCACCATCTTAACAGCTGAAAAGAGCTTATGTCCTGAATCATTGAGCTTTTCATGCAGAAAATATGGAAGATATCTTCTCACAACGTAGGGTTCGTTCGTCAAAATATGGATAAGGTGGCGGGGAAACGGTGAGACTCCCGTGGGAGAAGGGGCTAGGCGAGACCCCACAGGTCGTGAAACGGCCGAGGAGGCTTGCCAGCCTCCCCCACAGGAAAGCGAATCGTTTCCCAGCCACCCTTTCCCCTGTCTCGGTAACGAACCCAAATTACTTTGAAACTGAGTCTTCCACAATTCGGCCATTTAATTGAATAAACCTTTTTATGAAAAATCAACAACCATGTTTAACCTTACTTTATCCATAGAAAGTAGAATCCCTTGGGAAAGAGGCGGGGAAACAGCGGATGCTAACCTGTTTTGCATCTTCATAAAAAGGGAAATATTGCGGTTAAAGAGCAGCTAAATTAACAGATGAAGGTGAGAAGATGAAATTACCAACGAATTTAATCAGACTTGCTGAAGAAAGAATTGCTCCCTACGATACCGAAGGATTAGTGATCGGAGCCGGGAATGAAAATGGTGATATCATGATTGTCGGAGAAGCTCCTGGTGAAAAAGAAGCAGTGGAAGGAAAACCATTCATCGGGCGGGCTGGGAAAGAGCTGGATAAGCAATTGGATTATCTAGGATTGACACGGGACGATGTCTATATTACCAGTGCGGTTCGCAGCCGTCCTTATAAATGGGTCGAGACCAACAGGAAAGGAGCAGGAGGAAAGCGTAAGGCCAACCGAAAGCCTAATCAAAAGGAGATACTGGCCCACGCTCCTATTCTCGATTATCAAATTGAACAAATGAACCCCCGCTGGATTATAGCGCTCGGCAGTGTCGCTTATGAACGTTTAACAGGGCGGAAGGATAAAATGACCGAAGTAGTGGGAAAACCCATCGAGACACCAATCAAAAAATTGAAAGATGAAACAAGCTCAAATTACACTTTTACTGAAGAGAAATTCACAGTCATCCCGCTATACCATCCAGCAGCCGTTTTTTATAACCCTGTCATTAAAGAGGATATATATGCAGCGCTGGATCAGTTGAAAGGTCACTTGATGAAATAATCGTTGAAGCTTTGAATACTGTGCGGTTCATTAGGATGGTTTTCTTTTACGACTGAATGAGCCGCTGCAAGGACCGTTGAGCACATAACAACCAGTACGATTACACCTGCCATGTTTCGCACCTCCTTCGTTGGTTATACTTTAATTTATGAAACGCGTTTCAGAGCAAGGATAATTTTCAGTAAGGAGGGAAATACATGAGCAACATCCGTGATATTGCCAAACTTGCCCAGGTGTCCGTTGCTACGGTTTCCCGTGTTTTGAACAATCATCCATACGTGAAAGATGAGAAAAGAAGAGCGGTTTGGCAGGCGGTACAGGAGCTTGATTATCAGCAGAACATTAACGCTGTCCATCTTTCAAAAGGGAAGACTTTCGTTATCGGAGTCGTTCTTCCTTATATCAATCACCCTTACTTCAGCAGGCTGCTGGAGGGGATCGCTGACGGAGCGGAAGCAAATGGATATAAGCTTATGGTAATCCAGACCAATTATCAAGTGGATAAAGAAGTCGAAGCACTCGATATGCTGCGATTGAAGCAGGTAGATGGAGTTATTTTCACTTCGCGAAATTCTCCGTGGCATATACTGAAAGAGTATCGTGCGTATGGACCGGTGGTTGTCTGTGAGAATAAAATGGATAATCAGATTTCAACGATCTATATCGATCACTATCAGGCTTTTCAGCGTGGAATGGAATTGCTCATACAAAAAGGACACCGGAAAATCGGCTACTGTATCGGGAGAAGAAAAGGTAGCAATAGCCAGAAGCGGCATGAAGCATACCGTGATCAGCTGGGCAAAATTGGAGAAGCAGTGACTGAAAAATGGATCTTTGAGCGATGTTTACATATGGAAGATGGAGCGCGCGTTCTTCGGGAGTGGCGTGATATGAAAGAAGCTCCAACCGCTCTTGTGGTAACAAATGATTTAGTCGCAGCGGGAATTATTCTGGAAGCAGAAAAACTGGGGGTTTCGATACCGGATAATCTGGCGGTCATTGGATTTGATGATCAGCCGTTAGCAGAAGCTCTCCAGATTACTACAATCCAGCTTCCACTTCCAACAATAGGAAAGGAAGCATTTCAGCAAGCCACCCAGGATGTAAAAGTCATCCATAAATCTTTACCGTTTGAGTTGGTTGAACGGAAAACTGTATAGGAAATAGGGAAAATAGGGATAGCCGACCATTGGGTAATGGAAGGCTATTTTTATACTTTAGGAAAATATTAATTTTGTTAAAGGATTAAAGTATATGAAAAGACTAAGGCTTGTTGCCATAAGTACTTGGCGACAAGCCTTAGTCTTTTCTAATAGTCACTCCAATCGCCGATAAACAGTAGCTTACGCTTTTGAATTCTTTATAATTTTCTGAAAACGTATTGACTTTTCACTGTTGTCACGTTATCGTTAGGTTAAATAATATAACACTTATTCATCGTTACGATTTTATAACGTTATACAAATGATAATAGATTTACCTCTTACATAAACATAACCGTTCCGCCGCACAAAATGAAAGTATCTTATTATTCAGAGAGGATGTCTGCCTGGCTGGCATGACATATTAATTTGTTAACGTTTGTCAATCGTGATGAATAAAAGGGAGGTAGTGAAATGTCAACGACTTTATCCTACGATCGCTTATCAGAAGAAGAAAAGTATACGCAATTTATGGAGCGTATCGAAAGAGGAGAAAAAATCGAAGCGGATGACTGGATGCCGGATGATTACCGGATGACATTGATTAAATTGATTTCCATGCATGGAATCAGTGAAATTATGGGAGCGCTTCCAGAAAAAGAATGGGTACCGAAAGCACCCTCATTACGGAGGAAGCTTGGAATCATGGCTAAAGTGCAGGATGAAATGGGTCATGGCCAGCTGTTGTTGAGGGTGGCAGAGGATTTAATGAAACCGTTGGGGAAAACACGAGAAGAAATCATGCAAGATTTATTCAGAGGAGATTTGAAGTTTCATAATGTGTTTCATATGCCCGCCCCTACTTGGGGAGATGCCGGTTTAATCGGCTGGCTTGTTGATGGAGCTGCTATCATTACGCAGACGAATATGCTTAAGGCTTCTTATGGTCCATATGCCCGTGCGTTGAAACGTATCTGTGCAGAAGAAGTATTTCACGCCCAGCACGGAGAGGCGATTATCATGGCTTTGGCAGAAGGGACAGAAGAGCAGAGGTCATTGATCCAGGATGCGATCGACCGTTGGTGGGAATCATTGTTGATGTTCTTTGGGCCGGCGAGCTCTAACACTACTGGAACCTCTAAACAGGATACGACCATCAAATACCGTATCCGTACAAAAACGAATGAAGAGCTGCGTCAAGCTTTTCTGGATAAATATATTCCAAGAGTTCTTTCGCTGGGTTTGACAATCCCGGATGAAACGCTCCATTACAACAAGGAGAAGGAGCAGTGGGTGTACCGTCAGCCGGATTGGAACAAGTTTAAAGATATTGTACGAAATAACGGTCCTAAATCAAAAGATCGTCTTGATCTAAGAATTACCGCTTATGAAAATAATGCGTGGGTGCGTGAAGCGTTAAGCCCGGCCGGCGCAGGTGTATGAAAAAGACGGGGGGATGGATATGACGACAAATAACGGACGTGATTTTTATCAGGAGTTTGAAGTTTTCAGCAGTAAGTCGAATGGAGATCAGGTTCAGCATCAATTCAGCCTGTTGGCACCAAACGAAGAGATCGCTCTGGTCATGGCGCAGGAAAATTTCATGCGGAGGCAGCCGGTTGCAGATATTTGGGTGGTGAAACGTTCACATATCCGTAAAATGACACAGGATGAAAAAGAATCCCTGCAGCGACTGGATAATAAACAATATCGTAATACAAAAGGATATGGATATTTGAAGAAGAAGTGGCGCCACTATGAACAGAATATTTTAGATGAGAAAGAAATTTTGTCATGGGGAGGGGAGGAGAAACAATGAAATCAGTCCAGGAAGCACAAGCCGATCCAAAATATAAAGCAACTTTGACGGAATTATTGTATCAGCTGGCCGATGACGATTTCATCATCGCTTTTCGTGGTTCGGAATGGCTGGGGCTAGCTCCTCATATCGAAGAAGATGTCGCTTTTTCTTCGATTAACCAGGATACGATGGGGCATGCGGCCATCTATTATCAGCTTTTAGAAGACTTAGGGGAAGGGGATGCCGATGCCTTGGCTCATGGCCGGGAAGCATCCCAGCGGAAGAATGCCGTACTGCTCGAGGAAGTGAATGGCCCTGGGCATTATTTGAAGAAGCCACTCTACGACTGGGCTTTTGCGGTAGTACGTAACTATTTTTACGCGCAGGCGAAGAAAATCAGGATTGATTCGTTAAAAAACTCTTCCTACCGGCCATTAGCTGATGCTGCTGTGAAAATCAATATGGAATTATATTATCATCTCCTTCATTGGAAAACATGGTTCACACAGCTTGCTACAGCAAAGGGGGAGGCTCCGGAACGGATGAAGCACGCTGTTGAAAAAGTATCTGCAGATATGGGGGGCGTACTGACCTTAGGTCCTAAGGGAGAAGAAATGGCAGCGTTCGGTCTGATTGAACCTGAAGAAGTGCTGACCCGGCGCTGGCACACGGAAATGGAAAAGGTGTTCGAGTCCCTTCCACTTTCTCTTCCGCCCGTTCAGTCAAAACATGGAAACGGACGTGAGGGTGTTCATACGGAAGACTTGAACAGTGCTCTCACTACGTTAGGAGAAGTATACCGGCAAAATCCGGTCGCCAGCTGGTAAATAAAACTGGAAAGGAGGGGTGGGCATGAGCTTAGTATCAACTTCAGAACAGTCTGTTCGGGAAATGCTTGCCCTGGTGAAAGATCCTGAAATTGATTCTGTCAGCGTACTTGATTTAGGGATGGTAGAACAGATTACCATTGAAAGAGATTCAGTGGAGGTGAAAATGCTTCCAACCTTCATGGGCTGTCCTGCTCTTGAAATTATCAAGGCTAACGTGGAAAACAAATTGCTCGAACTGGATTGGGTGGAAAAGGCATCCGCGGTATTTGTGTATGACCCGCCCTGGACATCAGAAAGGGTGACTGCCGAGGGACGTCAGCGGCTGAAAGAGTTCGGTATCGCTCCTCCACCTGAAAAGCTTGGTCCTGACGGTGCCTGGCATGTGGACTGTCCGTATTGTGAATCGACTTATACGACCATGGATAATATTTTCGGCCCAACCGCATGCCGCAGCATTTTGTACTGTAAACAATGTAAAAATCCTTTTGAAGCAATGAAACCTGTATCGACCATGATGTAATTCTAATGGAAAGGGATGATGAATGATGGTTAAAATGATCGCGCTTTACAAGCATCCGGAGGATAAGGAAAAGTTTGACGAACATTATTTCAACACCCATGCTCCTATCACAGCGAAGATACCTGGTTTAAAAGAAATGAAGGTTACAAGAGTCACAGGATCTCCGATGGGCGGAGAAGGGAAGTATTACCTGATGTGCGAAATGTATTATGACAGCTATGATGCGCTGCAGGAAGCGATGAAAACGGATGAAGGTAAAGCTTCGGGGAAAGATTTAATGGGATTTGCGGGTGATTATGTCACCTTGATGGTTGGAGAAGAAGTAGATGAGTGATTTTACTTTCATCCGAACAAGCGTCAAGGAGCAGGTGGCGTTGATCGAATTGAACCGTCCTGAGGTCTTGAATGCGCTGAACCGGGGGATGGTAAGAGAGGTCATTTCAGCTTTGGAAATGTTTGATCAGGATGAAAGCGTAAACGTGATCCTGTTGAGCGGGAATGGACGTGCATTCGCTGCTGGTGCTGACATTGATGAAATGGCTGACGATGGACCGATCGATTTTGAAATGAACAACCCGTTTGCCGATTGGGACCGGATTGCGAGAGTGAAGAAACCGGTCATTTGTGCCGTTCATGGATTTGCTCTTGGGGGAGGATTTGAACTGGCGCTGGCATGTGATATGATTTTTGCTGCAGATACGGCAAGCTTCGGTTTCCCGGAAGTGAATATTGGAGTGATGCCGGGAGCAGGAGGTACACAGCGGCTGACTAAAATGTTGGGGAAGACCCATGCACTGCGCTGGTTATGGACGGGAGACAAAATGACTGCACGGCAAGCTTATGACTATGGATTAGCAGCCCGCCTGGTGGCGCCGGAATTACTGATGGAAGAAACGGAGGCATTTGCGCGCCGACTTGTGAATCAGCCACCGTTATCCTTACGGTTGATTAAAGAAGCTGTCGACGCAGCCGTCGATCAGCCACTGGATGAAGGAATGCAGCTGGAGCGCAAGAATTTTTACTTGTTATTCGCTTCTGAGGATCAAAAGGAAGGGATGAAAGCATTTATTGAAAAACGGCGGCCGAACTTCAAAGGTAAGTAAGGAGGGGTAGACATGTTCGAGACAATCAACTACCAGATACATAACAACATTGCCTGGATAACCATGAACCGGCCCGACAAGCTCAATGCTTTTATCGGCCAGATGAACAAGGAAGTGCAGCAGGCCGTCAAGAAGGCTGACAAGGATGCGGACGTCCGCTGTCTGGTCATCACTGGGGAAGGCCGTGCTTTTTGTTCCGGTCAGGATTTATCCGAGGTCAATGAATCTACCAATTTGGGGGATATCATCCGTAATTATTATGGGCCGATGATTAAGGAAATTGCACGTTGTGACAAGCCGATTGTGGCTGCATTGAACGGAGTAGCAGCAGGAGCAGGTATGAGCCTTGCCCTTGCCTGTGATTTCCGAATCGCTTCTGAAAAAGCGAGCATGGTCGAGGCGTTTATCCATGTCGGATTGATTCCTGATGCCGGAAATTTGTATTACCTGCCACGGCTGGTTGGACATGCCAGGGCACTGGAATTAGCGATTCTCGGGGAGAAAGTTACGGCTGAGGAAGCGAAAGAATTCGGTCTGGTCACAAAAGTGGTTCCGGAAGAGTCTTTGCAAAGTGAAGTGGAACAGTTTGCCGGACGGCTGGCGACCATGCCGACCACAGCAATCCAGCTGATCAAGCGCAATTTAAAAGAGAGCTGGACGATGGAGCTGGATGAGTATTTGGAAAAAGAAGCCCAGGGACAGCGAATTGCCGGGTTGACATCCGACTACAAAGAAGGCGTCGAAGCATTTTTACAAAAGCGCAAACCGGAATTCACCGGGAAGTAGGAAGAAGGTATTTTTAGGCGTTCGGAGAAATTTATTAGCAAGCTGGAAAAATATTATTAAAGGAGTGGAAACATTATGGCACAAGTAAAAGAACAGAAGTTAGAACAGTTGGACATGAAACGTGATCGCTATCATATGATCATTAATGGTGAACGTACGGAGAGTTCTACAGGTGAAACGATGACCATCCATAATCCGGCGACAGGCGAAGCGATTGCACAAGTGGATAAAGCATCGATTGAAGACGTCGATCGCGCCGTAGCAGCAGCACGTAACGCTTTTGATAACGGAAAATGGAAGCGCTATCCTATCAATAAGCGCTCACGTACCATGAATAAAATCGCAGGTATCATGCGTTCCCGTTTCAACGAATTAGTAGAGTTGGAGATACTCGATTCAGGTAAGACATTAGCAGCCGCACAGGGGCAGGTTATGCAAGCTATTGAAGACTTCGAGTTTTATGCAGGGGCAATTGTCGGCCATCGCGGAACGGTAAACAATATGCCAGGCGCGTTCCATAACTATACAGAAAAAGAGCCGGTCGGGGTCTGTGCCCAGATCATTCCATGGAATTATCCTATGATGATGGCAGCCTGGAAAGTAGCTCCGGCAATTGCGGCTGGGTGTTCTGTAGTCGTAAAACCTGCCTCGCTTACACCGTTGACTGCCATTGTAATGGGCGAAATTTGCATCGAAGCCGGTGTCCCGGAAGGTGTCGTCAACATTGTTCCCGGCTCCGGTTCTGAAGCAGGTAACCATTTAGTAGAGCATAAAGACGTCGACAAGGTTGCCTTCACCGGTTCTACACCTATTGGAAAAGATATCATGGCAAAAGCTTCCGAGACTTTGAAACGAGTCACATTGGAGCTTGGCGGCAAGTCGCCTAGCATCGTATTTGATGATACCGATGTCGATGCGGCTGTTGATGGTTCCTTGTTTGGAATATTTTACAATACCGGACAGTCCTGCGAAGCGCGCTCCCGCTTGTATGTCCATGAGGATATCTACGATGAATTCATGGAGAAATTCGTGGAGAAAACGAAGAAGCTGAAGCTTGGTAATCCGTTTGAAAAAGAGAGCCACATCGGCGCAATCATCAGCCAGCAACAGCTTGAAGTCATTGATAGCTATGTAAAATCAGCGGTTGAAGATGGCGCGACTGTATTGGCTGGCGGGAAGCCTGCGGTAGTGGAAGGTTATGAAAATGGTCACTGGTATGAGCCAACAGTAATTACAGATGTGAACCATTATATGAAAGCAGTAAAGGAAGAAATCTTCGGACCGGTCGTTGTCGTCATGAAGTTCAGTGATGAAAAAGAAGTGATCAAGCTTGCAAACGATAGTGACTATGGTTTAGGATCCGCGGTTTGGACAAAAGATCACGGACGGGCAACCCGCGTAGCTAACCAGATCGAAGCGGGTATCGTAATGGTCAACTGCCCATTCTCCGCATTCCCGGGTACACCATTCGGAGGCTATAAACAGTCCGGATTCGGACGCGAGCTGTGCGTGGAAACGCTTGATTTATATACCGAGACGAAGAGCATCATCTCTTATTATGGCAGCAAGCCGATCAACCCGCTCGGCGTATGATAAAGCAGTGAATTTAAAGGCTGTCTCCTGGAGACAGCCTTCTCCTTTCGATTGTAATCAGAGAGTTAGGGAAGAAGATGTTAGCGTTAATTCGGTTAGGAAAGAGATAAGGCGAAATAGCTGTCTGTTAAGTAAGAAAAAAAGATTACTGGGGGTTAGGTCGTGATTAATAAAATAGTAGTCGTCGGTTCAGGCGTGATGGGAAGAGGAATAGCTTATGTTAGTGCTGTCGGCGGTTATGAGACAATACTTGTAGATATCAAAGAAGAACAGCTTGCCAGTGCAGAGGGGGAATTGGATCAAGTTTTCCAAAAAGGTATTGAAAAGGGGAAAATTACACCGGAACAGCGTAATCAGGCTCATGCACGATTAGGCTATGCTGCTGATTTGGCACAAGCTGCCCGAGATGCCGATTTAGTGATTGAAGCGGTACCGGAAAAGCAGGAAATCAAGCGATCGGTGTTTGAAACGGTGGATCAGCACGCCAAAGAGGCCTGTTATTTCGCTACCAACACTTCAACGATGAGCCCGACAGAAATCGGCTCCTTTACGAAACGTCCGGAGAAGCTGATAGCGATGCACTTTTTTAATCCTGTATACAAAATGCCGCTTGTTGAAATTGTACGCGGACTGGAGACGAGTGATGAAACTGCAGAGGTGATTAGAGAAGTTGCTGAACAAATGGGGAAAGAAACGGTCGTAGTGAATGAATTTCCTGGTTTTGTGACGAGCAGAATCAGTACGCTGGTGGGAAATGAAGCTTTTTACATGCTACAGGAAGGTGTAGGAACAGCGGAAGAAATAGATAAAGCGATTAAACTGGGTCTCAATTACCCGATGGGACCGTTTGAACTGGGAGACCTGGTAGGGCTTGATGCCAGGTTGAACAACTTGAAATACCTGCATGAGAAACTAGGCGAGAAATATCGTCCTGCACCTTTGTTAGAGCAATATGTAAAAGCTGGCCGGTTAGGAAGGAAAACAGGGCGTGGAGTATATGATTATCGGAAAAAGGAAGTGCTGAAATGAGAGAAGTCGTCATCGTTGATGCTGTCCGTACCCCAATAGGAAGATATCGTGGTGCATTAAAGCATATCCGGCCTGATGACTTAGGGGCAGTAGTCATCCGCTCGCTGTTGGAGCGGAATACGGGAGTCCCTGCCAATGAGTTGGAAGAAGTTGTGTTAGGCAATGCCAATCAGGCTGGTGAAGATAACCGCAATGTTGCCCGGATGTCGGCTCTGCTTGCCGGTCTTCCGGTTGAAGTTGCCGGTGTCACAGTCAATCGCTTATGCGGATCGGGACTTGATGCGGTCAATTATGCTGCTCGTGCTATTATGACGGGGGAAGGCGATATGTTTATAGCTGGTGGTACAGAGAGTATGACACGGGCACCTTTCGTCATGGGAAAACCGGAAAGAGATTTTCCGAGGGGTAATCAGGAAATGTTTGATACCACTATTGGCTGGCGTTTTATCAATGATAAGCTGGCGAGAGAATATGGAACCGACAGTATGCCTCAAACAGCAGAAAATGTCGCCGAACGTTATCAGGTTCCCCGGGAAAAACAGGATGAATTCGCTTATGGCAGCCAGCAGAAAGCGAAACAGGCAATGGAATCCGGCCGCTTCAGGGAAGAAATCGTTCCGGTTACCTATCATGATCGGAAAGGTAACACGATCACTGTCAATACGGATGAACACCCCCGCCCGGAGACCAGCTTGGAGAAGCTCGGAAAGCTCCGTCCCTTATTTGATGGCGGAACGATTACAGCCGGGAATGCCTCCGGTGTCAACGACGGTGCATCCGCCCTCTTACTGATGTCAAAAGAGAAAGCGGAGGAATTGGGATTAGAACCTCTGGCAAAATATGTAGTTTCTGCAACAGCAGGACTGGAACCAAAAGTGATGGGACTTGGCCCTATCTTTGCGACCAGAAAAGCGATGAAGCGTTCGAACCTGTCCATGTCAGATGTAGGACTGATCGAGTTGAACGAGGCGTTCGCTTCACAGTCACTGGAATGCATCCGACAGCTTGAGCTGGATGAAAAAAAAGTAAATGTCAACGGTGGGGCGATTGCATTCGGTCATCCGTTAGGCGCCAGTGGTGCGAGGATTTTGACGACGCTGATCCATGAGATGAACAAGCAGGAGGTCCGTTATGGACTGGCGACGATGTGTGTCGGGGTCGGTCAGGGAATTGCTACCATTGTAGAAAACACGCGTACATAAACTGGTTATGGATTAAAAGAACACAGGCATTAGCTTGTGTTCTTTTAATTTTTTAAATAATTTTCTTCCAGGATGATTACCACTACGAATCTATTAAAAAACAGTTATTTAACAGGATGCAATTGATATATAACAGGTAAAACATTACAATAATAGATGTAAACGCTTTAAAAAAGTGAAAGGGAGAGCTGATTCCATGCATGTACCATTATTGTTGACTGATTTCTTAGATCGAGCGGTTAAACTTTACGGAGATAAGCCGGCAATCATTGATGACGAACGGACTCTAACGTACCGGCAGATGAATGAGCGTGTCAATCAACTTTCCCGAGGGCTGCAGGCGCTTGGGGTGAAAAAGGGAGATAAAGTAGCATATCTGGCACCTAATACGAAAGAAATGCTGGAAGGATTCTATGGTGTTTTCCAAGTCGGAGCTATTATGACTCCATTAAATACGAGATTAAAGCCGGCTGACTATCAATTTATTCTTGAGCACAGTGAAAGCAAAGTGCTGTTCGTAGACAGGGACCTTTATCCATTGGTAGAGGAAATACTGCCAAAGCTGCCTTCATTGGAACAGGTTATTATCCATGGAGAAGAAAAAGATGGCTGTCTGGCTTATGAAAAATGGCTGACTGGCTTTTCTAATGAAAGCTTTGACCGGGTAGATCTGGAAGAGTCTGATATTGCATCCTTACTGTACACGAGTGGAACCACGGGTAACCCGAAAGGTGTATTACTGAGCCATCGTGCCAACTATCTGCATGCATTATCTACCATGCATCATTTACAAGTATCCGATCAAGATACATTGTTGCATGTGCTGCCGATGTTTCATGTTAATGGCTGGGGCTCTCCATTTTACTATACAGCTAATGGTGCCACACAGGTGATGTTGCGTAAAACAGATCCTGGGCTTATTCTTGAAAAAGTTCAAAAACATAAAGTTTCCATTCTTCATATGGCGCCAACTGTACTGAATATGGTGATTGAAGCTTATGAAGCAGAACAGCCGGCTATGGATCAGGACGTCCGGGTAGTCATCGCAGGCTCTGCGCCACCGCCAGCTTTTGTAAGAAAAGTGGAGGAAGATCTGAAATGGAAGTTCATCCAGGTGTATGGGATGACAGAAATTTCCCCGCTGATTACGACATCGGAGCTGCGCTCCATGGATGTTGACCTTCCACCGGAAGAAAGGTACCGTCTGAAAGCAAAAGCAGGGTATGAGATGATAGCCAGCAAAGTCAAAGTCGTTGATGAGCTTGGTGACGAAGTTCCGCATGATGGCAAAGCGATTGGGGAAATCGTTACGCAGACAAATGGCATGATGGAAGGGTACTATAAGAACCCGGAAGCGACCAATGAAACAATCCGCAACGGGTGGCTGCATACTGGAGATATGGCGGTTGTTGATGAAGGTGGGAATATTGAAATCGTCGATCGTAAGAAGGATGTCATCATCAGTGGCGGGGAAAATATTTCCTCTATCGAAGTTGAAGGCGCCCTGTATGAACACCCATCGGTACTGGAAGCAGCTGTAGTGGCTGTACCGAATGATAAGTGGGGAGAGGTGCCTCATGCGGTCGTTGTCCTGAGAGAGGGAGAAACATTATCCGAAGATGAAATCATAGCATTCTGCCGCGAGAAGCTTGCGCATTTTAAAGCACCGAAAAGTATCACGTTCACCGATGAACTGCCTAAAACCGCCTCAGGTAAAATCCAAAAAGTCGTCATCCGTAACTCTTTCTGGGAAGATAAGGGTCGGATGGTCAATTAAAATTGAGATTTTGACAGCCCCTGATAACGTAACATCGGGGGTTGTTTTTTTATCGGAAGAAGGGGAAATGAATGTTAAGGAGGAATGAAGATGATCGGAAATGTAGAATTGGTAATGGATGCGAAAGCTTATCTAGGAGAAGGACCAAGCTGGGATAGGGACCAACAGATGCTTTACTGGGTGGATATCGAAGGAAAAAAAGTCCATATTTACAATCCTAAAGATGGCGAAAATAGAGAAATCCATGTTGATCAGCGAGTAGGCGCAGTGGTGCTGAGGGATTCCGGTGGGGCTATCGCCGCTATGGAAGAAGGTTTTTATTCGTTAGATTTAGAAACGGGTGAAACACGGCAAATCAATGACCCGGAAGCGGGCGTTTCGGAAAACCGTTTCAATGATGGCAAGTGTGATCCGGAAGGGCGCTTTTGGGCCGGTACTATGAGCTATAGCGGCATTCCGGAAAATGGAGGGTTGTACTGTCTGGATAAAAATTTCCACGTAGAAAAAAAGGTAGACCGTGTCAGTACTTCCAATGGACTTGCCTGGTCGCCGGATAATCGTTATATGTACTACATTGATACACCAACCAAACAGGTTGTCCGGTATGAATATGATAAATATGAGGGTGCTATCGACAATCCTGCGATTGTAGTAGAAATACCTGAGGGTGAAGGGAAGCCTGATGGCATGACGATAGATGCAGAAGGGAACTTATGGATTGCCCATTGGGGCGGTTCAAAAATATCTGTCTGGAATCCTGGTAAAGGAGAACAATTGCGTTCAATTCCTGTTCCTGCATTGAATGTCACTTCCTGCGTGTTTGGTGGTAAGGAAATGAACGAGTTGTATATTACCACTGCAAGTGTCGGCATGGAAGAAGAAGATTGGAGGAAGTTTCCATCGGCGGGAGGATTGTTTAAAGTTAAGACAGAGGTCACCGGTACCCCGAGTTATTTTTTTAAAGGATAAGCGATCAGGTGATTTTGCTGAACGCCAAATCATGGCATTTGAAAGCCGAATAATTGGGTCTGAATGCAAAAAGCCGTCAGTATTTAAATGGCATCAGCAGTTAAATCTAAGCAAAAAGACTGCCATCCGGGGCAGCCTTTTTGCTTTTTAATTCAACGGTTGTTGTGGAGCCGGTGCATAGCTTTGGAGCATTTGCGTCATATCCTGCTGGGCAAGCTGTGGTACTTGGTAATAGCCATGCTTATTTTGATATAAGAACAACTCATAGCTCATTTCAATTAAGTTTGGCACGCTATCGGCCACAACCCTTCGTAACACAGGGTTCGTCATTTCAAGAGCAGTCATCGCCATGGTGGATGCCAATCCCTTCACCTGGGCAAGCATGAAGGAGGAATATTCGGCATCAGTCAGTTCTGTCGGGTTTTGTACCGGTTTCTTAGGCTGGCCGGGTTTCATTCCATAAACGACATCATTGTTTAGTGTCATTTTATAGACATGGGTAGACTGAGATGGTTTTTGACCAGTCTTGAAGCTTTCCGTCATTATATTATAAAGCTCTGTAGTAAAGTTTACCTGTCTGGTCAAAATATCTTTTAATTCCGGATCCTGGATATTTTGCTCGAACATTTTATACTGATCGAGCATACCTATCACTCCGCCAATGACTTCGTGAGCATCAAAAAGCTCATGCCCTCCATGGCTTATATTAGGAGGCATATTAGAAGACACCTGCTGGCTGCCATTCATCCGGGGCTGATTCATTTGGTTTTGATTTTGCATAGTTTTCCCTCCATATCATAGCTTCTTCCCTATCTTTAACTGATTCAGGAAAATTATGTAGGGTGATGTTTATAGGTTTTTAGCCTTCCGGGTCAAAAACTTACTGTCTTTCAGCCATTCCGGATGAATGGCTTTTCTGGAAGGGGAGAGATTTTTCAGATTCACTCCGGCCCCATAGTAATAAGCCTGCCACACGATTTTTGAACAATATTGTTCATGATCTGCAGTGCCGAGTGGAGTCATGATTCGGTAAGCAGCTTTTGGATACTTTTTATATAGTCCTTCCAGGTAATCGGCTGCCATCACACCGTCTTCCGGTTCCTTTGGAGTATAGATCGATATGGCACGAAATTTTTGAAAATACCGGTCCATATTATCCTTCATGAGACCGGATGGTATCGAATGGATGACTTCCTTGTGTTGATTTACGATACCCACATGGCCAACGTACTTCGATTCACTTTGACCAATTGGAGAAAACAATAAATCACCAGGGGATATTGCTATGTTTGTTCCAGGGTACTTGGCTGGATCTTTATGAACCATAGGGGCCCGGGCTTTCCGTGGTCGTAATAAAAATACCAAAAGCCCAGTGGCAAGGCTGAGTAAAAAGGTGAGTGCAGACATCTTTTTCATACGTTTCCTTCTTTCTGACAGTGGATTTTAAATAAATCGTAAGGTAACACAAAAGAAAACTCAACTTTACAAACCAGCTTTACCTCTTAAATCACATTTAATATGAGAATGGTCCATGATATATGAGACAAATGTTTCCACTTCAATCGCTTATTTGATTAGATAGAAAAAACCCTCGCGTATTCGAATTCGCGAGGGTTTCATCAGTTATTCAAAAATAGCGTTGGAAAGCAAACGGTACAGATAATAGGTATGATCACGGAATCCGGCTTCTAACCCGATCAACGTCACATCTTTATCCTTCTCCTGTATGATAACAGCTTCTCCAGCGGCTGTTTCACTATTTTTCCAGAAACCTGCCTGGAAAAAGTCAGTTTCTGCAAAAGAGGCTGCCACCGTCTGATCACTCAAATTGGTGTACCAAACTGGATTGTAGACAAAACCGATATCATTTCTGTCATAGCCTGCAGTTAATGGAGAATCTTGATAATCTACGTTCACAATTCCGTTGCTATTACGTCTGCCGGTCTCGATAACAGCATCAGTAAGTCCGATTGTTTTTGTAGCTTTAGAGCCACCGGCTCCGACAGCAATATATTTCCCGCCATCTAAAACAAACTCGTTCACTTGCTGTTGGAAAGTTTCGAATTGCTGAGCGTTCTCTAACCCGAATGGCTTATTGGCGGCAGAAAGCTGATACGAAATCAAGCTTTCGGTTCCGCTGTAGAAGAACACGTCATAGCTGCTCAATCCTTGTTCCGCTACTTGTTGAGGGCTGACTTCATTAACTTCAAACCCTAGCTTTTCAAGAGCGATCCGGGTACCTGAATGAGATTGCGATTTCCAAATGCCTCCGTCTTTTAAAATCGCCACTTCCACACTTTCCAAGGGCTCTGCCTGGGCCGGTATTTTTTTCGTTTCCAATTTTATATTTGAATCTTTGACGAGCGTATGCAGGTCGCTGCCAGGCTGGTTTTCCACGTAAAAGTTACTATTGTTATCTTGATAGACGGTCATTCCACTTTGAAGCAGCTCATTTACAAGGGAAACAGCTTCTGTGGAGCTATTCGGGATTAAATAAGGACCCTTGCCTGAAAGAGCTCCCTCTGCTTTTATGTGATTGACAGCCACGGATTGAACGTCAGGTTCTTTTTGAACTGGAACTGCATTAAATCCCCATAACTCAGGGAAGCTCCAGGCGGAAATATCATACATAGCGGAAGTATCGTCGCTGATATCTTCACCATCCCAGAGGATTGTGTTTGCCAGGCCGGCTTTTGCCTGATTCATAGGAACGATGTATGTTCCAGCTTCATATGTTTTCCCGTCCAGAGTGAAAGGTTGTTTTGCTTTTTCTACTTTAATGTCATTCTGCTTTAAATGCTCGATTGCTTTAAGTGTAGAGTTAGGGTCAACTTCATCCACTGGAAGCACATAAGCTTCCGGGAAGAAACCTTCCTCATGGTCAGGGTGCTGAAAATTGATGCCTCTTTCAAAAATTTCAATCTGGTCTTTGACCATCGCATCTTTATTTTCCGTAGCAAATTTTAGAGCGCCCATTACGGAATTTATTTGCCACTTTACTCCGTCCCAAGTGTTGGATGGGGCTTCGATTGTTGCCCCATATGCACCATGATACATCGCGTACATTGGTGCGAAGATTGGCGGGTAGTCGTCCCAGCCGGCTTCTGCATCCCGGGCGGGGATGTGCACACCTTTAATATTTTGATAGAATTCTGTTTCATAAATTTCTTTATTATTTACAATTTCTGCTTCCATCGCTTCTGCCTGCTCAAGCGCCCACTTGGAGTATAAGTCATATTCATAGTTCGGGTTATGTGGCGGGGTAGTAGGCTCGATTAACCCAGGCTTTTCATCTGAATAATTCACATATCCATGTAAATCCAGAAAAACCATAGGGTTCCATTTCGTAATCAGTTTCACCGATGCTTCTGTTTCCGGTTGGGATTGTGTAATATAGTCACGGTTTAAGTCAATTCCTTCTGCGTTATACCTGGTTGCGTTTACACGACCGTCAGGGTTTACGATTACGTTGAAAATCAGGATATTATTTTCTAAAATCTCTGTTGTCTCCTGGTCGTTTTCAAAAGCAAAACGCTCAATCAGTTGCAAAACTGCATCAGAACCGACGAACTCATTACCATGAATAGAGCCATCAATCATGATCGGGACCTTGAAGTCTGGATGCTTGTCCACCCATTTCTGTGCGTCTTCCGGGTTTTTGAACATTTTATTTCTTAGTGCCTGTATTTTGCCGTATTTTCCTTTAGCTTCAGGGTCACTGATTGTAACAGCGTAAATGTCGCGTCCTTCTGTCGACTGTCCCACGACTTCCAAGGATACCCGGTTGCTGTTTTTTTCAATGCGCTTCAAATCCTCTACTATTTCCTCATACGTAACATAATCATAGTGTTCCGAGTTATACGGACTTTGTTTCTGTGCCAAAGCAGCTTTTGTTGAAGCAATAGCTAACGGCCCCATAATAATAATTGCCAACAAGAGCGCTCGGATAATTATTTTTTGCATATGTAAATCTCTCCCTTCATATTTATTCAACTATATTTATTAATATAAATTCAATAATCTTCCACTCAGATTTTACAAAATCAATAAAATGACCTATCTTTATAGGAATTTTTAACCCTTATAGACTAGGATGAAGGAATATAGGATTTATTCTCTTTTCGCATGCGGGATAGGTCGATAAAAACACCTGGAAGATGTGTTAAAATATGGATATACGTCCAGGTGAAACATACCAGTTCCTTAATCGGGAGG
This sequence comes from Thalassobacillus devorans MSP14, assembly GCF_000496835.1. Classification (GTDB taxonomy): domain Bacteria; phylum Bacillota; class Bacilli; order Bacillales; family Halobacillaceae; genus Thalassobacillus; species Thalassobacillus devorans_B. The sequence goes on from NZ_KI543239.1 coordinate 110,312, forward strand.
TGAATCAACTGATCACGTATGAAGTTATAGATTCCAGACTAAGTAAAGTTAAACCACTGGATCAGGATATAGTAAGCGAAGAAATCGAAGTGATTGTATCCGATTTTGGTCTGGTAATATCGGAAAAAACGACACTCAGTACTAAAAAGGGTTCTGTGCACTGGCATATTAAGAAACAGAATGAAACAGGCGTCTTAGAAATAACGTATTGGCCGAAGAAAGCAAGGCTCTGGATTGACATACATAGTAATAGACGCAAAGAGTGGAACCTTGGGGTGATTGAGCCCATGGCAAATCGTTTTTCCAGGGAGTTTGGAGGAAGGGTTGAAAAAATCAGTAAATGAGCGCCTTAAACAGACGTTCTTTTTTTGGCAGAGTAGATATCCTGAAATTTTCAGATAAATAATTCTAAAAGTATTGAATTATATATTCTAAAAATATAGAATGTATTTGAGGTGATAAATATGGAATTATTTTCTACAAGCAATAAGGAGCGGGAAACTTACCGTGTGGAAGTGGACTATTCGTTGTTATGGGAAAGCGCATTGGGAATAGCGGCAATCACAAATAAGTCATTGGTACAAACATTGGAACAGCCTCAAAGTTATTGGGAAAATATTAAAACTTCTTTATCAGAAGAAATGAACGGCCACCTGGAATATGTGGAAAAAAATAATACCTGGAAAGCATTGCTGCAATTATTACATGCGAGTGATAAAAAAGATTTAACGGCGTTTCATTCATATGTAAGGGAGCTGCCGGAAAAAGAGATCAGGTACCATTCTATTCCTTACTTAGGGCTTGATATGCAAGGTCTGAGGGAAAAGGCCGCTTCAGGTTCAGAGGAAGCGATTAGTCAGTTAAAGGGTTTTACGTCTAATAATCCTTTCTTTCCCGCCTATATTGAGTTCATTTGTAAAGTCGGGACAGACGAGTTGAAAAGCCACCTCATAAGTGTAATGTCAGGGTGGTATGAGACAGTGATTAAACCTCAAGAAGAAGAGCTGCATGCTATCTTGCAAAGAGATTTGGAAGACAAGCAGCGAATGAGGAAAGAACTTAACTCCGAGCAGTTTGTAGAGTGGGGGACGAATGGGATAACCTATTTGCCAGAGCCGAGTGTATACAAGGTTCTTCTCATTCCTCAATACATCTATCGTCCCTGGAATGTAGAAGCGGATTTGGAAGGAGTAAAAGTCTTTTATTATCCAGTTGCAAATGAAAGCCTGCATCCAGAGGACAAATATGTCCCTAACCAGAAGCTAGTATTAAAATATAAAGCCTTAGGGGATGAAGTTAGGTTGAAGATCATGAAGATGCTCACGGAACAGCCTCGTTCGCTGCAGGATTTGACAAAAGAATTGCAGATGGGAAAAACTACGGTACATCATCATCTTAAAATCCTGAAATCTGCCAGGCTGATAGCTCCAGAAAAATCCCTATACTATGTGCAGCAACAATCTTTGGCAACGCTTCCGAAGGAAATGGATCAATACCTGAGTCGTTTCTAAGGCGTGCTTCCAGGACTTGAAATCTTTTTCTAATTCCTTTATTTTTTATGTAATCGTTTGAGTTAGGGATAATAGTGGTATGTATATAAGGCTATAACTTCAAAATTTGATTACATAAATAATTAGGAGGAGCTATGAAAAACGTAACTTTAGTTTTTTGGTATTCTATTACGATTTGTACAGCTTTTGTACTTTGGGGAGTTTTTGCTCCTGACCATTTAGAGGCGGTTTCCAGTAAGGTTACCGGTTATATTTCAGATGTGTTTGGCTGGTATTATTTATTGATAGTAATGCTTATGTTGGTTTTTTGTGTCTATTTGATTTTTTCACGATTCGGTAAAATCAGGCTTGGAAAAGACGATGAACGTCCTGATTTCAGCTTACCCACCTGGTTTGCGATGTTATTCAGTGCTGGGATGGGAATGGGAATGGTCTTTTGGACAACTGCTGAACCCATCTCCCATGCTTTTAAAAACGCTCCTGTAGCAAAAACGGGTTCAGATCAGGCTATCAAGGATGCGCTGCAGTATTCCTTTTTCCACTGGGGGGTACATGCCTGGGCGGTATATGGTGTAGTCGCTTTGGTCCTTGCTTATTTTAAATTTCACAAAGGGTATCCCGGCTTGATCAGTGCTACCCTGGTTCCGTTGTTCGGTGAAAAAAGTATGGGAGGCCTAGCCGGGAAACTAATTGATACGTTAGCAGTTTTTGCTACAGTAGTTGGGGTTGCAGCGACGCTTGGATTTGGCTCTGCTCAAATTAACGAAGGTTTGGCCTTCCTGTTTAGTACCCCGAATAACTATGGTTTTCAATTACTGATATTATCTGTAGCTACAGCACTATTCATCATTTCTGCATGGTCAGGCATTCATAAAGGAATCAAGTACTTGAGTAATATCAATATGGGGCTCGGCTTCTTATTGCTGATATTATTATTCATTGTCGGGCCAAGTTTGTATATTTTAAATATGTTCACAAGTACACTAGGAAGTTATATCACCAACTTTTTTGAGATGAGTTTCCGGATCGCGCCTTTGAATGAGGAAAACAGGTCATGGATCAATGCCTGGACAATTTTTTACTGGGCGTGGTGGATCTCATGGTCGCCGTTTGTGGGAATCTTCATTGCCCGCATATCCAGAGGCCGAACCATCAAAGAGTTCATGCTTGGCGTATTGGTGGTTCCTTCCCTCGTATGCTTTATCTTCTTCGCAGTATTTGGAGTATCAGCATTGAATTTGGAGCAAAATGGAATGGCTAATATTTCTAAGTTTGCTATGGAGACAGCCACATTCGGAGTGCTTGAACAGTATCCATTAGGTGCGCTGATGTCGTTCATCACTATCTTTGTTATTGCGATATTCTTCATCACTTCTGCTGATTCAGCCACATTTGTACTTGGTATGTTAAGTGCCGGGGGTTCTTTGAATCCTTCAAGTGCTGTCAAAATCATTTGGGGGCTGACATTGTCAGCGATGGCCGCTATCATTGTCTATTTTGGCGGGACACAAGGCTTACAGAATGTGCTGATTATTGCTGCTCTGCCATTTTCGGTCGTCGTCCTATTTATGGGAGCATCATTTTTCAAGGCGGCACGTAAAGAAGTGGCTAAAGAAAAGAAGAGGAAGCGAGTTAAAAATAAAGGAAAATCACTTACTCCAAAAGGGGAAGGATAATTCAACAAAAGAGGGCTGGTACACCTGAGTACCAGCCCTCTTTATTTGCTGTCTGGAAATTATAAAATTTCTTTGTGTGGATGACTTTAAATAGTGGGTCACCAGCTTCAGCGCCTACCTCCCTCGAGGTTTTACTGGGGTGTTGAGTTTTTGTTCCTATTTCCAAAACAATGTAAGCTTCGATATCTTTTTCATAAATTCATCTATCGTCTCCACGTCTTTTTTGGAGTGATTATACCATTTCTGGATCGTATCCAGCAGCCAGTAAGGAACGGGCTTCCCATCGATATAGCGATAGTATGCATCATAACCTTTTTTCAGGTGCTCCCATCGGTAGTCGTTGCCTGGGTTGATATATTCAGATACATCGAGTATTTTGGCCCGGCCATTTTGCAGAAGGATATTTTTCAGGTGAATATCTCTTGGATTCAATCCGTATTCCTTAATGTGGTTTCTTGTTTCTTCTACATCTTGAATGGCTTGTAATGGTATATGGATGCCTTGTAACAGACAATCATATAAAGTCGGTCCTGGTTCATACCGTAATACAAGATAGCGGTCTCCCGCATCATATAGTTTCGATAGATTTGGTATGTCACTAAGTATTTCATAAACTTGCTGTTCGATGTCTTTTTTATAGAGCTTATCATCGGCATATACCTTAAATGCCAGTGAAGGTATATCTTTATGCCGGAAAACGGCTGCATCTGTTCCTACCCCTATGCATTTTAAATGCAGGGAGTTTCCCTGAATAGTAACTGGATTATTGCCGGGGGAGGAACTGACCGTGATTTTCGATAATGCGCCAGCAGCTGCATGCCAATCTTTGGACATTTTTGACCAACGCCCTTCTGTCAGGATGAAAACTCCTTTGGAAATAGTATTCGGAAGAAGGGAGTCTTATTAGTAGGTTTTATTGTAGAAATGTCCCTCCCTGGCGGTTCATAAACATTAACTATTCGTATTGATCGTAATCGTTTCATTTACTTCTTTGGTGTGAAGCAAGTCGCTGACTGTGATGAAAAGCTTTTCCGATCTGAGGAGATAGGACTCAGGGACCGTGAAAGTATAGCTGTTTTTTTCTCTCCTCATGATATTTCCTCCGGAATAGAGGGGATCTCTTTTCTTCTCATTTTTCACCTCGATATTAGTATCCATCCATGGGTTTTCACTCGCAAAACTTGGTGATTCTACGGATAGATACTCTTTGGTGTTTCCCTTATTACGAGGCTGGTAGCGGATGGTAAACTTAGCTCCATCCCGTTTAGTATATTCCACCTTGTCCAACAGTACTTTTGTTTGAAATACTTCGGCAATTTTTACGGCATTCTCTTTATCTATTTTGGTATAGCGGTAGGGAGTGTCTTCATTGTTGATCCAGTCATCATTATAATCAGAAACATCGACTTCCAAAGTGAATGATTGATCGCTGACCGAACTGCTTTGGACGATCGATAATATCATTTCCTTTGGCACTTCGGTATATGGGCTGGTATGGGCAATATACTCAGTTTGTTTGGACTGGTCCTGATGGCGCATAGGGTCGAAATAAGCACGGAAAGTCTCTTCCCGGTCCCCTGTTTTTAACGTTCCTTCCAGATGAGCGGGTTTAGCTTGGTCCTTGGCAAGCGAAAAAGCAATCTGTGTCGACATTACATCCAAATTGATGTTTTTCACTTGCAGAGGAGCGCCCTCCAGATTCAGTGTCTTGTTTACTGGAATGGAAGCTATCTGGTTATCTTTCAGGTCATATTCTATGTGTAAGGTAGTCACACCGGTTTTATAGGTGCTGTCCGGGAGTTCAACGTTAAAATCAACTGATACAGTTTCACTCATTTTCCCGATGGGCTGACCCTGTTCATCCATAAAAGGTCTGGCAGTGGCCAGGAGGTATACCTCCCCATCATATACAACTGCTTCAGCAGAAAATGCTGTATGGAGGGATGGGGGATGTTTGAAAAGTTCTCCATCCAGAGATTCAATTGTCATACGGTTCAAACCGATTTCCTGATAGTTGCTGGAAAGTTGCTTAAGCCCTTCTAAATCTAAACTGTAAAATAAAAAAATTGCCTGATTTGAAAACCAGACTTTATCCAAATGAACTTCACTTTCATGGTCGTTAATGGGTAGTGTCTGATTGATTTCCTGGAAAAGTCCGCGCTCATTCGCAATCTTTATACCAGGGATGTATTTTTCATAATGCTCGTAAACCTCCGCTTTAGAATCCACTTTCGTCCATTGGGCGGGCAGGTCCGCTACCGGTTCTTTATCGTCTTCTGCTTTTGTATTCGGAATGGATGAATCCATCACTGGATCACCCATGAAAAATTGGGTGCCAATAAAAAAACCTAAAATGATAACTCCCGCTATCATAACTTGTACTTTGCTTCTATTGTTTTTCTTCTCTGTCATTTGCCTGTCCCCCGTTATAGCTAGATAATATGTAATTCTGTAAAAAATTGTAGATTCCTGCATTACTTATGAAACGGGCCTGCCAGGAGCCTATGATTTGAAATTAAAGAATGAGTCATGTTACATATAACTATCATCTGGAAATATGAAAAAAATGAGGGGATGTATTGATTAATAAATTCCTCAGTTTTATTGTGAGTTTGATTATTTTACTGTCAATCGTACTATTTTTCGTTTTTTATTTAGAAGAAAACGAAACGGATTTTGAGTTACTGCAAAGGGAAGGAGACGACCCGATGCCGACCGGGCTTCATCCGAAAGTAGCAAAAAAGCGTGATCAGTTAGTTGCGAGAGCGGAAGAAAAGGGAATCGAAGTAGTTATCACGGAAGGATTCCGTACCATTAAGGAACAAGAAGAGATATATGAACGGGGAAGATCTGAAAAAGGTAATATTGTCACCTATGCAGAAGGTGGTGAATCATATCATAACTATGGATTGGCGATTGATTTTGCACTCCGCAATAAGAATGAAAAAGTGATATGGGATACGGAATATGACGGGAATGGTAACGGAAAATCAGATTGGATGGAAGTCGTGGAAATAGCTAAGGATCTGGGTTTTGATTGGGGGGGAGATTGGCGTCGTTTCAAAGATTATCCGCACTTCCAGATGGATATGGGGTACAGTATCCGTGAATTAAAGAACGGGTTCCGGCCGGAAATTCCGAAGGGTTCGGACCAGACACCGAAGGGTGAGTGACGCTGCATCCCTGATAACGCCACACATAGGATGCGTTGCGAAAACGTCATGTATGTGGTAACATTATTTTCTGACAATTATAGTATTTCATCATAGATAATAAAGAAAGAGGTTAGGCGAATGGGCATGAATACACGGTCAATGATCTTCACCTTGTACGGGGATTATATCAGACACTATGGCAACGAAATCTGGATCGGCAGTCTAATCAGCCTGCTTAAAGAATTCGGCCATAATGAACAGGCTGTCAGGGCGGCGATTTCCCGTATGTATAAACAAGGTTGGGTAGAATCGACGAAAAAAGGGAACAAAAGCTATTATTATTTGACCGAACGCGGAGTCAACCGGATGGAAGAAGCTGCGGACAGGATTTTCAAATTCAAGCCGGCACAATGGGATGGCAAATGGCGAATGCTGATGTATACCATTCCTGAAACGAAGCGGAACGCTCGTGATGAGTTCCGGAAAGAATTGGTGTGGAGCGGTTTCGGAGCCATGTCGACTTCTACGTGGATCTCGCCGAATGATTTAGAAAAACAGGTCAAAGATTTAGTTGAAAAATATGAAATTGAACCTTACGTCGAATTCTTTGTTTCCGAGTATAAAGGCCCGAATAAGGATGCTCAACTGGTAGAGAAGTGCTGGAACCTTGAAGAGATAAACGAGAAATATAAAGAGTTCATTTCCTATTATAGTCAGAAATTCATTATCGACCGGAATAAGATACAAAAAGGTGAAATGACGGATGCAGAGTGTTTTGTTGAACGCACAAGCCTGGTGCATGAATACCGTAAATTCTTATTTGTGGATCCGGGTCTCCCGGAGGAATTACTGCCAAAGAAATGGCTGGGCAACCACGCAGCCACTTTGTTCAGTGATTATTACCGCGCATTGGCAGAACCTGCTTCCCGATTCTTTGAACAAGTCTTCAAGGAAGGAAATGAAATCAAGCATAAAGATGAATCCTATAATGTTCTGGATCACCCATTAATGATCGAACCTTAAAAAGCCGCCTCACAAGAGACGGCTTTTAGCTTGGCTTTGTTAATTCTCAGTGTTGATTTTAAAGATAAGCTCCCTTTTCCTGAAGACTCAGTTTCGAGAGAAACTGTTTCCGTTATGGCGATAAGCGTTTGGAGGCCCGGGAAATCACTCGCTTTCCATGGGGGTACGGTGAGCTTCCTCGGGCTAAAGCCCTGCGGGATCTCACCATGTACTCTACTCCCATAGGAGTCTCGCAATTTCCCGGCCCTCCTTGCATTTGTAAGACTAACGGAAACATCGATATGCGGAACCACCATCTTAACAGCTGAAAAGAGCTTATGTCCTGAATCATTGAGCTTTTCATGCAGTAAATGTGGAAGGTATCTTCTCCCAACGTAGGGTTCGTTCGTCAAAATATGGATAAGGTGGCGGGGAAACGGTGAGACTCCCGTGGGAAAAGGGGCTAGGCGAGACCCCACAGGTCGTGAAACGGCCGAGGAGGCTTGCCAGCCTCCCCCACAGGAAAGCGAATCGTTTTCCAGCCACCCTTTCGCCTGTCTCGGTAACGAACCCAAATTACTTTGAAACTGAGTCTTCCACAATTCGGCCATATTGTTGAATAAGTCGTTTATTTACTCGATTTGTTCTTTGTACTCTTTTCCTTTCTGAACATATGTATCGATCGACAACTGGATCAGTTCAAAATCCTTCTCATTCAATTCGCGGACTACCTTGCCGGGAGACCCGACAACCAGGGATCTCGGTGGTATTTGTTTTCCGGGTGGAATCAGTGTGTTAGCACCGATAATCGATTCTTCCCCAATGACTGCACCATCAAGAATCGTAGATCCCATGCCGATGATACAACGGCTTTCCACTGTGCAACCATGCAGGATGACGTTATGTCCAACGGTCACCTCATCCTTCACAATAAGGGGAGATTCTTCATATAAATGACACGTTGTATTATCCTGAATGCTGCATTTTTCTCCTATCTTTATTGGCGCTTCATCCCCTCGTAGTACAGCGTTGAACCAGATGCTTGACTCCTTGCCTACCGATACATCTCCGATCACATGGGCCCCTGGCGCGATGAACACCGAAGTGTCAACTTCCGGCTTTTTTCCTCCGTAAATATGGATCATCCTCTTCCTCCTTATCGTTGTGTAAAGATTAAAAATATTATAACATTATTTATACGAAGGAGGAAAATTATGAAGCATGTTTGTGATGCATTGAATATCCGCTATCCTATCATTCAAGGCGGTATGGGTAACATCAGCAATGCCCCGCTTGCTGCCGCTGTTTCGGAAGCTGGAGGTTTAGGCACGATCGGTGCAGGAACGATGGCACCGGAAGAACTGGAACCAATCATCATAGAAACGAAGGAAAGAACCGTTCGCCCGTTTGCTGTCAATGTTGCGATCAAGGTTACCCCATATTTACAAGACATAATGGAACTTATCATCAAACATGATGTTCCTGTGGTGTCTTTATCTGCGGGAAACCCAGCACCCCTTATTCCTGGCTTGAAGGAGCATGGTAAGAAGATTATTACCGTCACTGCTTCGGTCAAGCAAGCGGTCAAAGCCGGTCAGGCAGGGGCAGATGTCATTGTCGCGGAAGGTTATGAGGCAGCTGGGATCAACTCGAACCTGGAGTTGACTACGTTGACATTAATCCCTCAGATCGTTGATTCTGTCGATTTGCCCGTGCTTGCCGCTGGCGGTATCGGGGATGGGAGAGGGTTGGCCGCGGTTCTTGCTTTAGGTGCCAACGGTGTACAGATGGGGACACGCCTGATCGCTACACAGGAAGCACCCTTTCATGAATCATATAAACGCACGCTGTTAGAAGCGCATGAAAATGATACAGTGATTGTCGGTCGATCGGTCGGGCGTGTGCGTAGAGTCATGAACACACCGTATAGCCAGAAGCTGCTTGATTATGAAAAAGAAGGCGTACCTTTAAAACAATTCAATGAAATGACTTCAGAAGATTATCACAAAATCGGTGCCCTGGAGGGACGTTTGGATGAAGGTTTTATCAATGGAGGTCAGATATCCGGTTTGGTTAGCGATATCCCGACAGTTGCTGAGCTTATCGAGTCCATGATGGACATTGCTTATGCAAGGGTAGACCAGTTACATAAAAATTTTCGTTCCACGGATGTAAAGTGACCTGCAGCTTATCAGCTGCAGGTTTTTTGCATTTTCTAGGAAATTATAAAATTTTCTTTGGGCGGATCACTTTAAGTAGCGGGTCACATCCAGCTTCAGCGCTTACCCCCTCGAGGTCTTAAGACTATCCTCTTTGTGATTAGAAAAGCTTGGCTTATCGCCGGGTCGTTATGGCGCAAACCTTAGTTTTTAAGTTTTGGCAAAGGTTCTAATCTCTGCTAATCATGCAGGAGAATGAGGATTATAGTCGAATTAATAATAATAAAACAATAGTAAATATTCTGAAAACAAATTGACGCAATCTGATGCTGATGATAATATAACGGTAATAACACGTTATTAATGTTGTTTATCATATTAACCTGAATTGTCAGTGACAGGAGTGCTGCTGAGGCGATTGCCGGATAGTGTTCCTGTTATAATAAAAAATTTTAAGGGGGACCAAGATGAAAAAAGGATTAGCTGGTGTAGTGATAATGCTGTTGGCAAGTATGGTTTTACTTGCCGGATGTAACAGTGACGCCTCCGGTGATGAGAAAGTTACCATCGGTGTTACGCAGATTGTGGAACATCCATCTTTGGATGCAGCTTTTGAAGGGTTCAAAGAAGCTTTAGCTGAGAATGGGTATGTCGAAGGAGAAAATGTTACATACGATGTTCAAATCGCCCAGGGTGATATGAACAATGCCCAGTCGATTGCCAATAACTTTGTCGGGGACAAAGTTGACTTGATTTTTGCGAACGCTACTCCTAGCGCTCAAAGCGCGTTGAATGCAACCAAAGATATCCCGATTATTTTCACTTCGGTAACCGATCCGGTCGGTGCAAATCTGGTTGCGTCATTTGATGAACCAGGTGAAAACATTACGGGAACCTCTGATACACATCCAGATGCTATTCCTCAAACTATTAATTTTATTGTCGATGAATTGAAACCTGAAAGTATCGGTGTCATTTACAATTCTGGTGAACAAAATTCCACTGTACAGGTGGACGTCATCAAAGATGTCTTAAAAGATACAAACGTTGAATTGGTAGAAGCATCTATTTCAACGTCTGCTGAAGTGAAACAAGCGGCAGAATCACTGGTTGGCCGTGCTGATGCTATCTATATCCCTACCGATAACACGGTTGTTTCTGCTTTGGAGTCCGTGATAGATGTTGCTCAAAAAGAAGACATCCCAATGTTCGCGGGAGAGTTGGATTCTGTCAAAGCTGGTGCAGTAGCCGGCAGTGGATTCAGCTATAAAGACCTTGGCTACGAAACTGGTGAAATGGCCGCACAAGTCCTGGATGGAGACAAGGAGCCTTCCGAAATTCCAGTATCTTATCCTAAGAACTTGAAGCTGGTCATAAATAAAGAAGCAGCGGAAGCTCAAGGTCTGGAAATCAAGGAGGAATGGGGCGAAATCGCTGAATTCTACGAGGGAGAATAAGTGGAAAGGATGATTCAACTTGTTTACGGCAATCTTTGGTTCACTAGAATCAGGTATCATCTACGCAATCATGGCTTTGGGAGTCTACTTATCATTCCGAATCCTGGATTTTCCCGACCTGACTGTTGATGGCAGCTTTGTTACAGGTGCTGCAGTAGCAGCCGTCATGATCGTGAATGGTGCTAACCCGTTTATTGCCACTGTCATTGCTTTAGTCATCGGTTTTCTGGCGGGTTGTATTACCGGGATGCTTCATACGATTGGAAAAATAAATGCATTATTATCGGGGATATTGATGATGATTGCGCTTTATTCTATTAATCTCAGAATAATGGGCAGGTCGAATATACCTTTACTCAATGAAGAGACAGCTTTCACTACTGTCTCTTCGTTCTGGGAAAAACTCGGTATCGATCCCATTCTGAATAAAGGTTTGGAATTGATAGGTTTAGGTGACAGTTTACCTTCTACCTGGGGCATATTATTTTTCATGGTTATCGTTACATTATTGATCAAGTTTACAACTGACCGTTTTTTGAAGACGGAAATCGGTCTGGCTGTACGGGCGACAGGAGATAACAAACGGATGATCCGCAGTTTTTCCGCTAATACCAATATGCTTGTCATATTAGGACTGGGGTTATCCAATGCTATGGTCGCTTTTTCAGGAGCGTTGATTGCCCAGTACGGATCCTTTGCTGATGTCGGTATGGGGATTGGGATGATCATCATCGGCCTAGCCTCTGTCATCATAGGAGAGGCGCTTTTCGGTACAAAAACGATTGCAAGAACTACGCTTGCTGTCGTTGGGGGTGCAATCATTTACCGGATCGTTGTCAGTTTGGCGCTCCGAGTTGAATTTCTGGAAACAGGGGATATGAAATTGATTACAGCCACCATCGTCATTTTAGCTTTGACCTTACCAAAAATGATTGAAAGCCAGCGGGAAAAGAAACGTAAGAAGCAGAAGCATAAAGAAATCATGATGGATATACCAATGGAAAGCGGGGGAGAGCAACGTGCTGCAGCTAAATAGGATCCACAAGGTATTCAATGAAAACACACCGGATGAAAAAATAGCGCTGGACGATGTTGACCTTTCCATGAATTCCGGAGATTTCGTGACGGTTATCGGAAGTAACGGTGCAGGCAAGTCCACGCTGATGAATATCATTTCAGGTGTGCTGCTTCCAGATACAGGGATGGTAGGCATCGACGGAAAAGATGTCAGCCTTGTTCCTGAATATAAGCGTTCCAAGCTGATCGGGCGAGTATTCCAGGATCCGATGGCGGGAACCGCTCCTACAATGACCATCGAGGAAAACTTAGCGATGGCCTATTCCAGGAATAGAAGGAGGACATTGCGAAAAGGTGTGACTAAAAGTCGCCGGGCTTTCTTCAAAGAAGTATTAGAGACACTCCATTTGGGTCTGGAAGACAGGCTGAATGTAAAAGTAGGGCTTCTTTCCGGTGGGGAGAGGCAGGCGCTGTCCTTATTGATGGCTACATTTACAGAACCTGCAATACTGCTTTTGGATGAACACACAGCTGCACTTGACCCATCACGAGCAGAATTGATCACCAACTTGACTAAGGAAATCGTTGCCAAGTATAACCTTACTACTCTGATGGTTACCCATAATATGCAGCAGGCTTTGGATTTGGGCAACCGTTTGATCATGATGGATAAAGGACAAATCATTTTGAAAGTTGACGAGCAGGAGAAGAACCATCTGACTGTAGATAAATTGATGGCTGAATTCCAGCGGATACGAGGCGAACAGATGGCTAACGATCGCGCATTGCTAAGTTAATAAGCGGGTCCCCTGTCATGAAAATCTCCGGCTCCGGAATGTGACAGGGTACATAGAAAGTAGTATGGTAGAGACTAAGAATAAGAGGTGAGCATAATGAAGCCAGGCATGCGGGAAGGGCAAACAGCTTCCGTCCAAACGAAAGTGACGGATGAGATGTTCGCGCAATTTGGAGGTGAGGTCGTCCACCCGACTTTTTCCACTGTATCGCTTGTCTATTATATGGAATGGGCTTCGAGGAAGATCATTTTGCCCTACCTGGAAGATAGTGAAGAAGGAATGGGCGGTGCTATCTCTGTTAAACATGTCAGCCCTGCTCCAGAGGGTGTCACCATCGACATCACCGCCACGGTGACAGCGATAAAGAAGAATATAGTGGTCACGGAAGTGGTGGCAGAAAATGAAGGCAATATCATTGGCAAGGGAGAAGTAAGGCAGGTCATCCTTCCTAAAGTAAAGATAAGAGAAATGTTGCAGGTGGAAATACAATCTAAGTAAAATTTTTATTTGCAACAAATGAAAGCGCTTACTGGGAAAGTATTGCAAAAGGGGGACTCATGATGAATATGTTTGAGCGGATTAGTGAGCATCAACAGGTGCTATTTTGTAATGATCAGGCAACAGGTTTGAAAGCGATTATCGCGATTCATAACACGACACTTGGTCCGGCTCTTGGCGGGTGCAGGATGCAGCCTTACGAAAGTGTCGATGCAGCCTTGGAAGATGTGCTGCGTCTGTCCAAAGGGATGACGTACAAATGTGCGGCAGCCGATGTCGATTTTGGCGGGGGGAAAGCCGTTATCATCGGTGATCCGGCAAAAGATAAAAACCCTGAATTGTTCCGTGCGTTCGGGCAGTTTGTCGAGTCATTGAATGGGCGTTTCTACACAGGGACAGACATGGGTACCACTCCTGGAGATTTTGTGCATGCATTAAAAGAAACGAACTGCATTGTAGGTGTAGAAGAAGAATATGGAGGCAGTGGCGATTCATCTGTGCCCACTGCTCTCGGGGTCATTTATGGCATAAAAGCCACGAACCAGGCAGTATGGGGAAGCAAAGAGCTGGGAGATAAAACCTATGCCATCCAGGGTTTAGGAAAAGTTGGAGCTAAAGTGGCGGAGCACCTCCTCCAGGAAGGAGCCAATCTGTATGTTACGGATATCAACCAGTCAGCCATCGATGAGGTTTTATCAAAGTCGAAAGAATATAACGGTTTTGTAAAAGTAGTCAATGATAAAGAGATTTATCATGTGGAAGCTGATGTTTTCGTACCGTGTGCATTTGGCGGGGTCATCAATGATGAGACAATCGAGCAGCTGAAGGTAAGAGCGGTAGCAGGATCAGCGAATAACCAGCTGTTGGATATCCATCACGGGAAGATATTGCAGGAAAAGGGCATCCTTTACGCACCTGATTACATCGTCAATGCAGGTGGATTGATTCAGGTCGCAGATGAATTGTATGAACCGAACAAAGCAAGGGTCTTGAGAAAAACGAAAGCTATCTATACATCATTATTGGATGTTTTTCAGGAATCGATGGATAGCGGCATCTGTACAGTGGAAGCTTCTAATCTGTTATGTGAAAGACGGATTGAATCCCGTGCCCAGCGTAATAGCTTCTTCAGTCATATGAAGCGGCCGAAATGGGCTGTGCGAAATTAACCAAGTAGTTAATGCCTTAAAAAAGGGTGATTCGATGGAAAATGACTTTCCTATAAAAATGTGGATAGATGTAAATGGAAACGTCCAGGAAAAAGAATATCAAGAAGTGGTGACGGAGAAGCGGGCTAGAACATTCTACCAACAGCTGATTCGCATCCGTACATTTGACAGGAAGGGGATTAGTCTGCAGCGCCAGGGGAGAATTGGCACTTACGCCCCGTTTGAAGGTCAGGAAGCCAGCCAGGTAGGAAGTGCGCTGGCTCTGGAGGCGAATGACTGGATGTTCCCGTCATATCGGGATCATGGGGCAACGATGACTTTCGGGCATTCCTTGAAAAATATCTTACTGTTTTGGAATGGAAGGAATGAAGGGTGTATTCCACCTGCAGGGAAGAATATCTTTCCCCCGGGGATTCCGATTGCAACTCAGTTGCCGCATGCGGTGGGGGCTGCATTCGCAGAAAAACGGAAAGGAACAAAAAACGCTGCCATCGTTTACTTTGGGGATGGCGCAACCTCAGAAGGAGATTTTCATGAAGGGTTGAACATGGCCAGTGTGTTCGAGGCGCCAGTCGTATTTTTTAATCAGAATAACGGCTATGCCATTTCTGTGCCAATGGAAAAACAAATGAATACAAAAACAATCGCCCAAAAAGCCCTGGCCTATGATATGCCCGGGGTCCGGGTGGATGGCAACGATGTTTTCGCTGTTTACGCTGAAACTTTGAAGGCGCTTGACCGTGCGCGCAACGGGAAAGGGCCGACGTTGATCGAAGCGGTGACCTGGCGTTATGGGGCGCATACAACGGCAGATGATCCGACTAAATATAGGGATCAGAAGGAAAGTGATCGGAGGCGGGAAGAGACGGATCCTGTACTACGGGTGGAACGGCTGATGAAAAATCAAGGATGGTTTGATGAACAGTGGGCGGAAGAAGTTAAGAATCAAGCGGCTCACGAAGTAGATGCCTCAGTTGCTGAGATGGAAAGTTTTCCGCCTGCTGACCCTAATGACATCTTTGACCATGTGTTCGCGGAACCCACCTGGCAGCTAGAGGAGCAAAAGCAACAATACTTTGAAGCGAAAAAGGGGGTTGCCGTATGGAATCAACAACAGCAGTAAAGAAGAAAACGATGACCCTTGTCCAGGCAATCACAGATGGGATGCGTACGATGCTGGAAGAAGATGAAAGGGTGCTGGTGCTGGGAGAAGATGTCGGGAAGAACGGGGGTGTATTCCGGGCAACCGATCACCTTCAGGATGAATTCGGTGAGGATCGTGTCATGGATACTCCATTAAGCGAAGCGGGGTTCATCGGTGCAGCGATTGGGATGTCTGTCAACGGGCTGCGCCCTGTAGCCGAAATTCAGTTTCTTGGTTTCATTTATCCTGCTTATGAACAGATCATGACGCATGCCTCTCGGCTCCGTTCCAGAACAATGGGGCATTACACTGTGCCGATGGTGATCCGTGCTCCATATGGGGCGGGGGTTCGTGCACCGGAAATCCATTCCGACAGTACGGAAGCGATTTTCACCCATATGCCTGGCCTGAAAGTCGTCTGTCCAGCATCACCGTCAGATGCGAAAGGCCTTTTGATTGCTGCTATCGAAGACCCTGACCCTGTTTTATATTTGGAACCGATGCGCTGCTATCGTTCTTCACGAGAAGAAGTAGCAGAAGGAAAATATACGGTTGAAATCGGAAAAGCGAAAAAGGTACAGGAAGGGGAGGATGTAACTGTCATCACCTGGGGAGCAATGGTTCCCGTCGCTGCCAAAGCAGTAAAAGAAATGGAAGTGAGCGGTGTTTCCTGTGAACTTATCGATCTCCGAACGCTGTATCCGATCGACCGGAATACAATTGCCGAATCAGTACAAAAAACCGGGCGTACAGTCATTGTCCATGAAGCCCACGGAACCGGTGGTGTGGGAAATGATGTACTTGCAGTTGTCAATGATACGTCTTTCCTTTATCAGAAAGCCCCGGTTGAGCGTGTGACCGGTTTTGATTCACCGGTACCATTTTTCGGATTTGAAGATGAATACCTGCCGACTCCGGCAAGGGTAAAGAACGCAATCGAAAAGGTGATCAAGTTTTGACGGGGGAGGATGACCATGGTTGAAATTAAGCTTCATGACATCGGAGAAGGGATGACCGAAGCTGAGGTTACACATTTTCTTGTGAAGCCTGGTGATGAGGTAGTTGTCGATCAACCGGTGGTAGAAGTTTCTACAGATAAAATGACAGCGGAAATCCCGGCTCCACAGCAAGGGGTCGTAAAGGAACTGTTAGTGGAAGAAGGAAAGACCATTTCCATTGGGACTACGGTTGTAGTGCTCGAAACAGCCGGTGAAGCGGAACGGGAAACCGCCGCCACACTGGAATTAGAGAAAGAACCGGTAAAAGCAGAAACACCGTATGTGCAAAGCTTTGAAGTCACCGCTCCTGACCGGCGTGTCAAGGCTGCGCCTTACACAAGGAAAGTGGCGCGTGAGCTTGGTGTTGATATAGAACAGGTACAAGGTACAGGTATAAGAGGGAGAATCACTGTGGACGACGTCAAACGTTTTGCTGCTGTGCCGGAAACGTCAGCACCTGAGGAGATTAAAACCCAGGAGGTAAGTGAGGAATCAGTGGATAAGTCCGAGATGATTCCTTTCCGTGGCAGAAGAAAGCAGATTGCCAATAAAATGACAAAGTCTCTTTTCACTATTCCTCATTGCACCCACTTCGAAGAAATAGATGTTTCTGAATTGCTTGATATCAGGCAAGAACTGAAGCAGGAAGACTTAGCTATTTCCGCGACAGCTTTTTTTATCAAAGCAGTATCCGTGGCGCTTCAGGAGTTTCCGGTTTTCAATGCCAGGCTCGACGAAGAGAATGAAGCCATCCGGCTGGTAAAGGAGCATCATATCGGAATTGCTACCGATACAGCTGAGGGGCTGATTGTTCCCGTACTTAAAGATGTGGAGAAAAAATCATTGCAGACGATCCATGAAGAAATGAAAGAACTGACAGAAAAAGCGGCTGGCAATCGCTTGAAGCGTGAGGAAATGACAGGAAGCACATTTACTATCAGCAATGTCGGACCACTGGGAGGCAGTATCGGGGCTACACCGATCATCAATTATCCGGAAGTCGGGTTGATGGCTTTTCATAAAACAAAGAAACGTCCGATGGTGGTCCATGATGAGATAGCCATCCGGTCGATGATGAATATTTCGATGGTATTCGATCACCGGGTGGCAGACGGTGGTACGGCTGTCGCGTTTACCAACCGGGTGCAGGCCTTAATTGAACGTCCTTATTTACTATTAATTGACTTGAAATGATTTTTAATAAATTTTGGAGGGATTGCGAATGAAAGAACAGGTTACTCAAAAAAAAGCGCCAGAAGCGGTTGAGGACTTTTTTCCGGTCAAAGAGGTAGATTATCTGGAATATTACACTGGAAACGCTAAACAGGCAGCGCATTTCTTCTGTACAGCCTTCGGGTTCGAGCCGGTCGCTTATTCCGGATTGGAAACGGGAAATCGTGAAACAGTTTCTTATGTGCTGCAACAGCGCAAGGTCAGAATTGTTGTGACGGGTACATTGACAGAAAGCAGCAGAGTTGCTGAATTCACGAAAAAGCACGGGGACGGGGTGAAAGATGTCGCCCTAACGGTAGATGACGTAGATAAAGCATATAAAGAAGCGGTTTCGCGTGGAGCGATTGAAATTACTCCCCCATTCACGATCGACGATGAGTATGGACCAGTAAAGAAAGCCGTGATTGGTACTTATGGTGATACGATCCACACACTGGTAGAACGTAAAGACTATAAAGGTGTGTTCATGCCTGGATTCCTTCCTGCTGATTTCGAAATCCCGCATCAATCCACTGGCATTGCCGCCATCGATCATGTGGTAGGGAATGTAGAACGTATGGAAGAATGGGTGTCTTATTATGAAAAAGTCATGGGCTTCAAGGAAATGCGCCATTTCTCGGACGAAGATATTACAACCGAGTATTCCGCGCTGATGTCTAAAGTGATGCATAACGGCGGACGGATCAAATTCCCGATCAATGAGCCGGCGGAAGGTAAAAAGAAGTCTCAAATTGAAGAGTACCTTGATTTCTATAATGGTCCTGGGGTTCAGCACATTGCTTTGATTACCGGGGATATCGTCGACACGGTAACAAAGTTACGTGAAAACGGAGTTGAATTCCTTAACACCCCGGATGCCTACTACGATGAGCTCACCGATCGTGTCGGAGAAATAGATGAAGAAATTGATAAATTGAGAGAATTGAAGATTCTGGTAGACCGTGATGACGAAGGCTATCTATTGCAGATTTTTACAAAGCCGATCGTTGACCGTCCTACGATGTTCATTGAAATTATCCAGCGTAAAGGGGCCCGTGGCTTCGGCGAAGGAAACTTCAAGGCACTCTTTGAGTCTATCGAACGCGAGCAGGAACGCAGAGGAAACCTTTAAGGGAAGGTTTGGCACGAAGCAGGTTGACTTACAGAATAATAAATAAAATCAAGGGAGAATGCTATTCTCCCTTTTTCTACTCAGAAAGTGTGGTGGATGAATCATGGAAATAAAACCGGATTCCCTGGCCTGGAAGGACGCGTATAAACTATTGATTGGTTCCGTGCTGCCAAGGCCGATTGCTTTCGTTTCTACTATAGATGAAAAAGGAAACGTAAATCTGGCACCATTCAGTTTTTTTACCGGTATCTGTGCCGATCCTATGTTGATATGTTTTGCTCCGATGCTTCGTGGAACAGATGGTGAGAAGAAGGATACATTACGGAATATTGAAGCGACGAAGGAGTTTGTCATCAACGTTGTCAGTGAAGATTTTGCCGAACAAATGAATAATACGGCGATCGAATACCGGCATGGTACCGATGAATTCGAAGCTGTCGGCTTAACGAAATCAGCGAGTGCTTCCGTCAAACCTCCTCGTGTAAAAGAAAGCAGAGTACATTTAGAGTGCGAACTTCATGAGCTGCTCCACTTCGGAAATGAACCGGGTGCCGGCAGCCTGGTGATTGGAAAGGTGAAGGTTGTACAAATTCAAGATGATTTATATGAAAATGGCCGTATTGATACAGAAAAACTGAATCCGATTGGCCGGCTGGCAGGACAGAATTACACAAAAGCGATTGCTGAAACGTTCACCCTGGAACGGAAGAAAAGTCCTGAGGGATTAAAATGAAGTATATCACGTTTCGAAATAACCTGGGAAAGATTGCTGCAGGCTGGATAGACAACGAAATAGTGGTCGATATGCAGGAGGCTTCGAACGGTAAATTACCATCAGATTTAGTAACGTTTCTCGAAAAAGAAGAAGCGTATCGCGGCCTGGTTGATCAGCTCGCAGATTCATTGAATATAGAAGATCCAGGAGTCTATCGAAAAGAAGAAGTCGAATTGTTAGCACCTTTGCCTCGGCCTGTCAGTGTCCGTGATTTTTATGCTTTTGAAGAACACGTGAAGACAGCACGGGGAAAGCGCGGACTGGACGTGGTACCGGAATGGTATGAAGTTGCTGTTTTTTATTTTTCAAATCACCTGGCAGTCAAAGGACCGAATGAAGAAGTGGCACGCCCGAAAAATTGTGAATGGCTGGATTATGAATTGGAAATCGCCTGTGTCATCGGGAAGCAAGGCCGGAATATATCTGCTGCGGAAGCGGATGATTACATATTCGGCTATTGCATTATGAACGATTGGAGTGCCCGTGACCTGCAGCGTCAGGAATTGAAGGTCGGTCTTGGGCCTGCCAAGGGGAAAGATTTCGCTACCTCGATGGGACCTTGGCTAGTCACGAAAGATGAGCTGGCTGCTTTTCAAAAAGGCGGGCGTTACGACCTTGAAATGAAAGCAGCAGTAAATGGAAAGGTCCTCTCGGAAGGCAGTTTTGAGACGATTCATTATACATTTGCTGAAATGATCGAGCGTGCTTCGGCAGACGTCACACTCTACCCTGGTGAAGTGCTCGGATCAGGTACAGTCGGTACGGGGTGCATATTAGAATTGGGAACCAATATACACCGTTGGCTGGAGCCGGGGGATGAAGTTTCCCTTGAAATTACAGGATTAGGAAAACTGACAAATAAAATTATATAAACAGTCGAAGGAGGGATCCGGGTGTTTTATCGAAGTTTAGGGGAGATTCCCCATAAGCGGCATACGATGTTCAAAAAGGAAGATGGCACGTTATTTCGTGAACAAGTGATGGGGACAAAAGGGTTTTCAGGGACTCAGTCGATTCTTTACCATCACCACATGCCGACCGAGGTGACGAAAGCAGAGCAATTGTACAGCTACCTGCCTGAATTTGAAGAACAGGATGCATTGAGACACCGTCATTTCCTGACCCCGGAAGCTGATAAAGGCGGAAATGCTTTGGATGCCCGAAATTATACATTGGGAAATGAAGATTTATTGATGGGCACCATGATAGTGACCGAACCGCTGGAAGGTTTTTATCGTAATGGGGATGGCGATGAGATGATGTTCATTCATACCGGTTCAGGAAGAATTGAAAGTATGTTCGGAACGATCACATATCGCAAAGGGGATTATATTGTTATCCCGATTGGCACCATTTATCGGCTGGTTCCGGAAGGTGAGAGTCTAATTTTCTTTGTAGAAGCCTTCAGTCAGATTACAACACCGAAGCGCTACCGCAATGAGTATGGACAATTGCTGGAACACAGCCCTTTTTGTGAGCGGGACATTCGGGGACCGGAAAAGTTAGAAACCTTCGATGAAAAAGGAGAATTTGAAGTACTTACGAAATCCCGCGGGCATGTGCACAAGCATATTTTTAACCACCATCCTCTGGATGTCGTCGGGTGGGACGGCTATCTATATCCATGGGTTTTCAACGTGGAAGACTTTGAACCAATCACAGGTCGCATTCATCAGCCGCCTCCGGTACATCAAACATTTGAAGCGCACAACTTTGTGGTTTGTTCATTTGTTCCGCGGCTGTTCGACTATCATCCGGAGTCGATTCCAGCTCCATACTATCACAGCAATGTGAACAGTGACGAAGTACTTTACTATGTCGAAGGTAACTTCATGAGCAGGAAAGGGATTAATGAACGTTCGATCACCCTGCACCCAAGCGGAATTCCTCATGGACCGCATCCTGGCACAACTGAAGCCAGCATTGGCAAAAAAGAAACCCTGGAGCTTGCGGTCATGATCGATACGTTCCGGCCGCTCAAAATCGTCAAAAAAGCAAAAGGTTATGAAGATACCAATTATATGTATACATGGGTGGAATGAAGAATAAGCTGCAACTTTTGCAGCTTTTTTTCATACTTTAGCTCCCAATTGCTGAAGACTCAGTTTCGAGGTTTCAGGTAGCGATTATGGCGGCTGGGAAAACGGATCGCTTTCCGTGGGCATGTGGTGAGCTTCCTCAGGCTTCGCCTTGCGGGATCTCACCGATCATGTTCATCCCACAGGAGTCTCACCGTTTTCCCCGCCGTCATACGTTTATTTGTGTCTCGAAACTTTATCAGCATGCTTTATAACAAAGAAAGTACATTCAAATTAGCAATGTAATAGTGTTTTCTTCACTCATTAGTGCTGGACTTTCCAAGTACGATTTCGAGTACCTTATATGGCAAGGGGCGTGGGGGAAGGTTGAGACTCCTGCGGGAAAGGATAGACTGGCAAGACCCCGCAGAGCTTTAGCTCGAGGAGGCTTGCCGGCTTCCCCGCGGAAAGCGAATCCTTCCCCAGCGCCCCTAAACTCTACCAAACATCTCGAAATCAAGTCTTCGACTTTTCGGCCCTATTGTTGAATAAGAATCTTATGAAAAAACAACAACCTTTAATTGAACCTTTTGTTAAAATTTTCACTAATAAAATGGGATTCATTATACTATTTTTGAGATTTTGTGGTATCATTAAGGTGATACAGACATAAAGTAAGAAGACCGCAGCGCCAACTGCGGTCATATGGATATCGATTCCCCCAGGGGATCGGCCGTCAGGAATAGACCTCTCCCAATCAACTTGTCCAGGGTTAATAGGGAGGTCTATTTTTTATTGGTCAGTTTGATGACCAGGGCGAGCAACGTAAGAATAAAGGTGCCAAACGCAAGCATCACCATCAGGACTTCATACGTACCCATCATAGGCATCACCCCCTTCTTCTTCGGACATGGGGCTAGCCGACCTCTCCCTACAAGATCGATATCTATTTACAAGGATACCATATTTTTCACAAAAGGGGAACAAACGTTCTGCAATTAGGGAGAAATACGCAACATATAGGAGAAAAGTACGCTTTTAAACATGGGAACAGTTATAATTCGGTTGTTTACAAGGCGGTTTGGTGCAGGCGATTTTATACATAGGAACACCACCTCCACTCAATGGTTGGGGTGGTGTTCTTTTTAGTCCTTTAAGAAAGTTTAACTTAGTTAAAAGAAATATTAGTGAATCTGTCTCGGGTTTCTTTTTTTGGTTTTTAAATCGTCCAGCCGTTTGATGAGACCTACACCAAAGTCGGCTCCGACATTCTGGCTGTAGTTTTCATTGAATATGCCGCGGGAAGATTCGTAAGCGGAAGACCCATGTTCGGAGAAGTCCAGCCCGGCGACTTCTTCTTCGCGGGGCACTCGGATGGATCCGAATCTGGTTACAATCACCAATGCGACAGAGGTAGCAGCCATTGTCCATCCTATTACGGCAGCTATCCCGATTGCTTGCACGCCGAGTAGTGCTGTCCCATCTCCATAAAGTAAACCTCCTTCTACAGAGAATATACCGACAGCAAGTGTTCCCCAAATTCCACAAACACCGTGCACTGCGATAGCTCCGACAGGGTCGTCGATCTTCAATACGCGATCGAACAACTGGACAGCTTCCACTAAGATAATTCCGGCAATCAACCCGATGACAGCAGCTCCTATTGGTGATACGTTGGCTGTTCCTGCTGTGATTCCTACTAAACCGGCAAGTGCTCCATTAAGTGTCAGAGAAGCATCGATTTGTTGAAATTTAATATAAGAGTAAGCGGCAGATGCGATGACTCCCGCAGAGGCAGACAGCAAGGTGGTAGCAATTACAGCTGGAATTAAGGCTGGATCTGCAGCCAGTGTACTTCCACCATTGAATCCGAACCACCCGAACCAAAGAATAAAGACCCCAAGTGCTCCTAGTGGAATGTTGTGGCCAGGGATGACATTTACTCTGCCGTTTGTATATTTGCCAAGGCGTGGTCCCAGGAATAGGACGGTTACGATTGCTCCCAGGGCTCCAGTCAAATGGACAACAGTAGAGCCGGCAAAGTCGACGAATCCTAGTTCAGCCAGCCAACCTCCTCCCCAAACCCAGTGACCGACAATTGGATAAATCAAGCCAGTCATAAATACAGTCAGCATCAGATACGAGCCTAGTTTCATCCGTTCGGCGACAGCACCTGAGATAATAGTGGCACATGTAGCTGCGAATACAGCCTGGAAAACGAAGAAACCTATTTGATCACTGTGCCCGTTTAAAAGGAAACCGTTGGCACCTATGAAACCGCCCAGTGAATCACCGAACATGAATCCATAGCCTGCTAAGAAGTAAAGGACAGAAGCGATTGACATAGTCATGAGGTTTTTCATTAAGATGTTCAGTGCGTTTTTAGATCTGGTGAATCCCGTTTCCACCATAGCAAATCCTGCATGCATAAAAAATACGAGAAACGCAGCGATCATCATCCAGACCATATCTACGGAACTGACCACAGATTCAACAGAGGGAGAAGCGTAAGCAAAAGTTGGAATCACCATTAATCCAGCAGATAATGACATGATTTTTTTCTTCATTTTTATATCTTCCTTCCTGTTTAAATTAAGGCTTTTTTTCCTTGTTCGCCTGTGCGGATGCGATAAACGTCTTCGATCGGGTGGATGAATATTTTGCCGTCACCGACTTGATCGGTAGCACATGTCTGCAAAATGACATCGACGATTCCTTCTACTTCATGGTTTTCACATACCATTTCTACCTTCACTTTCGGGTAAAGTTTGACCTCATAGCGATTACCTCGGAAGATACCTTCCTGGCCTTTTTGCTGGCCACATCCCGCTACTTCAGATACCGTCAACCCGTTAATTCCCATGGTGTCAAGATCATGTCGCAATGTCTGGAAGGCTTCCGGGCGAATGATAGCCTCAATCTTTTTCATTGATTAGCTCCTCCTAAATTTTAATGTTAGGTTTTATAACATATAATGTTATGTTTATATATAATACCGTTAATTTTCTGAAAAATCAAGAACTAATTTTGAATTATGTTAGGAAAGTTAACACGAACCAATAAAAAAAGACCTGCCCAACAGTTGAGCAGGATGGTGGATCACAGTTCATCAAACCCGTTATCCTCAGAGACTTTGGTATATTGTCTTGATTTCTGTTCAAAAAAGTCCGATTTACCTTCGTCTACCTCTTGATAAGCCCTTATCCATTTCAATGGATTTTTATCATACCCAGGGAATGGTTTATCGGCGCCCATTTGTTTGCTGCGTTTATTGGCCAAAAACTTAATATAATCCTCAAGGTCAGTCATTGGAATTTCAGGGAAGTTATCTCCAATGATATAATTTCCCCATTTGATTTCCAGCTCTGCAGCTTTACGGAACGTCTCCTCAACAAACTGGTGGTACCTTTGCTTATCTATGTGCGGGTTTTCTTTTAATGTTTCCTTGAAAATATTTGCGAACAGGGTAACGTGGATCTGTTCGTCACGGTTGATATAGTTGATCATTGTACTGGTCGATACCATCTTTCCATTGCGAGCGAGGTTGTAGAAAAAAGAGAACCCTGCATAAAAGAACAATCCTTCCAGCACTACATCATAAACCAGTGATTCTAAAAACGTTTCAGGTGAAGGTTTATCCGCGAATGCTTGATACCCCTGGATAATGAAGTCGTTCCGTTCGATCAGCACTTCATCATGTTTCCAGTATTCAAAAATGTTGTTTTGTTCTTGTTGATCTACCAACGAAGAAAGTACATAGGAATAAGATTGATTATGGACTACTTCCTGGAAAGAGAGAACCTGCATAAGCGCCACAAGGCTTGAGTCTGTTAAATAATCGGCTATTTTACTGGAGTAATCTGTTTGGATAGAGTCTAAAAATGCGAGCAAGCCAATGATTTTTTTGAACGTATCCTGTTCTTGTCTGGTCAGTGTATTCCATTGTCTGATATCGTTGCTCATGTTGATTTCATTAGGGATCCAAAAGTTTGCGAGCATGTTCTTGTACATTGGATAAGCCCATGGAAACCGTATATCATCCCAATTGAGTACATTCGAGCTATTTCCATTGATGATTCCAGTAGATGCGTTAGGCGCCTGATGGTCTGAGATTTTACGTTTCTTTAAGGTGTTAGTCATGTCTGAGCCTCCTTAAGATGAACAGCTTTCGCATTCAAAATCTTGCTGACTTGAAGTTGAGCGTGTATAGTAGGTGGTTTTCAATCCGTTTTTCCAGGCGCTAAGATGTAAATGAAGCAGCTCTTTTGCTTTGATTGTGTTTTTGACATAAAAATTGAACGATATGGACTGGTCGATATACTTTTGCCTTGCACTGTTTTGCTTGATACTTGTATGTTGGTCGATTTCATGTGCCGCTTTATAGTACCAGTAGGTTTCCGGTGATAAATCAGGAGCGGTCACTGGTATCTTATAGTCTTTTTTTTCTTCGGAATAAAACTTTTTAAAAATAGGGTCGATACTGGCGGTACTTCCGGCGATCAGCGACGTACTGGAGTTAGGAGCTATCGCCATCAAGTAACCATTTCTGATTCCGTGTTCAGCCACATCCCTCTGAAGGTTTTCCCAATCGATTTTTGAATTACTTCTTAGGTCGCGCTTCGTAAAATACTCACCAGTTTCCCAATCTGATCCTTGGAAAGCCGGGTAGGATCCTTTTTCTTTTGCCAAATCCATACTTGCCTGAATCGTATAATAAGCGATTTTTTCATAAACCTCATGGGTGTAGTGAACCGCTTCTTCTGATTCCCATTTGATTTGCTTAAGGGCAAGCAGATGAGCCCAGCCGAATGTTCCGAGTCCTATACTGCGATATTTCTGATTGGTCAGCTTGGCTTGCATCACAGGAATGGTGTTCTGGTCGATGACATTATCCAGCATTCTGACCTGAATTGGAATCAGCCTTTCCAGAACATTCTCTGGTACCGCTTTTCCAAGGTTGATACTGGATAAGTTACAAACCACAAAATCACCCGGGTTCCGGACGATATGCAGCTTGCCTTCTTTGACATATTGCTCTTCTTGAATTGTAGGGCTCTGATTCTGCGTGATTTCCGTGCAGAGATTGCTGCAATAAATCATCCCTGCATGGCCGTTGGGGTTTTTGCGATTGACTTCATCACGGTAAAACATATAAGGTGTTCCGGTTTCTAATTGACTGACCATGATGCGTTTCATGATTTCGATGGCTGGGATACATTGTTTTGTCAAATCGGGATGATTAATACAAGCCTGGTATTTCTCCCGGAACATCCCTTTGCCTTTATTTTCGTCATAGTAATCTTCTAACGAAAATCCCATGATTTCTTTGACTTCATGCGGGTCGAATAAGTACCAATCGTCCCTTGCCTCTACCGCTTCCATGAAAATATCTGGTATACAAACGCCTGAAAATAAATCATGAGTACGCTGACGTTCATCACCATTATTCAGTCGGGCATCTAAAAAAGAGAAAATATCCTTATGCCATACATCAAGGTAAACGGCAATCGCTCCCTGGCGCTGGCCCAGCTGGTCAACGCTTACCGCCGTGTTATTCAGTTGCTTCATCCAGGGAATCACGCCTGACGATACCCCGCTGAATCCTTTGATATCGCTTCCTCGTCCTCTTATTTTGCCTAGATAGACCCCGATGCCACCTCCGTGCTTGCTTAAGTTGGCGGTGTCTGTATTACTATCAAAAATAGATTGCAAGCTGTCATCTATCGTATCGATGAAGCATGAACTCAGCTGCCCATAACTTTTCCCGGCGTTAGCCAGGGTAGGGGTGGCGACTGTCATGTACAGGTTGCTGAGTGCCCAATAAGCTTCTTTAATAAGAGGCAGGCGTTGAGATTTCTTTTCTTTTTTCATTAAAGTCATGGCAATAATCATGAATCGTTCCTGAGGTAATTCAAACAGCCTTCCTTGTTTATCTTTTGCAAGGTAACGGTCATGGAGAGTTTTCAGTCCGATATAAGTCAACAGCGTATCTCGCTCTGGCAGGATAGCCTGTTCCAGCTCTGTAATTTCAGAGATGGTGTAAGATTCCAGCAAATTAGGATCGTAAATACCTTCTTCAATCATACTTGTAATCATTCGATGAAAGTCACGGTATGGCTTTCTGTTGTTCCTATTATTCGCAGCAGTCCTATACATTTGTTCAAGCTGCAATTCGGCAGCGAAATAAGTCCAGTCAGGGTTTTGTTCGTCAATCAAAGCAAGGCTTTCTAAAATTAACTGGTTCGCTTGTTCGTCATTAGATATGGTGCCAATGGTGGTTAGTCTTTCTTTGATAGGATTCAAATCCAGGTGGGAAAAGCGGTTCTCCCGTACTTTCAACCAACTATTCCAATTGATATTCTGAGGGGCATATGTTTGTACCATGGTTTCACTCCTTTTAACATAATAACAAAAGCGCAAGCGCCTTGCTCACCCCCGACAAGCTTAAGACAAGCCTCGGCGTGACGTTCTCTGTCACAAAGAGGATTGACTTAAGACCTCGAGGGGGTAGGCGCTGGAGCTGGATGTGGCTCACCTTGTACAGTTATCCACAAATAGAAAATTTTATAATTTCCTAGACAATAAAAAAAACCGCCCATTTGAGCGGATGAAACCATGGAACAATGAGAAGGTATCGACAACGTAGATAGACGGTCCCTTTATTCCATCGTTTCATCTTCTCAATCCCCGAAGAAGTCGAAACTTGATGCGAATAGAGACAGGTCTCCTGACTTGTGCTTCCGCCTAATCCGGTCCTTCCCATGCATCTCTTGCACAGTGGATGTCCGTTTCGTCAGCACTTACAGTTGCGGGGGCAGTTCTGGTTTCGCACCAGATTCCCTATTAAGCCTTGTGGCATCCGCTATTCGCTGATACTATATATTGTGTTTTTATTGTTCTTTGATTAGCTTATCTTGTGTTTTAATGATAACGAATTCAAAAGCTATATGCAAGATATTTCTCGTGAAAGGAGTTATACATAAACTGTAGAATAATATTATATAGCGTACAGACAGGAGGAAGAAGGCATGAATAAGAAGTTTGCATGGCATAAAGAAGCTGAACGACAATGGGACGATCGCGTTGATTTTTGGAACCAGAACAGTAAAGACATGTGGGATGAAGGAAGTCGGAAGACGATCATTCCCTTTATACAAAAACACATTGCACCAGATGCTACCATCGCAGATATCGGCTGCGGGGATGGGTATGGATCCTATCGTTTGCATCAAGCAGGATATCAAGTGACAGGGATCGATATTTCCCCAGCAATGGTTGAACGGGCGAAACGTCAGCTGAAGATGGGGGAATTGACGTTTATACAGGGGGATCTGGCTGGATTGGATTTAGACAAAGAAAGTTTTGATGCCATCATGGCGATCAATTGTCTGGAATGGACAGAAGTTCCTTCTGATGGCTTAAAAGAAATGGTACGAATCCTTCGTCCAGGCGGGAAATTATGCATTGGAGTTCTCGGCCCGACAGCGGCACCACGTAAAAATAGTTACCGGCGGTTATATGGGGAAGACGTCATCTGCAATACGATGATGCCGTGGGAATTTAAAACGCTGGCTGAAGAAATGGGTTTGAAAGTTATCGATGGCCATGGTGTATATAAACGTGGAGTGAGTGATAAACGGCTGAAGGGCCTCCCGGTTGAATTACAGCAAGCTCTTACTTTTATGTGGGTATTCATGCTTGAAAAAAGTCTTAATAAAATTTGAATGAAGGTTCTAGTCAGTAAAATAGCAAGAAACTAATTATTTCGTGTGTTTAACTTTTCTTCCCTTAAGGAAAACTAATCAAAACGGAAGGAGAGATGACAGCGATGAACAATCAGGAGTTAAAAGATAAAGTACTCCAGGTATTGGAGAACAATAAGGTAGGAACTTTGGCAACGGTGAAAAATAACCGTCCCCATTCCCGCTACATGACGTTTTTCAATAAAGAATTAACATTATATACGCCGACCAACAAAGAGACTCATAAAGCTGAAGAAATAGAAGCTAACCCCTATGTGCATATCCTGATCGGCTATGAAGGAGAGGGATTTGGAGATGCCTACCTGGAAGTAGAAGGGAAAGCTGAAATTAAAGAAGATAAAGAGCTGAAGGAACAGTTTTGGAATGATTATATGAAAAACTGGTTCGATGGCCCCGAGGATCCAGAATACATTATTCTTAAAATCACTCCAGAACAGGTTAGGCTGATGAATAAAGGAGATACTACACCTCAAACCCTGGAATTGTAATGAAAAAACGCGCCCTGGCTTAGCTGGGGCGCGTTTTTTATTCTAATAGAGTTTTCCTGTTGTTTTTTGGTGTATGCCTTCTTAATGGTGCAATGCATGCTGAATCGTTTCATTCAATACGTTCAATACATGTTCGTCATCATGAGAGTAATAAATGGAAGTTCCTTCACGCCGGAATTTAACAAGGCGCAGATTTTTTAAGAAACGTAATTGATGGGAAACAGTTGATTGCCGTAAGTGGAGGTGTTCGGAAATTTCGTTGACACTGAACTCCCGGTTGAATAACAAATTCAATATCCTGATTCTTGTCGGGTCCGATAGTGCTTTAAAGGTTTGAGACACGAGAAACAATGTTTCCTCGTCCAGGTCTATATAGTTAGAGTCATCCATGCTGCACCTCTCCCTCCTCGTCATCGTTTTCCTTTACGGAACATCGTTCATCCTCATACTCGATTTCGATTGTAATATGATCTAAGTGGATAGGTTCTATGATTTCCTTTACTTCCTCTTTGATAGTACAGACTTGGTCTTTAGTAGCATCTTTAGGAACCACAATATGAGTGGAGAAAGCGTGATGTTCCCCGTCCAGAGACCAAAGGTGAGTGTGGTGTGTCGACTCTACGTTTGACAGCTGGTTCATTTTATCAATGATATCGTGGTAATTGATATTTTCAGGGACACCTTCTAAAAACAAGCGCATCGTTTGGGTCAGATTTTTAACTACGTTATATAAAATGAAGATCGTAATACCGATGGATGCGATTGGATCAAGGATTGGTAAATCTGCAAAGAACATGATGATACTGACCAGCAGGACAGCAGCCCAACCAAGAACGTCTTCAAGCAGGTGCCAGGTCATCACTTTCGAATTCATCGATTCTCCGCCGCGCAGCCGGAAGACAGCGGCACCATTGACGATGATACCTAATATGGCAAGTATGATCATTCCGCCAGGGTCTGGTTGCGCAGGGTTTAGTAATCGGGGAATGGCTTCTGTCAAGATGAAGACCGACCCGACAATTAGAACGATACTGTTAATTAAGGCGGCCAATAAAGAAAAACGTTTGTAGCCAAAAGAGAAATTTTTCGTTTTCCCTTTTTTAGAGAAATTCTGCAGGAACCAGGCAAGCCCTAAAGACAAGGAGTCGCCTAAATCATGCAGGGCATCGGATAAAATCGCCATGCTATTGGTCATAATGCCGCCGATAATTTCGATGATGGTGAAAGTGAAATTAAGGAAGAATGCCACTTTAATATTACCTGTGGTATGGTCATGGTGATGATGGTGGTGGTGTGACATGGTAAGCCCTCTTTTCTTTCATGTGTTTATATGAGTATATGTGCATATATGTATCGTATGTAAATAAAAGAAGATTGTCAACAATATTTATAAAAGCATGAACAATGATAATTCCTATGTTATGCGCTACAATGTACGATAACTTATATCTTTTGGAGGTGGATGATGATAGTCGCCCAGCCTTACATCGACACAGTCAGGAAAGTCGACATTGATGGCCAGCATTATGTGGAAACTAATCATGAATTGGTGTTGACTGAAACGGAAATCATTTCCCGTGACTATCGTTTTGCGTTGAAGAACGTCTTTGATATCTCCTACCGTCCAGTCAGGGAGGGGGTAGGGTTATTGTATCTACACACAAACCAGGGGGTGGTACCATTTAAATTGAACACCCCCCCTGATGAATTCATTGCAGCATACAAATCAATCAGATGATATGTCAGAAGTCAGTTGGCTGCACCTTTAAGAGTCTGCGTTCAGCCTTGTAGTAATCGAGTTCATGATCCGTCATCAAAGCCAGATCATATAATTTATCTAATAAATATTTCCTGTCCATGTCATAGATGAACTCCGTTCCGATATGGTCGACTGTATTGTTGGCAAACTCCCAAAGTGCATCATGTTTATCGGGATCGATGGTTTGGGCTGCCAACGTGAGGGCGACGATTATTTCTGTGATAATCGGATAATTTTCTCGCGCATAATGCCGTATATACCCGAATCCTCGATATAGATAGTAACCAAAATCTTCGGAGTCCATGATGATTCGTACCTGTTTTTCTGAGTCATGCAAATAAGGGGTAAAGGTGATGTAACTATCAACCGAAACAAGCAGGTCTGCCATCTGATGAATTGTATTAATGGTAGTGTTCGGGTCATTATTACTGATACTTTTAACCCCAATTTCAGCCAGCTTGGTCATTCCCATTTTTATGTCCTGAATCTCCGTTTCTTTATGGCCGATCTCAATCAGACTGCGATATTTTTCTTCATCTATTTGTTCTTTACCTGGCCCCCAATAGGAAAAGAGCCGGTTATTTACTAAAGTGAAATCACCTACTTTGGCATGTAGTTTGATAATGATATCATCTTTTCTTGCTTCTTCTAATATAGCCTGGAATTGGATTAATTGGATGTACCCTACTCGTGGAGCAGTGACAATCACTTCTTCGCCTTTGTAGCGCTCATATAAGTCGCCGGGTTCATTGGTCCGGAATTCCTCTAATTCATTATGAAGCGTTTCTTTGATGATTTCTTTTGATGCATTGTTCATCGTAATGGTTATATTGTGCACCTGCATCCATGTGACAGCATGGTTGATGAAGAAAATAAAAACCATCACAGTAAGAAATGCGAGAAATACCGTTGTCCCGGGGATGGCTACATAGTATTCATTGCGTTGGCTGGTGACAAACAGGAATACAACAAGTACATAGACAAAGCTTCCATGGAAAATCCCCAGTACATGTTGTGTTTTCCGATCAGCTACGAAGTTCACCAGCATTCGAGGTGAGAATTGACCGCTGAATGTGGTCAATACAACAAGAACGGAGTTCAGCGTAAAGGCACTTAGTGTCAGAATGCCACCGATCAGGGCTGCTAGCAACGTTTGAGAAGCAGAGGCCCGGGCATGGAAAAAGGTAGGTACATATTGGGATAATTCCACTTGATAATCTAAATAAAGTGTTATGGCAGTAAGCAGCAAAGCGGATGCTACATAGACGAAGGGTGTAAACCACAATGTTTTTTGTAGCTCATGCTGGCGCTGTCGTTTAGACATCTGAAAATATTTTAGCAGGTCGAACGGCAAAATTTTACTCATCATGCTTGCATACCCCTTTATAACTATAATAATGATTGAATAATAGGCAGTTACCCTGTCTATAGTCGGATAAAACCAGAAATGAAAGGACAAGGGTGATGATTACTAGTTTCTGACAATCTAATACATTTATTCGATAACACGGAGGAGTGAAAGCTTTTGGAATGGAAACAGCAATCATTTCAACAATTATCTAACAAGAAGTTATATCAAATTCTGAAATTACGGGTGGACATATTTGTCGTAGAACAAGAATGTGCGTATCCGGAACTGGATGACCACGATGAAACTTCTACACACCTTTGGCTTGAGGAAGCGAATGAAATCATTGCTTATTGCCGGTTAGTTCCTGCGGGAGACAAGTATCCTTATGTTTCGATAGGGAGAGTGGTGGTCAACCAGAAATACCGGAGACAGGGATATGCCGAGGAGCTTATGAATAAAGCTATCTCAGCTGTGAAAGACCAGGGTGAAGTAAAGGAAATATTTCTTCAGGGGCAAGAGCACCTCCGACATTTTTACAGCTCTTTCGGGTTCAAGGAAATTTCCGATGTCTATATGGATGATGGCATCCCCCATGTGGATATGCTGTTGCAGCTTGATTGATACCTGATGCATATCGCTTGTTTGAATTCCTCTATAAGGTGGAAAATAAGAGATGTATAATAAAACATTGGAGGTATATAACGATGAGCCAACAACAGTTCACGAAACAATATATCAACGGAGAGTGGTTAGCAGGCTCAAGTGATAAAAAGGTAGAAAATATCAATCCTTATACAGAAGAAGTGATTGGGGTCATTCCTTCTGCCAATGCAGAGGATTTAGATAAAGCATATAAAGGTGCAAAGCAGGCACAAAAAGAATGGGAGAAGTCGCTTCCTGCTGAAAAGCAGGCCAATTTTGAGAGACTTGTCCAAATCATGGATGATCGGAAAGAGGAAATCATTGATTGGCTGATCAAGGAATCAGGAAGTACAAAAATCAAGTCAGAAATTGAATTTCAGGCAGCCAGAGCGATTGTGAAGGAGTCTGTTTCTTTTCCTGCTAGGATGACAGGCACGATTTTACCTTCCAATACACCAGGAAAAGAAAACCGTGTTTATCGTAAAGCAAAGGGAGTCGTAGGTGTCATTGGTCCATGGAACTTCCCATTCCATTTGGCGCTGCGTTCGATAGCACCTGCAATTGCAACTGGTAATACAGTAGTAGTGAAACCTGCATCGGATGCACCGGTTACTGCTGGCCTGTTGATTGCGGATCTATTTGAAGAAGCCGGATTTCCGGCAGGTGTCTTGAATGTAGTGGTCGGTCGCGGTTCTGAAATTGGAGATGACTTCCTGACTCATCCGATTCCGAAAGTATTTTCCTTTACAGGTTCCACAGAAGTAGGCAGCCATATCGGTGAACTTGCAGGGAAAAATATTAAAGAAACAACACTGGAACTCGGCGGCAATAATGCCATGATCGTTCTTGAAGATGCAGATATCGATAAGGCCGTAGAAGCAGCTGCGTTTGGTAAATACCTGCATCAGGGGCAGATATGCATGGCGATCAACCGTGTCATAGTTCATGAGCAGGTTCATGATGATTTTGTAGAAGCATTCAGAAAGAAAGTAGAAGGATTGAAAGCTGGTGATCCTTCCGAGGATGGTACGGTAGTAGGACCATTGATCAACCGTGATCAAGTCGAACGTATCCAGAAAGATATTGAAGAAAGTGTGCAGCAAGGAGCAACGAAATTGGTCGACGGTGATGTAAAAGGCAACCTGATGGATCCGATTGTGCTGACGGATGTTACCAATGAAATGCCGATTGCTAAAAACGAAATTTTTGGCCCAGTCATGCCGATCATCCAGGTGAAGGATGAAGAACAGGCAATCCGGTTTGCTAATGGCACGCCTTATGGGCTGAGCGGTTCTGTATTCACAGAAGACAGACATCGTGGTGCCCTGGTGGCTGATCAAATTGAAACAGGGATGATTCATGTCAATGATCAATCTGTAAACGACGAAGCGCATGTAGCCTTCGGCGGTGAAAAAGATTCCGGAGTCGGCCGTTTCAACGGTCAGTGGGCCATTGATAAATTCACCACTGAAAAATGGATCAGTGTACAAAATGAATATCGCGAATTTCCATTTTAATTCTAATAGGAGGGGAGTAATCCCCTCCTTATTTAGTTTATTCAAGTATATGGCCGAATTGTGGAAGACTCAGTTTCAAAGTAATTTGGGTTCGTTACCGAGACAGGGGAAAGGGTGGCTGGGAAACGATTCGCTTTCCTGTGGGGGGAGGCTGGCAAGCCTCCTCGGCCGTTTCACGACCTGTGGGGTCTCGCCTAGCCCCTTCTCCCACGGGAGTCTCACCGTTTCCCCGCCACCTTATCCATATTTTGACGAACGAACCCTACGTTGTGAGAAGATATCTTCCACATTTTTCTGCATGAAAAGCTCAATGATTCAGGACATAAGCTCTTTTCAGCTGTTAAGATGGTGGTTCCGCATATCGATGTTTCCGTTAGTCTTACAAACGCAAGGAGGGCCGGGAAATTGCGAGTCCTCGAAAATGCTACGCATTTTCTTCGTGCGGTGTTTATTCAAGAAGCTTATTCAAAGTCCTATGGGAGGATAGGACATGGTGAGATCCCGCAAGGCGGAGCCTGAGGAAGCTCACTGTCCGCCCATGGAAAGCGAGTGATTTCCCTGACCCCCAAACCGTTACTATCGTAACGGAAACAGTTTCTCTCGAAACTGAGTCTTCAGGAAAAGGGAGCTTAACTGTAACATTAATACTGAAATTCAGCAGAGCTAAAGTCAATGGGTGAAACTTTCCGATCGGAGAATCGTATAGGTTAATAACACCGTACTGGAGGGGGAATAATGAATGAACACAGGTGAAGGTTGTATTAAATGCGGCAGCACTGACGCAACTACAAAAGATGTGTCAATGACAGGCTCCGGGTTATCAAAAATGATGGATGTGCAAAACAATAAGTTCACGGTTGTATCTTGTAAAAACTGTGGCTACTCGGAATTTTATAATAAGAAAGCTTCCGCTGCAGGAAATATCTTTGATTTCTTTTTTGGTGGATAGTTTATTAAATCTGGCCTGGCATGTATGCCAGGTCAGGTTTTTCTGTATTGCATGACGAATCTATAATCAAATTATGCTTAGTTGACTAGGGATACATAGTGGTAGAGTATGCTTGCAAGGAAGATAACCCTACTTGACTTTGTCTGCAGTTTTGCTCCGAAAAAATTCGAAGCCAACCCCTCCTACCAGGATGTGTGGAAAGGGGATTGAAAGGAAAAAATTTGCAGTTTAACTTTTATTCAAGAAAGGTAATTAAATAGAAGGATAGGAATTCATTACTGTTAGTAAGACACAAAAATTATTATTTATCCCTTTTAAGGAGTGGTTAGATGGAACAGCAAACTCAAACCCAGGCACAAAACACACCAGAGCAAAAAAGTAGTAAACTAGTGAAGGCGATGGTAATCGGCGCAGTTGCTGGGGGCGCGCTTGCAATGATCGATTCTACAACGCGCAAAAAAGTTCTTGATAATACCAATCAGGCCAAAGAAACGATCTCACAATTTGCCGCTGATGTGAAAGAGAACCCATCTGGCACAAAAGATGATCTCATGGAGCGTATCCAGGATACATCTGCTGTACTAAGAGAGGCCGTTGCCAGCCTGCGGAATATCTATGAAAAAGCGAATGAAGATATTCTGGACAAAGTAACCGATGTACAGGATGATGCAAAAGAAGCGATCGCTGCTACGAAGGAAGCTGGAGAAGAACTTCAGGAAGCAGGGGACAAGATAAAGCAGGCAAAGGATGAAATGGTCAATGATTCTGATGTTTCTGCGGCTAATAACACGCAGACTTCATCCAGCAATGCATCACCTCAGAATAAAACGCAATAAACAACAACAGCCTCAGGTTTGTGATAATCAGTCACCTGAGGCTGTTTTATATTGAATCATCAGTGTTTGTTTAGCGGAAATCACGTGTATCTTCCAATGTACGGCTCGTGATCGCGTACCCTGCAATGGTAACAAGGGCTGCCAGGAAAAAGTAAAGGGTACCTTTTTTCATAAAATAACCTCCTTAAGATATAATGGCCGGTAACCGTCCTAGAATGGCCGGAACTTTCCTTTTTTCAATATTAGCTTCGGACCCCCAAGCAGGAAGAGCCAACGATTATCAATTACTTTCTTCATGGAAGAGGCTGTCTTGCCATATAGTTTCTTATCGTCAAATACAGTGCCCATGGCATCAGATTTTCCCAGAGAAGCTACGGTACCTTTATTATCAAATACAAAAGGTTCTAACGGTTCACTATGAAGGATTGCTTTAATGTTAGTGGCACAGGTATCAGCGTGTTGCATGGCAGACTGCGCGGTCGGTGGGTATGGGCGGTCTTCTTCTTTATTCATTACCCATGCACAGTCTCCCAAAATAAAGATATTGTTTTCACCTGGCGCCAGGAGCGTGTCTTCTACTGTGACCTTCCCTTTTGTCAATTCGAAACCGGATTTACTTAGAATCGAGTTTCCAGTGACACCTCCAGTCCATACGATGGTCCCGGCTTTGATTTCTTCGCCTTCGTTTACAACAAAAGCATCTTCTTTACATTCGGCGATTTTAGCGCCTTCCCGGAACTCTACTCCACGCTCTTCAAGAGATTTTTTGGCATAGGCGACAAGCTCTTCATCAAATCCAGGTAAGATGGAAGGTGCTGCTTCCACATTGATAATACGTGGGAGGTCTGGATCAATATCATACTTTTTGCAAAGTTTAGGTACTTGTTCAGCAAGCTCCCCAACAAATTCGACTCCGGTAAATCCGCCTCCACCGACAAGTATAGACAGGCTTTCCGCTTTCGGATTTTCTTCATTGTTGTATTTGGCAAACTGGTATTCAATATGTTCGTAAATTTGGCGTGAACTGTCAACATCTTGAATGAAAAATGCATTTTCCTCCATACCTTTGATTCCAAATGTGTTTGTTTCAAAGCCAAGTGCAATGACAAGATAGTCATAATTTAACTCGCCATTTTCCAGGACAACTGTTTGTTGATCTTTATTCACTTTGACTACTGAATCGTAGATTAAGCGTACCCGGTTCGGGTTGATGACATCACTGATCATAATACGAGCCTGATTGGTATTGATGGTACCTGCAGCAACCTCATGCAGCCAGGTCGTCTGATAGTGGTAGTTATGCTTGTTTACAAGGACAATTTCTGCTTCTTCAGGGCTGAGTTTTTTAGTCAATTGCTTTGTTGTCATCATACCGGCATATCCAGCGCCAAGGACAACAATTCTGGGTTTGTTTGTGCTCATTTCATAAACTCCTTCCGATGTTGGAATGTAAAGCCTTGTTTCATTTTCTCTTATATTATTTACTTCCCCATATTAGCAAAGTTTTAATATAAATTATAGCAATATCCGATTTGTGAGACTAGATTTCGGCAAATATAGATAAAAATTGTTGGTATAGTTTTGTGTTCAAGAATATGTGGTACAAGGATGGAGTACTATATTATTTTGTAAATACCAAGCTGCAAAGCTTAGGGGCAGGAGTGTGGAGAACTCATGAAAGCAATGATTATAGCCAACCCTTCTTCAGGGAAGGAAAATGCATTGGAATACATTGAACAAATAGAAGCAATATTAAAAGAGAAAGGGTATGATTCCACAGTCAGCAAAACGGAAAAAGAGCTGGACGCCACTTATTTTTGTCAAGATGCCTGTACAAATGAATACGATATGGTCGTTTCCTTAGGTGGAGACGGCACATTGCATGAGACTATCAATGGGCTGGTAGATCAGCTCCATAGACCAAAACTGGGGATTATCCCGTTAGGTACGGTCAATGATTTTGCCCGTGCTTTGAATATACCTCTCGATCCGGAAGAAGCAATAAAGCTGTTGAAATCTGATCATACGAAGAAGGTGGACATTGGTAAATTCAACGACCGATATTTTGTCAATATTGTAGCAGTCGGCGCTATCGCTGAAGCTACTTATGATGTCACCCCAGATCAAAAGACAAAGCTGGGTCCGCTTGCCTATGTGTTGGAAGGGTTAAAAGAATTAACTTCAAACAGAGCCTACCCGTTGAATATTGAATACGACGAAAAGAAATGGGAAGGGGATTCCTTATTATTTCTGGCTGCATTGACGCGATCTACCGGGGGGTTTGAAAAGTTGACACCTGAAGCGAGAGTAGATGATGGCATGCTGCATTGCTATGTCATCAAGCAGGTGAATATGATCCGGTTAGCTTCTATCGCAACAGCGATTCTTAAAGGAGAATTAAAAGAAGAGGAAGATGTAGAATACTTTACGGCTAAACACCTGAAGGTTTCATCTCCTGATCCACTGGTGACCAATGTAGATGGAGAACAAGGGGATCGTTTACCTGTTGAGATGGAAGTGAAGACAAGCCATATCGAAGTGGTTGTCCCTGAATTGGATTGATTTTTTAACTATAGTAAATTTACATTGTACCGATTGTTCATTAGGAGTGGCAGCATTGAAAAAAGATGTCGATGATTATCTGCAAGAAGGAATATATGGTGCGAGGGAAACGAAACCGGCTGAGAGGAAACGTTTTTTAGGAACGCTTCGTGAGAGAGTCGTTTTAGCTTTGACTAAAGGACAAGTAATACAAAATAAAGGGTTGGATAATTTAGAACAGGAGATAAAGGATAACCCTGAAGCCAAGCTGCTTTTAAATGGTAATATCAGCTACCGTTTCCTGAAGGACTATAAAGCTGTGGCTGATAAATATGGATTACATCATACGACGATTTCTAACAGGGAATCGGAAACTGATATAGGAGCTGTTCTCACCTGCGACCATGCGATTGAAAAGCAAAACATTTTCTTTGAAGAGGTGGTAGAAGAAAGTAGTAACGAATCAGCACAGGAAGCTGAGGGTATCACCGGTTTTTTGAAGAAAATATTTAAGGGTAAATAAAACAGCCCCCATAGCGGCAGGCGATATGCATCTATGGGGGCTTCATTTATGGGGGGCAGTACGTTTTATTTAGTATTGGCAGATATTGAACTGCCTTCTATTCAGGCGTTCGATTCCGCTTGTTCCTGACGTTTTTTCATTCGTTTAGTCAGGAAGCCGCCTTTGAAGGTGCGTGGTTCGTACGAAACAAC
Organism: Thalassobacillus devorans MSP14; assembly: GCF_000496835.1. Lineage (GTDB taxonomy): Bacteria > Bacillota > Bacilli > Bacillales > Halobacillaceae > Thalassobacillus > Thalassobacillus devorans_B. The sequence goes on from NZ_KI543239.1 coordinate 150,592, forward strand.
AAAAGCTTTCGGGTCCATGTGATCAATAATATCCATGAACTCTTTCTCACGGTTTCTTTTCGCCAATACATCCAGTCGGTAACGATGATCTTCAATACCTTCACCGATATAAGTCGTAACACCGAACCCGGATGCGCGCAGTGTTCGTACCAGTTCCTCGTTTCGATTCATTAAATTGACCTGGAATGTGACATAACCGATTTGCAGTTTGGTTTCGAGTAGACTTCCTAAGAAAAGTCCTATTCCAAAACCAAAAGCATAAGCGACCATATTCCATATATTTGATAAATCACTAAATACCAGCCCTAAGGAAATGACATAAATGAATCCTTCAAAAATACCAATGAAGGCCGCAACATTTCGAATCCCTTTCACGACTAGGATAGTCCGGATCGTAACAATTGGTACCAATACTAACTGGGCAACAAAAATAATTAATGCTTCCATTACATATAACACTCCAATATCTAAGACATTTTAATTTCAATTATAATACTTCATTACCTTTAAGACTATTAAGGAAACTTTAATTTTATGAAATACTTAAGCGAAGGAGCTAAATGAGTGAAAATAATTATTTCCTGGGGAATATTGTTGTATGATGAAAATAAATGTAAAATGTTAGTAGCTAATACAAGAAAAAGCAGGTGGAGAGATTGGATATAAAAAGTATGCAGCAAATAATCCAGATGCAAGCCTTGTCAGCAATGAACAGAAAAAGTTCCATGGCGGACAATTTGATGGACATGGCCTTTCATAGTGTTTTGCAGGCAACTATGTCAACAGAATCTGAACCAAGACAATCATCTGCTGAATCGGTGGGTTCAGTTGCTGCATTCCCGGAACAGCCAAATCCTGCGACCTTCTCATTAAACGTGTCACCTAATCCACCCAGTGAAACAAGGAAAACTATTGACCAGTGGATTGAAACGGCTTCAAAAACATTTGGAGTAAAAGAAAACTTGATTCGTTCTGTCATCCAGCATGAATCAAACTTTAATGCCTTAGCTGTCAGTCATGCAGGGGCACAAGGACTAATGCAACTGATGCCAGAGACCGCAAGAGGGCTCGGGGTCACGGATGCGTTTGATCCACAGCAAAATATTATGGCCGGTACTAAATATTTGAAACAAATGCTTGATCGCTATGAAGGGAATAATGAACTCGCTTTAGCCGCTTACAACGCAGGCCCTGGAAATGTAGATAAATATGGGGATATTCCACCTTTTAAAGAAACACAGAATTATGTACATAAAGTTTTATCAAGAGTATGAAAAAGACCGCAGTAGAAAGATCCTTCTCTCACTGCGGTCTTTTTGATCAGTCTTCCGATGGAAGGTTTTTGCTCATTTCCATATACTCTACAAAAACGTTTGCTAATACTTTCAAACGGTTGATGACATCTTCGTCAATCAATTCTCCCTGCGTGGAAAAATGATTCGTATGGGTATAGACGTAATTTGGTGTTACCAGGCAACGGAAATAGTTCAGAATAGGCTTCAATTGATTTTCAATAACGAGGTGATGTTGAAGTGTACCACCATTAGCTACGATGGAGACCGGCTTATACCGCATTGCTCGTGGAGATAAGCCATCAAATAAATTTTTAAGTGTGCCTGGGATAGATCCTTGGAAAATCGGAGTAGCGATAATATAAGCATCTGCTTCTTCGATTTGCTTTATCAGTTTTTGCATGTCCTCATTGTACTGATCATTTGGCCGACCATCGATGAATTGCATGTTAAAATCCTCAAGGTTAATGATGTCTGTATCATATTTATCAGATGCTTCTTTAATGAATTTTTCTGTTTCTTCTAGAAGGGTTTTGGTTTTATTTCCAACAATGGTACCGTTGATTAATGCAATTCTCATCCCTTTTCATCTCCTTTATCTGAAAGTGACCTATTATTAGTTTAATGTTTTCTCAATCCATTGATAATCTTAAATCATTCGCTGTAAATTAGCAATTATCGACTCTGAGCGCAGGCTTTTAAGATAAATTGAGTGAGAATTGGGAACATACCTATTATATGGGAAGAAGATGGATGTGTGATGTTAAGCATATGGACACAAAAGAGTTTGAAAGACTTGGAAATAAGGAATAACAAATAATGCTTGAATAATAAGTGAAGGAGTGAGAATAAGATGAGTGATGTATTATTTACTGCCCATGCTACTGCGAAAGGCGGGCGTGATGGACATGTAAAATCAGATGATGGAATGATCGACTTAAATGTTGTGATGCCTAATGAAGACAAAGACGAAAAAGGCACTAATCCAGAGCAACTTTTTGCAGCTGCTTATGCCGCTTGCTATGACGGTGCTTTGAATCTTGTGGCAAGTAAAGAGAAGAAAGAGATAGAGTCAACCTTAAAGGCTGATGTCAGTTTAATGAAAGATCCTGAAGATAATGGATTTAAAATAGGGGTAGTCTTGAATATAGAAATAAAAGGTGTAACCCAGGAAGAGGCGGAGTCATTAGCACAATCAGCCCACCAGGTTTGCCCATATTCTAAAGCTACCCGAGGAAATGTGGATGTGCAGTTAAAACCGAAAGCAGTATAAGAGATTTCAGATAAGGTCTTGAGTCATCCTTGGTGGCTTAAGACCTGTTTTATAAGTTAGTTCTGTATAAGCTCCCTTTTACGGAATACTCAGTTTCGAGAGAAACTGTTTCCGTTATGGTGATGGGCGTTTGGAGGTCCGGGAAATCACTCGCTTTCCATGGGTGGACGGTGAGCTTCCTCAGGCTCCGCCTTGCGGGATTTCACCATGTCCTATCCTCCCATTGGACTTTGAATGAGCTTCTTGAATAGACACCGCACAAAGAAAATGCGTAGCATTTTCGAGGACTCGCAATTTCCCGGCCCTCCTTGCATTGTAAGACTAACGGAAACATTGGCAGGCAGAGTCATCCAACCATACTAATAGCTACAAAGGGCCTTGTTTGGCGATGAATTGTGGAAGACATCTTTATGTATGGCAGGGGTTCGTTTCTCCCATCCTTCGGATGGGGTGGTTGGGAAACTGCGAGACTCCCGCGGGAGAAGGAGCTAGGCAAGATCCCGCAGGGCTTTAGCCCGAGGAAGCTTGCTAGGTCCCCCGCAGGAAAGCGAGTAGTTTCCAAGCCACCCCTAACGCTTTTATGGTAAAGAACCTTGAAACTGAGTCTTCTATAATCCGGCCCAATTGTGGAATAAGCCTTTTATGAAAAACAACTGCAATGTTTCACTGAGAGCCATTAAGTTAGTCAATAGAGGTGATAAGGAATGATACGTCTAGTGTTACTAAGTGAGTGGAAAGAATCCCTTCCAGGTGATTTGGAGCATAGAATTATGAATTTGGTTGGTAAGGATAAACCAAAGTTAGGTTATATTCCATCCCAGACAGATCCTGAAGGTACATATTTTTACCCGGCAAAGCAGCAGCTTGAGCAAGCAGGTTTTGTTGATTACCTATACTTCGATGTTGACCAGGCGTTTGAAAAGAAGCTACTGGGGAATTTAGGTAACTGTGATGCCATATTTTTATCAGGTGGGAACACCTTTTATTTTTTAAATAGATTAAGAGAACGGAACATGCTTAGCTGGCTCCGGGAGTATGCTGAAAAAGGTGGTGTGCTGATTGGAGTAAGCGCGGGCGCCATGATTTTGACTGAAAGTATTCTAGCGGCTGAATATGTAGATGCCAAGTATTTAGCAGGTTCTTACTTACATCCAACCGAATATGGAGGAATTGCTCTTGCTGATTTTCACTTCTATCCCCATTGGAAGGGAGATTTCCGGCAGCTTGAAGCAGTAAAAGATTTAACAGGAATGGGAAGTAAGGTCTATGCCTGTCCCGACAGGAGTGGAATAGTGATAGAGGGGAATAAGCGTGAATATTTCGGTCACGTGATTGAATTTTAAAGGAGGGGACGAATGATGGAAAGCATCATCGTCGTGTTAGTAATAATGTTACTACTGGTAGCGAGTATCAGCTGGCTGGTCCGTTCCAAACGAAAAGTTATGACTCATGAAGCGGAGACAGAGGAAGAAATGGAAAAGGACCGTAATCAGCAAAGACCACCGATGCCTTAGCCGCAGGGAAGGAGACCAGCTTGTGCTGGTCTCCCTCTGTCCCTTTTTTAAATCAACAAGACCAGTATTTGTTTGGCGATAAATAAGGCGACGAGTAAACAAATGATGGTGAGAATCATTAGAAAATGTTGAATATATTTTTTTAGTATACTACCCGTAGGATCTGCTGGCTGCTGTATTGTTTCGTTCATTTGCGGCTGTTGATTATACCGGATCATGTAGCCAATGATGATCACTAATACTATTGTTAAGGAATTGAGTTGTCCATCCTTGAAAAGCTGGTTCAATGCTTTGTCGTACAGTAAGTAGATGGGATCTTTAACGACTGGATAGTAAGTGGCCGGGCTGATAACAGGTGCATTTTGGGAGTGAAGAGGAGAGGAGGAAGCTTGCAGGGAATAAGCAGATTGGTTAGATGATGTATGGTTCGATGGGTCTGACCTGCCTGTATTGATTTCACTTTCTTTCTCTATAGAGTTGTCAACCTTTAAGGAGTGGGATCCAGATGAGTCACCTTCGGGCGTTTGTGACGGTTCATCACCATTGGAAAGGGGGACGGGAGACTGGTCAGATGCTTGGACATCGGCATTCAGGCTTTTGGACGTTTGATCAGCGTGAGTAACCATTCCGCTTACAATCAGGCCTGTACCTAAAGCGACAGCAACAAGAAATGTTTTCATCGTCATTTCTAGACCTCCCTTTAATTGTTATACTATAAATATATCACAAAATTCTGACAATATTATTGGGAAAGAAGATAAGGAAGAGTGTTGAAAAATAGCTGTTTTTGGACAAGGTTGGGAAAATTTTCACCATAGGAAGGAAGAGAAGGAGGGAGAAAAAGGGCAAGAGAAAACCGTCTTGATTAAGACGGTAAAATTAATCAGAAATTAAACATTACTCATCGACTTTACCTCAGGATAATCAGAATCATTTCCTGCAATGTCATGGGAGGCATATCCAGCTGTGGAGACCAAAAACAAGACACCGAATACCAACAACAGCTTCTTCATAGTAAGACCTCCTTCCCCTGAAAATCTGCTTGAGCAGCTATTTTAAAGTACTGGGCGGAAAGTTTATATTTCTTATTCTCATAATAGATTTCCCCCAATAACTTTAAAGCGTCCTGGTATTCCGCAATTTCATTCACTTTTTCAAAGTAAGGTATGATTTCTTCTTTTAATGTTTCTATAAAAATTTCTTGTAATAGCGTACCTTCTATTTGATGAAGCAAGATGAAGTGTTTATATAGGTATTTGAGATCCTCAAATTCGGCTGCTACTTTATGACCTTTTTCAGCATAGAATTTTGCTCTTGGTATGTTTTTGACAGTATAGTGGGAGAGCGCCAGTAAATACAGCGTGTTGGAAGGGTTCGTTTGTTCGTTTTCTTTTAAACACAGCGCTGCTTCTAAGTAATCTACAGCTTCTTCATGTTGTTTATTATTTATGCAAATATAGCCAAGGTTATGATACACTTTTGCCCGCACCACGTTTGTTAAATACCCATTAGCCGAATGGAGTATTTTTTGAAAGTACTCTTTGGCTATTTCATAGACATGGAGTAAATTATAGTTAATGGCAATCAACATACAGCACTCGATTACTTTTGTGTAGTTCAGGGTTGTCTGGTACATATCCAGTGCTTTTTCTGCGTACAAGATCGATTCGGCAAAGTTGCCGAGTCTGCTATATACATATCCCATATGATAGTAAAGCTCGCTATCGTCCAATGGCAAGTCTGCAATCGTCTTTTTTGCTTGCTTCAATTCTTTTATGGAACAATTCCATTCATTTTCGAGCATGTAATAATATCCAAGTATTTTATGGAAGTAATAACGATATTCCAGGTTTGAAGTTTCTGCGATATTTTGTAAGATGGCTATTTTTTGAGAGGGGTCATCTAATTTACCGAGGGTGAACGCGTACCGAAATTCGAAAATCATAAACAAATTGTTCAATTCAGTATGAAAATTTTTTGCCAGTGATTCCGTGAGTGATTGGTGAATATCTGCCATGGTAGTGTAATCGTTGTGCTTGATGGATTCATGCCAGCTATGCAGGCGGTCGTAAATGACACTATCAAATGAGTCGTTGAGAGAGCTAAGTTCAAGTCCCAGCCGCTTACCCAACAGTTCATAAATCTCATCGCTCGGTTTGATCAAGTCATGTTCAATCTTGCTCAAATAAGAAACGGAACATATCCCAAAAGCAAGCTCTTCCTGAGTCATCTGTTGTTTAATCCTCTGTTGCTTGATTAACCCTCCTTTAATGGTAACCCCCTCCTTTCTATATTTTCAATATTATACCAAATGTGCGAACACTTGTGTTTTTTTCGACAAAAATAGAAGCGAGAATAGGAAAAAATACTTTGTTTTGCTAAAATATTTTGAAAAATGAGTCCTCTCTGAAATAATAAAGTATAATAATGGAATTGATAGGAGGATGGTTCAATGAATTTTGATACATTATACAATCCTTATCCCTCACAACGGATGACTACATATGGAAAGAACGGAATGGTTGCGACTTCACAGCCACTAGCGGCACAGGCTGGACTTGAAATGATGAAAAAAGGCGGTAATGCCATCGATGCTGCCATTGCTACAGCGGCTTGTTTGACTGTTGTAGAACCAACATCCAATGGGATTGGTGGAGATGCATTTGCGCTTGTTTGGGTGAAGGATAAATTATATGGCTTGAATGCCAGCGGTCCATCACCACAATCGATTTCGATTGATGCGGTCAAGGAAATGGGGCATCAGGAGATACCGATTCACGGCTGGGTGCCTGTCACTGTACCAGGAGCACCAGCAGCCTGGGTAGAACTTTCTGATCGGTTCGGTAAGTTATCTTTAAAAGAAACATTAGCTCCCGCGATTGCTTATGCGGAAGAAGGTTTCGCTTTAACCCCGATTCTCGGAAAGTTTTGGCGAAAGGGTTACGAGGTATTCAAACAAACCCTGGAAGATGAAGTGTTCAACTATTGGTTTGAAACATTTGCTCCTAAAGGCCGTGCACCGGAGATCGGTGAGGTATGGTCTTCTCCTGATCACGCCAGGACATTGCGTGATATAGCAGAGACTAATGGAGAATCCTTTTATCGTGGTGAAATAGCTGAAAAAATCGATCAATTTTCAAGAAACTATGGCGGTTTTATACGTAAAGAAGATCTGGCAGGTTTTCAACCGGAATGGGTAGATCCTATTTCAGTAAACTACCGTGATTATGATGTATGGGAAATTCCGCCGAATGGACAAGGGCTGGTGGCATTGATGGCACTCAATATAGCCAAAGAATTCGACTTCTCAATACAGCATTGTGTTGCCGATTACCATAAACAAATAGAAGCAATGAAGCTGGCATTTACAGATGGACTCACACATATTACGGAGCATGGTGATATGAGACATACTGTAGACAGTCTTTTATCTGATACATATGGCAAGAAAAGAAGTTCGTTGATTAGAGAGCAGGCTATATTGCCGCAGCCTGGCGAGCCACCTAAAGGAGGCACGGTTTATCTGGCAACCGCAGATAGGGAAGGGAACATGGTGTCATTTATCCAAAGTAATTATATGGGCTTCGGATCTGGGTTAGTGGTACCAGGGACAGGGATAGCTCTACAAAACAGAGGCCATAATTTTTCATTCGATCCTAATCATATCAACGCACTTGAGGGTGGTAAAAGAACCTTCCATACGATTATTCCCGGTTTTCTTACAAAAGAAAATCAAGCAGTAGGACCCTTCGGTGTAATGGGGGGCTTCATGCAGCCCCAGGGTCATATGCAAGTAGTAAACAATTTAATCGATTATCAGTTGAATCCGCAAACGGCTTTAGATGCGCCCAGGTGGCAATGGGTTGAAGGGAAACAAGTAATTGTGGAGCCGTCATTTCCAAAAGAAGTGGCACAAGCATTGGAGAGAAAAGGTCACCAAATCAAGGTAGCTCTTGATTCAGGAGCATTCGGCAGAGGTCAGGTCATCCTCCGTAATCAAAAATCCGGAGTTTTAGCTGGCGGTACAGAATCACGTACAGATGGGGCAATCGCTGTCTGGTAGAGCAGGAGAAGGGTGATACAACGTGACACAATGGCATTTATTTTTAGCTTTTTTCAGGGTTGGTATGCTTGGGTACGGAGGTGGCCCTGCATCCATTCCTTTGGTACATAAAGAAGTGGTAGATAAATATCAATGGATGGATGATAACGAATTCGGTGATTTATTGGCATTAGCAAATACGCTTCCAGGTCCGATTGCTACTAAAATGGCCGGATATATCGGCTATCGTGTCAGTGGCTGGTTCGGTCTTGTCAATGCGGTGCTGGCTACCATCATCCCTACCATATTTTTAATGATTATTTTGTTGACATCATTATCGACTATCCAGGATGCTGGATGGGTACAGGGGATGACCAGTGCTGTCATGCCGGTAGTGGCTGTCATGCTGGCAGTGTTGACATGGCAATTTTTCCATAAGGCGAAGCAAGGAATGGGATGGGCACAGACCCTGGCCATGTCTGTCGTCATCTTTCTATTGCTTACCTATCTTAATCTCCATCCGGGAATCATCATCGGACTGTTATTGCTGGCCACAGTGGGGAGAAAAGAGCACCCCCATTCCCGGAAAGAAGAGAAGAAGGAGGAGGAAGGATGATCTACTGGCAAATCTTTTTGGCGTTCTTTATACCAGGGATACTCGGTTATGGCGGGGGACCTGCATCCATTCCTTTAGTAGAAAACGAAGTGGTCAAGCGCTATGACTGGATGACCATCCAGGAATTCAGCGAAGTGCTTGCTTTAGGAAATGCTCTCCCAGGACCAATTGCTACGAAGATGGCGGGCTACATCGGTTATGAGCAGGGAGGAGTTCCTGGAGCGTTTATTGGAGTCTTTGGTGCAGTAGCCCCTTCTTTGATTGTCATGATTTTCTTGCTGGGTTTACTATATAAGTATAAAGATTCTCCTAAAGTACAACGGATGACCTTATATGTCCGGCCTGCTATCGCTATTTTGCTTGGCCTCATGGCATGGCAGTTCTTCGCTGAAGCTCAAATGCAAATAGGCTGGCTGCAATTGATCCTGATTACCGGTTCCAGTTTCCTTCTGATTGAGCGAATGAAAGTCCATCCGGCTTTTGTCATCCTTCTTTCGCTTGTTTACGGCGCTGTGTTTTTAGGATAATATTGAAAAGGCCTCCACTTGTGAGGCTTTTTTTCATTACATAGGTAAAGAGGTTAGACATCATGTTAGCAACTGGACATCAGGTCTTAGGCTTCACCTTCGGGGTGATTGCCATCACGATTTTACAGCAGTTCGGCATAGCTCCTGTCCACACGATGGATGTCATACTGTTTTTTGTATTCGTTCTTTTTGGAGCGCTCCTGCCTGATATCGATACACCGACATCCCGACTCGGCAGCAAGTTCTGGCGGTTACTGATTTTACTTTTTCTGATCACATTATTAGCCTATCTATTTTTCCCACACGTACTTAATGCTTACCGGGAAGACTTGAAGATTTTTGTTATGATGATGATTCCCATTTTAGTAATGCTTCGCGGTCATCGTAAAATGACCCATTCGTTTCTGTTCTTATTAGTGTTGTGGGTGTATTGCCAAGTGATTGTTGAATGGATGCATGTGCCCTGGTTCTATTTATATGGATTACTCGCAGGTGCTGTATCCCATCTTCTTGGAGATTATGTTACCAAAAAGGGGATTCCGATATTTTATCCTATATCGAAACGGCATTTCCGGTTTATTTTCACCTTCCGGACAGGATCCGTTACAGAAAAAACGATTGTAACCGTGTTGGTTATTTATAACGTATGGGTATTGATCATGAATGCTACTTAATCTAATCAGTAGTCTAAATTAGCTGAAGTCCATAAGAAAGTGGGGCTGCAATAAACTTTCCCTTGCAATATTGTGGTAAAAATGCAACCAATGGTCAAACTAAGCACAATACCAACAGGGAAGGAAGTATAAAGATGAAGTATGATCATTTAAGAAAACAACTGGAAGAACGTAAACAGGAAGTCGAGCAGGAGCTTGAACAGAATGATCACTTCGGGTTCAACCGTGGTTTTGCCAGCGATACTTCTTCTGGCGAATTATCCCAATATGACAACCATCCTGCAGATTCAGGAACAGAGCTCTATGAACGGGAGAAAGATATCGCCTTAAGTGCCCATATGCAAGAAGAGTTGGCAGACATCAACTATTCCTTAAAGCAGATGGATGATGGAACCTACGGGATATGCGAGGTCACTGGTAAAGAAATACCGATGGAGCGGCTGGAAGCATTACCGACAGCGCGTACAGTAGTAGAGGCCTCCCCGAATCAAAGTGCTTCGGACGACCGACCGGCAGAGGAAGATGTTCTGCAGACAACAGAGGAAGAGTATTATACAGGCAGCGAAGAAACAGAGTATAATGAGCAGAACGCTTATGAGCAGGTAGCTTCATTCAATGATAGCAGTATGACCTATGAAGATTCTTCGTTAATGGACAATAAAGATGGCTCCGGGTACGTGGAAACCTATGAGAACTTTGCTTCTACAGGAATTGAAGGATACACGGGGGATGAAAAAGTGGATTTCCAGCGTAACGTCCAATATGATCAATATATGCACGAACAGGAAAACATTGAGGAAGAAGAAAACTCATAAGCTGCTGTATTATTTTTATATAGAAAGAAGCGCTAGCAGCTTCTTTCTTTTTTCGGTTCGGGGATTATGTCTTCAAAAAGCTGGACTGCATGATTGGTTGTGCCTGTAACAGGGGAAAAGAAGAATGGATTGGAGTGTTACCAAAGAAAAGAGGGTTAGTTATGTTTGAAAAATGTCAGGAAGTTTCGCAATGGATGGCTGCTTTCGAAGGAAAATGGTTCATTGCAGGTGGTTGGGCAATCGATTTGCATATTGGCGAAGAGACACGTCAGCATCAGGATGTCGAGGTGGCTATTTTTCGTGAAGACCAATCTCTCCTGAAAGAAACGATGTCAGGGTGGGAGGTTCATGTAATAGAGAATAAACAATTAAGAGAATGGAACCAGTTAGAGCAATTAGAAATGCCGGTACATGAAATCCATGCAAAATGGAGGTACAGGAACTGGAAATCTTATTGAATGAAAAGGATAGTGACCGTTGGGTCTACCGGAGGGACCCTGAAATCACTTTTCCCATTTCTCATATGCACCTTCGTTCAGAACAAGGGCTTCCTTATTTGAATCCAGAAATTGTTTTACTGTATAAAGCGAAAGAAACCAGGCAAAAGGATAATGAGGATTTCGAGAACATTTTCCCACGGTTGAATGAACGGCAGAAGGAATGGTTAAAGCAGGGGTTGATCCAATGTCACCCTAATCATCCATGGCTTGAGAAACTCCTGCTCTGAATGTGTCATTTTTCCCCAGTTTAACTTGAGTAAGGATAGGCAATAGAGTGCTTATAATACCTCTTATAGAATCGAGCTGACATAGATTGAATACAACTTCTAACTCCAAAAAAGCAAAAGTGAATATTAGAGACAGTTTTTGGTTTCTGCCGACTATTTACGGGTTAATATCAATATTTGCGGTAGCAGTAGTCACATTTGCCGACCAAGCGCTGCTGCCAATGATATCACAAGCGATTCCAAACCTGTTCCTGACCAATCAGGATATTGCCAAATCGCTTTATAGCGCTTTGATTACAGCGATTTTGACAATGACCACAATCAGTTTTTCTACCATAATGGTTGTACTGACTACTTATACTACTCAATTCTCCCCCCGGACGCTGCAGAATTTCATGCAGAGCAGAGTGACGCAACATGTGCTGGGTGTATATTCCTTTGGCTTCATTTTCACTTTGCTGAATTTGATTCTGCTTACAGAGGATAAAAAGCAAGCACTGGCAAGTCCGTTTTTTACAGTAGTAGTATCCATCGTCTGTTTAGCTTTTTTTATTTTGTTCATTCATCATTCTGCAAGGTTTGTCCAAGTGAATAATTTGATCGGGGAAATAAGAAAGAACACCTCAGCAATCATTGATAAAACATTCTCTAAGAAAAGCGACTTGGACGCTATCGAATGGAATGAAACTGATATCTCCAAGTTAAAGGGAGGAAAGGGAGAGTATATATTTGCCTCCAGGTCGGGTTATGTCCAACATGTGCAAATAAAAGAATTGGTACACTGGGCAAAAGAGAACCATCTTTTGTTAGAAGCCCATTTCTTTATTGGTGATTACGTCCAAAAAGGTATGCCATTATTTACTTTTTGGGGCCAAACAGAAGAGGTTGATTGTGATACAAGCCAATGCAACGAATTCCTTTTGATCGGAAATGAACGAACAGACCTGCAGGACATTGAATTTTCTATTCAGAAATTAGTTGAAATTGCTGTTAAGGCTATTTCACCGGGAATCAACGACCCCCATACCGCAGTAAATTGTATCAATAGAATTGGATCGATTCTGGCGGAGCTTGGCGATCAATATAAAGAAATACGTTATTATGCGGATGACGATGAGCATCTTCGATTGATTATGGAGCCTGCCCATTACAGCGATTATCTGTATAAAAGCTTTTATCAGATAAGAATTTACGGAAAGCACGATATATCCGTCATGAATGCTGTGCTTGATGCATTATATAGGGTAGCAGTTGTTAATAAAAAACCTGTGAAAAAAGAAGTTTGGAAGTTTGCTGAATACATGAGGTCGGCTATAAATGAAGAAGCTATGGCTGAGCTTGATTACTATTATTATAAGCAGTTAGTAGATAAGCTTGCTATTGCATGTGATCAGTATATGGAATCAGAACGCCCTTGATAAAAGGGCTTTTTAAGGGAAGAAGCGTACATAGATTTGTAAGCTTACCCGAACAGTATGATAAACGTAAAAAATGTATTCTTTCATTACAATTTTTTGGTAGAATAGAAGACATGATTGCATGTTTATTGCTTAGAAAAGGGGAACAAGGACCATGAGGTTTGAATGGAAAAATATTTACCGCGGGATTCTTATGGGTGCGAGTGATGTAGTGCCGGGAGTCAGTGGCGGGACAATTGCCGTTGTTTTAGGGATTTATGATCGCTGGATTGATGCGATTAATGGGATATTCAGTAAAAGGTGGAAGCAGCAGCTAGGATTTTTAATTCCATTATTAATTGGAGTAGGTACCGCATTTATTGTACTGAGCAGGCTGATTGAATGGCTGTTTGAGCATTACCCGGGACCTACGCAATATTTCTTTATGGGGCTGATTATAGGGGTGCTGCCGTATTTATACCATAAGGCTGATATGAAACATACCTTTAAAGGAAAGCATTATGTGCTATTGCTGATTGGAGCGGTGCTTGTAGCTTCGCTCGCATTTTTCCAGGCAAGTGAAACAGAACCAATGCAGAATCTTACTATGGAAAATTATGTGTTGTTATTCTTTTCCGGCTGGATTGCCAGCAGTGCCATGGTGCTGCCTGGTATCAGTGGTTCGATGATATTATATATTATCGGGGTCTACTCTACGATTATCAATGGGGTATCTAACTTCCAATTGGATGTTCTCGGCGTTGTAGGTATCGGGCTGGTGCTTGGTGTAGTAATCATGAGTAAGATTGTCAAATTCTTTCTTGATAATTATACAGAAGGAACTTTCGCTGTAATCATCGGTTTAGTAATTGGTTCGGTGGCCGTAGTATTTCCTGGCGTTCCGGGAAGTGGCGTGATGATGGCCGTCAGCGCGATTGCTTTTATCGGTGGTTTGCTTGCTGCTTACCTGCTTGGAAGAGTAGAATACAATTAGTATTGGATGAGGTAGAGGAGACAAAGACATGGAAGCTATCATGACAGAAGAGGTATTCGAAAAGGTTATTAACAATAATAAACCTGTCATCATCAAATTTGAGGGGTCCGGGTGCCCGGATTGTATCGTGATGGATATGTTTATTGGGGATGTAATCGAGGAATATCAGCAGTATGAATGGTATAAGGTGTCTCGTGATGAGTTGCCTCATATTGCAAGCCGATATGATGTGATGGGTATTCCTAGCATTTTATTATTTCAAAACAGTGAAAAACAAGCGCATTTACATAGTGCGGATGCAAAAACACCAGAAGAAGTACAAACATTTTTACATGCACATCTATGATTTTCTTGGGGCGGTCTCAGTATACCTATTGAGGCGGCTCTTTTTATAAATTGGCAGGGATTAGAAAGGAGGAAGGAACACTGTGACCACAAAAGTAATATTAGTCGGAGGTGGACATGCACATTTACATGTCATACGCACGATGATCGAAGAGCGTGCCGATCAAGTGGAGCTGCTATTGATATCCCGTTCTTCCTTTCAAGTATACTCCCCTATGCTTGCTGGTTACGCAGAAGGTAATTATACCAAAGATCAGGTACAAATAGATCTAAGGAAACTTTGCTCTAAAGCCAAGGTTCCCTTTATTCAAAGGGAAGCGGCTTATATCGATACTGGTAAACGCAAACTTGTGTGTAAAGATGGCGCCGTTTACCCATTCGATATACTTAGTCTGGATATAGGTGCTAAGAACCCTCAAAAATTATTAGGGGAAAATGATTCAAAGGACAGGGATATTTTTAAACAAATCGATACACTGCGGGAAAGTCATTCCCCATTAATCGTGAGCGAGGATGCCTTAGGGGTCGAGCTAGCGCTTGCAATCCAGGCTTATAAACGCCGCTTATCTAAAAAAGGCCACGTCCGCCTGCTTGGTGAAAACCGTTTGTGTCAAAGCGAGGCCCAGTGGACGCATCAAAAAATTCTTCGTATTCTGAAGAAACATAACGTCCAGGTTTGGGAAGGGGAAAGCATCCAGGCGACTCATGATGACCATCTCCTGACTGAGAAAAATAATAAAATCAGGTTCACAGAGGTATTCTGGCATGGCAGGCCGGCTCCAGGACCTATTTATGAACGTTCGTCACTCCCTACCAATGAAAATGGATTTGTTGAAAACCTGTCCACACTTCAGGTGAAAGACCATCCTTATATATTTGCAGTAGGGGATGGGACAGCTTTAGGAAGTAAATCCAAACATGCAGATAGTGAAGGACATGCAGTCAAACAAGGTGAGTTATTATGGAAAAATATTTGCAGTTCCCTGGAGGATACATCTTTAGATGAATTCCACCCTCAAAAACGCTCCTATTCCATAATTTCTACAGGTGATCAGGAAGGACTGCTCATCTATGGAGCTGTCAGTGTGCATAACAAACAAGCATGGAAAGTAAGAAGTAAACTTGACCAAAATTACATGAATTACTTCCTTAATGATTAAAAAGAGGCTGTTTATAAGCAGCCTCTTATTTCATTTCTGGCTGACACTTTTCTCCCAACACTTTTTCACACCTGTTGCCTATAGATAATAATGATAGGAGACAAGGACGTCTGCTTTAATCATTAGCTGGCCGGGTTCGATAGGCGTCGGAGCGGCTTGGAGCGCAGTCGCTTTTAAGAAAGGAGAAGGCTGGCTGGTTTCAGGGCTCTCGATGACAGAATGTGGGATAGCGTTCAGGGTGGCGTGGAGGGATCTGGCAATGGTCTGTGCTTTTTGTTCTGCTTGTTGCAGCGCTTCTGCAAGGGCCTGGTTATAGATCACATCTGTATGCTGAAGTGAAAATTCCACTCCGCGGACAACATTAGCCCCGTTGGCTGTAGCAGTGTCGATGATCGAACCAATGGCAGCCATGTCATACAGGGTTATTTTCAATAGATTGGCGACTTTGTAACCCCGGAATATTTGCTGTCCTTCTTTGAAGTCATAGACAGGGTTGATACGGAACTCACTGGTTTGAATTTGGGACTCCGGGACCCCTGCTTTCGTTAAGGCATCGATGATTTTTTGGATTGCTGCGCTATTTGAAGATTGAGCTTCCTGAAGACTCATATCCTCAGTTTCTACTCCAGTTATGATTATCGCCTGGTCAGGAGCGGCGGCCACCATACCTGTTCCAGTGACCTTCATCGTCCATGGTCTAACACTTGTATTCCTATGCATGGGGTAATGATACATACTACAACACCTCCTATCCAGTATATGCCTGGATAGATAGTTCCATGTTTTATTTAAATGAATGAATGATCATCTAAAGGAATGTGGATGTTCAAGAAGGAATAAAACGGAAGAAGTCAAATAAATAACATAGATGTAAGGAAAGGGGAAATGTGGATGGAAGTTCAATGGTATGATTGGATAACACCGACAACGCCAGCTGCAGGGTTATTTTTCGGATTTATCTTCACCTTGATTGCAGCTATTATGATGAAATGGCAAATGAAAAGCTGGCGGTTGTTTTTAGTAGCTCTGGGGGCCGGGTCAGGTGTTACCTTACTATTGGTTAGTGGATTGTATTGGCTGGGATATTATAGTTAGGAGTGGAAGGTATGAATAAAATTAAAAAAGAAGATCGTGAACAGGTAATAGCTTCTATTCAGGAGTATTTTGAATTGGAAAGAGGAGAGCAGCTAGGCAGCATAGCCGCGGAACAGTTGTTAAACTTTTTTATAAAAGAGCTTGGCCCGATTATGTATAATCAGGGAATTCGTGATGCGAAAGGGCTGGTAGAAGAAAAAGTAATGAATTTGGATGAAGATATCTTAGCGCTGGAGCGTCGTGTCGGCCGGAATTTTTATCGGTAACAAAAATCCTCCCACCAAAAAAGGCGGGAGGATTTTTTTAGTTGTCTTTAACTCTTAGCAGGCGAAGTCCATTTAGGGTAACGAGCAAGGTCGCCCCCATATCGGCAAAAATGGCAATCCAGAGTGTGAGCCAGCCTGGAATCACCAGGAGGAGCGCTGCCAGTTTTACGACGAGGGAGAAAGTGATGTTCTGTTTGATGATCGCAAGTGCCTTACGACTAAGTTTTACGGTATAAGGCAGCTTATTAAGGTCATCACCCATTAAAGCTATATCTGCAGTTTCAAGCGCTGTATCCGTACCGGCGCCCCCCATTGCTATCCCGACTGTCGACGAAGCAAGTGCAGGGGCATCGTTCACCCCATCACCAACCATAGCGACACTTCCATATTGTTCCCGGTAGCTTTTGATGAATGTCAATTTATCCTGCGGGAGCAGCTCGGCTTTTGCCTGGCTGATACCGATCTCATTACCGATGGCATTGGCGGTACGTTGGTTGTCTCCGGTCAACATGATTGTATTGCTGATTCCTAACTCAGAAAGCTGTTTGATGATCGTACTACTTTCTTTTCGGATGGTATCACGGACTGCAATCAACGCATGGAGTTGAGTTTCCGTCCCGGCCAGCATTACTGTATTTCCTTGTGCCTGCCAGTCATGAATCCGTTCAATTATCTGTTCATCATAACCGGCTTTATTTTTGAACAGGGAAGGAGAACCGATATAGTAGGTGGTTCTATCAATCTTACCTGTAATGCCTTTTCCGGTAAGTGCCGAGAAGTCACTGACCTCTATTTGTTTATAATCGATTTGCTTTTCATCTGCACGCTGTAAAATAGCGGCTGCTAAAGGATGCTGTGATTTATACTCTAATGCTGCGATCCAACTCATAGGGTCAGGAGAGTTAGAAGTGACCAGGTGATAACCGGTCATTTCTGGTGTCCCTTTTGTCAGTGTACCTGTCTTGTCAAAAGCGATCGAGCGGATTGCGCCCATTTCCTCTAAATAGACACCGCCTTTGATCAGTACGCCGTTTTTCGCAGCATTTCCAATAGCCGTAACAATGGCTACAGGAGTCGAGATGACTAAAGCGCAAGGACAGCCGACAACCAGAACGGCAAGCCCTTGGTATACCCATGTTCCCCAGCTTGCTCCCAATAATAGAGGAGGCACCAATGCAACGAGCAACGCTACCAGGATGATAACGGGAGTATAGTACCTGGCGAACTTATCGACAAAGTGTTGGGACGGTGCCCGTTCGGCTTGCGCTTCCTCGACCAGGTGAATAATTTTCGAAAGTGTTGTATCCTGAACGGTTTTAGTTACCTCCACTTCAAGATAGCCTTCTTCATTCAACGTGCCGGCAAATACTTCATCACCTTCCACCTTGCTGATAGGGAGTGATTCGCCAGTGATGGCAGCCTGGTTGATGGCGGAAGACCCTTGTGTGATTTTACCGTCCATGGCTATTTTCTGTCCTGGTTTGATGACCATGATATCTCCTATTTGGATGTCCTTGACATGAAGCGTCATCTCTTGGCCATTTCGTTTGACCAAGGCTTCATTAGGTGCGATATCCATCAGTGATTGAATAGAAGCACGTGCTTTATCCATGGAATAAGTTTCGAGTGCTTCGCTAATGGCAAACAACACAACCACAACGGCTGCTTCGCCCCATTCCCCGATAATAGCTGCTCCGATGACTGCAATTGTCATCAGCGTACGCATGTCAAAGTCCAGCCGGCTTAAATTCTTTAGTCCAGTAATAAACAGGGATGTACCCCCAATGACGATCGCTGCAGCAAATAATGCAATGGTAAATCCACTTTCCTCCCCGTCCATCAAGACTGAAGCGTACCCTAAGATGATGAATAAAATGGATAAGGATTCTTTTCGATAGCTCTCCCAGAAACTTTTTTTCTCTTTTTCAGGTAAAGGAGCATCTTCTGGTGCAAGCTGCAAATTTTCAAAAGCTCCTGCTTTCTCGAGCTCTTCAATAGAAGTGTCTCCGTATACTGTGATCTTGGAAGCTCCGAAGTTTACATTTGCTTGATCCACACCTTCCAGGTGTTGGACGTTCTTTTCGAACTTTTGCGCACAGCCTGCTCAGGTAAACCCCTGAACGCGATAAGTTCGTTTATCTGTTTGCTCACTCATGGTGTGCCACCTCCTTAGAATGATTGAAGGCCATATCGATTAAATGGCTGACATGGTCATCATTCAAACTATAATAGGCAAGCTTTCCCTCTTTCCGGTATTTCGCCAGCCCTGATTTGCTTAAAAATCTGAGATGATGAGAAGCGGTTGCGTTGGTACTATTGATGATATTAGCTACATCACAGACGCATAATTCTGTTTCTATCCTTAACGCATAAGCGATTTTTAACCTTTTTTCATCTGCCAGCGCTTTGAAAATCTGCCCAACGTCAGAAAATGAATGCTCCGTGAATTTATTTTTTACATGGTCCACTTTATCCCGATGGATACAGGTGACATCACAGGTATCTTTCGCCATCGTTTCACTCCTTATTCTAATCGTCGTTTGAATGTATTATATTCAAATATCTGTTTGAATGTCAAAGAAAAATGGACAAAGAAATTATCCTTATGGAGATTTCTGCAATTAATACTTACGTTTGTTGAACATTGACTTTATTACTTTTGAAGATAACGGAGGGAGAGAATGCGGCAGTGGATACAAGAGAAATTCTAACAATCAACAAAAAATCGAGTATGAAATCTTTGCGACTTCATACTCGATCTAATCTGCAATGACTACTTTTTTTCCTATTATCTGAACTGGACATTCCTCGATTTTATATTTTCGCACCTTCCAAATAAGCATGGATACCTTCCCCTTGAACAAGTACCAACTTTCCGTTTTCCAGATCCCAGGAATAGGAAGGAGTGCTTTTCTCTTTAAGGGTTTCAGGGGTACCTAAACCATAGACACGATTATATAAATCGACGGCTTGTTCCAAATCAGATACTCCTGTCTTAATTTCCTGGAATGCCTGGGGGTTGATGAAACGCGTATCTTTTGGGCGGTTACTGCCTTCCCATTCGATTAAAAAGGGGAGGGTATTACGGCCAGCGGCTTCTGGAAACAACATCCGCCATTTTAAGGTGGATCCATCAGTTTTTTCCCTTCTGCCGGGAAAGGGTCCCTTATAAGGAATCCCTTGTTTATCCCAAATATGGATAAACTGATTCATTTCTGTGGTCCGTAAAGCAAATTGGATCGGTCCCTGTCTTCCGCATGATAAAGCAAGGGCAAGCTGTTGAATTAAAGGGTTATCTGAATTTCCCGCTGTTTTTTCATTTTCAACCCCGATCCATTCGAGATAACAATCATTTTGGAGATGACTCAAGTGATTGAATGTGCCCCAGAATTCATGCCTGCCGCCAGGAAAACCTTTTATTCTATAATTCTCTTTAAAGGCTATCTGGTCTTGTGACGGATGATTGGCCGCTATCACCAGATGATCAAAAGCAAGCATAGAGAAACCTCCTTATTTGGATAGTCCGAATTCATCTGCCAATAATTCATAGGAACGTAAGCGTTCTTCAAATGGATGGACAATCGTGTTGATGATTATTTCATTTACCCCATAACCAGTTGCAAGGTCTTCCAGCTTTTTTTTCACTTGCGATGGAGAGCCCACTGCCATACGACGGCGGTTTTCACGGATGCGTTCTTTTTCAAAAAAAGTATAAGGGTAGCATGCGGCCTCTTCAGCAGTAGGAAAATGCTCCCTTTTCTCGCCTTGCTCAATCTTAAGCAAGGCTAGATCCAGGCCTGAGGCCAGGTGTTCGGCTTTATCTTCCGTATCTGCGCATATGGCAAAAACCGAAACGTTTCCTTCTGGGTGGGACTGTTGCAGGGAAGGTGTGAAGTGTTCATCATAACGCTTCATAGCGCGTGTTCCTCCATAACCGTTAATGAAATGTGCAAAAGAATAGGAAGTACCAAGATCCGAAGCAAGACGGGCGCTTGTACCACTGGATCCGAGCATCCAGACAGGGGGAGCTGTTTCTCCTAAAGGCGTAGCGTAAACATCCATTTCATAAGGATCATGGCCGTGAAGATAGGCCATTAGATCCTTCACCTGTTGGGGGTAGCTCTCAATGGAAGGGTGCTTTCCATCATTCAATGCCAGGTTTACATTAGGTAAACCCCCTGGTGCTCGTCCTACCCCTAAATCGATGCGGTTAGGGTGAAGCGTTTCAAGCACACGAAACGACTCTGCAACTTTATACGCACTATAATGAGGGAGGAGGATGCCTCCTGTGCCCACCCGGATTTGCTTTGTATGGGCTGCGAGATGTGTAATAAGGATTTCAGGTGCTGAACCTGCCAGGCTTTTTGTGCTATGGTGTTCAGATACCCAGAATCGATGATAACCAAGCTTATCGGTGAACTGAGCCAGTTCTGTTGTCTGCTGTAAAGCTTGAGCCGGAGAGGTATTTGTTAAAATGGGCGATTGATCTAATACGCTCAGTCTCATGATTTTCTCCTTTCGTACTATTAAGGTACATCGTGCCATCACTAAGGGCAGGATGCAACCTATCTGCCTTTGCTCTGTTAAATCTCAGTGCTGATTTTCCAGATAAGCTCCCTTTTATGGAAGACTCAGTTTCGAGAGAAACTGTTTCCGTTATGGTGATAAGCGTTTGGAGGGCCGGGAAATCACTCGCTTTCCATGGGGGTACGGTGAGCTTCCTCGGGCTAATGCCCTGCGGGATCTCACCATGTACTCTACTCCCATAGGAGTCTCGCAATTTCCCGGCCCTCCTTGCGTTTGTAAGACTAACGGAAACATCGATATGCGGAACCACCATCTTAACAGCTGAAAAGAGCTTATGTCCTGAATCATTGAGCTTTTCATGCAGAAAATGTGGAAGATATCTTCTCACAACGTAGGGTTCGTTCGTCAAAATATGGATAAGGTGGCGGGGAAACGGTGAGACTCCCGTGGGAGAAGGGGCTAGGCGAGACCCCACAGGTCGTGAAACGGCCGAGGAGGCTTGCCAGCCTCCCCCACAGGAAAGCGAATCGTTTTCCAGCCACCCTTTCGCCTGTCTCGGTAACGAACCCAAATTACTTTGAAACTAAGTCTTCCACAATTCGGCCATATTGTTGAATAACAGCACCGTTTAGCAGAGATATATTCATAAAACCGGCATATAAAAAGGTGAAATGTGGAAGATACAAATAAAAAGGAAAATAGAAGGAAGTGATCATATCGAGCGATTTTATGAATTAGAAGCCTTGAAAGAAAAAATTGCAGAGAGTAAATTAGCATTACTATATATTTCCGGAGCCAACTGTTCCGTATGCCATTCCCTGTTGCCCCAGGTAGAAGAAGTAGTGAAGAAATACCCTCAACTGGATTCGTTCCAATTGGAAGCGGATGACGTGCCGTCTGTAGCCGGGGAGTATTCGATATTCACTGTTCCGGTCGTCATTATCTTTGTTGATGGGAAAGAGATAGATAGAAAAGCCAGATTTGTACCAATAGAGGAACTGGATCAACAATTATCTAAAATGACAGGTTTACTATTCGAATAAAACAGCCGACACTGCTTCCTGAAGCGGTGCCGGCTTAATTTACCTCGCCATAAG
This sequence comes from Thalassobacillus devorans MSP14, assembly GCF_000496835.1. Classification (GTDB taxonomy): domain Bacteria; phylum Bacillota; class Bacilli; order Bacillales; family Halobacillaceae; genus Thalassobacillus; species Thalassobacillus devorans_B. The sequence goes on from NZ_KI543239.1 coordinate 172,953, forward strand.
CCCCATCAATCCGTAACTCAGCATTGTTTGTGAATCTATAGCAAACGTTTCTTTGAGGCGCAATTCATTCGATTGAATAGGAGTGAAGAAGGTTGCTCCTCTACGGAATTGATCATGTGGTGTATGTGCCAGCATTTCCCCAGGTTCTAACCCTTCTATCACTTCTACGAGCCCATCGACTTCTATGCCGGTTTTAATCGCTCGCCGCACTAATTTTCCAGTATCATCCATCACCCACGCAAACAGGTTTTCTTCCGTAGCTAACAGAGGGGCGAAGGCGGTAACAGCTTCATCGGCCCTGTCCGTAATAATGGAAACAGCTACATGATAGCCAGGCAGCATTTCAGCCAAATCTTCTTCGATAGATACTACGAACGGATACTCACTGTCCTGGTTCACGGAAACGTTTTCTGGAAAACGAGCGACAGAAGAAACTTTCCCTTTGAGTTGGAGTTCTTCTTCCTCCGGAATGGTGATTTCGGCATTCATATCTTCTTTTACGCGTTTTCGTTCTGCTTCTTCCAATACGCCTTCTACCTGTAAGGTAGTAGTTTTCATCGTGATGATAGGTGAATCAAGCTCTTCTGAAACATCCGTGATCACGCCATTGAAAGGGCTCTGCACAGTAATGATCTGGCCTTCGGATTCCAGATCATCCAGCTGGGATTCTACCATGTCCAGCATAGCTTCTTTTTGTGCCAGTTCCATTTCTTTCTCAGCAATCGTTTGTTCTTTCATGAATTCAGTCTCCGTATAAGCAGGCGAATTCTCATCGCCTTCCTCATCAGGTGTTAAAATACTGCTGTCTTCGCTATTGTCAGGCTCTGGTACTTCATAACTTTCCATTTCGGTCAAATAACTTTCAATTGCGTTGATTTCCTCTTCCAATCGGCTAATATCGGACTCCAAAGAAGATTGTTGTGTGTGGTAATCGATGACTTCATATTCATATAGGTCGTCACCTTCCCGGACTTCGTCACCCTTTTCAACCAGAAACTTTTGAAAGTACCCAACACTATCATCGAAATAAATCGGATTTGATTCCGTAGCTGCGAAAACCCCATCCGTGGAGAGGGTTTCAACCAGGTCATATGTAAATGCCTCCGACCAGTCATTAATGTAAGATTTTTGTTCAACTTTATCTTCCCTGTCAAAAAAAATCAGCAGAGAATTAGTGAGCACGAAGGCAAAGGTCAGGAAAAAAAACCACCTTTTTTTTCTTTTATTCTGCATGTCAGTTCACCCTCATTCTAACTATTCAAAATATAAATCAGGAATAAATCATAACGGGAAATGGCAGCTGTCCCTGCCCATAAAAGCAGGTGCCAGCTAATGACTCCAAGCCAGATCCAAAATCTTTTCGTGGTGGAAAGATATTGTAAACATTTGATCTGATACCAGATAATCCAAACCTGGAAAATAGAAATAGCTCCGAAAAAGTAAATGATCCATTCTATATCAGTAATATAGGATGCGGCTACTCCGAAAGAAAATGGTGAAACATACCAATCGATTCCGGCATAAACCATTAATGGAATCCATAGGATTCTCTCTAGCAGCATTACGAGCAATACATTCATTTGAATAATAATGAGTTTGCGGTAACGTATATCATTGAATAACCACCAGAAGAAAGAAGAAGCAAAGAGAATGAAGGCAGCAAACAAAATAGCATAGGCAACCCTCCCGATGAGGAACCATAGCTTCCGAAGCTCGTATTCTTTATGGGTGAATTCGGTAGCGTTGGCAGAAATCGGGTCGGTGCCAAGTCCAATCCAGCTTGTCCATATGTAAGTGAGAATCGAGACTAAGAATAATAAAAAGATTAACTTCCAAAAGTTAAAAACCTTTTCTGCGCGGTGAATTTTAAACAGCTGATCCTCACGCCGGAAGAATAATTTAAATAAGTTAATCGCATACATGGTGGATTGTTCCTTCCCTTGTAATCTTCAATAAATTCATGCTGTCTACTATTCTAGCTGAATTTTTACACTCTTTCTATATATATCCAAAATTTGTGGAAATTTGTTATAGCCTGAAGACCAATAAAAAAATCACGTATTTTGAAAAATACGTGATTTTGAGGTTTGGAATTTCATGATTTTGGGTACTTGCTTACTATATATCTTTGTATAATTAATAAGATTTAGCACCAAGATAACGGTTTTTCCAGTAAGAGATGTTCATATTGGAAATAGTTACACCGTCACTTCCAGCATGGATGAATTGTCCATTGCCAAGATAGATTCCTGCATGGGAAGGACCTGCTTTGTAAGTTTCATAGAATACCAGGTCTCCTACTTGAGGGCTGCTTACAGATGAACCGGCGTTATAGATCTGAGCCACTGTTCTAGGTAAGTCGGTGCCATTTTTAGCAAATACATAGTTCAAGTAGCCGCTGCAGTCAAATCCGCTAGGAGAAGTTCCACCCCAGACATAAGGAGTTCCCATGTATTGTTTGGCAGTAGAAATCAACCCGGATGTGGATGTGTTTGAGCTTGTGCTGGTCTGTGAGACATTACTGGTTGTTGAGCTGGAAGAACCGTCAATGCTCAGTTTTTGTCCGACATAGATTACAGTGCTGTTTAAGTTGTTCCACTTCATGATGTCCCGGTAGCTTACGCCAAACTTAGCACCGATTTTAGACAGATAGTCGCCTGACTGCACTGTATATGTAGTTGCGTTGCTGGATGAACTGGAACTTGAAGCAGTATTGCTTGTTTGAGTGGATGTTGTACCTTCAAGCTTCAAAGTTTGTCCAACATAAATGATTGTACTGCTCAAATTGTTCCACTTCATAATATCGCGGTAGCTTACACCATATTCAGCACCGATTTTAGAAAGATAATCACCTGCTTGAACAGTATAAGTGGTAGCGTTAGAGCTGGTAGTCACTTTGCTGCTGGAACTGGAATCGTCTGAAATTTTCAAAGTTTGACCAGGGTATATAAGATGGGAAGAAAGTCCGTTAAGTTCTTTGATTTTATATATAGAAACACCATATTGTTGTGAAAATTTCCATAGTGAATCGCCGGATTGTACGGTAACACTTTCTGCGCTGGCAACTCCTGCGCCGATAGTCAAAGCACCCACAAAGCTAGTAGTAACGATTGCCTTCTTGAAAAAGTTGTTTTTCATTATGATTATGTACCTCCAAAGGTTAGTTAGTTTCTAGCAATTTTTGCTAAACTCATAGTACCATATTATTCCTGTGTTTTAACATTACAGTATAATTACAATATGATTACAAAGGTCATAAATGAATTAGCAAATGGGTATATTATAATTTGGAGCACGATTTTATTACATATTAAACAGGGCGCCGGCCGCAATGTAAACTGCCGGCGCCCTGTTTTTGTTTTTGACAAAGTTCTTTATTATGAGCCAGGAGCCGCGCTTTATTTACGCTGCCTGGTTGGTTTTCTGCAAACAGGTAAAGCCATATTGGTTTAAAGTCGATTTGCTAATTTTGTTTAGTGATTCTGCTCACGTGGTAGCTATAATTAGATAGATTTTAAAGGAGGCAGTGATAATATGGAATGGCTTAGAATCATATCATATATCGCATTAGCAACCGGTTTGATTTCTACATTGATTATAGCTATTGATGTATATAAGCATCCACAGATGATGTGGATTATGAATCTCGTCTGGCCGATCAATGGATGGTTTTTCGGACCATTTGCCTTATGGACTTATTTCCGCTGGGGGCGGCTGAAGGCGAAAGATAATGAAAAAGAAGATAACCGTGGGAGACCGGAAAAAGTATTCTTCTCCACAAGCCACTGTTCTTCCGGATGCACGCTGGGAGATGCAGCAGGAGTTCCGCTGGTAGCAATAGCAGGTTTGACTATATTAGGAACGACATTATTTGCCCATTATCTGGTGCAATTCGTTTTAGCATATATTTTTGGTATTCTGTTCCAGTTTTTTGCTATTCATCCTATGAATGATAAAGGAGTAATGGGATCATTCAAGGATTCCATCAAGGCGGATACATTATCCCTTGTAGCATTTGAAGTCGGGATGTTTGCCTGGATGGCACTTGTCCATTATGTTTTATTTGCACACCCACCGAAGCCTACGGAAGCGACATACTGGTTCATGATGCAAATTGCGATGATTATCGGATTTGCTACAAGCTATCCTGCTAACTGGTGGCTGGTGCAGAAGGGGATAAAAGAAGAAATGTAAAGGCGGCCATTTGATTGGCGCCTTTTTTCTTTAGGTTGTACGCTAAGTTTCCTATAATGTAGGGTAAGATACCATTAAATAGGGTGAGTTGAAAGAAATTCCAAGAAACGAGGGTTATCCATGCCTAGATATAACAAAGCGTTATTTCTATACAATGGCAATGCTGGCAGCGATAATATAGAGCAGAAACTATCCGAGACACTGCCGGTATTTGCGCAAAGAATCAAAGAATTGATTGTCATACAAACGTTCAGTATTGAAGAGGCGCAGGAAACTTGCCTGAATTATGGGGAACAAATTGACCTGCTGCTCATCTTAGGTGGCGATGGAACATTGCATGCCTGTATCAATACTATCTCCCGGCTGGAAAAGCGGCCGGTCATCGGTGTTCTTCCTGGAGGGACGAGCAATGACTTCAGCAGGATGATGGAGATACCACAAAACTTAAACCAGGCAGCAAAAACGCTGGTTAATGGCCGGGAGACTCCGGTGGATGTGGGGAAATTAGAGGAGTGCTACTTCCTGAATTTTTGGGGAATCGGACTGGTGACTGAAACATCTTTTAATATCGATAAAAATCAGAAAAGCAGACTTGGTGTACTGAGTTATTTTATAAGTGCACTAAAAACCATCAATCAGGCTGATTCATTTTCCTTCCGTATGACAATTGACGGGAAAGTGATAGAAGACGAAGCGATCATGATTCTGGTGATGAACGGGAAGTATTTAGGCACGAGACAAATACCGATTGATTCCATCCATGCTTCGGATGGACAGCTGGATGTTTTAGTAATTAAAAATTCCAATCTTACTTTATTCAAAGAGTTGATGTCTTTGGATCAGCCATGGGCTGAAACGGAAAGTTTTCAGGAGCTGTCCTATACAAAAGGGGAACACATTGAAATTACCGCTTCTCCCGAACAAGAAGTAGACATGGATGGCGAAATAAATTTCAAGACACCATCCTCCATTGACCTATTACCTAACCATCTCACATTTCTGCATGCGCAATAACCGCACGAGATATTCGTGCGGTTTTTTTGAGCTTGTGTTTTTAAATTCTTAGAAATAAGTGTTGACGGGGCGTTTAGGGTTTTCATCATCGTCATCTGCAGCTTTATTGACTGCATCTGCAGTTTTATCCACTGCGTTCATGGCAGCACTTTCAACAGCTTCTGTTGCTCCCTGGACAGCATCAAATGCTGCATCTGCACCGTCCTTGATACTCTTGGCTGTGCGGGTCACATTCTGCTGTGTCTGGTTTCTTTTTTTGGCCACGATTTATCCACCTCCTGACTTAGGTTAGTTTGCAGCTCGTTCACAAGCTTATTCGTTGCAAGCTGAATTACCCCACATAAAAAGGGATTTCATGGGTTTTATGGAATTAAAAGATATAGAGGAAAAGGAGGAGAAAGAATGACAGTAAGTGGTTTTGAACCAAAAGTTCATGCAGTGTTTGTACATACGAAGAATTTGCGTCGGTCAGCAGCCTGGTATAGTGATTTATTAGACCTTCCATTTGATAGCAGCAGGGTGGAGTCTCCGGTTTATAATATGCCCCTTACAGGAGAAGTTTATATGACGTTGGATGACCATGCTTTTGACCCGGATTATCAATTTGAACCAGTACACACCCCGGTATTTAATTTTTGCTCTTCAGACCTTGCAAAAAGCTACCAGTGGGTAAAAGGAAAAGGTATAATAATTGTACGTGATATAGAGAGACATGGGGATTTTGGCTGGTTCAACATTGAAGACCCTGATAAGAATGTTGTCATGATTTGCGGCAATATTCCATCTTGATCGATAGAAGGGATGGCAACTGGAGGTATGAATGCCTGGTCAGGAGATACAGAAAAATAAGAGGAGCTTTCAACATTGAAAGCTCCTCTTATTTATGTGAGACGGCTATTCCAAGGGGGTAATGAACTGTATCCCGTGGTGGCTCGATTAAAACCCCTTTTTGATAAAAGAATTCTTTTGAACTATAATCAGTAAATAAGTCCTGGAATTCCTCCGGTTTCAACTGATGAATATGAAATGGCGAACTACTTGGCTTGCCGCGCCCCTGGCCGAACGGAGTGGACACCACCAGGGTTCCGCCTTCTTTTAGTAAGTTGTAGTAATTGGCTAACAGTTGTTCTTCGTCTTCGATGTGTTCATATGTTTCAAAGCTCACAATCGTATCGAAGGTCCCGAGTTTTTCCGGAAGCTCTGGATCGACAGCATCCATAACTTTATAACTTGTTTTCGGATGATAATAAGTCGCTTTAGCATATTCGATGATAGCAGGATCAATATCGACACCAATGACTTCATTTACTTCTTTTTTTCTTTCTTTCGCTATCATGTGGGTCCCGTAACCGGCGCCGCACGACAAATCCAATACTCTTCCTTTTGTATAGGGCATGGCAAATTGGTAACGTGCCATATGCTCGAGCAGCATCCTGTTGGAGGGCTTCATGTACTCTGGAATAACACGTTCGCCAGTATCCTCAACCACTATTCTTCACCGCTTTCTATAAAAATGAATCATCTTCATAAAGTATGCCATAAATTTTGTTGATTCACCAACACCCGTAAGTGATTTGACAGGGATTTATCACCGATTTATAATTATTTTAAATTCGAGATATTAATGAGAGGAAGAAACCCTATGGATGAAAAAGAACAATACCAACAGAAAAAAGAGGATCCTTCCTTAAAGCTGTTTGTTGTGTTGTCAAAAGCAGAAAGGTCGATTGAAGATCTGGTTAAAAAAGATATTCACCGCTATGGCTTAAATGCCACGGAATTTGGTGTGTTGGAACTTCTATACCATCAAGGGGAACAGCCGCTTCAGAAAATTGGAGAAAAGATCCTGCTGGCAAGCGGAAGTATCACCTATGTGGTAGATAAATTAGAAAAGAAAGCCTATTTAGAAAGAATCCCTTGTCCTAATGATCGTCGTATAACGTATGCATCTATTACCCCTAAGGGGAAAGAAATGCTTAATAAAATCTTTCCGGACCATTGGAAGCAGATTGAGCAGATCACTGATGGACTGTCGGAAGAGGAGAAGCTCCAGGCGATCGAACTGCTGAAAAAACTCGGTAAACACGCAGATCAGTTAAAGGGCTAGATTTAATCAGAGAATTGATACAATTGATGATAATTTAATTCCTGAAGATATATTTACTTTATCTGAAAAAGTCAAAGGTCTGCGGACCTTTGACTTTTTTTGTCTTTAGGAGGAAGAAATTTGATCATTTCATTAAAAGAAGTTAAAAAGCCGTTTCCCTGGCAGCTATCAGGAAACACAGCATAAGTGGAAACAGCTGCAAACGACCCAGGCTGAAGAACAGGAAAAAATCATTCAGCAGCCATACAAACAAAACAATCCGGTAGAAAAGGATTATGAAAAGTTAATTTATGTGGAAGAGAAGCAAATTTGGAAAAGCTTTGGAAAAGCTTGAAAAAAGAATGATGGAAAAGCGGGAATAGGGTGAGTTAGAGGGGTTGAATATACAAAAAGAACGTCTGGAAACAAAAATTGCTGCACTTTATGCGGAGTGGGTGGAAGTCTGAAAAAAATGAAGGATGTGTGACGTATATCATAGTTAGCCTTTCAAAAAGAATTTACTATATAAATAGTAAAAACCTTTGAAAGGGAGAGGGTATCGTGGTTGATATGAACTTATCTGGTCTTTTGGTATGGATGATTTTCCCGTATGTCTCTGTTGCTGTATTTATGATGGGAATGATATGGAGATATGAGGAAGGTGCAAAAAAGAAGCAGGTACCAATGATGTATCATGTCACCATGATTTCCTTGTTCATTATTAATGGGATCCTTTTGATTGGGCTTTTTTACAGCGATGGCATCCACTGGCTTGGGTGGTACCGGGATTTCCTGATGTTCCAGCCTGATGTGAATGCTATTATGCCAAGTTCCGGCATGCAGCAAATACAGGTGCCAATGTTCTTTTTCGGTCTGGTAATGCTGCCGTTTTCTATTTATATGCCCTCACTGTCTTCGCCTTTCAAACACGTGAAGCAAGTGCGCAGGTTAGTGAAAAATGCAATTTGACCATGAGGAAGTTTATTTAATGAAAGCCGACACCAAAAGTGTGTCGGCCTTTTTATACTCGTCTGGGGAATTATTAGTGATTCTTTGTGTGGCTCACTTTAAGCGGTGGGTCACATCAAGCTCCAGCAAGAAAATACGAAGGCTTTCTCCATATGTCCTGGGGCCAAACCGATTTTTTCTTATAGCCCTGTCAGTGGATAGATACCTGCTTAGCGGGATTTTTTCTGTTAGCTTTATAGTATTTAACGAGATTCTCCTGAATGCTCGTGAAGTCAGGGCATGTGATAGGAGTACCTTCCAGGTCTTTTTGAGTCTGGGAAACATCATAATGACTGTCGCAAGTGAAGTAGTCTAACGCTTCCTTTGGCATGCCTAACCATTTCCGGACAACTGCCAGTTTCAACGTATTTCCTGCCCATCCAAGTGGTACGGTAAAGCTAGGTTCTTTGGAGAGATATGAGTTGGCAAAAAGTTTATAGATAGCTTTTGCCGTCAATGGCGCCGGATCGGTCAGGTGGTAGGTTTTCCCTGCGCCGATAGGGTGATGACTGAGGTGGATGGCAGCCTGGACGACGTAATCCCATGGGACCAGATTCACCTCTACCTGTCCTTCTCCGAAAAAAGGAAGCAGGGGAGCGTAGCTCATATGCGCAATCATATTAAGGATGAAATATGGGCCATCGAATTTAGCGGTAGTACCCTCTTTGGAATCTCCAACTACTATACCTGGGCGCAGGATCGTAGTTGGTACATCATGCTTTACTGATTGAACCAATCGTTCTGCTTCATATTTGGTGTATTCATAATGATTTTTAAAGCCTGCTTCATGTTCCAGTTCGTTTTCGTAGATAGCGCCTGAGCGTCTACCTGATACATAAGCTGTACTGAAATAGCTATAGCGTTCTATACGGTCTGCCAGTTTTACCCACTCATTGACATGCCTCGTTCCATTGACATTTACCTGCCATGCTGGAGTTAAAGGTACGGATAAGTCATAGATAGCTGCCAGGTGAAAAAAGTGGGTCACTTCATTTTTTAACTGTGCGGATGTCTCTTCATCAATACCAAACTCAGGAGCAGTGATGTCGCCTTCGATTAAACAAAACTTATCTTCGGTCAGGTAGCTTTTCTGGATAAGCCTCTGCAATGATGATTCTGCCTGTTTTTTTGCTGATTTAACGTACAACAAATATATTTTGTCCACGGGATAGCCTTGATGGAAGATTTCATCTATCAAATGTGAAGCAAGGAATCCGGGATATCCTGTAAAGAAATATGTATTGGCCATCTAAATGTCTCCTTCCTTTTCGATATTATTCGATAGATAGCGGTAATTTCCCTGTTTGTTTATATGATTTTTAAGAAGGGAAGAATGAATATGAGTTATCTTTCAAAGGAGGACGTTATTGTGCGTGTATTAGTTATCGGTGCAAATGGAAAGGTTGGCAAGTTACTTATCAATAAATTAAAGGATTCAGAACATGTCCCGGTAGCGATGGTACGGGATACCAACCAGGTGCCGCAATTTGAAGAAGCAGGAGTTGATACGGTACTAGGTGACTTAGAAGGGGACTTTTCTTCCGCCTATTACGGTGTGGATGCAGTTATCTTTGCGGCAGGTTCAGGCCCGCATACCGGAGCGGATAAAACGGTTCTGATTGACCAGGAAGGTGCGATAAAATCTATTGATCTGGCCAGGCGCTTTGGAGTGCAGCGCTATATCCTGTTAAGTTCGATGGGGGCTGACCAGCCAGACGCAGGCCCTGATGGAATGAAACATTATTTATTCGCAAAACATCGAGCGGATGAATATTTAAGAAATTCCGGGTTGAATTACACAATCGTACGACCGGGTGGTTTAACGAACAATCCTGGAACAGGAAAAATCAGACTGGACGAAAAGCTGCATGAGTTCGGTAGCATTTCCCGGGAGGATGTAGCAGAAACGCTGGCATATCTGTTAAGTGTTCCTCGTGCAGAAAACGAGACCTTTGAAATATTAGAGGGAGATACCCAACTGGAAGAAGTATTGGCTTATTAATGTAAAAAAGACAATCCCAAAAGGAGGCTGTTCCTTATTAGGAGCAGCCTTTTATAACGGCAGGATGACAGGGATTATTTTTCTATTAAAAATTTCTGGAAAAGGTTTAGCCTCTGTTGAAACGGGGTAGACATGTATTATATACTAGGCACTGCATTAGCAGCAGTGATATAGGATTACTCGGAATTATAGGGGGCACACCGATGACGAAGCATGATGTTGTCGTATACGTCAGCAATAATTGTTCACATTGTGAAAAAGTCGTTGCAAAGTTAAAAGAATGGGATGTCAATTTCAGAGAAAAAAATGTATCTGAAAATAGAGAGCATTTCAAAGAACTGCAGAGGCAGAAGATATATGGCACGCCTGCAGCATTCATTGATGGTGAACAGGTTTTGGGTTTCCAAAAAGGGAAGTTGCAAAGAAAACTTGGCATATATAATGACATTTCTTTTAATGTTCATTGATGACAATGCGATAGGGCTATTTTACAAGTGATCGTTCATCACTTGTCTTTTTTTTGTAGAAAACCTGCAATTTCTGTTTATGCAAATCACCATTTTACTTAGTAAACATAGGCTGTTGATAGAAAGGAAGAAGGTGATTTTCATGTTTTCCTATTCAGATAGATATTATCAGCAGGAACCATTCTTCCCGTACCCTTACCAGCACCAGCCGATGATGGGAGAATATTCTTATAGTTATCCTCAATATCCGCAAAGCTGGAATATGCCTCAAGCGCCGGGAAACCCTTTTGAATATTACACAAAACCGATGTTTCCGCAGCAGAATAAGATGCAAAGTGGATACGGCAATCAGCCTTTTTTCTATAACAACGGCGTAAACCCTAAGAACATGATCGGTTATTTTCAGGATCAGAATGGTCAGATTGATATGGATAAAATGATGAAGACCGTCGGCCAATTAGCACAAACTGCCAATCAGCTTTCCCCATTGATGAAAGGCATAGGCGGGTTCATTAAAGGAATCCGCTAATAGCGTGCAGGGCGAGTCCTTGTACGCTTACTTCTTTTATGTTTTCAGTTAGGCGAAGGAGGGACAAACGTGATCGGTTGTTTATGTATTCATGGCTATACAGGAGGACCATATGAAGTACAGCCATTAGTGACTTACCTGGAGCAAAGGACCGACTGGAAATTTGAAGTCCCTACACTTCCAGGGCATGGAAGAGTACTGGATTTAAAAGGCCGCTACTTCCAGGAATGGATCGCAGCGGCTGAACTTGCCTACCTTGAACTGAAAAAAACGTGTGATAAAGTATATATTATCGGTTTTTCCATGGGGGGCATGATTGCTGCCTATCTTTCTGCTAAACATGAAGTGGATCGTCTCGTATTGTTATCAGCTGCAGGAAAATATATCAACGTACCGCAAATGTATAAGGATCTTACCAGCTTTCTGACAGAAGCTCTAAAGGGAAGTCTGGAAGAGAATGAGCTGTTCCTTCACTATCAGAATAAATTGAAACAGACGCCATTTCCGTCATCGGTGGAGTTTGTTAAATGTGTTCAGTTTACAAGACCTTATTTAAAGGACATCCACAATCCGATTTTGATCGTTCAAGGTAAGCAGGATGAGATGGTCCCAGATAAAGCGGCGCTCTACCTGGAACAGGAAATCCCCTCCAAAGACAAGCAGCTCGTTTTTTTCAAGCAATCAAAGCATTTAATTTGCCATGGTAAAAATAAAGATGAGTTATTCGAGACCGTAATATCTTTCTTAACACGATAATTGGAGACGGGTATATTCGTATTGTTATCTCCACAGCCTGATTATGAACGATATCATGGGACAGTGAAAAGCTAAACGAAATAAAAGAGAGCCTGGCTGAAGGAACATACACCCATCAGCCAGGCTCTTAGTTCTTGTCCAGGAAATTTTAATGATGATTATAGATAACATTTTGCACTGAACTGCATCCAGCTCCAGCGCCTACCCACTCAAGGTCTTAAACCAATCCTCTCTGTGATCAAAAACGTCACGGCGAGGCTTGGCTTAAGCTCGTGGGGCAAAGAAGGCGCCTGCGCTTTCTTTAATATCAGTCTTTGAAGAACGCGATTACGAGTCCGCCTTCGCCGGCATAGGTGGAAATCAATGGCCCGGTTTCCATGAACAGACTGTCTTTAAAATTATATTTGGTTTTGATATCGTTTAAAATCAAGCGGCCTTTCTCTTCGCTATTGCAATGAGAAAGGGAGATTACACGATCCTCAAAGCTGTTGGCATACTCTCCGATTTGTTCAATAAATCTTCGGAATGCCTTTTTGTTTCCGCGGACTTTTTCAATTACTTCAATGTCACCTTTATCATCGCTTGCTTTCAATAATAGTTTAATATTCAAGGTTTTAGCAATGGTTCCTCTTACTTTGTCGAGTCGGCCGCCTTTGATGACGTTTTCGAGTGTCTGCAGAATAAAAAGTGTTGTTGTTTTTTCTATCCGTTCTTCCATATGGGAGGCAAGCTGTTGCAGGTCAGATCCTTCCTTGATTTTCTTTCCTGCTTCCTGCACGAGCAGCGCTACTCCACAAGAAGCGGTTTTTGTATTCAAAACGACGATTTCCCGGTCGGGTTCCTCATCTAATAACATATCTTTTCCCATAACAGCGCTCTCGTAAGTACTGCTTAATCCTTTGGTCATCGCCAGCACGAGGATGGGGCGGTCTTTATCCACTTGCTTGCAAGCTTGATAAAAGTCATAAGGGCTTGGAGCAGAAGAACGTGGCAATTCCTCCGATTGTTTTAGCTTTTCATAAAAGAGCGGGAGATCCAGGGTTTCTCCCGTCTTGTATTGTTCATCTCCAAAATGGAGATTCAATGGTACGATCTTCAGCCCGTAATTTTCAATCAAGCTTTCAGGAACATCTGCTCCTCCATCAATGATCATTTGAATAGTCATCTTAACACCCGCTCTCATTAATTATTGATTCGTATGATTGTTTTTACTTAACCGTGTTAATTTAGGGGCTGCTTTTTTAGTGGTACTAAAGATGAACATCATCAAGCCGAATATTACGATGGTACCGCCTAACCATTGAGCCCAGGTAATCATTTCACCTAATATGATATAGGCTAATATGGTTGCACCTAGCGGTTCGAACAGAATACTCATCGATATTGTCGAGGTGCTCAGCCACTTCAGTGCCCAATTGAACATGGTATGGCCAAAAAAGGTCGGGATGATGGCGAGGGCCAGGAAGATCCACCAATGACCAGCCGGGTATCCGGTAAATGGATGCTGTAAAAGCAGGTTGTAGATAATTAATACTGCCGATGCCATCGCATAGACAACAAAGGTATAAGTCATTAAGGATAACCGCTTGCGTAAGTTTTGACCTAAAAGGAAATACCCTGTAACCATCGCGCCGCCAAGCAGTGCCAGAATATCTCCCAGTAACGCCATACCGCTGATTTGGAAATCGCCCCACCCAATGATGACGCTTCCTGTCAGGGTGATTACCATACTTAAAAGAGCACCGGCGGTGAATCTTTCCTGAAAAAAGATATAAGTTCCAAGAAAAGCGAAGATCGGCTGCATGGTAACCAGAACGACCGAGCTGGCTACTGATGTATAACTTAGCGACTCGAACCACAAAATGAAGTGGAGTGCGAGAAAAATACCAGCAAAGCATGCTAATAGCCAGTCCAGCTTTGAAATCTTGCGAAACTCCTCCCTATATTTCAAAAGTACATAGGGACTCATGATTAAAACAGCGAATAACAGGCGATAATTAGCAATAATAGAAGCTGGAGCTCCTGCCGCCAACTTTACGAAGATTGCTGCTGTTGAAACGGAAATGACCCCGATAAAAACAGCAATATATGGATTGAATGGAGGCTTATCCATCGGATCCCTCCTTGTTACATCAGTTTTTTACCATTTTATCATTCATCTGTTTGAAAAGCATCTGAAAAATAGGTAGAATAAAAAATGGTCGTATGTTATGATGGATGAATCTATCGGACAAGTGGAGCGGCAGCCTCTTCCGTAAAGTGGGGAAAGGCTTTTTTTACGTGACTTACAATAGAAATAGTACAAAAGATTTTATTTAAAGGAGTATGAAAAGAACGTGACTACATTTTATTCATTAGGATTAACTAAACCGGTGTTGAAATCTTTAGACCAAATGGGTTTTGAAGAAACTACACCGATACAGTCTGAAACTATACCACTCGCTATGCAGGGACGGGACGTCATCGGGCAGGCGCAGACAGGTACAGGTAAAACAGCAGCTTTCGGTATCCCGATGATCGAAAAAATCGATCAGGACCGTAACGATATCCAGGGGCTTGTTGTTGCGCCTACTCGTGAACTTGCTATCCAGGTTGCAGAAGAAATTAACCGTCTTGGTAAATTCAAAGGGGTCCGTGCCCTGCCTATCTATGGCGGACAGCACATGGATCGTCAAATCCGTGCATTGAAAGACCAAAATCAGATCGTGGTAGCGACTCCAGGACGCCTGTTGGATCATATCCGTCGCAGAACCATCAAACTGGCCAACGTGCATACAGCCGTACTGGATGAAGCTGATGAGATGCTGAACATGGGATTCATTGATGATATCAAAGATATCCTGAAGGCTATCCCGGAACAAAGACAGACGTTGTTGTTCTCAGCTACCATGCCAAAAGCGATTCGTGATATTGCTTCTACCTTGATGAAGAAACCTGAAGAGGTTAAGGTGAAGGCAAAAGAAATGACTGTGGAAAACATTGAACAGTACTTTGTAGAACTGCAGGAGCGACAAAAATTCGACGCACTTACTCGTTTGTTAGACATCCAGGCTCCGGCACTGGCTATTGTCTTCGGTCGGACAAAACGCCGTGTTGATGAGTTGACAGATGGTTTGCAAACACGAGGCTTCCGTGCCGAAGGAATCCATGGTGATTTGACTCAAGGGAAGCGTATGTCCGTATTGAATAAGTTCAAACAAGGAAGAGTTGAAATCCTGGTCGCAACCGATGTTGCAGCTCGTGGGTTGGATATTTCTGAAGTATCCCACGTATATAATTTCGACATTCCGCAAGATCCGGAAAGTTATGTCCACCGTATCGGCAGAACAGGACGAGCTGGACGCCAGGGTAAAGCAATTTCTTTCATTACGCATCGTGAGAAAGCTCAATTGCATTTGATCGAGAAATTAACAAAGAAAAAAGTAGAGCGTCTTGATGTTCCATCAAACGATGAAGCTCAGCGTGGTCAGCAGCAGGTAGCTGTTGATAAGCTTCTTAAGACTATGGAAAGCAGTGATCTTAAGGCTTACCACCAGGCAGCCAACGAATTGCTGCAGCAGCATGATTCCATGGACATTGTAGCAGCAGCATTAAAAATGATGACGAAAGAACGTCGTGAAACGCCAGTCCGTCTCTCTGGTGTCCAGCCGATCAGTGTTAAAAAAGCACAGTATGATAAAGGCAAGAAAAAGTCTTATAACCGAAATGATAAAAAGCGCGACTTCAACCGTAAGAATTCACGTAACCGTAAATTCAACCAAAAACGCGGTGGCCGCAATCAAAACCAGAAATAAAGAACTTTTATAAACCTGCCGGGTGCTATCCCGGCAGGTTTTTTTAATCGTCCAGAAAATTATATGGGTCGGAAATCGGGAAGATTGTGCTAGTTTTTAAGCAGGTGGTAAGCTATAAAACTGCTTGTCTTTATCCGTGGATTACCAATAATATACATAAAAGGGAGCCTGGTAACATGAACTAATATAAGGGGTCGCTGTATTAAGCCAGATAGGGGTGGAATGGATGGCGGTGAAAGTTCTATTCTTTGGGGACATAGGGATTGATGATGCTGTTGCTCTTATCTATTCCCATTTGAATGAAGGTGTTGAACTGGTTGGGGTTGTTGCTGATTATGGTAATGTACCCAGAGAAGCAGCAGTATCCAGTGTCCATTACCTGCTGGAACTGTTCGACTTGAAGGGGAAAATAAGAGTAATTGGTGGAGCAGAAACGCCAATGACCGGCGAACAACCCACTTTTTATCCGGAAATTCACGGGAAGTATGGATTAGGACCTATTATTCCGGGGGTTTATGAAGGTGTTATTGAAAACTTTTTTGAAATTGTTCGTTTGATTGAGAAATATGAGAATGAATTGGTGATCGTTAATGTCGGAAGGTTGACTTCCTTGGCCACCATGTTCATATTGTATCAATCACTGATGGAGAAAGTGAAGGCATACTACATCATGGGGGGTGCCTTTTGGGTACCTGGAAATGTCACGGCTGTATCTGAGGCCAATATTTATGCGGATCCGATTGCGGCGGACATTGTTTTCACTTATGCCACTAATGTTACCATTTTTCCATTGAATGTTACCGATCATGCGATTATAACACCTGCGATGTCTGATTACATAGCCTATAAAGGAAAGGCGAAAATTTTAAAAACCTTAGTTGATTATTATTATGAGTTTTATAAAAACAGAGATCCGGGTATTATTGGAAGTCCTATCCATGATTTACTCCCGGTAATGGCAGCCGTGGATGACACCATGTTCAGCTTTCGGATGCTGCCGGTGAAAGTTGTTACAGAACGGGAAGGAGCGCATCGTGGGCAAACCATTGCGGATATACGATCGTATGTAACGCTTCCGTCAAGCGAAAAGCGGCATCGGATCGCCTTTCAATTCGATTATTTTTCGTTTTATAAAAATTTCATGTGTACCATGACAGGAGAAGACTTTTAAACTTCAAACAAAAGCTCAGAGCCGTTAAAAATGCTCTGAGCTTACATTATTTTATGGACATGTCAGCCATAACAGGCTGCTTTTTTTATGCGATTCTGCCAAGTAGTCCGAATAGAACCAGGATGATGATGCTGCCCCACACTATATAAGTGAGAACCTTTTTCCATGGGAAACGGCTCTTTTTCCAGCGGTTCGGATTGAATGAAATATTTCCTTTACTAGTGGGAGTGCTGCTATTTTTCCAGATGGAAAAAGGACTGGCATTTTTCAACACAAGCGGTGCAAGGAAAAAACCGCCGGCCAGACCGCCGATATGACCAAGAATATTAATGTTCGGGCGAATGAATGTCATGACAAGGCCTATGATGAAGATAACCATGACAATCTGTGAATTAGCCTGGTCGATCAAGTGTTTCCGGTAGGCTACCATGAATAAGTAGACACCGAAAAGCCCGAAAATTGCTCCTGAAGCCCCGAGGTGTGGGATATACGAATCGGGATGGAATAAGTATGTAGCTACATTGCCGATGACTCCAGCGAACAAGTAAGTCGCGATGAACCTGGTTTTGCCGAGCATTTGTTCAAGTGCCGGGCCAAACAATATTAGGGAAAAAGAATTGAAGAACGCATGTCCGAGCCCATTGTGTAAGAAAATGGGAGTTACCAGCCTCCAGTATTCTCCTGAAGATATCGCGATATTAAGTCCTATACCTGCATGCAGCCAATCGAGGGCGAACCTGAATTGAAACAGGTCGATCAGCACCCATAAAAAAAGGTGAATGGCGACCAGGATGGATACGATTGGATAATAACGCAGAAATTCTTTAAAACTTTCGGTACGAAGAAACATGTTCCATCCCCTTTTTGTTAGTGACATTATTATAGACTATGCAAGCTGTGACACGGTTATATTTTTTCCTTTGTAGTATTTCAGTTATACTGAAATCATCAATAGGAAAAGGAAGAGTACAATGATAAAAGGTATCGGAATCGATCTGATAGAATTGGAACGAATTAATAAAATTATAATGCGTAATGACCGGTTTGTACAAAGAATACTTACCGAAAAGGAGCAATTGGAGCTAGCCTCATATAAACATGAAGCAAGGCGGATAGAATTTATTGCCGGACGTTTTGCTGCTAAAGAAGCAGTAGGGAAAGCTTTAGGTACGGGGATTGGAAAAGTGAGCTTTCAGGATATTGAAATTTCCCGCACAGATCAGGGGGCCCCTCAAATAAGTGTAAGCGGATATGAACATTTGCATATCTGGTTATCTATTTCACATAGCCGTGATCATGCCATCGCTCAGGTTGTATTAGAAGAGTAGGAGCATTCTGCATAAATGAATAGGCTGTCTCATATAGTTTAATGCGGGTAGGAGGGAACGATAGTGTATATTGTCACCGCAAAAGAAATGTACGATTGGGATCGAAAGTCAATCGAAGAAGCCGGGATGGACGGAAAACTTTTGATGGAAAATGCCGGACGGGCAGTAGCTGGACAAGTAGAAAAGCAGGTGCGAAGCGGCCAGCACATGATCGTGCTGATTGGTGCAGGCAATAATGGGGGGGACGGATTTGTCATCGCCCGTACGTTATTGAACAAAGGCTATGCGGTTAAAGCCTGGCAGCTCGTCCCTGATGAAAAAATCAGAGGGGATGCTCTGGCTCATAAACAACTGTATCTGGGGGCGGGGTATGAACTCAACCACTTCACAGGAGTGAATGAATTATTCCGCGAGCTGGATCAGGCAGATGTGATCATTGACGCCATGCTTGGGATTGGGGTTGAGGGGAAACTGAAGTCACCATTTGACCAAGTTGTAGCCTACGTCAATCAAACACAAGCCTTTAAAATTGCCGTCGATATTCCTACTGGTTTACCTGCAGATGAAGGTGTCACGGACTTTGATGGTTTACAGGCGGACTTTACGTGCATCATTGCCGCCCCAAAGATGAGTTTATTTCTGCAGCATACCGCCCCATATTATGGGGAGTGGGAGGTTGTGGAAATCGGGTTGCCGCCTTTGAAGCTTAACAAGCCTTCTCAATCGCTATGGGAAAGCCATAAAGCAATAGCATCTCTTCCAAAACGGAGTCCCTTTTCCCATAAAGGGACACATGGAAAGGGTCTGTTAATCGGAGGTTCCTGCCTGATGCCAGGTTCGATAGCTCTTTCTGCGCGGGCCGCGCTTCGGTCTGGAGCTGGGCTGGCAGCGGTGGCAACACCCGGCAGCGCCTGGCCTTCTGTTTCTTCACATATTCCAGAAGCTACTGCAATTAGTGCTAAAGAAGCCGATGGGATGTTGGCGGAAAGGCTGGATATGGATTTCTCAGGCTATGATGGAATCGCCCTTGGCATGGGGATGGGCAGGTCAGAAGCTTCAGGGGAGATTGTAAGGCAAGTAATAGAAGAAGCCGATGTCCCTGTACTCATTGACGCGGACGGCCTCTATCATTTGAGAGCGATGCTGGAGGTTTTGAAGAATCGTAACCAACCTGCCATTCTTACTCCTCATCCAGGTGAGATGGCTGGTCTGTTAGGGATTACAGTGCCTGAATTGCTGGCAAGGCCCTTTGAGAAGAGCCGGAGATTCGCTTGCATTCATGGGGTTTATTTAGTTTTAAAAGGGCCGGCAACGATTATTACTACGCCTGATGGAACCCAAGTGGTAGAAACGTCCGGAAACGCAGGTTTAGCTAAAGGAGGCAGCGGTGATGTCTTGTCCGGTATTTTGCTTGCGCTGATTATGCAATCGGAGTCCATTTCCGAAGCTTTATGCAATGGATGTTTCCTGCATGGGAAAACGGCAGAACTGCTTACAGCAGAAGAGCATTCCCAATCAGACTTGTTAGCAACTGACCTCATTGAGGGTCTATCCCAATCTTTTCGTACATTTGTATTTTAATCGGGTGAGCGCGTTCCCTTTGTCCTCGAAATGAGACAAAGGAGTTGAATTCATGAAGAAACGTAGTGCATTGATCATATTCGCTTCACTGTTCTTCATCCTGCTCACTGCATGTGGAGAAAAATCAAAAGAAGATGTGGTGCAAAATCTGGAAGAGAAGATCGAGAAAATGAGCGGCTACAAAACAAACGCCACCATGACAATGAATACGGGAAAAGAAGAACAAAAGTACCATATAGAAGTATGGCATAAGAAAAAAGATTTTTACCGTGTGAAGCTGCAGCACGATCAGGATGAAGAAGGCAGTCAAGTCATATTGAAGAATAAAGACGGTGTTTACGTATTGACTCCAGCACTGAATAAAAGCTTTAAATTCCAGAGTGATTGGCCGCAAAATAGCAGTCAGCCTTATCTCTATGAATCTTTAGTTCAGGACATCATGAAAGATCCTGAGTCTACATTTACGGTTATGGATGATTATTACATGTTCAAAACGAAAACAAACTATCAAAATAACAAATCGCTTCCTTATCAGGAAATCTATTTTGAGAAGAAAACCTATCAGCCTGTGCTTGTAAAAGTGTATGATCAGGATATGCAAGCATTGGTAGAAGTCCAATTCTCTAAATTCACGAAGGATCCTTCATTCAAGGAAGAAGATTTCGAAGTGCAAAAGAACATGGCTGCTGTCCAAAGTGAAGTGCCAGTGATGAATATGGAAGAAAATCAAGCATTCACGGTGCGCTACCCTTCCGAACAGCTGGGTGCAGAAATGACAGAAAAACAGGAAGTGGACCTCGAGAACGGAAAGCGTGTCATCATGACTTATGAGGGGGAAAGGAATTTCACATTGATACAGGAACAAGCAGAAGTTCAAACAGTGAGCACTTCAGATGTCGTTCCCGTTCAAGGTGAACCTGTCAATTTAGGCTTTACCGTTGGGGCACAAAGTGAAAATATGCTGGAATGGAATTATAAAGGAATGAACTTCCGCTTGGCCAGTGAATCGTTAACGAAAGAAGAAATGATTGCAGTGGCAAGCTCTGTCTATGAGCAGGCAGAAAAATAATTGACGTTGGGCAGGCTCAGTGGGTCTGCTTTTATTTTTTTGAACGAGAGACAAGGTGCGATAGGATTGACAGGGCCGTATCATCATTCAATAATAGATGAAAGGAAATTGAGAGGAGAACACAGCCTTGGCAATCGAAACTTTTTATCGTGATTCCTGGGTGGAAATCCGCCTGGATGCGATTTCGTATAATATCCAGAATTTAAGAAACCATATTCCGAAAGAAAAGAAGATATTTGCTGTCGTTAAAGCTAACGCATATGGACACGGAGATATCCAGGTTGCCGGTGCGGCTCTGGATGCTGGAGCCGATGCCCTGGCAGTATCCCTGCTTGATGAAGCGTTGCGGCTCAGGGCCAATGGCATCACTGCTCCGATTCTGGTTATGGGGTGGATCCGAAGCCAGGATGCCCCCATTGCCGCTGAGCATGATATTACAGTGACCTTTTTTCAAATGGAGTGGATACAGGAAGTAAAGGAGCTGGAGTTGCCCAGACCCCTGAAACTGCACATGAAATGGGATACAGGGATGGGAAGGGTAGGAATACGTACCTTGGATGAATTGGAAAGCTTATTAGCCGAGCTTGATGATGATCGTTTATTACTGGAAGGGGTGTTTACCCACTTTGCTACCGCAGATGAGGAAGATTTTGTTTATTTTGAGCATCAGCGGCGTCTATACAAGGATATGAGGGCGTATGTAGAAGGGGTTTGGCCGAAGCCGATTGTCTTTCACTCCAGTAATAGTGCAACAAGTTTACGCTTTCCTGGGCAGCAGGAAGATATGCTCCGATTTGGAATTAGCCTGTATGGACTATACCCTTCTCCAGTAGTAAAAGAAGAACGTCCGATTGATCTTCAACCTGCCTTTTCTCTCCACAGCAGACTTGTCCATGTCAAGCAGGTGAACAAAGGGGATTGCGTCAGTTATGGAGCTACCTATTGTGCAGAAAAAGATGAATGGATCGGTACCGTTCCGCTGGGTTATGCAGATGGGTGGATCAGACAGTTACAAGGAATGGATGTACTCATAAATGGCAAGCGTATGCCGATTGTAGGAAGAATTTGCATGGATCAGTTTATGGTCAAGCTCGATCAGCCGTACGAGGTGGGAGAGAAGGTTACATTGATAGGCAGACAAGGAAATGAAGAAATTTCCATGGATGAAGTAGCGGCTTATTTGCACACCATCAATTATGAGGTTCCATGCATCATCAGTTCCCGTGTGCCAAGAATTTATTATGACCACGGGGAACTCATTGAAGTAAAAAACGCAGTGACGGGTTAAATCAATGCATTGTGGCAATATATCCCTATACCCCGAATTGCTCTCATGAAAACACAATTTCAGGAAAAAATGCCGGAAGCCCTTTGCAAACCAACCGATAGAGTGGTAATATGAGAATGGAATTATAGACTGGTTTTTTACAAAAGTGGATGGTGGAGGTGGATGGTCTTGTCCGACAATCTGCAGGAAATCACAATCAAACTTCCTCAAAGCATGTTGAATGAAGTAGATGGGGTAGTGCAACTCGAGAACGGGAATTGGAGCGATTTCATGTATCAGGCAACGAAAATGTATTTGCGGGAGAAGAAAAAACGCCATATCAGAGAATCCATGCGAAACGGCTACGTGGAGATGGCAAAAATCAATCTTAATATAGCTTCGGAAGCTTTTCAGGCGGAAGAGGAGGCGGAGAACACCCTAGAACGCCTAGTGAGCGGGGTGTGAAGATTTGATAGTCAAACGCGGCGACGTATATTTCGCTGATTTATCCCCGGTGGTGGGGTCCGAACAAGGCGGCGTCCGCCCTGTGCTCATTCTCCAGAACGATATCGGAAATCGTTTCAGTCCAACAGTCATCGTGGCTGCCATCACAGCGCAAATACAAAAAGCCAAACTCCCGACCCATGTGGAAATCAATGCTGAAAAATATGGTTTTGAAAGAGATTCAGTTATTTTATTAGAACAGATACGGACAATTGATAAACAAAGACTGACAGATAAGATAACGCAATTAGACGAAAAGATGATGAAGCGCGTCGATGAGGCGTTGCAAATCAGTCTTGGTCTGATAGCTTTTTGATGAAACCGCTCCGTAAACGGGCGGTTTTTTTCGTATATTATCAAAGTCTATTTTCAATTTGTTAAATAATCTTTCTTTCACATGAGTTTATAGTAGTATAAAGATACATAATAGGTGGTGTAGATTGATGTCGGGCCTGGTCGGAATATATACCAAAAAAGGGTAAAATGATGTTTTTATTTGATTAAGGGTACGATTCATGGGAAAATGTTTAATAAACTAAAATTAATGGTGAATTATGCGGGGGTAAAACATGGATGCCAAATTAAAGAGCCTTGTGCTTGAAAACAGTAATGATATTGTCAAGATGTGGCTGGAAGAAGTCCAAAACAATAAAAATAAGGAATACACTTCCACGATCTCTGATGAATTATTTGAAAGTACAAACAGAGAGTTTGTGAATGTCATTTTTTCCAGCATTGAAAACCAGGGGTTGAGCTCTGAGTTGGACGACTTTTCAGAGCGACTGATCAACCTGGGCTGGCCATTGAGTTATCTCACTGACGGAATGCAAGTGTTTCGCAGAGTGACGATTGATTTTATACTTAGCCAATCAGACAAAGTTGACTCGGAATACTTATCCAGAGTGATGCAAAAGGTGGATGCCTGGGTAGGACCAATCATCAATAGACTGGTCAACGAATATTCCGGCAGCTGGGAACATATTGTTTCCTTGCAGCGTGTGGCTCTGCAGGAATTATCCGCCCCGTTGATTCCTGTGATGGAAAACATTACGGTTATGCCATTGATCGGTACGATTGATACAGAACGTGCGAAGCTGATTATGGAGAACTTGCTGGATGGAGTCATCAAACACCATGCAGATGTCGTGCTGATTGATATTACAGGGGTACCGGTGGTTGACACCATGGTTGCCCATCATATCATCCAGGCAGCTGAAGCGGTAAGGCTGATTGGATCTACATGCATTTTAGTGGGTATCCGCCCTGAGATTGCCCAGACGATTGTGAACCTGGGGATTGATTTGACGAAGTTCCCCACCAAAAGTTCTTTGCGCAAAGGGTTTCAATCCGCGCTTGAACTTACCAACCGCAAGATAGTGGCCACAGAAGAAAAGGACGAAAGCATTGAAAAACTAATCGATTCACTAGATGGGGAGTGAAGGCTGTGAGAATTCCTATTTTAAAGCTTCATAATTACTTGCTGATCTCTATTCAGATTGATTTGGATGACCAGACAGCCATTCAATTTCAAGAAGATCTATTAAATAAAATCCACTCCAGTGGTGCCACTGGCGTTGTCATTGATCTGACTTCGGTGGATATCATCGATTCATTCATCGCGAAAGTACTAGGTGATGTAGTGACGATGTCAGATTTGATGGGCGCAAAAGTTGTATTGACTGGCATCCAGCCAGCTGTTGCGATGACGTTGATCGACCTTGGAATCCATATGCAGGATGTACCGACGGCATTAGACTTAGAACAAGGGTTGATTAAACTTCGTCAGGAATTGGAGGAATAAGCGCATGGACTTCCAATCCTGTGTCAATATTAAAAAGGAATGGGATATAGTCGGGGCTCGTCAATTAGGACGGGATATTGCTAAAAAGATCGGCTTCGGTACGGTCGACCAAGCGCGCATTGCGACTGCCATTTCAGAATTAGCAAGGAATATATATTTATATGCAGGAAGTGGAAAGGTTTGTTTTGAGGCCATTGATGATATGAACCATAAAGGGTTGAGTATCATCGCAGTAGATGAGGGGCCTGGCATTGAAGAGTTGAGCCAGGTGATGGAAGATGGTTTTTCTACCTCTGGGGGACTCGGAGCAGGCCTTCCTGGTGTCAAGAGATTGATGGATGAATTTGATATTGTGTCAGAGCAAGGAAAAGGCACAGAAATTAAAGTTGTCAAATGGCTCCGTTAAAGGAGGTTTAAACGATGAGCACCTTGAAGCTTGACCTTGAAAATTATAAAGAATTATTGAAAGAATATATCAGAACTAAGGATGAACAAGCCTTATATCAGGCTGAACAATTCAGTAAACACTCGATGCAGCACAATATTTCGCCTGAAGAAATCATAAATATTCATGTACAATCATTACAGGAAATCTACCCTGAAATGCCGGCTGATATCCAGGCCTCCATGAATTTCCTTCTGGAAACCATGATTTCCTATGGGCTGGCATATCAAGAGCATCAAGCTTTGAGAGAAAAGCAGCTTGAGTTGAAATCCGAATTATCGGTAGCTGCTAATATGCAGAAGACATTGCTTTCTACAAACAAACCCGATTTCAATGGAATAGATATTGGCGCTATCAGCGTACCAGCAAAACAGATGAATGGAGATTATCATCATTTTGTACAGGACCAGGAAGGTTCCTTGGGAATCGGTATCGCGGACGTAATTGGTAAAGGGGTCCCAGCAGCGTTATGTATGTCTATGATCAAATATTCCATGGACAGTTTTCCTCATAAGCGCATGGACCCTAGTGTTATTTTAGAAAGCCTTAACCGGGTAGTGGAACGTAATGTTGATTCCAGTATGTTCATTACTATGTTTTATGGCCTGTATAACCCGCAGGATCATAAGTTCTATTATTCATCTGCAGGCCACGAGCCAGGGTATTATTACCACCATGAACAAGGGGAGTTTTCCGAAATGGACGCTCCAGGGCTTGTACTCGGAGTTACCAAAGATGCAGAATATCCGCAAAAAGAAAAGCTGGTGGAACCTGGTGATATGATTATCATGTTGACCGATGGTGTAACAGAATGCCGTCAGGGCGACCGGTTTATAGAGCCGGAGGAAGTACTTGAAATCATAAAGGAATATATGCATTTACCTGCGCAGGAAATGGTAGAGCAAGTGTACAAGCACTTTGAAAAGTTACAGGATTTTCAGTTAAGGGATGATTTTACCCTCGTTGTTCTTAGAAGAGATGTTTAGCACACGCTTGAAGTGGGTACAAGTCATCTGATGCACCATTTTCTATATTGAGAGGATGAGTTAATTGAACTTAACGATAGATGTAACGAATAAAGAACACAAATCAGTGGTCAGCCTTTCAGGAGAAATCGACGCGTTTACAGCTCCAAAACTGAAAGAAGAACTGTTACCCCTGACAAAAGAAGAAGGCAAAACAGTAGAAGTTGACCTTAATAATGTCAACTATATGGATAGTACCGGACTTGGTGTTTTCATCAGTGCTTTGAAGTCAACCAAAGAACATGATTCCGAATTGAAGCTGGTTCATATGCAAGAGCGTGTGCACCGTCTGTTCAAAATCACCGGGCTAACCGAGATCATGAATATCGACTCTACAGTACAAGGTGGAATTTAACAATGGAACCATTTGATTTTGTTGAAGTGAAGGTACCTGCCAAGCCTGAGTATGTAGGTGTGGTAAGGTTAAGTACTTCTGGTATAGCCAATCGTATGGGTTTTTCTTATGAAGATATTGAAGATTTGAAAGTTGCTATTTCAGAAGCGATTACCAATGCAGTTAAACATGCATATAAAGAAACCGATGAAGGTGAAATAACAATCGGTTTCGGCGTTTATAGTGATCGTCTGGAAATCATGGTAGCAGACCATGGCGGAAGTTTTGATCTTTCCAATGTTAAAGAAGATATCGGTCCTTACCAACAGAATGATGCGATCGAAGACCTGCGAGAAGGGGGCTTCGGGTTGTTTTTGATTGATGCCTTGATGGATAAGGTGGAGATCAGTAGCAGATATGGAGTCATAGTGCTTATGACGAAGTATCTTTCTGAGAATGAGGTGGGTCAAGATGGCGACCAGATCTCAACAACACAATAAAGGGGAAGATGAAGTATACCAATGGATTGCTTATCTCCAGGAAAACCCTAGAGATGAGGAAGTCCAGGAAAAAGTGGTATTAGCATATAAGGATCTGGTTGAATCTATAGCCAGAAAATATTCAAAAAACAGCTCGATTCATGAAGACCTTGCTCAAGTTGGTATGTTAGGTCTGTTGGCAGCTATTCGCAGGTATGACCCGTCTTTCGGTAAATCGTTTGAGTCATTTGCCATTCCTACGATTATTGGGGAGATCAAGCGTTTTATCCGGGATAAAACCTGGAGTGTGCATGTGCCAAGACGAATTAAAGAATTAGGACCGAAAATTAAAAAAGCAGCTGAAGAATTAACCACTCAATTACAGCGTTCACCTTCTGTATTAGAGATTGCTGATTATTTAGAGGTATCGGAAGAAGATGTGTTAGAAACGATGGAGATGGGTAAGAGCTACAAAGCATTGTCTGTGGATCGGAAAATCGAAGCAGATTCGGATGGCAGCACTGTCACGATCTTAGATTTAATTGGCAATCAGGAAGCCGGATATGATCAAATCGATCAGCAGATGCTTTTAGAGAAAGTGCTTCCTATCTTATCCGAACGCGAACAGGAAATTCTTCAATGTACCTATTTTGAAAATATGAGTCAGAAGGATACCGGCGAGCAATTGGGAATATCCCAGATGCATGTATCCAGGCTACAGCGCCGAGCGCTTAGGAAACTCCGTGAAGCCCTGCAATCCGAATCCTCGGAGGCTTTCTATTGAGTAATGAAGTACGTCGTGTGAAAATTGCAACGTATCAAAAGCCTAAGAAGGGAAACTATTATTGTGGGGACAGTTTTTATTACAAAGAAACGGAACATTCATTTGTTTGCGCGATAGCTGACGGGCTTGGCAGCGGCGAACTAGCCAAAGAATCCTCCCAGGCTGTCATGGATGTGATTGAAGACAATCCTGACCTGCCTATTGAAGGCCTGATCAAGAAGTGCAACGAAGCCCTCATGAGCAAACGAGGGGTAGTC
Organism: Thalassobacillus devorans MSP14; assembly: GCF_000496835.1. GTDB lineage: Bacteria > Bacillota > Bacilli > Bacillales > Halobacillaceae > Thalassobacillus > Thalassobacillus devorans_B. The sequence continues at coordinate 200,848 of NZ_KI543239.1, forward strand.
CTGGGTATATTGAAGATCGACTTTCCTTCAGAGACCTATTCCTATTCTTCAATTGGTAATATCGGCATCATGACGGTGACGAGTGAAGGCCGAAAGAAACGTAATATTCCGTTAGCCGGTTATCTCACCGGTTATCCGAAAAAAATGCGCGTCGTCCACGGTAAACTGGAACGTGGTTTAGTATTCATCATGTTTTCGGATGGTGTGAATGAGCGCCAGCTTTCATCTAAACTATTTCATGATTTTGACGTGGAGCGAATTGTGAAACACTATGAAATTGAAAATGGTGGTGTCAGAGATGATGATACGACACTAATTGCCATGAAATATGACTGAAGGGCCTTATCTCACAGTATCAGGGATAGGGTCCTTTTTAGTCCGTACAGAAAAACACACCTAAAGTCTGTTAGAATAAAGAAGATATGTATTGTTTGAGGAGGTTGCACGTTGAGTGAACAAAGTGTAAAAACGTCACCGGAAGCATGGGTGGCTCAAGAAGCAAATGTAGCTGAAAAGGCTGTAAAACAAGTAATTGATATGCTCGCCGATGGGAATACCGTACCGTTCATAGCCAGATACCGAAAAGAAATGACCGGTGGTCTGGACGAAGTACAAATTAAAACCATCGAAGATAAATGGAACTATGTTCAGAATTTGAACCAGCGAAAAGAAGAAGTAATCCGTCTGATCGAAGAACAGGGGAAACTCACAGATGAATTGCACAGAGACATAAAACAAGCATCACAGCTCCAAAAAGTGGAGGACTTATACCGTCCTTATAAACAAAAAAGACGTACTCGTGCTACAGTTGCCAAAGAAAAAGGCCTGGAGCCGTTAGCAGAACAAGTATGGGCACAAAAAACAATGGACCTTGACGGGGAAGCTGCGGCGTATATCTCTGAAGAAAACGAGCTACATACGGCAGAAGATGTCCTGGCGGGAGTCAACGACATCATTGCAGAGTGGATTGCTGATCATCCTGAATATCGGGAGAATATCCGCCAAAAAACCTTTCAGTCCGGTACGGTCAAGTCTGCAGCAAAGAATGATGAAGCTGATGAAAAAGGCGTTTTCGAAATGTATTATGATTACCAGGAACCGGTAAGGGCGATCGTTTCCCACCGTGTGCTGGCTTTGAATCGGGGAGAAAAAGAAGGGGTTATCAAAGTCTCTATCAATCCTCCCGAAGAAAGCATCATCACTTATCTGGAACGTAAAGTCATTCGTAATTCTACAGCACAGGATATACGTGACTTTTTAGTTTCTGCTATCCAGGACGGGTACAAACGCCTGATTGAACCTTCGGTGGAAAGAGAGATCCGTAACAGCCTTTCTGAAAAAGCGGAAGAACAAGCGATTGAAGTCTTTTCCCAAAATTTACGCAGCTTACTGTTGCAACCGCCGTTAAAAGGGAAAACCGTCCTTGGGGTGGATCCGGCCTATCGTACAGGTTGCAAGCTGGGCGTCATCGACGAAATCGGAAAAGTCCATGGAGTTTCGGTTATGTACCCCACACCACCACGTAATGACACAAAAGGTGCAGAAAAGATGTTGCTCTCTTATTTAGAAAGGCATCCGATTGAGTTGATAGCGATCGGAAATGGAACGGCGTCCAGGGAGACTGAACAATTCATTGCCGATATGATCCAAAAGCACAACCTTGACATTGCTTATATGATTGTCAATGAAGCAGGAGCAAGTGTTTATTCCGCATCACCTTTGGCGCGGGAAGAGTTTCCGGAACTGCAGGTGGAAGAGCGAAGTGCGATTTCCATCGCCCGCCGTGTCCAGGACCCATTGGCCGAGCTGGTCAAGATCGATCCACAATCCATTGGGGTAGGGCAATACCAGCACGACGTAACCCAGAAAAAACTGAAAGAATCATTGACATTTGTCGTTGAAACTGCAGTAAACCAGGTTGGTGTTAATGTTAATACTGCATCAAGCTCACTGCTTCAATATGTTTCTGGTTTAAGCAAGACAGTAGCAAACAATGTAGTGAAACAAAGGGAAGAGCTTGGCAAGTTTACGAACAGGAAACAACTGAAAAAAATCCCAAGGCTTGGGGCGAAGACATACGAACAAAGTATTGGTTTCTTACGAGTGCTGGATGGTGATGAAGCACTGGACCGAACACCGATCCACCCGGAAAGTTATCAAGCAGCCCGGGAACTATTACAAATAGTCGGAAGCAATGAAAAAGATTTAGGTACGAAACAGCTTGCCGATAATTTGAAAGAGATGGAGACGGAGGAAACAGCAGAAAAGTTAAATATCGGTCTGCCTACATTGCAGGATATCATCAAAGCACTGGTTCAGCCTGGCCGGGATCCCCGGGATGACTTGCCTAAGCCATTACTGAAAAAGAATGTGCTCGCCATGGAGGATTTGGAAGAAGGAATGGAATTAGAAGGTACGGTCCGTAATGTAGTTGATTTTGGTGCTTTCGTAGATATCGGAGTCAAACAGGATGGGCTTGTTCATATATCCAAGCTTGCCAACAAGTTTGTCAAGCATCCAATGGATGTGGTCTCAGTTGGAGATGTAGTCACCGTATGGGTGGAAAAGGTAGATGTTGATAAGCAGAGGATTGCATTGACAATGGTCGATAAATAACGCCACAAAAAGCAACAACCTTTTTTAAAAATATAAAAAGATACCAGGATGTATCCATTTCTGGTATCTTTTATTTATATTCCTTTTTGTAAAAGAACCAACATTGATTCAGCATTTTTATTTGATACTTATCTTTATGATAAAAAGCATTTGCCATCTGTTTTTTTAACCAGCCAGGCATTTGGTTTACAGACCTCCTTGATGAAAAAATAAGTTGCTATGATAAGATATGCAAGTAGTATAGGTGGTGTGACTATATGATGGAATTAGACCAGGCTCAATTGGAAAAATTAACGCATCAGATATCAGAGAAATACTTTAACAAACCGTTTCTTGATCACGTATGTTTCAATACCAGGCTCCGGACTACGGGAGGAAGGTATATTCCTGCCAAGCGTACGATCGAATTGAATCCGAAGTTTCTGGAGGAAATAGGGGAAGAAGAGTTCATAGGAATCATCAAGCACGAGCTGTGTCATTATCATCTGCATATTGAAGGAAAAGGATACAAGCACCGGGACCCTGAGTTTCGTCAGCTGCTGAAACATACCGGATCTCCGCGTTTCTGCTCACAACTACCTTCTCAGAGATCTAAAAGAAAACATCATTATTATTGTGAAAAGTGCGGTCAATCCTATGCGAGGGTCAGAAGAGTCGACACAAAACGGTACCGCTGTGGAAAATGTCGTGGAAAATTAAAAAAACATGACAAGAAATATTGACGAAATTCATCGCCCGTGTTAAATTAAATAAGCCTTAAAAAAACAAGCCAAAACACATAACTCATTTTTAAAAAAGTGTTTGACAAGCCTGGCTAAATATTATATTATATTTAACGTCGCTGTTGTTACGCTTTAACACAGCGAAGCCAACCTCATCGAAAGATCTTCGAAGCAAGCTTTGCGAGGAATTCAACATCATTGATTTAGCCAGAAAGATGAATGATATGGTTGAATGAAGAGCACATAACCTAAGATTGCAGCTCAATGATATACTCAATAATATCATTCCACCGTAGCTCAGTGGTAGAGCAATCGGCTGTTAACCGATTGGTCGTAGGTTCGAATCCTACCGGTGGAGCCAGTGGAGAAGTACTCAAGTGGCTGAAGAGGCGCCCCTGCTAAGGGTGTAGGTCGCGTAAGCGGCGCGAGGGTTCAAATCCCTCCTTCTCCGCCATTTTATTTTTTGTCTGAATGGCCCGTTGGTCAAGTGGTTAAGACACCGCCCTTTCACGGCGGTAACACGGGTTCGAATCCCGTACGGGTCACTTTTGTTTTTTTGGAAATTACATAGGTCCGGTAGTTCAGTTGGTTAGAATGCCTGCCTGTCACGCAGGAGGTCGCGGGTTCGAGTCCCGTCCGGACCGCCATTTTGTGTTTGGGCCATAGCCAAGCGGTAAGGCAGCGGATTTTGATTCCGTCATGCGCTGGTTCGAATCCAGCTGGCCCAGCCATTTTTTATTCCAAAATTAACTATTGACTTTAATTTGTAAAGTTCATATAATAGTCAATGTCGCTTTTTTAAGAAGATATATATTATGAGCCATTAGCTCAGTTGGAAGAGAAGCCGTAAACATCCTTGTACTACATCATTGTAGGCTTTGCGAGGAGTGAGGCATCATCTGAATTAGCTTGCAACACGACGAGCACAACACTCAAAATGATTGTAATACTTCTTTAATTAATGAGCCATTAGCTCAGTTGGTAGAGCATCTGACTTTTAATCAGAGGGTCGAAGGTTCGAATCCTTCATGGCTCACCATTTTATGCGGGTGTGGTGGAACTGGCAGACACGCTAGACTTAGGATCTAGTGCCTTACGGCGTGGGGGTTCGACTCCCTCCACCCGCACCATTTTTTGTTGTCATGTACAGCGTTTTAGTTTGTTTCCGGTTCGTTTTAAACTTGCGGTCGTGGCGGAATCGGCAGACGCGCTAGGTTGAGGGCCTAGTGGGGGTTCACCCCGTGGAGGTTCAAGTCCTCTCGGCCGCACCAAAAAAAGTATTGACTTAAAATTGAATGAATGTTATATTAGAAAATGTCGCTTTATTAAGCGCCCGTAGCTCAATTGGATAGAGCGTCTGACTACGGATCAGAAGGTTAGGGGTTCGACTCCTCTCGGGCGCGCCATTCTACGGGAAGTAGCTCAGCTTGGTAGAGCACTTGGTTTGGGACCAAGGGGTCGCAGGTTCGAATCCTGTCTTCCCGACCATCGATGTAACAATATCAATAATATATGCGGGTGTAGTTTAGTGGTAAAACCTCAGCCTTCCAAGCTGATGATGTGGGTTCGATTCCCATCACCCGCTCCATTAATCCGATTTTTTCACTACGATGGATTTGCTTCATTGTAAAAAATCAATCGTGTGCTGTAAGCACTCCATTATTTCTTATTGAATTAATTGGGGCCTGTAGCTCAGTTGGTCAGAGCGCACGCCTGATAAGCGTGAGGTCGGTGGTTCAAGTCCACTCAGGCCCACCATTA
>NZ_AWXW01000027.1 GCF_000496835.1 Thalassobacillus devorans MSP14
AGCTGGATTGATTCGTGAACAATCGTTGAGCCGTTGAATGTTACTTATCTAGTTTTGAGGGTTTACCTCAATTGCATCATAAAGGTCTAGTGGCGATAGCGGAGAGGTCACACCTGTTCCCATGCCGAACACAGCAGTTAAGCTCTCCAGCGCCGATGGTAGTCGGGTTTATCCCCGTGAGAGTAGGACGCCGCTAGGCAACCAAGAAACCCGGAAGTCTTCCAAGGCTTCCGGGTTTGTTTTGTATTAAAAAAAATCTTGCATACAATGCTATACTATTCATACTTATATATAATCAGCTGATGGATAGTAGTCGGAGGTGATGGGTGATAATGGAAGCAATAACATTTTTAGATGACGACTTTAATATATATTTAGTCCGACTGTTAATTGCCCTCTTGTTATCTGGATTAATTGGTTTTGAAAGGGAATTGAAAAATCATTCCGCTGGATTCAGGACTCATATTTTAGTAGGAGTCGGAGCGTGTTTGATGATGCTCCTATCCTTATATGGTTTTGAACAATTTATGGACGCATATAAAAATGTACGGTTCGATCCTGCAAGGATTCCTTCTTATGTAATCAGTGGCATTGGTTTTTTAGGTGCAGGTACGATCATTGTCAATGGTATGACCATCAAAGGGTTGACTACGGCAGCTTCGATATGGACCGTAGCGGCTATTGGATTGGTAATTGGGGCTGGTATGTATGATGCTGCCATTTTGACGACCATATTAGTACTGCTCAGCTTAGTCGTATTAAACCAAATAGAAGAGAAAATCATGGCCGGGCGGGGAAAGAACTTTGTACGTCTGAATGTAGATGGAGAAGTGAATATTGGGGAAATTGTCGCTACCTTTGATGAATTCGGAATTAATGTAAAACGTTTGTCGATTGAAAACGAGCGGACAGGAGAACGGACGCTGTTTATAGAATTAGAAAGAGGGCAAAAGTTTGATCAAGCTGTCTTATTTGATTGTCTTTCTAAAATAGATCATGTCAAATTGGTATATGAGCGTAAAACATGACTTTTCATCTTAAGCTGTACTGCATAACTGTAGTACGGCTTTTTTCTACATAATCCCCTATAAATTTGTGTTTTAAAATCTCCTTGTTTAGGGGAACATGGATGATAGGAAAAAATTATAAACATTTTAGTTGCGTCCAGACAAAAATTGAGTATAATAAAATTAAAGTCAAAGATAGTCAAAGTCAAAAGAGGAGGAGGGAAGATGCGGAATATATCCGACATCATTGAAGCATATTTAAAACAGATACTTGAAGCTAATCAACAAGAAGTCATTGAGATTAAGCGCAGCGAAATAGCAGAACAGTTTCAATGTGTTCCCTCTCAGATCAACTATGTGATTAAGACTAGGTTTACTGTGGAAAAAGGTTATATAGTGGAAAGTAAACGTGGCGGCGGAGGCTATATCCGTATAATGCGGGTCAAACATCAGGATTATACGAAATTATTAGATGAAATCCTGGAAATCATTCAGCCAAAAGTTACACAGACTGCTGCCATTGACATCATAGAACGATTACTAGAAGACGAAATTATTACTGACCGGGAAGCTAAGCTGATGGTCAGCGCAATGACTCGTGAGGTATTGGCATTTCATCTGCCATTACGCGATGAAGTGAGATCGAAAATATTAACGGCGATGCTCACTACTTTAAGGTATAAAATGTCATAAAGGGAAAGGGGAGAAGTTAAGATGGAGTGCCAGGAATGTCATCAACGGCCGGCGACCGTCCATTTGACGAAAGTGATCAATGGAGATAAAACCGAAGTTCATGTATGTGAGCAGTGTGCCAAGGAAAAAGGTTACGGCGAAAGTTCTTTTTCACTTAACGACTTACTGTCTGGTTTATTCAACTTTGATCATGCATCTTCTCTTGGCAGCGGGACAGCGCCATCGTCCAAACAACCAGCCCAACAGCTGCAATGCCCTAAATGTGGACTCACCTATCAGGAATTTACAAGGATCGGTAAATTCGGGTGTGCAGAATGTTATAAAACATTTGATGATAAACTTAATCCGATTTTCCGTCGGGTACACAGTGGCAACACCGAGCATAACGGTAAGATTCCAAAACGTGAAGGTGGGAATCTCCACTTAAGAAAAGAAGTTGAACAGAAAAAGCATTTGTTGCATCAGTTAATTGAAAAAGAAGAGTTTGAAGAAGCAGCAAAGGTACGCGATCAAATTCGGAAGTTGGAGAAAAAGCTTCAAAACGAACAAGGGGGGGATGAATGATGTCTCTCCAGAATTTTATGAATGAAGCGATCAGCCCCTGGATGAAAGAAGAAGGTCCTGATAGTGACATTGTGTTAAGCAGCCGGATTAGGCTGGCGAGAAACTTCGCTCAAGTAACTTTTCCAATTATCGCTAAAGAAGAAGACCTTAAACCAATTCTTGATTTTTTTGAGCAGAAATATGCCCATCAATCATTCAAGGAATATAAAAACTTTGAATTAGTGGCAATGAATAACCTTAAGCCGATTGAAAAGCGGGTACTGGTAGAAAAGCATTTGATCAGTCCTCATCTTGCAGAGCATTCCGATCATTCTGCGGTGTTGATTTCAGAAAATGAGCAGATATCTGTCATGATTAATGAAGAAGATCATCTTCGCATCCAGTTATATTATCCCGGCTTTCAATTAGAACAAGCCTTAAAACGTGCTTCAGAGCTGGATGATTGGCTGGAAGAAAAAATAAACTATGCATTTGATGAGAATCGCGGTTATTTGACCGCTTGCCCTACAAATGTAGGCACAGGGATGCGTGCTTCTGTGATGATGCACCTGCCTGCGCTTGCAATGACCCAGCAAGTGAATCGTATGATTCCTGCTATTAACCAGCTCGGGCTGGTAGTAAGGGGCATCTATGGGGAAGGAAGCGAGGCTTTAGGTAATATCTTTCAAATTTCCAATCAGATTACCCTTGGTAAATCAGAAGAGGATATTGTAGAAGATTTGCAAAGCGTTGTAAGACAGTTAATCGATCAGGAACGGCGTGCACGTGAGACACTGATGCAGCGTTCTGGTATTCAGCTGGAAGACCGGGTCTTCCGTTCTTATGGAGTCCTAAAGAATAGCCGAATTATTGAGTCTAAAGAGGCTGCGAAATGTTTATCCGATGTTCGTCTTGGAATCGATTTAGGTTTTATTAAAAATATATCCAAAAATATATTGAATGAGTTGATGATTTTAACACAACCTGGCTTTTTACAGCAGTATGCTCAGGAAACACTTACACCAGACCAAAGAGATATACGCAGAGCATCCTTGATACGAGAGCGACTACAACTGGAAAAAAAGTAAACTATTAATAAGGAGGTCATGTCCCATGATGTTTGGACGATTTACAGAAAGAGCACAAAAAGTATTAGCACTTGCACAAGAAGAAGCAGTACGGTTAGGTCATAACAATATTGGAACCGAGCATATCCTTCTCGGTTTAGTTCGAGAAGGAGAAGGGATTGCAGCGAAAGCCTTAACAGCTTTAGGTTTAGAAGCGGAAAAAATCCAAGGGGAAGTAGAACAGCTGATTGGCCGAGGAGAAAAGGTTTCTCAAACGATTCACTATACGCCACGCGCTAAAAAGGTAATTGAACTTTCTATGGATGAAGCTCGTAAGCTTGGCCATTCCTATGTAGGAACCGAGCATATCCTGCTTGGACTGATACGTGAAGGTGAGGGCGTCGCAGCACGTGTGCTGAATAACTTAGGAGTAAGCTTAAATAAAGCACGTCAGCAAGTATTGCAACTGCTAGGCAACAATGAATCATCAAACGGACAAAACCGCCGGGGCGGATCCAGCCAGGCTGCCAATGCCAACACCCCGACGCTTGATTCTTTGGCCCGTGATTTAACGGCAATTGCTAAAGAAGGAAATATCGATCCGGTCATCGGCCGTGGGAAAGAAATTGAACGCGTTATCCAAGTATTAAGTCGCCGTACCAAAAACAACCCGGTTCTTATTGGTGAGCCTGGTGTTGGTAAAACTGCTATAGCAGAAGGGTTAGCACAACAGATTATCAGTAATGAAGTACCTGAGATTCTTCGTGATAAACGAGTAATGACGCTTGATATGGGAACCGTAGTTGCTGGAACGAAATATCGTGGGGAATTCGAAGACCGTTTGAAAAAAGTGATGGAAGAAATCCGCCAGGCTAATAATATCATTTTGTTTATTGATGAGTTGCATACGTTGATTGGTGCTGGTGGTGCAGAAGGCGCAATTGATGCTTCAAATATCCTTAAGCCATCACTGGCCCGAGGAGAACTACAGTGCATTGGTGCCACTACACTGGATGAGTATCGTAAATATATTGAGAAGGATGCCGCACTTGAACGACGTTTCCAGCCGATTCAAGTGGATGAGCCGACTTCTGAGGAATCCGTTCAAATTTTACAAGGGCTCCGTGACCGTTACGAAGCACACCATCGTGTAACGATTACGGATGAAGCGATCGAATCTGCAGTCAAACTATCTGATCGTTATATCACGGATCGCTTCTTGCCGGATAAAGCGATTGACTTGATTGATGAGGCTGCTTCTAAAGTCCGCTTGCAATCCTATACTGCTCCGCCAAACCTTAAAGAATTGGAGCAGAAACTGGAAGAGGTACGCAAGGAAAAGGATGCTGCCGTACAAGGACAGGAGTTCGAAAAAGCAGCTTCCCTTCGAGACAGTGAACAACGTCTGCGTGATGAACTGGAGCAGACTAAAAATGAATGGAAAGAAAAGCAAGGTCAGGAAAGCTCTGAAGTATCTACAGAAGACATTGCAGCGGTCGTTTCTACCTGGACCGGTGTTCCAGTTTCTAAGCTGGCGAAAGATGAAAGTGAGCGCCTGCTGAACATGGAAGATACGCTTCACAAGCGTGTAATCGGACAGGAAGAAGCGGTGAAATCCATTTCTAAAGCCATTCGCCGTGCACGCGCTGGCTTGAAAGATCCTAAACGTCCGATTGGTTCCTTCATTTTCTTAGGACCAACTGGGGTAGGTAAGACAGAACTTGCCCGTGCGCTTGCTGAAACGATGTTCGGCGACGAAGATGCGATGATCCGTATCGACATGTCTGAATATATGGAAAAACACAGTACGTCTCGTCTGGTAGGTTCACCTCCAGGATATGTCGGACATGAAGAGGGCGGACAGCTGACAGAAAAAGTCCGCCGCAAGCCATATTCCGTCGTGTTATTGGATGAAATTGAAAAAGCTCATCCAGAAGTGTTCAATATCCTGTTACAAGTATTAGAAGATGGACGACTGACAGATTCCAAAGGCCGTGTCGTTGACTTCCGTAATACGGTTCTGATTATGACTTCCAACGTAGGTGCCCAGGAGTTGAAACGCAATAAATTTGTCGGATTCAGCCTGGGTGATGAGGATCAAAGCCATGCTGATATGAAATCTAAAGTTCTGGATGAATTGAAGAAAGCATTCCGTCCAGAATTCCTTAACCGTATTGATGAAACAATCGTCTTCCATTCTCTGGAGAGAAAACACATGACAGACATTGTAACGCTTATGGCTGAGGAGCTGCGTAAGCGTCTCAAAGAACAGGATATTGACTTCACCTTATCTCAAAAGGCAATCGAAAAAATTGCCAGCGAAGGTTTCGATCCAGAGTATGGTGCACGACCATTGCGCCGTTCGATCCAGAAAAATGTCGAGGATCTATTATCTGAAGAACTATTAAAAGAAAATATTGAAAAAGGGCAGAAAGTAGATATCGATATTAGTGATGAAGATAAATTTGTCGTTCATGCCAAATAATAGTATTTTAAAAATCGGAAGGTGTTTGCCTTCCGATTTTTTTCTGTTTTCGCTATGCTTTCATTATGGATATTTAAAAAAGTTTAGCTTCTCTGTAACTTTCTCATAATCATTTTCGTATACAATAATTGAAGTAAGGGGAGATCACCTTGGCAAAAAAGAAAAGTAAATTTGTTTGCCAGGAATGCGGCTATGAATCAGCGAAATGGATGGGCAAATGTCCGGCCTGTCACCAATGGAATACCTTAGTGGAAGAGGTAGTTTCTAAGGATCCATCACGTCACGTATTCCAGGCAGACAGTGGCAGCAAGTCTAAAAAACCAGAAAAAATCACTGCTATCCATTCTGAAAAAGAGCCGCGTATCACCACAAATATGCCCGAGCTGAATCGTGTGCTCGGCGGTGGAATTGTGCCGGGGTCTCTGGTTTTAATAGGGGGAGATCCGGGAATTGGTAAGTCAACTTTGTTGTTACAAGTATCTTCACAACTAGCCGACAAAGGTATGCCGGTTTTATATATATCCGGGGAGGAATCAGCACGGCAGACAAAATTACGGGCTGACCGGCTGTCCATAAATTCGGAAGAACTTTATGTCCTCCCTGAAACAAACCTGGTTGAAGTGGTCAATCAGATTGAAGCGATTGAGCCTGATTTTGTGGTCATCGACTCCATTCAGACGATTTACCGGGAAGAAGTGACATCCGCTCCCGGGAGTGTTTCCCAAGTGCGTGAATGTACCAGTGAGCTGATGCGGGTCGCCAAAAGCAAAGGCATTCCGATTTTTATTGTAGGACATGTAACAAAAGAAGGTTCTATCGCAGGACCGAGATTGTTAGAACATATGGTGGATGCTGTTTTATATTTTGAAGGGGAACAGCACCACACTTTCCGAATCTTGCGAGGAGTAAAGAATCGTTTTGGCAGTACACATGAGATGGGTATTTTTGAAATGAAAGAAAAGGGGTTGGAGGAAGTCGATAATCCTTCTGAAATTTTTCTGGAAGAACGCTCTCAGGGTGCAGCCGGATCAACGATTGTAGCATCCATGGAGGGTACAAGACCCGTTTTAGTTGAAATCCAGGCCCTTATATCCCCCACCACCTTTGGTAACCCTAGACGTATGGCTACCGGGCTTGATCACAACCGTGTACCATTACTGATGGCGGTACTGGAAAAGCGGGTAGGTCTTCTTCTACAGAATCAGGACGCTTATTTAAAGGTAGCGGGAGGCGTGAAGCTGGACGAGCCGGCTATCGACCTCGCTGTCGCTATCAGTATTGCATCGAGTTTCAGGAACCAGGCTTCTAAAGCTGATGATGTGGTGGTAGGGGAAGTGGGACTGACTGGTGAAATCCGGCGTGTCGCCCGTATTGAACAACGTGTACAAGAGGCTGCTAAACTAGGCTTTAAGCGTGTGATCATACCTCAAAAAAATCTTGATGGCTGGACGCCTCCAGCCAATATTGATGTGATAGGAGTCAACACGGTACAAGAAGCATTAAACGTAACGTTAGGGGAGAGATAGATGGAATGGCATGAAATGAAAGAGTCGGTTATCGGGGATATCCTGCAGTTTGTCGCCCCGGGGACTCCAATTCGTGAAGGGATTGATAACGTCCTGCGAGCGAACACGGGGGGACTGATCGTAGTAGGATATGATGAAAAGATGCACAATATTGTCGATGGCGGTTTCCACATCCACTCTGTTTTTACTCCTGCCCATCTGTATGAGCTGGCAAAAATGGACGGGGCTATCATACTGGATGATGAAGGTGAATATATTTTATATGCTAACGCACAGTTAATTCCGGATTCTGACATCACTTCCACGGAGACCGGAATGCGCCATCGGACTGCGGAGCGGGTAGCCAAACAGACTGGTCATCTGGTCATCGCCATCTCTCAGCGGAGAAATGTCATCACGCTTTACCAAGGCAATCTGCGGTATTCGTTAAAAGATATCGGTGTAATTTTGACTAAAGCGAACCAAGCCATTCAGACGCTTGAAAAGTATAAAAAAGTACTGGATCAGGGGATTACAAACCTTGGAGCGCTTGAATTCGAAGAGATGGTCACTTTTTCAGAGGTAATTCAAGTCATTCATCGTATTGAAATGGTGCTTCGAATCAAGACAGAAATATTAAATTATGCAAACGAACTGGGAACTGAAGGACGATTGGTCCAATTACAATTGACTGAGCTGGTGTCTAATATTGAAGAAGAAGCGACACTTCTTCTCAAAGATTACAGTAAGAACCCGGATTATGAACCTTCCTATTTACTGAAGAAAATGCAAGAAGCTACAGATTCAGAATTGATGTCGGGGGAGCAGATCCTTAAACTGCTGGGGTATCCTGCTACTCAAAAAATGCAAGATTCCATTATTCCAAGAGGGTACCGTATTTTGAAAAAGATTCCCCGTCTTCCTCCTTTAATCATTGAACATCTTGTAGAACGTTTTACGACACTTAATAACATAGTGATGGCTTCTACTAAAGAGTTAGTCAAGGTCGATGGTATTGGAGATGTTCGTGCAAGTAAAATAAGAGATGGGCTGGAACGTGTGCAGGAACAGTTATTCGTAGACAGACACATTTAGGGTTTGACATGCATCTAGTCAATGTGGTAGAATTTTATGTTAAAAAATTGACTATATTTGTAAATTATGCTACGTTAGAAAATATATATTTGTTGAAGATTATATGGTTATAGGAACCCAAATTTGGTCATACTGTTGGCTAGGAGGTGAAGAGAGTGCTTAAAAGAATTGTGCAATTATTTATTATTATTGCAGGTGCTACATTAGGGTATTTGTATATTCCTGACTTGATGAAGCTTTTTACTGACCAGGGCTGGGTGCAATCTGCTTATGTGGGCGCTGTTTTAGGAGCACTTATTTTATTTTTATTAACATTTTGGCTGGTAGATTATATTGTGAATTTATTGAGGTGGTTTGAAGATACGCTTGTCAAAGCCCCACTGGCTGACTTGTTATTAGGCAGTTTCGGTTTAATCATCGGCCTTGTTATTGCATTCCTGATCAACATGATTATCCAGGATATCCAAATCCAGGTGGTCAGTCAGGTTGTGCCGATTTTCCTGACCTTTTTCCTTGGGTACTTCGGGTTCCAGGTAGGTTTTAAGCGGAAGGATGAGATACTGGCTTTATTCAATAATACGGGAAAGAAAGAAAAGAAAAGGCCGGAAGATGAAAGTTCTTACGATCCGAATGCAGAGATTCCTAAACCAAAAATACTGGACACAAGCGTGATCATTGATGGGCGGATTGCTGATATCTGTCAAACCAGCTTTCTTGAGGGGACCATTGTCATTCCGCAATTTGTTCTCGAAGAACTCCAGCATATTGCTGATTCATCTGATGGGTTGAAACGGAATCGCGGTCGACGCGGGCTAGATATACTGAATCGCCTGCAGAAAGATCTGCCTGTCAATGTCGAAATTTATGAAGGCGACTTTGAAGAAATCCAGGAAGTGGACAGTAAACTTGTAAAGCTTGCTAAAGTGATGGATGGGGTTGTCGTTACAAACGATTTTAATTTGAATAAAGTTTGCGAGTTTCAGAACGTGGCAGTTTTGAACATCAATGACCTTGCTAATGCCGTCAAGCCGGTTGTACTGCCTGGGGAAGAAATGAAAATCCAGGTAATCAAAGATGGTAAGGAGCAGAATCAGGGAGTGGCATATCTGGATGATGGTACCATGATCGTTGTCGAAGAAGGCAAGAATTACATTGGTGAAACCATCGATGTCATTGTCACCAGTGTTTTACAGACATCCGCCGGCCGAATGATTTTTGCTAAACCTAAACCACTTGAAAAAGCCTTGTAAAAAGGGTATAAACAAATAAGGATAAACAAAAGTGATAACAGCTATGTTATCGCTTTTGTTGTTTACAAACGGTTAGGATGGATGCGTGATGATCAACTATACAGCCATCGTACTTGCGGCTGGCCAGGGGAAGCGGATGAAAGCAGGAAGAAATAAACAATTCCTGCTGTTGAAGGAAAAACCTCTGATTATACATACTTTATCTGTCTTTGATACAGATGAGTGGTGCAAGGAAATTATTTTGGTCATTAATAAAAATGAACGGGAAAGCATGCAGTCATTGATTAGATCTTACCCCTTCCACACAACGATCCGGTTTGTTGAAGGCGGAAAAGAACGTCAGGATAGTGTCTACGAAGGCCTGCAATATGTTTCGGATAAAGGTATTCCTGTCCTTATCCACGATGGAGCCCGGCCTTTTGTAGAACATCTGCATTTACATGAATTGGCAGAAATGACACGTCAGCACGAGGCTGCTTTGCTTGCTGTACCAGTTACCGATACGATCAAGCAGCGGGATGGAAATAAACTTAAGACGCTGGAACGGGATAGTCTGTGGGCTGCACAGACGCCGCAAAGCTTTTCCTATCCATTGATACTCGAGGCTCATGAACAGGCGAAAGCTACTGGCTATTACGGTACGGATGATGCCTCACTTGTGGAGCGGATGGGAAGAGATGTAGCGGTGGTACAAGGAAGCTATGATAATATGAAATTGACAACACCGGAAGATAAGGTGAAAGCCCAGTCGCAGCTGTCAAAATACAACCAGACAGGGGATGAAGGAATGTTTCGGATAGGACAAGGGTTTGATGTACATCAATTAGCCGAAGGAAGAAAATGCATCATAGGCGGAGTGGAAATTCCTCATGAGAAAGGCTTGCTTGGACATTCCGATGCTGATGTATTACTTCATACCGTTGCTGACGCTTGTTTAGGGGCGATAGGAGAAGGGGATATCGGGAAACATTTTCCTGATACAGATGAAGCATTCAAGGATGCTGATTCCTCCGAACTGCTTCAACAAGTTTGGGGCTTTGTACAGGATAAAGGCTATCGACTTGGTAACCTGGATTGTACGGTCATTGCCCAGGCTCCAAAAATGGCCCCTTATATTTATGAAATCAGAGAAAATATAGCAGCTTTACTATCGACGGATATAACCCGTATTAACGTAAAAGCGACTACCACGGAAAAACTTGGTTTTCCTGGAAGAGGAGAAGGAATTGCTGCCCAGGCAGTTGTACTTTTGCAGAATGATAACTAATCAGCAGGAAAAAATGATAAAATAGGACAAGGTAACGAACGTCCTTTAGTGGAGCGGAAATCAGAAAGGGGTAAACATACTATGAGTAACGAAGTACGTGTGCGTTATGCACCAAGTCCGACAGGGAACCTTCATATCGGGAATGCTCGTACGGCATTGTTCAATTATTTATATGCACGTCATTTAAATGGAAAATTCATCATCCGGGTGGAAGACACCGATGAGAAGCGTAATGTCGAAGGCGGCGAAAAAAGCCAGCTGGACTATTTGAAGTGGCTTGGCATCGAGTGGGATGAAGGTGCCGATGTTGGAGGGGAATACGGTCCATACCGTCAAATGGAACGTCTTGATATTTATCGTAAATATATTGATGAACTATTGGAGCGCGATCTTGCGTATAAGTGCTATATGACCGCTGAGGAGTTAGAGCAGGAACGTGAAGAGCAGCGTTCGAAAGGACAAGTCCCTAAGTATTCTGGTGCTCATGCTAATTTGACCCAGGAACAATGTGAACAATTCGAATCGGAAGGACGCGAGCCAAGTATCCGACTTCGTGTGCCGAAAGATCATACCTATAAGTTTGATGATATTGTACGTGGTGATATCAGTTTTGATTCCAGTGATTTCGGTGATTGGGTCATCGTGAAGAAAAATGGCATACCGACCTATAATTTCGCCGTTGCTATTGATGATTATCTGATGGGCATATCTCATGTACTGCGTGGAGAAGAGCATATATCTAACACACCGAAACAGATGATGGTCTATGATGCGTTCGGATGGGAGCCGCCTAAGTTCGGGCATATGACTTTAATACTGAATGAAAACCGTAAGAAGTTGAGTAAGCGCGATGAGCATATTCTGCAATTCATCGAACAGTATAAGAACCTTGGTTATTTGCCAGAAGCATTATTCAATTTCATTACGTTACTGGGATGGTCTCCAGTAGGGGAAGAAGAAATTTTCACCAAAGATCAATTCATCCAGATGTTCGATCCTGAGCGCCTGTCGACTTCGCCGGCGGTATTTGATCCAGCTAAATTGAAATGGATGAACAATCAATACATCAAATCAGCTGATTTCGACCAGGTGGTCGACCTTACGTTGCCTCATTTGATCCAGGCTGGACGTCTTCCGGAAGATATGGATGGGGAAGAGCGGAAGTGGGCGCTGGAACTAATCAGCCTTTATCATGAACAATTAAGCTACGGTTCTGAAATCGTCGAACTGACAGAGTTATTCTTCAAACAGGAGATCGAGTATGACAGTGAAGCGATGGAAGTCCTGGAAGGAGAACAGGTTCCTGAAGTTCTGGAAACGTTCAAGCAGAAACTTGCAGAGCTTGAGGAAGTGAACCCGCAGAATATCAAAGCCCAAATCAAAGCGGTACAAAAAGAGACTGGTCACAAGGGCAAAAAGCTATTCATGCCGATTCGTGTTGCTACGACAGGACAGACCCATGGACCAGAACTTCCAGACGCTATTCATTTACTTGGCATCGATACCGTAACAGTACGTTTGAACGACGTACTGAAAAAGCTGGAAGCCTAAATGATTCACAAAGGATCAGGATTGTAATATAGTAATAATACATTTAAAGGCTTCGTATGATATAAAACGTTGATGAGGAAAAGTAGAAAACGGACACCTTACACAGAGATGACCACCTTGGCTGAAAGTGGTTTTAAGGGCTGTTTTTGAAAATGCCCCTCTGAGTCTTTCGTCGAAATAATAAGTAGACGAAAGCGGGTTCTCCCGTTACAGGGATCAAGTTGGAGAAAGTTATTTTCTCAAACAGAGTGGAACCGCGCCTGAAGCGTCTCTGTGCTGATAAGCATAGAGACGCTTTTTTATACTTTAAGAAAGTTTAAGTTTTAAAGGATTAAAGTATAAGAAAATGCTAAGGCTTTCGCCAAAAGTACCTGGCGACAGACCAAGTTTTCTAATATTAGTCAAGGAGGTCAAGTATGGGGCTATTCAAGATGTTCAAGGAAGATGTCGAAGTCGTGTTTGATCAGGACCCGGCTGCACGTACGTATTTTGAAGTCATTCTTACCTATTCCGGGTTGCATGCTATTTGGTCACACAGGGTGGCCCATGCTTGTTATAAGCGGAAGTTTTTCTTCATCGCCCGCGTCATATCCCAGGTAAGCCGTTTCTTTACCGGGATTGAGATACATCCAGGAGCAACAATCGGACGCCGCTTTTTCATCGACCATGGTATGGGTGTAGTTATTGGGGAAACCTGTGAAATAGGGGATAATGTGACCATTTTCCAGGGAGTTACTCTTGGCGGCACAGGAAAAGAAAAAGGGAAAAGGCACCCTACGCTGCTTGATAATTCCCTTGTTGCTACAGGTGCAAAAGTGCTCGGTTCGATTACAATCGGGGAAAATTCCAAAGTCGGGGCAGGTTCTGTAGTGCTGAAAGATGTACCTGATAATTCTACTGTTGTAGGAATCCCGGGACGTGTCGTCATCCAGGACGGAGTAAAAGTAAGGGAAAAAGACTTGGATCACCATAAGCTTCCTGATCCTGTTTATGATCGGTTGAAGTTGATGGAGGAAGAAATCATGCGGCTAAGAAAACAGATTGACGATAGCGAAGGAGCGATTCACGATGGCCATAAAAATTTATAATACCCTTAAGCGGAAGAAAGAGGTATTCACCCCCCTGGAAGAAGGGAAGGTGAAAATGTATGTATGCGGTCCGACCGTATATAACTACATCCATATCGGGAATGCCCGCCCGGCTATCGTATTTGATACCGTGCGCCGGTATTTTGAATATAAAGGATATGAGGTAGACTACGTCCTCAACTTTACGGATGTTGATGATAAATTGATAAAAGCGGCAAATGAATTGGGAGAAGAAGTACCGACTATTGCTGACCGATTCATTTCTGCCTATAAGGAAGATGTCAAAGCGTTCGGTGTTAAAGAGGCGGTCCATCATCCCCGTGTTACAGAAAATATGACCGAAATTATTGCTTTCATCGAAGGGCTGATTGAAAAAGGGCATGCTTATGAATCCGATGGGGATGTCTATTTCAAAACACGTTCCTTTGAGGGGTATGGCAAGCTTTCCCACCAATCGGTCGAGGAACTGCGCACCGGCGCAAGAATCCAGGTAGGGGAAAAGAAAGAAGACCCTCTCGATTTCACATTATGGAAACAGGCAAAGCCAGGAGAGATTTCCTGGGACAGCCCGTGGGGAAAAGGCCGTCCTGGCTGGCATATCGAATGCTCGACGATGGCTAAAAAGTATTTGGGAGAAACGATCGATATCCATGCCGGCGGTCAGGACTTGACTTTCCCCCACCATGAGAATGAAATTGCCCAATCGGAAGCTCATAATTGCCAGACCTTCGCTAATTACTGGATGCACAACGGGTACATTAATGTTGAAAATGAAAAGATGTCCAAGTCGTTAGGGAACTTCGTCCTGGCCCATGACTTGATTCAAAAACACGACCCCAATATCATCCGCTTCTTTATGTTGAGTGTTCATTATCGTCATCCTATCAACTTCAGTGACGCGTTATTAGAAGGGGCGAAAAACAGTTTTGACCGTATCCGGAATGCTTATGAAAATCTGCAGCATCGAAAAAAAGCGAGTCTGAATTTACAGGAACACAACGAGTGGCTGGATAAAGTGAATGATCATAAACAGCGTTTTGAAGAAGAAATGGACGATGATTTCAATACAGCAAACGCCATTTCAGTTTTATTCGATTTGACCAAAGATGCCAACCTCTACTTACAGTCGCAGCAAACTTCCACAGAAGTAGTGGAAGCATTCGAGGAAGCGCTTGTTAACCTTACGGGAATTTTGGGCCTTGAATTAAAGCAGGAGGAATTGGTCGATGAAGAAGTCGAAGCAATGATTCAAAAGCGTATCGAGGCCAGAAAGAACCGGAATTTTGAACTTGCCGATCAAATCCGGGACGACTTGAAAGCACGGAATATCATTTTGGAAGATACACCGCAAGGCACACGCTGGAAACGAGGTTGAATGATGGCAGAGATAGAAGTGAAGCAAATGAAAAGCCTTGCCCTTGCCTATATGGGTGATGCCGTCTATGAAATGTATGTACGGCATCACTTGTTAAAGCAGGGGGCTGTGATGCCGAATCAGCTGCACCGCTCTGCAGTCCGCTTCGTCGCGGCTACATCCCAGGCATCGGTTGTACAAGCCTGGCTTACTGATGAATTTTTAACAGGAGAAGAACAAGCGGTCGTAAGAAGAGGGCGAAATGCTAAATCGGGCTCCATCCCCAAAAACACCGATGTACAAACTTATCGGTACAGTACGGGGTTTGAAGCCTTGCTAGGTTACCACTATTTATCTGGAAATACAGACCGGCTGGATCAATTGGTGGCGGATGCCATCCGGCAAGTAGAAGAAAGGAGTTGATAGTATGAGTGAGGAATGGATCATTGGAAAAAATCCCGTGTTTGAAGCACTGAAATCAGGCCGCACGATCAATAAAGTGTTTGTTTCCGATCAACTGCAGCATCAAGCCTTTCAAAAAATCCAGCATCTGGCAAAAGAGAATGGTGCGCTTGTTCAAAAAGTGCCGAGAAAGAAGATCGACCAGCTGGTAGACGGGAACCACCAAGGGGTAGCCGCTTCTGTTGCCGCCTACGATTACAGTTCATTAGATGACTTATTTGCAAAAGCCGAAGCATTGGGAGAAGCGCCTTTTTTCATCATCCTTGATGAAATCTCAGACCCTCACAATCTTGGTTCTGTGCTAAGAACTGCCGATGCAGTCGGAGCGCATGGCGTGATTATTCCAAAGCGTCGTTCTGTGGGATTGACAGCGACCGTAGCAAAAACATCCGCAGGGGCGATTGAGTATATTCCGGTTGCCCGAGTCACCAATCTATCCCGCACCATCGACGAATTGAAGGAACGACACGTATGGGTTGCAGGTACCGATGCGGAAGGTATCGAAGATTATCGTCAATTAGATGGGGAGATGGCGATTGCGCTTGTCATCGGTAGTGAAGGCAAAGGAGTCAGCCGCATTATCAAAGAAAAGTGTGACTGGACAATTAAGCTCCCGATGAAAGGGAAAGTAACTTCGTTGAACGCCTCTGTAGCTGCTTCTCTGCTGATGTACGAAGTCTATCGCAAAAGAAACCCTTTAGGTAGATAACTATGATTGTATTACTTGTTGATGGTTATAACATGATAGGTGCCTGGCCCGAGTTGAAAAAATACAAAGATAAAGACCTCGCCCAGGCGCGTGATCTGCTGATTGACATGATGGCTGAGTATCAATCCTATACCGGCGATCGTGTCATCATCGTATTTGATGCTTATCATGTCAGGGGGCTGGCAAACAAAGAAAATAGCCATCGCGTTGAAGTCATTTTCACCCGGGAAAATGAAACTGCTGATGAACGAATCGAGAAACTGGCGGGTGATCTGAATGACATCCGAACACAAGTTTATGTGGCAACCTCCGATTATGCTGAGCAACGGACAATTTTTGGGCAGGGAGCTTTAAGGAAGTCGGCGCGAGAGCTTTATATTGAAGTGAAAAACATCGAGAAAAGTATAGAAAAGGACGTAGAATCTCATAAACAAATTAAATATCAGCCAAAGATTCCGATAAAAAAAGAGGTGCTGGATGTATTTGAGAAGTGGCGCCGAGGTGATAAATGAGCCAAGAGCCTTGTTGACGTTTTGGAAAGGCTTACTGTATAATATTTCTATATTCAGGGCACTACGGGTCGGGGGGAATCCTGAGTGAGCATCGTTCAAAAAGAGTTGCACACCTATGATTATGAAAAGCTGGAAGATGAAGAAATTATTGAGCGGATCAACGAGGGTCAAAGCCAGGCGCTCGACTATCTGATCAATAAGTACAAGAACTTTGTCCGCGCGAAAGCCCGGACCTATTTTCTGATTGGTGCAGATCGTGAGGATATTGTGCAGGAAGGAATGATTGGTCTTTATAAAGCCATTCGGGATTATAAAGAGGACAAGCTCTCATCCTTTAAAGCCTTCGCTGAATTATGTGTCACCCGCCAAATCATCACCGCTATCAAAACTGCCACTCGTCAAAAACATATTCCGTTGAATTCGTATGTTTCTTTGGACAAGCCGATTTATGATGAAGAATCCGACCGTACCCTATTGGACGTCATTGCCGGTTCAAAAGCTATTGATCCGCAAGAATTGATCATCAATAAGGAAAGATTCGGAGACATGGAAGATAAAATTTCAGAATTGTTAAGCGACTTAGAAAGGAAAGTGCTGACCCTTTACTTGGACGGCAGATCTTATCAGGAAATCTCCGCTGAATTGGACAGGCACGTGAAGTCGATCGATAATGCTTTGCAGCGAGTGAAACGAAAGCTGGAGAAATACCTGGAAGTAGCTGAAATCATATTATAACCCTGCATTGACATGACTTGACAGGCGTGCTACATTTATGAGAGTGAAAATCCTCTTGATTCAGGGGTGTATGATGAGAAAAAAAGTAGTCTTAGCCTGTACTGTATGTATGAGTAGAAATTATAGTTCATATAAAAACACGTCGAACCAGGCGGAACGGCTGGAGGTTCGTAAATTTTGTAAAAAATGCGGTAAGCATACATTGCACCGGGAAACAAAATAGAGAAAGAAGCCGACAGGCGCAACGTTGGGGGAGGTTTAGCATGTTTAAGTTCTTGAAGAACGTGTCGCGTGAAATGCAGAAGGTCAGCTGGCCAAAAGGTCAGGAGCTTGTGCGCTACACAATTACTGTGTTAACCACTGTGGCATTTGTTTCTGTATTCTTCGCAGTTGTTGACTTGGGCATTTCTTGGGGTCTTGAATTCTTCTTCCCTGAATAATGCCGTCGGATTTATGCTATAATGGTGAATAAGATTTACGTTTAAAAACCCGTTCCGCGGGTTTTTTCAATGCTTAAATTTTTTAAAAAATAATTTGAAGATAAGGGAGGGAAGGGCAAGGAGCTTGTCCTGTATACATGGAAAAAAGATGGTATGTGGTTCACACCTATTCCGGTTACGAAAATAAAGTAAAAACAAATTTAGAAAAACGCGTCGAGTCAATGGGGATGGAAGATAAAATTTTCCGTGTCCTTGTACCAGAAGACGAAGAAACAGAAATAAAAAACGGGAAACGCAAGGTAGCAAAGAAGAAGGTGTTCCCTGGTTATGTGTTAGCTGAAATGGTGATGACCGATGATTCCTGGTATGTTGTGCGTAACACTCCCGGTGTAACCGGGTTTGTCGGGTCTACAGGCTCCGGTTCAAAGCCGATCCCTCTCTTGCCTGAAGAAGTCGATACGGTATTGAAACGAATGGGAATGAAAGAGAAGGTCGCAGACATCGATTTCGAATTGAAGGAAAGCGTCCAAGTGACAGACGGGCCATTCGCTAATTTCACTGGTACGATTGAACATATTGACTTGGATAAACAGAAGGTGAAAGTTCACGTCAACATGTTTGGGCGGGAGACACCAGTAGAGCTGGACTTCTCGCAAATTGAAAAATTATAACTCTACCCTTGCAAACAGGTCGTAAAGATGCTAAAATTTTTATGTTCTTTATGTGCCTCGGACAAAGAGGAAGTTAACATATTGTAATTTGAGTGGGAGGGCATCGCCCCATTACCACATCACGGACTTAAGGAGGTGTGTCTCGTGGCTAAAAAAGTAATCAAAGTAGTAAAACTTCAAATCCCTGCAGGTAAAGCGAACCCAGCACCACCTGTTGGACCAGCACTAGGTCAAGCGGGTATCAATATCATGGGTTTCTGTAAGGAATTCAACGCTCGCACACAAGAACAAGCGGGAATGATCATTCCAGTTGAAATCACGGTATTTGAAGACCGTTCATTTACATTCATTACGAAAACTCCGCCAGCTGCAGTGCTTCTTAAGAAAGCAGCGGGCATTGATACTGCGTCAGGCGAACCGAACCGCAACAAAGTTGCGACGCTCAATCGTGACAAAGTAAGAGAGATTGCGGAAACTAAAATGCCTGACTTGAATGCTGCTGACGTTGAAGCTGCTATGCGTATGGTAGAAGGTACAGCGCGTAGTATGGGTATCGTTATCGAAGACTAATCCCACAGCGTCGCTCTATTGGAGTAAAAGGTTGCGAGAATGGAGCTTGTTTCATTCCGCAACCTTTATTCGTGGGAGGTATAACCGTTAAAACCACAACGAGGAGGAAATAATAATGGCTAAACAAAGCAAAAGATATCAAGAAGCTCAAAAGCTTGTTGATCGTGAAAAAGCATATGAAGTAAAAGAAGCAGTCGAATTAGTGAAAGAAACAGCTAAAGCGAAATTTGATGAGACAGTAGAAGCTGCTTTCCGTCTGGGTGTAGACCCTAAGAAAGCTGACCAGCAAATCCGTGGCGCAATGGTATTGCCGCATGGTACAGGTAAAACCCAGCGTGTTCTTGTTTTCGCTAAAGGTGAGAAGGCGAAAGAAGCAGAAGCTGCCGGTGCTGACTACGTAGGCGATCAGGATATGATCAATAAAATCAACCAAGGCTGGTTCGATTTTGACGTAGTAGTAGCTACTCCGGACATGATGGCTGAAGTAGGTAAATTAGGACGTGTGCTTGGACCAAAAGGTCTAATGCCTAACCCTAAGACTGGCACTGTCACTTTCGAAGTAGAAAAAGCTGTCCAGGAAATCAAAGCTGGTAAAGTGGAGTACCGTGTTGACAAGTCAGCTAACATCCACGTACCAATCGGTAAGGTTTCTTTCGATACAGACAAACTGGTTGAAAACTTTGAAGCCATCACAGATACTCTTGTAAAAGCTAAGCCGCAGGCTGCTAAGGGAACTTACATGAAGAATTCCGCTATTGCTTCTACAATGGGTCCTGGGATCAAAGTAGACGTATCCAGCTATATCCGTAAATAATTCACTGTTGACTTTTAATTGCATTAAGCATATAATGAGTGATGTTGTTTAAATAAATACGTTATACCGTAGACAGCAGGTGCGTACCAACGCTTAATTTCCTGCCGAGGTGTGTGAATAAACGAAACGATTGTCCGTATATCGATCGTTTCTCACCAAAAGCCTCCATGTCTACATGGGGGCTTTTTCATCTTTAACACTTGCCATTTAAAGTGAACCTGGCGCCTGACGGTATGATGAAAAGTCAATAGGAGGTGGAATGATGAGCAAAATTATCGAACACAAAAAACAGATTGTATCTGAAATTGCTGACAAGCTTCGCAACAGTAAATCTACCATCCTTGTAGATTACCGCGGACTTGATGTTGCAGAAGTGACTGAGCTTCGTCAACAGCTTCGTGAAGCAGGCGTTGATTTCAAAGTGTACAAAAACACAATGACTCGCCGTGCTACTGAAGAAGCAGAGCTAACGGAGCTTAACGAAACGTTGGTGGGCCCTACAGCTATTGCTTTCAGTGATGAAGATGTAGTAGCACCTGCAAAAATCCTTAACAACTTCGCTAAGGATCATGATGCACTGGAGATCAAAGGCGGCGTCATCGAAGGTAACGTAGCCAGCCTTGAGCAAATCAAGGAACTTGCAGATCTTCCAAACTACGAAGGTCTTGTGTCTATGCTACTCAGCGTACTTCAAGCACCTGTCCGCAACTTCGCTTACGTTACAAAAGCAGTTGCAGAACAAAAAGAAGAACAAGGCGCGTAATAGCGTTTTATGCTTACGGTTAAATAATAAAACTAACAATTTTAAGGAGGAACTTAATCATGAGTCATGAACAAATTATTGAAGCGATTAAAGAAATGTCAGTTCTTGAGCTTAACGATCTAGTTAAAGCTATTGAAGAAGAATTCGGAGTAACTGCTGCAGCACCAGTTGCAGTCGGTGGCGGCGGTGCAGCTGAAGCTGCTGAAGAACAAACAGAATTCGACGTGGTACTTGAGAGCGCTGGAAGCTCCAAGATCAAAGTCGTAAAAGCTGTTCGCGAAATTACTGGTCTTGGACTTAAAGATGCTAAAGATCTAGTTGATAACGCTCCTGGCGCTATCAAAGAAGGCATTTCTAAGGAAGACGCTGAAGAAATCAAAGGTAAGCTGGAAGAAGCAGGCGCTTCTGTAGAAGTTAAGTAATTTCATGCTTGAGAGGTAAAGCTCGCTGTTCATCGGCGAGCTTTCTTTTTCTTAAACTATAAAGACTCAGGTTTTCCTGCATAAGCATGTGGTGATAAGCCGGTTTTAACGAAATTGACCATTTACTCCAGTCAGAAGCAGGTGCATGAAAATGAGCGAACACTATTATTCCAATAAAACGAATGCTCCTAGTGAAGAGCGTACATGGAAATACACGCTCCGGGGAGAGACTTTACGTTTTACAACGGATAATGCGGTTTTTTCGAAAAAGGAAGTAGACTTTGGTTCCCGTGTGTTAATCGAAGCTTTTCAAGCCCCCGAAGTCGATGGCAGCTTTTTAGATCTGGGTTGTGGCTATGGACCGATTGGCCTGACTTTGGCAAAAACCTATCCTGGACGGAAAATTTATATGGTAGATATAAACGAACGTGCGGTGGAGTTGTCACGGAAAAATGCAGAACAAAATGAAATCTCCAATGTAGTTGTTGAAGTCGGCGACCGTTTGAAAGAGGTTCGGGATGTTAACTTTGCAGCTGTGTTGACCAACCCTCCTATTCGGGCAGGGAAGAAAGTGGTTCACGCTATGTTTGAAGAAGCTTATCAGTCTTTGGTGGATAGGGGCGAACTATGGGTGGTCATTCAGAAAAAACAAGGCGCTCCTTCTGCACGCAAAAAGCTGGAAGAACTATTCGGCGAGGTAGAAGTGGTAGAGAAGCAAAAAAGATACTATATCTTCCGAGCTAAAAAAGTTTGACTGGGTTAACCGTTTATGCTATTATTGGAAAATGCCTATATATGCACTCCTGTGTCAAGGTTTTTTTTCGTGTTTTATGTATAAATTTAGTGAACACGGTTCACAATGGTAAAATCGCAGAAAACAACAGGGTGACATACGGTTTTTTTCTATAATAGAAGAACATTTCTTTTTTGTCTAACGTTAGAGAGAAATGAAGTTTCTTGTTTTTAGATCCCATCCGCTTCAGCGGGTGACTATATAAATCAGCTTGTGGTCGACATCTGCTTCCATAAGCTTGTTCGGCATGTCTGCCGGACCCTTTTTACGTAAGATTGAAAGTGGGAAGTACAGAATTACTGCTCAATGCTTTTCGGGTGGCTGTAACACTTCCGCTTTTATTATTAAAATGCTTGATTTGAGGGGTGAAGCAGTTGACAGGTCAACTAGTTCAGTATGGACGACACCGCCAACGCAGAAGTTATGCGCGCATCAGTGAAGTACTAGAATTACCTAACTTGATTGAAATTCAGACCGCTTCTTATGAGTGGTTTTTAGAGGAAGGTCTGAAAGAAATGTTTCAGGATATTTCTCCAATCGAGGATTTCACCGGTAATCTATCGCTGGAATTTGTAGATTATAGTTTAGGGGAGCCTAAATATCCTGTAGACGAATCGAAAGATAGAGACGTCACCTACAATGCTCCTTTGCGTGTGAAAGTCCGTTTGTTGAATAATGAAACAGGCGAAGTAAAAGAGCAGGAAGTATTCATGGGTGATTTCCCATTGATGACAGATACAGGTACATTTGTCATTAATGGTGCAGAGCGTGTCATCGTATCACAGCTTGTCCGCTCACCAAGCGTATATTTCAATAAAAAAATCGATAAAAACGGTAAAAAAGGCTATACGGCCACCGTCATTCCAAACCGTGGTGCATGGTTAGAGTTCGAAACGGATGCAAAGGATGTCGTCCACGTTCGTATCGATCGTACTCGGAAGCTGCCAATTACGGTTCTTTTGCGTGCGCTCGGCTTTGGAACAGACCAGGAAATCATTGATCTTATCGGAGACAATGAATATTTGAAAAACACTTTAGAAAAAGACAATACCGAGAATAGCGAAAAAGCGCTTCTTGAAATCTATGAACGACTTCGCCCTGGTGAACCGCCAACAGTGGAAAATGCGAAGAGTTTACTGGTTTCCAGATTCTTTGATCCGAAGCGTTATGACCTGGCTCGTGTAGGCCGTTATAAAATGAACAAAAAGCTTCATATTAAAAACCGTTTGTTCAACCAAACATTAGCGGAAACTTTAGTAGATGAAGAAACTGGTGAAGTTCTAGCTGATAAAGGAGACAAAATTGATCGCCGTTTATTGAACAAACTACTTCCTTACCTGGAAGGTCAGGATGAAAATACTGGAGAACAAATTCTGGAACCTCATGAAGGGGTGCTGGAAGACCCGATTAAAGTACAATCCATCAAGATTGTCGATCCTACCGACCCGGAAGGGGAACGTTCTATTAATGTGATCGGCAATTCCAATATTGATAAAAATGTCAAAAACATCACTCCTGCTGACATTCTTTCATCCATCAGCTATTTCTTCAACTTGCTTCACCAGGTTGGGGATACCGATGATATTGACCATCTGGGGAACCGTCGCTTACGTTCGGTCGGTGAGCTGCTGCAAAACCAATTCCGTATCGGGTTATCCCGCATGGAGCGTGTAGTACGCGAACGTATGTCTATCCAGGATACGTCTTCGATTACACCGCAGCAGTTGATCAATATCCGTCCGGTTATTGCGTCAATTAAAGAGTTTTTCGGAAGCTCACAGCTTTCTCAATTTATGGACCAGACCAATCCATTAGCAGAGCTTACGCACAAACGCCGTCTGTCTGCATTGGGACCTGGTGGTCTGACGCGTGAGCGCGCCGGCTTTGAAGTGCGTGACGTACACTATTCCCACTATGGGCGTATGTGTCCGATTGAAACGCCGGAAGGCCCAAACATCGGTCTGATCAACTCACTTTCCTCGTATGCGAAAGTAAATGAGTTCGGTTTTATTGAAACGCCTTACCGTAGAGTCGATCCGGATACCAACAAGGTTACTGCTCAAATCGACTACTTGACTGCCGATGAAGAAGATAACTACGTGGTGGCCCAGGCAAACGCTAAGTTGGAAGAGGATGGCTCTTTCACCGATGCCGAGGTTATTGCCCGTTTCCGTGGTGAAAACACTGTGGTCAGCCGCGACCGTCTTGATTACATGGACGTATCACCGAAACAGGTCGTTTCTGCTGCGACAGCATGTATTCCGTTCCTGGAAAATGATGACTCCAACCGTTCCTTGATGGGTGCGAACATGCAGCGTCAGGCAGTACCACTATTGAACCCGGATTCGCCAATTGTCGGGACCGGCATGGAATATGTTAATGGTAAAGACTCTGGTGCGGCAGTCATCAACCGTCATGAGGGGATTGTTGAACGTGTGGAAGCGAAAGAAATCCAGGTGCGTCGCATCTCTGAAGTTGATGGTAAAGAAGTAGAAGGTGACCTGGATCGTTACCGCCTGCAAAAATTCATTCGTTCCAACCAGGGAACTTGTTATAACCAGCGCCCAATTGTATCTAAAGGAGACCGTGTGACGAAGGGTGAAATCCTTGCTGATGGACCTTCCATGGATAAAGGGGAACTGGCCTTAGGACAGAACCCGCTTGTAGCATTTATGACATGGGATGGTTACAACTACGAGGATGCGGTCATCATGAGTGAACGCCTGGTAAAAGATGATGTTTATACTTCTGTTCATATTGAAGAGTATGAGTCAGAAGCTCGTGATACAAAGCTCGGACCTGAAGAAATCACACGCGACATTCCAAATGTCGGAGAAGAAGCATTAAAAGACTTAGACTCCCGCGGTATCATCCGTGTTGGTGCCGAAGTCAGCGATGGTGATTTGTTAGTAGGTAAAGTAACTCCAAAAGGGGTAACGGAATTATCTGCGGAAGAACGTCTGTTACATGCGATTTTCGGGGAAAAGGCCCGTGAAGTTCGTGATACCTCGCTTCGTGTACCTCATGGTGCAGGTGGTATTGTATTAGACGTGAAAATCTTCAACCGTGAAGACGGAGACGAACTTCCTCCTGGTGTCAACCAGCTGGTTCGTGTCTATATCGTACAAAAGCGTAAAATCTCTGAAGGGGACAAGATGGCCGGACGACATGGTAACAAAGGTGTCATATCCAAGATCTTGCCTGAAGAAGATATGCCATTCCTTCCAGATGGCACACCAGTCGATGTCATGTTAAACCCGCTCGGTGTTCCTTCCCGTATGAATATCGGCCAGGTGCTTGAATTGCATTTGGGAATGGCTGCTCGTCAGCTCGGCATCAAAGTTGCGACACCTGTATTTGACGGTGCGCGTGAAGAAGATGTTTGGGAAACACTTGAAGAAGCTGGAATGCCGCGTGATGCGAAGACCATCCTTTATGATGGACGTACAGGCGAACCTTTCGATAACCGTATATCTGTCGGTGTCATGTATATGATTAAGCTGGCACATATGGTTGATGATAAACTTCACGCCCGTTCCACCGGACCTTACTCCTTGGTTACACAACAGCCATTAGGTGGTAAAGCACAGTTTGGCGGCCAGCGTTTCGGTGAGATGGAGGTATGGGCACTGGAAGCTTACGGTGCAGCATATACCCTGCAAGAAATCCTTACCGTCAAATCGGATGATGTTGTCGGTCGTGTCAAGACTTATGAAGCTATCGTCAAAGGTGAAAATGTTCCAGAACCTGGTGTACCAGAATCCTTCAAAGTTCTTATTAAAGAGCTGCAAAGCTTGGGTATGGACGTGAAGATTCTGGCAGGTGACGAATCAGAGATCGAAATGAGAGATATTGAAGAAGAAGAAACGAAAGCTTCTGAAAACCTGAATCTCGATCCGGAAGAATAAAAACTCTTAGCAACAGTCCTGATGTTCTAAGCTTAGGGAAACCTGGATACTAAAAGGGAGGTAGGCCCCTTGCTAGATGTAAATAATTTTGAGTATATGAAAATAGGCTTGGCATCACCGGATAAGATACGTTCTTGGTCATTCGGTGAGGTCAAGAAACCGGAAACGATTAACTATCGTACGCTGAAACCGGAAAAAGACGGCCTGTTCTGCGAGCGCATTTTCGGTCCTACAAAGGACTGGGAATGCCATTGCGGAAAGTACAAACGTGTACGCTACAAAGGTGTGGTTTGCGACCGTTGTGGAGTAGAAGTGACGAAAGCTAAAGTCCGTCGTGAGCGTATGGGGCACCTTGAACTAGCTGCCCCTGTCTCTCACATCTGGTATTTCAAAGGAATTCCAAGCCGTATGGGTCTTGTTTTGGATATGTCTCCGCGTGCATTGGAAGAAGTTATCTACTTTGCCGCTTACATTGTGACAGATCCGGGTGAAACGGCTCTTGATAAAAAGCAGCTGTTATCAGAAAAGGAATACCGTGCGTATCGTGAAAAATACGGTAAAAACTTCGGAGCCCAAATGGGGGCGGAAGCTATCCGTAAGTTGCTTTCAGATATCAACCTTGATAAAGAAGTAGATATGCTGAAAGAAGAGCTGAAGACTGCCCAGGGGCAACGTCGCACACGTGCAATCAAGCGTCTGGAAGTTTTGGAAGCATTCCGTCACTCCGGAAATGACCCATCCTGGATGATTCTTGATGTTTTACCTGTTATTCCACCGGAACTTCGTCCGATGGTACAGTTGGATGGTGGACGTTTTGCGACATCTGACCTTAACGATCTGTACCGTCGTGTCATCAACCGTAACAACCGTTTGAAGCGACTATTGGATCTTGGTGCTCCAAGCATCATTGTTCAAAACGAAAAACGGATGCTGCAAGAAGCCGTCGATGCTTTGATTGATAACGGCAGACGTGGCAGACCGGTAACTGGTCCCGGTAACCGTCCATTGAAATCCCTCTCTCATATGTTGAAAGGGAAGCAAGGACGTTTCCGTCAGAACTTGCTCGGTAAGCGTGTCGACTATTCCGGTCGTTCGGTTATCGTAGTTGGACCTAACCTGAAGATGTACCAGTGTGGTCTTCCAAAAGAAATGGCACTTGAACTATTCAAACCATTTGTTATGAAAGAATTGGTAGAACGTGGATTAGCTCACAACATTAAGTCTGCTAAACGGAAAATCGAACGTATCCACCCAGAGGTATGGGACGTACTCGAAGATGTAATCAAGGAGCATCCGGTCTTATTGAACCGTGCCCCTACGTTGCACCGTCTTGGTATTCAAGCTTTCGAACCAGTACTGGTCGAAGGAAGAGCGATCCGCTTGCACCCGTTAGTATGTACAGCCTATAACGCCGACTTTGACGGTGACCAGATGGCGGTACACGTACCATTATCTGCTGAAGCTCAAGCTGAAGCACGAATCCTGATGCTTGCAGCACAAAACATCCTGAACCCTAAGGATGGTAAGCCTGTTGTTACACCATCACAGGACATGGTATTGGGTAACTATTACCTGACTATGGAACGCCCTGGTGCAGTCGGTGAAGGCATGGTCTTCAAAGACTTGAATGAAGCACTGCTTGCATATCAGACCGGCTATGTGCATCTGCATACACGCGTAGCAGTTTACGCAGGTTCCTTAGATAATGAAACCTTTACAGAAAAGCAGAATCAACAATTGTTGTTGACGACTGTAGGTAAATTGATATTTAACGAAATGCTCCCAGCTTCATTCCCATATATGAATGAACCAACACAGGAGAACCTGGAAATCAAGACTCCGGAGCATTACTTTGTAGAAAAAGGTACCAACATCAAAGAGGAAATAGCGAAACGCGAACAAATACTTCCGTTCAAAAAAGGTATCCTTGGAGATATCATCGCGCAGGTATTTAAACTGTTCTCGATCAGTGAAACTTCCAAAATGTTGGACCGTATGAAAGACTTAGGTTTCTCTTATTCTACAAAAGCTGGTATGACGGTCGGTGTCTCCGATGTTGTCGTATTACCAGAAAAGCAGAAAATTTTAGATGAAGCCCAGTCGAAAGTGGATAAAGTCTTGAAACAATTCCGTCGTGGTTTGATTACCGAAGAAGAACGTTACGACCGCGTCATTGAAGTTTGGTCTAAAGCCAAGGATGATATTCAGGAGCGCTTGATGAAATCCTTGAATCCACGTAACCCGATCTTTATGATGAGTGACTCTGGTGCTCGTGGTAACGCATCTAACTTCACCCAGCTTGCGGGTATGCGAGGTCTAATGGCCAACCCGGCTGGACGAATCATTGAGTTACCGATCAAATCCAGTTTCCGTGAAGGTTTGACCGTACTCGAGTACTTTATTTCCACTCACGGTGCTCGTAAAGGTCTTGCGGATACCGCATTGAAAACAGCCGACTCCGGTTACTTGACTCGTCGTCTGGTTGATGTTGCCCAGGATGTTATCATTCGTGAAGACGATTGTGGTACAGACAGAGGACTGACAGTCAGCTCCTTGACAGAAGGTACAGAATTAATCGAACCATTGATTGATCGTTTGATCGGGCGTACGTCCTACCAGACGGTACGTCACCCAGAAACAGACGAAGTGCTTGCTACACGTAATGAAGTCATTTCTGAAGATGCCGCAAAAGATATTATCGAAGCTGGCATCGAAGAAATGGTCATCCGTACAGCCTTCACTTGTAATACGAAGCATGGGGTTTGTAAGAAGTGTTACGGTCGTAACCTGGCTACTGGTGACGAAGTGGAAGTTGGGGAAGCAGTCGGAATCATCGCTGCCCAGTCCATTGGCGAACCAGGTACACAGCTTACCATGCGTACGTTCCATACAGGCGGTGTTGCAGGAGACGATATTACACAAGGTCTTCCTCGTATCCAGGAATTGTTCGAAGCCCGTAACCCTAAAGGGCGTGCCGTTGTTTCTGAAATTTATGGCACAGTCCAGGAAGTCAATGAGGTCAAGGAAAAACAGGAGATTGTCGTACAAGGCGATGTAGAGACTCGTACGTATACTGCCCCATATGGTGCCCGTATGAAAGTGGCAGTCGGCGATCAGGTTTCTGCCGGTCAGGAACTTACGGAAGGTTCTGTTGATCCGAAAGAACTCTTAACCATCAGCGGTCTTGATGGCGTTCAGGAATATCTCCTGAAAGAAGTTCAGAAAGTCTACCGCATGCAAGGGGTTGAAATCGGAGATAAACACGTCGAAGTTATGGTTCGTCAAATGCTTCGCAAAATCCGTGTTCTTGATTCTGGTGATACGGAAGTATTACCTGGTTCACTGCTTGAAATTCATCAATTCCGCGATGCGAACCAAAAAGCATTGCTGGAAGGTGGACAGCCGGCAGTCGGCCGTCCGGTTCTGCTTGGTATCACGAAGGCATCGCTTGAAACAGATTCCTTCTTATCTGCTGCTTCCTTCCAGGAAACGACACGCGTTCTTACAGATGCAGCAATCAAAGGTAAGCGTGATGAACTACTCGGACTTAAAGAGAATGTCATCATCGGTAAGCTAGTACCAGCTGGTACCGGCATGACTCGCTACCGTAAAATCCAGGCTGATAGAGAAGGGGAAAACCCCGGTCAGGCTGAATTGGATCAATTGACTCAATAAATACAAAGTTAGCAAATAACTTGGGTAAATAATCAGGGAGCCCCTTGAAAAAATCACCTCGAATAATGTTGACATGCATAATCGGGAGTGATAATATAATCAAGGTGCTTCCATTTATCCTTGTTACTTTGGAGGATATGCTTAAATGTCTTATGAAAAAGTAGCACAGGCTAATTCTAATATCGTTATTGGAACGAAACAGACACTAAAAGCCATGAAAAATGGTGGAGTGGAAGAAGTCTTCGTAGCTGATGATGCTGATCGGCACGTGACAGAAAAAGTTATGCGCCTGGCCGAAGAATTGAACATTCCCTGCCAGCGGGTTGATTCTATGAAAAAACTAGGCGAAGCCTGCGACATTGATGTCGGTGCAGCTACAGTGGCGATAAAGCAATAAAGTTTTGGCGGTCAATCGCGAAAGCTTTGTTTTTTGCCTTATTATGAACCACCTGGATGTGTGGTATTGAAAAAGTGAGGAAGGGAGGACATAAAACATGCCTACTATTAACCAATTAGTTCGTAAAGGACGCGTGAGCAAGGGTCGTAAATCCGACTCTCCTGCGTTGAATAAAGGTTACAACAGCTTCAAAAAATCATTGACAGACCTGTCTTCTCCGCAAAAACGTGGAGTATGTACTCGTGTTGGTACAATGACGCCGAAAAAACCAAACTCTGCATTGCGTAAATATGCGCGTGTACGTTTGACTAACGGTATCGAAGTTACTGCATACATTCCTGGTATAGGCCACAACCTGCAAGAGCACAGTGTTGTTCTTATCCGCGGCGGACGTGTAAAGGACTTACCTGGTGTACGTTATCATATCGTTCGTGGTGCGCTTGATACTGCAGGAGTCGAAGGACGTATGCAAGGCCGTTCCAAGTACGGAACAAAGCGCCCTAAAAAATAATAGCCAAAGAGTGGCTTGATTATAAAATTCATCATGGAAGGAGGGGGACATATGCCACGTAAAGGTCCAGTAGCTAAGCGTGATGTGTTACCAGATCCGCTTTACAAATCTAAACTTGTTACTCGTTTGATCAACCAGATCATGGTTGACGGACAACGCGGTAAAGCCCAGAAGATTCTTTATAAAGCTTTTGATCTTGTTCAGGAACGTAGCGGTAATGACCCTATGGAAGTTTTCGAACAAGCAATGAAAAATGTTATGCCAGTACTTGAGGTGCGCGCTCGTCGTGTTGGTGGTTCAAACTACCAGGTACCAGTTGAGGTACGTCCAGAACGTCGTCAAGCACTTGGGTTGCGTTTCATCGTTAATTACTCTCGCCTGCGCGGAGAAAAAACGATGGAAGAGCGCCTGGCTAATGAAGTGTTAGATGCAGCAAACAACACAGGTGCATCTGTCAAAAAACGCGAAGATATGCACAAAATGGCAGAAGCGAACAAAGCATTCGCTCACTATCGCTGGTAATGCCAAACCAACTACAAAACTTATATTCAGGAAGGAGAAAGATTCATGCCTAGAGAATTCTCCTTGGAGAAAACACGTAATATCGGTGTCATGGCTCACATTGACGCCGGTAAGACAACTGCTACTGAGCGTATCCTTTTCTATACAGGACGTATCCATAAAATTGGGGAAACTCACGAAGGTGCTTCCCAAATGGACTGGATGGAGCAGGAGCAAGAGCGCGGTATCACCATTACATCCGCAGCAACCACTGCTCAATGGAAAGGTCATCGTATCAACATCATTGATACACCAGGACACGTGGACTTCACAGTAGAAGTTGAGCGTTCCCTTCGTGTACTTGATGGATCTGTAGCCGTCCTTGATGCTCAATCAGGTGTTGAGCCTCAAACAGAAACAGTATGGCGCCAGGCTACGACATACGGCGTTCCGCGTATCGTATTCGTAAACAAAATGGACAAAATAGGTGCAGATTTCCTTTACTCTTTAAGCACCCTTAAAGATCGTCTTGGAGCGAATGCAGCAGCTGTCCAGCTTCCAATCGGTGCAGAAGATGAATTCGAAGGAATCATCGACTTGATTACGATGGAAGCATACTACTATATGGATGATTTGGGTACGCGTGCGGAAGCTCGTGAAATTCCTGACAGCCATAAAGAACAAGCGGAAGAGTACCGCAGCAAGTTGATTGAAGCTGTAGCAGATTTTGATGAAGACTTAATGATGAAATTCCTCGAAGGGGAAGAAGTCACTAATGATGAATTGAGATCAGCTATCCGCCAAGCAACATTGAGTGTGGAATTCTACCCTGTATTCTGTGGTTCTGCTTTCAAAAACAAAGGTGTCCAGCTATTGATTGATGGAGTTATTGATTACCTTCCATCACCATTAGATGTACCTCCAATTGAAGGTCATGTACCACAAACAGAAGAAGAAGTTGTCCGTAAAGCGGATGACAAAGAGCCTTTCTCCGCCTTGGCGTTTAAGGTTGCAACAGACCCGTATGTAGGTAAGCTTACTTTCTTCCGGGTATATTCCGGAACTTTGAAAGCTGGTTCATACGTGAAGAACTCTACGAAAGATAAGCGTGAGCGTGTAGGTCGTATCCTGCAGATGCACGCAAACTCTCGTGAAGAGATCTCTGAAGTATATGCAGGGGATATCGCGGGTGCTGTAGGTCTGAAGGATACTGGTACTGGTGACACATTGTGTGACGAGAAGAGTCTGGTAATCCTTGAGTCTATGGAATTCCCTGAGCCTGTTATCTCCGTTGCAATTGAACCAAAATCAAAGGCAGACCAGGATAAAATGGCTGTTGCCCTTGGTAAGCTGGCAGAAGAAGATCCGACTTTCGTAACTGAGACAGATACCGAAACTGGTCAAACGATCATTAAAGGTATGGGTGAACTTCACCTTGACATCATCGTCGATCGTCTCCGCCGCGAATTCAAAGTTGATGCTAATATCGGTGCTCCACAGGTTGCCTACCGCGAAACATTCCGCGGAAGCGCTGAAGTCGAAGGTAAATTCGTACGTCAGTCTGGTGGACGTGGACAATACGGTCACGTTTGGGTCAAATTCGAGCCAAACGAAGAAGGTGCAGGCTTTGAATTTGAAAATAAAATTGTCGGTGGTGTTGTTCCGCGTGAATACATCCCATCCGTAGAACAAGGGATTAAAGAATCCTTGGAAAACGGTGTATTAGCCGGATATCCGATGGTAGACATCAAAGCAACACTTTATGATGGTTCTTACCACGATGTCGACTCCAACGAGATGGCGTTTAAAGTTGCCGCTTCCATGGCACTTAAAGAAGCTAAGAACAAGTGTAAGCCAGTTCTTCTTGAGCCGTTGATGAAAGTAGAAGTTGTCATTCCTGAAGAATACATGGGTGATATCATGGGTGACGTCACTTCCCGTCGTGGCCGTGTAGAAGGAATGGAAGCTCGCGGTTCAGCTCAAGTGGTTAAAGCATTCGTACCACTATCTGAAATGTTCGGTTATGCAACAGCGTTGCGTTCCAACACACAAGGTCGTGGAACTTACTCCATGCATTTTGACCATTATGAAGAAGTACCGAAGAGCATTTCTGATGAAATCATCAAGAAAAATGCCGGTCAGTAATTGATTTTATTGACTAGATAAAGTATAAATTATATTGTAAGCTTAGAGGCAGCAGCATGTTGCTTCTGAGCTTCCTATAAAAAAGTTAAACCATAACAATTTGTTATTTATTTAAAGGAGGAACTATAAATGGGTAAAGAAAAATTTGATCGTTCCAAGTCCCACGTCAACATTGGTACTATTGGACACGTTGACCATGGTAAAACAACTCTAACTGCAGCAATCACTACAGTACTTCACAAGAAATCCGGTTCAGGTACTGCAATGGCTTATGACATGATTGACGGTGCTCCAGAAGAGCGTGAGCGTGGTATCACAATCGCTACTGCACACGTTGAGTATGAAACTGACACTCGTCACTATGCACACGTTGACTGCCCAGGTCACGCTGACTATGTTAAAAACATGATCACTGGTGCTGCGCAAATGGACGGTGCCATCCTGGTTGTATCTGCAGCTGACGGTCCAATGCCACAAACTCGTGAGCACATCCTTCTTTCTCGTCAAGTAGGTGTACCTGCGATCGTAGTATTCCTAAACAAAACAGACATGGTAGACGACGAAGAGCTTCTTGAACTAGTAGAAATGGAAGTTCGCGATCTATTGACTGAATATGAATTCCCTGGTGATGATGTACCAGTAATCAAAGGTTCTGCTCTTAAAGCCCTTGAAGGCGACGACGAGTACGAAGCTAAAATCTTCGAACTAATGGATGCTGTTGATGAGTACATCCCAACTCCTGAGCGTGACACTGACAAGCCATTCATGATGCCAGTAGAGGACGTATTCTCTATCACTGGTCGTGGTACAGTTGCAACTGGCCGTGTAGAACGTGGTCAAGTTAAAGTCGGTGACGAAATCGAAATCATCGGACTAATGCCAGAAGCTAAGAAAACAACTGTAACTGGTGTAGAAATGTTCCGTAAGCTTCTTGACTATGCAGAAGCTGGTGACAATATCGGTGCGCTACTTCGTGGTGTATCCCGTGAAGACATCAACCGTGGTCAAGTACTTGCTAAGCCAGGTTCTATCACTCCACACACGAAGTTCCGTGCAGAAGTTTATGTACTATCTAAAGAAGAAGGTGGACGTCACACTCCATTCTTCACTAACTATCGCCCACAGTTCTACTTCCGTACTACTGACGTAACTGGTGTTTGCCAGTTGCCTGAAGGAGTAGAGATGGTAATGCCTGGGGACAACGTTGAAATGACAGTTGAACTTATTTCTCCAATCGCTATCGAAGATGGAACTAAGTTCTCTATCCGTGAAGGTGGCCGTACAGTAGGCGCCGGCGTTGTTGCTGAAATCACTGAGTAATAACGACATTAACTATAAAAAGACAGCGATCTTAGCATCGCTGTCTTTTTTGCGTTTAGTGATGATCGAAAACTCTTAAACGCTTATACTTTGTTATACCTCATAATGAATATTCCATTTAAGCTCCCAATTGCTGAAGACTCAGTTTCGAGATGGTTGGGGCCGTTACCATGGCGGAATGGAATGGTCCGGGAAACAACTCGCTTTCCAGCTGCATCGCCTAGACACTCGCGACATAAGCAGTCCATCAACGGGAAGAAAGAACACTTCCCTTTTGCTGTTCTGCTTATGCGTGTCGTGTCTCCCAAGGCGATTACGCATTTATTTCTTTCCTGCGGGGGACCTGGCAAGCTTCCTCGGGCTAAAGCCCTGTGGGATCTTGCCTAGCCCCTTCTCCCGCGGGAGTCTCGCCGTTTCCCTTCCCATCCAGCCATTTGTATAATAAACGGCCCCTCCAAAAATAGAAAGAATGAAGCTGAAACCTTCATCTTGAGGCATTTTACACAGGAGGTAAAGGCACTAAAATCTTCAATCACAGGGCAGTTTTCTTAGGCTGATTTCGAGAACTTCCCATGACAAGGGGCGTAGGGAAACGGTGAGACTCCTGTGGGAGCTGAGTGATAGATGAGGCCCCGCAAGGCGAAGCCTGAGGAGACTCAGCACACGCCCACGGAAAGCGAATCGTTTCCCGCAGCCCCTTACCTCCATCAATATCTCGAAATCAAGTCTTCCATAATCCGGCCCTATTGTTGAATAAGCATATCACGGCGGCACTTTTCTCCGTCAATAATTGCTTTATTATTATATAGAAGAAACTCGTCAAAAACTCCTTTCCAAGTATTACTTACGAAGAATTTGAAGCATACTGGCAGTAAGGGTTGAAATGAGTAAAAGATGTTAGTATAATGATTTGAGTGTTGCTTCATAGATTCGTTGAATTTATGCTTGCATTCGCCAATATTCTTCTATATAATGAATAATGTTGGTCATAAAAGGCGATGAAGCGAAAGGTTGTTGGCACACCCGGCCCCTTTGCCATGGCGGGTGAGTCGAGGAATTTTCGCGGAGAAAGTCTATTTTAAAAAATGGGCGAAAAGGAGGGAAAATAATGGCAAAAGAGAAGATTCGTATTCGTTTAAAAGCGTATGATCATCGTATTCTTGATCAATCCGCTGAAAAAATCGTGGACACTGCGAAGCGTTCAGGTGCTAATGTATCTGGTCCAATCCCGCTTCCGACAGAAAAGAGCATTTACACAGTTTTGCGTGCGGTGCATAAGTACAAAGATGCTCGTGAGCAATTCGAAATGCGCACACACAAACGTCTAATCGACATCATTAATCCAACACCACAAACTGTAGATTCACTAATGCGTTTAGATCTGCCGTCTGGTGTAGATATCGAAATCAAACTATAATAGAAACTTTTAAATTAATAGGAGGTGTAACGGATGGCGAAAGGAATCTTAGGACGCAAAGTCGGCATGACTCAGGTTTTCTCTGAAAACGGCGAGTTGATCCCAGTTACAGTGGTTCAAGCCGAGCCGAACGTTGTTCTTCAAAAGAAGACAATGGAAAACGACGGTTATGAATCCCTGCAATTGGGCTTTGCTGATCAAAAGAAGAATCGCGTGAACAAAGCTGGGCAAGGACATGCTGATAAAGCAAACACCACCCCTAAGCGCTACGTTCGTGAAATCCGTAATGTAAATCTTGACGATTATGAAGTAGGTCAAGAAGTTAAGGTAGATATTTTCGAAGCTGGAGACATCATTGATGTCACTGGAACATCCAAGGGTAAAGGTTTCCAAGGTGCAATTAAGCGTCACAACCAATCCCGCGGACCAATGACACACGGCTCTCGTTATCACCGTCGTCCAGGGGCAATGGGTGTAATTGATCCAATGCGTGTATTCAAAGGTAAAAACCTTCCTGGTCAAATGGGTAATGAGCAAGTGACATTGCAAAATCTTGAAGTAGTACAAGTGGACGTAGATCGCAACTTGTTGCTTATCAAAGGTAATGTACCTGGCCCGAAAAAATCTTACGTTAAAATTTCAAGTGCAATCAAGGCTAGCAAATAATTAAAGGAAGGGAGGATTAGTCATGCCTAAAGTAGCACTATTAAACCAAAGTGGCTCTCAGGTAGGCGATGTGGAATTGAACGATGCCGTGTTCGGTATTGAGCCAAATACACACGTACTACATGAAGCAGTAGTTATGCAACGCGCATCTTTGCGTCAAGGCACACACAAAGTCAAGAATCGTTCAGAAGTGAGTGGCGGAGGCCGTAAACCATGGCGTCAAAAAGGTACAGGGCGTGCACGTCAAGGGTCTATCCGTTCCCCGCAATGGGTTGGCGGTGGAACTGTATTCGGTCCTACACCACGCAGCTACAGCTATAAGCTTCCAAAGAAAGTACGCCGTCTAGCACTTCGTTCTGCTCTTTCTTCTAAAATTAATGAAGAAAACGTAGTAGTGTTAGAGTCTCTTTCTTTCGATGCTCCAAAGACTAAAGAAGCAGTCAACATCCTTAAAGCTCTGGATGTCAACACAAAAGCGTTGATCGTCACAGCGGATGAAGATGAAAACGTAACTCGTTCAACAAACAACATTCCTAACGCTAAGACAGTAACTGTCGATCAGTTGAATGTATTGGATTTGTTGGCGCATGACAAGCTGATCCTGACGAAGGAAGCAGCTGACAAAGCAGGGGAGGTGCTTGCATAATGAAAGACGCTCGTGATATCATTAAGCGCCCTGTCATTACGGAACACTCTGCTGACCTTATGGGAGAAAAGAAATATACGTTTGAAGTAGATACCAAAGCGAACAAGACACAAATCAAGCATGCCGTAGAGGAAATCTTCGATGTGAAGGTTGAGCGTGTCAACACGTTGAACCTTAAAGGTAAGTTCAAGCGTATGGGTCGATATGGTGGCTACCGTTCTGACCGTAAGAAAGCAGTTGTCACTTTGACTGAAGATAGTAAAGAACTAGAATTCTTTGAAGGTGTATAAATAAAAACTCATTAGTGAAGGAGGGAAAAACGATGGCGATTAAAAAATACAGACCAACCACGAATGGTCGCAGATTTATGACTGGTTCTGATTTTGCTGAAATCACAACCGATAAGCCAGAAAAATCCTTGCTATCACCGTTGCACAAACGCGGCGGCCGTAACAACCAAGGTAAATTAACAGTTCGTCATCAAGGCGGCGGTCATAAGCGTCAATACCGTATCATCGACTTTAAGCGTGACAAAGATGGAATACCAGGACGCGTTGCTACAATCGAATACGATCCAAACCGTTCCGCTAACATTGCTTTAATCCACTATGTAGATGGTGAAAAGCGTTACATCCTTGCTCCAAAAGGATTGCAAGTAGGTAATGAAATCATGTCTGGTGAAGGTGCTGACATCAAAGCTGGTAACGCACTTCAATTGAAAGACATCCCGGTTGGTACAATCATCCACAACATTGAGCTTAAACCAGGACGCGGCGGCCAAATGGCACGCTCTGCCGGTGCGCAGGCTCAAGTGCTAGGCCGCGAAGATAAGTACACACTTGTACGTTTGACTTCTGGTGAAGTTCGTTTGGTTCTAAGCACTTGCCGTGCGACTATCGGCCAGGTAGGTAACCTGCAGCATGAACTGATCAACATTGGTAAAGCAGGACGTTCCCGTCACCTAGGCAAGCGCCCTACAGTACGTGGTTCTGTTATGAACCCTAGTGATCACCCACACGGTGGTGGTGAAGGACGCGCGCCAATCGGACGTAAGTCACCAATGTCTCCATGGGGTAAACCTACGCTTGGTCTTAAGACTCGTAAGCGTAACAAACCTACAGATAAGTATATTGTACGTAAACGTAAAAAATAACGGGGTTGATCGACGGGGGATGAAACCCGTCTCTCAATCACGAAGGGAGGTTTATGTATGGGTCGCAGCCTAAAAAAGGGACCTTTCGTAGATGACCATTTAATGAAAAAAGTTGAGAAATTGAATGAAGACGACAAAAAGCAAGTGGTTAAAACCTGGTCACGTCGTTCTACTATTTTCCCTAATTTTGTCGGACACACAATCGCAGTTTATGATGGACGTAAGCACGTACCAGTCTACGTTACAGAAGACATGGTAGGTCATAAGCTTGGCGAATTCGCGCCATCCCGTACGTTCAAGGGTCACTCCGGCGACGATAAGAAAACAAAACGCTAAATGAGAGGAGGCACTCTACATGCAAGCTAAAGCCGTTGCAAAAACCGTTCGTATTGCTCCTCGTAAAGTTCGTATTGTTATCGATTTGATTCGAGGAAAAAACGTTGGCGAAGCGATCGGTATTTTAAATAATACTCGTCGTGGCGCTTCTCCGGTTGTAGAAAAAGTATTGAAATCTGCTATCGCTAACGCAGAGCATAACTATGAACTAGATCCAGAAAACTTATATATTTCTGAGGCGTTTGT
The DNA here is from genome assembly GCF_000496835.1 of Thalassobacillus devorans MSP14. Taxonomy (GTDB): domain Bacteria; phylum Bacillota; class Bacilli; order Bacillales; family Halobacillaceae; genus Thalassobacillus; species Thalassobacillus devorans_B. Next base: position 38,718 of record NZ_AWXW01000027.1, read on the forward strand.
AAACGAAGGTGTAACAATGAAACGTTTCCGCCCACGCGCAATGGGACGTGCAAGCCAAATCAACAAACGCACCAGCCATATTACAGTTGTCGTATCAGAAAAGAAGGAGGGATAATCAGTGGGTCAAAAAGTTAATCCGGTAGGTCTTCGTGTAGGCGTCATCCGCGATTGGGAATCCAAGTGGTACGCTGGTAAAGACTATGCAGACTTACTACATGAAGACATTAAGATTCGTGAATATGTTGAACAACGTCTGAAGGATGCTGCAGTATCAACGATCGAAATTGAACGTGCAGCAAACCGCGTGAACATCACCATCCACACAGCTAAGCCTGGTATGGTTATCGGTAAGGGCGGCTCTGAAGTGGAAGCACTTCGTAAGTCATTGAACAACCTTACTGGCAAGCGAGTTCACATTAACATTGTAGAAGTTAAAAAAGCTGACTTGAATGCAACATTGGTTGCTGAAAATATCGCACGTCAATTGGAAAACCGTATTTCTTTCCGTCGTGCTCAAAAACAAACAATCCAACGTGCTATGCGCGCAGGTGCTAAAGGTATCCGTACACAAGTATCCGGACGTCTTGGCGGCGCAGACATCGCTCGTGCAGAACATTATAGTGAAGGTACCGTTCCACTACACACACTTCGTGCAGATATCGATTACGGAACTGCAGAAGCAGACACCACATACGGTAAGCTTGGTGTTAAAGTGTGGATCTATCGTGGAGAAGTCCTTCCAACTAAAAACAACAACTAAGGAAGGGGGAAAAGCATTATGTTAATGCCTAAACGTGTCAAGTATCGTCGTCAACACCGTACTAGTTTGAAAGGCCGTGCAAAAGGCGGAACTTCAGTAGCATTCGGTGAATATGGTTTGCAAGCTGTAGAGCCTGCATGGATTACTAGCCGTCAAATCGAGGCAGCGCGTATCGCGATGACTCGTTACATGAAGCGTGGCGGTAAGGTTTGGATTAAAATCTTCCCTGACAAACCTTATACTGCTAAACCCCTAGAGGTCCGCATGGGTTCCGGTAAAGGTGCTCCAGAAGGATGGGTTGCAGTAGTAAAACCTGGGAAAATCATGTTTGAAATCGCAGGTGTATCAGAAGAAGTAGCACGCGAAGCGTTGCGCCTTGCTTCTCACAAACTGCCGATCAAGACTAAATTCGTAAAACGTGAAGAAATTGGTGGTGAAATCAATGAAGGCTAATGAAATCAGAGAATTAACCACTGCCGAAATTGAACAAAAAGTTAAATCTTTAAAAGAAGAACTTTTCAACCTACGTTTCCAGCTGGCAACAGGTCAACTTGAGAACACAGCACGTATCCGTCAAGTTCGCAAGTCCATTGCAAAAATGAAGACCGTTGTTCGCGAAAGAGAGCTAGGCGTAAATAACTAATAGTTGAGAGGAGGTTACCCTCACATGAGTGAACGTAACAATCGTAAGGTTTACACTGGTCGTGTAGTATCTGACAAGATGGACAAAACCATTACGGTAATGGTTGAAACGTATAAATTCCACCAGCTTTATGGCAAGCGTGTCAAATACTCCAAGAAGTTCAAAACACATGACGAAAACAACCAAGCTAAAAACGGCGATATCGTACGTATTATGGAAACTCGCCCGCTATCAGCTACAAAGCGTTTCCGTTTGGTTGAAATCGTTGAAGAGTCAGTAATTATCTAATTAAAGTTCGCTCGGAAGGATTCCGAAGGGAGGTTACAACGATATGATCCAACAAGAGAGTCGTTTAAAAGTCGCAGACAACTCTGGTGCTCGTGAAATCCAGGCAATCAAAGTGTTAGGTGGTTCCGGACGTAAGACTGCCAACATCGGTGACGTCATCGTTGCTACGGTAAAACAAGCAACACCAGGAGGCGTTGTTAAAAAAGGTGAGGTAGTAAGAGCAGTAATCGTACGTTCTAAGAGCGGAGCTCGCCGTAAAGATGGTTCTTACATTCGATTTGATGAGAACGCAGCCGTAATCATTCGTGACGATAAAGGACCACGCGGAACTCGTATCTTCGGTCCAGTTGCTCGTGAATTACGTGATGAAAAATTCATGAAAATCGTATCTCTAGCTCCAGAAGTACTATAAAGAATGAATCGCGTTGTTAAGGAGGTGCGTCAAGCATGCATGTGAAAAAAGGCGATAAGGTAATGGTCATTTCCGGTAAGGACAAAGGCAAGCAAGGCTCTGTACTTGAAGCTTACCCGAAAAATGAACGTGTACTAGTCGAAGGGATCAACGTGGTTAAAAAACACGCGAAACCTTCTCAAGATAACCCACAAGGTGGAATCCTCAACCAGGAAGCACCTATCCATGTATCTAATGTGATGCCGATCGATCCGAAATCCGGCGAACCAACACGCGTTGGATATAAGGAAGAAAACGGAAAGAAAGTTCGTATCGCTAAAAAGTCTGGTGAAACGTTAGGTAACTAATTAGCGACGAAAGGAGGGCCATACGATGAACGAACTAAAGAAAAAGTATCAAGAAGAAGTAGTGCCATCTTTGATGGAAAAATTCAATTATGACTCTATCATGCAAACACCTAAAGTTGAGAAAATTGTAGTCAACATGGGTGTAGGTGATGCAGTACAAAATGCGAAAGCTTTGGATACTGCTGTTGAAGAATTATCACTTATCACTGGTCAAAAACCAATGGTGACACGCGCGAAGAAATCAATCGCTGGCTTCCGCCTTCGTGAAGGAATGCCAATCGGCGCGAAAGTCACACTTCGCGGTGAGCGCATGTATGAATTCTTGCAAAAGTTGATTGCTGTTTCCCTGCCACGTGTACGTGACTTCCGTGGTATCTCTAAGAAAGCATTCGACGGCCGAGGAAACTACACGCTTGGCGTAAAAGAACAATTGATTTTCCCAGAGATTAATTATGATAAAGTCAACAAAGTGCGTGGAATGGATATCGTTGTAGTAACTACAGCGAACACTGATGAAGAAGCGCGTGAACTCTTAGCTCAGTTTGGCATGCCGTTTCAAAAATAATGAGCTAACAAAGGAGGGAAAATTGTGGCTAAAAAATCAATGATCGCGAAACAAAAGCGACCACAGAAATATAAAGTTCAGGAATATACACGTTGTGAGCGTTGTGGACGTCCTCATTCCGTACTACGCAAATTCAAACTTTGCCGTATTTGCTTCCGTGAACTTGCATATAAAGGACAAATTCCTGGCGTCAAAAAAGCTAGCTGGTAAAGAGCCCGATAGGGAAGGAGGTAACAAGTTATGACAATGACAGATCCGATTGCAGATATGCTGACACGTATTCGTAATGCCAACATGGTTCGCCATGAGAAGTTGGAGCTTCCAGCTTCAAACTTGAAGAAGGAGATCGCTGATATCCTTAAACGTGAAGGTTTTGTACGTGATTTTGAATATGTAGAAGACAATCATCAAGGAATGCTACGTATTTTCCTGAAATACGGACAAAACGACGAACGTGTTATTACTGGACTGAAACGCATCAGTAAACCAGGATTGCGTGTTTACGCAAAAGCAGAAGAGCTGCCTAAAGTATTGAATGGTTTAGGTGTAGCTATCGTTTCCACATCAAAAGGTGTATTGACCGATAAAGAAGCACGTGAGCAGGCTATTGGCGGCGAAGTGCTTGCCTATATCTGGTAATCTTATATAGAAGACAGGAGGTGCAAAGTTATGTCTCGCGTAGGTTTTAAATCATTAGAACTTCCAGAAGGTGTTGAGGTTAAAAATAACAACAACACGGTTACAGTGAAAGGTCCTAAAGGGGAACTTACTCAAACGTTCCATCAGGATATGACAATCAAACTCGAAGATAATGTTCTTACAGTAGAGCGTCCAAGCGAAAGTAAAGAACATCGTGCCCTTCATGGAACAACTCGCAGCCTGATCGGAAACATGGTTGAAGGAGTATCCAAAGGTTACGAAAAAAGTCTTGAAATCATCGGGGTAGGTTACCGTGCGACAAAACAAGGTAACAAAGTAACTATCAATGCTGGTTATTCCCACCCTGTAGAAGTAGAACAGCGCGATGGTATTGAAATCGATGTTCCTTCCAACACCAAGGTTGTAGTGAAAGGTATCGATAAGGAATTGGTTGGAGCTGTAGCTGCCAACATTCGTGCGATTCGTCCGCCAGAGCCTTACAAAGGTAAAGGTATCCGTTATGAAGGCGAATATGTACGTCGTAAAGAAGGTAAAACTGCTAAGTAAGGGCAAGTAAGCAACAGAAAGGAGTGACCTTGATGATCACTAAGCCTGATAAAAATGTGACACGGAAGAAAAGACATGCTCGTGTACGTCGCAGCATTTCTGGAACTGCTGCACGCCCACGTTTGAACGTATATCGCTCTAACAAGCACATCTACGCTCAATTGATCGATGATGTGAACCAGGTGACTGTAGCTAGTGCTTCTACCAACGATAACGGTGTCGAAGTTGAAAGCACTGGAAACGTGGAAGCTGCTAAGAAAGTCGGAGAATTGATTGCACAACGTGCACAAGAAAATGGATATAAGAACGTCGTATTTGACCGTGGCGGTTACTTATATCATGGACGTGTAAAAGCATTAGCAGAAGCCGCTCGTGAAGCCGGCCTTGAATTTTAATCGTTAAAGGAGGGACATATATGCGAACAAATATCGACCCTAGTAAACTAGATCTAGAAGAACGCGTGGTAACAGTAAACCGTGTAGCAAAGGTAGTTAAAGGTGGACGTCGTTTCCGCTTTGCGGCATTGGTTGTTGTAGGTGATAAAAATGGTCACGTCGGATTCGGTACTGGTAAAGCCCAAGAGGTACCAGAAGCGATCAAAAAGGCGATTGACGATGCGAAGAAAAACTTGATCAGTGTACCAGTCGTTGGTACGACTATTCCACATGAAATCCATGGACAATTCGGCGCTGGAAACATTCTATTGAAGCCGGCTGCAGAAGGTACCGGAGTAATCGCTGGCGGCCCTGTCCGTGCCGTACTTGAGCTTGCAGGTGTAGGCGATATCCTGTCTAAATCACTGGGATCCAACACACCAATCAACATGGTACGTGCAACAATCAGCGGCCTGAACGAGCTTAAGCGTGCGGAAGATGTAGCTAAACTACGTGGAAAGTCTGTAGAAGAACTGTTAGGATAAGGAGGGAAATAACATGGCTAAAAAGTTGGAAGTTACCCTCACGCGCAGTGTGATCGGCAGACCTGAAGACCAACGTCTAACTGTCAAAACACTTGGCTTGAATAAAATTCGTCAATCAGTGGTACTAGAAGACACTCCGTCTAATCGTGGAATGGTCAACAAAGTATCCCACTTGGTTGCAGTTAAAGAAGTAGAATAAACATTAAGCGCAAAGAGGAGGTGCTCGCATGAAACTACATGAATTGAAGCCATCAAAAGGTGCTCGTAAAGAACGTAACCGTGTCGGACGCGGAATGGCTACAGGGAATGGTAAAACTTCCGGACGTGGTCATAAAGGACAAAAAGCTCGTTCCGGCGGTGGTACTCGTCCAGGGTTCGAAGGTGGACAAATGCCATTGTTCCAACGTCTTCCTAAGCGTGGATTCACTAACATCCATCGTAAGGAACTCGCTATCGTAAACCTTGATGCACTTAATCGCTTTGATGAAGGCACAGAGGTTACTCCTGAGCTTTTACTTGAAACTGGCGTGGTAAGTAATGAAAAAGCTGGTATCAAGATTCTTGGTAACGGATCAATCGAGAAAAAACTTACAGTAAAAGCTCACAAGTTCTCTGCTTCAGCTAAAGAAGCAATTGAAGCAGCGGGCGGTCAAACTGAGGTGATTTAATGTTCCGGACAATCTCCAATTTTATGCGCGTGGGTGATATTCGGCAAAAAATCATATTCACACTATTGATGTTGATTGTATTCCGTTTTGGTACTTTTATCCCTGTCCCATTCACGGATAAAAACGCCATTAATTTTATGGATGAACAGAATGCCTTCGGGTTCCTGAATACTTTCGGGGGCGGTGCGTTACAGAACTTTTCCATTTTTGCTATGGGGATCATGCCCTACATTACTGCTTCCATCATCATGCAATTATTGCAGATGGATGTAGTTCCTAAGTTTGCGGAATGGAAGAAGCAAGGGGAAGTGGGCCGCCGGAAATTGGCTCAGTTCACCCGTTATGGAACCATCGTTCTGGCATTTATTCAGGCGATCGGAATGTCGATCGGATTCAACGCTATGACGCAGGGGCAGTTAATCCAGAACCCTGGAGTAGGTAAGTTCCTTGTTATTGCGTTGGTACTGACCGGCGGTACGGCATTCTTGATGTGGCTTGGGGAACAAATCACTGCCAACGGAGTTGGAAACGGGATTTCCATCCTGATTTTTGCGGGTATCGTAGCTGCTATTCCCCAAGGTGTGAATCAGTTGTATGATAAGTACCTTGCTGATCCTGGTGAACAATTGTTTATCAACATCGTAATCATGGCAATCATTCTACTAGTAATCGTAGCTGTTGTAGTAGGAGTCATCTTCATTCAACAGGCACTACGTAAAATTCCAGTCCAATATGCCAAACGCCTTGTAAACCGTTCACCTGTAGGTGGTCACTCTACGCATTTGCCGATTAAAGTGAATGCGGCTGGGGTAATCCCGGTCATTTTTGCAATTTCCTTTATCATCGCTCCGCGTACTATTGCTGGATTCTTTGAAGGAAGTGAAGTTGCAAGCACGATTGAATATATTTTCAACTATCAAAACTGGCCTGGAATGGTCATTTATGTTGCTTTGATCATTGCCTTCACGTACTTCTATACTTTTGTTCAAGTCAACCCTGAACAAATGGCAGAAAACTTGAAGAAGCAAGGCGGATATGTTCCTGGCATCCGGCCAGGACATAATACTGAAACTTATTTGACACGAGTAATGTATCGTCTTACTTTCGTAGGCTCGATTTTCCTTGCTGCCGTATCGATTCTGCCGATCATACTTGGGTCATTGGCAAACCTGCCACCTAGCATCCAAATTGGTGGTACCAGCTTACTCATCGTCGTAGGGGTTGCCCTTGAAATGATGAAACAGCTGGAAAGTCAATTAGTGAAACGTCACTATAAAGGTTTTATCAAATAAACATCCTGCGTGATTGTGATTGCATATGGATGACAACATGAGAGCGAGGGGAATAAGTTGAATTTAATTCTGATGGGTCTTCCTGGTGCCGGCAAGGGCACTCAGGCTGAAAAGATAGTCGAAAAATATAACATCCCTCATATCTCAACTGGAGATATGTTCCGTTTAGCTATCAAAGAAGGAACAGCATTAGGTAAAGAAGCAAAATCATTCATGGACAAAGGCGAATTGGTTCCGGATGAGGTTACTATCGGAATTGTTCGTGAACGTCTTAGCAAAGATGATTGTCAAAAAGGTTTCTTGCTGGATGGTTTTCCAAGAACTATCGCTCAAGCCGAAGCCCTCGAAAATCTGTTGAAAGATATGAACGAATCATTAGATTATGTTCTTCATATTGATGTTCCGACCGATCAACTGGTAGAACGTTTGACAGGAAGACGTGTTTGCCCGACATGTGGTGCAACTTACCACGTCATCTACAACCCTCCCGAAGTGGAAGGGAAATGTGACAAGGATGGTTCTGAGTTGATTCAACGGGAAGATGACCAGCCAGGAACTGTCCGTAAACGTTTGGACGTAAATATTGAGCAAACACAACCAATGTTGGACTTCTATAAGGAAAAAGGCTATTTAGTAACAATTGAAGGTGACCAGGATATCAAACAAGTATTCAAGGACATCGATGCAAAGCTCGGAGGCTTATCTAAATGATCATCACTAAGACACCACGGGAAATTGAAATCATGCGTGAAGCGGGCAATATTGTCGCCCATACGCACCAAGAGTTGAAAAAACACATTCAACCAGGTATCACTACTGGAGAATTGGACCGTATTGCAGAGGAGTTCATCAGCAGTAGGGATGCAATTCCTTCCTTTAAGGGGTATAATGGTTTCCGTGGTAGTATTTGCGCCTCGGTCAATGAAGAGCTTGTTCATGGAATTCCGGGGGACCGGAAATTGAATGAAGGAGATATCATCAGCATTGACATCGGTGCTAAATACAAAGGATATCATGGCGATTCTGCCTGGACTTATCCAGTCGGTGAAATTGATGAAAAGACAGAGGATTTGCTGAGAGTTACTGAAACATCCTTGTTCAAAGGGCTTGATGAAGCAAAACCAGGTGTACGCCTTTCAAATATATCGCATGCCATTCAAAGTTATGTTGAGTCGTTAGGATACTCTATTGTCCGTGAGTATGTAGGACACGGAGTTGGCCAGGAACTTCATGAGGATCCACAGATCCCTCATTATGGTCCACCAAACAAAGGGCCAAGGTTGAAGCCTGGTATGGTATTAGCGGTTGAGCCTATGGTGAATGCAGGGAAAAGGTATGTCAAAACACTTGCAGATAATTGGACGGTCGTCACTCAAGATGGTAAGATGTGTGCGCACTTCGAACATACCATCGTTATTACTGAAGAAGGTTATGAGATTTTAACCAAAGCCTAAGTGAAGGTGATCGTGATTGAACGAAACTGAGTCGAGTCCACGAATAGGTCAAGTTGTTCGTATTGTACAGGGACGTGAAGCAGAGCAGTATATGGTTGTCATCGGTTTACTTGACGATCGTTTTTTGCTGCTTGCTGATGGGGAGAAACGAAAGTTTGATCGACCAAAGAAAAAGAATCTGCAGCACGTGGAGCTGATGGATTTCGTTTCTCCAGAAGTCCAACACAGCCTTCTAGAAACTGGTCGCGTCACAAATGGTAAGCTGCGTTTTGCCGTAACCAAATTTATCAATGAAGTAGTGACTGATTTGAAGAAGGGAGATCAACTCGATGGCGAAAGACGATGTAATTGAAGTGGAAGGGACCGTCGTTGAAACTCTACCGAACGCAATGTTTAAGGTAGAGCTTGAGAACGAACACACAGTTCTTGCACATGTTTCTGGTAAAATTCGCATGCATTTTATTCGAATCTTGCCTGGAGACAAAGTGACGGTTGAGCTTTCCCCATATGATTTGACAAGAGGACGAATTACGTACCGTTATAAATAGCATGAAATGCTCCGATCTAAAAGGAGGTATGGATCATGAAGGTAAGGCCTTCTGTAAAACCAATTTGCGAAAAATGCAAAGTTATCCGTCGTAAAGGTAAAGTAATGGTAATTTGCGAAAATCCTAAGCATAAACAAAAACAAGGTTAATTCTGAAGGAGGTGCACGTAACCTATGGCACGTATTGCAGGTATTGATATTCCTCGTGACAAGCGCGTCGTTGTTTCTTTGACTTACATCTATGGCATTGGTAAATCCGCTGCTAAAGATGTGCTGGCAAAAGCCGGTGTTTCTGAAGATACCCGCGTCCGCGACTTGACTGAGGACGAACTAGCTAAAATCCGTAAAGCAATTGAAGACTATAACGTTGAAGGTGATCTTCGCCGTGAAGTTTCTCTTAACATCAAACGTTTGATTGAAATCGGTTCTTACCGTGGGATCCGCCATCGTCGCGGCCTTCCAGTACGCGGACAGAAGACGAAGAATAACTCCCGTACTCGTAAGGGACCACGTCGTACCGTTGCTAATAAACGTAAATAATCGCTTGATAAAGGAGGTAAATACAACAATATGGCACGTAAAACTAACACTCGTAAACGTCGTGTGAAAAAGAATATTGAGAGTGGTGTGGCTCATATCCGTTCCACTTTCAACAATACGATCGTTACTATCACCGATGTGCAAGGTAACGCAGTAAGCTGGAGCAGTGCTGGTTCCCTGGGTTTTAAGGGTTCTCGTAAATCTACTCCATTCGCTGCTCAAATGGCTTCTGAAGCTGCAGCTAAAGCAGCACAAGAGCATGGTTTGAAAACATTGGAAGTAACCGTTAAAGGCCCAGGTGCTGGACGTGAAGCTGCCATCCGTGCACTTCAGGCAGCAGGCTTGGAAGTCACAGCTATTCGTGATGTAACACCTGTACCTCACAATGGTTGCCGTCCGCCAAAACGTCGTCGTGTATAATTTTTCTGTATAGAATTTGTAACCCTGTCTATAATGGGTTATGATAGCTATTTAACAGCAACGCATGTATAACTGATAATACGGAACGTTAATTGTTCTAAATCGGGGACTGCCTACCTGAGGAATTTCGGTTAGACAGGAGGTCTAACCGAGGTTTCGACGTTTTGAAGGAGGGTTTTGTTTAATGATCGAAATTGAAAAGCCGAAAATTGAAACGGTTGAGATCAGCGATGACGCCACTTTTGGGAAATTCGTTGTCGAACCGCTCGAACGCGGGTATGGTACAACACTAGGTAACTCCTTACGTCGTATCCTACTATCCTCGCTTCCTGGCGCTGCTGTCACATCTGTTCAGATGGAAGGGGCTCTTCATGAGTTCTCCACTATTGATGGGGTTGTAGAAGATGTTACCACTATCATTCTGAACCTGAAGCAGTTGGCTCTGAAGATTTATTCTGATGAGGAAAAGACTTTAGAAATTGATGTACAGGGTGAAGGGAAAGTAACTGCTGCTGACATTACGCATGATAGTGATATCGAGGTATTAAATCCTGATCTTCATATTGCAACGCTTGGTCCGAATGCCAACCTGCAAATGCGTATCACAGCTGAACGTGGTAGGGGATATCGCCCGGCAGAGGGGAACAACCACGAAGATTTACCCATCGGAGTCATTCCTGTTGATTCCATCTTCACACCAGTGTCACGTGTAACTTACCAGGTGGAAAATACACGTGTCGGTCAGTCTGCAAACTTTGATAAGCTTACGCTTGATGTATGGACAGATGGAAGCATCCGTCCAGAAGAGGCTGTATCTCTAGGTGCTAAAGTCTATATGGAACACCTCAATATCTTTGTAGGCCTGACTGATGAAGCTCAAAAAGCGGAAATCATGGTTGAGAAAGAAGAGGACCAAAAAGAAAAAGTGCTTGAGATGACTATTGAAGAACTTGATTTGTCTGTACGTTCTTATAATTGTCTGAAACGTGCTGGAATCAATACAGTCCAGGAACTGGCTCATAAGTCAGAAGAAGACATGATGAAGGTTCGTAACCTCGGGCGTAAGTCGCTTGAAGAAGTAAAATACAAGTTAGATGAACTCGGACTTGGTCTAAGAAAAGACGATTGATCGATAGATTGCATCTAAGAGAGTCCAAACAAGGGAGGGATAATCAATGGCTAGAAAATTGGGTCGTACTACAGATCAGCGCTTAGCGTTGCTGCGCAACCTGGCGACAGATCTAATTATCCATGAACGTATTGAAACGACTGAAGCAAAAGCAAAAGAGCTTCGTTCTGTCGTGGACAAAATGATCACACTTGGCAAGCGTGGAGACCTGCACGCTCGTCGTCAAGCAGAAGCGTATCTATACAGTGCTTCAGCTGATGAAGAAGGGGATCAGTCAGCACTACAAAAACTATTCTCTGACATCGCTCCGCGCTATGAGGATCGTCAAGGTGGTTACACTCGTGTCCTGAAACTTGGCGAACGTCAAGGAGATGGCGCGAAAATGGCGATCATTGAATTAGTTTAATGAATAACAAGGGTGCAAAAGGGCAGGACGGAATCTCAGCTAGAGGTTGGTTCCAGCCCTTTTTTGTTTTGCACCATTACAGGAATTTCCCGATCTTCCAAGGAAATCAGACATTATTTCCGGGGAAATAATGTATTAGCCGAGCAGAGGGGGAGAAAGTTTGTCGCACTTTATCGAGTTTAGAAATGTATCTTTCCGTTATAGAGAAGACCAGCCGTGGGTATTGGTAAATGTAAGCTTTACCGTCCAGGCGGATGAATGGTTAGCAATCATCGGTCATAATGGTTCAGGAAAATCAACGATAGCTAAGTTAATGAATGGTCTTCTCTTGCCCCAACAAGGAGAAATATTTGTAGACGGAATAGCAGTCAATGAGGAATCAATCTGGGATATACGAAAAAGAGTCGGGATGGTGTTTCAAAACCCTGATAATCAATTTGTTGGTACGACGGTAAGGGATGACGTGGCCTTCGGTATGGAGAATCACGGATTGCCCCGGCAATTGATGTTAAAAAGAGTCCAAAGCAGCTTAGCAGCTGTTGGCATGAGTGATTATCAGGCCCATGAACCTCACCGCCTTTCTGGCGGGCAAAAACAGCGTATAGCGATAGCTAGTGTTTTGGCAGTTGCTCCTCAGCTGATTATTCTTGATGAAGCGACTGCTATGCTTGACCCAAAAGGAAGACTGGAAATTATGGAGACGATCAGACAGGTGCAGGAAACTCAGGACCTTTCTTTAATCACAATTACCCATGACCTGAAAGAAGTAATAAAAGCGGATCGAGTATTAGTCATGAATCAAGGACGGACATGGCTGGAGGGTACTCCTCGAGAGGTTTTTGCAGCGAAAGATGCTTTAAGGGATATTGGCTTAGATACTCCTTTTGTGACCAAACTGGCTGCTGAATTGACTGCGGCCGGTTTAACGATACAGCGTGAGCCACTTAATCACCAGGAGTTATTGGAGGAATTATGGACATTACATTCAAAGATGTAAGTTATATTTATCAACCCAATACGCCGTTTGAGCATCGCGCTTTAAGTAATCTATCGTTTCACATCAGGTCAGGCTCTTTTGTGGCGGTTATTGGGCACACAGGCTCTGGCAAATCTACCCTGCTTCAGCATTTGAATGGTCTTTTGCGTCCAACGGCAGGTGAAGTCGACATTGGCAGTTACAAAATAAGTGCTGAGGGGAAAACGAAAGATATAAAAAGTTTGCGTGAAAAGGCAGGCGTTGTCTTCCAATATCCTGAGCACCAATTATTTGAGGAAACCGTCGAGAAAGATATCGGATTCGGACCGCTTAACTTTCATGTTGAACAAGAAGAGATCAAGCGGAGAACTCAAGAAGCGATTGAGGCTGTTAATTTGCCAGAGGAACTTTTACAACGTTCTCCTTTCGACTTAAGTGGGGGGCAAATGAGGAGAGTAGCTATAGCGGGAGTATTAGCTATGGAGCCGGAAGTATTAGTATTAGATGAGCCCACAGCAGGTCTGGATCCTCGCGGTCAAAGGGAAATTATGGATATGTTCTCTGCTCTTCACAAGGAAAAGAAACTTACTACCGTCCTTGTTACTCATAGCATGGAAGATGCACTTCGTTATGCTGATCATATCATTATTTTGAAGGATGGCAGAAAGCATATGGAGGGGCCTCCTTTAGAAGTTTTAGTACGTAAGGAAGAGTTGGAACAGGTGCAATTGGATGTTCCGGAAGTCATCCAATTTTTAAGTGGAGTCGAAGAGAAATTGGGATATTCAATCTCCTATCATAATCAGGACATAGCACAATTAGCAAAGGAATTGGTTGCTATGGTAAAAGGGGGGAGATGACCATGAGTAGCAGTATGATCATTGGTCAATATGTACCCGGGAATTCCGTTATTCATCGTCTTGACCCCAGGACGAAAATCGCTATCATTTTTTTCTTTGTGCTGATCGTATTCTTTGCTAATTCTGTTATGAGTTATGGGCTGCTTACCTTATTTGCGGCAGGGAGCGCCATTTCCACTAAAATACCGGCAAACTATTTAATCAAAGGCCTGCTGCCGGTTTGGTTTTTGATTGTATTTACTTTTCTATTGCATTTATTCGTCACTAAAGAGGGAGAGGTATTTTTCAGTTTTCTTTCTTTTGAGTTTTATACGGGTGGACTTATTCAAGGTTTAGCTATTTCCCTGCGTTTCTTTTTGTTGATTTTAGTGACCTCGCTGCTTACCTTAACCACAACTCCCATTGAAATTACGGATGCAATTGAAAGTATGTTAGGACCTTTGAAAAAAATACGCTTTCCTGTCCATGAGCTTGCATTGATGATGTCGATTTCGCTCCGGTTCATCCCCACTTTGATGCAAGAAACAGAAAAGATATCAAAGGCGCAGGCATCTCGCGGGGTCGACTTTCGAACAGGTCCTGTCAAAGAACGTATCAAAGCTGTAGTACCACTGCTTGTCCCGTTGTTTGTCAGTGCGTTTAAACGGGCTGAGGAACTAGCCATGGCAATGGAAGCAAGGGGGTATCAGGGTGGTGAAGGAAGGACGAAACTGAGGGAGCTGCATACCGGCAGGCTGGATATTTATGCGTATTTTTTGTTTGTCCTTGTTATCATAGGTTTATTTATAACCCGATCCTAGGATGGAGGAAGCTTTATGCAAAAGGTGAAGTGCATCATCCAATACGATGGAACAGCGTTCGCGGGCTATCAAGTGCAGCCGAATGGCCGTACCATCCAGGCTGAAATCGAAGCTGCGTTAAAGAAAATGCATAAAGGTGAAGTGGTGAAAGTTATTGCTTCTGGCCGTACTGATGCAGGTGTCCACGCGGTCGGTCAGGTTATTCATTTTACCTCTGACCTTGATATTCCGCTGAATGGCTGGAAGCGGGCGTTGACTGCCATGCTTCCAGCAGATATCTGTGTAGCTGATGTTGATTATGCAGATGCTGAATTCCATGCACGCTATGATACTACCGGAAAAGAATACCGCTATAAGGTGTTGAACCAAAAGGAAGCAGATCTATTCCGTCGTCATTACAGTTATCACGTACCAAAGCCACTAAATATTGAAGCGATGAGAAAAGCATGTGGCTATTTGAAAGGAGAACATGATTTTACTTCTTTTTGTTCAGCACGAACAACGGTCAAAGGTGATAAAATAAGGACGATTACCAAAGCGGATATTGTTGTCGAAGGAAATGAGCTTACATTCATTTTCCTAGGCAATGGTTTTCTTTACAATATGGTCCGGATTCTTGTTGGCACATTACTGGAAATCGGTAATGGAGAACATGCCCCTGAAGAGGTTAAGGATATGCTTCGTGCTAAAGACCGAAGTGCTGCAGGGAAAACAGCGCCGCCCCATGGCTTATTTTTATGGAAAGTCTTTTACTAAAAATGATTTAAATAGAATTTATAAAAAACAACTGTCCCTGGTGTAACATTTGCTTGACATTAAGGGTGTAAGTATTATAATATGTTCTATGGCATTTTATTTCTATACCACGATTAGCCCCGGAAACTAATCGTATCGAGATAAATGAAGCTCTGTGAAACATTTAAACAATTCAGGAGGGAAACCGACATGCGCACAACTTTCATGGCTAATGAAGGTAACGTTGAACGTAAATGGTATGTTGTGGATGCAGAAGGCAAAACACTTGGTCGTCTATCAAGTGAAGTAGCTGCTATCCTACGCGGTAAGCATAAACCAACTTATACACCGCACTTTGACACTGGTGATCACGTAATTATCGTCAATGCAGAAAAAATCGAACTTTCAGGTAAGAAACTTAACGATAAAATTTACTACCGTCACACAAATCATGTAGGCGGCTTGAAATCCCGTACAGCTAACGAAATGCGTACAAAATACCCTGAGCAAATGCTTGAAATTGCAATCAAGGGTATGCTGCCTAAAGGAAGCCTGGGACGTAAAATGGGTAAGAAGCTTCACGTGTATGCTGGCCCAGAGCACAAGCACGAAGCACAACAACCAGAAGTTTACGAACTTCGCGGATAATCTAAGGAGGTAATGAAGAGTGGCACAAGTACAATACAACGGTACTGGACGTCGTAAAAAGTCAACTGCACGTGTACGCCTTGTTCCTGGTAACGGTCGTGTAGTAGTCAACAACCGTGACGCGGAAGACTACTTCCCGTATGAAACCCTTCGTACAATTCTAAAGCAGCCTCTTGCTGTTACAGAAACTGAAGGTAACTATGATGTATATGTAAACGTTGATGGTGGTGGATTCACCGGCCAGGCTGGTGCTGTCCGTCATGGTATCGCTCGTGCACTATTACAAGCGGACCCTGACTACCGTACACCATTGAAGCGTGAAGGTCTATTGACACGTGACAGCCGCATGAAAGAGCGTAAGAAATACGGTCTTAAAGGCGCACGTCGTGCACCACAGTTCTCTAAGCGTTAATTATTTTATATTCCAAAAAGACTTCCAACCAGCTGGTTGGAAGTCTTTTTTTACTGTCTGGGAATTTATATAATTTAATGATTGTGGATAACATTTAGTAGTAGGCTGCATCCAGCTCCAGCGCCTATCCCTCCTCGTTGGCTCTCTGCTTCCATATGGGAGCAGGCCATACAACTTGCTTTTCGGCAATTTTCCGGGGCCATATGATTCGGTATTGCTGTTCCAGAATCTGCACTAGTAGCCCATCAGCCAATACATTCTGGCCTTCCGAATTGAATCTTACGCCTTTCCACGGCATGATTAATTGATCACCAGGGGTAATTGTTCTCATTAGAGCCTTTTTTATCTTATCGTTGTCACTACTTCCGGCCCGTTTAATTGCGTTTAGAAGGACCATCATTCCGGTAAAGCTTCTTGCATTGGTTTCTTTCATATCTTCTCCATACTTATTTCGGTAAAGAAGGTTCACTTCTGTTACCAGTGGATTAAACTGCCCTAATCCAAGTGCCCAGGAAGCCCGGCTGATGATATAGTTACCATCCACACCCACTTCCTCAAGAAATTCGGGCACAACATATCCAGCATTTTGAACTACTAGCCCATCTGGAAACCAATCTAACACTTTCATTGTATTAACCACTTCTATGGCATCACTCAGAAATTGCTGCCCTAAAACCACCTGAGGTTTTTGCAATCGTAATCGCTCTATTGTATTTAATAAAGAGGAGTTTGTGCTGTATAGCTCAAAAGCAGCTAACTTTGCCCCGAATTTTCGAATAGCACTGATTTCAACTGCTGATGCTTCGCGACCGAATTCGGAGTCTTCGGATAAAATTCCGAAACTCTCAAGATTTTCACCACGGCTTCTTAAGTATCGAAATAATTCAAAAAAAAGTTCAGTATAAAGGATATCGTCGGCCCCTGTTCGAAAAAAGAACTTTAAACCTCTTCTAGTCAATGAAGGAGCAGAAGATTCGGGGCTTAAATATGGTATCTGCTTTGCTTCAGCTATAAGTGAACTCGCATCCGTTACACTGCTTTGGTATGCTCCTATTAAGGCCGAAACCCCTTCCGCCTCGATAAGACGCGAAGCTTCCGATACGCCTTTAGAGGGGTCTCCTGCTGAGTCGCCGAATAGCAGCTTGACTTTAATATTTCTTAATGGCGGCCATCCAAAGGCGCTGTTTAGGGTTGGAGATAGATTGCGTTTGTCATTAACTATATCCAACGCTAATTCAAGGGCATTTTTAATATCTTTTCCGATAGATGAAAGCGATCCGCTTAACGGGTATATAGCTCCAATCTTAATAACATTAGTCATGTGCTCCCTCCTTTTTATTCCATTCGGTGAAAACAGTACTTCATATATTTATGAAACTTTGGAATTGTTCATACTTTAAAATTAGAGAAGGCCACATATCGGTATAAACTATTCTTATATTTTAGTGGCGGGATCCACTATAGCTGGATAGACGAGCATATTTTCCTGTCTTGTCCCATATAGTTGAAAGAGAATGTTATGGGAGAGGGTGGGTAGACGTGTACCATCGTCTGAAGGTGTTCACATGGTTATGTGGTTTGGCATTATTGATTTTTTTAATTGCTTATCCCGTACAGGAAGCAAAAGATACCTGGCAGACTTGGTCTCTTCCGTTAGCCGGGAAAGTGATAGTCCTTGATCCGGGGCATGGCGGAGTTGATGGAGGGGCGGAAGGCTCTGACGATACACAGGAAAAAGATATTGCCCTGAACATCTCTAAATATTTGCAGGATTATTTACAGCAGGCAGGCGCACTGGTGTATCTGACGCGTAATGATGATCGTGATCTGGCGGCGGAGGATACTAAAGGTTTGTCCAGGAGGAAATCAGAAGATATACGAAACCGTTTAGCATTCATCTATGATAAGGAACCGGATTTCTTTTTAAGTATCCATTTGAATGCCATACCTGCTACTCAATGGCACGGGGCCCAGACATTTTATTACCCTGATCTGGAACAAAGCGAAAACCTTGCGAAATTCATACAAGCGGAGATCATCCGTAACCTGGAAAATACGAAAAGAACCGCGCTTGCTATAAATGGCATGTATCTCCTTAAACATGCAGATGTTCCCGGAGCACTTGTGGAAGCCGGTTTTTTATCCAACACGCATGAGCGTAATTTGTTGAAAAAAGATAGCTACCAAAGAAAAATGGCTGCTTCCATCTATGAAGGAATTTTACGATATACCAGTGAAGAAGAATATCCGGAAGTGGACTGACAAAATTCGCCATCCTTGATGCAAATCACTTATTAAGTATATGAAATATGTTATACTTGCTGTGATTGAAACTATTCAAAGGATGGTGAATCATTCGTGTTAACAAAAGAGGAAGTACAAAAATTACTTCATCCAATCGAGGATCCGTTTTTACATAAAACGTTAGAAGAAACAGGTGGAGTGGAAGAGATTAAAATTAAAGAAGAAAAGAACCATGTCAGTGTCAAAGTTGGCGTGGCTAAAACAAATACTGCAGAACAAATGCAGCTTCAGCAGGAAATTGTCAACGTGCTGAAAGGCGCTGGAGCTGCGACTGTGGGATTGCGTTTTAACCAGCTTCCAGAAGAAGTTATCGAGAAGTATCAGCAAAGTGCTCAACAAGCAGAAGAAGCTTCACTGATGAATGGGCAGACAGGTACCACCTTCATTTCGATTGCCAGTGGTAAGGGCGGGGTAGGTAAATCTACCGTTACTGTAAACTTAGCTATTGCTCTTGCTCGTCTTGGCAAAAAAGTGGGAATCATTGATGCTGATATTTACGGCTTCAGTGTACCGGATATGATGGGTGTCGAAGAACGACCTGTAGTACGCGGAGAAAAAATCCTGCCGGTCGAGCGTTTCGGTGTAAAGGTAATTTCCATGGGATTCTTTGTGGAAGATAATTCACCGGTCATTTGGCGTGGACCTATGCTGGGTAAGATGTTAACCAGCTTCTTTAAAGAAGTGGAGTGGGGCGATCTGGATTATCTATTGCTGGACCTGCCGCCAGGAACAGGTGATGTAGCGTTGGATGTACATTCCATGCTTCCTTCTTCCAAAGAAATCATTGTAACCACACCACACCCAACTGCTGCATTTGTAGCGGCTCGTGCAGGCCAGATGGCTATTCAAACCGAGCATGAAATTCTTGGTGTCGTCGAAAACATGGCTTACTTTGAAAGTCAGGTGACAGGTGATAAAGAATACGTCTTCGGCCGTGGTGGCGGAGAAAAGCTGGCTGAACAGCTAAAGACCGATGTTCTTGGACAAATTCCATTGCGTCAGCCTTTTGAAGAAGAAGATATTTTTGCACCTTCCGTTTATCAAGAAGACCATCCTACTGGACAAATTTATCGTAACGTAGCTGCTAAGGTCATTGATCGTACATCCTGATATAAAAAAGGTCACGTTAACCCGAGAGGGAAACGTGACCTTTTTAATGGAAGAAGAAGCGGAACAGATATTACTCTGTTGTACCTCCGCCGCCTCCACCTTCACCGCCACCGCTTTTTGACTGCTGGCCTTGGCCTTCGCCTTGTTTCATTTTTTCAGCGGCTTTTAGCAGTGTTTCAGTCATTTCTGCTTTAAATATAGGACTGTTCAGAGTTTCCTGTATGGTTTTCTCTAAATGTTCGCGGAATTTTTGACCTTCCATGACGGTTTGCATTTGCTTGACCATTTCCGGATTTTGAAAAACATCAATTAAAAGTTTTTGGTATTCAGAATCCTTCATCAAACCTTTGAGCAATTCCTCATGTTCTTTTTTCATTGAATCCGCGAATCCCTTTACAAACTTTGGATCTGAAAACATCTTCGTCCAAAATTCTTTTCCTTGTTCAGAAGTCAATGCTTTGTTGACTGCATCGGACACTACCTTTGACTCCAGTACCATCGACTGCTGCATTTTTTCATCTGACAGTACTTCTGTCATGGCTTTTTTGCCATCATCGGACTTTAATATATCAACAACCATTTTTTTGGTGGTTTCATAATCGGTTTGTTGTTCACTTCCAGAGGAATTCCCTGCACATGCGGTGAGAAACAATGCAAATAATCCTATGAACAATAAGCTGCGTATCATGGACATTTGGAATGTCCCCTTTCTTTGTCCTATTGTTAGTTAATATGGGGAATTGGCCGAAAAATATTCGCTATATCATTGAGGAAAAAAACGGGTGTTCATGATAAAATACCAAAAGGGAAGGTTATAAGAAGGATTAGGAGGAACAATAGTGACAAGTCGTAAATGGGTGCGTCTTTTTTTAACGACTTTAGTGCTGGGTGGTGTATTGACACTGCTGACCAGCTTTGTCGTTAAAGCGGATGCTTATGCTAATGTACTACAGCCGTTCGATTTTTTTGAATTGATCGGACTGTTGTTATTTTTTTCAGGTTTGGGATTTATATTCAGTGTTATCAGTCAGATGGGCTTTTTCGCATATTTGACCGTACATCAATTTGGATTAGGTATGTTCAAGACACTATGGCCGCCCATCCAATTATTTTTAATTGCATTTACTTTGTTTGATCTGGTTTATTTCCGATACCAGGCAGCCGATGAAGGTGCTTCCCTATGGCCTTACTTACTTACTGCCTTAGGATTGCTTCTTGTAAGTTATGTGGTTGCTTATATAAAAAAGAAAGAAACGAACCCCAAGGCCTTTATTCCTGCCTTATTTTTTATGGTAGTCGTGACTACCATTGAATGGGTACCTGCTTTAAGATCAGATGGACAGGGTTATGTATGGATGATGATTATCCCTCTTTTGGCTTGCAATACATACCAGTTATTGCTGCTTCATCGTTTGAATAATAAGGAAGCCTAAAAAATAAGGTAAAAGCCGGACAATGTCTCCGGCTTTTTTACTGTCTAGGAAATTATAAAATTTCTTTGTGTGATAACTTTAAATAGTGGGTCACATCCAGCTTCAGCGCCTACCCCCCCTCGAGGTCTTAAGTCAATACTCTTTGTGATTAGAAAAACTTGGCTTATTGCCGCTTCCTAATGGTGAAAGCCTTAGTTTTTCTTATACTTTGATCCTTTAATAAAGTTAGTCTGTATTAAAGTATAAAGAACGTCACACCGAAGCTTTTCTTAAGCTTGTCGGAGGCCTGCAGGACAAGGAATGCTTCCTAGAACAACATCGCACGAAGAAAAAGTGGTCTTCTTTTTCGAGGATGCAGGTCAGTTCGACGTTGGCACACTAGAACTACTTCTTAGAATGTACTTCGCAGACAAAGTCTTTTTTGTGGACGTGCCGCTTTTAGTCGAACGTCATTACTAGCAAGGCGCTTGCGCTTTTGTTCCTGTCATTTTATTTCTTTTGCCTTTGATTCGCTTCCTGCAACCATATCGGTGACCCTGACCAAATTCAAACCCTTGCCTTTTAAACCAGGCAAGATAGTTTCGAGAGCTTTTGGGGTTTGTTTAGCGGAGTCTGAAGCGTGAAGAAGAATTATATCCCCTTTCGAACTCTTTTTCATCACATGATCAACAATTTCATTGGTGCCAGGATTTTCCCAATCTCTAGGATTTACACTCCACTGCACTACATCATAGCCTTTCTCGTCAGCGATCTTTAACACTTCTTTATTGAAATGACCATGAGGTGGCCGTAACAGGGTGAGGTCTTCATATCCTAATTTATCGAAAATTTCCTCGGCGTAATTCAGATCTTTTCGTATTTGTTCTGGTTTTTGTTCTAAATAACTGGTGTACCGATAACCCATCATGCCAATTTCATGCTCCCCTTCATTGATTTTTTTCATCAACTCAGGATGTCGCTCCGCCCATTCGCCACTTACAAAGAAAGTAGCCTTGACATCATGTTTGGCTAATTTGGCTAGTACATCGTTCACTTTTTCTGTCCCCCAGCTGATATTAAATGTCAAAGCAACAGACGATTGCTTGTCATTCCCCCTGCTTAATGCTTCTGGCCCATTTTCACTTGAAAATACAGATAGCGAACTAAATTGGCCGATCCATAAAAATAAGGCACAAAATAATGCTAATAAAACAATGACAGCGTATTTTTTTATTTTTTTAAGATGCCATACAAAAAAATGCATGCGAACCCTTCTTTCCAAATGGACTTGCTACATTCTATGTATGAATCGGCCAGGCTATTCGGTTCGGTAAATTTTTCTAATAAAATTATTTGTGTAAGGGAACAATGAAAACACAATCTTTCAATGAGGTGATGACGTGCTTGGATTGTTGATAAATGAATTAGAAAGAGAAGAAATAGAGTACCTGATCAAACGAGAAATGGACGAGCTTTTATTTGACCTGGATGATCATCGTATTGATCATATGGTAAAACGTGCCATGCAAGAACGTTATGAACTTCTATTTGAGTTGTTCAAACGTATTGCAAGTCATAATGAATGTTTAAAATACATGCCGAGAAAGAAAAAGCACCAATAAGGAGTTATGTGTTATATTCAATATATAGGTGCAAGTAAGGGAGTGGGGAACTATGAACGAAATCAAGGGTGTCCTTTTTGATTTGGACGGAGTGATTACAGATACAGCGGAATATCATTATGAAGCGTGGAAAAAACTCGCTGAAGAGCTTGATATTCCATTCGATCGCGAGTTCAATGAGAAGCTGAAAGGTGTAGGCAGGATGGAATCTTTAAATCTGATCCTGGAGCATGGAGGAAAAGAATTATCTGAAACGGACAAAGAATATTACGCCTCCAAAAAAAATGATCATTACAAAACCATGATTTCGGACATAACACCGAACGATTTACTGCCGGGAATATTAGAATTCATGGAAGAAGTCAAATCATCCGGGATTAAAACCGCCCTGGCTTCCTCCAGTAAAAATGCTCAGCCAGTGATTGAAAGACTGGGCATCACCCATCTCCTGGATGAGGTGGTAGATGCATCTAAAATAGAGCGAGGTAAACCGAATCCGGAAATTTTCTTGAAAGCAGCTGAACAACTTCGCCAGCCTGCTTCTGGCTGTGTCGGAGTAGAAGACGCCCAGGCAGGAGTCGAAGCGATTAAGTCAGCCGGTATGTTTGCATTAGGTGTTGGAGAATCACTAAAAAAGGCTGATTGGATCGTACGAGATACGACAGAATTGAATTTAGAAGACCTGCGCCAAAGATTTGCGTGATGGAAACGGATGAAGAAGAAGGGATTCGGTTCCCTTCTTTTTTTAATTGGATTGTGTCGCTCTAATACTTAATTGTCAATTCTATAAAAAAACTTTAAAAAAGATATTGCGTAAATTGTATTTTATATGCTATATTTATTTCTGTTGTCGGAAAACAAATCACAGCCAACAAAACACACAACAAAAACTTGTAATAATTTGTTGACAATGATTAGCGGCCATGATATATTAGTATTCGTCGCAAAAACGACACATAACGA
>NZ_AWXW01000028.1 GCF_000496835.1 Thalassobacillus devorans MSP14
TTTTTGCTTGTGAATTAAAATTCTGTTAGTGAAATGTGTTTTAGACCGTAAAGTCGAAGACTTGTTTCGATATATGGGAGAATCCAAGATTGTTGGGGGAATGGATCCTATTAAATCATCTCCTTCTTTCAAAATATCAATAAAAAAATAGTATAAGAGATGATAGATTTGCACATACTAATGCCATGGAGGTGGAAAGATGAAAACAATCAACCGCTGTGGCATATGTGATCGTAATACGACAGAAGGCATTCATATCTATCAATTATTCATTTGTGAATCTTGTGAAAAAGAAATTCTGGAAACAGAACCAGGCGATGCCAGATATTCTTTTTACATCAATAAGTTAAAGAATATCACGCCAACGAAAATACATTCTTAAAAAATAAAGAAGATCTTTGCAAAGAAGCGAAGATCTTTTTTTGTTTGTAATCAACTCACGAGTTAGGTAAGATGGAATAGATTTTTCAATTGCACGGAGAAGGTGAAACTCGATGGCACTTGACCAAACAGAAACACCGTTGTACGATAGGCTGTATTTCCAAAAAAACAAAAGTTACGATTCGTTTCATGTTCCAGGTCATAAAAACGGGAGAATATTTTCTGAGAAGGGATATGAAGACTTCCGTTCTATCCTCTCCATGGATTTTACCGAGATAACAGGTATGGATGACTTGCACGACCCTCATGGTGTCATTCAGCAAGCGCAGATATTGGCATCTGATTACTTTAACAGTGATTTCTCCTACTTTTTAGTGAATGGTAGTACTGGGGGAAATTTAGCAATGATTTTAGCTGTGTGTAAGACTGGAGATCAAGTTCTTGTTCAGCGAAATTGTCATAAATCAATTTTGCATGGACTGGAGTTAGCAGGAGCTCAGCCCGTCTTTTTGACCCCTGCTTATGAGGAAAATACAAAGCGATATAGCAAAATGGAAGTAGATTTGGTAGAGAAAGCATTAGCCCGTTTTCCAAATGCAAAAGGATTGATACTGACTTACCCAGATTATTTTGGTCGAACCTATGAAATAGAAAAAATTATTAGAACAGCCCATGCACACGATGTCCCGGTGCTGGTAGATGAAGCGCACGGTGTACATTTTCATCTAGGTTCTCCTTTTCCAACACCGTCTTTAACAGCAGGGGCAGATGTCGTGGTACAGTCCGCCCATAAAATGGCACCCGCCATGACGATGGCTTCTTTTATACATGGGCGAAAAGGCCGCATCAATCTGGAAAAATTACGTTATTTTCTTCAAGTGGTACAGTCAAGCAGTCCTTCCTATCCACTGATGGCAAGTTTGGACTTAGCCCGTCACTTTTTAGCTAATACAACTAAGGAAAATGTTGAAAAAGCGCTTGATCATACAGAAAATATCCGAAGAGTCCTGGTTGAAGGAGATGGATGGACGTTATTACCTGCCAGTCATAAGGATGATCCATTGAAAATAGTTTTACATGCGGATAAAGGATGGACAGGTTTCCAATTGGCGGGCTTACTGGAACAGGAAGATATATATCCTGAGCTGGCAGATAATAACCAGGTACTGCTTATTACAGGGCTTGGTGAATACGCCGATCTTTCCAATTTGAATAAGTGTATCGCTAATATTAATGAGCAATTAAAAACCACTTCAAAGCATGCTACAATAAAGGATAGAGTTTCATTCCCCACCAGCACTCAAGAATTACTATATTCTTATGAGGAAATGAAAACGAAGCAAACCACATTTTCGGAGTGGTCGAAGGCAGTTGGTAAGGTAGCAGCCCAACCTGTGGTACCTTATCCGCCAGGTATTCCATTACTGGTTAAAGGGGAAAAGATTACTATTCAGCATGTAGAACTGATTAGGTTATTACTTGAACAGGGTGCCCGTTTCCACAATGAGCAGATAGAAACAGGAGTCTTCACCTTTCAATAGATTTGAGGAGAATGAGTGTGAAAGGATTATTTATTACGTTTGAGGGCGGAGAAGGTGCCGGGAAAACTTCTGTACTCCAGGCGCTCTCCCAGGAATTACACCAAGAAGGATATGACGTACTGGCCACCAGGGAGCCAGGAGGAATAGAAATTGCAGAAAAAATTCGCCAGATCATTTTAGATCCAGCACATACGGCTATGGATGGGCGTACTGAAGCCCTACTATATGCTGCAGCACGGCGACAGCATCTGGTCGAGAAAGTATTACCTGCTCTTAAACAAGGGAAAATTGTTCTTTGCGACCGTTTTGTCGATAGCAGCCTGGCTTATCAGGGGCATGCCCGCGGATTGGGTATAGAAGAAGTGTTCCAAATCAATCAATTCGCCATTGAAAATTGTATGCCAGATGTAACGTTATTTTTTGATATTTCCCCGGAAGAAGGGCTTCAAAGAATAGCTGCGAATAGGGGCAGGGAGCAGAACCGGCTTGATATGGAGAAATTGGGTTTCCACCAAAGCGTTTATGAAGCTTATCAAATGCTGATCAGGAAATTTCCGGAGCGTATTCATGTCGTCGATGCCTCTCAAGCATTCGAATTGGTACAAGAGGATGTTTTAGCAAAACTTCACCCATATTTGCCGAACAGTAATGAGCACAGGTGACATTTGGTATAATGTAAAAAAAGGAAACAGGAGGCTGCAACGTTATGAAAATGATCATTGCGGTTATTCAAGATAAAGACAGTAGTCGTCTGACCGATGCATTAGCAGAGAATAATTTTCAGTCGACAAAACTTGCTACAACGGGTGGATTCCTGAAAGCCGGAAATACGACGTTAATGATCGGGTGCGATGATGAGTCCGTCGATGAGGCTTTGGAAATTATTAAAGATAATTGCAGTCAGAGGGAACAGATGGTAGCACCGATTTCTCCAATGGGTGGGAATGCAGATTCCTATATACCTAAACCAGTGAAAGTGGAAGTCGGTGGTGCGACTGTGTTTATATTGCCTGTTGAATCTTACTTTCAATTTTAGGATGAAGGGGGCTTTTTCATAATGAAAATCAGTCAGAAAATGCGGGCCCAGGTAGAAGCCGCGCAAAAACCCTCTTCCACTAATGTAAAAGGTCAGAAGGGATTTGATGCACTCGTGCACTCCCAAAACCAAAAATTGAAAGAACAGGAACTGGGGAAGTTAATAAAAGATATTACTGCACAGGGAAACCGTGTCGCCCGACATCGTTCCTTCCGAGATTTGGCAAAATATAAGCGGATGATCAAAGATTTTCTTCAGGAATCTGTCCATCATGGGGTGAACCTGAAGCATTCACAAAGCTGGACAAGGGATGGACAGCCTCGGAAACTTACCACTGTTGAATTGCTCGATGAACGACTGAAAGAATTGGCCGATACAGTGGTGGATCAGGAAAAGAGGTCCATTGACATCTTAGGGATTGTCGGAGAAATCAAGGGTTTATTAATTAATTTATATACTTAAGGACGGAATCCATATGTATACATGGGAAGACATGAAACAAATCCAGCCGCTGGTCAGTAAAATGCTGATCAATAGTTTTAAGAAGGACCGTATTTCACATGCTTATCTTTTTCAGGGAGCACAAGGAACAGGAAAAAGAGAGATAAGCCTGTTATTTACAAAAGCGATTTTTTGTCCGAACCGGGATGGAGCAGAGCCATGTCATCAATGCAATGCATGTAAAAGAATTGAATCTGGAAATCATCCTGATGTTCATTGGATAAAGCCGGATGGGCAGTCGATAAAAAAAGACCAAATTCTTCACCTCCAAAAAGAATTCACTTATACGGGCATGGAATCGAATAAAAAAGTTTATATTGTCGAAAGCGCAGATAAAATGACAGTCAACGCTGCAAATCGGCTGCTTAAATTTTTAGAGGAGCCCAGCAAACAAACGACTGCCATGCTGCTGACTGAAAACAGTCATGCGATTCTTGATACGATTCGTTCCCGGTGCCAATTGATGGCATTTCATCCTCTCAACGCTCTAAACGTCGAAGAAAAGCTTACCGGTGAAGGTGTAAGTGAATCTACTGCTAAGATACTCTCTCAAATGACTAACAATTTATCAGAAGCATTGGAAATAAACGCCGATGATTGGTTTGCTAATGCACGAAAATTAGTGATACAATTAATAGAAGTGCTGAACAATAAACCAAATGAAGCGCTTTTATTTATCAATCATCAGTGGATGCCTCATTTTAAGGAAAGAGAACAGCTTCAACGCGGTTTAGACTTGTTGATATTCTGGTTTAAGGACTTGATCAATCACGAGTTGGAAAGAGAAGAGGCCATCATTTACTCACAAGAAAGAGATAGGATGGAGCAAATGTCCATGTCCTGGTCTCGCGAAAGCGCGGTAAGAGGCTTATCATCGATCCTTGAGGCGAAGCGGAAGATAAATCAGAATGTCCATCCCACACTTGTGATGGAACAACTTACACTTCACTTGAAGAGGTGATCATAATTGATCGAAGTGATAGGCGTCCGCTTCAAGCAAGCGGGTAAAATATATTATTTTGACCCAAGGAACATTAAGATGACAACCGATGATTATGTAATCGTGGAAACAGTCCGCGGTATTGAATTTGGTAAAGTCGTCATTGCTAACAGGCAGGTGGATGAGGAAGATATTGTATTGCCTTTGAAAAAAGTCATTCGGATCGCAGATGAAAAAGATAAATTGACGGTGACTGAGAATAAGGAAAATGCAAAAGAAGCCTATACTGTCTGTGAGGCAAAAATCAAAGATCATAAGCTCGATATGAAGCTTGTGGATGTGGAATATACATTTGACCGTAACAAGGTGATATTTTACTTCACTGCAGACGGCCGGGTCGATTTCCGGACCCTGGTAAAGGATTTGGCTTCTGTGTTTAAGACCCGAATCGAGCTGCGCCAGATCGGTGTCCGGGATGAAGCAAAATTGCTGGGAGGCATCGGACCTTGCGGACGGATGTTATGCTGTTCCACATTCCTTGGTGATTTTGAACCAGTTTCCATTAAAATGGCCAAGGACCAGAATCTTTCGCTGAATCCGGCCAAGATATCCGGATTATGTGGACGTTTGATGTGCTGCTTGAAGTATGAAAATGATGATTATGAAGCAGCTAAACGTGAACTCCCTGACCTTGGTCAGCGGATTACCACTTCTATGGGTAAAGGAAAAGTAGTTGGAATCAATATGCTGGAACGTCTTGTTCAAATTGAATTTCCTGAACTTGAACGTACCCTGGAATATACGTTGCAGGATTTGATTGATGAAGGAGCCGTTTCAACCCAAGCCACAGAATGACGGGGTGGAAGGAAGCGTGAACAAGAAAGAAATTTTTGAACAAGTATCCCATTTAGAATCACAAATTGGAGAGCTGTATCAGCAATTAGGTGATTTGAAAACACAGTTGGCTCACCTCTTAGAGGAAAACCAGCATTTATCCTTGGAGAATCACCATTTAAGGAAACGGCTGGATCGGGAGGCAGCAGCGCCTGCCCAGCAGGAGACATCGAAGGAAAAGAGCCATTCCAAGGACTCTTATGTAGGGGAAGGTTATGATAACCTTGCCCGGCTTTATGAAGAAGGCTTCCATATTTGCAATTTACATTTTGGCAGTCCAAGAGATGAAGATTGTTTGTTCTGTCTATCTTTCCTAAACAAGAAAAAATAACAGAACACCGCCTTTCCTTGCCATAAGGAGAGGCTTTCTTTTTATGCTTGATGAAAGTAATTGTTTAACAGGAAAGGATTAGAAGAAAAATGGTTGAATTGAAAGACGATGAACGAATTGATGATTTATTAGCAGATGAAACGATGCAAATTATCCAAAGCCCCACTGCGTTTGCTTTTTCCCTGGATGCGGTTTTGCTTGCTGACTTCACTTATGTTCCAATCAAGAGAGGGAAAATCATTGATTTGTGTACGGGGAATGGTGTAATCCCTTTATTGCTGTCCCGACGTTCCAGAGCCTCCATCACTGGTGTAGAAATCCAGGAACGATTATATGACATGGCGGTACGGAATGTAGAACTTAACCAATTGAATGAACAATTAGAAATGATTCATGGAAATTTAAAAGACATGCCCGCCCGTTATGGCAACAATAAATTTGATTTAGTCACCTGTAATCCTCCTTATTTCCCTACACCGAGAAAAAAAGAGCAGAACTTGAATGATTTTTTGACGATCGCCCGTCATGAGATATACTGTTCCCTGGAAGACGTCGTCCGCTCCTGCAGTCAACTGGTTCGCTCCGGGGGAAAAGTATCCATGGTACATCGACCTGGCCGGATGGCAGATATATTGACGCTTTTTCGAAAGTACAGGATTGAACCGAAGCGGCTGCGGCTGGTTTATCCTAAAATGGGAAGAGAAGCTAATGTGCTTTTAGTGGAAGGAATCAGAGATGGCAATGCCGATTTGAAAATCCTCCCGCCTCTTTATGCCTTCACGGACGAAGGAGAATATACCGATGAATTAAGGAAGATTCTTTATGGCGGATAATCATTTTGTTTATATATTGAAATGTAAAGACGATACCCTGTATACGGGGTACACCAATGATTTGGAGCAGCGTCTGGCTAAGCACGAAAGCGGTAAAGGCGCAAAATATACGAGAGGACGCGGTCCTTTCGAGTTAGTTTTTTATGAACGTTTTCCTACGAAAATCGCTGCGATGCAGAGGGAGTTTCAAATCAAACAATGGAGCCGTTCCAAAAAAGAAGCATTGATTGCTTTAAAAAATGAGGGTGTTTAAATGGATCTGCAAAAAAGTTTTCAAACGTCTGAATATGGGACACTTTATATTGTACCGACCCCGATTGGTAATCTGGAAGACATGACTTTTCGAGCTGTGCGTATACTGACCGAGGTAAAGAAAATTGCTGCAGAAGATACTCGGAATTCAAAAAAATTGTTAAGCCACTTTGATATCCATACTCCTTTAATCAGCTACCATGAGCACAATAAACATGTCCGGGAAAACGAATTGATAGATGCTTTGGAAAATGGCGACGATCTTGCGGTAATAAGCGATGCAGGTATGCCTGGAATCTCCGATCCAGGATATGACCTCATTCAGGCGGCCATCATTCGTAACATTCCTGTGGTTGTCCTCCCAGGAGCGAACGCCGCTTTGTGCGCGTTGATAGGTTCTGGTCTGGAAACGGATCATTTTCATTTTTACGGCTTTCTGCCAAGGAAGAAAAAGGACAGGGATCAGGAATTAGAAGCAATAAGTATATTCCGTTCCACACTGGTATTTTATGAATCCCCTCATCGTTTGAAAGAAACATTGAAAGGGATGCAGGGGGTGTTCGGGAATCGAAAAGTTGCATTGTCGAGAGAATTGACAAAACGCTATGAAGAATATGTTCGTGGCAGTTTAGACGAAGTAGTGGAATGGGCCGGGAACAATGAGCTTCGGGGGGAATTTTGTATTGTAGTAGAAGGGAATAAAGAAGAAGTTGCCGAAGATAGTTTATGGTGGAGCAGTCTGTCCGTAATCGAGCATGTCGAACATTATATCGAAGAAGAAGGCTATTCCAGCAAACAAGCGATAAAGCAAACATCCAGTGATCGGAAGCTTCCTAAACGTGACGTCTATCAGGCCTATCATGTAGGGGAATAGTCTTTGAAATCTGCGGTAAAACTTTTATTATTAAAGGCTCTGTTAAAGGGTATTATTGTTCCATAAGATGCTTATTCACCTAAATGGCCGAAAAGCCGCAGACTGGATTTCGGGATATTATTGGAGTCTCACCGTTTCCCTACGCCCCTTGTCATAGAAAATTCCCGAAATCATCCTTATGGAAAATAAACAATATGGAAAATAAACAATGAGATTTAACAGAGTCATATAAAAAGCACTGACTGCCAGTCGGCTCAGTCAGTGCTTTTTGATGAGACCTTTCTCTGTTTGTATGGGTCTCTTTTTTGTTTAAATTACTTCATGTTGTCCTGAATTTCTTTCATCAGCTGGTTCGCGCCTTCACGGCTTAGAACCAATTTGCCATTTGCGAGGGAAAGGTTGTCCTCTGATACCTCGCCAGTAACATGACATGTCATGTTTGGCTTGTATTTCTTAAGTACGATACGATCGTCATCGACATAGATTTCCAAAGCGTCCTTCTCGTTAATACCTAATGTACGACGAAGCTCAATCGGAATAACCACACGTCCAAGTTCATCAACTTTTCTTACAATCCCAGTAGATTTCATTTTTTGTTTCTCCCCTCAATCAAAAGTTTTCGCCAGATTTCGACATCTGTCTAAGGTAATAATACCAACCTTTCCCAGCTGTGTCAATTCTTTAATTTTCCAATTTGCTCAGTACATTAAACTATTATAGATACTACATATAGTATCTATTTACTAATGTATTGATCCATATTGGGATTTAACGGATATTAAAGGATTGAATTATGTAACATTTTTGAAAAAATATTACAATCATCGCAGAACCTTAACCAGGTTCCGCCAATAGGATTCGACAAAATTCTGTCATTATATGGGGGTATTTCGACAAAAAAAGTAAAAAAATGTTGATAGTACTTTTAATTTTTTGACTTTAA
The DNA here is from genome assembly GCF_000496835.1 of Thalassobacillus devorans MSP14. Taxonomy (GTDB): domain Bacteria; phylum Bacillota; class Bacilli; order Bacillales; family Halobacillaceae; genus Thalassobacillus; species Thalassobacillus devorans_B. The sequence goes on from NZ_AWXW01000028.1 coordinate 8,527, forward strand.
ATTGTATTCTTCGGTATATTTTGTTGTTAGGAATGGAAATCCTCTATATAAATCGATACAATAAGGAGATACGGAAAGTTATTCAATGAAGGCTGACATAGTCTTTCGAATATAGTCGAGGAGGGAAAAGGATGCCTGAAGAAAAAAACACCTTTTATATTACAACACCAATCTACTATCCAAGTGGTAACCTGCATATCGGTCACGCCTATACAACTGTAGCTGGGGATGCGATGGCCAGATACAAGCGTTTAAAAGGGTTTGACGTCATGTATTTGACTGGAACGGACGAACACGGTCAAAAGATTCAGCGCAAAGCGAAAGAGAAGGACGTTACCCCGCAAGCCTATGTAGATGAGATAGTGACTGGAATCAAAGACCTTTGGGGGAAACTGGATATCTCTTATGATGATTTTATCCGCACCACCCAAAAACGTCATAAAGATATTGTGGAAAAGATTTTCTCTCACCTGCTTGAAAAGGGGGATATTTACCTGGACCAATATGAAGGCTGGTATTGCACGCCTTGTGAATCCTTCTTTACCGAGCGTCAGCTTGATAATGGTAAATGCCCGGACTGTGGAGGGCCGGTGGAAAAGGTGAAAGAAGAATCGTACTTCTTCAAGATGAGCAAGTATGTCGACCAGCTGCTTGCCTTCTATGAAGAAAACCCGGAGTTCATTCAGCCGGAAAGTCGTAAAAATGAAATGATCAACAACTTTATCAAGCCAGGATTGGAAGACCTCGCTGTTTCCCGTACCACATTCGACTGGGGGGTCCAGGTACCTGGCAATGCCAAGCATGTCATTTATGTATGGATCGATGCACTCAGCAATTACATTACTTCGCTTGGTTATGGTACAGACCAGGATGAACGTTACCAAAAGTATTGGCCGGCTGATGTCCATCTTGTCGGCAAAGAAATCGTACGTTTCCATACGATTTACTGGCCAATTATGTTGATGGCCTTAGACTTGCCTTTACCGAAGAAAGTCTTCGCTCACGGCTGGATTTTGATGAAAGACGGTAAAATGTCCAAATCAAAAGGAAATGTCGTGGATCCGGTGAAGCTGATTGACCGTTATGGACTTGATGCGCTTCGTTATTATCTGCTTCGGGAAGTGCCGTTTGGTTCTGATGGTGTATTCACACCGGAAGGTTTTGTCGAACGTACCAACTATGATCTTGCCAATGACTTAGGGAACTTATTGAATCGTACGGTGGCTATGATCAGTAAATACTTTGGCGGTGAAATTCCGGAATTCAAGGCTGGAGAAGATCAATATGATGAGAATCTGGAACAGCTGGCTAAAGAAACCAGAAAACAAGTGGAAGAGAACCTGGAAAATATGGAATTTTCGGTAGCTCTTTCCCAGCTTTGGACATTTGTCAGCCGTACAAACAAGTATATCGATGAAACACAGCCGTGGGTTTTAGCAAAGGATGAAAGCAAGAAAGAACGCCTTGGCAATGTAATGGCACACTTAGCCGAATCCTTACGTCATATCGCTGTCATGCTGCAGCCATTCCTTACACAAACTCCTGCGAAAATTTTCAAACAGCTCGGAGTAGAGCAGGAAGAGTTGAAGCAGTGGGGCAGCCTGGAGCAAATCGGTATGATTCCCGAAGGAACCAAAGTTCAAAAAGACGACCCTATCTTCCCTCGATTGGATGCTGATGTTGAAATTCAAGCAATCAAAGATATGATGAAAAAACCTGCTGCAAAGCCAGAACCGAAGAAAGAAGAACAATCAGAAGAAGTGACAATCGATGATTTCATGAAACTGGATTTCCGTGTAGCGGAGGTAACCCAGGTAGATAAAATGAAAAAAGCAGATAAACTACTAAGAATTCAATTGGACCTTGGCTATGAAAAGCGTCAGGTAGTATCAGGGATTGCAGAACATTATACACCGGAACAGCTGATCGGTAAGAAAGTAATATGTGTGACAAACCTGAAGCCTGTCAAGCTTCGCGGGGAGCTTTCCCAGGGGATGATCTTAGCTGGAGAAGATGAAAGTGGCAAATTGGCCTTAGCCTCTATTGACCAGACTCTGGAAAATGGGGCGAAAGTTAAATAATAGCACAAAAGGGAAAGCTGAATAATGGCTTTCCCTTTGCTTGTACTTTTAAAAAAGTTTTATTCTGAAAGGTGGTTGTAATTGTGTTATTTGATACTCATGTCCATTTGAATGCGGAACAATTTAAGGAAGACCGCGAGGAGGTCATCCAACGTGCAAAGGATGAAGGAGTAGAGTATATGGTCGTCGTAGGGTTCGATCGTGAGACCATCCCATTAGCGATTGAGATCGCAGAGTCCCACAATAATATCTATGCCGCTGTCGGCTGGCATCCCGTAGATGCTATCGATATGGAAGACGCCGATCTGGATTGGATTGAAGAATTGACTTCCCATCCTAAAGTAGTCGCCTTGGGAGAAATGGGATTGGATTACCACTGGGATAAATCTCCAGAAGATGCCCAGAAAGAGGTATTTCGTAAACAAATACAATTAGCAAAAAAAGTGAACATGCCCATTATTATTCATAACCGGGAAGCGACTCAGGATATCGTGGATATATTAAAAGAAGAACAAGCGGAAGAAGTAGGAGGCATCATGCATTGCTACAGCGGTTCCGTAGAGATTGCGGAAGAATGCGTGAAAATGAATTTTATGATTTCTCTGGGAGGTCCGGTAACTTTTAAAAACGCCAAGCGGCCGAAAGAAGTTGCAGAAGCGATAGATCTCGATCACTTACTTGTGGAAACAGATTGTCCATTTTTAGCTCCCCATCCGAACCGCGGAAAACGAAATGAACCTGCTTATGTCAAATTAGTAGCAGAACAAATTGCTGAATTGAAAGGCGTTTCATTGGAAGAAGTAAGCGAAAAAACGACTAGAAATGCTTTGAAATTCTTTAATATTAAGGAATGATAGATTTGTAAAGAACATTTTTTCACCGTCCTTCATAATGAAGGGCGTTTTTTATTTTTGTATTAGGTAAAAGGTCATGTTAAAGTTCGCCTTATATTGTCGTATCCTTGTCGCATTTTGGAAATTAGGGTATTTTCGCCTATTTTATTATACAAATGTATGAGAATTGTAACATGCTTGTTATGTTATTTCATTTGTCGGACGTGTATATTGGGTATTGTGTAAACGGGCCTGCTGGCTTGGTTATGCAGATACGTACTTATGTGTTACGGCTTTTTTATCAAAAAGGGGGCAAGAAGGCATGAAAAAAATATTTTCAAAGCTCTTTCCAGCTTCGAAATCCACGATGGTCCTGACTATTATTAGCAGCGTCGTATTGTTTGCCTTACTTGGTGTTTTAACTCATGAAGCAACGAAAGCAGAAGTCATCGTGAATAATAACGGTGAATCAACTCAAGTACGCACACATGCGGACACAGTTGGTGAACTCCTGCAAACATTAGACATAGACATCTCAGAAAATGATGAATTATCTCATCCGGAAAATACTGCTTTAACTGACGGTATGGAAGTGGATTATCAAACTGCGCAGCCGGTCCAGGTAGTCATTGATGGTGAACAAAAACAATATTATACAACTACAGAAACAGTTGGAGAATTTTTCGAAGAACAAAACCTCAGTTTCAAAGAGCGTGATCAAGTCTCGCATAAGCAGGATGCTCCAATCCAGGCAAATATGAATATTCAAATAGATAAAGCTTTCCAGGTTACCATCAATGATGGCGGGAAGATGAAAAAAGTATGGACGACAGCTTCAACCGTAGGTGATTTACTGGAAGACCAGAAAATAGAACTGGGTAAGCTTGATGAATTGAAACCGAAGAAGTCCAAACAACTTAATGGGGAGACTCCAATACATATCACACGTGTAGAAAAAGTTACAGATGTGGTAGAAGAAGAAGTCGATTATTCAGTAGTAACCAGACAGGATAGTTCACTATTGAAAGGAAAAAGAAAAGTTGTATCGGACGGAGAAAAAGGTCTTGTCACTAAAAAGTATGAAGTAACCTTGAAAAACGGCAAAGAAGTCGATCGTAAGCTGATTAAAGAAGAAAATAAGAAGGACAGCAAAAATAAAATTGTGGCGATTGGTACAAAACAGCCGGAGAAGCAAACAGTAACCACGGTTTCCAATACTACAAGTGAAACTGAATCAAGCAGCAACAATAATGACGGCACAGTATCACGGAGCAGCTCAGATACCGGAGTCAAAACGCTGCAAATGAGCGCAACAGCCTACACTGCGAGTTGCTCGGGATGTTCTGGTATTACTGCCACAGGCATCAATTTGAAAGCAAATCCTGATGCTAAGGTGATTGCGGTTGATCCAAGTGTCATTCCATTAGGAACACGTGTATGGGTTGAGGGTTATGGAAATGCGATCGCTGGTGACACAGGTGGAGCGATCAACGGTAATAAAATTGATTTGTTCATGTCCTCAAAAAGCGAGGCGCTAAGCTTTGGCCAGAGGACTGTGCAAGTGAAAATACTCGGGAAATAATGCAAAAGCAGGGGAATCGCTCCTCTGCTTTTTCTTTTGTAATCATTTCGTGGTATGCTGAAAGCAAATTATACAGTGCGAGTGCACGGAGGAATACAGGTTTGAAAAAGATTAAAGAAGTTATTGTTGTAGAAGGAAAAGATGACACAGCGAAAGTAAAGCAGGCTGTCGATGCGGATACCATTGAATCGAATGGATCTGCTATCCATGAGGAAACTATTGAACGAATCAGGCATGCAAAAGAAAAACGTGGCGTGATCATCTTCACGGACCCTGATGCTCCAGGTGAGCGGATTCGTGCGATCATATCGGAAGCAGTTCCTGGCTGTAAGCATGCGTTTTTACCAAAAGATCAGGCCCGTTCTAAATTTGATAAGGGATTGGGGATTGAACATGCTACAGTAGAAGCGATACAGGCTGCTTTAGAGTCTGTTTATGAGTTGTCTGAAATGGAAGGAATCGCGATAACCAAATCCGATTTAATCGCGTATGGTCTTTTAGGAGGGCCGCGTGCAGGTTGCAGAAGGGATCGGCTGGGAGAGCTTCTTAACATAGGAAAAACAAATGGCAAGCAGTTATTGAAGCGGCTTACAATGTTTCAAATTTCGAAGCAGGAGTTCGAAAAGATGATGGAAGTGTTGATACAGGAGGAAAATGATGAGTAACCAAAAAGCGATTGCCACCCCGACGAGAACGAAAGAGATTCTGAATCACTACGGCTTTTCTTTTAAGAAGAGCCTGGGGCAGAACTTTTTAATCGATGCCAATATATTAGAGAATATTGTCCAGCACGCAGGTGTGGATGGCCGCTCGGGTGCCATTGAAATAGGGCCGGGAATAGGAGCGTTGACAGAACAACTTGCAAGGCATGCCGATCGTGTCGTGGCATTTGAAATCGATCAGCGGCTGGTACCTATTTTAGAAGAGACGCTCTCACCTTATGACAATGTGACAGTCATTAACAGGGATATCCTAAAAGCCGATGTCCATGAAGTGATTCGTACGCAATTTGAACCCGGACAAAGTTTGAAAATCGTAGCTAATCTGCCTTATTACATTACGACGCCTATCTTGATGAAGTTACTGATGGAACGTCTTCCCGTAGCAAACATTACGGTGATGATCCAAAAAGAGGTTGCCGACCGTATGGCTGCATCGCCTAATACGAAGAGCTATGGGTCTTTATCGATAGCGGTTCAATACTATACGGAAGCTAAAGTAGTGATGAATGTTCCGAAAACCGTATTCATGCCTCAACCGAATGTTGATTCTTCTGTCTTACAGTTGACCCTTCGGGATACCCCGCCAGTTCAGGTGAAAGAGGAGGAATTTTTCTTCACCGTCGTACAGGCCACTTTCGGGCAGCGACGCAAGACTTTGATGAATAATTTATCCCGCCACTTTAAAGGAAAATTCGATAAGGAACAGCTCCGGGAGAAACTGACAGCGGCATCCATAGAACCTTCACGTCGGGGAGAGTCTTTGAGCATGGAAGAATTCGCAACTCTTGCCAATTTATTATATGAAGAGCCAGGAACAAATTAAACTTCTCACTATACACAACTTCCCGCCTTTCACATAGGCTATGTTAGTGATATGTGTGAGGTGGTGGCAACATGATTGTCAAAGGAGACTTAGTTACACGTAGTTCCTATAACCATGATCTCTTATTTCGCGTCCAGTCTGTCAGCAGAGACCGTGTTCTCCTGTTTGGGGAAGATTTCCGTCTTGAAGCGGATGCGCCGCTTGCTGACTTGAAAAAAGTGACAGGAGAAGAATATCGGCAGCACAAAAAGAAGGTGAAGGTCCAGGAGGATTATTCCTATCGATTGTTTCGCCAGGATTATCAGCTTCTTAAGGAAAAAAGGGATCATGAATCAACCAATGGCTACCAGTATGAAAATAACTATTTTCAAATATCCCCTCGTGTCTTGCATGTTGATGGCGACCAGCTTTTTTTAAAGAAATGCATCCAGCTTTATCAGCAGCTTGGCCTTCAGGTCCACGGCACCCATATGGATGAAAAGGAAATGCCGTTGCAGATTGGGGCTTTATTACAAAAAATACAGCCGGATATTGTAGTAATTACCGGCCATGACTCTTTTTCTAAAAATAAGGGTACGGTTCGTGACATACGTGCTTACCGGCATTCCCAATACTTTGTAGATACGGTGCGGGAAATAAGAAGTAAAACCTCCCATCTCGATCAAATGGTGGTATTCGCTGGAGCCTGCCAGTCTCATTTTGAATCCTTGATTAAGGCCGGTGCAAACTATGCCAGTTCCCCGAAAAGGATAAATATTCATGCGTTAGATCCTGTGTATATCGTGGCACGTATTGCTTACACCTCTTTTATGGATAAAGTCAATGTCCGGGAAGTGTTACGGAATACGCTGACTGGGGAAGAAGGGCTGGGCGGTGTAGAAACGCGGGGATTGCTTCGTGTAGGTATGCCGTACCGGTCTTTAGAGATGCTTGAAGAGGAAGAAAAAGCATCGGAAGTGGGATCGGAAACGAAATCGGAAACATAAAACGCACTGTCTCGAAATGTTGCTGCCTTAAACGTTCGTTTACAGGAACCCTTTGGTCACCGTTTACGGCCTGGCGATTATTTTGAGACAGCAAGCGTTTTTATTTTTTATACATATAATTTCCTTTTTCAGGAATAATAAATATATCATGACATAAGCGATTATTTTGTTGACATCAATTTTGTCATACTGGTATAATATAAGATTTTATTTGACAAAACCGATGGCTTGTGTTATATTTATATACAGTGAGGTGGAGTGTAGTGGCTAAAACGTTATTCGAAATAAAAGAATCCCTTGAAGGCCAAATTGGTAAGCGATTGACTTTGACAGCAAATGGTGGTCGTAGAAAAACGATCCAGCGTTCCGGCATACTGGCGGAAACGTATCCTTCGGTATTCATTGTCGAGCTTGACCAAGAGGAAAATGCTTTTGAACGAGTATCTTATAGCTATGCAGATGTACTTACAGAAACGGTTGAATTAAGCTTCGACGAGATAAGCAAACTGGCTATCGGAGAACAGTGAACTTTGTTTACTGTTCTTTTTTCATGCCCGAAAATAATGAGTAGGTAGGCAATATTTGTTTTTTTTACCCAATAGTCCCTGAATGAGTATCGTGCAAAATCATATGCTATAAATGTCGTATTAAAGCTTTTTCGAAAGGGGCTGCACCAGGTGAGCAGACGAAGAGGGATTATGTCCGATGGCTTGAAGGAAGAGATAGCGAAGGAACTTGGCTTTTACGACAAAGTACAGAAAGAAGGCTGGGGTGGCATCACGACCCGGGATGCCGGGAACATGGTGAAACACGCCATCCAAAAGGCTCAGGAACAAATGATAAGGGAGCGGTCCTGACAGACCCCTCCCTTTTTTGAAATGAATTGTGGTACAATCTCATATAGTAATGATGAGAAAAAGTAGGTGTAGCAATGTATGTGTATGAAAAAGCCCCAGCTAAAATAAATCTCTCTCTGGACGTTCTATATAAAAGGGATGATGGCTACCATGAAGTGGAAATGGTGATGACGACGATCGACTTAGCGGATCGGCTAACACTGCAGTTGTTAGAGGAAGATCGCATCATCATTGAGTCGGAAAGCCGGTTTGTCCCTAATGATGACCGCAACCTGGCATACAGAGCCGCTAAATTAGTAAAGGATACATATAATCTGAAGGCTGGAGTAAGGATTTTTATTGATAAGAATATTCCGGTAGCTGCTGGCCTTGCAGGAGGCAGCAGTGATGCCGCAGCTGTTTTACGTGGTGTTAACCGCCTGTGGGGACTGGGGCTGGACCTGGAGGAGTTAGCTGTTTTAGGCAGTTCGATCGGTTCCGACGTATCTTTTTGTGTCTATGGCGGAACAGCCATCGCGACAGGCCGTGGTGAACAAATCAGGGAATTACCTGCCCCGCCTTCTTGCTGGGTAGTCCTTGCTAAACCGGAAATTGGTGTTTCCACTGCCACCGTGTATAAGAAATATAATGGAGAAAAAGCTGTCCACCCCGATACAGAGCAGATGATTGAAGCACTTGAACAGCAGGATTTTCGTCGGTTATGCGATAACGTCGGTAATGTACTTGAATCAGTAACATTAGAGCTTCACCCGGAAGTACGTCAGATTAAAGAACAAATGGCACAGGCTGGAGCGGATGCTGTATTAATGAGCGGAAGCGGTCCGACTGTGTTTTCACTCGCACGTCAGGAAACGAGAGCTCATCGCATCTTTAATAGTCTGAAGGGTTTTTGTGATGAAGTTTATTTAGTCAGAATGTTGGGCTATCGTCCAAACACTTGATTAAAACCGTATGAATCTGATATTATTAGATGATAACATTCGGATTTAGAGGTGTGCTTATGAAAAGAAGCGAACGTCTTGTAGCCATGACCCACTATTTATTAGATCATCCTAGAGAGTTAGTTTCTTTACCATTCTTTTCAGAAACGTATCAGGCTGCCAAGTCTTCCATCAGCGAAGATTTAGGCATTATTAATCAGATGTTCCAAAAAGAGAGCATTGGATACTTGCAGACAGTATCCGGGGCTGCCGGGGGCGTTAAATATATCCCGCAATTTTCAAAGGAATATAGTGAATCCTTTGTGAAGCAGTTGTGCAATCGATTGGAAGATCCGGAACGTCTGCTGCCAGGCGGTTACTTGTTTATGAGTGATTTACTTGGGGAACCACAAACAGTAAGGAATATTGGACGGTTGTTTGCATCTGCTTTTGCTGATAAAGAAGTGGATGTAGTGATGACGGTAGCTACAAAAGGGATACCACTCGCTTATGCTGTGGCCTCTTATCTCAATGTTCCTGTAGTGATCGCCCGCAGGGACCCTAAAGTCACAGAAGGCTCGACGGTAAGCATCAATTATGTTTCTGGGTCCACCAGAAAAATCCAGACCATGGTATTGACGAAACGGAGTCTGCAGGAAAATTCACGTGTACTGATCATTGATGATTTTATGAAAGCCGGAGGCACGATTGCCGGCATGAAAAATCTGCTTGAGGAATTCAATGCTATAACCGCCGGGATAGCTGTTTTGGCAGAGGCAGAAGACGAAGAGGAAGAACGTGTCGTCCATGATTATTTATCACTTGTCCAAATCATCAATGTCGATGATCGAAATAAACAAATTAAAGTTACAAATGGAAATTTACTAGATAAAATCACATGATAAAATTTATTGACCGATATAATATGTAAAAAGCGGAATCCCTGTTATACCAACAGTCAGGATTCCGTTTTTTAATAAAGAAGTGTTATTAATTTCTTTTAAATTTAGAAAAGGTGAAATTTTTTTATTAAATAAAGAAGGAATTTTTGCCGTTTTGTGGAATTTATCTAATAAGTTCTTATAGGAAAAAGGTGGTGAATTTTAATGGAAGTAACTGACGTTAGACTGCGACGCGTGAATACTGAAGGAAGAATGCGAGCAATTGCTTCTATTACTTTAGACCAGGAGTTTGTCGTACATGATATCCGTGTCATTGATGGCAACAATGGTCTATTTGTAGCTATGCCAAGTAAGCGCACGCCTGATGGGGAGTTTCGTGATATTGCTCATCCGATTAACTCGAACACCCGTGGAAAAATTCAAGACGCTGTACTTGAAGAATACCACCGTGCTGGTGAAGCAGAAGTAGAGTATGAAGAAGCCGGCGCTTCGTAAGTGAATATCGTGACAACAGGGGGTCTAACTTCACAGGAGTTAGGCTTCTTTATTTTGTTTTCTTATACCCGGTTTTCACCGGGTTTCATCATGTCTTTTTTTGGAAACCCTTCCTATTTATAATTATTGTCATTTCGCGTAGGGTATTGTTGAAATAACAATGGTTTTAAGATATGATTTTTATGGATAAATAGGATGGAGGGTTACTTCATGGGGAATAGATATGCCGTTGTGCTTGCGGCTGGTCAGGGTACAAGGATGAAGTCTAAACTTTACAAAGTTTTGCATCCTGTATGCGGCAAACCAATGGTACAGCATGTTGTAGATCAATTGAACAAAGTGGATTTAAGTGAATTGATTACAGTGGTAGGTTTCGGAGCTGAGAAAGTTCAGGATCAGTTAGGCGAAGACAGCCACTATGTCATCCAGGAGGAGCAGCTAGGAACAGGACATGCGGTTCTCCAGGCTGAAGATATTCTGGCAGACAAAGAAGGCACGACGCTGGTTGTTTGTGGGGATACGCCGTTATTGACAGGGGAGACATTACAGGCGTTGATTGATCATCATGATCAAGAAGGAGCGCTGGCAACAGTTCTGACCGCTCATGCTGATGACCCGACAGGATATGGCCGTGTCATTCGCGGAGCAACAGGAGAAGTCGAGCGAATTGTCGAACATAAAGATGCCAATAATGAAGAAAGAGAAATTAAGGAAATCAATACAGGCACTTATTGTTTTGATAACCGGGCGTTATTTGACGCCTTACAAAATGTGTCGAATGACAATGTTCAAGGGGAATACTACTTGCCGGATGTCATTGAAATCCTGAAAGATAAACAAGAAAAAATCAGCGCTTACCAAACGGATGATTTTTCAGAAACGCTGGGAGTCAATGATCGTGTTGCACTCGCTCAGGCTGAAAAAACGATGAAGCAGCGCATCAATGAGCACCATATGCGGAACGGGGTTACTTTGGTTGACGTAGATAATACTTACATTGGCCCGGATGTAAAGATTGGCCAGGATGTTATCATATATCCCGGATCAGTAATCGATGGGCACACAGTGGTTGAAGATGATGCCATTATCGGGCCGCACACTACAATAGAAAACTGCCGTATAGGCGCTGGTACAGTCATTAGACAAAGCGTAGCTGCCGACAGTAACATCGGGAATCGTGTCCAAATTGGTCCTTTTGCACATATTCGTCCGCAGTCTGATTTAGGTGACGAAGTAAAGATCGGTAATTTTGTAGAAGTGAAAAAGGCTGCTTTTGGTAATAAGAGTAAAGCTTCCCATTTGAGTTATATCGGTGATGCGGAGGTAGGCAGCGGAGTGAATATCGGTTGTGGAACAATTACAGTCAACTATGATGGCGCTAATAAGCATCTGACCACGATTGAAGATGATGCGTTTGTGGGGTGCAATTCGAACTTGATTGCTCCTGTAACGGTGGGTAAAGGAGCTTATGTAGCTGCAGGATCCACCATCAATGAAGATGTGCCGGCAGAAGCACTTTCGATTGCACGCTCGCGTCAAACGAACAAAGAAGGCTACGCTTCAAAAATGAAAAATTCAAAAAAAGGTTAACGGAGGGTATTTCAAATGGCAACTGGTTATAAGGATCCATCCTTGAAGGTATTTTCATTAAATTCCAATCCTTCATTAGCGCAGGAAATTGCGGAAAATATTGGTACGGAACTGGGAAAATGCTCTGTAACGACTTTCAGTGACGGGGAAATTCAAATTAATATTGAAGAGAGCATCCGGGGCTGTGACGTCTATGTCGTACAATCCACCTGTGCTCCAGTAAACCAGCATATCATGGAACTTCTTATCATGATTGACGCATTGAAGCGGGCGTCTGCAAGAACAATTAATATCGTGATGCCTTACTATGGGTATGCACGGCAGGATCGTAAAGCCCGTTCTCGTGAACCGATCACTGCTAAGCTTGTAGCGAACCTGCTGCAAACTGCAGGGGCGACACGTGTATTAATGCTTGATTTGCATGCGCCGCAAATCCAGGGATTTTTCGATATTCCAATTGATCATCTTGTTGGAGTCCCGATTCTATCTGAGTATTTCGAAGAGAAAAATTTTGATGATGTTGTTGTCGTTTCCCCGGATCACGGAGGCGTTACCCGTGCAAGAAAGATGGCGGATATATTGAAAGCGCCGATTGCTATCATAGATAAACGCAGGCCGCGTCCAAACGTATCTGAAGTGATGAATATCGTTGGTAATATTGAAGGGAAAACGGCTATTCTGATTGATGATATCATTGACACTGCAGGTACGATCACGCTTGCTGCCAATGCTTTAGTAGAAAATGGCGCCAAAGATGTCTATGCCTGCTGTACCCACCCGGTACTCTCCGGTCCTGCTATTGAGCGGATCGAAAACTCTAAGATAAAAGAGCTGGTTGTCACCAATACGATTCCACTTGGTGAAGACAAGAAAATTGATAAAGTAACAGAACTATCCATTGCACCATTGATCAGTGAAGCGATCATCCGTGTGCATGAATTCAAATCCATTAGTATTTTGTTCGACTGATTTTAATAGAAAAACAGGTTTAGCTCAGACAGCGAAAGGGAAACATTACTAAATAGATGGTTTTTATTTCAATGGAGGGTGATTAACTTGGGAATTCAATTAAAAGCAAATCAAAGAACAGATTTGAAACAATCAACGAGCAGGGAATTACGCCAGGAAGGCAATGTACCTGCTGTTGTATATGGTAAAGATAAGGAACCGATCACTGTATCTGTCAATAGCATCGAACTATTGAAAACAGTACGTGACGAGGGAAGAAACGCAATCATTTCCCTGGATGTAGAAGGTAATAAAACAGTAGATGTCATGCTTCATGAATATCAGATCGATCCGCTTAAGGACGAGCTTATTCATGCAGACTTCTATATTGTCGACATGGCTCAGGAAATGGACGTCGAAGTGCCAGTACGCCTGGACGGAGAAGCAATTGGTTCAAAAGAAGGCGGAGTACTACAGCAGCCTCTTTACCACCTGCAGGTCCGTGCGAAGCCAAACAATATTCCAGAAGAGATTACAGTCGATGTATCTGAACTGCAAGTCGGAGACAGTATCATGGTCAGCGACTTGAAGCAGGGCCGTAACTACGAAATCCTTGATGATGAAAATCAAACGATCGTTTCTGTCACTCCGCCGGAAGAAATGCCGGAAGAACCAGAAACTGATGACGCAGAGGCAGAACCTGAGTTGGTTGGAGCCGATAATGAAAGTGAAGAATCCGAAGAAGAAAACGATAAAGAGTAAATCTTCGGAAAGTATACAGGGGGCGTGACATTGTGTTGCGTCCCTTTTATTTTAGTCTGCACAACCGTCACATCAAAGCGGTTGCGATTTTAAATCTGCTATAATGTATTATAAGACCTTATGTGTAAAAGGAAGTTGAAAAGATGAAGTGTATCGTGGGTTTAGGAAACCCTGGTAAAAAATATGAGAAAACGAGACATAATATAGGCTTCATGGTCATCGATCATTTGGCTGCTGAAAACCATTGGGAATTGAAGCAGGAGAAATTCAAAACCCTTTATACAATAGAACATATCAATGGGGAAAAGGTTTTGCTTCTTAAACCTCAAACTTATATGAATCTTTCCGGTGAAGCGGTCCGGGCTTTTGCAGATTATTACGATTTTGATATTGATGACTTTCTTGTTATTTATGATGACTTGGACTTGCCTCCTGGAAAAATCCGTCTGCGCCAGAAAGGTGGGCATGGGGGGCATAACGGTATACGGAATATCATCGAACATTTCCACGATAAGTCATTCAAGCGAATCCGTGTAGGAATCGGGCGCCCTGATGTGCCTATGTCGGTTATTGATTATGTACTTGGTACTTTTGATAAAGCTCAGCAAGAGCCAGTACAGGCAAGCATTGATAAAGCTGCGAAGGCATGTGAAGCATGGCTCGATCGCCCGTTTCAGGAAGTGATGAATGATTTCAACCAATAATCACCTGTTTCCTTACGGAAGGTGATCGATTGGTATGTCTTAAATCGTCTGATCATAAACTGTATGAATCGTATAAATCGTACGGTAGACGGTCAAACTAAGCACAATTGCTCTAATTAGGAGGGTTGTGTGATGTCGATCATATATGTTTGCCGTCATTGTAATAATACTGTGGGGAAATTAGAACAGGAAATAGCAGATGAGAATATGCTTGGTCTAGGCAAGTTGACGGAACAAGAGCGAGAAGAAATGATCGAGTTCCAACACAATGGGGACCTACGCATAAAAACGATTTGCGATGATTGCCAGGAGGCACTTGATCAAAATCCCCAATATCATGAACTAGACTTTTTCATTCAATAAACCGTCGGGATCAAAAAAGGTCTTTGATGGGTGAGAACGATGATTGTGGAGGAATCGTTTATGCAAGGATTAAAGGAATATTTGCATGGCCAAGATGATATCCATTCCATAGCTTCCGGATTTACTTCCGGGATGCAAGAACAAATGGTATCAGGTTTATCGGGATCTGCCCGCAGTGCGCTCGTCTCCATTGTAAACGAGTCGTTAGAACGTCCAATTCTGCTTGTTACCCATCAATTGGTCCAGGCACAACAATTGTATGAAGATTTACAGGAGATAGCTGAGGCTGATAAGGTCCATTTATACCCGGTCAATGAACTGATCGCTTCGGAAATTGCCATTGCAAGCCCAGAGTTAAAGAGCCAGCGGATCGAGGCATTGAACAATTGGATGAACCAGAGCTCAGGTATCTTGATTACACCTATTGCTGCATTAAAGCGGATCCTTCCTCCTAAGCCCTATTGGGAACGATACCGTCTTTCCTTTGAAGTTGGGGAGGAAATAGACGTCCAGAATTATTTAACCCGGTTAGTAGAAATGGGCTATGAACGCACGGGAATGGTAGCTTCCCCTGGTGAGTTCAGCATTCGTGGGGGAATCATGGATATTTATCCACTGACTGCAGAATTCCCTTATCGAATTGAATTGTTCGATACAGAAGTAGATTCCATTCGAACCTTTGATTCGGAAACCCAACGTTCCCAGGAAAAGCTGGAACAGATCACTATCGCTCCTGCAACAGAACTTTTAATTACAGAAGAAGATTTCACACGAGCCTCTCATCGCTTAGGAGAGGCCTTAAGTCATTCTCTGAAAAAACTTACTAAATCGGAAGCTAAGACACGGCTGACGGAAGTAATTGAACATGATCTGGAGCGGCTTAATCAGCAAGAGCGTTTTCAGGAAATGTATAAATATATAAATTTCTACTATGAAGAGCCCGCTAATTTAATAGATTACTTGCCGGAAGATGGCCTTGTAGTAGTGGATGAAATGAGCCGAATTCAGGAGACTGCCCAGCGACTGGACCAGGAAGAGGCGGAATGGTATCAAAGTCTTTTGGAAGCCAATCAGATGGTACGGGACCTTTCTATCTCTTATGATTGGCATGACGTATGGTCCAATATCAAACATCCACGGCTATATTTGTCGGTGTTTTTAAGGCATATTCCCAACACACAGCCGGAAAATGTCGTGAATATTTCCTGCCGTCAGATGCAGCAGTTCCATGGCCAGATGAATTTATTGAAAAATGAAATGGAACGATGGGAAAAGCAGAATTTTTCTGTGTTGATCCTTGCACCTAATGACGAGCGGGCGGAAAAGGTGCAAGCTGTACTTGATGACTATGGAATGGAAGCAGCGATCAGTAAGCAGGATGTCACCCTCCCTGTTTCCAAGCCGACGATTGTAACAGGGAATATCAGCAGCGGTTTCGAATTGCCGTTGCATAGACTTGCTGTCATTACAGAAAATGAGATGTTCAAAAAGAAAACATCGAAACCGAAAAGGAAACAAAAGTTGTCCAATGCTGAACGCATCAAGAATTATCAAGAATTAAAGGTCGGCGATTATGTCGTTCATGCTAATCACGGAATCGGAAAGTATCTTGGCGTAGAGACGCTGACGATGAATGGGGTGCATAAAGACTTTCTGCTCGTCAAATATTCTGGAAATGACAAACTGTTTGTACCAATCGAGCAGATAGATTTAATCCAGAAATACGTCGGTTCTGAAGGCAAAGAACCTAAGGTCTATAAACTTGGCGGCAGCGAATGGGGAAAAGTGAAACGAAAAGTACAATCCTCCGTCGAGGATATAGCCGATGATTTAATCAAGTTGTATGCCGAACGGGAAGCTTCGAAGGGTCATGCCTTCCAGGAAGATAGTGAAATGCAACGGGAATTTGAAGCATCGTTTCCTTATCAGGAAACGCAGGATCAGTTGCAATGTATCGAAGAGATCAAAGAAGATATGGAAAAAATCCGTCCGATGGATCGGCTGCTTTGTGGGGATGTCGGTTATGGAAAAACAGAAGTAGCTATCCGTGCCGCCTTTAAAGCTGTGGCGGAAGGAAAGCAGGTAGCGATTCTTGTGCCTACCACTATCCTCGCGCAGCAGCATTATGAAACCATCCAGGAGCGGTTTCAGGATTTTCCTATCAATATCGGTTTGTTAAGTCGTTTCCGTACAAAAAAACAACAAAAAGAAACAACCGAGCAAATGAAAAAAGGGTTAGTAGACGTGGTGATAGGTACCCACCGGCTGTTATCCAAAGATGCTCAATTCAAAGAACTCGGATTATTGGTTGTCGATGAAGAACAGCGTTTCGGTGTTAAGCATAAAGAAAAAATCAAGCAACTGAAAACCAATGTTGACGTGTTGACGTTAACCGCTACACCGATTCCAAGAACATTGCATATGTCGATGCTGGGGGTACGGGACTTGTCGGTCATCGAAACACCGCCAGAAAACCGGTTTCCGATCCAGACCTATGTGCTCGAATACAATCCAGTATTCATGCGGGAAGCAATCGAGCGTGAGATGGCAAGAGGCGGACAAGTGTTTTTCCTTTTCAACCGCGTAGAAAATATCGAGCGGATGGCAGAAGAAATTTCGGCACTCGTACCGGAAGCAAGGGTTACTTCGGCCCATGGTCAGATGAACGAAACCGCACTAGAAAATGTCATGTTCTCCTTTTTGGAAGGTGAATACGATGTCCTGGTCAGCACTACAATCATTGAAACCGGGGTGGATATCCCCAACGTCAATACACTGATTGTCTATGACGCAGATAAGATGGGTCTCAGCCAGTTGTATCAATTGAGAGGACGGGTCGGTCGTTCCAACCGTGTCGCCTATGCTTATTTTACTTATCAACGGGACAAAGTACTGACAGAGGTCGCTGAAAAACGGCTGCAGGCAATCAAGGAATTCACAGAGCTGGGATCAGGTTTCAAAATCGCTATGCGCGACCTTTCGATCCGGGGAGCGGGTAACCTGCTGGGAGCGCAACAGCATGGTTTCATTGATTCGGTCGGTTTTGATATGTATTCCCAAATGCTGAAGGATGCGATCGAAGCAAAAAGGCAGGGAAAAGAACCAGAGGAAATTCAGCCATTCCAAGTCGAACTGGATGTGCAAATCGATGCTTATCTGCCGGATACGTATATAGCGGATGAAAAACAAAAAATCGATATTTATAAACAGTTCCAGGCGATTGAAAGCGTGGAAGATATCCACGACTTGAGGGATGAAGTAATAGATCGTTTTGGCGACTATCCCGAGGAGGTGGAGAATTTATTCCTTGTTTCTTCCATGAAAATGCATGCAAAGCAAGCCAGCATCGAATCTGTATCTGAAACAAAGCGTAAAATTGAATTAGTGATGGATGCAGAAGCCAGTCAGGAAATCGATGGAGCGAAGTTATTCGATCTGGCTAACAGTTATGGCCGGATGGTTCAATTAGGAACAGAAGATCAGAAACTGAAAGTCACGTTCCAATGGGATAAAAAGACGTACGTTCGGCGTTATGAAGTGGTAGATGAGTTTTTACAACGCCTTCCTGGAATGAAACGGGAAGTATCCACTGCGTGATATAAAAAATGGAGAGAAGGGCGGAGGCTCTTCTCCTTTTTTATGATTTCAAGCCTATTTCTTACCATAAAACCATTGTTTAGGTGAATAGGTTTTTATTGTTGATTCATACTAAAGTCATCAACTGTATTTTTGTTGTATCCTATCACCAGAAATATTAAGACTAATCATCAAGGAAAGTGAGGCTTCTCAGCTATGAAAGCAACAGGAATTGTACGTCGCATTGATGATCTCGGAAGAGTGGTTATCCCTAAAGAAATCCGTAGAACACTGAGAATTCGTGAAGGAGATCCTTTAGAGATCTTCGTGGACCGGGAAGGTGAGGTCATACTTAAAAAATATTCACCGATCAGTGAACTTGGAGACTTTGCGAAGGAATATGCGGACGCCTTATTTGACTCATTAGGGCAGCCGGTTCTGATTTGTGACCGTGATGAATTTATTGCGGTATCCGGAGGTTCTAAAAAGGATTACTTGAATAAACACATCGGACCGAAGATTGAACAAGCCATTGATAATCGAACTGTGATGACAGAAAAAAATAACAGCCAGGTAGAGTTGGTACAGGGCCGTGAAGAAGAGCTGGCGTCGTATGTCGTTGGGCCGATCATCGCTCAAGGGGATCCGATCGGTTGTGTGGTCATTTATTCAAAAGAAGGGCCGGCATTAGGGGATGTGGAAGCGAAGTCTGTAGAGACAGCTGCAAGCTTTCTCGCCCGTCAAATGGAATAACAGTCTGCGAATTTATTCTATACGTGTTGGGAGAAGCTGTATGACTTTAATGCTGTCATACGGCTTTTTAAATGGATTAGGCTTCTGCAGCATTTGAAATGTGATGGATGGAATACTCGTGTGCTATAATGAATGGAAGTAATGATGGAAAGGCGTTCCAACATGAATGACAAAATAGAAACCAAGCAGTTTTTCAAGGGTGCATTCATCCTTACATTGGCAGGATTATTCAGTAAAATATTAAGTGCAGGCTACCGGATTCCACTCCAAAATATTACAGGGGATCTGGGCTTTTATATTTATCAACAAGTTTATCCTTTTCTTGGGATAGCAATCATGCTTTCACTATACGGCTTTCCGGTGGCAGTATCCAAAATGGTGGCAGATTTCAATGATCAGCAACGTGAGCTATCGCTACGCTCTTTTATTCTTCCTGTTTTTGGTATTATACTTCTGTTGAGCGTACTGTTATTTTTACTATTATTTACACAAGCATACAGAATTGCAGAATTAATGGGAGACCAGGCTTTATCTGTTCCCATAAGAGCAAGCGCCTATGTTTTCCTTGTGTTACCGTTCACTTCATTGTTCAGAGGTATATTTCAAGGAACAGGTGATATGAAACCCACTGCTGTATCACAGGTTCTGGAACAGCTCGTCCGTGTCAGCATTATCATCATAGTCGCTGTTTTGCTGCTTCAACAATCTGATTTCTACGCTATCGGTACAGGAGCAGCTATCGCATCCGTCGTTGGTTCGGTTGTTGCTGCTATCTTTCTGGGGGCAGTTTTGATAAAAAGGCGGTTTTGGAGCCGTAACCTACATAGAGATCTTCCTTATAGATATTTTATCAAAACAGTTTTCCTATACGGTTTATTCATTAGTGTTAATTATATGTTTCTGCTGCTTATTCAAATGGCTGATGCTTTTACCCTGGTTCCTTCATTAGAAAGTTATGGATTTACTCCTCACGAGGCAAAAGTGATGAAAGGGGTATTTGATCGTGGTCAGCCCTTGATTCAGCTCGGAATTGTACTAGGTTCTTCACTTGCTCTGGCCCTAATACCGACAATTACGAAGCAGCGTCTTGAGCAGCAGCCGGATAAATTTCATAATCATTTACATTCAGCATTGAAGCTAAGCTTATTTTTGGCTGCTGGAGCTACGGTGGGACTGATCATGATTTTTCCTTACGTCAATAAACTTCTTTATCAAAATAATCAAGGGGAAGCCTATTTGAGAATTCTTATGTTAGTCATCCTGTTCAGTTCAATTGCAATTACTACATCCTCCGTTCTTCAGGGGGTGGATGCTGTCTATCAGACTGCAGGGGTTATATTGGCAGGAGCAGCAGTGAAGTGGTACGGGAACCTGCTGCTTGTCCCTTACTTCGGTTTGCACGGAGCCGCCTGGGCTTCAGTGAGTGGAGCGGTTGTAGTACTGGCCTGGAACATATGGCTGATGCGACGCAGGTTCAGGCCGGTTGTCTGGCGTAAGCTGCCATTTTTAAAAGTTTTCTTAGCCCTGGCGGGAATGACAGCTTTTCTCCTTTTTATAAGTATGCTGGAAAGCTTTTGGCTGCCGATTGAATCACGAGGTGTTTTATTACTATTCACATTGACAGTGGCTGGCGCAGGGGGGATGGTTTATTTTATGGTATTAATCAGGCTCGGGGTTTTTTCAAAGGATGAATTGGAACAGATTCCATCAGGAGAGCTGCTGGATAAATGGTTTTCAAGGAGGAAGTACCAATGAATACGATTGAAGTGATTGGGCTGGGAGCGGGAGATATGGAACAACTTCCCCTCGGAATGTACAGGAAATTGACGGATAAATCGAACAAGATTTATCTGAGGACGGAACATCATCCAGTCGTTGATGAACTGCAGAAAGAAGGAGTGGCATTTCAATCTTTTGATGAAATATATGAGGCATATGATCAGTTCGAGGAGGTTTACGAACAAATCGTAAAGCAGTTGATGGAATCTGCATCCGGGCAGTCAATCATCTATGCAGTTCCTGGCCACCCTATGCTTGCTGAACGAACCGTTCAATTGCTGCTTGAAAAAGAGGAGCAGGGAGAGTTGAAAGTTGTAATAGCCGGAGGACAGAGCTACCTCGATGATCTGTATACAGCGCTCAGAATCGATCCTATCGAAGGGATGCAATTTATCGATGCAACCGCATTTGATCGTTTCCAGGTGCAGTATCAAGGTCATATCATTTTTTCCCAGGTATATGATGCGATGATCGCTTCTGAAGTGAAGCTGGCTATGTTAGAAGACTTGAAACCAGAGCACCCGGTTACGATTGTAACAGCGGCAGGGAGTGCATACGAGAAAATCATTACCTTAACCTTGGAAGAGCTGGACCGCTCTGTTGAGCTCGGTAATTTGACCAGTGTGTATGTACCCCCTGTGGCAAAGGATTCTTTGAATCACCAATTTTTCCGCCTGCGTGAAGTGATCAGGGAACTGCGCGGCCCTGAGGGGTGTCCATGGGATAAAAAGCAAACCCATGAATCATTACGCAAGTATTTGATTGAAGAAGCATATGAATTCATTGACGCCGTTAATCAACTCGATGACGAAGCGATGGTGGAAGAGCTTGGCGATGTACTATTGCAGGTGATGCTCCATAGCCAAATTGGGGAAGATGAAGGATTTTTCACAGTCGATGACGTAATATTATCGATAACAGAAAAAATGATCCGCAGACACCCGCATGTTTTTGGGGATGTAGCTGTAGACTCTTCGGAAGAAGTGGTCACAAATTGGGATGAAATAAAAAAGCAGGAGAAATCTGTCGAGTTGGAATCGTTATTGGATCAAGTGCCTGCCAGCTTCCCCGCCTTGTTACAGGCAGAGGATATCCAAAAGCGGGCAGCGAAGGTGGGATTTGACTGGAAAGAAGCAGGGCCGGTGTGGAGCAAGGTGGAAGAAGAGTGGCAGGAATTCAAAGAGGCGCAGCAAGCAGCCGATGCAAGGGAAATGGAAAAAGAGCTTGGTGATCTTTTATTTTCTATCGCAAACCTTGCCCGCCATTATAAAATCAATGCAGAAAGCGCTCTGCAAGGCACCAATGAAAAGTTTCGGGCTCGCTTTCGTCATATGGAACAAAAAGCATCGGAACAAGGAACAGCTTTACAAGACATGACGCTGGATGAGTTGGAGAAATGGTGGAATGAAGCCAAAAAACGATAAAAAGGAGATTGTGCCTAATGCGTTTAGATAAGTTTTTAAAAATTTCCCGTTTGATTAAGCGGCGAACGTTAGCTAAGGAAGTGGCTGACCAGGGAAGGATCACCGTCAATGGCAACCAGGCTAAAGCTGCCACGAACATTCAGGTTGGAGATGAATTGGTCATTCAGTTCGGACAAAAAGTATTGACGCTTGAGGTGAAAGACCTTCGGGAAAATGTTAAAAAAGATGAAGCGACCACATTATATGAAATCGTAAAAGAAGAAGCTGTACACCAGTCTTAGTTTATACCACCTCATTATTTGAGGTGGTATTTTTAGATATCTTTTCATATGAAACCTCAGAGAATACCGTGAGTTCTAATTTCCTTTTTTTTATCATAGGTTGTACTAAGTGAAGGGGGATCAGAACCATGGAATATTATGAAAAGAATCCGAACAACGTGCGTGGACAAGCTGAGCATCACGTCAGGATGATGAATAGAAAAAACTTAGAGATTACAGGCGTTAAAGAGGTAGACAGCTTTGATAATGAAGAATTTTTATTGCAGACCAGCATGGGTTATTTAGTGATCCGGGGTGAAAATCTGCAAATGAAGAATCTCGATGTCGACCAGGGAGTTGTGTCCATTAAGGGGAAGGTTTTTGAAATGACATACCTGGACGAACACCATGCGGAGAAAGCTAAAGGTTTCTTTAGCAAGCTGTTCAAATGACGTTGACAACCCAATTCCTCACAATGGCAGTGATGATTGCAGGGGGGATTTATTTGGGTGCCGCCATGGATACATTAAAACGATTTGAAAAGCTGTATCGAAAACGGATGCTGATGAACTATACCATTGTCATCAGCTTTTGGCTTTTACAGGCATTCATTCTTTTTTTTCTTTTATATCAAGCAAATTATGGGGAGCTGCGTCTGTATATCTTCCTTTCGGTTCTCTGTGGATATGCGGCCTACCGCGCGCTCTTTCAAGGTATTTATACTCGAATCCTTGAGCGGATGATCCGAATGATCATGGCGATGGTGCGGTTTTTCCTTCGTTGCTTTGAAATTTTGATTGTAAAGCCGATAATAGTAATATGGAATGTCGCTTCAGCTATTGTATTATGGGTTTCATCAACCTTATTAGCGGGTAGCATATTGATGTTACGGGTGCTATGGTGGCCTGTAAGGCTGATACTTCGTTTGTTGTGGAAGCTTCTTCCTGAAAATATGAAAAATTACTTACACACGTTAGCAGGATTTTACGTTACAATAAAGAATAGAATAATAAACTTGTCAAAATTATGGAAACGATAAGGAGGCAGAGTAGATGGCCGAAAAACAAGTGACACGATTAGAATCGAATTATATGAAACAGTATGATACATACGTAGCACGCCAACAACGAAAGAAAAAACGTCTGTTTCGTCGGCTGGCACTTTTTACCGTCCTGACCCTTGTTATTATGGGATCGATGCTGACTTATCATTTTAAACAACAAGCAACTTATCATGAAAAGCTGGAGCGCATGGAAGAACTGCAGGAACAAAAAATCGCGCTTGAGAACCAGGAAAAGAACCTCAAGGAAGAAATTGAGCTATTGAATAATGAAGAATATGTTCTCCAAATTGCACGGACGAATTATTTCTTTTCTAAAGAAGGCGAAATTATCTTTAAACTTCCCGAAGAAGACCCATCTTATTGACACACTTTTCATTGCTTAGATATAATAGTAAAGAAGGATATTTATCGAAAACTTAAGGAGGAGCATTTTTTTTATGTCAATCGAAGTAGGCAGCAAGCTGCAGGGTAAGGTAACTGGTATCACTAATTTTGGAGCATTCGTGGAACTTCCCGATGGGCAGACAGGTCTTGTCCATATTAGTGAGGTTGCCGACAACTATGTCAAAGATATTAATGACCATTTAAGCGAAGGCGACAAAGTAGAAGTGAAAGTCATTAATGTCGGGAAAGACGGAAAGATCGGCCTTTCCATCAAGAAAGCGAAAGAGAATTACGGACGTCGCAATAAGCCGCAGAATCGGAAGCCGGCAGAATCATTCGAACAAAAGATGAATCGCTTTCTGAAAGATAGTGATGAGCGTCTTGCTTCTTTGAAGAAGCATACGGAATCAAAACGTGGAGGTCGAGGTGCTAAAAAAGGCTAACTTGCTGCCTATGTAAATATATCATGGACGTGCAAAAAAACGGGCTTGCCAGAAAAGGCAGCCCGTTTTTACTTTGTAAAAATACTTTTCTTTTATAACCTGTGGTGATTAATACCACTTGCTTTCTGAAAACCTCCTCGTGAATCTTAAACTGCACTGTTAAACATGGCCCTGTTAACCAAGCACCTTATTCAACAAAAGGGCCGGATTGTGAAAGACTCAGTTTCAAGATAATATGGGTTCGTTACCGAGATAGAGGGAAGGGTGGCTGGGAATCGATTCGCTTTCCTGTGGGGGAGGCTGGCAAGCCTCCTCGGCCGTTTCACGACCTGTGGGGTCTCGCCTAGCCCCTTCTCCCACGGGAGTCTCACCGTTTCCCCGCCACCTTATCCATATTTTGACGAACGAACCCTACGTTGTGAGAAGATATCTTCCACATTTTCTGCATGAAAAGCTCAATGATTCAGGACATAAGCTCTTTTCAGCTGTTAAGATGGTGGTTCCGCATATCGATGTTTCCGTTAGTCTTACAAACGCAAGGAGGGCCGGGAAATTGCGAGACTCCTATGGGAGTAGAGTACATGGTGAGATCCCGCAGGGCTTTAGCCCGAGGAAGCTCACCGTACCCCCATGGAAAGCGAGTGATTTCCCGGACCTCCAAACCGTTACTATCGTAACGGAAACAATGTATCTCGAAACTGAGTCTTCATTTAAAGGGAGCTTTAACTGGAGACTCAAGACTGAGATGGAACAGAGTATGAATATAAAAAACTGAGGCAGCTTCCGGAGAAGCTGCCTCAGCAGGACAAGAATGTATTGGATGACCCGTACGGGATTCGAACCCGTGTTACCGCCGTGAAAGGGCGGTGTCTTAACCACTTGACCAACGGGCCTTGTCTTGGTTTATGTAACCTTTATAAAAAGAGAAAATGGTAGCGGCGGAGGGGATCGAACCCCCGACCTCACGGGTATGAACCGTACGCTCTCGCCAGCTGAGCTACACCGCCATAAAGTCATGATTCAAAGTCACAAGCAATATATTACAACATGATAGATTACGTGTCAACAGAATTTATATTTTCGAATTAGTCTGTCAATTTTTGAAAATGATAGAAATCGTGTGGATAAAGGGTTAAACACCTGTCTGCACTTTTAAAAGCTCGAATAAACGACGTTGAATTTGTAGAAGAGCCCTTTTCAAACTGGAAATCAGTCGAACTTTTTGTTACTGCTCTCCTCTTGTTTTGACAAATTACATGATAGATATGTGGTTTAATAGAGCAACAAGAAGGAGTGGTGAAGATGTTGGGGACATTAACGAGAAAGGGTTCACAAACAATTGGGGTAGAAAAAGCCAGATGGAGCAAATTGAAGAAGAAAGCGGAAGGTAGAGCGAAGTACTTATTGATCGAGAAGGGCTGGCTGCTGATGATTATAGCTTTGCTCCTGGGTCGAGCGGTCATCTTATCTTCTATCTCCCCGTTCGTCATCGCATTGATTGCGTCCGTGTGGTGGCTCAGAAGAGATCGTGTGCCGGCTGTCGTTTTATTTGCCGTCATCGGAGCTTCTACTTATGGCTGGCTGCAAACGGGCTTTGTATTTACAGCTATGCTGACGTTCTTGATTCTCGCCTTCATCGTACATACATGGAGAGAACATCAGAAGCTGCTGCCATTCATGGCATTCTTAGCCTGTGTCCTCCCAAGAGCCATCGCATTTACATTACTGGATGCATGGCAGCCATACGAAGCACTGCTTATGGCTGCTGAAGGCGTACTAAGCGCGATGCTTGTCCTTATATTTATGCAGAGTGTTCCGCTATTATCACCAAAAAGATATAAAGCAACATTAAAAAATGAGGAAATCGTCTGTATGATCATTCTGCTGGCTTCCGTACTGACGGGTACAATCGGATGGCAAATCCAGGACGTTTCGCTGGAACAAATATTCTCCAGGTACCTGGTTTTATTCCTTGCCTTTATCGGTGGGGCAGCGATAGGTTCTACGGTCGGTGTAGTTACGGGGCTGGTGTTGAGTCTGGCAAATGTAGCAAATCTCTATCAAATGAGTCTGCTTGCTTTTTCAGGGCTGCTGGGGGGGCTCTTGAAAGAAGGAAAAAAAACTGGTGTCAGTATTGGTTTGATTGTCGGTACATTGTTGATCGGTATATATGGGGGAAGTGTATCGACGTTATCACCATCACTTACAGAGACCGGTTTGGCTATAATCCTGTTCGCGTTGACACCGGAAGGCTGGATAAGGAAGCTGTCACGTTTTATCCCAGGTACGCAGGAGCATTCTCAGGAACAAGAACAATATTTACAGAAAGTACGAGATGTAACTGCTGTTCGGGTGGAAAAATTCTCCGATGTATTCCGTGCGTTATCCAAAAGTTTCCACTTGGTCGATCATCAGACAGATAATGATGAAGAGCAGCGGGAGAAAGATTACTTCTTAAGCCACGTAACGGAAAAGACATGTCAATCCTGTTTTAAAAAGGAGCGATGCTGGGCCAAACAATTTGATCAAACGTATCAAGTGATGACAGATCTGATGACTGATTTGGAAGAGGGGGACGAGCCAAGCCGATTAGTGCGCAAAAACGTGGACCAATATTGCGTCAAACCGCAAAAGCTCATCGATACGATGAAGTATGAAATTTCATTCTATCAGGCGAATCAACAGCTGAAAAAACAAGTGCTGGAGAGCCGGAGGTTTGTTGCAGATCAATTGCGTGGAGTGTCGGAGGTGATGGAAGACTTTGCAAAGGAAATTACTAAAGAAAGGGAGAATCATGAGCTCCAGGAGCAAGAGATTACGTATGCCCTGAATCAACTGGGCTTGGAAATAGAAACGCTCGATATCTATACTCTTGATGCTGGCAATATCGATATCGATCTCACTTTTTATGTGCGAAATTATCATGGGGAAGGCCCAAAACTGATTGCTCCGCTTCTTTCTGATATTTTAAAAGAGACAATTGTCGTAACAAAAGAAAATATTGCCCCATTTCCAAATGGCTATTGTGAACTGTCTTTTCAGTCAGCTAAGAGATATATCATGGAGACAGGTGTCGCTCATGCTGCCAAAGATGGAGGGTTTATTTCTGGTGACAGTTATTCGACGATGGAGTTAGGTGCGGGGAAATACGCCCTCGCTATCAGTGACGGTATGGGGAACGGCATCCGTGCGCATGAAGAAAGTATGGAAACGCTGCGGCTTTTACAACAAATCCTGCAATCAGGGATACAGGAGCAGGTAGCGATTAAATCGATCAATTCCATACTCTCGTTGCGAACGACCGATGAGATATTCTCAACTTTAGATCTAGCGGTAGTAGATTTACAGGATGCTACTTCAAAATTCATTAAAATCGGAAGCACCCCAAGCTACATTAAGCGTGGATCACAAATGATGAAAGTGGAATCCAGTAACCTTCCTATAGGAATCATCCAGGATGTGGATGTCGAGATTGTCAGTGAACAGCTGGCTCCAGGTGATTTATTGATCATGATGAGTGATGGCATCCTGGAAGGACCGAAGCATGTAGAAAATATTGAAGCATGGCTGAAGCGGAAGATAAGAGAGTTAGAGACCGACGATCCCCAGGCGGTAGCGGATTTAATATTGGAAGAAGTGATTCGTACCCGTGGGGCGATCCAAGATGACATGACCGTACTGGTGGCCAGGTTAGACCATAATCAGCCACAATGGGCAGCAATACCATATACACGAAAGGAGGCTTAATTTCATTTTTTAAAACCGATGCGCAGGTATAAACCCCTCGATGTTCGGCGATGATGAAGATAACGAACAGGAGGGGTGATCCAGTGAAAAAAGGTACATTAAAGCAAATCTTGTTGTTGACGGATGGGTGCTCGAATCAGGGAGAGGATCCTGTAGCGGTTGCTGCTCTCGCTAATAATCAAGGCATCACTGTGAATGTTATCGGGGTGCTTGATGACCATCAGAGCGAGCAGCCCGATGGACTGGAAGAAGTTGAAGCGATTGCAATGTCTGGTGGTGGTGTCAGCCAAATTGTATACCAGAAAGCTCTTTCTCAAACCGTACAGATGGTCACCAAACAAGCAATGACACAAACGTTACAAGGAGTAGTCAACCAGGAGCTGAAACAGATTCTTGGGGAGAAGCAGACGTTTGAAGAATTGCCGCCTGATAAACGTGGCGAGGTGATGGAAGTAGTGGAAGACCTCGGGGAAACGTGTGACCTTGAGGTGCTGGTGCTTGTCGATACGAGTGCCAGTATGACTCCGAAGCTTTCTACAGTCAAGGAAGCTCTTTTTGACTTGTCTTTGAGTCTGAATGCGCGGTCTGGGAACAATCGCTTCAGCATCTTCTGCTTCCCTAATAAAACAAAACCGATTCAAAAACTGATGGATTGGACCCCGGAACTGGACGGGATTTCTAAAGTTTTTCCTAAGCTGGCCAGTGGAGGCATAACGCCTACTGGACCGGCCTTGAAAGAAGCGATGTACCAGTTTGGCAAAAAAAGCTTGTTTGGGAGCATGAAGCATGCAAGTAAACCATACGAAGAAACTGGTTACTAACTTAAAACAGGGGACCATCATCCGGGGAAAATGGAACGGAACGAAATACCAGGTGATTCAAAAGCTTGGTGAAGGTGCCTGTGGAGTTGTCTATTTGTGTGAACGAAATGGAGTTCAGGCGGCGCTTAAGATTGGTACCGACAGTTCGAGGATCATTACGGAAGTGAATGTTCTGAAAACTTTTCAGAAGGTCCAGGGGAAACGCCTTGGGCCTTCTTTGTTGGATGTAGATGATTGGGTGACTCCTGCAGGGATTATTTTCCCGTACTATGTAATGGAGTATTTAAGAGGGACGGAACTTGCCAGTTTTCTTCGCGGTAAGGGGAAAGAGTGGCTTGGGGTCATGATGCTGCAATTATTGACTGACTTAGAAGAACTTCATAACCAGGGCTGGGTGTTTGGAGATTTGAAGACAGATAATCTGCTTGTTACCACCCCTCCCCCTCAGCTGCGTTTGATTGATGTGGGAGGTACTACGCAAACCGGACGGGCGATCAAAGAGTATACGGAATTTTACGACCGCGGTTATTGGCAAAGGGGCTCAAGAAAAGCAGATCCTTCCTATGACTTATTCGCCCTTACGATGGTGATGTTGGAAATAGCTTACGGGAGCCGTTTTGAGCGAGGTACGCACCCACGGCAGACTTTAGAAAAGAAATTACAGCAAGCCTCACTTTTAAAACCTTATCGTCTGCTCATCCAAAAAGTCTGGACCGGGGGTTATACGCACAGCAGGGAAATGAAAAACGACCTTTCATCGATGCTGAACAGTCCGTCAAAATATAAAGCGGCAGAGATGAAAAACACCCGGGTATCAAGAAGAAGAGAAGCTGAAAAAACGTCATTCGCTTCAGCAGAGTCCGTAGTGATTTTTATTACCGTCATTCTATTTTATATCCTATATTCGATCGTTGCCTGGTAAAGCTCCTATGTTTTGCAGGACCACGGCTACAAATGATAGGATAAGGGTGTTCAGTATTGATCAAATGCTAATGCTACTCGAGGTGGAAGGGAACATGAAAACGGCTGTCGATTCATTCATGGAACGATTTCAAATGCTTAAACCAGAGCAGACCGTACTGGTAGCTGTTTCCGGGGGTCCGGATTCCATGGCGCTTCTACATTATTTTAAGACTATTCGCAAGCAGTGGAAGTTAAGGGTCTCAGCTGTTTCAGTAGACCACGGGCTTCGCGGGGAGGACTCCGTGCAGGATTTGAAATACGTGGAAGAAATGTGCAGGAAGTGGAATATCGAATTTATTGGAACCTCTGTCGATGTGAATACGTATAAGAAACAGCATCAATTGAATACACAGCAAGCGGCCCGTATTTTACGCTATCGTTTCTTCCGCCGGCAAATGGAAGAGAAGAAAGCGGATGTGCTTGCATTGGGACATCACGGGGACGACCAGGCAGAAACCATAGTGATGCGTTTAGTCAGAGGCACGAGCCCTGCAGGGCTGACGGGTATTCCCGTAACAAGGGAATTTGCTGGCGGAAAAATCATCCGGCCTTTTTTAGGCGTTTCTAAGGAAGCGATTCTTAACTATTGCGAAAATCATCACATCGAGCCGAGAGAAGATGCATCGAATCAGGATACGAAATATACGAGGAACTATTTTCGGCACAGGATCCTGCCATTATTGAAAGAAGAAAACCCGAAATTGACTGAACATTTATGGAAGCTCAGTCAAGTGATAAAAGACGATCAGGAATACTTGAATACGGAGGCGAAAAAGCTTTTGGATCAGGGAGTTACATTAGAAGAAAATCCTAAAAGTGTTTCTTTTAACATTTCTGCATTCAAAGCTTCTCCGATAGCTTTACAAAGAAGGTCCTTTCATCTAATATTAAACTATCTTTATGATGAAAACTCTGAAGATTTTTCTTATATACACGAAGAACAATTTTTTGATTTTTTGACACGGGATATCGCTAATGCCGAGCTGGACTGGCCTGGTGGTTTAAGGTTGCGGCGTAATTATGAAAGAATCACTCTTCATTTCGGCAACACTGAAAAGCCTGTACCATACAGGAGTACGCTTGATATAGGAGATACATATCGGTTACCTGATGGTTCGGAACTTTCAGCCAAAGTGGTTTCTGGCTACCATTTACCAGAGGACACCTGCACCTTTACATGTGATTTGACTCACGTAGAGCTTCCGTTAATTATACGGACCCGTCGCGCAGGCGATCGTATGACATGGAAAGGTATGGAAGGTTCCAAAAAAATCAAAGATATTTTCATTGACCAGAAGGTTCCGAAAGAATTAAGGGATAGTTGGCCGGTTATCACAGATCAAACAGGGAAGATTCTGTGGCTTGTCGGCTTGAAAAAGGGTACGGGGTTTGAAAGTGAGAGGCCGGAAGAATGGCTTCAAATACGCTATGAACAGCCAAAGGAAGACACGTAGGAGGAGCAGACAATGCATAATGAAATTAAGGAAATTTTAATTTCTGAAGAAGAAATCCAAGCGAAGTGTAAGGAAATTGGCGCACAGCTGACAGAAGAGTATGAGGGGAAATTTCCTCTGGCGATCGGCGTCCTGAAAGGTGCTATGCCGTTTATGGGAGACCTGCTTAAACGAATAGAAACACACCTGGAGATGGACTTTATGGATGTATCCAGTTATGAAGGAATGAGATCTTCCGGTGAGGTTAAGATTGAAAAAGACTTGAATACACAGGTCGAAGGAAGAGACTTACTGATCATCGAAGATATCATCGACAGCGGATTGACATTGAGCTATCTGGTCGATCTGTTCAAATATCGGAAAGCGAAGTCGATTAAAATCGTCACGTTACTGGATAAACCGACTGGACGTACTTCCCATATCAAAGCAGACATCATCGGTTTTGAAGTGCCGGATGAATTTGTTGTCGGTTATGGTCTTGACTATGATGAAAAATACCGGAACCTTCCATACATCGGGGTATTGAAACCGGAAGTTTATGGAGGGTAATGATAGTGGTGCATGAAACACAAAATATTCACATATTGTTTAAGGGTAATTAGTTGTGCTGGTACTTTTTAGTATGATACTATTTAATATAGTTTTTGTTGATTGGGAGGAGGTAGGCAATGAACCGGATATTTCGTAACACAATCTTTTATTTACTTATCTTCCTCGTAGTAATCGGCGTAGTCGGTCTATTTAGAGGACAAGGTGAACCACAACAAACACTGACAGTAAATAAATTCTATGAAGAGTTGAACAGCGGTCAGATTGAAGAAATGACGATTCAACCTGTCAATGGAGTGTATCAAGTCAAAGGAACGCTTAAAGATGGCGGCGGTGAAGAGGGTGACAACTCCTTTACAGCTAAGCTTCCAGCGAATGAACAGGTAATTGCGAATATAACGGAGACTGCTCAGGAACAAAGTATCCTGAAAGTAGAGGAAGAGGAACAGCCTAGTGCCTGGGTGTCGTTCCTGACAACCATGATTCCGTTCATCATCATATTCATCTTATTCTTCTTCTTGCTTAACCAGGCTCAGGGCGGCGGCAGCCGTGTCATGAACTTTGGTAAAAGTAAGGCCAAGCAGTATACGGAAGAAAAGAAAAAGGTGCGTTTCAAAGACGTGGCTGGTGCTGATGAAGAGAAGCAGGAACTTGTGGAGGTCGTCGACTTCCTTAAAGATCCTCGAAAATTCTCAGCAGTCGGTGCGCGAATCCCGAAGGGTGTCCTATTAGTAGGACCTCCGGGTACAGGTAAAACCTTGCTTGCCCGTGCTGTTGCAGGTGAAGCAGGTGTTCCGTTCTTCTCTATCAGTGGTTCGGATTTCGTAGAGATGTTCGTCGGTGTCGGTGCGTCCCGTGTACGTGACTTGTTTGAAAATGCTAAAAAGAATGCACCGTGTATCATTTTCATTGATGAGATTGATGCAGTTGGACGTCAACGTGGTGCAGGCCTTGGCGGCGGTCACGATGAGCGTGAACAAACCTTGAACCAATTGCTTGTCGAGATGGATGGTTTCGGCGTAAACGAAGGAATCATCATTATCGCAGCAACTAACCGTCCGGATATTTTAGACCCAGCCTTACTGCGTCCAGGTCGTTTTGACCGTCAAATCACGGTCGACCGTCCTGATGTAAAAGGAAGACAAGAAGTGCTTGCGGTTCATGCTAAAGATAAACCATTAAGTAAAGATGTGGACTTGAAGACTATTGCGATGCGTACACCTGGATTCTCAGGTGCAGATTTGGAAAACTTACTGAATGAAGCGGCGCTTGTAGCGGCGCGTGGCGATAAAGACAGTATTGATATGGAAGATGTCGATGAAGCGATCGATCGTGTCATTGCGGGTCCTGCTAAGAAGAGCAGGGTCATTTCTAAGAAAGAACGCAACATTGTGGCTTATCACGAAAGTGGACATACCATTATCGGAATGGTATTAGACGATGCAGATATGGTACACAAGGTTACGATCGTGCCTCGTGGGCAGGCTGGCGGCTATGCTGTCATGCTTCCGCGTGAAGACCGTTACTTCATGACCAAACCGGAATTGTTTGACAAAATCACCGGGCTGCTCGGAGGACGTGTAGCGGAAGAAGTCATTTTCGGTGAAGTAAGTACAGGTGCTCATAATGACTTCCAGCGTGCTACAAGCATTGCCCGTAAGATGGTTACTGAGTATGGCATGAGTGAAAAGTTAGGTCCATTGCAATTCGGTTCTAATTCTGGCGGACAGGTATTCCTTGGCCGTGATATCCAGAATGAACAAAATTACAGTGATCAGATCGCTTATGATATTGATAAAGAAGTACAGAACTTCATCAATTACTGCTATGAGCGTGCCAAAACGATTCTTACAGAAAACCGCGATAAACTGGAGCTGGTTGCTTCTACTTTGCTGGAAATCGAAACATTGGATGCGAATGAAATCAAATCCCTTTTCGAAAAAGGCCGCCTTCCTACACAGGAAGAAGTAGAAGAATTGGCGCAGAAACGGGAAAAAGAAAGAAAAAAAGAAACATCTACGAAAACTGATGCTTCTGATGTCCGTGTCAATGTCCAGACGAAAGAGGATGAAATCAAAACGGATAATAAACCTACAGAACCTGCTGAAGACCCCTCAGTAGATAGTAATAGGGAAACAACAGAAGAAAAAGACGATCAGGACCGTAAAGAATAAAATTATATTAAAGTCACGCTGTACCAATGCAGCGTGACTTTTTTTGTTTCGCTATTTTTAACGATAAGCCTTTGGCCTTGCTTTGGCTTGGCAGGAAAATATATCATAAAGCATGAATAAGTAGTGTGTTATGATAAAATCGCAAAAAAGATTTATAAAGTGGGGTCAGGTCATGATATTTGTGTTAGATGTGGGGAATACAAACACCGTACTTGGTGTGTTTGAAGCAGATAAATTGAAGTATCAGTGGCGTATTAAAACGGATAGATATAAAACAGAAGATGAATTCGGTATGTTGATTAAATCATTGCTGGATCATGAAGGGTTAGCTTTTTCAGACATTGATGGAGTAATTATTTCTTCTGTAGTACCACCGATCATGTTCGCTTTAGAGCGCATGTCACGTGTTTATTTTGAAAAAAAGCCGATGATCATTGGCGCGGAAGAAGTGGATGAAGGATTGGCAATGGCCTATCCGAACCCTAAAGAAATTGGAGCAGACCGGATTGTCAACGCAGTTGGTGCATTGCAAGAACATACCGCTCCTCTTGTAATCATCGATTTCGGTACAGCTACTACTTATTGTTATATCAATGAAAAAGAAGAGTACGTCGGGGGTGTAATAGCTCCGGGGATCAATGTGTCTATGGAAGCTCTCTATGCTAAAGCGGCTAAGCTTCCTAAGATCGAGATAAAAAACCCAGGCCAGGTTGTCGGTCAAAGTACCGTAGGGGCGATGCAATCCGGTGTTTTCTTCGGTTATGTCGGACAAGTGGATGAAGTTGTGAGAAGAATGAAAGAGACTGCTCCATCTAATCCTGAGGTTATCGCTACCGGAGGGTTAGCCGGATTGATTGCAGATGAATCCAGGACAATCAATGTCGTGGATCCCTATTTAACCTTGAAGGGGCTTTATACAATTTATCAAAGAAACAAAGAAAAAAAGGAATTCAAAGGAGAATGATGATAGATGGCAGACTATTTAATTCGTGCTACAGCATATGAGGGGCAGGTCCGTGCTTACGCTATTCAATCTACAGAGACAGTTGAAGAAGCACGCCGCCGCCAGGATACATGGGCGACCACTTCAGCTGCACTGGGACGGACATTGACCATCAGTGCAATGATGGGGACCATGCTCAAAGGAGAAGATAAACTTACAATCAAACTTGAGGGAAATGGACCAATCGGAGCAGTAATTGTAGATGCTGACGCACATGGTAATGTCAGGGGATACGTAAAGAACCCCCATGTCGATTTTGATTTAAATGCTAAAGGAAAGTTGGATGTAGCCCGCGCGGTAGGAACGGAGGGTACTTTAAGCGTTGTTAAAGATTTAGGGATGAAAGATCACTTCACCGGTCAGGTTCCGATTGTTTCAGGAGAAGTAAGTGAAGATTTCACGTACTACTTTGCGAACTCTGAACAGGTACCTTCCGCTGTAGGTGCCGGGGTGCTGGTTAATACCGATCATTCCATCCTTGCTGCTGGCGGATTCATCATTCAAATGATGCCAGGAGCGGATGATGAAACAATCAGTACCATCGAAAAAAGGCTGACTGAAATACCACCTATCTCCAGCCTGATCCGGGAAGGTAATACACCGGAAGAGATACTGAATAGATTATTAGGCGAAGAATCCCTGCATATACTCGACCGTGTTCCTGTACAGTTTAAGTGTCGATGCTCAAGGGAACGTGTTGAAGTTGCGCTGGCCAGCCTGGATGACGCAGAGCTTCAAACAATGATTGAAGAAGATCATGGAGCAGAAGCAAAATGTCATTTTTGCAACGAAGCTTACCATTTCGATGTGAAAGACTTAAAGGAACTGCAATCCAGTAACAATGATGGAGAAAATTAAAAATATCTTTAAATTGTTTGACATTTTACATGGATTTGCGTACATTATTAATAAATCCTATAAAAATACTCGGATTTAGGAGTGAGATAATGAGAATTGCAAATAATGTCAGTCAGCTCGTCGGTAATACACCAGTAGTTAAACTGAATGGTGCTGTTGATGAAAATAGTGCCGATATTTATCTGAAACTGGAATTCATGAATCCTGGCAGTTCAGTAAAAGATCGTATTGCTCTTGCGATGATTGAAGATGCAGAAGAGAACGGTGAGTTGAAGGAAGGCGATACGATTGTGGAACCGACAAGCGGCAACACTGGTATCGGTCTTGCGATGATTGCGTCAGCTAAAGGCTATAAAACCGTTCTGGTTATGCCGGATACTATGAGTCAGGAACGACGGAATCTGCTACGCGCTTATGGTGCAGACTTAGTACTTACACCTGGGGCAGATGGTATGAAAGGTGCGATTCAAAAAGCGGAAGAACTGCAAAAAGAGTATGGCTACTTCATGCCTCAACAGTTCAATAATCAGGCAAATGTCGCCATTCATGAAAAAACAACCGGCCCTGAAATAGTCGAGCAAATGGGTGATCAATTAGACGCCTTCATTTCAGGCGTGGGTACCGGCGGAACGATAACTGGTGCAGGAAAGGTTTTAAAAAAGCATTATAGCAATATTAAAATATTTGCTGTGGAACCGGATGCTTCACCAGTATTATCTGGTGGTCAGCCAGGCCCTCACAAAATTCAGGGCATTGGTGCCGGTTTTGTTCCTGGTATACTGGATACAACTATCTATGATGAAGTTATCCAGGTCTCTAATGAAGAAGCTTATGAAGCGGCTAGAGAAGCTGCCAGAAAAGACGGCATTCTGGGAGGAGTATCCTCTGGAGCAGCCATCCACGCTGCACGCAAAGTTGCCCGGGAGTTAGGGAAAGGCAAAAAGGTACTCGCCATCCTTCCTAGTAATGGTGAAAGATACCTATCCACACCACTTTATCAATTTGAAGATCAGCAATAATGTAAGGGACTGTGTCACATGTAGAAGTGATGCAGTCCTTTTTCTATTTCATGAATTCATGTTTCAAATAGTGTAAAATAGACAAGGAATACTTTTGTACGGAAGAGGGGAAATAGCGATGAACTATACGTTACATACTAGGAAGCGGGTATACGACTTAGGTAAAAAGACATTAATCATGGGAATCCTTAATGTCACTCCAGACTCTTTCTCGGATGGCGGAAAGTTTTCTGATTTAGAAAAAGCAGTGGCACAGGCAGTTGCGATGGAAAGGGATGGAGCCGATATTATTGATATCGGTGGAGAATCTACCAGGCCGGGTCATACGCCAGTATCAGAACAAGAGGAGCTGGAACGAATCACCCCGGTTATTAAAAAGCTTTCTGGTATGCTTACCATTCCAATCTCTGTTGATACGTATAAAGCTGAGGTAGCACGTCAGGCCGTGGAGGCGGGAGCTGACATAATCAACGATGTCTGGGGTGCTAAAAGAGATTCGAAAATGGCTGAGGTTGCAGCAAGTTTAAATGTCCCGATTATCCTGATGCATAACCGGGACAATAAAGGATACCACAGCCTGATAGCTGATATGAAAGAGGATTTGAAAGAAAGCATCGCTATTGCGAAGGAAGCTGGTGTCCGGGATGAAAATATTATTCTGGATCCAGGCATTGGTTTTGCCAAAGATCATGATGACAACCTGGAGGTAATGCGTCACCTTGAAACCTTCCAGGAGTTGCATTATCCAATACTGCTGGCAACTTCCAGGAAGAGGTTTATTGGACAAGTTCTTGACCTTCCCGCAGAAGAACGCATGGAAGGGACTGGTGCCACTGTTTGTCTTGGTATATCAAAGGGCGCCCATATAGTGCGTGTCCATGATGTTAAACCAGTCGCGAGAATGGCAAAAATGATGGACGCAATGCTTGGTAAAGGAGAATGAGGATGGATAAAATATATCTGAATAAAATGGAGTTCTATGGCTATCATGGTCTTTTCCCGGAAGAAAACAAGCTCGGGCAGAGATTTTTTGTTGACCTGGAACTGGACGTTGATCTTAAGCAGGCGGGTAAAACGGATGATATGAATGCATCCATCGATTATGGTGAAATATATCAAGTCACGAAGTCTGTAGTAGAAGGAGAAGCGAAAAATTTGGTCGAGACTGTAGCTGAAGACTTGGCGGATCGTTTACTTGCCGCTTTTTCGAAGCTGGAAGGATGTCGTGTGAAAGTGATCAAACCAGATCCGCCAATTCCAGGGCACTATCAATCGGTGGCAATTGA
Source organism: Thalassobacillus devorans MSP14 (assembly GCF_000496835.1). Lineage (GTDB taxonomy): Bacteria > Bacillota > Bacilli > Bacillales > Halobacillaceae > Thalassobacillus > Thalassobacillus devorans_B. The sequence continues at coordinate 46,651 of NZ_AWXW01000028.1, forward strand.
GATATACAGGAGCCGTGGTTGAATGGATAACCAGGTTTACATTGCCTTGGGCTCCAATATTGAACCGAGAAAACAATATTTAGATGATGCCGTAGCTGAGTTGGATTCACATCCTGATATCCACGTGACACGAAGCTCCTCTGTATATGAAACCGTACCCGTCGGATATACGGAACAAAGTGATTTTTTGAATATGGTGGTCGAAATCGAGACGACACTCCGTCCTCTCGAAATTCTCGACATATGTCAATCCACTGAAGCACACTTAGGGAGAAAAAGGGAAATTAAATGGGGGCCCCGTACTATAGACCTTGACATTTTACTTTATAATCAAGAAAATATTATATCAGAGCGTCTTATTGTCCCGCATCCCCATATGCATGAACGCGCATTTGTAATAGAGCCTTTGGCGGAGATCAATCCAGATGCCTATATACCCACTTGTAACATGACAGTTAATGCTGTTTTAAATAAAATACCTGAGGATGAAGCAAAAGGAGTAGTTCCATGGCAGAGAACCAATGGGGAAGAAGGATCAAAGGGTTTCGAAAATTAAAAGGGATGACACAAGTGGAATTTGCCAAAAAGCTTAACATGTCTGTATCAGTGCTTGGAGAGTTGGAACGCGGGGCACGCCAACCAAGCCGTTCCAACCTGGAGCTTATCGCCGAGACATTGGATGTCCCTTTGGAAGAGATAGCTGTTAGCAGCCATAATAATAAAGAGAAAGATCTCTATGTTTAATATTGAAAGACATGGCAGCTGAATGAACTGAAAGGCATTCTTTTTGAGTTTGCGTATGAACTGGAAGTTCGCATGTAAGTGTCTTGACGCTTTACATTGACACTTACCTGAGTCTTTTCTATACTAAATCATAGTTGTAATCCTGCCAGTTGCTATACTGGCAGTTTTTATATGGAAGAACGAATCGAGTTTGAATAGCATGAGCCAACCTGAAAAAGGTCGTTTGTATATCTACACCAGTAAGGGAAACGGAGTGGTTGAAGTGACGGAAGAATTAAATGATCACATGCGGGTGCGTAGAGAAAAGTTAGAAGCTTACCGCGAAAAAGGTCTGGATCCTTTTGGCGATAAGTTTGTCCGGACCCATCTAGCAGAAGATTTGAAAGAGCAGTATGAATCTTATACGAAAGAGGAACTGGAAGAGAAAGAAATCAACACTACAATTGCCGGCAGGATCATGACAAAGCGTGGAAAAGGTAAGGCAGGATTTGCTCATGTTCAGGATTTGAGCGGTCAGGTCCAGATCTACGTAAGAAAAGACCGTGTTGGAGAAGACGCGTATGAACTTTTCAATACAGCAGATATGGGAGACATTGTTGGGGTAACAGGTACGGTATTTAAAACAAAAGTTGGAGAGTTATCAGTTAAAGCAGATGAATTCAAGATGCTGACAAAATCATTACGCCCACTTCCAGAAAAATTCCATGGCCTGAAAGATGTAGAACAGCGCTATCGTCAGCGTTATCTTGATTTAATTACGAATCCGGACAGCAGAGATACGTTTGTGCTCCGAAGTAAGATCATTCAGTCTATGCGTCGCTATTTAGATGGTCTTGGCTTCCTTGAAGTAGAAACGCCAATGATGCATGGAATTCCAGGCGGGGCATCTGCGCGTCCTTTCATTACACATCATAATGCGTTGGATATACCTTTATACATGCGGATTGCGATTGAGTTGCACTTGAAGCGCCTGATTGTAGGCGGGCTGGAAAAGGTGTATGAAATTGGACGAGTTTTCCGGAATGAAGGGGTATCTACACGTCATAATCCTGAATTCACCATGCTTGAGTTATATGAGGCGTACGCAGACTTCCATGATGTCATGGACTTGACCGAAAGCCTTGTAGCTCATATTGCCAAAGATGTTCTGGGTACGACCAAAGTCGCTTACGGTGAAGTGGAAGTTGACCTTGAACCTAAATGGGAGCGTCGCCATATGGCAGATTTGGTTAAAGAACATACTGGTGTAGATTTCTGGAAAGATATGAGTGACGAAGAAGCTAAAGCTCTGGCCAAAGAGCACGGTATTGAAATTCAGGATACGATGACGTTCGGTCATATCCTGAACGAATTCTTTGAGCAGCGGATAGAAGAAAAACTGATCCAGCCTACATTCGTATATGGGCATCCGATTGAAATTTCCCCGTTGGCTAAAAAGAACCCTGAAGATCCTCGCTTCACAGATCGTTTTGAGTTGTTCATCGTAGGACGGGAACATGCAAATGCATTCTCGGAGCTAAATGATCCAATTGATCAACGTGAACGTTTTGAAGGCCAGCTGAAAGAAAGAGAGCAAGGAAATGATGAGGCTCATATGATGGATGAAGATTTCTTAGAATCCCTGGAGTATGGTATGCCTCCGACTGGCGGTTTAGGTATCGGTATCGACCGTCTCGTTATGTTATTGACTAATTCACCGTCAATCCGGGACGTATTACTGTTCCCGCAAATGAGAAATCGCGAATAGACTTAAAAGAGAGCTCCAGCTGATCAGCGGCTGGAGTTTTCTTTTTGAGGTTGAATAATCAGAATTAATTTATATTTTAATTTCCCCTTGATTGATTTCTGGAACCATGATAAATTATTAAACGTTGCGTTAAGAGAGCAAGCAACCGAGACAAAAAACATTCATGAAAAGTTGTTGACATCAAAACAACCACATGATATATTAATTAAGTCGCTAATTTGAGCGGCGGAACAA
>NZ_KI543240.1:2316-5276 GCF_000496835.1 Thalassobacillus devorans MSP14
AAGACATTCAACGACATCAAAACAACGTCTTTTCACGAAGATAGTTAAGTGAAGAAGGGCGCACGGTGGATGCCTTGGCACTAGGAGCCGAAGAAGGACGGGACTAACACCGATATGCTTCGGGGAGCCGTAAGTAGGCTATGATCCGGAGATTTCCGAATGGGGAAACCCACGGTCCGTAATGGGACCGTATCCTGTACTGAATACATAGGTGCAGGATGGCAGACCCGGGGAACTGAAACATCTCAGTACCCGGAGGAAGAGAAAGCAAACGCGATTTCCTGAGTAGCGGCGAGCGAAACGGAACCAGCCCAAACCAGAAAGCTTGCTTTCTGGGGTTGTAGGACACTCCATTGGAGTTACAAAGAGATTTGGTAGGCGAAGCGATCTGGAACGATCGGCCGAAGAAGGTAACAGCCCTGTAGCTGAAACCGAATCTCCTCCGGAGTGGATCCTGAGTACGGCGGAACACGAGGAATTCCGTCGGAATCCGGGAGGACCATCTCCCAAGGCTAAATACTCCCTAGTGACCGATAGTGAACCAGTACCGTGAGGGAAAGGTGAAAAGCACCCCGGAAGGGGAGTGAAAGAGAACCTGAAACCGTGTGCCTACAAGTAGTCGAAGCCCGTTAATGGGTGACGGCGTGCCTTTTGTAGAATGAACCGGCGAGTTACGATCCCATGCAAGGTTAAGTCTGAAAGACGGAGCCGCAGCGAAAGCGAGTCTGAACAGGGCGACATAGTATGTGGTCGTAGACCCGAAACCGTGTGATCTACCCATGTCCAGGGTGAAGGTCAGGTAACACTGACTGGAGGCCCGAACCCACGCGTGTTGAAAAACGCGGGGATGAGGTGTGGGTAGGGGTGAAATGCCAATCGAACACGGAGATAGCTGGTTCTCTCCGAAATAGCTTTAGGGCTAGCCTCAGAGAACAGAGTCCTGGAGGTAGAGCACTGATTGGACTAGGGGCCCCTACCGGGTTACCGAATTCAGTCAAACTCCGAATGCCAGTGACTTAGCTCTGGGAGTCAGACTATGGGTGATAAGGTTCATAGTCGAGAGGGAAACAGCCCAGACCGCCAGCTAAGGTCCCTAAGTATGTGTTAAGTGGAAAAGGATGTGGAGTTGCTTAGACAACCAGGATGTTGGCTTAGAAGCAGCCATCATTTAAAGAGTGCGTAATAGCTCACTGGTCGAGTGACTCTGCGCCGAAAATATACCGGGGCTAAACACATCACCGAAGCTGCGGATTGATCTTACGATCAGTGGTAGGAGAGCGTTCTAAGGGCCGTGAAGTCAGACCGTGAGGACTGGTGGAGCGCTTAGAAGTGAGAATGCCGGTATGAGTAGCGAAAAAAGAGTGAGAATCTCTTTCACCGAAAGCCTAAGGTTTCCTGAGGAAGGCTCGTCCTCTCAGGGTTAGTCGGGACCTAAGCCGAGGCCGAAAGGCGTAGGCGATGGACAACAGGTTGATATTCCTGTACCACCTCCTTTCCGTTTGAACGACGGGGGGACGCAGGAGGATAAGGAGAGCGCGCCAATGGATGAGCGCGTCCAAGCAGTGAGACGGTCGGATAGGCAAATCCGTCCGGCAACGTCAAGCTGTGACGGGGAGGGAAATAGAGTACCGAAGCTCCTGAGTTCACACTGCCAAGAAAATCCTCTAGTGAGGAAAGAGGTGCCCGTACCGCAAACCGACACAGGTAGGCGAGGAGAGGATCCTAAGGTGAGCGGGAGAACTCTCGTTAAGGAACTCGGCAAAATGACCCCGTAACTTCGGGAGAAGGGGTGCTCCTTTTGCGAGGAGCCGCAGTGAAAAGGCCCAAGCGACTGTTTAGCAAAAACACAGGTCTCTGCGAAGCCGTAAGGCGAAGTATAGGGGCTGACACCTGCCCGGTGCTGGAAGGTTAAGGGGATGCGTTAGCTTAAAGCGAAGCGTTGAACCGAAGCCCCAGTAAACGGCGGCCGTAACTATAACGGTCCTAAGGTAGCGAAATTCCTTGTCGGGTAAGTTCCGACCCGCACGAAAGGTGCAACGACTTGGGCACTGTCTCAACGAGAGACCCGGTGAAATTATACTATGCGTGAAGATGCGCATTACCCGCGACAGGACGGAAAGACCCCGTGGAGCTTTACTGTAGCCTGATATTGAATGTTGGTACAGCTTGTACAGGATAGGTGGGAGCCTGAGAAACCGGAGCGCTAGCTTCGGTGGAGGCGCCGGTGGGATACCACCCTGGCTGTACGGACATTCTAACCCAGGACCGTGATCCGGTCCGGAGACAGTGTCAGGTGGGCAGTTTGACTGGGGCGGTCGCCTCCTAAAAGGTAACGGAGGCGCCCAAAGGTTCCCTCAGAATGGTTGGAAATCATTCGCAGAGTGTAAAGGCACAAGGGAGCTTGACTGCGAGACCTACAAGTCGAGCAGGGACGAAAGTCGGGCTTAGTGATCCGGTGGTTCCGCATGGAAGGGCCATCGCTCAACGGATAAAAGCTACCCCGGGGATAACAGGCTTATCTCCCCCAAGAGTCCACATCGACGGGGAGGTTTGGCACCTCGATGTCGGCTCATCGCATCCTGGGGCTGTAGTCGGTCCCAAGGGTTGGGCTGTTCGCCCATTAAAGCGGTACGCGAGCTGGGTTCAGAACGTCGTGAGACAGTTCGGTCCCTATCCGTCGTGGGCGTTGGAAATTTGAGAGGAGCTGTCCTTAGTACGAGAGGACCGGGATGGACGCACCGCTGGTGCACCAGTTGTTCCGCCAGGAGCATCGCTGGGTAGCTACGTGCGGAAGGGATAAGTGCTGAAAGCATCTAAGCATGAAGCCCCCCTCGAGATGAGATTTCCCATCACTTCGAGTGAGTAAGATCCCTCAGAGACGATGAGGTAGATAGGTCCGAGGTGGAAGCGTGGTGACACGTGGAGCTGACGGATACTAATCGATCGAGGACTTAACTAAC
>NZ_AWXW01000031.1 GCF_000496835.1 Thalassobacillus devorans MSP14
GTGCGCCCATAAGGGGGCAAGGAAACACGGTGATTGCAAACCGTTAGGTCTGACCTAATGACCTAGTATCACTTGGCTAACCCTGAAAGGAAACTTTAAGGGGACAATAGCATGTCAAGAAAGCCGTAAGTTGGCTAAGTACCAAGCCACGACTGAACGGCAAGATATGATGCATGAATAAGGATGAAAGCTAGACTGCTTGAACGATAGCACTAGGGAGGCCACCGTAACTAGTTTCGGAAGGTACTTATAAACGAAACTCGACAGGAATCATAGAGGTATTGTATGTCATCTCTATGAATAGGTCGTCCTGTCGCCCACTTCTATATGGAAGCAACGTGTGAAACTCGCATCCGACATCATGCAGGCAAATTCCTTGCTCACTAAATGGGGATTGCCTAAGTCAGAATGCCACTATGGCTATTGAGGAGAACTTCAAGACCTAACGGTCAAGAAGTATGGCTTATGAATATCTGATAAGGCAACGGAGCTCTCGTAGTAGTCAGAGCTAGGGAAAGCCTAGTACAAGGCGAAGGAGAGCAGTCTGTCAGCTTACTACTAAATTGGGGAGGTGCGAAAGGCACTATGCAATGTCCAAAAGTAGTATTAAGCAATCTGCAAAGAAAGAGTCTTGATCAAAAATATAAGTATAAAAGGCTCTATCGTCAATTATACAATCCAGATTTCTTTTTACTTGCCTATGACAATTTAAGCAAAAATAATGGTGCTCTAACCCTTGGAGTAGACCAACGGTCTATTGATGGTTTTTCCATGGATCAGATTGACAAATTGATTAAGGTTTTAAGAAACAAGAGCTATCAACCCTATCCTTCTAAGAGGATTTATATCCCGAAGAAAAATGGCAAAAGACGACCATTGGGAATACCGAGCTTTTGCGACAAATTGGTCCAAGAAGTTATTCGTTTGATATTGGAGGCTATATTTGAACCCTCTTTCTCCTCCTCATCTCATGCCTATCAGGGGAAGAAGAGTTGCCACAGCGCCCTGTTAGAGATTAAACGTACGTTCACAGGGAGCAAATGGTTTGTGGAAGGGGATATCAAGGGATTTTTTGACAACATTGAACACCATACCCTCATAAAAATCCTAAGAAAAAGGATTGCTGATGAAGCATTCCTAGATCTTATATGGAAATTCCTGCGGGCTGGATATGTAGAGGAATGGAAGTTTCATCAAACATATAGTGGAGCGCCGCAAGGAGGAATCATTAGTCCCATACTCTCCAATATCTATTTAAACGAATTGGATACTTATATAAAAGAATATAGGGACCAATTTAATGTCGGAAGGAAACGTAGAAGAAACCCTAAATATCGACAATTAAGCTCAGAAAGTGCAGATATCCAGAAAGAAATAAAACAAGCCTATGAACAAGGAAATAACCAAGCTGTCGATGAGCTAAAGAAGCAACTAACACATGTTGAAGAAACCTTGCTTCGAACAAGCTACAGTAATCCCATGGATTCGGAATACCGAAGGTTATCATATGTTCGTTACGCAGATGATTTTCTTATCGGGATTATAGGATCAAAGAAGGATGCTAAACAGGTTAGGGATGATATTGCCACTTACTTGGCAAAAAAGTTAAATCTTGAGTTATCTATGGAAAAAACGTTAATTACCCATGCGTCCAACAAATCAGCACATTTTTTAGGGTATGAAATCGAAATCGTAAAAAACCATTCATTCCGTCGGAATCGTCTGGGAAGGAAGCAAAGGTTACTGAATGGGAAAGTGAAACTTAAAATGCCCCACAAGGCATGGGTAGACAAGCTCCAAAAATATAAAGCCATTAAAATGTGTGCTGATGGAACGTGGAAACCAAAATTCAGGGGCTACTTTCAACATAGTGAAGACATCGAAATTGTCGCACAATATAATAGTGAAATCAGAGGATTGTATAACTATTTTCGACTAGCTGAAAACGTGAGCAACCATATGCATCGCTTCTCTTATTTCATGTACTATTCGATGCTTAAAACTTTTGCATCAAAGTACAGAACTAATGCCAAACATATCCGAAAGAAATATGAAAAAAACAAAAAGTTCACTGTTGAATATCAAACCAGCAAAGGTACTCAACATATGCATTTTATTGATAGAAGATTTCCAAAAATAACAGGATTATCAAAAGAACAAATAGACCTTGAACCTAATACGCGGTACGTATTGAGTACTACAAAATTGTCTGATCGGATAAAGGCAGAAAGATGCGAGCTATGTAAAAGAGATGGAGTTACCATTCATATGCATCACGTAAAGAAATTAAAAAACCTCCGGGAAAAGTCGAAAAAATCATATCTCGAACAACAAATGATAGCTAGAAATCGTAAGACAATTGCTTTGTGTAAGGATTGTCATACCAAGAGACATAAAGGCGAGATATGAAGCAGATGACAGATGGAGAGCCGGATACATGGAGACGTGTAAGTCCGGTTCGGAGAGGAGCATCAGGAAACCTATCGCAGCAATGTGATAAGGCGCTGGATGCTTACTCTAC
>NZ_AWXW01000032.1 GCF_000496835.1 Thalassobacillus devorans MSP14
GCTCCCTCGTATAATACTTATAAGAGCTCTTCCTAGAGGAATTTCCAGTTGGATCCGGATCCCAGAAAGCCTCTTTGTATGTTTGATCCATGGATGTATATCGGGACCCTGAGTTGGCATTCGCTTCCTCATTCACATCCGATATGATTTTGGCTGTTTGCCCTCGTGAATGAGGAAGCGAAGCCTCTCTACTTTAATGAATCTTAATGCTTCTCTTGGAGGAAGTGGCCTTCCTCCAGCTTATTAATCATGCCTAAAACTTCATATAGAGAAATGTCGGAGGATGGGTGATGATCCATGGGTTACCTCCGGCATTTATTTTTCCTAGCTTTTCAGACCTGCCTGCCGGACAATTAAGGGGACAAGTTTTTTTCAGGAGATAGCTAAGCTCCCTTGCGGCCATTACGGACTGCTTAAAAAGCCTGCTACCCATCGTTCATCACGAAAGGTCTAACCACTAGTTGCGCCGTATCGAAGAAGGAATGTAGCGATGAATGGACTTCTTCGATAGCGAGTGCTGATGACGAGGAAGACGTCGATGATTCCGGTGGGCACCCAGGTCTGAAAGAACCTTGATTACTGATAATGAGGAGGTGATTGGTATGTCTCAATTGCTTGTCGGTATAGACGTAAGCTTAAAATCTCATCATGTCCATTTCATGAAAGAGGATGGAGCTTCGCTCCAAGAATTCTCGATTCCCAATAATCAAGAAGGGGCGAGACTCTTGCTTCAGAAAGTCATGACCTATCGAGAAAAGGCAAAGGTGAAGGATGTGAAGGTTGGGCTCGAAGCCACATCCAATTACGGTTGGCATCTCGCCCATTTCCTTCATGACCACTTGTGTTCATCTGACGATGAATCCTTTTCTCCAGCTATTTACGTTCTTAACGCGCGAAAAGTCAGTCGTTTCAAAAAGGGCTATGATACGCTGCCCAAGAACGACCGAATTGATGCCTGGGTCATCGCGGACCACTTGCGATTCGGACGTCTACCCCATGCCATGAAAGAAGTTGCTCAGTATGAAGCGCTCCAGCGATTAACGAGGACACGATTTCATCTCGTTAAAGATATCGCTCGCCATAAGACCTATATCATGAATCAGGTCTTCTTAAAGTTTAGCGGGATCACGCAAGAGTCCCCGTTTTCCAATACTTTTGGCGTTACCAGTATGGCGGTGATTCAAGAACTCGAACCGGAGGTCATCGCTCAAATGTCGCTTGAAGAACTCATGCATTTCATTCAGGAGAAGGGGAACAATCAATTCCGAGAACCTGAAGAAGCTGCCAAATTTCTTAAAAAGATCGCTCGTGATTCCTTCCGTCTCCATCCGAACATGGAAGACGCCGTGAATGTTTCACTAAGTATCATGGCCAGTACGATTCAACACTTGACTTCCCAAGTGAAACGTTTGGATAAAGAGATACAAAAAGTGATCAAAGCCATTCCGGAAACGTTGACCTCTATCAAAGGTATTGGTCCTGTATATTCCGCTGGTCTAATCGCAGAAATAGGAGATATTCAGCGATTCAAAGATCACCATGCCCTCGCCAAATATGCAGGGTTGGTATGGAATCAACATCAATCAGGTGAGTATGAGTCGGAAAGCACTTCTCGCATGCGAACCGGAAATAAGTATCTGCGATACTATCTGATTCAGGCTGCCGATACGATCCGAAAGCATGATTCGGAGTATCGTGCCTTCTATCAGAAGAAGTTTCATGAAGTTCCCAAGCACCAACACAAACGAGCCCTCGTCTTAACCGCAAGAAAATTGGTCCGGTTGGTTTACTCGCTACGTAAAACCAACCAACTCTATCTTCCACCCGAAAGGAGGAACTCTTAATTTAAGAGAGCCATCCACGGGTTCATCCACTTCCTTTTTTTAACAGATGGAAGGAAGCTTCTTTAGTGATGTGTTTTTTAGATACTTCTTGCGTACCTAGCAAAATAATTTCCAATTCGATAGCAATTTACAGTTGACATTATACCACTAGGCTTTTATGGAA